>NZ_JAOWGO010000022.1:0-516741 GCF_030333105.1 Citrobacter sp. Cm038 | reverse complement strand
ATGGCTACGTAGCTCAGCTGGTTAGAGCACATCACTCATAATGATGGGGTCACAGGTTCGAATCCCGTCGTAGCCACCATCTTTTTTGCGGGAGTGGCGAAATTGGTAGACGCACCAGATTTAGGTTCTGGCGCCGCAAGGTGTGCGAGTTCAAGTCTCGCCTCCCGCACCATTCACCCGTAAGCGTTGCACGGATGGGGTATCGCCAAGCGGTAAGGCACCGGTTTTTGATACCGGCATTCCCTGGTTCGAATCCAGGTACCCCAGCCATTTTTTCTTCGATATAGCGGTTCACCGCGACGGTCATTGGGGTATCGCCAAGCGGTAAGGCACCGGTTTTTGATACCGGCATTCCCTGGTTCGAATCCAGGTACCCCAGCCATCGAAGAATATGATAATATATGGCTACGTAGCTCAGCTGGTTAGAGCACATCACTCATAATGATGGGGTCACAGGTTCGAATCCCGTCGTAGCCACCATATTAAGGACGTATCGATTTAATTCGGTAAATCCAAAAAATTGTTGGGGTATCGCCAAGCGGTAAGGCTCTGGTTTCTGATACCAGCATTCCGAGGTTCGAATCCTCGTACCCCAGCCAATTTCAAAAAGTCGTCCACTTTGTGGGTGCACCCGTTGGGGTATCGCCAAGCGGTAAGGCTCTGGTTTCTGATACCAGCATTCCGAGGTTCGAATCCTCGTACCCCAGCCATATTAAAAAAGCTCGCTTCGGCGAGCTTTTTGCTTTTCTGCGCTCTCAATATCGTATGGCAAAAGGCTTATCGGGCCTACGGCGAATTGCGTAGGCCCGCATACGCACTACAACCCTAACGCATACTTCAGCGCCTGACGCTTCAACACACCGGCTCGTTCTGCCGCCATTAACCCGAGGTTACGCATAATACGCAGCGGCTGCAGATTGTTGCTAAACCCGGCGTAGAACAGATCCATCCCACTCTGCATAATGAAGTTATCGGTCATACGACGGTTTTGGTAGCGTTTCAGCACCTGTTGACTGGCCCAGGATTCCCCATAGCTACGGGCATTAACCAGCACATCAATCAGGGCATCAACGTCGCGGTATCCCAGATTAACCCCCTGCCCCGCCAGCGGATGAATGGTATGCGCGGCATCACCCACCAGCGCCAGACCTGGCTGCACATATTGCAACGCATGGCGACGAGTAAGCGGAAACGCGCCCGCTGCGACTGGTGTAGCGTGTCCGAGCCGTGCAGGAAAGTGCTTGGTGATCTCGGCCTGTAGCTGCGGCATGCTGAGACTCTGCAACTGGCGGATCCTTGCCGGAGAGTCATACCACACCAGCGAAGCCCAGTTATCGAACAGCGGTAAAAACGCGCGAGGACCGTCAGGGGTAAACTGCTGCCAGGTGCTGTCTCCTGGTGAGCTCTCGCATTTAACGGTTATCAACATACAGGATTGCGCATACTGCCAGGCATGAATGCCAATTCCGGCCATTTGGCGTACCTGAGAATTCGCTCCATCGGCACCGATCACCAGCTTCACAGTGATCTTTTCACCGCCTGCCAGCTCAAGCTCATGCCGGTCATTATGGCGATGCAGCGAGATCAGTGATGCCGGCACGCGCAAAGTCACCTTTGGATGGGCTTCCAGCGCCTGCCAGAGCGCCTGTTGCAGGACGTTGTTTTCCACCATATAGCCCAGCAATGGCAGTTTAAGCTCAGCGGCATCAAACACCACATGAGCGTTTTCCCACTCCCAGGTTTCCAGGCGACGATAAGGATGACTGCGCATACCCTGTACCGCATCCCAGACGCCCAGCCCTTTCAACAGCGACACAGATGCCGAGCTAATCGCCGAAATACGCACATCAGGTTGTCCGTCAGCCACGAACGGCGCAGGAACGGCATGTTCAATAACCGTTACCGAGAATCCATGCTGCGCCAGTCCAAGCGCCAGCGCGCCGCCGACCATCCCCCCGCCGACAATGGCAATTTCCGTTGGTTGATTTGTCATGGTCAATCATCCTGTTACATGTATTGTGTAAGTTTACAGGATTTTTTACCCCTTGAGGCTGACATCGGTCATACTGGTCACAACCGCGCCAAAGCAGTACACTATGCGCCCTGCATTTCAGCCACAATTTCGCAAGAGCAAGTCGATGACCAAAAAACTCCATATTAAAACCTGGGGCTGTCAGATGAACGAATACGATTCATCGAAGATGGCCGATCTGCTGGATGCCACTCACGGATATCAACTGACCGACGTGGCGGAAGAAGCGGATGTGTTGCTGTTGAATACCTGCTCAATCCGCGAGAAGGCTCAGGAAAAAGTTTTCCACCAGTTAGGTCGCTGGAAACTCTTAAAAGAGAAAAATCCCGATCTTATTATTGGTGTCGGTGGCTGTGTTGCCTCTCAGGAAGGTGATCACATTCGTCAACGTGCACACTATGTCGATATTATTTTTGGGCCACAAACGCTTCACCGTCTGCCGGAAATGATCAATAAAGTGCGCGGCAGCAACACCCGTAGCCCGGTGGTGGATATCAGCTTCCCGGAAATCGAAAAATTCGACCGCCTGCCTGAACCGCGTGCTGAAGGTCCAAGCGCGTTTGTATCCATCATGGAAGGCTGTAATAAATATTGTACTTACTGCGTGGTGCCGTACACCCGTGGTGAAGAAGTCAGCCGCCCGGCGGATGACATTCTGTTCGAAATCGCCCAGCTTGCAGCTCAGGGCGTACGTGAAGTGAACCTGCTGGGGCAAAACGTCAACGCCTGGCGTGGTGAGAACTACGACGGCACAATTGGTTCGTTTGCCGACCTGCTGCGTCTGGTTGCCGCTATCGACGGGATCGATCGCATTCGCTTTACCACCAGCCATCCGATCGAGTTCACCGATGATATCGTTGAAGTCTATCGTGACACCCCGGAGTTGGTGAGCTTCCTGCACCTGCCGGTACAGAGTGGTTCGGATCGCGTCCTGAACCTGATGGGCCGTACCCATACCGCGCTGGAATATAAAGCGATCATCCGTAAACTGCGCGCCGCGCGCCCGGACATCCAGATTAGCTCTGACTTCATTGTTGGCTTCCCTGGTGAAACCACGCAAGATTTCGAGCAGACCATGAAGCTGATTGCTGACGTCAATTTCGACATGAGCTACAGCTTTATCTTCTCTGCGCGTCCTGGCACACCAGCAGCCGATATGGTTGACGACGTTCCGGAAGAAGAGAAAAAACAGCGCCTGTATATTCTGCAGGAACGTATCAACCAGCAGGCGATGGCCTGGAGTCGCCGTATGCTCGGCACGACTCAGCGTATTCTGGTTGAAGGCACGTCGCGTAAAAGCATTATGGAACTGTCTGGACGTACCGAAAATAACCGTGTGGTGAACTTTGAAGGCACCCCGGAAATGATTGGTAAGTTCGTAGACGTTGAAATTACCGACGTCTGGACCAACTCTCTGCGCGGTAAAGTGGTACGCACTGAAGACGAAATGGGCCTGCGCATCGCAGAAAGTCCTGAGTCAGTCATTGCACGCACCCGCAAAGAAAACGATCTCGGCGTAGGTATTTATCAGCCTTAATCTTAAGGCATCACCTCCCCCTGAATAATTCGAGCTGCAGAAAGGCGGCAAGAGCGTGAATCCCCAGGAGCATAGATAACTATGTGACTGGGGTGAACAAGCGAAGCCAACGCATCTGCAGCCTGAAGTATGACAGGCGGCCTTGCAATTCCTTACCCAATCCCCATATTTATCGCAATGCTTGCGCCTTTTCTCTGTGGCGTGAATAATTTCCTTACATGCCGGTGAATGTTCAACGTCCGGCGATACATGCATAAGAGGAACGGTTTGAACATAGACACTCGAGAAATCACCCTTGAACCCGCAGACAACGCCCGTTTGTTGAGTCTTTGCGGTCCGTTTGATGACAACATCAAACAGCTGGAACGTCGCCTCGGCATCGAAATTAACCGCCGCGATAACCACTTTAAACTGACCGGTCGTCCGATTTGCGTCACCGCTGCGGCAGATATTTTACGCAGTCTCTACGTTGATACCGCCCCGATGCGCGGCCAGACGCAGGACATCGAGCCAGAACAAATTCACCTGGCGATCAAAGAAGCGCGTGTTCTTGAACAGAGCGCAGACAGCGTGCCTGAGTTTGGCAAAGCGGTGAACATCAAAACCAAACGCGGGGTGATTAAACCGCGTACGCCGAATCAGGCGCAGTATATCGCCAACATTCTTGACCACGACATCACCTTCGGCGTTGGCCCTGCAGGTACGGGTAAAACTTACCTTGCCGTTGCCGCGGCGGTAGATGCGCTTGAGCGTCAGGAAATCCGCCGTATTCTTCTGACCCGTCCGGCGGTTGAAGCCGGTGAAAAGCTGGGTTTCCTGCCAGGCGATCTGAGCCAGAAAGTCGACCCGTATTTACGCCCGCTGTATGACGCTCTGTTCGAAATGCTCGGTTTCGAGAAAGTAGAGAAGCTGATTGAGCGTAACGTCATTGAGGTCGCACCACTGGCTTATATGCGCGGTCGTACGCTGAACGATGCGTTCATCATTCTTGATGAGAGTCAGAACACCACCATCGAACAAATGAAAATGTTCCTGACTCGTATCGGCTTTAACTCCAAAGCCGTTATCACTGGCGACATTACCCAGATTGACCTACCGCGCAGCACCAAATCCGGCCTGCGTCATGCCATCGAAGTGCTGGCTGAAGTCGACGAGATTAGTTTTAATTTCTTCCATAGCGAAGACGTGGTGCGCCACCCGGTAGTTGCCCGTATCGTGACGGCGTATGAGGCCTGGGAAGAAGCAGAACAAAAACGAAAAGCCGAGCTGGCTGCGGAACGTAAACGCGAAGCTCAGGAACAGGAACAAAAATGAGTCAGGTTATCCTCGATTTACAGCTGGCATGTGAAAATGAATCCGGCTTACCGCAAGAGAGTCAGTTTCAGGCATGGCTGGATGCAGTGATCCCGCAGTTCCAGGAAGAATCAGAAGTGACTATTCGCCTGGTTGATGACGCCGAAAGTCACGAACTGAACCTGACCTATCGCGGAAAGGACAAGTCTACCAACGTGCTTTCCTTCCCGTTTGAAGCGCCTCCGGGGATTGAGCTGCCGCTGCTGGGTGACCTGATCATCTGCCGCCAGGTGGTTGAAAAAGAAGCGCTGGAGCAAGGCAAACCGCTGGAAGCCCACTGGGCGCATATGGTGGTGCATGGTAGCCTGCATTTGCTGGGTTACGACCATATCGAAGACGACGAAGCGGAAGAGATGGAATCCCTTGAAACAGAGATTATGCTTGCTCTGGGCTATGAGGATCCGTACATTGCCGAGAAAGAATAAGCTGCCGGGCTAACGCCCGGCGGTTGTTGTTGCCGTCTGACGCAGAGTATTTGCTCGACGTGCTTAATATTAACTAACATGAGAACCCATACGACGCCATGAGCGACGACAATTCACACAGTAGTGACACCTTAAACAGCAAAAAGGGATTTTTTTCCCTGTTACTGAGCCAACTTTTCCACGGTGAACCTAAAAACCGCGACGAACTGTTGGAGCTGATCCGTGATTCCGGGCAGAACGACCTTATCGATGAAGATACGCGCGATATGCTCGAAGGGGTGATGGACATTGCGGACCAACGCGTTCGCGACATCATGATCCCCCGCTCCCAGATGATTACCCTCAAACGCAACCAGACCCTGGATGAATGCCTCGATGTTATTATCGAGTCTGCTCACTCGCGTTTCCCGGTGATCAGCGAAGACAAAGATCACATTGAAGGGATTCTGATGGCCAAAGACTTGCTGCCGTTCATGCGCAGCGATTCCGAAGCCTTCAGCATGGAAAAAGTGTTACGCCAGGCAGTTGTCGTACCTGAGAGCAAGCGTGTTGACCGCATGCTGAAAGAGTTCCGTTCTCAGCGTTACCATATGGCTATCGTCATCGACGAATTCGGCGGAGTGTCTGGTCTGGTGACTATTGAAGACATCCTTGAACTGATCGTCGGTGAAATCGAAGATGAGTACGACGAAGAAGACGATATTGATTTCCGTCAGCTCAGTCGCCATACATGGACTATCCGAGCGCTCGCGCCAATTGAAGACTTCAACGAAGCCTTTGGCACCCACTTTAGCGACGAAGAAGTGGATACCATTGGCGGGCTGGTCATGCAGGCCTTTGGTCATCTGCCCGCTCGCGGTGAGACTATCGACATCGATGGTTACCAGTTCAAAGTAGCAATGGCCGACAGCCGTCGTATTATTCAGGTTCATGTCAGAATTCCGGACGACTCACCCCAGCCCAAACTGGACGAATAAACCCGATACTGGATCAAAGACTACATGGCATTTGCCCCATTAATTGAACGCCAGCGCATTCGCCTGCTGCTGGCGTTATTATTCGGTGCCTGCGGGACGCTGGCTTTCTCTCCGTATGACATCTGGCCTGCAGCGATTGTTTCGCTGATGGGCCTGCAGGCTCTCACCCTCAACCGCCGCCCACTCCAGTCTGCCGCTATTGGCTATTTCTGGGGAATGGGGCTTTTTGGCTCCGGCATCAACTGGGTCTACGTCAGCATCGCGCAATTTGGCGGTATGCCGGGACCGGTTAACGTTTTCCTCGTGGTACTGCTTGCCGCGTACCTCTCGCTCTACACCGGTCTGTTTGCCGGTATTTTGTCGCGATTGTGGCCGAAAACCACCTGGCTACGGGTGGCGATCGCCGCACCGGTTGTCTGGCAGATAACCGAATTTCTGCGCGGTTGGGTGCTGACCGGCTTCCCGTGGCTGCAGTTTGGCTACAGTCAGATTGATGGCCCGTTGAAAGGGCTGGCACCGGTAATGGGCGTTGAGGCGATTAACTTCCTGCTGATGATGGTCAGCGGTCTGCTGGTACTGGCGTTAGTCACGCGTAACTGGCGTCCGCTGGTGGCGGCCGTCGTGCTTTTCGCCCTGCCCTTCCCGCTACGCTACATTCAGTGGTATACCCTCGAACCGGAAAAAACCACCCAGGTTTCCATGGTACAGGGCGACATTCCGCAGTCACTGAAGTGGGATGAGGGCCAACTCCTCAACACGCTGAAGATTTATCTCGATGCTACCCAGCCCGAGATGGGTAAATCACAGCTGATTATCTGGCCGGAGTCCGCCATCCCGGATCTGGAAATCAATCAGCAGCGTTTCCTCAGCATGATGGATGACCTGTTAAAATCCAAAAACAGTACCTTAATCACCGGGATTGTTGACGCTCGCCTCAACAAACAGAATCGTTACGATACCTACAACACCATCATCACGTTGGGTAAAGACAGTCCGTACAGCTACGATTCCACAAATCGCTACAACAAGAACCATCTGGTACCGTTTGGTGAATTTGTTCCGCTGGAATCGATTCTGCGCCCGTTAGCGCCGTTCTTTGACCTGCCAATGTCCTCGTTTAGCCGTGGCCCGTATATCCAGCCACAGCTGCACGCACACGGTTTTAAACTGACTGCGGCAATCTGCTACGAAATTATCCTTGGCGAACAGGTACGCGATAACTTCCGTCCAGATACGGACTACTTGCTGACCATCTCCAATGATGCCTGGTTTGGTAAATCCATCGGCCCGTGGCAGCACTTCCAGATGGCACGTATGCGTTCCCTGGAGCTGGCGCGTCCGCTACTGCGTAGCACCAATAACGGGATTACCGCGGTGATTGGTCCGCAGGGTGACGTGCAGGCCATGATCCCGCAGTTTACCCGCCAGGTACTGACCACCAGCGTCACGCCGACAACGGGTCTCACACCTTATGCCCGTACCGGCAACTGGCCGCTGTGGCTTATCACCGCACTGCTTGGTTTTGGCGCAGTGTTGATGAGTCTGCGTCAACGTCGTAAGTAAAGCGACTGTACCGTCGGATGACGGTGCGATAACACTTTATCCGGCTTACAACCTCACTGTAGGCCGGATAAGCTAAATACTATGCTGCATCGAAACCCACCGAACTTCCCATTCTGGCACGTCAATTGCTTTGTTAAATAACACAATAGCAATTTGGATGAATGTGCAACCTGGTCGCACCAAAGCGGATCACTGGTAGCACCTAAAAAGTGCAACAAGATATTTTTGCCCCTAAACGGTGCGGCGCACTTCGCAAAAATAAACAATAACACAGCAAATTCTTTACATTCATCCAAACTAAATGTTAACAAACACACACAAGACTGCACATTTAAGTTGCAAACAATAACAACATCACAATGGGTATCAATGCGTCCCTGGCGCAGACGATAAAGGAGTTGGATATGCAATTACGTAAGCTCGCCACTGCCATGCTGGTTATGGGAATGTCCGCCGGTCTGGCGCATGCAGAAGACGCAGCGCCCGCAGCAGGCAGCACGCTGGACAAGATCGCAAAAAATGGCGTGATCGTCGTCGGGCACCGTGAATCATCGGTTCCGTTTTCTTACTACGATAATCAGCAAAAAGTGGTCGGTTATTCACAGGATTACTCCAACGCGATCGTTGAAGCCGTGAAGAAAAAGCTGAACAAGCCTGACCTGCAGGTAAAACTGATTCCGATTACCTCGCAAAACCGTATTCCCCTGCTGCAAAACGGGACCTTCGACTTTGAATGTGGCTCCACCACCAACAACGTTGAACGCCAGAAGCAAGCTGCTTTCTCTGACACCATTTTCGTTGTAGGCACGCGTCTGCTGGCGAAAAAAGGCGGCGATATTAAAGACTTCCCGGATCTGAAAGGCAAAGCCGTGGTCGTCACTTCCGGTACTACCTCTGAAGTGCTGCTGCACAAGCTGAACGAAGAACAAAAAATGGATATGCGCATCATCAGCGCGAAAGACCACGGTGACTCTTTCCGTACCCTGGAAAGCGGTCGCGCCGTTGCCTTTATGATGGATGACGCACTGCTGGCTGGCGAGCGCGCGAAAGCGAAGAAACCGGACAACTGGGAGATCGTCGGTAAGCCGCAATCTCAGGAAGCTTACGGCTGTATGCTGCGTAAAGACGACGTCGCATTCAAGAAGCTGATGGATGACACCATCGCTCAGGCTCAGACCTCCGGTGAAGCAGAAAAATGGTTTGATAAGTGGTTTAAAAACCCAATTCCACCGAAAAACCTGAACATGAATTTCGAGCTGTCAAACGAGATGAAAGCCCTGTTCAAAGAACCGAATGACAAAGCACTTAACTAACTAAAATAAATGGGGCGAGTTTACCTTGCCCTCTCGATTGTTTTTCAGCACGGACAGACTATAAGCCTGATGGTCGTTCCCCATCAGGCTCGAAAACCGAAAAACGCTGGATAACAATCTTCGAGGGTAGCGCTGCTACCCTTTTTTTTCTGGAGTAGATTTATGTCTATAGACTGGAACTGGGGCATTTTTTTACAACAAGCCCCGTTCGGCAACACCACCTATCTCGGCTGGCTCTGGAGTGGTTTCCAGGTTACGGTCGCGTTATCTATCACTGCCTGGATTATCGCTTTCCTGGTGGGTTCTCTCTTCGGTATTTTACGTACTGTTCCCAACCGCTTCCTTGCCGGGCTCGGCACGCTGTATGTTGAACTGTTTCGCAACGTTCCGCTGATTGTACAATTCTTCACCTGGTATCTGGTGGTCCCTGAATTGCTGCCGGAGAATCTCGGCATGTGGTTCAAGGCTGAACTGGATCCCAATATTCAGTTCTTCCTTTCATCGATGATCTGTCTGGGGCTGTTTACTGCCGCTCGCGTCTGTGAACAGGTTCGTGCTGCGATTCAGTCTCTGCCTCGCGGGCAGAAAAATGCAGCACTGGCGATGGGTCTGACTCTGCCACAGGCATACCGCTATGTTCTGCTGCCTAACGCCTACCGCGTGATCGTCCCGCCGATGACTTCAGAGATGATGAACCTGGTGAAAAACTCAGCCATCGCCTCGACCATCGGTCTGGTCGATATGGCGGCACAGGCAGGAAAACTGCTGGATTACTCAGCCCACGCATGGGAATCGTTTACGGCCATTACCCTGGCCTATGTACTGATTAACGCCTTTATTATGCTGGTGATGAATCTTGTCGAACGTAAAATCCGCCTGCCTGGCAACATAGGAGGCAAATAATGTACGATTTTGACTGGAGCTCGATTGTCCCTTCCCTGCCGTATCTGTTGGATGGGCTGCTCATCACGCTGAAAATTACCGTTACGGCGGTCATCATCGGTATCGTCTGGGGAACCATCCTGGCGGTCATGCGTCTGTCCAGCTTCGCGCCAATTGCCTGGTTTGCGAAAATATACGTTAACGTATTCCGTTCCATTCCGCTGGTGATGGTGCTGCTGTGGTTCTATCTGATCGTGCCTGGCTTCCTGCAAAACGTGCTGGGTCTGTCACCGAAAACCGATATTCGTCTGATCTCAGCAATGGTCGCGTTTTCGATGTTTGAAGCCGCCTACTACTCGGAGATTATCCGCGCAGGGATCCAGAGTATTTCCCGCGGGCAATCCAGCGCTGCGCTGGCACTGGGGATGACCCACTGGCAATCGATGAAGCTCATCATATTGCCACAGGCATTTCGCGCCATGGTTCCGCTGCTGCTTACCCAGGGCATCGTACTGTTCCAGGACACCTCCCTGGTCTACGTATTGAGTCTGGCAGACTTCTTCCGCACCGCCTCCACCATTGGCGAGCGTGACGGCACTCAGGTTGAGATGATCCTGTTTGCTGGCGCCGTCTATTTTGTATTCAGTCTGAGCGCATCGTTGTTGGTCAGCTATTTGAAGAAAAGGACAGTTTAATGATTACCCTGAAAAATGTTTCTAAATGGTATGGTCACTTTCAGGTGCTGACCGACTGCTCCACAGAAGTGAAAAAAGGTGAAGTGGTGGTGGTCTGCGGCCCGTCAGGTTCCGGTAAATCAACGCTAATTAAAACGGTAAACGGGCTGGAGCCTGTGCAGCAGGGTATCATCACCGTTGATGGTACCGTTGTGAATGATAAAAAAACCGATCTGGCAAAACTACGTTCCCGCGTCGGCATGGTGTTCCAGCACTTTGAACTGTTCCCCCATCTGTCGATCATTGAGAACCTGACTCTGGCCCAGGTAAAAGTGCTCAAACGCGATAAAGCGCCCGCTCGAGAAAAAGCGCAAAAGTTGCTCGAACGCGTAGGGTTATCAGCCCATGCCAATAAGTTTCCGGCGCAGCTCTCCGGTGGTCAGCAGCAGCGTGTTGCTATCGCCCGCGCGCTGTGTATGGACCCTATCGCCATGCTGTTTGACGAACCCACATCGGCACTTGATCCTGAAATGATCAACGAAGTACTGGACGTTATGGTTGAACTGGCCAATGAAGGCATGACCATGATGGTGGTGACTCATGAAATGGGCTTCGCGCGTAAAGTGGCTAACCGGGTTATCTTTATGGATGAAGGGAAAATTGTTGAAGACTCGGAAAAAGAGGCCTTCTTCGCCAACCCGAAATCAGACCGCGCCAAAGACTTCCTCGCTAAAATTCTGCATTAATTCTTCCTGCGCGCACTCGGTAGAGTGCGCGTTACATCACGCTTTAGCATTTCTATTCTCGTTCATTTCATTAGTCAGCTTTAACCTTGTTGCAAAATCACGCGAACAAGGAATTGCTATGGCACTGCCGATCATTCTTGATTGCGATCCCGGTCATGACGACGCGATCGCCATTGTTCTTGCACTCGCCTCTCCCGAACTTGAAGTGAAAGCCATTACCTCCTCTGCCGGTAACCAGACGCCGGAGAAAACCCTGCGTAACGTGCTAAGAATGCTGACGCTGCTGAAACGCCCTGATATCCCAGTGGCGGGCGGCGCGGTAAAACCGCTGATGCGTGAACTGATTATCGCCGACAACGTTCACGGCGAAAGCGGTCTTGACGGCCCGGCTCTGCCGGAACCCTCATTCGCACCGCTTAACTGTAACGCCGTCGAACTGATGGCAAAAACACTGCGCGAAAGCCACGAACCGGTGACGCTTGTATCAACCGGACCACAAACCAACGTCGCCCTGTTGCTTAATAGCCACCCGGAACTGCACGATAAAATCGCGCAAATTGTGATCATGGGCGGTGCAATGGCGCTCGGTAACTGGACACCTGCCGCCGAGTTCAACATCTACGTTGACCCGGAAGCCGCAGAAATCGTCTTCCAGTCTGGGATCCCTATTGTCATGGCCGGGCTGGACGTCACGCACAAAGCGCAGATTTATCATGAAGACACCGAGCGCTTCCGCGCTATCGGCAACCCGATTTCCACCATCGTGGCCGAATTACTGGATTTCTTCCTCGAATACCACAAAGACGAAAAATGGGGCTTTATCGGCGCGCCATTGCATGACCCGTGTACCATCGCCTGGCTTCTCCAACCCGAATTGTTCACCACCGTAGAACGATGGGTTGGCGTGGAAACGCAGGGGAAATACACGCAGGGCATGACGGTCGTAGATTACTACTTCCTGACGGGGAATAAACCGAACGCGAAGGTGATGGTCGATGTTGATCGCCAGGGGTTTGTCGATTTACTGGCGAAAAGATTGAAATTTTACGCGTAATGAATGTCTTGATTAAGACCATCGTAATAAAATGCGATGGCCTTGTTTCGTATTAGTCGAGAGAATACATAGCTTAATGAATCGTTTTTCCGGATCTTAGCCCGAAGAGAAAAGAAGGACAAAAAGTACGAAGCTATCCTACTTTTACCTGTAATCTCATTATCAAGAACAAAGACCTACAGGGCCAGAATCTAAATATATTCTTAAAAACAACTTTCTGATATGTTCTTAAAAGCGTTCATATTACATCGATTAATAAACATATCATCTACATAGCCTTGTTTTCTTGTGGTATCAACTCAGAAAAAAGCCAAATTCCTTTTCACGGTGAATATTATTTCTTTTTACCTAATTGCTGTGCGCGATATATTTGGTTAAACAATTTTATTGTATGAATCTCCATGGCTACAATCTTTTAGTTGCAGATTTACTATTTATTATCTGCATCAATATATTTACGAGAAAGATAAATATCTTTTTGCATCGTTAGTACCATGTTTTTGACATGAAAAAATGGAGTTTTAAATGAAAAAGGTACTTTTAGCAGCATCCGTAATGGCCGCACTGATTTCTGGTCATGTTATGGCAAGCGACACCATCACCATTAACGGTGAAATCATCGAAAAAGGTTGCACCATTGGTGAGAACGGTAATGCGAATATCGATCTGCGTACCGTGACCGTTGCACAGGTGAAAGAGACCGGTATAGGTAGCGAACTGGCAAACCAGGCTGACTATTTCATGATTAAAGATTGCCCGGCAGGCTACGAAGTTGAATTAAACTTCATTGCTGACATCCCGCCAGGGTATGATAACGGTATTGTGAACACTGAAGCACCATCAAATACAGTTGTTGCGCATTACCTGCGAGATGCGCGTCCTACTCATATATCAGACCACGTATATTTGACTAACCCATCCAGAAACCAGATATACCTTGATAACGATGAACGCACTAAAGCACAATCAAGTACGGGCTTTAGTTTCCCGATTGAATCAGGTTATCTGAAAACGGCTGAAGTTGATGGTGAAAATACGCCAGCCGGTCTCACCAAATCCGTGGTAACGCTGAACGTATATTATCGTCAGTAATTTGCACAAACGGGTGTAATCAATATATCCCCTCCTTGAGGGGATATATCCGCAACATTGTGTTTTCACACGCCTGTTTGAGGGAGATATCCAGGATGATACAAACCAGGAAAATTGTTCTCGCGACGATTATTCCCCTAATGCTGATAGGTAATTCACCAGCATGGGCTGAAGAAGAAGTAGATTCTATCAGGTTGGATGTATACGCCAGGTTGGTAGCATCAGCTTGCAAGATCATATTAGAGGGCGGGCCGGTGATTGATCTTGCCTCCGTCAGCAAGAAAGATGTCAATGAAGTGAGCTTAGGCGCGCCTGTCCCTGAAGGTCGCGAGACGATTAATGCATCCATCAGCCAGTGTGGGCAAAACGGTCAGTACACATTGACGTTTAGCGGAATGCCGGTCAGTAATTACCCGAATGCAATAGCCAGCAGCGGCGAAGCCGAGGGCGTAGCGCACTACCTGAAATATGTTGACTCCACCGGGGCTTTTTATCCGGACGGCACATTTCTTGGCGATGGTGAGCCATCGTCACTGCACTATATAGATACCACCAAAGACGTTAAGTTTCAGCTTGAGGCCGGATATATGCGCATTGGTGACACAGTTACCAGCGGGAAAACGGCCACTACCGTTACCGTTGAAATCAAGCAAAATTAACGAGCTTTGGTGTAATTATATTTTGGTTTTCGAGGAAATAAGCAATGAAGGGAATTCAAAAAATCATTATCGGTATGCTATTAGGCGCATTCACCTTATCCAGTGCCTATGCCAACGTGTCGTTAATGGGAACGCGGGTCATTTATAACGGCGCGAAAAAAGAGGCATCCATTAACCTGGAAAACCCTGACAGTTCTCCTTATTTAGTACAGTCATGGGTTGAGATGCCGGATGGTAATAAAGCGCAGAAAGCGCCATTTATCATTACACCGCCGTTGTTCCGCCTTGACCCTAAGCAAAAGAATGTACTGCGCATTATTCTCACCACCCCACTGCCAGAAAATAAAGAATCTTTATTCTGGCTGAATGTTAAAGGCATACCCAGCGAGTCAAAAGCGGACAACAGCATTCAGATCGCGATAAATACGGTAATTAAATTAATTTACCGTCCAAAGTCATTAGATAACTTCATTCCGGCTAACCAAAAAAATAAACTCACCTGGCAACGCATTGGAAATCAGATTCAGGTGAATAATGCTTCCGCCTACTATTTTAACTTCAGCAAAATAACCGTCGCTGGCAAAAAGGTGGAACACGTCACCTATGTGGCCCCAGGCGAAAGTGCCCGTTTTGATTTACCGAAAGGCGTAACCGGGGGAGATGTATCGTTCGCAATAATAAATGACCAGGGTGGTGTTGGCGAAGATTTCCATACACATATTTGACTGATGGATTAGTTATCCTTATTGATGGATGGTTGACATGAAAATAATAACCACATCTGCGCCGCTTCATAAAACCCAGCTGGCGCTGGGAATTATGCTGGCCTGTGGATTAAGCTGTACACCTATTTACGCGGCTGAAAACAACACGGATACGAAAAAGGCGATGTCCACGCCTTCGCGTTTCAACTCGGCATTTTTTAAGCACTCCGGCTCCGGCGAGGTGCCGGTAGATCTCTCGGTATTTGAAAAAGGCGGTCAGCCTCCTGGCAACTATCGCGTTGATATTTTGGTCAACAAGCGTCGGGTTGATACCCAGAATATAAACTTCTCCGTTGATAATGACGGCCAGCTAACCCCTTGCCTCAGCGTCGCGCAGCTAAAAAAATACGGCGTCAATGTTTCCGCCTACCCTGCGCTGACGCAGAAAGGCAATGACTGCGCGAATCTGCTGGCGATTGAAAGCCTCTCCACCCTCTTTGATTTTAATAAACAGCAATTACAGATAAGCGTTCCGCAGGCAGCGCTGGCCAACGACATCCGGGGATATATTCCACCGGAAGACTGGGATGAAGGAATCAACGCGCTGATCCTCAACTATGACTTCACCGGCGATGAAACCCGCCAGCGACACGGCGGCGACATATCTGATAGCCGGTACGCCAACCTGCGGCCGGGGATGAATATCGGTGCCTGGCGTATCCGCAACTACTCGACGTGGAACCATAATGACGACGGCAGCGAGGAATGGGATTCTGCGTACACGTATGCCCAGCGCAATATTCCGGCCTGGGGTAGCCAACTGACCCTTGGCGAGAGCATGACCAATTCCGATGTGTTTACCAGTGTGCCGTTTACCGGTGCGCAAATCGAAAGCGACGATAGCATGCGGCCCGACTCGCAGCGTGGCTACGCACCGGTAGTACAGGGGATTGCCCGTACTAACGCGCAGATTATCGTCCGGCAGAACAATTACGTTATTTATCAGAATTATGTCTCTGCGGGTGCGTTCTCCATCAAGGACTTGTACTCAACGGGCGGCTCCGGGGATTTATACGTTACGGTAAAAGAGCAGGATGGCTCAGAACAGAACTTTGTCGTGCCGTACGCATCGCTGGCCAACCTGCAGCGTGAAGGCACGCTGGATTATGCAATAACCACCGGGCGCTATCGCCCGGATGATTCAGGGGTGAATGAAACGTCGTTTACCCAGGCCTCGGCGAGCTACGGCCTGCCCTGGGGGCTAACCCTGTACGGCGGTGGGCAGTTCGCCAGCCATTACCAGTCGCTGGCCATTGGGCTGGGTAAAAATATGGGGGGCTGGGGGGCGCTGTCTGTGGATGTCACGCAATCCTGGGGTACGCCAGAAGAACCGATTGATGAAGAGGTAAAAGAGCGCGGGCAATCATCACGCATTCGCTACAGCAAATCTATCCAGGAAACGGGCACAACCCTCACCATGGCGGGATACCGCTACAACAGTGACGGTTACTATGAGATGGCGGACATCCTCGATACCTGGGGTAACAGCGGCCCTATCCTTCCTGACCGGCGTCGTAACCGGGGTGAAATCAGCCTGAGCCAACCGTTTGGCGGTAGCTTTGGTTCAATATCCGGCTCGCTGGTACGCGAGGATTACTGGAACACCGGGCAACAGATGAACTCCTGGCGGGTAAGCTGGAACAACCACTGGCGCGCGGTGAGCTACAGCCTGGGCTACAGCTACAACAAGAACACCCAATCCTATGACCGGCGCGAACGCTACAGCAAAGATGAAGTCTTCTCGCTGAGTATCTCCGTACCGCTGGAAAAACTGCTGCCGAAGTCATGGGCGACCTACAGCATGAACTCAACCAAAGGTGGCGACACGGTTCACTCTGCCACACTTAGCGGCTATGCCCTGGAAGGCGACGCGCTGAACTGGAGTGTGCAGCAAGGTTACGTCGACGTTGACGACGACGATAACACCTATAACGGCAGCCTGCGCGCAACCTACAACGGGACCTACGGTACAGTTCAGGGCGGCTACAGTTACGATGATTATAGCAAAAGGACCGACTACGGTATGTCGGGGTCGGTGATCGCTCACGCCAACGGGGTAACGCTGGCACAGGAGATGGGTGAAACCAACGCGCTGGTGAAAATTGCAGGAGCGTCCGGTGTGCGGGTAGCGAATAACGACGGGGTTCGTACCGACTTCCGGGGGTATACGGTGGTGAACACCATGACGCCATACCGTGAAAACGAAGTGAATCTGGATACCGAAACGCTGCCGGAAGATATCGATCTGACAGAAACCAGCCAGACGCTGGTGCCAACGCGAGGCGCGCTGGTGCGGGCAGAATACAAGGCAAATGTCGGTGAAAGAGCGCTGGTGACCTTGCTGCGCAGCAACGGCAGCGTAGTGCCGTTTGGTGCGATGGTGACGCAGGAAAGCGGCGCCGGGCAAAGCGCGATTGTCGGTAATGACGGCGAGGTGTACCTCGCAGGGCTGAGTGATAACACCACGCTGCTGGCGAAGTGGGGCAATAATCAATCCTGTCGCATGGTGTACCACAGTGCGGCGACACCGCCGGTCACCGGGGTAACGATGGCCAAAGGAGAATGTAAATAATGAAAGGGAAGCTGGTTTTACTCATGGTGGGCGCGCTGGCAGTAGGATGCTCCCAGAGCGCGTTGGCGAACTGTCAGGTGGATCATCCGGAATCAACTGAAGGCTTATATTATGGGGGGGTGTGGCTGAGTTATAACAAGTACGACGATCCGAGCCCGGGGATAACCTCATATAAAGTGGGTGACAGCTTTGCCGGTCGTGTCAAGTGTAATAAAGATGGCGGGTGGATAGAGCTGGAGATGGTGTCCCCCAACGGCCCTGCGGGGGTGTACGATGCGCAGCAAACGTCGATTTCCGGCATCGGGGTGAAGCTTACGGCGGAAATTGCAATGAATAACTTTTCCGGTATGGAAAAGGACGTGGTGTTAACCAACGGGTCATTTACCTCCAGGCGTTGGGAGATTCCTGCCTCAGAGGACACCCTACCTCGGTACTTCACTGTTGCCAAATCCCCGAAGTATGAGTTTTTGGCTATTGGCCCAAAGGACCCAAAAGGCGGGGTTTTTAGCGAGCAACCCATACTTAAAGTGCGCGCTGGGGGAGAGGAGGGTATCCCTTCTGAATCGGTTCTCTTTGGTATTAGCGGCGGCTCCCGTGCTGTTGCAACATGCAATGTACCATCGACATCGGAGCTTAGCTTTACTATGCAAACCGTCATGGCCAACCATTTGGCAGAGGACCCAGGCGAACACGATGGTCTTGGAAGGCTTAACTCAACGAGGGTACGTCAAGTGATAGGACCTTTTAGGTGCGACAGCGATCTGAATGTGCAATTCACAATCAGTGATACGGGCAATCTTCATCCGGGGACGGATAACGTTCTGGATTCAGTAAAAGGTGACGGTTACACAGAGGGGCTCGGCGCCACATTCCGGTACAAAATTAATGAGGATGGAGAAACGAGCGAAGAGAACAAAGTCGATGTGATATTCGGCCAACCGATGTATTTGCGGAATGGCGATATCGGCTCTGTCTCACCGAAGCTTTCGTTTTATCTCTTCGCCTACTACTACCGATTTGGCGACATAAAACCCGGCCAGTTTCAATCCACTGCGGTATTGAACATTAAAATTCAGTAATGCGCGAGGGACACGCTATGAACAATTATTTATTCAAATACTCTGGCGCTGCGCTTCTTCTGTGGGTCAGTTGTCTGCCGCCTTCTCTGGCAGTGTATGGGCCGCAATTGCAAAAGGGGGAGGATGTCGATATTCCCATCAGCGTCACTGGGGTGATTAAGGCCTCCTGTGACATTAAGGGCAATGTAGAAATTATGGATCTCGATATGGGCGAGGTGGCAATACAGCCAACCTTTAATTGGGTCTCATTTAACAACAGCACGCTCACCATAACCGGGGACTGTGTGAAAAACGGTCCGGATGGCAACGGGGCTATTATCCGTTTTGAAGGCGAAATGGTTGACGGCGATAATGGCACTGTTTTCGCCAATGAGCTGGATGATGCGTATGATGAGAATCCGGCGAAAGGCGTCGGGGTACAAATGAAGGTGATGGGCACGGGAGGGGATATTAGTGACGGTGCGATTCGCAATCTCGCTGCTTACACGCTACCGGCCGCGAGCGGAAGCGATGATTCTATCGTGTTAACCTTTGCCGGGAAATTAACCTATCTGACCGACCAGTCGGCGGCGGTACCGGGAAATGTCAGAACCAATATTTACATGACGCTGATTGTTCCCTGAACCCGGTTAGCGTCCCCTCGTATAAAACATATGGCCCGGAGAGTATCCGGGCCATTTTTTACGCCGCATTACGGCTCAAATGGCCGCCGCTGGAATTGGTCATGCCCACACTTCGGGCATAACGGCAGCACGTCCGGCGTGTACACCGCTAAATGGAAGTGGCATTTCTCGCACACCAGATTGCCCAGCCCCACCACTTCACCGCTGTGATACACGCCGTGATGACTCAGATCCTGGAATACCTCACGCCACTCCAGCTGCGTTTTATCGGTAATATCCGCCAGCTCCTGCCAGATGCTCTCTTTAATCACTCGCATAAAGACGCTGTCAGTCTCCTCGTCGAGACTCTCTTCATAACTCAGCGCAAACTCTTCCAGATCGCGCCTGACGGCCCGCGTCAGCTCATCGATTTCGGTTCGCGTTAACTCCCCGGTCTGCATAACGCGCTGGCGCGCCTGGTCTACCAGCGCATCAATGTCGCGTTCGCCATTGCGCAGACGTTCGCTAAGTGACGCCACCAGTTCACGGTAATATTGAGCAACCTTGTTCATCGCTTCGCCTCCTGGGTCGTTAACTGTCTATAATAATAGACGTTATTTACGAAACGCTTTGCAAGACTGTCCACAGAGTATGTAAATTCGTGCAAGATTTATCCTTGCGAGAATTCAATGCTGAATGCGCGAAAGGCTGTTTTGACGCGGGCGTTTGGGCTATGCTATGCGGATCTGAAACACCACATCTAAAGCTACGTTTGTAGCTGTATTGAAAACAGGACCACTGGCTGCCATGCAAGAGCAATACCGCCCGGAAGAGATAGAATCCAAAGTACAGCTTCACTGGGATGAGAAGCGCACATTTGAAGTTACCGAAGACGAGAGCAAAGAGAAGTATTACTGCCTGTCTATGCTTCCCTATCCTTCTGGTCGACTACACATGGGCCACGTACGTAACTACACCATCGGTGACGTGATCGCCCGTTACCAGCGTATGCTGGGCAAAAACGTCCTGCAGCCCATTGGTTGGGATGCGTTCGGCCTGCCAGCTGAAGGCGCGGCGGTTAAAAACAACACTGCCCCGGCACCATGGACGTACGACAACATCGCCTACATGAAAAACCAGCTCAAAATGCTGGGCTTCGGTTATGACTGGAGCCGCGAGCTGGCGACTTGCACCCCGGAATATTACCGCTGGGAACAGAAGTTTTTCACCGAGCTGTATAAAAAAGGCCTGGTGTACAAGAAAACCTCTGCGGTCAACTGGTGCCCGAACGACCAGACCGTACTGGCGAACGAGCAGGTTATCGACGGTTGCTGCTGGCGCTGCGATACCAAAGTTGAGCGTAAAGAGATCCCACAGTGGTTTATCAAAATCACCGCTTACGCTGACGAACTGTTGCGCGACCTGGATAACCTGGATCACTGGCCTGACACCGTGAAAACGATGCAGCGTAACTGGATCGGTCGTTCTGAAGGCGTGGAAATCACCTTCGATGTCACCGGTTATGACAACACGCTCACCGTTTACACCACCCGCCCGGACACCTTTATGGGTGCCACTTATCTGGCGGTTGCAGCGGGTCACCCGCTGGCGCAGAAAGCGGCGGCAAACAATCCGGAACTGGCGGCTTTCATCGACGAATGCCGCAACACCAAGGTTGCCGAAGCCGAAATGGCAACCATGGAGAAGAAAGGCGTCAACACTGGCTTTAAAGCGATTCACCCGCTGACTGGCGAAGAGATCCCGGTATGGGCGGCGAACTTCGTACTGATGGAATACGGCACGGGTGCTGTAATGGCCGTTCCTGGCCACGATCAGCGCGACTACGAATTTGCCACCAAATACGGTCTGAACATTAAGCCGGTCATTCTGGCTGCTGACGGTTCAGAACCGGATCTGTCCGAACAGGCTCTGACTGAAAAAGGCGTGCTGTTCAACTCAGGTAAATTTGACGGTCTGTCCTTTGAAGACGCGTTCAACGCCATTGCCGACGAACTGGTCGCTAAAGGGGTTGGTGAGCGCAAAGTCAACTACCGTCTGCGCGACTGGGGTGTTTCCCGTCAGCGTTACTGGGGCGCGCCGATCCCGATGGTTACTCTGGAAGATGGCACCGTACTGCCAACCCCGGAAGATCAACTGCCGGTTATTCTGCCGGAAGACGTGGTCATGGACGGTATCACCAGCCCGATCAAAGCCGATCCTGAGTGGGCGAAAACCACCGTTAACGGTATGCCTGCGCTGCGTGAAACTGACACCTTCGACACCTTTATGGAATCTTCATGGTACTACGCGCGCTATACCTGCCCGCAGTATCAGGAAGGCATGCTGGACTCTAAAGCCGCGAACTACTGGCTGCCGGTTGACATCTACATTGGCGGTATTGAACACGCCATCATGCACCTGCTCTACTTCCGCTTCTTCCACAAACTGATGCGTGACGCGGGCATGGTGAACTCTGACGAACCAGCGAAACAGTTGCTGTGTCAGGGCATGGTGCTGGCAGATGCCTTCTACTACGTTGGTGCAAACGGCGAACGTAACTGGGTTTCTCCGGTTGACGCGATCGTTGAGCGCGACGAAAAAGGCCGTATCGTTAAGGCGAAGGACGCGGAAGGTCATGACCTGGTGTATACCGGCATGAGCAAAATGTCCAAGTCTAAAAACAACGGTATCGACCCGCAGGTGATGGTTGAGCGTTACGGCGCGGACACCGTACGTCTGTTTATGATGTTTGCCTCTCCGGCTGATATGACCCTGGAATGGCAGGAATCTGGCGTTGAAGGGGCAAACCGCTTCCTGAAACGTGTCTGGAAACTGGTTTATGAGCACACCTCCAGGGGTGATGTTGCCAGCCTGAACGTTGAAAGCCTGAGCGAAGATCAGAAAGCTCTGCGCCGTGACGTTCACAAAACTATTGCTAAAGTTACCGATGATATCGGCCGTCGTCAGACCTTTAACACCGCGATTGCGGCAATTATGGAACTGATGAACAAGCTGGCGAAAGCACCGACCGAAGACGAACAGGACCGCGCCCTGATGCAGGAAGCGTTGCTGGCCGTTGTACGTATGCTGAACCCGTTCACCCCTCACGTTTGCTTCACCTTGTGGCAAGCGCTGAAAGGCGAAGGCGATATCGACAACGCGCCATGGCCTGTTGCTGACGAAAGCGCAATGGTCGAAGACTCTACGCTGGTTGTTGTCCAGGTTAACGGTAAAGTACGTGGCAAAATCACCGTTCCGGTAAACGCCACTGAAGAGCAGGTTCGTGAACGTGCTGGCCAGGAACACCTGGTGGCAAAATATCTTGATGGCGTTACCGTACGTAAAGTGATTTATGTACCAGGTAAACTCCTCAATCTGGTCGTTGGCTAAGCGCGGGAGGAAGCGTGCGACATCTGACAACATTGTTGTTATCCCTGGTGGTGCTGGTCACCGCCGGGTGTGGCTGGCATCTGCGTAGTACCACGCAGGTGCCCCCCACGATGAAAACTATGATTCTGAACTCAGGCGATCCGAACGGCCCCTTAAGCCGCGCGGTACGTAATCAGCTGCGTCTTAACGGCGTGGAGTTGCTTGAAGACGGTTCAATGCGTAAAGATGTCACGTCCTTACGTCTTGGTACGGTCAGCATCTCTCAGGATACGGCGTCTGTGTTCCAGAACGGTCAAACGGCTGAATACCAGATGGTGATGTCAGTCAATGCCTCGGTATTGATTCCTGGACATGATATTTATCCGATCAGCGCTAAAGTCTATCGTTCGTTCTTTGACAACCCACAAGCGGCACTGGCGAAGGATAACGAGCAGGATATGATCATCAAAGAGATGTATGACAAAGCAGCCGAACAGTTGATTCGTAAGCTGCCAAGCGTACATATCGCCGATGCTCAGTCATCCAGTGATGATGTACAGCCTGCGGTGACGAAAACAGCAGCGCCAGCATCTTCTCCGGCGCGTGTTTCCACCACGCTGGGTAACTGATGCTCAAGTTGTACCCTGAACAACTCCGCGCACAGCTCAAAGAAGGGCTGCGCGCGGCGTATTTACTACTGGGCAACGATCCCCTCCTGTTACAGGAAAGCCAGGACGCGATTCGTCTGGCTGCTGCTACGCAAGGGTTCGAAGAACACCACGCTTTCACCATCGACACCAGCACCGACTGGGGCGCTATTTTTTCACTGTGCCAGGCAATGAGCCTGTTTGCCAGCCGTCAGACTTTGCTCCTGCAGTTGCCCGAAAATGGTCCAAATGCAGCGATTAACGAACAGCTTGCCACGCTCGTCACCCTGCTCCATGACGATCTGCTGCTGATTGTTCGCGGCAATAAGCTGACCAAAGCGCAGGAAAATGCCGCATGGTATAGCGGACTGGCAAGCAATGCGGTCCAGATCAGTTGCCAGACACCAGAGCAGGCACAGCTTCCGCGCTGGGTTGCTGCAAGGGCGAAGCAAAATAACCTGCAACTGGATGACGCCGCCAACCAGCTATTGTGCTATTGCTATGAAGGCAATCTGTTAGCGCTGGCACAGGCGCTGGATCGATTATCATTACTCTGGCCCGATGGCAAACTCACGCTTCCCCGCGTGGAGCAAGCCGTTAACGATGCCGCGCACTTTACCCCCTTCCACTGGGTGGATGCGCTGCTGATGGGCAAAAGCAAACGCGCGTTGCACATTTTGCAGCAGTTGCGCCTTGAAGGTAGTGAACCGGTCATTCTGCTGCGAACTCTGCAGCGTGAACTATTGCTGCTGGTAAATCTTAAACGCCAGTCTACCCATACGCCGTTACGCACGTTGTTTGATAAACATCGGGTGTGGCAAAATCGTCGTGGCATGATGGGAGATGCGCTAAATCGGCTGTCTCCAGAGCAGCTACGTCAGGCAGTGACGCTGCTAACACGTACGGAAATAACGCTTAAACAAGACTACGGTCAGTCAGTATGGGCTGAGCTTGAGGGACTTTCCCTTTTGCTGTGCCATAAACCACTGGCCGATGTATTTATTGATGGTTGATATGAAATCATTGCAGGCTCTGTTCGGTGGCACCTTTGATCCGGTGCATTATGGTCATCTTAAACCCGTTGAAATTCTGGCTAATCTGATTGGCCTTTCCCGGGTCATCATCATGCCTAATAATGTGCCGCCCCATCGTGCACAACCTGAGGCCTCCAGTGCACAGCGTAAGCATATGGTTGAACTGGCAATCGCCGATAAACCATTGTTTATCCTGGATGAACGTGAATTGAAACGTGATACCGCCTCCTATACCGCACAGACGCTAAAAGAGTGGCGCGCGGAGCAAGGTCCGGAGGTTCCGCTGGCCTTTATTATTGGTCAGGACTCGCTGCTCACCTTCCCTTCCTGGCACGACTCCGACACCATCCTGGACAATACCCACCTCATCGTATGTCGACGTCCGGGGTATCCGCTGGAAATGGTTCAGGAACGGCATCAACAATGGCTGGAACGTCATCTGACCCACACGCCAGATGACTTACACAACCTTCCCTCAGGAAAGATTTATCTGGCAGAAACGCCGTGGTTCAATATTTCCGCCACGCTTATTCGCGAGCGTATCGAAAAGGGCGAGCCATGCGACGACTTATTGCCCGGTTCCGTTCTGGACTATATCAATCAGCAAGGGCTGTACCGTTAAGCGTGAGGCTTAATGCCGCCAGCAGACGGTTATTCTCCTCCTCTCCACGAACAGCTACCCGGTAATAACGCGCATCCAGCCCCGGGTAGTTAGCGCAACTGCGGATCAAAATATGCTGCTCGAGTAGCGATCTTTGCAGATCAATACCAGCCCGATCGCAACGCAACAGGCGATAATTTGCCAGACCAGGATAAACCGTTAAACCGGGCTGATTTTTCAACTGCTGATCAAAACGCTTCCCTTCTTGCTCCAGCCATTTCCATGTTGCCTGTTGATAGGCGCTATCCCGCAGGATCATCTCTCCCGCCAGGGCGGCAAATGCATTGATTGACCAGGGCATTTGCCGACTGCGCATGTGCGCGACGGCCTGCTCATTGCTGTTGATCAGATACCCCAAACGCAGTCCAGGGATCGCATAAAACTTGGTTAGTGAGCGCAGTACCCAAATATGTGGATTCGCTTGCAACAGCGGGATGAATCCCTGCTCACCAGCAATAAAATCAATAAACGCTTCATCAAGGATCAGGGCAATTCCGAGGGTTTCACATCGTTTTGCGATCTCTTGTAGCAGGTGATTATCAGGCAACAGCCCGGTAGGGTTGTTGGGCGTACAGAGAAAAAGGCAGTCCAGTTGCGGCGTTAACGCATCGAGAATGGCATTAGTAAGCTGCCAGCCGTCTTCTTCACGCAACGCAAATTCATGTATTGCGCATTCACCCCATTGCAGCGCCCGGCGGTATTCAGCAAATCCTGGGATAACGATCATCGCATGGCGCGGCTTCAGGCTATTAACCAGCGTAAAGATTGACTCTGTTTCACCGTTTCCGGCGAGGATCCACGAGGACGGAATGTGGTGATGCTCCGCCAGTGCAGCGTGCAGATGGGCGTATTCGACATCCGGGTAACGTTCAGCGCAATCCAAATTGTCGATCAGCGCGCGTTTTAAACTTGCTGGCATACCCAGCGGATTAATATTCGCGCTAAAATCCAGCAATTGCTCAGGCGGGATGCCCAACAATGCTGCGGCTTCTCGTGTGTTCCCGCCATGCGCGCTCTTCAATAAAGACATCGTGCCGCTCCACTTAAAAAAGAGTATTTTATTGAAAAATCTCTGCGCAATCAGGGCAAACATCATATTTTGTGCGAATAGCCTCACGAGGAAACAATGAGACTTTGGTTAGTACGCCACGGAGAAACCGAAGCCAATGTGGCCGGATTATACAGCGGCCATGCGCCTACGTCGTTGACTGAGCGGGGAATTGCTCAGGCCAAAACGTTATCGACGCTGTTACGCAACGTTCCTGTTGAACACGTGCTGTGCAGTGAACTTGAGCGAGCTCGCCATACGACACAGTTGATCCTGGCGGATCGCGACGTTCCGCTACGTATTATGCCTGAGCTAAACGAGATGTTCTTTGGCGACTGGGAAATGCGTCATCATCGCGACCTTGCGCGTGAGGACGCAGAGAATTACGCCATATGGTGTAACGACTGGCAAAATGCAACGCCGACCAATGGCGAAGGATTTCAGGCGTTTTCACAACGCGTTGAACGGTTTATTGCACAACTGGCTGATTATAAAGAAAGCGAGAACCTGCTTGTGGTCAGCCATCAGGGTGTTTTGAGCGTGTTGATCGCCCGTCTTCTGTCAATGCCTGCGGCGTCAATGTGGCATTTTCGCGTCGAACAAGGTTGCTGGAGCGCGATTGATTTCTGTGACAGTTTTGCCGTGCTGAAAGTCCTGAACAGCCGGGCAGTTTGGCACGAAGGTGAGTGAAAGCTCTGTTTTTTCTGCTCAGGAGCCTTTCGCCCATTGACACCCCATGACAGGCTGCTATTCTCCGCAGCCTGACTTTTCCCGCCCTTCAGAGCTTTGCAGAAATTGTTTTACAAAAATGGCGATGCATTCTGTTGCGTGGGGTGGGATGATAGCGCACTTCAAAAGCGCTTTCGGAGACATTTGTCCCGATATCGCCTCTGGTTCAGGTATACTAACAGACGTTTTTAACTCTTTTCACCCAGGGGGAACACTTGCAGGGTAAAGCACTCCAGGATTTTGTAATCGACAAAATTGATGACCTGAAAGGTCAAGACATCATCGCCTTAGACGTTCAGGGCAAATCCAGTATCACTGACTGCATGATTATCTGCACTGGCACGTCCAGCCGCCATGTCATGTCTATCGCTGACCACGTTGTTCAGGAATCCCGCGCAGCTGGCCTGTTGCCGCTTGGCGTAGAAGGCGAGAACGTAGCTGACTGGATCGTTGTTGACCTCGGCGATGTGATTGTCCACGTTATGCAGGAAGAGAGCCGTCGCCTGTACGAACTGGAAAAACTCTGGAGTTAATGCGTGAAGCTGCAACTTGTCGCTGTGGGTACAAAAATGCCTGACTGGGTGCAAACCGGGTTTACGGAGTATCTCCGCCGGTTTCCAAAAGACATGCCCTTTGAGCTTATCGAAATCCCGGCAGGAAAACGCGGCAAGAACGCGGATATAAAACGCATTCTCGACAAAGAGGGTGAACAGATGCTGGCTGCCGCAGGCAAAAATCGCATCGTCACCCTCGATATTCCCGGGAAACCCTGGGATACGCCACAGCTGGCAACCGAGCTGGAACGCTGGAAACTGGATGGTCGTGATGTCAGTCTCCTGATTGGCGGACCGGAAGGGCTGTCCCCAGCCTGTAAAGCCGCAGCGGAACAAAGCTGGTCACTCTCTGCATTAACCCTTCCTCACCCGCTTGTTCGGGTACTGGTAGCAGAGAGTCTGTACAGGGCGTGGAGCATTACCACCAACCATCCATATCACCGTGAGTGATCATTGAGTCTTGAGTAGATTAAGCAGCGGATGAAACTACAGAATTCTTTTCGCGACTATACGGCTGAGTCCGCGCTGTTTGTGCGTCGGGCGCTGGTTGCTTTTTTGGGGATTTTGCTGCTCACCGGTGTGCTGATCGCCAACCTTTATAATCTGCAAATCGTTCGTTTCACTGATTATCAGACCCGCTCAAACGAAAACCGTATCAAACTGGTGCCTATCGCGCCCAGCCGCGGCATCATTTATGACCGCAACGGCATTCCCCTCGCCCTAAACCGCACCATCTATCAAATAGAAATGATGCCGGAGAAGGTCGATAACGTTCAGCAAACACTGGACGCGCTACGGAGCGTGGTTGATCTGAATGACGACGATATTGCCGCCTTTAAGAAAGAGCGTTCACGTTCCCATCGCTTCACTTCAATCCCAGTGAAAACAAACCTGACGGAAGTGCAGGTGGCGCGATTCGCCGTTAATCAGTACCGTTTTCCTGGCGTCGAAGTAAAAGGCTACAAACGCCGTTACTATCCCTACGGCTCAGCGCTGACTCACGTTATTGGCTACGTATCAAAGATCAACGATAAAGACGTTGAACGCCTGGATAAAGACGGCAAGCTGGCCAACTATGCTGCCACCCACGATATTGGCAAACTGGGTATCGAGCGCTATTACGAAGATGTACTTCACGGCCAGACCGGTTATGAAGAAGTTGAAGTAAACAACCGTGGTCGCGTCATTCGCCAGTTAAAAGAGGTCGCACCGCAGGCCGGGCATGATATTTATCTCACGCTTGATTTGAAGCTTCAGCAGTATATCGAAACGCTGCTGGCGGGTAGCCGCGCCGCCGTTGTCGTAACAGACCCGCGCACCGGTGGTGTACTGGCGCTGGTTTCAATGCCCAGCTACGATCCTAACCTGTTTGTAGATGGTATCTCCAGCAAAGATTATTCAGGGTTACTTAACGATCCCAATACCCCGTTGGTTAACCGCGCGACGCAAGGTGTTTACCCCCCTGCTTCAACGGTTAAACCTTACGTGGCGGTTTCCGCGTTAAGCGCGGGCGTGATTACCCGTAATACCGGCCTGTTCGATCCAGGCTGGTGGCAGTTGCCCGGCTCTGAAAAACGCTACCGTGACTGGAAAAAGTGGGGCCATGGTCATCTGAATATCACCCGCTCTCTGGAAGAGTCGGCAGATACGTTTTTCTATCAAATCGCCTATGATATGGGGATAGATCGACTTTCGGAGTGGATGAGTAAATTTGGCTACGGCCATTACACTGGCATCGATCTCGCCGAAGAGCGCGCAGGTAACATGCCTACCCGCGAATGGAAGCAAAAACGGTTTAAAAAGCCGTGGTACCAGGGTGATACAATTCCGGTCGGTATCGGTCAGGGCTACTGGACAGCAACCCCTATCCAGATGAGTAAGGCGCTGATGATCCTTATCAATGACGGCATGGTCAAAGTCCCACATCTGCTGATGAGCACAGCGGAAAACGGCAAGCAAGTGCCGTGGGTACAGCCGCATGAACCTCCCGTCGGTGACATTCACTCCGGTTACTGGGAAATCGCCAAAGACGGTATGTACGGCGTAGCGAACCGCCCCAACGGTACCGCACACAAATATTTTGCTGGCGCACCGTACAAAATTGCCGCGAAATCCGGTACTGCGCAGGTCTTTGGTCTGAAAGCCAACGAAACCTATAATGCGCATAAAATCGCCGAACGTTTACGCGACCATAAGCTGATGACGGCATTCGCGCCCTACGATAAACCAGAGGTCGCCGTCGCGATGATCCTCGAAAACGGTGGCGCCGGTCCGGCTGTAGGTACACTCATGCGCCAGATCCTTGACCACATTATGTTGGGCGACAACAACACCAATCTGCCTGCGGAAAACCCAGCGGTTGCAGCAGCTGAGGACCAATAATCGTGACGGATAATCCGAACAAAAAGACATTCTGGGATAAAATTCATATCGATCCCACTATGTTACTCATTTTGCTGGCGCTGCTGGTTTACAGCTCGCTGGTTATCTGGAGCGCCAGCGGCCAGGATATTGGCATGATGGAGCGCAAGGTAGGCCAGATCGCGATGGGTCTGGTGATCATGGTGGTAATGGCGCAAATCCCCCCCAGGGTTTATGAAGGCTGGGCGCCCTATCTCTATATCATCTGTATCATCCTGCTGGTCGCGGTGGATGCATTCGGCGCGATTTCCAAAGGCGCGCAGCGTTGGCTCGATTTGGGCATCGTGCGTTTTCAACCCTCTGAAATTGCCAAGATTGCCGTTCCACTGATGGTGGCTCGCTTTATTAACCGTGATGTTTGTCCGCCATCGCTGAAGAATACCGCCATTGCGCTGGTATTGATTTTCATGCCTACCTTGCTGGTTGCCGCGCAACCTGACCTGGGAACCTCTATCCTGGTTGCCCTTTCCGGTTTGTTCGTTCTGTTCCTGTCAGGCTTAAGCTGGCGTTTAATCGGCGTCGCCGTTGTACTGGTCGCAGCGTTTATCCCGATACTCTGGTTCTTCCTGATGCATGATTACCAGCGCCAGCGTGTAATGATGCTTCTCGATCCAGAAACCGATCCGCTGGGTGCGGGTTATCACATTATTCAGTCTAAAATTGCTATTGGTTCCGGCGGTCTGCGCGGTAAAGGCTGGCTACACGGAACGCAGTCACAGCTGGAGTTTTTACCCGAGCGTCATACGGACTTTATCTTTGCCGTTTTAGCCGAAGAGCTTGGCCTGGTCGGGATATTAATACTGCTGACGCTGTACATTCTGCTGATTATGCGCGGATTATGGATCGCTGCCCGAGCGCAAACGACCTTTGGTCGCGTCATGGCTGGCGGTTTAATGTTGATATTATTCGTTTATGTCTTCGTAAATATTGGTATGGTGAGCGGTATTCTGCCCGTTGTAGGGGTTCCACTCCCACTGGTCAGTTACGGAGGCTCTGCACTGATAGTGCTGATGGCCGGGTTCGGGATTGTCATGTCGATCCACACCCATAGAAAAATGTTGTCGAAAAGCGTGTAAGGGGTACGCAATGCGTAAGCAGTGGCTTGGAATCTGCATCGCAGCAGGAATGCTCGCGGCATGTTCGAATGATGATGGTCAGCAACAGGTTGCTGTCGCGCCGCAGCCTGCGGTGTGTAATGGTCCGATTGTTGAAATCAGCGGGGCCGATCCGCGCTTTGAACCCCTGAACCCGACGGCGAATCAGGATTATCAGCGTGACGGTAAGAGTTACAAGATAGTCCAGGATCCCTCTCGCTTCAGTCAGGCCGGTCTGGCTGCTATTTACGATGCGGAACCTGGTAGCAATTTAACCGCTTCAGGGGAAGCGTTCGATCCGATGCAGTTGACTGCGGCGCATCCGACACTACCGATCCCAAGCTATGCCCGGGTAACTAACCTGGCCAATGGCAGGATGATCGTGGTGCGCATTAACGATCGCGGCCCTTATGGTAACGATCGCATCATCTCTCTTTCGCGTGCATCCGCCGATCGCCTGAACACCTCGAACAACACCAAAGTGCGCGTAGATCCTATTATCGTCGCGCCGGATGGTTCTTTGTCAGGCCCCGGTATGGCCTGTACGACTGTTGCGAAACAAACATACGCCCTGCCCTCACGTCCAGATTTGAGCGGTGGTGGCAGTATGCCTTCCGCGCCGGATGCAGGTCAGCCGCAAACGGATATCCGCCCTATCAGTAATTCAACGCTGAAAAGCGATGACCCAACCGGCGCGCCGGTTAATAGCGGTGGTTTCCTCGGTGCACCAACGACGCTCGCCGCTGGTGTGCTGGAAGGCAGCGAACCAACGCCTGCTCCACAGCCCACTGTCGCTACGCCAGTCACCTCAACCGCTCCGGTATCCGCTCCCGCTGCCGCCGTCACTCCTGCGGCAACAGCCAACGGGCGTTATGTAGTTCAGGTTGGTGCCGTCAGTGAGCAGAGCCGCGCGCAGCAGTATCAGAAACGTTTAAGCCAGCAGTTTGGCGTTCCGGGCCGTGTGGTACAAAACGGTGCCGTTTGGCGTATTCAGATGGGGCCGTTCGCCAGCAAAGCTGAAGCCTCTACGTTGCAGCAACGTCTTCAATCCGAAGCACAATTACAGTCCTTCATCACCGGCGTGTAGTAACGTAAACCAGGTATCCGAGTTGTCAATTTCTGTAAATGACATTAACAAAGTCACGCGGAAAGTCGGATGCCTGTAAGTTACGCATTTGCTATAGTAGGGCACTTTTTTTAATTTCATCACGGACGTCGTAGTTCAGACCATGAAGACCACTTTTTCCGCTCGTTTCGTGCAGCGCATGGCGCTCACCGCGGCTCTCTGCGCAGCCTCTCTCTCTGCTGCCCATGCCGATGACCTGAATATCAAAACCATGATCCCGGGCGTTCCGCAGATCGATGCGGAGTCGTATATCCTGATCGATTACAATTCAGGCAAAGTTCTGGCAGAACAAAATGCTGACACACGCCGCGATCCCGCCAGCCTGACCAAAATGATGACCAGCTACGTCATCGGCCAGGCAATGAAAGCAGGCAAGTTCAAAGAAACCGATCTGGTCACCGTCGGCAATGACGCGTGGGCTACAGGAAACCCGGTATTTAAAGGTTCATCCCTGATGTTCCTCAAGCCGGGTATGCAGGTTCCCGTTTCACAGCTGATCCGTGGGATTAACCTGCAATCAGGTAACGATGCCTGTGTAGCAATGGCCGATTTCTCTGCCGGTAGCCAGGATGCTTTCGTCGGTCTGATGAACAGCTATGTGAATGCGCTGGGGCTGAAAAACACCCACTTCCAGACCGTTCATGGCCTGGATGCTGAAGGTCAGTACAGCTCTGCACGCGATATGGCGTTGATTGGTCAGGCACTGATCCGCGACGTGCCTAATGAATACTCTATCTATAAAGAAAAAGAGTTCACTTTTAACGGCATCCGTCAGCTAAACCGTAACGGTCTGCTGTGGGATAACAGCCTGAATGTTGACGGGATTAAAACCGGTCACACCGATAAGGCTGGTTATAACCTCGTGGCATCGGCAACCGAAGGTCAGATGCGTCTGATCTCCGCAGTCATGGGTGGTCGCACCTATAAAGGCCGTGAAACCGAAAGCAAAAAACTGCTAACCTGGGGCTTCCGTTTCTTTGAAACCGTAAATCCGCTGAAAGTCGGCAAAGAGTTCGCTTCTGAACCAGCCTGGTTTGGTAATACAGATCGTGCATCGTTAGGCGTTGATAAAGATGTCTACCTGACTATTCCGCGCGGCCGTATGAAAGACCTGAAAGCGAGCTATGTTCTGAATACAACTGAACTGCATGCTCCGCTGCAGAAAAACCAGGTTGTCGGCACTATTAACTTCCAGCTGGATGGGAAAACCATTGAACAACGTCCACTGGTTGTACTGCAGGAAATCCCGGAAGGTAACTTCTTTGGTAAAATCATTGATTACATTAAATTAATGTTCCATCACTGGTTTGGCTAAAAATTGAACACTTGAAAGTGTGATTTACGTCCCCATATACTAGGTATCCAGATAACTCCCACTCAGCGTGGGAGTTATTATTTTTTGATGTAACGCCGGAGCTGACATGAAAACCAAACTTAACGAACTGCTTGAATTCCCTACTCCATTTACTTACAAAGTAATGGGGCAGGCGTTGCCTGAGCTGGTTGATCAGGTGGTTGAAGTGGTACAGCGCCATGCGCCAGGTGATTACTCCCCAACGGTAAAACCGAGCAGCAAAGGCAACTACCACTCGGTCTCTATTACGATCACTGCTACGCACATTGAGCAGGTTGAAACACTGTACGAAGAATTAGGCAATATCGACATCGTTCGTATGGTGCTGTAAAAGCCTGTCGGTTACCCGGAGCACTCCGCTCGGGTAACCTCTCTCCCCCACCCCTGTGATATACTTTTCCCCTCTTTTACATTCTCTACTCTGAATTTCGAGTTGCAGCAAGACGGTAAGACAGCGAATCCCCGGGAGCTTATTCAAGTAAGTGACTGGTGTGAGTTAGCGCCAACACCCTACCTGCCACTTGAAAGACGACGAGTATCTACGGAGATGCCGTTTTGTATCAGGATAAAATTCTTGTCCGCCAGCTTGGTCTTCAGCCTTACGAGCCAGTCTCTCTGGCCATGCACGAATTCACCGATACCCGCGATGAAAACAGCCATGACGAAATCTGGCTTGTAGAGCATTATCCTGTCTTTACTCAGGGTCAGGCAGGTAAAGCAGAGCACGTACTGATGCCGGGGGATATTCCGGTTATCCAGAGCGACCGTGGCGGTCAGGTGACATACCACGGACCAGGCCAGCAGGTTATGTATGTTCTGTTGAACCTGAAGCGACGTAAGCTGGGTGTACGCGAACTGGTCACGCTGCTGGAAAACACTGTTGTTAACACCCTTGCTGAAATGGGCATCGACGCTCACCCGCGAGCCGACGCGCCAGGCGTTTATGTTGGTGAAAAGAAAATCTGCTCGTTAGGGTTACGTATCCGTAAAGGATGTTCATTTCACGGTTTAGCGTTAAATGTGGATATGGATTTGTCACCTTTCCAGCGCATCAATCCTTGCGGCTATGCCGGGATGGAGATGGCGAAGGTATCGCAGTGGGATAGTAATGCAACAACAGAGAGCGTCCGCCCTCGCTTGTTAGCAAACATCTTAGCGCTGCTGGGCAACCCGCCTCATGAATATATATCGGACTAAACGTGCGCATTGAAGGACCTGGATATGACAGGTCATACGATCAAAGTGACGTCTGAAAAGCGGGGCATACTTTGCCACAGCAAATGTTGGGCAAATGGCACAAAACAACAACTATTTTACATTTTGCCAGCCTGTCAGGCTGCTTTATGGCCCGTTTCAATGATATACTGCGTATCACTAATTCAAAAATAGTTGATAAATACAACATTCCCTTGAATTGAAACGCTTTCCTTCGTTATTCGCAACTGGAACACGCACGCTATGAGTAAACCCATTGTGATGGAACGCGGTGTTAAATACCGCGATGCCGATAAGATGGCTCTTATCCCGGTAAAAAATGTGGCAACAGAGCGCGAAGCCCTGCTGCGTAAACCGGAATGGATGAAAATAAAACTTCCAGCGGACTCCACTCGCATCCAGGGCATCAAAGCAGCAATGCGCAAAAATGGCCTGCACTCTGTGTGCGAAGAAGCTTCCTGCCCTAACCTGGCTGAATGTTTCAATCACGGAACCGCAACCTTTATGATCCTCGGCGCAATTTGTACCCGCCGGTGTCCGTTCTGTGACGTTGCCCATGGACGTCCGGTTGCCCCTGATGCCAACGAACCATTAAAACTGGCTCAGACAATTGCAGACATGGCGCTACGCTATGTCGTCATCACCTCAGTCGACCGTGACGATCTGCGTGATGGTGGCGCTCAGCACTTTGCTGACTGCATCACTGCTATCCGTGAGAAAAGCCCTACGATTAAAATCGAAACGCTGGTACCGGACTTCCGTGGTCGTATGGATCGCGCGCTGGATATCCTTACGGCAACCCCGCCAGATGTATTCAACCACAACCTCGAGAACGTGCCGCGTATTTACCGCAACGTTCGTCCGGGTGCTGATTACAACTGGTCGCTGAAACTTCTGGAACGTTTCAAAGAAGCGCATCCGGAGATCCCAACCAAATCAGGTCTGATGGTGGGTCTGGGTGAAACCAATGCCGAAATCATTGAAGTTATGCGCGATCTGCGCCGTCATGGCGTAACGATGTTGACGCTGGGGCAGTATTTGCAGCCAAGCCGTCACCATTTGCCGGTTCAGCGCTATGTTAGCCCGGATGAGTTTGATGAAATGAAAGCCGAAGCAATGGCGATGGGCTTTACCCATGCCGCCTGCGGTCCGTTTGTTCGCTCTTCTTACCATGCAGATATGCAGGCAAAAGGGCTGGAAGTTAAGTAATCGCGTAATACTCGCTTACATTTCAGCAATAAAAAACCGGCAAATTGCCGGTTTTTTTTCATCCAGAGCAATGGTCTTCCAGACATTACTCTTTATGAGAAAGCTTCTCAGCCTGAACGCTACCGTCAGCATCTTTCTTCGCATCGGCATTTTCATCGTTCATCGCTTTTTTGAAGCCTTTAATTGCCGTTCCCAGGTCTCCACCCAGTGTACGTAACTTCTTGGTACCAAACAGCAGAACGACCAGTGCGGCAACCACCAGCAGTTTGGTAATACTAATCTCACCCATAGATACCTTCTTGACTTAAACCAGGCTGCATAAGCGCCATATTAACCTGAGAATATTAACGGCCTTTCGACGCGCGCACACAATAGCAATCTGTAACAAGGTGAATCAAGCCTTGTTTAAAAAAACGTCATAATAATTGCGGTGGCGCAAAGCGCCGGTTACGTAACACCGGAAGTTGCGCCCTGACTTGCCTCACCCGCTCAGCCGAAACCTCTGTCATAATCAGCGCGGGTGTCTCTGCAGCGGCAGTAATGGTCACGCCAAAGGGATCGATCACCCGGCTTTGACCGATATTCTTATTACCGCACTCTCCTGCCGCAATCAAGTAGCAGGTGGCATCCAGCGCTCTTGCCGCCAGCAGCGTAGCCCAATGATGTTCTTTCATAGATCCCCTAACCCATGCCGCAGGTAAGACGAGGATTTCTGCCCCCTGCAAAGCGAGGGCTAACGCCAGCTCAGGAAAGCGTAAGTCATAGCAGGTCATTAACCCTACCTTTAACCCGTCTACGTCCAACAGCGGCGCTATGGCGTCGCCTGCATCCACATTACGCGACTCCTGAATCGAAAAGGCATCGTAGAGATGCAATTTCGCATAATGGGCAACAACCTTTCCTCTTCGTAGAGCAACTAACATGTTAAACGCCCGGGCAGGCAATGAAGGTACATGAATGGTCAGAATCGTTGTCATATCGTTTTGTGCGCTTTCACGTAACAACCGCGTCAGAAATCCCCCCTCTAATAGTTGAGCAGACTTCACGGACAGATCCGGGTCAAGATCGTCACGAGCCAGCAGTGCTTCAGGCAGTACCAGCAACGATACGCCCTCTCTGGCAGCCTGTGACATCAATAAGGCGCACGTTTCTGCATTTTTCTCCCATGAGGGACCGACGGCAAATTGCCCTGCTGCAACGAACATATTCCCTCCAGAAAAATTTGTTAAGCTCATCAACAATAATGACTCAGCGTTACATTCGCCCTGTATACTCTACATACTTCAGGTTGCGGCAAGCGCACGAGTCCCCTGGCGCATTGATAACTATGTGACTGGGATGAAAGTGCGCAGTCAACGCATCAACAACCTGAAGTATGATGAGTATAAAATCAAATAGCAGGATTATGCCGTGTTACAACTTCTATTAGCTGTTTTTATAGGTGGTGGTACAGGTAGCGTTGCAAGATGGATGTTGAGTATGCGGTTTAACCCGCTTCATCAAGCCATTCCCTTAGGTACGCTGGCTGCAAACCTTATTGGCGCGTTTATCATTGGCATGGGGCTGGCGTGGTTCAATCGCATGACCCACATTGACCCAATGTGGAAAGTGCTAATTACCACGGGCTTTTGTGGAGGGCTGACAACATTCTCTACATTCTCCGCAGAAGTGGTGTTTTTACTGCAGGATGGACGCTTTGGCTGGGCGATGGTGAATGTGCTGATTAATCTGCTGGGGTCGTTTGCGATGACGGCACTGGCATTCTGGTTGGTTTCCGCCTCCACCGCACATTGAAGACAAAAAAAACCCGCAATTAAGCGGGTTTTGAATTCTTGCTGTCGTATGCTTACAGAGCGGTTACGTTTGCAGCAGAAGGGCCTTTGGCACCGTTAGTGATTTCGAACTCTACACGCTGACCTTCAGCCAGAGTTTTAAAACCATTGGTCTGGATTGCAGAGAAGTGTACGAACACGTCTTTGCTGCCATCTTCCGGAGTAATGAAACCGAATCCTTTGGACTCATTAAACCACTTAACGTTACCTTTAATCTTAGACATCAAAATTACCTTTACATGAAAAATAGACACAAATGCTGTGTCGGGTATCAGTACAACAATTGTGGTGCTGTTTGTCCAGTCAAACCTTGCCAAAAAGTGATAAATGTCGCGTTATTTTTCAGGTAAAGTTCATATCATTTTGTTATTAAAGGGATTTTAATATTCCAACTGACAATACAGGTAGCCCCTTAAAACTGGAAACGTAGCCAGGCAAAGTAGACATTTCCGTTGTTATACGTTCCTGGAATGTAGGTCATCTGAAACGTTGCCGGGCCATAACCGATTGATGCCAGCGGCAGCAACACGGGCACCGGGATGTAGTTCCAGTTATCACGAGCAGTCATGCCCGCCGTAAAACCCAATCCCATATGGAAGTTATCATCAACCAGTGGTCGCCAGGTTTTTTCCCAGCCATAGCCGCCAATCGGCTCCCACTTATTGTAGGAGTCCTTAAAGGCCATAATATAAAGTCCGTGCCAGTTGCCTTTATCGTCCCAACGCGACTGACCAAATCCAGCCCCCCAGGGACGTTCATTGTAGCGATCTGTTTTATCTTTATCGTAGGCAAAGCGCGCATGCCAGGTAATAGCGGGCACATACAGCTCATAATGTTCCGGCTGCTGCCAGGTTTCACTGACATTATCTTTAAAAGTATCAAACCAGCCTTTATCTTCCGCATAGGCCTGAGGAATAATAGTTAACTGAATAAAAAGAAATGAAAAAATGAATAAATATCGTTTAGCGACAATCACAACTTAATTACCGTCCAGAAATTTAAGATTAATTGTAGCAAACTCAACCTTAATGACAGCTTAACAAAAAATACTATTTTAAAAAATCAGATTATTCTATAGCGTATAATTTAATGGTTATTATCCATATATTTACTAAGCCTTTTCGCATGTAACTCGTAACTTTTATTAACCTGGATTGCTTGTTTTACGAGTACCCTCCAAATAATTCTACAATTTATTAACACAATAATATCAATAGCGCATCAAATAGCGTACAACAACTGCACCTCACTCTTTTTTTATTGCGATATTCCCTTTTCATCGGCTATGTTTGAAAAATGCCTTGGCCATCGGTTTAATCCGTATCTTTATTGATTTTAATCAGCAAGCGATGACCGTTTATTAGGCACATTCTGACTCCACTTTATGCTCTTTTTTATTTTTTACTTTCTGGGCGTTTACGCGACAGGGGAAACAATGTTGACATTTATTGAACTCCTTATTGGGGTTGTGGTTATTGTGGGTGTAGCACGCTACATCATTAAAGGTTATTCGGCGACCGGTGTACTGTTTGTCGGTGGTCTGGTTTTACTGATTGTCAGCGCCCTGATGGGACACAAAGTTCTGCCTTCCAGCGCGGCAACGACTGGCTATACAGCGACAGACATTGTTGAATATATTAAAATTTTGCTGATGAGCCGTGGTGGCGATCTCGGCATGATGATTATGATGCTATGCGGTTTTGCCGCCTATATGACGCATATTGGCGCGAACGATATGGTCGTTAAGCTGGCCTCGAAACCTCTGCAATATATCAACTCGCCTTATATTCTGATGATTGCCGCTTATTTTGTTGCCTGCCTGATGTCACTGGCAGTCTCCTCCGCGACAGGGCTGGGTGTATTATTGATGGCGACGCTATTTCCGGTCATGGTTAACGTTGGAATCAGCCGCGGTGCTGCAGCAGCCATTTGTGCATCTCCTGCCGCCATCATTCTTTCTCCAACCTCAGGGGATGTGGTTCTGGCAGCAAAAGCAGCAGAAATGCCGCTGATCGACTTCGCGTTTAAAACAACATTGCCAATTTCCATCGCCGCCATTATCGGTATGGCTATTGCGCACTTTTTCTGGCAGCGCTATCTGGATAAAAAAGAGAACATCTCACACGAAATGTTAGACGTGGCCGAGATCACCACAACTGCTCCGTCTTTTTATGCCATTTTGCCGTTTACCCCTATCGTTGGCGTACTGATTTTTGATGGCAAATGGGGTCCACAATTGCACATCATCACTATTCTGGTCCTCTGCATGCTCATCGCTGCGGTTCTGGAGTTTGTGCGTGGATTCAATACCCAGAAGGTGTTCTCAGGTCTGGAAGTCGCCTATCGCGGAATGGCGGATGCCTTTGCTAACGTGGTTATGCTGTTAGTCGCGGCCGGTGTTTTTGCCCAGGGTCTCAGCACTATCGGCTTTATCCAGAGTCTGATTTCTATCGCTACATCGTTTGGTTCAGCAAGTATTATTCTGATGCTGGTACTGGTTATTCTGACCATGTTGGCAGCAATGACCACCGGCTCCGGTAACGCGCCATTCTATGCCTTCGTTGAGATGATCCCTAAACTGGCACACTCTTCCGGTATTAACCCGGCATACCTCTCCATCCCGATGCTGCAAGCATCAAACCTTGGACGCACAATTTCCCCGGTATCTGGCGTGGTTGTGGCTGTCGCGGGCATGGCGAAGATTTCACCGTTTGAAGTGGTAAAACGGACTTCTGTTCCGGTCATGGTCGGGTTGTTGATTGTGATTATCGCAACTGAAGTGATGGTGCCTGCAACGTCCGCTGTAATTGGTGGTTAACGCGATCAGTTAATATCCGACCTTGATACGCAAAATCATTTAAGCTGCATTGAGGCAGCAAGTGAGGACATCCCCAGTCACATAGATAACGATGTGACTGAGGTTTCTAAAGGCAGCCAGCAAAGAGGCAGCTTAAAGGATGACGGTATCAGCCACCGTGGTAAATACGCTGCGGCCTTCCTACCTTACCGTGAATAATCTCCGCAATAATCAAATGGCGGCCGGCACAATATTCCAGGTAACGTCTTGAGGTTGTGCGACTGATGGTTAACGCCTGTGCTACCGTTTCCGCTGTATGATGTACCGTTGGGTCGGTAAATAATTTCAACACCGCATTCAGCGTTAAGGCATCAATACCCGTGGGCAGATCTCCTTTCGGCTCTCCGCGCGCGTAGGCATTAAACATTTCATCAATCTGTCGCTGACTGGCGCTGTCGTTACCTGCCAGCATGCGTCTGCGCTGCTGATAGCGCGTAAGCGTCTGTCCCAGGCGCTCATAAGCAATCGGTTTAACCAGGTAATCAAAAGCCCCGCTACGCACGGCTTCTGAAACTGTGTCCATATCGCTGGCAGCCGTCGTAAACACCACACCGCCAGGATAACGCGCCTGGGTCAGCTCATGTAGTAAGGTGATGCCCTTGCCGTCCGGTAAATAGTTGTCCAGAAGAATCAACCCCGGCTTGAAACGCTCAATCATCATCCTCGCCTGCTCAAGATTACCCGCCAGCCATATCTGGCTGAAGCCAGGTATATGGCGAATATATTCAGCATGCATTTCCGCCAGTAGCGTTTCATCCTCAACGATCAATAGCGTTAATGGTTCCGTCATCGTTTTTTTTCACTTTCGGAAGAAATAGAGAAAATAAAGTACCGCAGGGATCATTATCTTCGAGTGTAATAACCCCGTCACAGCGCCTCACATAACTTGCAATCAGATACAAACCGATGCCATGTTCACCTGGTTCATCGGTACGGGTACTCACACCCTGTTCAAATATTTTTTCACGCAATGCTTCCGGCACACCGCAGCCCTGATCGGCCACTTCTATGATCACCTCATCCCCTTCATCGCTCAAAAAGAGTTCGATGACCTTATTCCCTTGCTGGGTACGTAAGCTGGCCTCGAATGCATTATCAAGCAGATTACCAACAATTGCTGCAAACTCTGTGCTATCCAGCCCCTCAGGGAGTTGATGTAGTTGACTACCGGGAACAATGATCATTTTTAACCCTAATTCCCGCGCACGCTGCACTTTACCAAACAGCAAACCAGCAACCTGACGATCGGCAAATGAGCCGCGTAAACTATCGATGAGCTGCTGCTGAGCCTGAGATTCTCCCTGAACCATCTCCAGCACCCGATCGTACTCTTTCATCTGCAGCAGGCCGTTGAGCGTAGACATCCAGTTCAGGTGTTCATGGCGTAGCGTTCTCAGGCTCTCAACGTATTGTTTAATTTGCGTTAATTGCGCATTGAGGGTAGCAATTTCATCTTTGCTGCGAAAACTGATAATCGCCCCAAGTAATTCGTCACCAGAGCGGATAGCTTCACGGTTGGCAATAACGCTCAACCCATTAAAATTCACCATCGCATCCTGACGTTTCTCCGCAATCTGCTGAGTAAAGAAGTCCGCGGGCTGAACAACCTCATCAATCGGTTTTCCCAGCCATTGCCGTCCTGGCGATGACAGCCCCAGCATTTTTCTCGCACTGCGATTAATTGCCGTGATGAATCCTTCAGGATCAACGGCAATCAAACCTTCATACACTGAGCTAAACAGCGCTTCCTGCTGACGGACCACGCGAGCAATTTGCTTGGGTTCCATACCGAGCATCTGACGGCGGATGTGTGCAGCAAAAAACCAGGAGAGCAGCATGAGTAACAGTAGCAGCAGAATAAACACCCCGGCCATCGGCAATAAGAAATCCGAACGCCAGCTATCAATTTTGCTAATCAGGTATCCTATTGAGACAACACCAATAATCTTGCCATCATCATCAAAGATGGGGGTTTTCGCTCGCATCGCCATCCCGATAGATCCTTTACCGGTAATGAAATAACTTTCCCCTTTTTCTAAAGCTCCCGGCTTGGTGAACTGCATCGGGTAGCCAATCTTTTCCGGGTTCGGATGGTAAAGACGAATCGAGTGATTGTCTCCGATTACGACATAGTCAAAATCCGTTCCACTTTGCAGTTTGTCGGCAATGGTCGCAAGACGCTGATAATCGCGGTGTTTGACTGCGGCGATAACGCTGTCATTGGAAGCGATGATCTTCGCCTGGTTCATCGCCATGTCGCGGACATGCGTCGCCAGATAATCTTCAAAGCTGGCGGTGAAGTATTTTGCCAGTGCCGCAATGATAAGAATGGAAACTACCAGGATAAGCAGAAAAATACGTAATGGAAACGCCAGCCTGCGAAAAAAAGAAAACCGTGTTTTATTTTTCTGGATTACCATAAACTTTCCTTGCCGACGTTAACCAACAACTTATTTTGTATTTGTAATAAAAATGTTCTATTCACAAGTTGAAGAATAAAGCAGGATCGTTACAGATTCCCCACCTTAAATCAATTAAACAAATAAAAACCACACCGCGAATGGTGATTAAATTAATTAAAAAACTTAAAACCATAAAACACATTAAAACCTTCTAACTTATTGTGAAATAAATCAAAATTTGCCTCCAAAATACTCCTTACGATGTATACAGCAGGGAAAAAAAGAAATACTCCGTAATAAAAAACAATTCCCTTCAATTGCAAAAAAAACGTTATCAGGTTGCTAAACAGAGCAACAAAAACAGAAACCCAGTAACAAATATAGCATCGGGGCTCTTTTTACTATGTTAGGTAATAATATATTCACGCAAGTTAAACGCTCAGAAAATAAAAAGATGGCGGTTATCGCTCAATTTCTGAAAGAGAATGATTTGAGCGTTGACACTACCGTTGAAGTATTTATCACCGTCACCCGTGAAGACCGCCTCATTGCCTGTGGTGGCATCGCTGGAAATATCATTAAATGCGTCGCGATCTGTGAATCCGTACGCGGTGAAGGCTTAGCGCTGACGCTGGCTACTGAGCTAATCAATCTCGCCTATGAGCGGCACTGCACTCACCTCTTCATCTATACCAAAACCGAGTATGAGTCGCTGTTTAAACAGTGTGGTTTTTCTACGCTCACCAGCGTACCAGGCATTATGGTGCTGATGGAAAACAGTACCACTCGCCTGAAACGTTACGCCGAATCGCTGGCCAAACAGCGCCATGAAGGGCAAAAAATTGGCTGCATCGTCATGAACGCCAACCCGTTCACCAACGGCCACCGTTTTCTGATCCAGCAGGCAGCCGCGCAGTGCGACTGGCTGCATCTGTTTTTAGTAAAAGAAGACACCTCACGCTTTCCCTATGAAGATCGGCTGGACCTGGTACTCAAAGGAACCAAAGATATTCCGCGTTTAACCGTGCATCGCGGATCGGAATACATCATTTCCCGTGCCACTTTCCCATGCTACTTCATCAAAGAGCAGAGTGTTATTAACCACTGCTACACCGAAATAGACCTGAAAATCTTCCGCCAATACCTGGCCCCGGCACTTGGCGTCACGCACCGCTTCGTCGGTACTGAACCGTATTGCACCGTCACCTCCCAGTACAACAACGATATGCGTTACTGGCTGGAGACCCCAACGCTCCCCGCCCCACCGATTGAACTGGTGGAAATTGAGCGGCTGTGCTTCCAGGAGATGCCGATTTCCGCCTCCTGGGTGCGCAAGCTGCTGGTTAAAAAAGATCTCACGGCTATCGCCTCCCTGGTACCAGAAGCCACTCTGCACTATCTGCAAAGCATGGTTGAACGGGCCTCATCGGGCGCGGTAGTCCGCCAAAATACCCCCGCATTAGCAACAGGTGAAAAATGAAAATAAAGCAGGCAGCCGTCGCAGGCACTCTTGAGTCTGGTGATGTGATGATACGCATCGCCCCTCTCGATACGCAGGATATTGACCTGCAGGTCAACAGTAGCGTTGAAAAACAGTTTGGCGATGCCATCCGCACCACCATTCTGGACGTACTGTCCCGCTATAACGTAAGCGGCGTGCAATTAAATGTTGATGATAAAGGCGCACTGGACTGCATTTTACGTGCGCGACTGGAAGCTTTACTGGCCCGCGCCAGCGGTATTCCGGCACTGCCATGGGAGGATTGCCAGTGATTTCCGCTTCTTTGCAACAACGTAAATCCCGCACACGCCGCAGTATGCTGTTCGTGCCGGGCGCCAATGCCGCAATGGTCAGCAACTCGTTTATCTATCCAGCCGATGCGCTGATGTTCGACCTTGAAGATTCCGTCGCGTTACGTGAGAAAGATACCGCGCGTCGTCTGGTGTATCACGCTTTGCAACATCCGTTGTATCACGACGTTGAAACTATCGTACGTGTTAACGCCCTTGACTCCGAATGGGGCATTAACGACCTGGAAGCGGTCGTTCGCGGCGGCGCTGACATTGTTCGTCTGCCGAAAACCGATACCGCCCAGGATGTTATCGATATCGAAAGCGAAATCCTGCGCATTGAAAAAGCCTGCGGTCGCGAGCCAGGCAGCACCGGTCTGCTGGCCGCTATCGAATCGCCTTTAGGTATTACCCGCGCAGTGGAAATTGCACATGCTTCCGAACGCCTGATCGGTATTGCTCTCGGTGCGGAAGACTACGTGCGTAACCTGCGAACTGAACGCTCACCGGAAGGTACCGAACTGCTGTTTGCCCGTTGCTCAATTTTGCAAGCCGCGCGCTCTGCAGGCATTCAGGCTTTCGATACCGTCTATTCCGACGCTAACAACGAAGCCGGTTTTCTGCACGAGGCCTCGCACATTAAACAGTTGGGTTTTGACGGTAAGTCGCTCATCAACCCACGTCAGATTGAACTCCTGCACAACCTGTATGCGCCAACGCGCAAAGAACTGGCTCATGCACGCCTGGTTGTAGAAGCCGCTGAAGCTGCTGCCCGCGAAGGCCGTGGCGTTGTTTCCCTGAACGGCAAGATGGTCGACAGCCCGGTAATCGAGCGCGCCCTTCTGGTTATCTCCCGTGCAGAACTTTCCGGCATTCGCGAAGAATAAGGCAAAAAAATGACGCAGAAAATCGAACAATCTCAACGACAGGATCGCGTGGCGACCTGGAGTCGTCATGCAGAAAGCGAACTTTCCGCTTATCAGAGCACCGCAAAACGGGATTTGCAGGCGCAAAAACCGCGTGACAAAAAGCTGTGCGCTAACCTGGAAGACGCCATTCGTCGTTCCGGTTTACAGGATGGGATGACCATCTCTTTCCACCACGCATTCCGCGGTGGCGATCTGACGATCAACCTGGTGATGGATACCATCGCCGCGATGGGCTTTAAAAATCTGACACTGGCTTCCAGTTCCCTGAGCGACTGCCACGCTCCGCTGGTTGAACATATTCGCCAGGGTGTAGTTACCCGCATTTATACTTCCGGTCTGCGCGGACCGCTGGCTGAAGAGATCTCCCGCGGTCTGCTGGCTGAACCCGTACAGGTCCACTCTCACGGCGGTCGTGTACATCTGGTACAGAGCGGCGAGTTAAGCATTGATGTGGCATTCCTTGGCGTACCGTCCTGCGATCAATTTGGTAACGCTAACGGCTACACCGGTAAAGCGTGCTGCGGTTCACTGGGCTACGCCCGTGTTGATGCTGAAAACGCCAAACAGGTTGTCCTGCTGACCGAACAACTGCTGACCTATCCGCACAATCCGGCCAGCATCGCACAGGATCAGGTCGATCTGATCGTACAGATCGAAAGAGTCGGCGATGCTGACAAAATCGGCGCCGATGCAACTCGCATGACCACCAACCCGCGTGAACTGCTGATTGCCCGTAGCGCGGCGGACGTCATTGCCAACTCCGGTTACTTCAACGAAGGCTTTTCCTTGCAGACGGGAACCGGCGGGGCTTCACTGGCCGTTACCCGCTTCCTGGAAGACAAAATGCGCAGCCGCGACATCCGTGCTGACTTTGCCCTGGGCGGCATCACTGCCACCATCGTTGACCTGCATGAAAAAGGCTTAATCCGCAAACTGCTTGACGTACAGAGCTTCGACCGTAACGCCGCAGAATCCCTGGCGCGTAATCCGAACCACATCGAAATCAGTGCCAACCAGTATGCCAACTGGGGTTCGAAGGGTGCATCGGTTGACCGTCTGGACGTTGTGGTACTGAGCGCCCTGGAAGTAGACACCAACTTCAACGTTAACGTGCTGACCGGCTCTGATGGCGTACTGCGCGGCGCATCCGGGGGTCACTGCGATACCGCCGTTGCTGCAGCGCTTTCAATCATCGTCGCGCCGCTGGTGCGTGGTCGTATCCCGACGCTGGTTGATAACGTACTGACCTGCGTAACGCCCGGTTCCAGCGTTGACATTCTGGTCACTGACCACGGTATTGCCGTTAACCCTGCTCGTCCGGAACTGGCTGAACGTCTGAAAGAAGCCGGTATGAAAGTGGTATCTATCGAATGGCTGCGCGAACGCGCGCTGCAGCTCACCGGTCAACCTCGTGCCATCGAATTCACCGACCGCGTGATTGCCGTTGTGCGTTATCGCGATGGCTCGGTGATTGACGTTGTGCATCAGGTGAAGGAATAAGCCATGCACCTGCTCCCTGAACTGGCCACCCGCCATGCTGTTTCTATTCCCGAGCTGCTCACCAGCCGTGATGAGAGACAAGCCCGGCAGCATGCCTGGCTGGCGCGCCATCGTGCGCCGCTGGTCTCATTTACTGTGGTAGCGCCAGGTCCGATTAAAGATAGCGAATTAACCCGCCAGATCTTTAACCACGGTATGACCGCCCTGCTCACGCTGGCGGAGAAATCAGCCTGGACAGTCAGGGAGCAAACCGCACTGGTCTCAGCCAGTGGGCCGGAAGGCTTATTGTCCATTGCAGCACCGGCCAACAACCTCAAGCTCGCCACTATCGAGCTTGAGCATTCGCACCCGCTGGGACGGTTATGGGATATCGATGTCCTGACCCCTGAGGGGGAAATACTGTCTCGTCGTCACTTCGCGCTCCCTGCCCGCCGCTGTCTGCTGTGCGGACAAAGCGCTGCCGAATGCGCGCGGGGTAAAACCCACGCGCTTTCTGACTTACTTATTCGCATGGAGGAACTGCTACATGATGCCGATTCCCGCAACATCGACTGATACCGCAGTCCTTCCTGTAGATTTACCCGACGCCTACGCCACGCTGGCGTGGCGCGCCATGCTGACTGAAGTCAACTTATCGCCAAAACCCGGTCTGGTGGATCGCATTAATAACGGCGCACATAAAGACATGGCGCTGGAGGATTTTCACCGTAGCGCACAGGCCATTCAGGCCTGGCTGCCGCGTTTCGTTGAATACGGGGCATTTAGTGCTCAGTCGGCGTCTGAAGATGTGCTGAAAGGACTGCGTCCATTAGGCATGGCTTGCGAAGCCGATATGTTTCGCGCCACCGCAGGGGTGAACACCCATAAAGGCAGTATTTTTTCACTGGGATTGCTGTGCGCCGCCATCGGCCGCCTGCACCAGCGGAGTGAGGCTGTTACAGCAGAAACCATTTGCTCTACGGCGGCAACTTTTTGCCGCGGCCTGACCGAGCGCGAACTGCGCCAGAACAATCAACAACTCACGGCTGGCCAACGTCTTTATCAGCAACTGGGATTAACCGGCGCACGGGGTGAAGCCGAAGCGGGATATCCGCTCGTCATTGAGCATGCCCTGCCGCATTACCGCGCACTGCTGGCTCAGGGTCGCGATCCTGAACTGGCGTTACTCGACACATTATTGCTGCTGATGTCTATCAATGGCGACACCAATGTCGCTTCACGTGGTGGCGCTGAAGGTCTGCGCTGGCTACAGCAGTACGCCGCCAAATTATTGCAGCGAGGGGGAATTCGTACCTCCGCCGATCTCTATTACCTGCACCAGTTCGACCAACAGTGCATCGAACGCAATCTCAGTCCTGGAGGCTGCGCCGATCTGCTGATCGTCACCTGGTTCTTAGCCCAGATTTCGCAAGTTCATCATTATCACAATTAAAGATCCTTTCCGGAGAATCATTCATGTCTTTATCAAAAGATAGTATATGGAAGTTATTCGCTCCATTGATTGTAATGGGCGTCATGTTTCTTATCCCCGTCCCAGATGGAATGCCTCCACAGGCCTGGCACTACTTTGCCGTGTTTGTGGCGATGATTGTCGGTATGATCCTCGAGCCAATCCCGGCAACGGCGATTAGCTTCATTGCCGTCACAATTTGCGTTATCGGCAGTAATTACCTGCTTTTTGATGCCAAAGAGCTGGCTAACCCGGACTTCAACGCCGGTAAACAGGCTCTGAAATGGGGGCTGGCAGGCTTCTCCAGCACCACTGTGTGGCTGGTATTTGGTGCTTTCATTTTCGCACTGGGTTATGAAGTCACCGGCCTGGGCCGTCGTATCGCGCTGTTCCTGGTGAAATTCATGGGTAAACGTACCCTGACGCTGGGCTATGCGATTGTTATTATCGACATTCTGCTGGCACCGTTTACACCGTCCAACACCGCGCGTACCGGTGGTACCGTATTCCCGGTTATCAAAAACCTGCCGCCGCTGTTTAAATCATTCCCGAACGATCCTTCCGCTCGCCGTATCGGCGGATATCTGATGTGGATGATGGTTATCAGTACCAGCCTTAGCTCCTCTATGTTCGTTACCGGCGCTGCGCCGAACGTGTTGGGCCTGGAGTTCGTTAACAAAATCGCGGGCATTCAAATCAGCTGGCTGCAGTGGTTCCTGAGCTTCCTGCCGGTCGGGATTATTTTACTGATCGTAGCCCCGTGGCTGTCCTACGTTCTGTACAAACCGGAAGTAACGCATAGTGCCGAAGTTGCCGCATGGGCCGGTGACGAACTCAAAACTATGGGTAAACTGACCCGTAAAGAGATGACCCTGATCGGTCTGGTTCTGCTCAGCTTAGGGTTGTGGGTCTTCGGTGGTGAACTGATTGATGCGACTGCAGTAGGTCTGCTGGCAGTCTCCCTGATGCTGGCTCTGCACGTTGTTCCGTGGAAAGACATCACCCGCTATAACAGTGCATGGAACACGCTGGTTAACCTCGCTACACTGGTGGTGATGGCAAACGGTTTAACCCGTTCTGGCTTTATCGACTGGTTCGCCAATACCATGAGCACCCACCTGGAAGGCTTCTCGCCTAATGCGACTGTCATCGTACTGGTGCTGGTGTTCTACTTTGCTCACTACCTGTTTGCCAGCCTTTCTGCGCATACCGCGACCATGCTGCCGGTTATTCTGGCCGTCGGTAAAGGTATTCCGGGCGTGCCGATGGAACATCTGTGTATTCTGCTGGTTCTGTCCATCGGTATCATGGGTTGTCTGACTCCGTATGCAACCGGCCCTGGCGTAATTATCTACGGCTGCGGTTACGTGAAGTCAAAAGACTACTGGCGTCTTGGCGCGATCTTCGGCGTAATTTATATCTCTATGCTCCTGCTGGTCGGTTGGCCGATTCTGGCAATGTGGAGCTAATCTCCCCGCTCAACGCATAGCTAAAATGATGCCAGTCAGCTAAACCTGACTGGCATTTTTTATGGTTAAATAGATGACATTCAGAAATCATATAAGTATCCGAATTCATCATGACATCAAGATGGCGTTATTGTTCTTTACTGGCTACGCTTGTGCTCCCGGTTTCAGTGGCTCAGGCCGACGAGCTTCAGGCAAAACAGTACAGCGATTTTAGCAGCTACGTGCTGGCACTCTCCTGGCAGACTGGGTTTTGTCAGAGTCAACATGAACGTAACCGTCAGGAACCCGACGAATGCCGCCTGCAAAAAGAGACCGCAAACAAAGCGGATTTCCTGACCGTTCACGGCTTGTGGCCAGGTCTGCCTAAATCAATCGCCGCGCGCGGTGTGGATAATCGTCGGTGGATGCGATTTGGCTGCGCAACTCGCCCTATTCCCAACCTGCCGGAAGCACGTGCCAGTCGTAAATGTGCCGCACCACAAACCGGTCTGTCACCGGAAAGTGCGGCAAAACTAAGCACTGTGATGCCCGGTGCCGGCGGTAAATCCTGCCTGGAGCGTTACGAATACGCCAAACACGGGGCCTGCTTTGGTTTTGACCCTGACGCATACTTCGGTACGATGGTGCGTCTGAATAGTGAAGTAAAGAACAGCGCATTGGGTGTCTTTCTTGCGGACAACTATGGAAAAACGGTCAGTCGCGATGATTTTGACGCAGCAATTGCCAAAACATGGGGCAAAGAGAGCGTGAAAGCGGTGAAATTAAGCTGCCACGGTAACCCGGCTTATCTGACGGAAATTCAATTTACGCTTAAGGCCGCTATGATTAACGCCCCGCTTTCTGCGACATCGTTCCTGTCACAACCGCATCCTGGTAACTGCGGTAAACGATTCGTACTTGATAAAGTCGGTTATTGATCGCCTGAATGTGAACTAAATCACTTCAAACCTGGGGTAAGTCTCAGTATCATCGGTGAAGTTAAACCCTTGCCGCCTGACGGTGAGGGTTTTCTTTTGGGATTATTTACCTGCGCACCCGCAGTATCGACGACATGGAGTAATAAATGTCCAGACCAACTATCATCATTAACGACCTCGATGCCGAACGCATTGACCGCCTGTTGGAGCAACCTGCGTTTGCTGGTTTACCGATTGCCGACGCTTTAAACGCCGAGCTGGATCGTGCCCAAATGTGTTCTCCAGAAACCATGCCGCACGATGTGGTGACCATGAACAGTCGTGTGAAGTTCCACAACCTGAGTGATGGCGAAATCCGTGTGCGTACTCTGGTGTATCCGGCCAATATGACTGACAGCAATACTCAGCTTTCGGTAATGGCGCCCGTTGGTGCCGCCCTGCTGGGTCTGCGCGTTGGCGACACTATCCACTGGGAGCTACCAGGCGGTACATCAACTCACCTTGAAGTCATTGCGCTTGAGTACCAGCCTGAAGCAGCGGGCGACTACCTGCGCTAACTCTGTCTTATCAAAGCACCCGCTTTATCTTACAGGGGATGCATCCGCATCCTCTTTCCGGTTTCATTCCTCCCACCGTTGCATTAGCTTTATTGCTGTTTCCCGCACTTCTGTTGGCAAAACATAAATCTGTGTCGTGACTGACAGAATCATATTTAATAGTATGCTGTTATGTATTCATGTAATGACAAGGAGAATGCTTATGTACAACACAATCATAATGCCTGTTGATGTATTTGAAATGGAACTGAGCGACAAGGCTGTTCGCCATGCAGAATTTCTGGCGCAAGATAAAGGTGTGATCCACCTGCTGCATGTGCTTCCGGGTTCAGCCAGCTTAAGCCTGCACCGTTTTGCCGCTGACGTTCGCCGTTTTGAAGAGCATCTGCAACACGAAGCAGAAACTCGTCTGCAAACTATGGTCGGCCACTTCAGCATCGATCCTTCGCGGATCAAGCAGCATGTCCGCTTTGGCAGCGTGCGTGACGTCGTCAATGAGTTGGGTGAAGAACTGAATGCGGATGTAGTGGTCATTGGCTCACGCAATCCGTCAATTAGCACGCACCTCCTCGGTTCTAACGCCTCCAGCGTGGTTCGCCATGCAACTCTACCGGTACTGGTTGTGCGTTAATTCGAACTAAGATAAGACAGAAAACCCCAGCCAGGATTTTACCTGGCTGGGGTTTATATTTTATGGCCCTCAGTACAAATGACCAATATTCACGATGGTGCTGACGGTATCACCAAAGAAGGTCAAACGACTCAAAAACACGCCAATGAACAGCAGTACAAAGAGTGTTTTCGCTCTACGTTCACCATTGCGGCTCAGCACGAACGCCACCGCCAGGCACACCAGACTTGCCAGGTAAAGCGGGGATGTAAGCCAAGCATGAGCCGTCATCTGCATGATTGTTCCACCACTTAGCCAGATAATCGGCGCGGCAATCAGTACCGCCATGCAGACCAGGATCCCCTGACGCAATGCAGTAACTGCCGGCGTGAGATTCAACAGTGGGATCGCCGCACAACCCATTACCCATACAGTGATAAAGAACAGCAGCATCGTCAGACCATTGGCGATAGCGACCATCGCTGGCGCGGCATAGGTCATGCCCTGCACCGCCACCAGCGCCATACCGAGAAGGGATGCCAGTACAGCCGGGATCTTATGCCCTTTAGCCAAAAACGTTACGCCGACCGCCGCGCCGTATAACGTTGCGCCGAGAATTTCGCGGCTCAGCCAGGCGTGCTGTAAGTTAATCAGGGCATTGTAGGCACGATCCGGATGCGCGAGGTGTAATACCGCCGCAACGGATGCCGCCGCCAGTAACAGTCCGCTGACCAGCCAATAAAGACGTTTACTTTCCAGTTCTCCACGCAGCGTACGCAACGTCAGGATTAACGTCATCCCCACCGACATCTGGCTGAGTACGGTAAAGACCACCAGAGGAAGTTCGTATTTTTCCATTACTTGCCCTCCGGTTGCTTCGGTTGACGTGCCAGTATGAAACGCGTCCCGGGGTTAAGCTGCGGCATACGCGGGAATCCCGGCGGGTACTGCACCGCATTATTTGGTATGGGGTCGGCATCCAGGTCGATAAGCGTTAGCGCCCCCACCGGACAGGCATTCACACACGCCGGATTCATACCGATATCAAGACGCTCGTAACACATACTGCATTTTTCCGCTTTTTTCGTTTCCTCATTAAAGCGCGGAGCGCCGTAAGGACAATTGCGGATACAGTTTTTACACCCGATGCAGCGCTCCGGGTTATGCACAACCACGCCGTCTTCACGTTTGGTGTATGCCTCTACCGGGCAGGCTGCAAGACAGGCCGGGTTTTCACAATGGTTGCAGGCCAGCGAGTAAAATGCCCGCTCCTCATGCGGATAAATTTCTTTATCCAGCGGATAGACATAACGCCAGTACCGCTCCGGCTCCAGTTGGTTAAAACTTTTACACGCCATCGCGCAGCCACGGCAGCCGATGCACTTATCGCTATTGACTAAAAACGCGCGTCTCATGCTGCGGCTCCTTTACTTCCCAACAGAGTAATATCAACAAATTGACTGTGAATGGCCGCACCTGGCGCACCGGTCGCCATTTTGCCCATATCGGCCGGAGTGTCCTTAACCACGTTCTGGACGTTGTAACTAAGCTTATTGAACCAGGATTCATACATCACAAGGAAATCTTCCGGGACGTTGGTAGTGATTTTGGCGCGCAGCTCAACGTGACCCGCCTCGTTGAAAACTTTGACGAGATCGCCTTCAGCAATACCCTTTTTCTGTGCGGCAAACGGATGGATATAAACGAACGGTTCAGGCCAGAAAACCTGCATCCAGTCCAGATTTACGAACTGTGAATGCAATCCGTACTGGAGGTGAGGTGTAAACAGGTGGAACGGCAGCGTTCCCATAGCACCAGCTTTATATTCAGGCAAGGCAGTGTGGCCATTTTCCGCACAGCGCTCAGATTTAAATTCGTACTTGCCAGATGGCGTTTTGAATTTGCGATCATACCAGGCCGCAGAGCTGACCATTTTCGCTTTGCGAGGCCCTTCAAGCAGGTCGTCCCAGCCAGCAATCCCAAATTGTTTACCCATCGACTCATTGAATTCCTGATCCAGCCAGCTTTTAGCATCAAACTCTTGCGGGAAGGTACACGAACCAGGTTCCAGGTTATTGATGGTTTTAGATAACAGTGCGGCTATTTCCGGGTCGCTTTTGCACTCATACAACGGTTTAATCGCCGGTTGGTTGACGGATAACCAATAGTGCCAATAAGACGAAGATACATCCCATTGCTCAAAGGTTGTGGTGACGGGTAATACAATATCCGCATGCTGAACAGTCTCGTTAAAGAACTGATCGACGCAAACCACCATTTCCAGTTTGTCGAACGCTTTAACCATCTTGTTGCGATCGAAATCCTGGGCAAACGGGTTTTTAGAGGCCACCCATAACATTCGTACCGGTGGTTCGCTGGCGTCGAGAATGCCCTGTGCCGTCTGGTTGATATTCAACGCACGATCAGAGTATTCGCTTTTTTCACCGCTATCGCTGACAAACTCACCCACCGGGCCACCAGCACCTTTCATCCCCACAGAACCCTCTGGCGGTTTCTGCATCATGCCGTGGTAACTGTAGCCCCAGGTTTGCAAATGTCCATAGCGAGCGCCGCCACCTTCAATACCGATATTGCCAGTCATCGCCACAAAGGCATCGATCGCTCGCACGTTTGCACCGCCATTGACGTGCCGCTGCATACCGTAGCCAATCCACACGGTGGCAGGATTAACAGCGGTAAACTCCTCCGCCAGCTCGCGGATAACTTCTGCTGACAGACCACAAATTTCTGACGCCCACTCAACGGTGACGTTATTACGCAGATAGTCTTCAAATTCCGCGTAGCCATGGGAATAGTTGTTCACAAAATCCTGATCAACCAGCCCCTTATCCACCAGATGCCGTGCCATGCCGAGGGCCAGCGCGCCATCTGAACCAGGGCGAACACGCAGGTACAGGTCGGCTTTTGCTGCCGTTTGCGTCAGCAGCGGATCAATAACGACAATCTTCGCGCCTTTTTCCCGAGCCTGGTAGATGTACTTCATTGTGTGCATGGAGCACCACGCCGGGTTTGCCCCCCAGATGATAATGTATTTTGCTTTCACAAAATCTTCCGGATCGTTACACCACATATCCCCCATATCGTAATTCTGAGCATCAATACCCGCAGGCCAGCACGGTGTACCGGCGAAGCGCGTGGTGTACCCCAGAGAAGACATCATCCCTTCAACGGCATACCCCATCACTCCGAGGTTGCCGGAATATTTAGACAGAGCCAGCCCCAGCATTGAGCCGTCTTTCTTTTTGATTTCCAGCATTTTTTTGGCAATCCGTTGCATCGCCTCATCCCAGGAAACCCGACGCCATTTGCCGCTACCACGGCCATCCTGAACCATTGGATATTTAATGCGATCGGGGCTGTACACCCGGCGAGGATAAGTCAGTCCTTTCACGCAAGGCGTCCCGTGGGTAAATGTGGACTCCGTAGCCCCTTCCACAAAGGTGATCACATCATCTTTCACCCAGGTTTTCAGGCTGCAGGTGTCGTAGCAGTTACGTGGGCATGCATTGCGGTGAATAGTGTAAGTTTTAGGGTTAAATGGAACTGGCGGTTGCGCGTAAGCACAGCGCGATGACAATAATCCCCCCGGTAAGGCGGCTACAGCACTAAGTGCAGCCAGTCCCTTTAAAAAAGAACGTCTGTTCAGAAGTCCCTGTTCATTGCTCATATGATACTCTCGTTATTAATTCACCAAGCCAATAAGATAATTTTTCCGCTATGTTTTGCAGTGCGGCGGTTTGTGCATTTATTTTGATTTTATCGATATAATCCGGCACCCATTTCGCTATATATTCCATTACATATTGATTAAATACCGGCATATATTCAGCAGATTTTCTGGCATTGGCACTCAGTAAAACTGCCAACTCCAGGACATAAGAAATATGATCATCTGGCATGCTATTTTCTTGATTTGCAGACAATCCGAGTTTTTCCATGAACTCCCGGTGGCACAAGGTGGCTTTTCCCATCACCAGCGCCTCGTCTTCCAGGTACACCGAGGCGTAGGGTGCAGCTTTCAACGCTAACGGGCCGACAAAAAGCGCATTGAAATCGTATTCGATATCCAGCCAGTCCTGACCAGTGAAATTACCCGATTCATCAGCCAGTGAAATATAAGCAGACTTAAGTGAACCCCCGTCATAAGAAATAAAAAAATCACGTAACAACAACCCTGCCGACTCAAATTTCGTCAGAGCTTCATAATTTAAATCCATGAATGAAAAGCCCCTCATTCACATAATGAATATATGTAACAAACAGAGGCGCCATAATATCGAAAGGGCTAAATCATTCTTTGATTAAATAAATCATTCGCTACGTTAAAAACGATGTCTTATCAGATTTATTGTTTCAAGAATTGACAATAGGGGGTGGGGAAAATAAAAAAACCGCCAGTGGGTAACTGACGGTTTTGGTTTTGCAGGTGAGTCTTACTTTTCTTATGCTGTAGTTGTACGAATCAGATAATCAAAGGAGCTCAGCGATGCTTTCGCGCCCTCGCCGGTGGCGATGATAATCTGTTTGTACGGTACGGTAGTGCAGTCGCCAGCCGCGAAAACGCCCTTCACGCTGGTTTCACACTTAGCATCGATGATAATTTCACCCATGCGGTTACGTTCAACGGAGCCTTCCAGCCAGTTGGTATTCGGCAGCAGGCCAATCTGAACAAAAATACCTGACAATTCGACATTGTGGACATCGCCACTGACGCGATCGCGATATTCCAGACCGGTAACCTTGCTGCCATCGCCTTTCACTTCGGTTGTTTGTGCATTCAGAATGATATCGACATTTTTCAGGCTGCGAACTTTATTCTGCAGAACCTGGTCAGCCTTCATTTCCGGAGCAAACTCCAGCAAAGTCACATGCTCAACAATACCAGCCAGATCGATAGCCGCTTCAACGCCAGAGTTACCACCGCCAATGACTGCTACGCGTTTACCTTTAAACAGCGGGCCGTCACAGTGTGGGCAATAGGTAACGCCTTTGGTGCGATACTGGTCTTCGCCTGGAACGTTCATGTTGCGCCACTTAGCACCGGTCGCAATGATTATACTGCGCGCTTTCAGTACCGCGCCGGAAGCGGTTTCAATCTGATGCAAGCCACCTTCCGTCGCCGCCGGAACCAGTTTGCTGGCGCTCTGGCTATCAATGACATCAACATCATAATCATCAACGTGTGCTTTCAGTGCGCCTGCCAGTTTCTGCCCCTCGGTTTTCGGCACCGAGATATAGTTTTCGATATCAACGGTATCAAGTACCTGACCACCAAAGCGTTCGCCCATCAGGCCGGTTCGAATACCTTTACGCGCAGAATAAACTGCAGCAGCAGCCCCAGCAGGACCAGAACCGACGATCAGCACATCGTAAACGTCACGCTTATTTAGCTCTTCTGCTGCACGTTTCTCTGCGCCAGTGTCCACTTTTGCCACGATTTCAGTCAGCGTCATACGGCCCTGACCAAACTCTTTACCGTTCATATACACCGCCGGAACGCCCATCACGTTACGATCGGTAATCTCATTCTGGAATGTGCCGCCATCAATCGCCGTATGTTTGATACGCGGATTCAGAACCGCCATCAGGTTCAGTGCCTGCACCACGTCCGGGCAGTTATGGCAGGACAGAGAGTAATAGGTTTCAAACTCAAAATCCCCGTCGAGGGCGCTGATCTGCTCCAGCAGAGACTGCGCCTCTTTAGACGGATGACCACCGGTCCACAACAGTGCCAGTACCAGTGAGGTAAACTCGTGGCCCAATGGGGAACCGGCAAAACGCGGCCCCTGGCTGGAGCCCGGATTCGTAATCAGGAACGAGGGCTTACGTACTGCCAGAGTGTTGTCTTCTTTGAAGGTGACTTTCTCTGAAAGCTCAGCAATTTCAGTCAGCAGTTCCTTGATTTCTGCCGATTTAGCGCTGTCATCCAGCGTTGCAATCAGCTCAACAGGTTTGGTCAGTTTCTCAAGATAAGCCTTGAGCTGGGTTTTCATATTTGTGTCGAGCATTGTTCTTCCCTCTCTGAAAACATCATCATGCAAGCCGACTTCGCGGGACTGCATTAATGCAACTTGCGTCATGGTGCTGGAATGAAACAGGCGCAAATTTGCGCCTGTGGAATGCCGGATGCACTGCGTTTATCCGGCCTACAAATTATGCGACTTAAATCTTACCAACCAGGTCCAGAGATGGAGCTAATGTCGCTTCGCCTTCTTTCCATTTCGCCGGGCAAACTTCGCCTGGGTGAGAAGCAACGTACTGAGCTGCTTTAATTTTACGCAGCAGGTCAGACGCATCACGGCCGATACCTTCAGCGGTAACTTCGATTGCCTGAATGATGCCCTGCGGGTCAACAACGAAAGTTGCGCGGTCAGCCAGACCTTCATCTTCACGCATGTTGTCAAAGTTACGGGTCAGGGCGCCAGTCGGGTCACCGATCATCGCATATTTGATTTTGGCGATGGTTTCAGAGCTGCTGTGCCATGCTTTGTGAGTAAAGTGGGTGTCGGTAGAAACAGAGTAAACGTCTACGCCCAGCTTCTGCAGTTCTTCATAATGGTCTGCAACGTCACCCAGTTCGGTCGGGCAAACGAAAGTAAAGTCAGCCGGGTAGAAGAAGAAGACACTCCAACGACCTTCGGTATCTTTCTCGGTTACTTCGATGAACTCACCGTTTTTGAACGCCTGGTTTTTGAAAGGTTTAATTTTTGTATTAATCAAAGACATCTGTACTTCCTCCGTGTTTTCGTTGAGGGATAAGTTAACGAAAATCTCTTCTCAGGGCTAATGCGTTTCCTTTATCAAATCAATAAGCGTTAACTAACAACCGACTCAACCCATTTTGATAACTCTAAGCCAAAAGTAAAAAAGGCCCCCTTTGCAGGGAGCCCCATTACCCGAGTTACCCGCAGATAACTTCAGTGCCAGCAGTGCTGGCTAAGTGTTGCGCTCTACATTACCTTAACAAAGGTTGTAACAGCGATTGGGATTACATCACCCAGCGAACGAAAGGGCAATCGACAGACTGTCGGTCTTACCTATGGCTGTGATAGGTTTTACAACTCAGCCCCCTTTCCTTCTGATTTTATAAGGAAAATCAATGTTCAAACGTACATTACTCTTAGCCCTGTTACCTGCCGTCGTACACGCCGAAGACCTCCCGGACGCCGTTAAAGCGATTGAGAAACAAGGCATTACAATCCTGAAGCCGTTTGACGCGCCGGGTGGAATGAAAGGCTACCTGGGAAAATACCAGGACATGGGCGTGACTATCTATGTCACACCAGACGGAAAACATGCTATCTCCGGCTATATGTATAACGAAAAAGGCGAAAACCTCAGTAATGAGCTGATAGAAAAAGAAATCTATGCACCTGCAGGACGCGAAATGTGGCAGCGTATGGAAAAAGCACACTGGATCCTGGACGGCAAAAAAGAGGCTCCGGTTATCGTCTATGTATTTGCCGACCCTTTCTGCCCGTACTGCAAACAGTTCTGGCAGCAAGCGCGTCCATGGGTTGAATCTGGTAAAGTTCAGTTACGAACGCTGCTGGTAGGCGTGATTAAACCCGAAAGCCCGGCTACTGCGGCGGCAATTCTGGCAACCAAAGATCCGGCTAAGACCTGGCACGACTATGAGGCCTCCAGCGGTAAAATGAAACTGGACATGCCGGCATCTCCCCCTTCAGAGCAACTGAAGGCACTGAATATCAATCAAAAATTAATGGACGATTTGGGCGCTAACGTGACACCGGCAATCTATTACATGAGTAAAGACAATACATTGCAACAGGAAGTAGGTTTGCCAGATAAGGAAAAATTGAACATCATTATGGGCACTGAATAAAGATAATACGATGAGTGATTATTATCATTTTCATATCGATCGCTCATCACACTTTTTCCTCGTACAATTAACACAGGCTGTGCTACTTTAGTTTTAGTTAACTGTTCATTAAGATTTAAATGGATATGTGCTAAGAATGATTAATAACTTAGACATAATGAAACGGAATATTTCAGAGCAAAGCTAAGACAGGAATGGATATATGGCTAACCTTTACGACCTCAAAAAATTCGATCTCAACCTGCTGGTTATTTTTGAATGCATCTATCAACATTTAAGTATTAGCAAGGCAGCTGAAACGCTGTACATTACGCCATCCGCAGTCAGCCAGTCGCTACATAGATTACGCACTCAGTTTAATGACCCTCTGTTTATCCGCTCCGGAAAGGGAATTACCCCTACCGTGACAGGGATAAACCTGCATCACCATCTCGAAAATAATCTCAATAGTCTGGAGCAGACAATAAATATAATGAATAACTCCACTCTGAAGAAGAAATTTATCATTTACAGTCCGCAAATTATTACCACCACAGGCGTGATGAAGTTAGTTCAATATCTCAGAGAGGATTCGAACGTTGAAATTGAGCATCGGGATATCTTAATGTCTGCAGAAACAGCTGAAGATTTATTGGCTTACCGAAAAGCTGATCTGATAATCACGCTGTCACAGATTGCTAATCGCTCAATTATATGCACCCCATTCAAAACCATCGAAAACGTGTTAATCTGCAGCGGAAATCACCCAAGGATCAATCAATCCAGTACACTTGAACAAATACTGGAAGAGCAATTTACATTATTTCTCTCCGATGACTCAGGCATTAAAGAATTTCAATCAAGAGCGAGTTCTTTTTTAACCAATCGTAAAATCGGTTTCTACAGTGACTCTTTAATTTCCATAACTAATATCATAGCCACTACCGATATTATTGGTCTGGTACCGCGAGAGGCTTACGACTTTTATGCAGCACCGCTTAATCTTAAACAGATTAAAATTGATGTGGCATTACCCAAAGTACAGCTTTTTTTAATGTACAACCGAGCATCACTTAATAATCAGGGATTCGCTAATACCATTAAAAAAATAACGGATAGTGGAATGTGATTTGATACAACAGGTTTTTACACAATACATTCATGGAGAAAATGTCATTACGTAACAAATACAACATTTGAATATTTATATATAAAGATTGCACGATACGCAAAATAGCATATCTTATTACGAGCATTTATTATGAATATCACCCGTAATATCTCATATGGATTTGATATGTCTGTTTACAAAATCCCGCTTAAACAAAACGTACTTGAAGCGGCCCAGGAACGCATATCCTGGACGCTAGAGACTTTACCTCGCATATGTGTTTCGTTATCAGGAGGTAAGGATTCCGGGCTAATGCTGCATTTAACAGCAATGCTTGCACGCCAGTTACATAAAAAAATCAGCGTCTTGTTTATCGACTGGGAGGCACAATTTTCATGCACAATCAATCATATAGAGGAGTTACGCGAACTTTATTCTGATGTTATCGAAGCGTTTTATTGGGTGGCGTTACCGCTAACAACACAAAATTCACTCTCACAGTATCAACCCGAATGGCAGTGCTGGGAACCGAATGCACAGTGGGTTCGTCAACCTCCCGCAGATGCTATTACCGATCCGTCTTATTTTCCCTTCTATCAATCCGGCATGACCTTTGAGCAATTTGTTCGCGAATTTGCTGATTGGTTTTCTGAAAAACGCCCAGCAGCCATGATGGTAGGTATACGTTCAGATGAGTCATATAACCGCTTTGTAGCGATAGCTAACTCGCGAAAACAGCGCTTTGCCGATGATAAACCCTGGACCACCTCAGCGCCTGGGGGGCATACCTGGTATATCTATCCCATTTATGACTGGAAAACTGCTGACATCTGGACGTGGTTCGCTAAAACGCAAAAGCCGTGTAATCCCTTGTATAACCTGATGTATCAGGCTGGCGTTCCTACACGTTACATGCGTATTTGTGAACCGTTTGGACCGGAACAACGCCAGGGGCTATGGCTGTATCATGTTATAGAGCCTGAGCGCTGGGCAGCCATGTGCGCCCGCGTTAGCGGCGTGAAAAGTGGTGGTATTTATGCCGGGCAGGACAACCATTTTTACGGTCACCGGAAAATATTGAAGCCAGAGCACTTAGACTGGAAAGAGTATGCCCTGTTACTGTTGAACAGCATGCCAGTGCCAACGGCAGAACATTACCGCAACAAAATTGCGGTCTACTTACAGTGGTACAGGAATAAGGGAATAGATGACATTCCTCTGATGCAAGAGGGTGATATCGGTTCAAAAGATATTCCGTCGTGGCGGCGTATTTGCAAAGTGCTCCTGAATAATGACTACTGGTGCCGCGCCCTTTCATTTAGTCCCACTAAACCTAAAAACTACCAACGTTATAGCGATCGTATGAAAGCAAAACGTCACGAATGGGGACTCTTATGCAACATCGATTAACTCAGGAACTTACCGGGTTTCTTTCTGGTTTGTCAGAAGAAGAACGAATTGATGCCATCAATGAATTCAGAATGGCAATTCACAGCGTCAGTCCATTTCGTAATGAACCGGTAGATTGCGTGTTATGGATAAAAAACGAACATATCTCTCCAAATGATTACAACCCGAACAACGTTGCTCCTCCGGAGAAAAAACTGCTACTGAAATCCATTGAGGCAGATGGATTCACACAACCTATTGTCGTCGTTGAATCAAGCGCAGAAGAGTATGAGATTGTCGATGGTTTTCACCGCCATGAAATAGGCAAAAACAAACCTTCCCTGAAAGCACGGTTAAAAGGTTATCTTCCCGTCACCTGTTTACATCGTGAACGCCATGAACGTATGGCGGCGACAATCCGCCATAACCGTGCCCGCGGGCGGCATCAAATTCACGCCATGTCTGAAATCGTGAGAGAGTTGTCGCAACTGGGTTGGAGCGAAGAGAAAATAAGCACAGAGTTGGGAATGGATAATGACGAGGTGTTGCGACTGAAACAAATCAACGGCCTGCAAGAGTTATTTACCGACCGTCGATTTTCCAAAGCCTGGACTGTGAAATAGCTACAGCGAAGACAGGCGTTCTGCCGCCGCCAACAGCGTCGATTCTTGCTTGGCAAAACACAGACGAATCAGTTTATGTGGGAAAGGATCGGCGCAGAAAACGGACAGCGGGATTGCCGCGACACCTACCTCTTTGGTCAGCCACTGGCAAAACTCAACATCGTTGAGTTCAGAGACTGCACTGTAATCGATCAGCAGAAAATAAGTCCCTTCACAGGGCAAAATTTCCAGCCGACTGTCACGCAGCGCATCCACCAGAACATCACGTTTTTTCTGATAAAACGTCGGCAGGTCACGATAATGCGCTGGATCTGCCCGCAGCATATCCGCCAGCGCCAGCTGTGCCGGCGTGTTGACTGAAAAGGTCAAATACTGATGCACTTTGCGTAACTCTGCGCTGATGGCCTGTGGCGCAACGCAGTACCCGACCTTCCAGCCGGTCATATGATAGGTTTTTCCAAACGACGAAACGGCGACAGCTCGCTCCCGCAACTGCGGATGCGCCAGCACGCTGGAGTGCCCGTGCGCGGCAAAGCAGATATGTTCATAGACTTCATCGCTAACGACAAAAATCTCATGCCCTTTAATCGCCTGCCACAGCGCGTCGAAATCCGCATTGCACCAGACTGTCGCGGAAGGATTATGCGGCGTATTGAGAATAACCAAGCGGGTACGATCGCTGAGTAACCCGGCAAACTCCTGCCAGTCCACACGAAAATGCGGCGGTTGCAACGCAATGCGTTTCACTACGCCACCGGATAACGCCACTGCAGGCGCATAGCTATCGTAGCTGGGATCAAAACAGATAACCTCATCTCCGGGTCGAACCAAAGCTGTAATAGCGGCATACAGCGCTTCTGTCGCACCTGCGGTGATCGTAACTTCGCTATCAGCATCTGGCTTGTAGCCGTACAACCCGGCGGTTTTGTCAGCGATGGCTTCGCGAAGCGGCTGTACACCCGTCATCGGCGCATACTGGTTCGCGCCCTGCGCCACATGATATGCCAGGCGTTGTTGTAAATAGTGCGGGCCGTCAAAATCAGGAAAACCCTGGGAGAGGTTAATCGCCTGATGAGCCTGCGCCAGCGCGCTCATTTGCGTGAATATAGTGGTACCTAAATTTGGCAGTTTGCTATGCACAATCAGCGGGTTATTACTCATTATTGTTATCCCAGCGGGTGATGTTGTTGTTGAAGCCACTATAACACGATGCTAGTATTTGGCAATCAAGACGTTCAGACGTCTATATAAAAATAACCTGCCTCGACAGGACAGCCAAAAGGACAACACAACATGAGTAATACCGAGATTCGCGTCGTCACCGGCCCGGCCAATTATTTTTCCCATACCGGTAGCCTTTCCAGGCTGGAAGATTTTTTCTCTGCCGGGCAACTCGCGCGCGTCGTCTGGGTTTATGGCGAACGGGCCATCGCCGCTGCCCGTCCCTGGCTGCCCGAGGCGTTTAATCTCACCGGTGCAAAGCATCTGCTCTTTACCGGACATTGCAGTGAAACAGATGTGTGCCAACTGGCAAAAGATGCGGGAGATGACCGCAGCATAGTGATTGGCGTGGGCGGCGGAGCACTGCTCGACACGGCTAAAGCGCTGGCTCGTCGGTTGAATTTACCTTTCGTGGCAATCCCAACCATTGCCGCCACCTGCGCGGCCTGGACTCCCCTCTCTGTCTGGTATAACGATGCCGGTCAGGCACTGCATTTCGAAATATTCGATGATGCCAATTTCCTGGTGCTGGTGGAGCCGAGGATCCTACTCAATGCACCGGAGGAGTATTTACTGGCGGGTATCGGTGACACGCTGGCGAAGTGGTATGAAGCCGTCGTACTTGCGCCACAACCCGAAACCTTGCCACTAACCGTACGTCTTGGGCTCAACGGCGCACTGGCGATCCGCGACGTCCTGCTCGAAAGCAGCGAACAGGCGCTGGCAGATAAACAGCGTGGCGAACTGACCCAGGCTTTTTGCGATGTGGTGGATGCGATTATTGCTGGTGGTGGAATGGTTGGTGGTCTGGGTGAGCGTTACACTCGCGTGGCAGCAGCACATTCGGTACATAATGGCCTGACCGTGCTCCCACAGACGGAGAAATTTTTACATGGCACCAAAGTGGCGTACGGCATACTGGTGCAGAGCGCGCTGCTGGGACAAGACGATGTGCTGGCGCAATTGATTGCCGCTTATCAGCGCTTCAATTTACCTACCCGGCTGGCCCAGTTAGAAGTAGATATCACTAACCACGCCGAGATCGATAAAGTGATTGCGCATACTCTGCGCCCGGTGGAATCTATTCACGCGCTGCCGGTGACATTAACACCAGCAACCCTGCGTGCCGCATTTGAAAAGGTGGAGTCGTTTAGCGTGTGAGATGAAGAGCATTAACAGCAGCGTGCGCCGCCTTTCCCACCATAGCGCGCATCCTGCCGCTCACGGAAGAATTCCTCATAGCTCATAGGTGCCTGGTCCGGATGTGTGACGCGCATATGCTCAACATAATTGTCGTAATCTGGCACGCCAATCATTAATCGGGCGGTTTGGCCTAAATATTTGCCGGCTTTTGAGAGCGTTTCAAACATAGTAATTCCCTGTCGTACAAACGCCCTCCCCGTTCAGGAGAGGGCTTATTGGTTAAGAGAATTTTAGTGCGCGCCTTTCGCCTGCGCCACAATCTCTTCAACATTCTCTGGCATCGGTTCGTACGGTGTTTCTTTCGATGTTGGTTTGTCCTCTTTCAGTGCTGCCAGCGCTGTTTTGATGGAGAACAGACCCAGTACCACCACGACAACCATGAAGAAGACAGTCAGCCCGGCGTCAAGACGGTTGTTAAACACCAGTTGCGTGAGCTGTGACTGAGTATACTGCGCCGGAATGTTACCGCTGTCGATCATAGCCTGGAACTTGTTAGCGATAGCCAGGAAACCAATTTTCGCATCAGGGCTAAACGCTTTCTGCCAGCCAGCGGTCAGCGTACAAATCAGCAGCCACGCCGTTGGTACCAGGGCTACCCATGCGTAACGCTGGCGCTTCATCTTGAACAAGACCACGGCACACAGCATCAGCGCCATACCTGCCAACATCTGGTTGGCGATACCAAACAGTGGCCACAAAGTGTTGATACCACCTAATGGATCCACCACGCCCTGGTGCAGGAAGTAACCCCAGGCCAGTACGCATAGCGCTGTCGCCAGCAGGTTAGCAGGCAGCGAGTCGGTACGCTTCAGGCTCGGCGACACCACGCCCAGCAAGTCTTGCAGCATAAAGCGCGCGGCTCGTGTACCGGCATCAACCGCCGTCAGAATAAACAACGCCTCAAACAAAATGGCGAAGTGATACCAGAACGCAACATCCATCATGCCACCCAGCGCACCGTGCAGAATGTACGCCATCCCCACAGCCAGCGTTGGTGCACCACCTGCGCGGGAAATAATGGATTGCTCCCCGACCTCATTGGCGATTTGATGCAGAGTATCCGGGGTGATCGCAAAGCCCCAACTGCTCACTACCTGTGCTGCAGAAGCCACCACATCTACTGTACCCGCCGGAGCCAGCACCGCCATCGGGCTGTTCATCGCAAAGTAAACGCCCGGATCGATGATACAGGCGGAGACCAGCGCCATAATGGCGACAAAGGACTCCATCAACATCCCACCGTAGCCGATAAAACAGGCCTGCCCTTCATTCGCCAGCATCTTCGGCGTAGTACCGGAAGCGATCAGCGCATGGAAGCCAGACACCGCCCCGCAGGCAATAGTAATAAACAGGAACGGGAACAGGTTACCTGTCCACACCGGACCGGTACCGTCAACGAACTTGGTTAACGCAGGCATGGTCAGCGTCGGGCGCATGATCAAAATACCCACCGCCAGGCCAACAATCGTCCCGATTTTCAGGAAGGTAGAGAGGTAATCACGCGGAGCCAGCAGCAGCCATACCGGAAGCACGGCTGCCACAAAACCGTAGCCCACCAGCATCCAGGTCAGTTGCACGCCGGTAAAGTCAAAGTACGGTGCCCAGGTCGGGCTTTCAGCAACCCAACCGCCGGAAATAATGGCAAATACCAGGAACACCAGGCCAATGACTGACACTTCACCAATGCGACCTGGACGCAGATAGCGCAGATAAACGCCCATAAAGATCGCCAGCGGGATGGTGAACGCCACGGTGTAGGTTCCCCACGGGCTGTGAGTCAGCGCTTTGACGACGATCATCGCCAGTACCGCGAGGATAATCACCATAATCATGAAGCATGCCACCAGCGCAATAACGCCTGCCGTCGGCCCCATCTCTTCTTTCACCAGTTCGCCAAGGGAACGGCCATCGCGACGGGTTGAAACGAACAGCACCATAAAGTCCTGCACCGCGCCCGCCAGAACTACCCCGGCCAGCAGCCAGATCATCCCCGGCAGATAGCCCATCTGCGCCGCCAGCACCGGACCGACTAACGGACCTGCCCCGGCGATTGCCGCAAAATGGTGACCAAACAGCACTTTTTTATCGGTGGGAACATAATCCAGACCGTCGTTATGGCGCACGGCTGGCGTCATACGCGTCGGGTCAAGCGCCAGTACATTTTTAGCGATGTACAGGCCATAAAAACGATAGGCAATAAGATAGACACAGACCGACGCTACCACTATCCACAGCGCGTTGATCTGTTCACCACGGTTTAACGCAATATATCCCAGGGCAAATGCTCCCATGACGGAGAGCAATGTCCAGACGAGGTATTTCCCTGATTTGTTCATAGTTGTTATCCGTTTGCGTGTTCCAGAAAGATGTTACATTTTGTTTCTATAACATCTTTTCCGGATTTAACAACCTGACAACCACATAAACCCGAGACACTACTGACTATTTACATTGCATTGTTAACTAGATCACTTCATTTACCTGTTAACAATGCAATTTCATTTTACTCTGTCGGCAACTTCACCCCATCACCGCAGTTCCTAAACGACAGGTACAGCAGCGGCGTCCCTGCTCATCGAAAATCACGATTTCCCAGCTTTGGTTTTGACGACCGAGATGCAACGGCTGGCAAACACCACGCACTTTTCCCTGCGAAACCGCGCGATGGTGCGTCGCGTTCAACTCCGTGCCCACCACACATTGTCCGTCGCGAGTCATCAGGTAGCCCGCCATCGATCCCAGCGTTTCCGCCAGCGCCGCCGACGCGCCACCATGCAGCAGACCAAACGGCTGATGGGTACGAGCATCCACCGGCATTTCGGCTTCCAGTACATCATCACCCAGTCGGGTATAGTTGATACCTAAATGCGCAACCAGCGTGTTCTGACTGGTTGCATTCAGTTCATCAAGGGTTAAATGTCGTTTCCAGATCATCGTCATGCTCCCAGCGTAGAGCCGCCGTCCACCACGATATCCTGCAAAGTAATATGGCTGGCCAGATCGGAGGCGAGGAATAAAATGGTGTTGGCAATTTCCTGCGGACGGGCGATTTTCCCTAACGGAATACCGAGCTTAAACTGCTCGCCAAACCCACGAATACGCTGCTGTTCGGCGTCATCACTGACCCACAACGTACGCTGCATATCAGTATCGGTCGATCCAGGAGAAACCACATTACAGCGCACACCGCTGCCTGCCAGTTCCAGACCGACAGTCAGTGCCAGGCTTTTCAGCGCGGCTTTTGACGCCCCATAAGCACTCATACCGATCCGCGGCGTGTGCGCTGCATCAGAAGCTACGGTCACTATCGCCCCGCCCTGCTGGCGACGAAACTGCGCCATCGTCTGCTGAAACAGATTAAACGCGCCACCGACATTGACAGCAAACGTCTGCTGCCAGTCTTCCTGGCTCAGTGCGTCGGTTGGCCCCATACGCAAAATCCCAGCGGCATTGACCAGCACATCCAGCCGCTCACTCTTTTGCAACACGCGCTGACACACCTCAGCCACCTGCCCGGCATTTGCCACATCCAACACTTCAGTAGCAAACGGGTACACATCCTGAGAAAACTCACGATCAAACCCTGTTACCCGCGCACCGGCGTCAACAAACGCCAGTGCCGTGGTGTAACCAATACCTTTACCTGCGCCAGTCACCCAGACAGTTTTACCTGCGAAATCAAACCCGGCCATTACTTCACCTCGCGGGAAAGCAGTTTCCACCAGGCGTCAATCGTCGGATTTTTCGCCAGCATCACGAAGTCGATATCGCTATGCACTTTACGCCAGCGTGCCGCCAGCGCCATCATACGCACTGAATCCAGACCGTAGTCGATTAGATTTTCATCATCCATCGGCTCATCGGATTCATCCAGCAGCGGCAGAATAACGCTGCGTAGTGCCTCTTTACTGGTGGGAACAGGTGCCGGCAATAACTCCTGCGTCATCACCACGCGACCGGAACGCCCTGCCACATATTTCAGCGACATCATGTGTTCGTCACGACTAAAGTCCGCCAGCGCATCGGCCACCATAAACGGCTTGATATCGCGCATAAAGGCATCCGTTGCCGTAGTCATACACCCGATATGGGCATAAACGCCGGTAATAATCAGCTGATTACGTCCGGTCTCTTTCAGCATCTGTTCCAGCGGAGAGCGATGGAATGCGCTGTAACGCCATTTCACCAGAATGGTATCCGCTTCGTCCGGCGCCAGCGCATCAACGATTTTTTGCTGCTCAGGCGAGCGTGTCAGACCCGGTCCCCACATATCATTAAGCAGGGCCCGATCTTCATCGCTCTGATCTTTCGGCTGTGCGGTGTAATAGACGGGGATATTGTGTTCTTTGCAGTACTGGCGCAGCGCGGCGATGTTCGCCACCACCTGCTTCATCATCGGGCAATTTTCGCCCCAGAAGCTGATAAAGTAATCCTGCATATCGTGTACCAACAGCGCAGCACGCTCTGGTTCAAACGCCCAGTCGACTTTGTTCACCGGAACATCAAGCGCTGTGGGCAGTGCATAAGCCTGCAGTTTAGGAATCGCCATCTTTTATTCTCCTTCAGGCCAGTGAGCGTGATGCCAGCCACTGACGTAATTGTTTTTTATCCACTTTACCGACCGGGGTCAGCGGCAATGACTCAACGCACTCCACACGGTCCGGTAATTTGAACTCCGCCACGCCCTGCTCGCGCAGAAAACGACGTACCTGTACCGCACGCAGCGGCTCTTTAACCACCAGCCAGGCACAGCTTTTCTCACCCATCAGCTCATCATCCATACTGACCAACGCAGCGTGGATCACCGCCGGATGACGCAGTAACAGGTTTTCAATCTCTTCCGCGGCGATCTTCTCCCCACCCCGGTTGATCTGATCTTTCTCACGCCCTTGCACGGTGATGTAACCATCCTGATCGATAGAGATCAGATCGCCGGAGCAATAAAACCCGTTAGCATCAAACGCGCTGGCATTGTGCTCGGGGCTTTTGAAATAACCACGAAAAGTGTACGGGCCACGCGTCATCAGGCGTCCTGTTTCGCCCTGTGGTAAAGGGTTACCATCAGCATCCGCTACCCAGACTTCATCATCCGGACACATTGGCCGCCCCTGGGTATTGATGATGCGTTCCGGGCTGTCGTCCAGACGGGTGTAGTTCACCAGCCCTTCTGCCATACCAAAGACCTGCTGCAACTGGCAGCCAATTTCCGCCGGGATACGTGCCGCCAGCGTTGCGGAAAGTCGCGCCCCCCCCACCTGAAGCAGCGTCAGGGAAGCCAGTTGCGCATTGCTGCCCCACTCTCCAATCGCCTGTAGCCAAAGACTCACCGCAGGCGGCACCAGCGCCGTAACGTTAACCTGATGCTTTTCGATCAGCGGGAAGCACAGCGTCGCGCTCGGATCGGCCGCCAGTACCACGGTTCCACCCGCCAGGAATACGCCCAGCGAACCTGGTGAACTCATGGCGTAGTTATGCGCCGCCGGAATAGCGCACAAATAGCGCGTTTGCTCAGTAAAATGGCAAATCTCATTACTGCGACGCACGCTGTAGTAGTAATCGTTATGAGTGCGCGGGATCAGCTTTGGTGTGCCGGTGGTACCACCGGAAAGCTGGAAATACGCCACTTCATCGGCAGGCGACGGCGTGGCGCGAAAATCAGCAGCAGGCTGGCTTATCGCATTTTGCAGGTTGTGCTCACCCTCATCATTGAGCAACAGCACCACGCGCACGGAGTTGTGCTGCGCTACAAACGTGTTCAGAAAATCGTCACCGGCGAACAGCGCGTGCTGGCGATCGGCAATCAGCAGCGCTGGCTCAATTTGTGTCGCATAAGCATTAAGCTCAGTTCTCTGATGGCTGAATAATGCAAAAACGGGCGCAACACCCAGCTTAAGCAGCGCAAAGAAAGTGATATACAACTCGGCCACATTGCCCAACTGCACCAGCGCAGTTTCTCCGGGTTTGATCCCCTGACGACGCAGACTGCAGGCGAGATTGTCAGCCGCCTGGTTAAGCTGGCGGTAACTAAGATGGCGTTCCCCATCAATGACTGCCGTGTGATCGCTGTCGGCATGGCGGGTTAAAATGTCAGTCAGTGGCAGATCCTGCCAGTAGCCTTTTTCACGGTAGCGACGGGCAAATTCTTCCGGCCAACGGGTGAAAGGAATACTCATCATCACTCCTTAGAGCCTGTCAATAAGGCGTATATTGTTGCAGCCAGTTTGCCCCTGGGCAGTGCTCACAATCTTCACGTACTACAAGTACGATCCGGTTGCTCCGCGCTGTCCGTGTCCAAACTGGCAAATAAAATAACCTGATGGACCAGGCTCTTAATGCAGTCCAAAAACATTCAACATAGTCGAAAGCTTGGCGCCAGTTTCGCGCCACTCCGCAACAGGAGATGAGGCAGGGACAATTCCGGCACCAGCGAAGAAACGCACCTGATTGCGCAGCAGTTTCGCGCAACGGATCGTGACCACCCATTCGCCATTACCTTCGGCATCACACCAACCGACGATGCCGCCAAACAGTTCACGGTCAAATGGCTCCAGTTCAGCGATCAATTTCGTGGCGACCTGATGCGGGAAGCCGCTCAGCGCAGGTGTTGGGTGCAGCAGGCATGCCAGCGTCAGCGCATTCTCCTGGGCGTTGGCTTTACCTTCAAACGGTGTACCGAGGTGCCAAAGCGTTGGTGTCGTCACCAGTTGAGGAGATGACGGGAGTTGCAGTTCACTACTGCGTTCGCGCAGAACCGTTTTCATCGCCTGCGTCACCAGTTCATGTTCATGTCGGTCTTTCTCGGAGGCCAGCAGGCGGATACCCGCTTCCCGATCCAGTACATCATCCGGCTGACGACGAGCAGAACCCGCCAGCGGCAGTGAGCTAAAATGTTCGCCTTCTTTACGTAACAGCAATTCAGGGCTGGCACCGAGCAGGACGCCACCATCTTCTAATGGCACATGGAAGTTGTAGCTCGCCGGATTTTGCGCCACCAGACGTTCCAGCAGCGCACCGCTGTCAATGACAGCATCCGTCTCGATATCGATCAGGCGTGACAGCACCACTTTGTCAACTTCCGGAGTTGCCGTCAGCGCTGCCGCCCGGGAAACCATCTGTTCAAAAAAGTCCTGTTCCGGGATCGATTTACGCTCAATGACGCTCAGTGACTGATGCGCGGTAAAGTAACGTGATGATTTTTGCTTCTCCGTGCGGGAGAAAGTCTGCCATGACTCAGGAATAAACAGTGATGACGGCTGGCGGGTGTCAAAAGGAATAGCTCCAACCATGATGGGGTTTGCGATACCGTGCGATTTAGCATCGGCAAACAGTGCGTGCATTTTCTGTTGGAAAGGGCTGTCTGGCGAATCGCCATCAATTGCCGGTTCCGCATAGCGGGCAAAGCATCCTGACGTCGTAAAGCTACGATACGGCGACATAAAGAAAAAATTGTCGGGAGCGAGAGTTGCCATAGTCTGCGTTTTTTCCTCGGCCAGTGACGTATCCATATCATCCTCCAAAAAATGATAAAGGTTTTAATAATGATTATCATTTATATTTTCGGTCGCTAACCTAAAAGCAAAGCGACAGCATGTCAACTCTTGCGGTAGCACAATGTGCGACTTAGGCTTGCATACCTGTCCCGTAACAATGAAAATGAGAAGCATTAACTACATTGATAACAGGAAGCTTATTTGTGAGACTCCCCGCTTTTTACCGCACTGCGCTCTTACTGGTTGGACTGTCTATTTCAGGAATTTCTTTAAGTCATGCCGCTGACTGGCCGCGTCAGGTTACCGACAGCCGGGGGACGCACACGCTGGAACAAAAGCCTCAACGTATTGTTTCCACCAGCGTCACTCTGACTGGCTCTCTGCTGGCCATTGATGCGCCCATCATCGCCAGCGGCGCTACCACGCCAAACAATCGCATTGGTGACGCTCAGGGATTTTTACGCCAGTGGAGTGACGTGGCAAAAGCCCGCAAGCTGAGCCGCCTGTATATTGGTGAACCGAGCGCCGAAGCCGTCGCGGCACAAATGCCCGACCTGATTCTGATCAGCGCCACCGGAGGAGATTCCGCCCTCGCGCTCTACGATCAACTTTCCACCATTGCCCCAACGCTTATCATTAACTACGACGACAAAAGCTGGCAGTCACTGCTGACGCAGTTAGGTGAAATCACCGGTCATGAGGAACAGGCAGCGGCGCGTATTGCCGAGTTTGATAAACAACTGCTGGCGGTCAAACAGCGTATTACCCTGCCGCCGCAGCCTGTTAGCGCACTGGTGTATACCGCTGCCGCGCATAGCGCCAATCTGTGGACACCAGAGTCTGCGCAGGGCAAGCTGATGGAACAATTGGGATTCACGCTGGCACCACTGCCTGCCGGACTGCACACCAGCCAGAGCCAGGGTAAACGTCACGATATCATCCAGCTTGGTGGTGAAAACCTGGCGACAGGTCTGAACGGTGAAGCGCTGTTTCTGTTTGCGGGAGACAGCAAAGACGCTGACGCCATTTACGCGAATCCCCTGCTTGCACACCTGCCTGCAGTGCAAAATAAACGCGTTTACGCGCTGGGAACCGAAACGTTCCGTCTGGATTACTACAGCGCCACACTGTTACTACAACGTCTCGCTGGACTGTTTAGTTAAGTCGAAGCAGATTGACATCATTGCCGGGTGAAGGCTTTGCCTTACCCGGCTTAGGGCACAGGTCAGATAAACCCTCAGGCGATATCGGGTTCTGGCGGTGCCTGACGGAATCGACGTAGTTCCCCCAGTAACAGCAGCAATAACAGGCCAACAATTACCAGACCAAATCCACTGACGCTCGCCGATGCTACCGGCGTCATCATCGCGCCCAGGCCGCCTAACAGCGCCGCACCAATGGCATCTCCGGTCACATTTTGCGCGGTCCACAAACCGTTAATTCTCCCGAGCATCGCTTCCGGCGTCTGCGTCTGTAACATCGTGTACTGCAACAGAGAACTGACCGCGCTCAGCCAGCCGAACAGCGCGAGGCAGATAACGCCCAGCGCCCAGACCGGCATCAACGCAAACAATCCGATGGCGAAGAAAGAGGCCACAGTAGAGGCCAGCATAATTAAACCAGGGCGAACGCTGTGCGCCAGTTGCCCACTGGTCAATGCCCCCACTGCGGCACCCAGCGGAATGGCGGCATACAGCAGACCAATCTGTGCGGCAGACATCTGCCAGCCGATGGCCAGAGCGGGGTATAGGACACGCACCGCACTGGCCATCGTCAGAAGGCCGCCAAGCAACGCAATGCCGCCGATCAGCGGGCTGGCGAGCAGAAAGCGAAACGCCGCCAGCAGCGATTTGAGCGGGTGTTCACGTGGTTGCGGTGGCGGTGGCAATGCAGGAAGACTGAGCAGCGGTAGCAAGGTAATAAAGGTTCCCGCGGCTGCCAAACCATAGTTCCACTCAACGCCGCCGGTGGCGAGTAATACCCCGCCAATCATCGGTGAAATAACCGATCCCAGACGTACCGTCAGCATGGTAATCGCCCCGGCCTGCATCAGATTTTCACGCCCAACCAGCGCTGGAGTCGCCGCCAGCAGCGCCGTCACACCCAGCGAGGCAAAAAAACCGTCCCATAAGCCCAGAATATAAATAGCCAGCAGTGAAGGCTCCGGGAGTAGCGCATTCAGGCACAGACCAATAAACCCGATACCACAGGTTCCGCGTGCCAGCAGGATCACCTTTTTGCGCTCATAACGATCGGCCAGTACACCACCAACCATCAGACCAATAAACATTGCGCTACCGGTTAACGTCACCGACAGACCGACCTGCCAGGTAGACTGGGTCATCATCTGGATCTGTACCGGAACCGCGACACCGAGTAGCCCCAGAGAGACGATGGAAATAAAACGGGCAAGGAAGACTGCGCGAAATGCAGGATGAGTCTTTAACAGGCTGAGATTCAGCAGCCAGGGTTTTCTATTCATTACAAAGCCTTAAGATACATGCTCTCATTGAGGTCGCAGCCTGAAGAATGAGGTGCATACCTGTTTTTTTAAATATCCATTCTGTGGCTGCACATGCTAACATACCCAAATAAGATCGATAACGATAATTACTATCATTATCAGGGAAGTTGATATGTCATGCTCTGTTTCCGTGACACGCGCCTTTGCCGTGCCCGGACTATTGTTATTACTTGTTCTCTCCACCGCATTAAGTCTGGTTATTGGCGCCAGGTCGATACCCGCGTCTGTGGTTCTGGATGCGCTGACCGGCACCTGTCAAAGTGCTGATTGCACCATCGTGCTGGATGCGCGACTTCCGCGCACGCTGGCAGGACTCCTTGCAGGCGGTGCGCTGGGATTGGCTGGCGCATTAATGCAGACGCTCACACGTAACCCACTTGCCGATCCAGGCATTCTCGGTGTCAATTCCGGGGCCAGCTTTGCCATTGTGCTGGGTGCATCGCTGTTCGGTTTTTCCTCCCCGCAAGAGCAGTTGCTGATGGCCTTTTCCGGAGCGCTGGCCGCGTCGCTGATTGTGGCATTTACCGGCAGTCAGGGTGGAGGACAGTTAAGCCCGGTGCGTCTGACGCTGGCAGGTGTCGCGCTGGGGGCAGTGCTGGAGGGATTATCCAGCGGTATCGCCCTGCTCAACCCGGACGTCTATGATCAGCTGCGTTTCTGGCAGGCGGGATCGCTGGATATTCGTAGCCTGCAAACGTTGAAAGTGGTGCTGGCTCCGGTGCTTATTGCCGGTGCTGTCGCGTTGTTTCTGAGCCGTTCCCTGAACAGCCTGAGCCTGGGAAGCGACACCGCTACCGCGCTGGGTAGCAAAGTCGCCCGCACCCAACTTATTGGTCTGTTGGTGATTACCGTGCTGTGCGGTAGCGCAACCGCTATTGTCGGTCCTATCGCCTTTATCGGCCTGATGATGCCACATATGGCACGCTGGCTGGTGGGAGCCGATCATCGCTGGTCGCTACCAGTGACCCTACTGGCAACCCCCTCTTTGCTGCTGATTGCCGATATCATCGGTCGTCTGATTGTCCCCGGCGAATTGCGCGTCTCCGTAGTCAGCGCGTTTATCGGCGCACCGGTACTGATCTTCCTGGTCCGGCGTAAACAACGCGGAGGTGGTGCATGATGCATTTTCCCCGCAGATTGCTTATCAGTTGTCTGCTGCTCATTGTGGGCTGCCTCGCCGTCGGATTGTGGAGCCTACGTAGCGGCGTCGTAACGCTGGAAACCCAACAGATTATTGCCGCTCTGCTGGGCGATGCGCCGCGCAGCATTACACTGGTTGTGACCGAATGGCGTTTACCGCGCGTATTGATGGCGCTGTTGATTGGTGCGGCCCTGGGCGTTAGCGGCGCGATATTCCAGTCGCTGATGCGTAACCCACTGGGCAGTCCGGACGTAATGGGCTTCAATACCGGAGCCTGGAGCGGTGTTCTGGTAGCAATGGTGTTATTTGGTCAGCATCTTACCGCTATCGCGCTGGCGGCGATGCTCGGCGGGATCCTGACCTCACTGGTGGTCTGGGCGCTGGCATGGCGTAATGGTATCGACACTTTCCGACTTATCATTATCGGTATCGGCATTCGTGCCATGCTGGTGGCGTTTAATACCTGGCTGCTGCTGAAGGCGTCTTTAGAAACCGCGTTGACGGCTGGATTGTGGAACGCCGGATCGCTCAACGGTCTGACCTGGGCTAAAACCTGGCCTTCTGCACCGCTGATTATCGTGATGTTGGTATGTGCCGCACTGCTGGTGCGCCGTCTGCGCTTGTTAGAAATGGGCGATGACAGCGCCTGCGCGCTGGGAGTCAGCGTAGAACGCTCGCGTCTGATGATGATGCTGGTTGCGGTTGTTCTGACCGCTGCAGCCACTGCGCTGGCTGGCCCAATTTCTTTTATTGCACTTGTCGCACCGCATATTGCCCGCCGGCTTAGCGGCACGGCACGTTGGGGATTAACCCAGTCAGCACTGTGCGGAGCGTTGCTACTGCTGATGGCCGATTTATGCGCCCAACAGCTATTTATGCCTTATCAGCTTCCGGTTGGCGTTGTCACCGTAAGCCTCGGCGGTATTTATCTTATCGTCTTGTTAATTCAGGAGTCCCGCAAAAAATGACCGAATCAGTAGCCCGTTTGCGTGGCGACCAGTTAACGCTGGGTTATGGCAAATTTACCGTGGCAGAAAACCTTAATGTATCAATTCCCGACGGCCACTTTACCGCAATAATTGGCCCTAACGGCTGCGGTAAGTCGACGCTGTTACGCACGTTAAGCCGCCTGATGACGCCTGAACACGGCAAGGTCTGGCTGGACGGGGAGCATATTCAGCACTACGCCAGTAAAGAGGTCGCGCGCAGAATTGGTCTGTTAGCACAAAACGCCACCACGCCTGGCGATATTACCGTACAGGAGCTGGTTGCCCGCGGTCGCTACCCGCATCAGCCGTTATTTACCCGTTGGCGCCAAGAAGATGAAAACGCAGTGGCAAATGCTATGCAAGCCACGGGCATCACCCACCTGGCGGCACAAAGCGTGGATACCCTTTCCGGTGGACAGCGTCAGCGCGCATGGATAGCGATGGTGCTGGCACAGGAAACATCCATTATGTTGCTTGATGAGCCAACCACCTGGCTGGATATCAGCCATCAGATCGATCTGCTGGAACTGCTGAGCGAGCTAAATCGTGAGAAAGGATATACGCTGGCCGCTGTTCTGCACGACCTTAATCAGGCCTGTCGCTATGCCACGCACCTGATTGCACTTCGTGATGGAAAAATCATTGCCGAGGGTGCGCCAAAAGAGATTGTCACGGCGGAACTCATCGAAAAAATCTATGGATTGCGTTGTATGATTATTGATGATCCCGTTGCAGGAACACCGTTAGTAGTGCCGCTTGGGCGCAAGAAATAACGGGATGTAGTGTATGGCGACATTTCTGCCGCCATACAAAATCACTCACACCAACGACTGCCCCAGGAATTCTGCATTGTGTTTACGATGCATCATGGCATGGCTCAGCAACACCCCACCGCACGCTATCATTCCACCAAGCAAAGCTGCCAGAATAATGATCATCGATTTAGCCGGTCCATCTTTTTTCACCGGTAGTGAAGGTGAACGTTGATATTTAAACGGCGTAAAATTGACGTCATTCACATTCGTCGATAACAGCTGTTCAACGTGATATTGGCGATTACGTAATTCACCGTTAATTTCCGCAACATCTGTTACCGATTTTTCTATTTCTAATTTACGCGTAATGCCATCAGCACCCAATGAAATAGAGAAATCAGGGTCATCCTTCACCGCCTGGCCATTGCTGTAAACGGGTTTTTTAATTCCCGCAGCATTAGCAATCTCCAGCGAGTAGTTTAGTCGCTGAATATTCGCTTCCAGTTGATTCTTGAGCCTTACCCGATCCATTTCGAGTCTTTCTTTCTCAAAGCTGGTTTTAATGGCCAGTTTGTTGCGAATATCCTCAAGCGTTTCTTTCTCAGTAAGATCGGAAATGTACTGGATATAGCCGGTCAGTACCGCCTGTGCTTCTTCTGCTAATGGTGCAGTAAAACTCAACGTCCATGCGGTATAGAGCGCGGTTTCATTTTTTTTACTCAAATTGCTGTCAACCGCTGTCATTTTTTCACTGAGCCTTACGATCGCCCGATGAAGATCCATTTCGTCGAAATCGGCACCCTTCAATTGTTCTAATACATAGGGTGAAGAGCGCAGATATTCTTCCAAAAGTAATGGAGACTGGAATTTTTTGATAAACAGGTTAAACACATCCCCACGGCTGACGCTAATGTCCATGTCGAGCACACGTAATTTGGTTAACGTATTCTCAAGTTCCTGCCACTGAACAGGTTCTGCTGGCGTTACAACCGCCTCGCTGGTCCATTTTTGAGGAAGCAGAAAAGACACCAGAAGGCCTATGCAGGCAAATGCGAAAACGGTAGCGATGATTTTCGTCCTGGCTCGCCATAAAATCTCGATCAGGCCCACTAAATCAATTTCATTTCCATTTACTGTGGTTTGAGGATAAGCAGTGAATTCCGAATCTCTATCTTGCTTTATATTGAGTGATGACATTCTGTATAACCTGAAATCTTTGCCAAAAGAAAAATACTTCCTTAGCCGGAGTCTAACAGCTACTCAGAATTATCTGAAACAATCTTTACACGTAAATGCCTACCAAATGTTGTATTAGAAATTAATATCCTTTCCATTTACGTTTGAGACAAACAAAAAAACACACAAATTAATAACATATTTTTTACATTATGAGTTTATTCAAATATCTCCCCCCAAAATTATTCGAGTTGCTTGAAGCCAGCAACTTATCGAACCCCAGTCACTTACCTGATAAGTGACTGGGGTAACCAACACCCAAACAACTTGAAGTATGACGGGTATCTATCGCAATGCTGATTTGTTTACCGCTTATTGATCAACGCATTTATAACGGGACCTATCCTTTCAAATGCTGTCGGGGAAATAATATCGACATGCGCACAATCCTGGCTATATACCGCTAACTCCCCAACCCACGGAGCCCAGGCTGTTTGCGGATCGGCCTGGCGCGTTTTCTCGGCGACAAATAACGTTGCTCTGCCATCAAATTTTGCGCTGTGTGCCGTAGTTAACAAACGAACCGCATCGGCGTAATTACCTTCGATAGCGCTGAATAATGCCTCCGAAGCATTCCCTTGTTGTGCAGCAAGAAAGGCCTCACGCTCACGATCGATTTCCGCCAGCACGGCAGGATCCAATCCATTAGCCTCTTTTTCCTGCCAGTTTTGCGTCTCCGGTGGCCAGGTATCCAGCAGACCAAGGAACGCGACGGTTTCCCCCCGGGCTCGCAAACGCGCCGCAATACCCTGCGCCAGCGTGCCACCCAACGAGTAGCCCAACAAATAGTAGGGACCATGAGGCTGTTGGCGCAGTAGCGTTGCCAGATGATGTTCACAGACCTCGTCGAGGTTTTCCGCCGTCTGCATTGGCCCATTCGGTCGCGGCGACTGGATGCCAATAATTGACCACTGCGACGTGAGATAACGCGACAGCACGCTAAATTGCCAGGCAAAGCCCGATGCCGGATGGAAGCAAAACAGCGTCGGACCATGACTCTCGCGCAACGGTAGCAACGCTTCAAACCCCAGGCGCTGCGACTGTTCGTCATCAGCGCCGTCCAGCAATGCGCTCAGTTGTCCGACTGTGGAGGCAACCATAATCTGCCCCGGCGTAACCTGACGCGCAAAGAGCTGGCTCAGTTGCGCTGCCAGCTTCATTGCCAGCAACGAATGGCCACCAAGCGCAAAGAAGTCAGCGTCAACATCATTGACCTCACAGGCCAGCAACGCTGAGAAGGCTTGGGCAATCATTGATTCCGTGCCAGGCTGCGGCGCGCGTCCTGGCGTACGAGCCGCTAACTGCGGCATTGGCAGCGCTTTACGATCCAGCTTACCGTTAGCGCTAAGCGGCAATTCAGCCAGTTGTAACAGGACCGTCGGCACCATATGCGCAGGCAGTTTCTCGCGCAGACGCTCCTGCAAGGCAGGAATATCTAATGGTAAACCCGATTGAGACACCAGATATCCCACCAATTGTCGCGCATCGCCACCTGTCGCCGCTGCCTGGTTGAACACGCAGGCATGGGCAACAGCATGTTCAACATCGGGTAGCATCTGCATCACCCGGTCAATCTCGCCCAGCTCAATGCGCTGCCCGCGAATTTTTAGCTGGTCATCACTACGCCCAAGATACTCAACCGCTCCAGACTCAAGCCAGCGCGCCACGTCACCGGTACGATACATACGTTCACCCGGCGCAAACGGATCGGCGATAAAACGGCTCGCCGTCAGATCTGGTCGCCCCAGATACCCTTGCGCCAGTTGGATCCCCGTCAGATACAGATCCCCCGCTACGCCGACAGGCACCGGGCGCATCATGGCGTCGAGGATCCGCAAGCCGGTGTTCCAGACCGGATAGCCAATCGGCACGCTGTTGCCAGTCACTGCGGCGAGTTCTTCACCCCAGGCCGGATACCAGCTCACATCGACTGCTGCTTCAGTTGGACCGTACAAATTGTGCAGCGGAGCATGCGTCAGTTGTTCCCACTCGCGGCATAACTCTGCCGGCAGGGCTTCACCGCTGCAGAATACCTGTTTCAGCGTGGCGCAGCTCTCCCGCGCCGTTTCCGGCGTCAGCGAAGCGACAAAAGCCGCCAGCATTGACGGCACAAAGTGCGTTGTCGTTATGCCATATTGCGCAAAGAAATGTTGCATCGCTATCGGGTCACGGTGAGCCTCAGGCTCAGCCATCACCAGTTTTGCACCGGCAATAAATGGCCAGAAAAACTCCCATACCGAAACATCAAAACTGCATGGCGTTTTTTGCGCCACCACATCGTCTGCCGTCAGCGGATAGTGATTTTGCATCCATAGCAGGCGGTTAACGATAGCGGTCTGCCCTACCATCACGCCTTTTGGTCTGCCCGTCGATCCGGAGGTGAAAATGATATAGGCCGTATGGTCTGGTTGTGATAACGCCAATGGCGTGCAATCGCGTGCTGGCAGAGGCGCGTTGTAGCACAGGCTTTCCAGCCCAGGAATATCGCTAAAGCGCGCCAGCTGTTCATCGGTAGTAATTAACAGCGTGGGTTTAGCGTCTTCCAGCATCATCCGCAGACGATCGTCCGGGTATCCGGTATCAAGCGGTAGCCAGGCGGCTCCTGCTTCGACAATACCGTGCAGCGCCAGCGTAAGGAAAACGGAACGTGGTAAGGCCACCGCCACGCTGTCTCCCGGCCGCACGCCGTGTTCGCGCAGAAGTTTTGCCAGCGCAACCACCTGCTGGCGCATTTCGCGATAGCTGAACTGATAGCGGGCATCGGCCAGCGCCGGGGCATCCGGTGTTTTATCGCTTTGTGTCGCAATCAGCGCACTTAGCGTAGTGGACGGGATCTCAACTTCAGTATCGTTAATCTTCGCCAGCTGTGCGTGTTCTGTCGGCAGCAGCATCTCTGCCTCGCCGCAGCACAGCGCCGGATTTTCAGCAAACTGGTCGATAAGACCTGCTAAACGCGAGGCATGCTGTGTCAGCGTGGCTTCATCGTAACGCTGTTTATTTGCCAGGATTTCAATGCTCAGGCCACCATTTTCATCCGGAAATAGCGCCAGTTCGAGATCGTTAACCGGCCCCGTCGCCAGCGTATGGGTTTGCGCCTGTACACCGGGAATGTCTAACTGATAGTCGAAAATTTTCACGTTCAGTACAGGACCAAACAACGGCTCCTCACCGGCGGCTCGCCCGCTGTCACGCACAATTTGCTCCGCATCGTAGCGCTGATGTCGGCGCATTTTCTTTAGCTGCCCGGCAAGGCGTTTCGCCAGTTCAGGCAGGCTTTCCGCCGCATCAAGACTGACGCCGAATGGCAGAACATTCAGTACCGGACCGGTTGCCGTTAACGCTGCTGACCCCATGCGTCGCATGAAGATAAACCCGGCGGCATAATCCATCCGGCTGCATAAACGTCCCAGCCATAATGCAACCAGAGCCAGTGCTAAATCCGCGCGCTGAACGTCGGGCATACGAGCGGCAAGCTGACGGAATGAGCCGTCATGTGCTGACAATTTCATGCGAATAATATCCGCAGTGGTCGCCCGTCCCGGCAGCGGTTTACTTGACAGCGATGCCGGCGGCGGTAACTGCCGTCTCTGCTCGTTCCAGAAAGCGCCATCGCGTAGATACGCGTCACTGTCGCGATATTGTTGATACTCTTCCACCACTTCGACAAATGGCGTAAAAGGCGAGTCAGGCGTCTTTTCGCCACGCTGCCATGCGCTGTAGATTGCGACTATATGGCGGGTAATTGCCGGGAAACTGAAGCCATCGACCAGCAAGTGATGGTAACGCTGATACCAATACCAGCGGTTATCTTCCACCTGAATGAGCTGATGAAAGACCAGCGATTTCCCACTATCGACGCGTAAGTCCTGCTGCAGATCGGCCTGCATTAACGCGCATGCAGCCTCATGCGGAGCGGATTTTCCGCGCAGATCGATAATCTCAGGTTCGGCAAAAGTCAGAGCAGGATCAACCCATTGCCAAACATCACCGTTATCTTCAGTAAAGCGCATGCGTAGAGTATCGGCATGCTGCTGTCCCGCAACTACGGCCTTCGCCAGCAACGGCGCATTCAGTTCCCCGGTTAATTCTGCGTAGTGCGCTACGCTCCATGCCGAGGGTAATGTGGAGAGTTTTTCTGCCATCCAGATACCCGGCTGAGCCGCAACTAACGGTAAACGCTGAGTCATTCTGCCTCCTGTCGATCGGCATAATTTGCAGGCGTCAGCGTGGTCCAGTGCGCCTCCAGCCATTGTTGACATACTTCCTGAGATTGCGGTTCGCATATAACCTGCCAGCCAACAGGAAGTGAGCACTGCTGCGGCCAAAGGCTAAACTGACGTTGTGGGTTTTGCAGAATGTAAAACTGCCCCTGCGGGTTATCGAAGGGATTACTGAATTCCATACTCAACTCCTGTCGTGGAACATCGTCCGGTTAAATCGTGTCGATAAGCGGTTGCCAGAGCGTCATCAGCCCCTGCATCAATCCGCCGCGCCAGCAAAGCGCATCGTGTCCACCATCAACCTGACGCCAGAAAAAAGACCGTGAATCGGGAGGGAACTGGGCGTAAAGCCTCTGATTCGCGCGAAAAATAATCGGTTCGCGAGTACCGGCTTCCAGAACAATACGCAGGCCCCGAGCGCTTAACACTCCCGCCTTTAGTTGTTCAATAATCACCCCATCCTGATGACTATCACGATGAGGCCACCAGTAGGAGCCGGACTGGCTGAGCACGCAGCCAAAACGTTCGGGCCAGGTCAATCCAGCGTACATCGATGACAATCCGCCAAAACTTTGCCCGGCCACCACGGTGCGCTGCGGGTCATCGCTGAACGCGGTAGTCGCCTTCACCAGTGGCAGCAACTCCTGCTGTACTGCCAACCAAAAATCCGCATTACACGGCAACTCATGGCTGCGATGAGACGTGTCGATGGCATCGATCAGGAGATAAACGGCAGCTGGAAGCTGATTGCGGTGAGTAAGTGAAGTCAGTGCTGGCCAGACGGGCATACTTTGCGCCCAAAACTGGCCATCCAGCAGAATAGCGAGCGGGCGATCCTCAGGGCTGGCCTCGCCAGTGGTAAATACCCACACGCGTCGCGTATTACCCAGCCGTGCGCTACGCCATTGCAGGCATATCGCGGGTGTGTCAGGGGTTTCAGGATAATCCCAGCCTGGCTGGACGGGCGCATCAGGCATTTCCAGCGCCGAAACCGCATGACCACGCCCGCCTTGCCAGCTTTGGGGATTGAGGGGATCGGCAATCGCCTGCGGCAACAGTTGGCGCCAACCTTCCCGAAGAGTCGCTCTGTCTGGCGTATCACCAACAGATAACGCGGCAAAAATATCGTTTCGTTCAGAGGGGATAAAGCAGTAGCTACCGCGCCAGTGAGCGCTCATAGTGGTGCTCCAGCACCAAACATTTGTACCATCAATGCGTTGCATCGACTGGGGAATGGCATTTTGATGGTGATCGGTCACACCGGTAATGTAAACCCACACATGACGAATTGCCGACGTTTTCTCCGTTCCCTGCGGATCACGCCACCAAAAGGTCACACGGTAATCACCGCTATCCTCGCGCACCCACTCAGGGCCTTGTTTTGACTGCCACCACGCTTCGCTTCCCATCATTAACGTCGTCACCGTCATAACCCCATGTTTATTGTGCAATTTTTTATTTAGGCGTGAAATATATTGATAATATTATTGATAACTATTTGCATTTGCAATAGCGTATTACCGCGCTGTGGGAAGCGCGCGCATTATTTCACCACTTATAAACCGACCTGGCGCTGCGAACTTTTCTGGAATGGATAGTTTTCGCAGATGCGGGCGACATCAGGCCTGGTGCTTCAAAACGGCACATTGGTACTCGTGGCTAAAAGAAAGCAGGACATACAATGAACAACAAGATTCATTCACTGGCCTTATTGGTCAATTTAGGTATTTACGGGGTAGCACTGCCAGCAATGGCAGAAGATAACACCGACAGCGCCGCCGTCTCTCATGAAGACACCATCGTCGTCACTGCCGCCCAACAGAACCTGCAGGCGCCAGGCGTTTCAACCATCACTGCTGATGAAATCCGTAAGAATCCTCCCGCTCGCGATGTCTCGGAAATCATCCGTACCATGCCTGGTGTTAACCTGACCGGTAACTCAACCAGCGGTCAGCGAGGTAACAACCGTCAGATCGATATTCGCGGTATGGGACCAGAAAACACCCTGATCCTGATCGACGGTAAGCCGGTCACCAGCCGTAACTCCGTACGTCAGGGCTGGCGCGGCGAGCGCGATACCCGTGGTGATACCTCCTGGGTACCCCCGGAAATGATTGAGCGCATTGAAGTACTGCGTGGCCCTGCTGCTGCACGCTACGGCAACGGTGCGGCGGGCGGCGTGGTGAATATCATCACCAAAAAAGGCAGCAACGAATGGCACGGTTCCTGGGATACCTATTTCAACGCCCCGGAACACAAAGACGAAGGCTCGACCAAACGTACCACCTTTAGCCTTAATGGCCCGATGGGTGGGGATTTCAGCTTCCGCCTGTACGGTAATCTCGATAAAACCCAGGCCGACGCATGGGATATCAACCAGGGACATCAGTCAGAGCGTACCGGCACCTATGCCAACACGTTACCTGCCGGTCGCGAAGGTGTGATCAACAAAGACATCAACGGCGTTGTACGCTGGGATTTCGCTCCACTCCAGTCACTGGAACTTGAAGCCGGTTATAGCCGCCAGGGCAACCTGTACGCTGGCGACACCCAAAACACCAACACCAACCAACTGGTGAAAGATAACTACGGTAAAGAGACCAATCGTCTGTACCGTCAAAACTACTCCCTGACCTGGAACGGCGGCTGGGATAACGGCGTTACCACCAGCAACTGGGTGCAGTATGAACATACGCGTAACTCCCGTACGCCGGAAGGTTTAGCCGGGGGTACAGAAGGGATCTTTGACCCGAACGCATCGCAAAAATATGTTGATGCCGATCTGAACGATGTCATGCTGCACAGTGAAATCAGTATTCCGCTGGATCTGCTGGTTAACCAAAATCTGACGCTCGGTACCGAATGGAACCAACAGCGTATGAAAGACATGCTGTCCAACTCGCAAACCTTTATGGGCGGCAACATCCCTGGCTTCAACAGCACCGATCGTAGCCCGTATTCCAAAGCGGAAATTTTCTCCCTGTTTGCTGAAAACAATATGGAGCTGACCGACAGCACCATGCTGACACCGGGCCTGCGTTTCGACCATCACAGCATTGTGGGCGATAACTGGAGTCCTTCTCTGAACCTGTCACAAGGTCTGGGTGATGACTTTACCCTGAAAATGGGGATCGCTCGCGCCTACAAAGCACCAAGCCTGTACCAGCTCAACCCGAACTATATTCTGTACAGTAAAGGTCAGGGTTGCTATGCCACCGGAGCCGCCAGCGGCATTGGTTGCTATATGATGGGCAACGATGATCTAAAAGCAGAAACCAGTATCAACAAAGAGATTGGCCTGGAGTTCAAGCGCGATGGCTGGCTGGCCGGCGTAACCTGGTTCCGCAACGATTACCGTAACAAGATCGAAGCCGGTACCACGCCATTTGACAGAACGTCCATCACCAATAAAGGCAAGACAACTTACACCGATATCTATCAGTGGGAGAACGTGCCTAAAGCTGTGGTCGAAGGTCTGGAAGGGACGTTGAACGTACCAGTGAGCGAAACCGTTAACTGGACGAACAACATCACTTACATGCTGCAAAGCAAGAATAAAGAGACCGGCGAGCGCCTGTCGATTATTCCAGAATATACGCTGAACTCTACCTTAAGCTGGCAGGCTCGCGAAGATTTGTCATTGCAGTCTACCTTCACCTGGTATGGCAAACAGCAGCCGAAAAAATACGATTACCAGGGTAAACCGGTTACCGGCAGCTCCGCAAATGAGGTGAGTCCGTACAGCATTGTCGGCCTGAGCGCGACCTGGGATGTGATGAAAAATGTCAGCCTGACCGGCGGCGTGGATAACGTCTTCGACAAACGTTTGTGGCGTGCAGGTAATGCCCAAACCACTGGCAGCACGACCGACGTTTCTTATATGGCTGGCGCAGGTGCGTACACCTATAACGAACCGGGTCGTACGTGGTACATGAGCGTTAACACGCGCTTCTGATAATATTTTTCCCTCTCCTCCTGGTGAGGAGAGGGAATTTGTCAAAGACAATGCGCACAACACACGCACCACTTCCCTTTGCAGACCACACGCTGCATCTTGTCGAATTTGAGCCCGACAGCTTTCACGAGCACGATTTACTCTGGCTCCCCCATCACGCACAGCTAATCTCTGCCGGACGGAAGCGAAAATCAGAACACCTGGCGGGGCGTATTGCCGCAGTCCATGCCCTGCGTGAATATGGCATCAAAAACATCCCCGGCATCGGCGACCGTCGCCAGCCCCTGTGGCCAGAAAGTTTGTTTGGCAGTATCAGTCATTGCGAACACACGGCGCTTGCCGTCGTATCTTCATATCCGGTTGGCGTGGATATGGAACGCATTTTTACGCCACAAACCGCAGCGGAGCTGGCAAGCAGCATAGTGACTGATGAAGAAAAAGCATGGATGGTAGAGAGTGGACTGCCCTTTGAACAGGCGCTCACACTGGCTTTTTCCGCCAAAGAGAGCGCCTTCAAAGCGACCCCAGCTTTACAACAGGTAAACGCCGGGTTTTTGCAATATCAAATTGTCAGCGTTCAGAAACAGCAGTTGCTCCTGCTGACACCCGCCCGGACATACCGTGTGCAGTGGCTGTTTTCAGACAGCCACGTTATCTCCCTGGCGACAGATTAGTATTCAAAGTATTTCACGTGCCAGAGTGGCAATCGCCTGCGCGTCAAATCCGTGGTACTGACGCAGCCAGCCACGATCGGCTGCTGCAGCATACTCACCATCAGGGATCCCTAACCGCCTCAGAACCGCTCCCTCCCCTGCTTCTGCCAACACTTCTGCCACCAGACTTCCCAGACCACCATTAACGTTATGCTCTTCCACGGTAATCACCGCTTTACAGCCCTGTAATGCAGATAAAAGCGCTTTCGTATCACACGGTCGAATTGAAGGTACACTGACCACCGTCGCCTGAATACCGGAATCAGCCAACAGCGCGGCAGCATCAACGATTTCATGCACTGTCGAACCTGTCGCCACCAGCGCTACATTGCCTCCTTCACGCAGCGTCACCACCGCCCCTGGAACAAAACGATAACTCTCGTCATGGAGCTCCGGAAGTGCTTTCCCGTCAAGACGGATATAAACCGGCCCCTGATAACCGATGGCGTAGTCGATAACCTGACGACATTCACGCGGCGAAGATGGGGCAAAAATCTGAATGTTGCCGAAGCCGCGCATAATGGCAATATCATCAATCGAGTGGTGAGTACTCGCCAGCGGACCATAGCTGGCACCTGCGTTAAGACCAAATAACTTCACATTAGTATTGTTGTAACAAACGTCGACCTTAATTTGCTCATTGGCACGTGAGATCAGGAATGGCGCGGCATTACAAGTGACAGCCACCTTACCGCCGAGGGCCAAACCAGCCGCCGTTCCAACCATGCTTTGTTCGGCAATACCCACATTCACCAAACGCCCTGGAAACTGCTTAATGAAGGGGGCGATTTTTGCGGTTGATGTAGAGTCGGCGACTACCGGCACCAGATCGACACCACGTTCTACTGCGTCAATAAATGCCTGGACCATAACGTTTGCGAGGTGCTCTGCATTACTCATCTTTCAGTTCCTCCAGTGCCAGTTCAATCTCTTCACCTTTCGGTACGCGGTGGTGCCATTCGGGACGCCCCTGAATAAAGGAGATACCTGCGCCTTTCGTGGTATTGGCAATAATGACATTAGGTTTCCCCTCCTGCTTCAGGCCATCCAGCGCAGCGACAACAGACGTCATGTCATTCCCCTGACATTCCATAACATTCATGCCAAAAGCCAACCATTTATCTGCCAGAGGATCGGTATTCATAATTTCTCGGGTCGGCCCAGCCAACTGGAGATTATTTTTGTCGTTGATAATGATTAGATTATCCAGACCATAATGAGCCGCAGCCAGTGCCGCCTCCCAGTTACTTCCCTCAGCTAGTTCACCGTCACCGGTAATTAAAAAGATACGGCGGGTGCTGTTGCTCTTCTTCGCTGCTAACGCCAATCCGACCGCAACAGGTAAACCATGGCCCAACGCGCCTGTATTCAGTTCAATGCCCGGTGTTTTCTGGCGAACGGGGTGTCCGGGGAGATGGGAATTGGCATGTTGATACGTTTCCAGCCAATCGATGGGGAAATAACCCGCCTCCGCCAGGACACAGTAGTAACACCCTACCGCATGCCCTTTAGACTGGATATAAACGTCGCGCTCTTCATCATTGATACGATCCGGGGCAACATTAAGAATTCGGAAATAGAGCGCTGTCAGCAGTTCGACCTGAGAGAGGTCTGCGCCAGTATGTCCCCCTGCAGGGCTGTTAGCATTCAGTCTAACGATGTGGCGGCGTACAGCTCGCGCTTTGCGCTCAAGTGTCTGGACATCATAGTTGTAGGGATTCATTTAATACCTCTGAATTTATTTTCAATATGGAATATTTATTCCATCAGGAACTAAAAAAACCAGAAATCCCCAGGCGTTGCATCACAAGGCTTGCGCGCTGCGTCATACTCAGGAACATTCTGCCTCCTTACCGCATGCAAACTGATGCCGGGTAATATTCAGTTGACCTGAAATCATCATGAATATATATTCACAGATGACTCTTTATTCAATTATGCGACCAATTTTCCATTTTTGTCCATAGCTGTTTTTGAGTATTGGTTAAAGTTAGAGCTTTATCACACTTAACTGTCTTCATTTTTCGCGTATGATAAAACACTCTAAGATAATGGCGGTACGTAAATGATTTTCGGGGAAATATATGGCTAAGCAGGATGAACAACGGCTATTGGTTAAAATCGCAACCCTTTACTATCTTGAGGGACGCAAACAATCCGATATTGCTCAGCTTCTCTCGCTTTCTCAGTCGTTTATATCCCGAGCCATCACTCGCTGCCAAAAAGAAGGTGTGGTAAAAATCAGCGTCGTCCAGCCCTCAAATATCTTCCTGAATCTTGAGAAAGGCATCGAAGAACGCTACGGGCTGAAGCAGGCAATTGTGGTGGATACGGAAGAGGATGCCAGTGATTACACCATCAAGCGGGCCATCGGCTCTGCCGCTGCACACTACCTGGAAACACGCTTGCGGCCCAAAGATCTGGTAGGGGTGTCTTCATGGAGTTCAACAATTCGCGCCATGGTTGATGAAGTCCACACCCAAAATCTTAAAGCAGGCGGCGTTATTCAACTACTGGGTGGTGTAGGACCTAACGGTAACGTACAGGCTACCATTCTGACACAGACACTTGCTCAACATTTGAACTGTGAAGCCTGGTTACTTCCATCACAAAGCATCGAAGGCTCGGTCGAAGAGAAAAATCGCCTCATCGCCAGTAAAGACGTCGCTGACGTCATTTCTCGCTTCGATAATGTCGATATCGCTATTGTTGGTGTCGGTATTCTGGAACCTTCTCAGTTACTGAAAACCTCAGGTAACTACTATCACGAAGATATGCTGCAAGTCCTGGCCGATCGCGGTGCCGTTGGCGATATTTGTCTGCACTACTATGACAAAAATGGTCAACCGGTATTAACGGATGATGAAGATCCGGTTATCGGTATGGCCCTCGACAAAGTGAAAAAATGTCCGAATGTGGTGGCACTGGCAGGAGGAACGGATAAGGTTGCCGCGATTAAGGGTGCGCTGAATGGCGGCTATATCGACGTTCTGATCACCGACTATCCTACCGCCCGCATGTTGATAACAGGCTAATCTTAACTTCCAACCAGGCCTGTGTGTTGTGAGCACCTGACACAAAGGCCATCATAAAACTCTTTAATTTCAATAAACTGAAAGGATTCACCTTCTCATAATTTTTGCTGCGAGTGGGTATTCCCTGGTCAGGCTAAGTGTGATTACCAGCACAATTGATGATTTTTTCTGTAGCTCAACAGCCAGATTGTGGCTAAGGTATTAAATAAATAATCAATACCGAATATATATTCACAAGTTAAAGATTCGATATGTCACAACTGAACCTGATGAAGTAATGACGCGACAATGAGGGAGAATTTCCCTACAACGCCGGGACGCAATGTGACTCAGGAGATAATCTATGTGTGCAGCGAAGAAAGAGTTCATTATTGCGCTGGATGAAGGCACGACCAATGCGAAAGCAATAGCGCTTGATGATCAGGGCAATGTCGTCGCAAAGTTTTCCCAACCACTGGCCATTCATACTCCGCGAGAAGGTTGGGTTGAACAATCCGGCGAAATGTTGATTGACGCTTCTATTGACGTCATTGCCAAAGCGGTGAATCACGTTGGGGCAGAAAACGTGGCGGCACTGGCGATCAGTAATCAGCGAGAAACCGCGATTGGCTGGTATCGTCATACAGGTAAACCACTGAATTCAGCCATCACCTGGCAATGTACCCGCAGTGCAGCTTACTGCGAGGCACTGCGCCAGGATAATAAAGAGCAGTTGATTAAAACAACGACAGGCCTGCCAATAGCCCCATTGTTCTCAGCATCTAAAATGCGCTGGCTGCTGGAATCGGTGACTGATGGCCCACTGCTCGCGAAACAGGGACTAATTTGTCTTGGAACAATCGATAGCTGGCTGCTGTGGAACTTAACCGGCGGTGAAGCTTTCTCCTGCGACTATTCCAATGCTGCACGCACACAGTTACTCAATCTGCACACCGGAGAGTGGGATGACACAATGCTGTCATTGTTCCATATTCCTCGCGCCGCATTGCCGGAAATCAAACCATCGAGCGGGTTATTTGGTCACACCCGTGGACTGAATGGGATCCCGGACGGCATTCCGGTGATGTCGATGGTCGGTGACTCACACGCCGCTTTGTTCGGCCATGCTCTCGGTGAGATGGGATGCGTTAAGGCCACGTACGGCACAGGTTCTTCTGTAATGGCTCCGGTGAAATCCGCGCAGAGTGATATTGGTGCGCTGGCTACCACTATCGCCTGGCACGATGGCGACAGCATCATTTACGGCCTTGAAGGAAATATTCCACACACCGGCGATGCAGTTGCGTGGATGGCGGAAAGCACCGGACTCAGCGAACTGCCTGACGCCGAACTAACTCACGAGTTGAATACCCTTCCAGAGTCTGTTGAATCAACGCTCGGCGTGTACTTTGTCCCTGCCCTCACCGGGCTAGGCGCGCCCTGGTGGAATGACAGCGCCCGCGGCGTTATCTGCGGACTCAGTCGGGGTGTAAAGCGGGCGCATTTAATTCGCGCCGCGCTCGAGTCGATTACTTACCAAATCGCCGACGTCGTGGTCACTATGCAACAGCATAATGATTTTAGCCTGTCAGCATTGATGGTTGATGGCGGACCAACCAGGAATGACTGGTTAATGCAATATCAGGCAGATCTATTGGGTTGCCCTGTGATGCGCAGCGATGTACCGGAACTTTCGGCCATTGGCGCAGCATTACTGGCGCGTAAAGCACTTCACCCTGGATCGCTCACTGATTTAAAAGCCTTTTTAACCGTACACAGCAAATTTCAGCCCGACATGGCCCGTCATCACCGTCTGCAAAAAAGGTGGCAAGAATGGCGTCATGCGGTAGACAGAACATTATGGAAACCGGCCTCGTCCGTCTGACGCCTTACCAGGGAAAATACGTGACGATTTTTTACCAACGATAAAAGGAGAACTCCGGCCCATAAAAGAATTAAGGCTTTACGTTGTTTCACCGTACCCGACAATAACAACACAGAGAGAACATTGTCATGAAATTACGTTTAACGCTGCTAACCGCTGCAACCCTGACTGCTTTGTCTTTTACTGCCCATGCCGCAGATAAAGGGACAATCATGATTATGGTTAACTCACTGGATAACCCTTATTACGCCTCTGAGGCAAAAGGTGCCAGTGAAAAAGCGCAAGAGTTAGGTTACAAAACCACGATTCTTTCGCACAGTGAAGATGTTAAAAAACAGAATGAATTAATCGATACCGCCATCGGCAAAAAAGTCCAGGGTATTGTGCTGGATAATGCAGACTCAACCGCCAGTGTTGCGGCAATTGAAAAAGCAAAAAAAGCAGGTATTCCTGTCATATTAATCAACAGGGAAATTCCGGTTGATGATGTTGCGCTTGTACAAATCACCCATAATAACTTCCAGGCTGGTTCTGAAGTGGCCAACGTATTTGTTGAGAAGATGGGCGAAAAAGGCAAATATGCCGAATTGACCTGTAACCTGGCTGATAATAACTGCGTTACTCGCTCTAAGTCCTTCCACCAGGTTATTGATCAGTTCCCGGACATGACCAGCGTCGCCAAACAGGATGCAAAAGGTACGCTTATCGACGGTAAACGTATTATGGACAGCATTCTGCAGGCACATCCGGACGTTAAAGGTGTCATCTGCGGTAACGGTCCTGTAGCGCTTGGCGCCATCGCCGCGCTCAAAGCTGCCAACCGTAACGACGTTATTGTCGTTGGCATTGATGGCAGCAACGACGAACGCGATGCGGTAAAAGCAGGAACACTACAAGCCACGGTGATGCTTCAGGCTCAGGCGATCGCTGCACAGGGCGTCACGGACCTGGATAACTACCTGCAAAATGGCGTAAAACCAACTAAACAACGCGTCATGTTCCGCGGCATTCTCATCACTAAAGATAACGCAGATAAAGTACAGGATTTCAATATCAAATCCTGATCTCGGGTTATTGCGCCTCTCGCGAGGCGCAAAGGAGAATATTATGACTAAAAAAGCCTGGCTGGCGCTGGCCGTATTGACCGTCGGAGGATGTCGCATCGTCTCTCAGCAAGAGCTGGCGGATCTCAAATCTCCACCAAACCCAAATATGGCGAATATAGACCAAACGTGGCAAAGCAAAATTGTCCCACAAATTGTTGGACAGGCTCGTCCGGTAGCTGAATTAATGGCCGCGTTGCAAACCGAGCCAGACATTGATAGCGCCTGTAAAAATCTTGGCTACCGTTCCCAGGAAGAAAACCCCTGTATCTTTTACGTGAAAGTAGAGGGGCCAATTAGTCATCTTGATACCACTTCCCGCAGTGGAAAAATGACTATCACGGATAAAAGCGGCAGCAATATTATCGTACAGATAGGCCCAACCCTGCGTGGTACGCAATTACGCGATGCCTATAAAGGTGCCAGCTATGGCGACTTCAACGACCAGGTATTATTTGGCGAATATGGTCGGGCCATTAACGAACAAGCGATAAAGATGATTCAAGCGTCGCAACTTAAAACTGGTGAATTAACACAAGTCTATGGTGTTTTTTCTTCATGGGATATTCCGCAAACGCTCCCGGATATTACACCGGCAAAAATAGAAAAGATGAGGGGACAGTAAAATGCAACAGCAAGATATCGTCGCTCCCCATCCAGTCGAATCAGAAGTTATTATCGAAACCCGCGATCTGTCACGCGTCTACCCTGGGGTAGTCGCATTAGATAGCGTTAATTACCGGGTATATCGTAATAAAGTAAACGTGCTGATCGGAGAAAATGGTGCCGGTAAATCCACCATGATGAAAATGCTTGCTGGTGTTGAAAGCCCATCGTCCGGTCAAATCTTTCTGGACGGTAAGCCAGTTTCCCTGAACTCAACTCATCAGGCTGAAAAACAGGGTATTAGCATTATTTTCCAGGAATTGAATCTATTCCCAAATATGAACGTCATGGACAACATCTTCATGGCTAATGAGTTCTTTCAGAAAGGGAGAATTAACGAAAAGTACCAGTATGCATTGGCTAAATCTTTACTGGAAAGACTTGAGCTGGAAGTTGATCCGTATACGCCCCTGGATGAACTCGGGATTGGCCACCAGCAACTGGTTGAGATTGCCCGTGCCCTTTCAAAAGATACGCGCGTTCTAATTATGGACGAACCAACGTCAGCCCTCAGCCAGTCTGAGGTAAAGGTGTTGTTCAATGTGATTGAGCAACTCAAGCGGCGTGGCGTTACCATCATCTATATATCTCATCGTCTTGAAGAACTGATGGAAATTGGTGACTACATCACTATCTTCCGTGATGGTCGATTTATCAGTGAAAGAACGGTCAGCGATGCCAGCATTCCATGGATCATTGAGCAAATGGTTGGCGATAAGAAAAAACATTTCGATTATCAGCCTGCACCAAAAGGTGACACGATCCTTTCTGTTCAGGGACTCACAGCGCTCCATCCCAGCGGCGGCTATAAGCTCAATGACGTAACATTTAGCTTAAGTAAAGGTGAAGTGATTGGAATCTACGGTCTGCTGGGCGCAGGACGTACAGAACTGTTCAAAGGCCTGGTTGGACTGATGCCTTGCCAGAGTGGGAATGTTCAGCTCAACGGTGAATGCATTAATAAAGCCCACTTTCAGTCCCGACTGAAAAAAGGGCTGGCGCTGGTACCAGAAGACAGACAGGGCGAAGGAGTCATTCAGATGATGTCAATTCAGTCCAACATGACGCTGTCTGACTTCAGCCTGAAAGGATTTCGCCGTGCCTGGAAATGGCTCAACCCGCATAAAGAACAGGCCAGCGTGAAGAATATGATCCAGCAGTTGGCCATCAAAGTCAGCGATCCCGAGCTGCCTATCACCTCATTGAGTGGAGGCAACCAGCAAAAGGTTGTGCTCGGCAAAGCATTAATGACGCAACCACAAGTGGTCTTCCTCGATGAACCTACTCGCGGCATCGATGTAGGCGCCAAAACTGACGTATATCACCTTATCGGCAAAATGGCTCAGCAAGGGCTGGCGGTGATGTTCTCCTCATCAGAGCTGGACGAAGTGATGGCGCTGGCGGACCGCATTCTGGTGATGGCCGATGGCCGCATTACCGCAGATGTCCCTCGCCATGCGGTCACTCGCGAGAAATTGATCGCAGCTTCTACACCTCAAGATTAATCAGGCTGGAATCCATCATGAACCAGAAATATATGATTTATATGTACCTGCTGAAGGCCAGAACGTTTATCGCTCTGCTGCTGGTGATCGCATTCTTCAGCGTGATGGTACCGAATTTCCTGACCACATCTAACCTGCTGATTATGACCCAGCATGTTGCGATCACCGGGTTACTGGCGATTGGTATGACGCTGGTGATCCTGACAGGAGGCATTGATCTGTCAGTCGGAGCCGTCGCCGGGATCTGCGGCATGGTCGCCGGAGCCTTGCTTACCAATGGACTGCCCATCTGGGGCGGCAATATCCTCTTTTTCAACGTGCCAGAAGTTATTCTCTTTGTCGCTATCTTCGGCATCATTGTTGGATTTGTTAACGGCGCGGTAATCACTCGCTTCGGAGTTGCACCCTTTATCTGTACCCTCGGCATGATGTACGTCGCCAGGGGGTCCGCCTTGCTGTTTAATGACGGTAGCACCTACCCCAACCTTAACGGTATAGAAGCACTGGGTAACACGGGCTTTGCCACGCTGGGTTCAGGCACGCTACTGGGGATTTATCTGCCCATCTGGTTGATGATTGCTTTCCTGATATTGGGCTATTGGATCACCACCAAAACCCCGCTTGGTCGCTATATCTACGCTATCGGGGGGAACGAATCTGCTGCGCGCCTGGCTGGCGTACCTATCGTAAAAGCGAAAATCTTCGTGTACGCCTTCTCCGGGTTGTGTGCCGCTTTTGTCGGTCTGATTGTGGCATCGCAACTGCAAACTGCACATCCCATGACCGGAAACATGTTTGAAATGGATGCCATTGGAGCCACCGTCCTGGGCGGAACCGCTCTTGCTGGCGGACGCGGACGGGTATCTGGCTCCATTATCGGTGCCTTTGTAATCGTCTTTCTGGCGGATGGCATGGTGATGATGGGTGTCAGCGATTTCTGGCAAATGGTGATTAAAGGCGTTGTTATCGTCACTGCTGTGGTCGTCGACCAGTTCCAGCAAAAGCTACAGAACAAGGTCATTCTGATGCGTCGCCATGAAGAAAAGCAGACGGCGGCACCCTCGGCAAACACGATATCCAGCTAATCAGCATCATTCCGCCGGGCATCTGATGCCCGGCTTATACAGGGGAAAGAAATATGCAACGTGATTTTCATGGTAAGACAATCGTCATCACAGGCGCATGCCGGGGAATTGGAGCCGGTATCGCCGAACGTTTCGCCCGAGACGGCGCAAATCTGGTGATGGTATCCAATGCCGAACGTGTCCACGAAACGGCTGAACAACTGCGTCATCGTTACCAGGCCGACATTCTGTCTTTGCAGGTTGATGTCACCAATGAGGCGCAGGTGCAATCACTGTATGAACAGGCCGCCGCGCGCTTTGGCACCATTGATGTATCCATCCAGAACGCAGGTGTTATCACTATCGATTATTTCGACCGCATGCCGAAAGCGGATTTCGAAAAGGTCCTCGCCGTAAACACTACCGGTGTGTGGCTCTGCTGCAGGGAAGCCGCAAAATATATGGTTAAACAAAACCAGGGCTGCCTGATTAACACGTCCTCCGGTCAGGGACGCCAGGGTTTTATCTACACCCCGCATTATGCCGCCAGCAAGATGGGCGTGATCGGTATTACTCAAAGTCTGGCGCATGAGCTGGCACCGTGGAATATCACCGTCAATGCTTTCTGCCCGGGAATTATCGAAAGTGAAATGTGGGATTACAACGACCGCGTATGGGGAGAGATCCTTAGTACCGATGAAAAACGCTATGGTAAAGGTGAACTGATGGCGGAATGGGTTGAAGGCATTCCCATGAAACGAGCGGGCAAACCTGAGGATGTCGCCGGACTGGTCGCTTTCCTGGCCTCTGACGATGCTCGTTATCTCACCGGACAAACCATCAATATCGATGGCGGCCTGATTATGTCGTAACGCCCGCAAGGGTATTCGCAGGGAGAGTCATCACTATGATCGCAAAAGATTTTGCTCAACAACTGTTTAACCTTGAAGGGCGCGTCGCTTTCGTGACCGGCGCAGGCAGCGGTATTGGTCAGACTATCGCGTATGCCCTCGCCAGTGCGGGTGCTCGCGTAGTTTGCTTTGACTTGCGCGAAGACGGCGGACTAAAAGAGACCGTCAATAATATCGAAGCAATTGGCGGGCAGGCTGCACTCTATTCGGGCGATGTCCGGCAGCTTAACGACCTGCGCGCCGCAGTTGCGCTGGCGAAAAAGCAATTCGGTCGTCTGGATATTGCAGTGAATGCGGCAGGTATCGCTAACGCCAATCCCGCGCTGGAAATGGAGAGCGAGCAGTGGCAACGCGTAATTGACATCAATCTCACCGGTGTATGGAACTCCTGTAAAGCCGAAGCAGAATTGATGATTGAATCCGGCGGCGGTTCGATCATCAACATCGCTTCCATGTCCGGGATTATCGTTAACCGGGGACTTGAACAGGCGCATTACAACAGTTCCAAAGCAGGCGTCATTCATCTCTCAAAAAGCCTGGCGATGGAGTGGATTGAAAAAGGTATTCGCGTGAACTCAATCAGCCCAGGCTATACCGCCACACCGATGAATACCCGTCCGGAGATGGTTCATCAGACACGGGAATTTGAAAGCCAGACGCCCATTCAGCGAATGGCTAAGGTGGAAGAAATGGCAGGCCCGGCGTTATTTCTTGCCAGCGATGCCGCCTCATTTTGCACCGGTGTAGATCTGGTGGTGGACGGCGGCTTTATCTGTTGGTAAATGCCAATTCGCCCGCAGATATCACAAACTGCGGGCGTTAACTTAAATCGCTCTACATGCCACCAGCGTTTTTCGCTGTCGCCCTTTTTCGTCAAAGTTTTCCGGGGCCAGCCAGCGCTGCAAAACGGCGTCACATTGCGGCCACTCGCCGTCAATCATCGATAGCCAGTCGCTGTCGCGATTGCGTCCCTTACGCACAATTTTCTGGCGAAAGCGTCCTTCGTGAACAAACCCTAAACGCTCCGCCGCCCGACGGGACGCGACATTCAGCGAGTCACATTTCCACTCCACGCGACGGTAGCCCATAGCAAATGCCTGGTTCAGCAACAGCCAGATGGTTTCGGTGCCCAGCACCGTATTTTTCATGCGTGGCGACCATGTCACATGACCAATTTCCACCGAGCCGTTTACAAGATCGATCGCCATAAAACACACCAGACCCACGGCACGTCCTGAGCGTAAATCAATCACCGCATAGGGAACCAGCGACGCATCTGTTGATTTCCCCATAATCCAGCGCACGGTCTCCTCAACGTTCGATGGACGTGTGCTGGCAAGCCAGGTCCAGTCACGCTCATCAGGAGCCTGCGCGTAGGCGTCAAACAGATCGGCTGCATGGCTGTCGGCATCCAAAGGCTCAAGACGGCAATAATGCCCTTCCAGCAAAATCCGAGTCAGTGCTGACGCGCCATTCCAGTCTGGAAGTGCGTCTCCTACCGTCTGCCCATAAACATTTATTTCCGGCACAGTTCACCCCTGTATAAAAAGTAAAAAACAGTTATAGCATCGGCCATTTTACGGTCAAAGCGCAGGTGCGCGATTTCTGACACTGAACGAAGAACCCCCTGCCCTTCTATACTGATTAAAAATCAACGCAGAAGGGAAAGCGCTATGTCACTACCCGATTTTCACGTCTCCGAACCGTTTACGTTAGGGATTGAACTGGAAATGCAGGTGGTCAACCCTCCAGGTTTCGATCTGAGTCAGGACTCTTCTCGGCTGATCGACGATGTTAAACCACAACTCACCGCCGGAGAGGTGAAACACGATATCACCGAAAGTATGCTGGAGATGGCGACCGGCGTCTGTCGCAACATTGATCAGGCAGCGGCGGAATTTTCCACTATGCAGCAGGTCATTATGCGATCTGCCGGTAAATACCACCTCGAAATTTGCGGCGGGGGTACACATCCCTTTCAAAAGTGGCAGCGCCAGGAAGTGTGTGATGACGAGCGCTACCGGCGTAACCTGGAAAACTTTGGCTATCTCATTCAGCAGGCGACAGTGTTTGGCCAGCATGTCCACGTTGGCTGTGAAAACGGTGATGACGCGATTTACCTCCTGCACGGCCTGTCGCGGTTTGTTCCCCATTTTATTGCACTCTCAGCCGCCTCACCTTACATGCAGGAAGCCGACACACGATTTGCCTGCGCGCGCCTTAATATTTTCTCCGGATTTCCCGATAACGGCCCCATGCCATGGGTTAAAACCTGGCAGGAATTTGAAGGACTGTTTCGCCGACTGTCCTGGACCAGCATGATTGACAGCATTAAAGATCTGCACTGGGATATCCGCCCAAGCCCGCACTTTGGCACAGTAGAAGTTCGGGTGATGGACACCCCACTGACCCTTAACCATGCCGTTAATATGGCAGGATTAATTCAGGCCACCTCCCACTGGTTATTAACCGAACGTCCGTTCAAACACCAGGAGCGTGATTACCTGCTTTACAAATTTAATCGTTTTCAGGCCTGCCGTTTTGGTATGGATGGGGTATTAACCGATGTGAACACCGGGGATCATCATCGTCTGGCGGATGACACGCTACGGCTGCTGGAAAACGTTGCATCCTCGGCGAAAAAAGTGGGCGCTACCAGCGCGATTACCGCCCTACGACAGCAGGTGAAAAATGGTCATAATGAAGCGCAACAGATGCGTGATTTCGTCGCGAAAGGCGGGTCATTAAGCGGTCTGGTGAAGAAACATTGTGAGATCTGGTCTGGGCTTTAAGCAGGGTTTGCGTTAGCGGAAGATATCCCGGACAATGGGTTTTTAACTCAAGTTTAACAATGTTATGAAACACCCGCTTGAATCACTAATGACCGCCGCCGGGATCCTGCTGATGGCGTTTCTTTCCTGCCTGCTGCTACCTGCGCCCTCGCTCGGCCTGGTGCTGGCACAAAAGTTCGTCGCCGCCTTTCATTTAATGGATCTCAATCAGTTTTATACTTTGCTGTTTTGTCTGTGGTTTTTACTGCTGGGGGTGATTGAGTATTTTGTTCTGCGCTTCATCTGGCGACGCTGGTTCTCGCTGGCAGATTAATCCCGCGAGAACCCTTGCTGCGCTAGTGGGTGCGACTGTGATTTTCTTTACGATAAGCGCCGGGCGGCTGGCTAAACGTACGAGTGAAAATCCGTGTAAAAGTCTGTTGTGAATCGAAGCCATACTTCAGACAAATATCGTACACCTTCTGGTCGGTATCACGCAGGTCACGCGCCGCCAGTAATAGCTTACGTTCACGGATGTAACGCCCGAGGCTTTCACCTTTGTACTGCATAAACAAACGCTGCAAGTGCCATTTTGAATATCCCGCGTGGCGGGCAATATCATCAATGCGCAATGGTTGATTTAAATTATCATCAATCCATTCGACAATTGTTTCGATAACCTGAGCAGAAATCGTCATCGTCATCTCCCTGTGTTCATTGGGCCGTTTGCTGCCACCAGGCCGTAAACTGTTGGTCTGGTTCGGACAGTACTACCTGCTCACCCAGCATAGGCGTCAGCAAACGGTAATCTTTGAGGCGACTGGCAAGCGCCAGGCGTTTGTAGGGATCGTCCCAGGTGTGTTTTGCCAGAACGAAGCGACCGGCATGTCCCGGTAAAACGGCTTTCGCATGGAGATCCGCTGCCGCCTGCGCAGTCTCTTCCGGCATCATGTGGATAAACTTCCAGTCCTGGTCATATTGACCATTTTCCATGATGGCTAAATCGACCGTACCAAACTGCTCGCCAATCGCTTTAAAATGCGGTCCGTAGCCGGAGTCTCCGCTGTAATAAACGTTCTGTTCTGGCGTTTCAAACATGAAACTTGCCCACAGCGTTTGATTACGTTTAATGCCTCTACCCGAAAAATGGCGCGCCGGCAGTACATGGACAATCAGTGAATCAGTCACTCTGACGGACTGATTCCAGTCACGCTCCTCTATTATCTCGCTGTTCATCCCCCAGTAACGCAGGTGTGAACCAACGCCAAGCGGGGTAATCACCCGTTTAATCTTTGGCATCAACGCCTTGATGGTTGCATGATCCAGATGGTCATAGTGGTCATGTGAGATGATCAGCAAATCGATTTCCGGCATGTTCTGCGCCGTCCACGGGTAATCCCCGACAAAGGCTTTATTCAGAAACGAAAACGGCGCTGCGTAATTGCTGAACACCGGATCAATAAGGATGCGTTGGCCAGCCAACTGTAAGTACCACGAGGAGTGGCCCAGCCAGACCAGGGTATCTTGCTCCGGTAATAAACTCGCGAGATGGGTCGCCACCAGCGGTAGCGGCTGTGCAGGCCGCGCATTTTCACGTTTAGCAACCAGAAACTCCCACCACGCCGCCAGCATACTTTTGTTGCCGGTATAGCCCGGTGTAGGCACCTGGTTATGAAACTGTCCATCACGATAGTGTGGCGACTGTTCAACCTGGCTTAGTTGTGCCCCTTGCGGCGCCTGACCAAATCCAGCATTGAGTACGAATGGTAAACTTGCAGTAGCGGCAATGAGCATAATAACAACCACACAAACTGTGAGACGCTTCATATCCTGACCTTAAACGCGCCTCCTTTCCGTTGGTTTGCGCGACTGACTCTTGATTATGAGTGAGTAAGCACTCATTATAGAAATCGAAAGTTCGCCGTCAAGATGATTTTCAATCTTTGACATTCGCCGTTGCGGTACTGCAAAGGCCGTGATTCAATCGTGTTTTTTACAGACTTAAGGGTAAAGTGTAGTGGCTCGTCCGAAGAGTGAAGACAAAAAAATGGCATTACTGGAAGCTGCAACCACAGCATTTGCACAATCTGGCATTGCGGCCTCTACCGCCGTCATTGCCCGTAATGCTGGGGTTGCGGAGGGAACGTTGTTTCGCTATTTCGCGACAAAAGATGATCTCATCAACGAGCTTTATCTCTATCTAAAGCACGATCTCTGTCAGTCGATGATGGCTAATCTGGACCGTTCGGTGACCGATGCCAAAACTATGACTCACTACATCTGGAACAGCTACATTAGCTGGGGTTTGAATCACACTACCGGGCACCGTACCATTCGCCAGCTTGCCGTCAGCGAGAAAATCTCCAAAGAAACCGAACAACAGGCTGACGATATGTTCCCGGAACTACGCGATCTTTGTCATCGCTCCGTGCGGCCCGAGTTCATGTCTGACGAGTATCGCGCCTTCGGTGACGGGCTTTTTCTGTCGCTGGCGGAAACAACAATGGAATTCGCCGCCCGCGATCCTGCCCGTGCAAATGAATACATTGCTATGGGATTTGAAGCTATGTGGCGTGCGCTCACTCGCGAGGAAAAATAATGGACGGTCAGACATTACACGCTTGTGCGAAACGTGTTGCGCTTGAACTCCCTTTTACCGAGCTCTGCTGGCCATTCGGCCCTGAGTTTGACGTCTTTAAGGTCGGCGGCAAGATTTTTATGATTGTCTCCGAGCAACGCGGACGCCCTCTGGTCAACCTGAAGTCTGAACCGCAAAAATCGCTGTTAAATCAGCAGATTTACCGCAGCATCGAGCCAGGCTATCACATGAATAAAAAGCACTGGATCTCGGTCTATCCTGGTGACGATATTAGCGAGTCATTACTAACAGAGCTGGTGAATGACTCATGGCATCGGGTTGTTGACGGTCTTCCTAAACGGGATCAAAAACGCCTGCGCCCCACCTGATTTATCGTTAGCGCCGATAAGTGTTTTTGCATTTTTCCGTCTTATCTTTTTTTCGCTAACCCTGTACCCTGCTGAAACTAAAACGCACCCGCAGGGTACGAAAAACCACCAGGAGTTTTTATGGATATTGTTTCTGTCGCCTTAAAACGTTACTCCACTAAGGCATTCGATCCGAGTAAAAAACTGACCGCTGAGCAGGCAGAAAAATTAAAAACGCTGCTGCAGTTCAGTCCGTCCAGCACCAACTCCCAGCCGTGGCATTTCATCGTTGCCAGCACTGACGAAGGGAAAGCGCGCGTAGCAAAATCCGCCGCCGGTAACTTTGTGTTCAACGAGCGTAAAATGCTTGATGCTTCTCACGTCGTGGTGTTCTGCGCCAAAACAGCTATGGACGACGCGTGGCTGGAGCGTGTCGTGGATCAAGAAGAGATCGATGGTCGTTTTGCGACCCCGGAAGCCAAGGCGGCTAACCACAAAGGGCGCACATTCTTTGCTGACATGCACCGCAAAGAGCTCAAAGATGACAACCACTGGATGGCAAAACAGGTGTACCTGAACGTAGGTAACTTCCTGTTGGGCGTTGCGGCGATGGGCCTGGATGCCGTGCCGATCGAAGGTTTTGATGCCGCTGTTCTCGACGCAGAGTTTGGCCTGAAAGAAAAAGGCTACACCAGCGTGGTTATCGTCCCGGTGGGCCACCACAGCGTAGAGGACTTCAACGCCGCACTGCCAAAATCACGCCTGCCACAGGAAACGACGCTGACGGAAGTCTGATTTCCCCATACAGCCCGGGAGGCTTACGCCATCGGGCTTTTTACTGCTTATCCAGCCACGCTAATGCTTGCTCCCCGGCTGCATCCATCGGTAAATAAACCAGCAGTCGCGAACCGTTACGAGGTGCTGAATACCAGTACATCTGCTGCAAACTAAAACGCCCCAACTGCGGATGGTGAAAGTTTTTCACCTGATTTTCCACGCCCCGAACCTCATAACGCTGATGCCACAACGCTTCGAACTCAGAAGACGCGGCAAAAAAACGCGCCAATTTATTCTCCCAGATCGGATCGCCCCGATGCTCCGCCATTGCTGCACGAAAGTACGAGACAAACGTCGGTAATACATCGCAATTTTCGATACGGCTTCGCCAGGTTTCATTGGTGAGATAGAGGTAAATACAGTTGCGGTCTTCGTCCGGAAGCGTAGCAAAATCAATCCCCATTAAGCGGCAAAAACTGTCATTCCACGCCACAATGTCAAAACTGGGTTTCTGGATGCTGGCAGGCTGCGGCATCAGACTGTCTAGCATCCGCCGGGCGCCTGGACTGATGCCTTCACACACCGTAGCCGCCGTCGATTCCGGCGGTGTCAATCCTACCAGCACAAACAGGTGACGGGTTTCCAGAGGGCTGCATTGCAGTGCATTCGCCACGCTCAGCAGTACCGTTTGCGACGGGTTCACCTCGCGCCCCTGCTCCAGCCAGGTGTACCAGGTTACACCAACATTAGCCAGCATCGCGACCTCTTCGCGGCGCAGGCCGGGTGTTCGCCGCCGCCCGATTCTCGGCAGCCCCAGTCGTTGCGGGTCAAGGCTTTCTCGTCGCACACGCAAAAACGCACCGAGCTGTTTGCGGCTGTCATCAGGAAGGATAGCCACAGATTCAGGTTGTGCCATTACCGCCATATACACTCCAGCATGGTAGTACCAATACCCGTATAACCAGGAACTGGTACCCGTTTAATTATTCAGTGATGCTACGTCCATCTGCTGAATGACGCAATGGAGTTACCATGAATACCTCAGTTGTTTCACCCGGTCGCGTAGGGTTACTGCTGTTACTCACAGGCCAAATGCTGCCGCTTATTGATACATCAATTACCAATGTCGCGTTGGATTCCATTACGCAGTCGCTACAGGCTACCACGACCCAGCTTGAGTTGATTGTTGCCTTATACGGTGTGACCTTCGCCGTCTGTCTGGCGTTAGGAAGCAAACTCGGCGATAACTACGGTCGCCGCCGCCTGTTTATGTGGGGCGTCGTCGTGTTTGGGTTAGCATCCCTGTTTTGCGGTTTGGCAAACTCCATAGACATGTTACTGAGTGCCCGTGTTTTACAAGGTGCGGGGGCTGCGCTAATCGTACCGCAGATTCTCGCCACCCTTCACGTCACGTTGAAAGGTACAGCACATGCGCGAGCCATCAGTTTGTACGGGGGTATTGGCGGTATCGCTTTTATCGTAGGCCAGATGGGTGGGGGATGGTTAGTTTCAGCAGATATTGCCGGACTGGGCTGGCGCAACGCGTTTTTTATTAATGTCCCGATCTGCCTGTTGGTGCTGATTTTCAGCCGCCGTTATGTCCCCGAAACTACCCGAGAAACCCGGGCCGATATTGACTGGCTGGGAACCACCGGTCTGGCAGCTATCCTCTGTTGCCTCCTTTTTCCGATGGCATTAGGCCCGGAAACCGGCTGGCCATGGCAGACACAGGTAGCACTTGTCGCGATCCTGCCGTTGGGGTGGTGGATGCGGAGCAATGCATTACGCCAGGAACAACGTCAGCGACAGCCTCTTTTGCCACCACGCCTGTTGAGGCTCAGCAGCATCCGGTTCGGTGTCCTGATTGCATTACTGTTTTTTAGCGCCTGGTCAGGTTTTATGTTCTGCATGGCTCTGACCCTGCAAGCAGGTCTTGGTATGGCACCGTGGGAATCCGGCAATAGCTTTATTGCCCTCGGCGCGGCCTATTTTATCTCAGCGTGTTATGCGCCGCGATTGATTGCCCGCTATAGCACAGGGCGTATTCTGTTAACCGGCCTGGTCATTCAAATTACAGGATTAACAGGGCTCATACTGACCTTCTGGCATTCGGGCCTGCAAACTTCAGTGTTCACGCTGATCCCGGCGACAACGCTTATCGGTTACGGCCAGGCGCTGATTGTGAACAGTTTTTATCGTATCGGTATGCGCGATATCACCACACATGATGCAGGTGCCGGAACGACCATTTTGAGTACGCTACAGCAGGCTACACTCGGGCTCGGCCCCGCCATGTTAGGCGCGTTGTTTTTGCATCTGCAGCAGCATAACCACGGTGATTACACGCGGTCGGTTATCGGTTTTTTGGCCGTCGAAGCCGCAATGATGATTGTTCTGCTTCTGGCAACGTTATTTTTCCGTCGCACGCTGAATGTCGTACAACCCCGTGCCTGTGTCGCCTCAAAATAGAGAGTGAGGAGTACGCATTTGCATAACCTCTGCACAGCGGTCATCATAGACCGCTGTTTATTAAGGAGACGTTATGCAGGAATTGATATCTCAGGTAGAAGAACTCGGCATTGAAATGAATCACACCACTTCGCTGGTGATGATTTTTGGCATTATTTTTATCACCGCCATTATTGTTCACGTTATTTTGCACTGGGTGGTACTACGCGCATTTGAAAAACGTGCCAACGCCAGCTCCCGTCTGTGGCTACAAATCATCACGCAGAACAAATTATTTCATCGTCTGGCGTTTACGCTGCAAGGTATCATCGTCAATATCCAGGCTGCGCTCTGGTTACAAAAAGGAAGCGAAGCCGCCGAAATATTAGTGACCTGCGCACAGCTGTGGATCATGATGTACGCTCTGCTATCCTTATTCTCCCTGCTGGACGTTATTCTCAATCTGTCGCAGAAACTCCCTGCCGCATCACAGCTACCGTTAAAAGGTATATTTCAGGGCATCAAGTTAATTGGTGCAATTATCATCGGTATTTTGATGATTTCCCTGTTGATTGGCCAGTCACCAGCAATACTCATTAGTGGCTTAGGTGCAATGGCCGCCGTCTTAATGCTGGTATTTAAAGATCCAATCCTCGGTCTGGTCGCCGGAATACAACTTTCTGCCAACGATATGCTCAAACTGGGCGACTGGCTGGAAATGCCGAAATACGGCGCAGATGGCGCGGTGATCGATATCGGTTTAACCACTGTCAAAGTACGTAACTGGGATAATACCATTACCACTATTCCAACCTGGTCGCTGGTATCGGACTCCTTTAAAAACTGGAGCGGGATGTCAGCGTCCGGCGGTCGCCGAATTAAACGCAGCATCAATATTGATGCCACCAGCATTCATTTTCTCGATGAGGATGAACGCCAGCGACTGCATAAAGCGCACTTGCTTAAACCGTATTTAACGACACGCCATCAGGAAATTAATGAATGGAACCAGCAGTTAGATGCGCCTGAATCCGTACTAAATCACCGTCAGATGACCAATATCGGGACGTTTCGCGCCTATCTGAACGAATATTTACGTCACCATCCACGCATCCGCAAAGATATGACGTTGATGGTTCGCCAGTTGGCCCCGGACGATCACGGTTTACCTATTGAGATTTATGCCTTCACCAATACGGTAGTGTGGCTGGAATACGAAAGTATTCAGGCTGATATCTTCGACCATATTTTTGCCGTGGTCGAAGAGTTTGGTTTACGCATTCATCAGTCCCCTACCGGGAATGATATTCGTGCGCTGTCAGGCGCATTTCAGCGGTAGTCCTCAGGTGCTGGCGCGTGAAATATAGCGCCAGTCCATCATGACCCTTTCGGCAGGGGCATCTGGATTTTCAATTCTATTTAGCAATAACCCTACCGCCTTGCGGCCAATATCGCGCGAGGGTTGCTCAATGGTCGTAAGCTGTGGGGAGACCATTTCCGCCAGTTCCGTGCCGTCAAATCCAACCACGGCAATGTCCTGTGGGATCTGTAACCCGGCGTTGATAATCGCGCGCATGGCTCCGGCTGCCAGCGTGTCGGACACGGCAAATACCGCATCGGGTTTCACCTCTGCCGCCAGTAAGGTTTCCATCGCGGCAATACCAGCGCTGGAACTTAATTCACTGGCGTACTCCACCGCCTGATACTCAAGCGACAGCGCATGCAGCGCCGCTTTGTATCCCCGTTCACGCAAACGCGCGTATTTATAGCTCAGATCATGGTTGATCAACGCAATGCGCCGGTAGCCCTTGTCCACCAGATGCGATATCACCGACTGCGCGGCATCCACATCGTTGATACCCACACAGGAAACCGCACCTTTATCGGCATATTCCGCACACTGCACCCAGGGCGCATCGCCAATCAACGTAGTCAGTTCTGGTAATTTAGAAAACGCATCCATGGTGATGATGCCGTCAACGATTTTACCTGACAGCAGTTTCAGTGCTGATTTCGAGCGGGCCGTATCAGAGCCAGAATTACACAGCAAAATGCGATAGCCGTTCTTCTCAGCCTCCTCCTCAATGCCTTTCACCACCTCGGCACAAAAAGGGTTGGCTATGTTGGAGACCATCACCAGGATCATCGAACTTCGTGCCGTGCGTAGTTGGCGGGCAAGCAGGTTGGGCTGATAATTGCTTTCCTTGATAGCCTGTAGCACGCGCTCGCGGTTTTTGGCTTTGACGGTATCACTGTTATTCAGCACTCGTGATACCGTCGCCACCGATACACCGGCAAGCTGGGCGATTTTTTGAATAGACATAACGACGACACATCCTGCGGTTTTCGCTTTGCGTTGAGGCTACCATAAAATCACCGCCCGGCGAACCGGGTGCGTATTTAACGCTGTACCGACACCCAACGCTGCTGCTGATGGCTTTTTATAATAGCATCAATGACATACATCACATCAGCGCCATCCGTGAACGAAGCAAAACGACGGGCCTCAGGCGCAGGCATTTTCCCTGCCTGCACCGCCTGGTAAAACTGCAGCATCATATTTTTGAACGCATCTGGCCACCCCTCAATATGTCCGCCCGGAAAATGCGCACTTGCGGCTACCTCGGCATTCATCAGTCCCGGATCATCCGTCAGGATCTGATTCGCCTGCTGGCGATGTCCCACCCATAGTTGCTGCGGTGTTTCCTGGTCCCAGCTCAAAGAATGTTGGCTGCCGTTAATCTCAAAACTCAGATGGTTCTTTCGCCCGGCGCTGACCTGAGAAACACTAAAACAGCCCTTGCTACCATCCTCAAAACGCACCAGCACCGATCCACAGTCTTCGGTAGTAACCGGTTTATCTTCAAGCTGTCGGTCTGCGGTCTGCTGATTAAAGGTCGCACCACCGGTAATGCTGGCTTTGCGTGTTGGCCAGACGATAGCAAGATCGGCCATCACCTCCACAATACGCTTGCCAGTAACGAACTGCACCGTGTCGCACCAGTGCGAGCCGATATCTGCCACTGCCCGCGAGCCACCGCCAAGTGCTGCATCGACGCGCCAGTTGTAGTCAGTTTCCAGCAGCATCCAGTCCTGCAAATAGCAGCCCTGCACGGCAAACAGACGCCCAACGCTGCCGTTGCGTACCATGCTGGCCGCCTGCTGTACCATTGCAAACTGGCGATAAACAAAGCTAACACCATGCACCACGCCCGCCTGCTCAGCCAGATCCACCAGTTCATGAGCCTCATCAGGCGTCATACAGAGCGGCTTTTCAGAAAATACATGCAGCCCGGCACGCAAAATCTGTCGATTGATGTCAGCATGCAGATGATTCGGCGTGCAGTTATGCACCACCTGTAGCCCCGGATGCGCCAGCAACGCTTCAACGCTACCGTACGCATGGGGAACATGTAACGAACGAGCCCGTTCATCAGCAACGGCCTGTGAGCTGTCGCAAAGTGCCACCACGTTCACATTACCCAGCCGACGCAGCGCCTCAATATGCGCAGGCCCAATAAATCCGCTACCAATAATACCAACCTGTATCATTTGCGTACCTCATCGCCAGCGGCGAAATCATCAAATGCGCGAGATGAAACCGGAATAATATGGCGTTGAATAAACCCGCTACCTTCACTGGCCCCCGTTTCTGCCTCTTTCAAACAGCATTCCCACTCCAGGACTGCCCAACCATGATAATCATATTGCGTGAGTTTGCTGAAAATCGTTTTGAAATCAACCTGTCCATCCCCCAGCGAGCGGAACCGTCCGGCGCGGTCAATCCATGGCTGATAGCCGCCGTACACGCCGCTTCGGCTATTGGCACGGTACTCAGCATCTTTAACGTGAAACGCTTTGATGCGCGAATGGTAGATATCGATAAACCCGAGATAGTCCATCTGTTGCAGTAGCAGGTGGCTGGGATCGTAAAGGATATTGCAACGCGGATGATCATCAACCAGCGCCAAAAAACGTTCGAAAGTGACACCATCATGCAGATCTTCGCCTGGATGGATCTCATAACAAACATCCACGCCGTGTTCATCAAAACAGTCAAGAATGGGCCGCCAACGACGTGCCAGTTCCTGAAATGCCTCCTCAAAACGCTGGCGATTATGCGGTGGCCACGGATAAAAATAGGGCCAGGCGAGAGAACCAGAAAACGTCGCGTGCGCCGTCAGCCCCAGCCTTTGTGAAGCGGCCGCAGCCTGTTGTAACGTCTGTGTCGCCCACGCCTGGCGGGCCTGGGGATCGGCGCGTAATGACTGTGGTGCAAATCCGGCAAAAGCATCATCGTAGGCAGGATGGACCGCAACCAGTTGACCTTCGAGATGAGTGGATAACTCGCTGATCGCCAGCCCATGTTCCGCCAGCATCCCGCGAATATCATCGCAGTAGGTCTGGCTTACCGCAGCCTGTTCGACATCAAACAGCGACTTGTGATTACACGGGATCTGTAATGCCTTATAGCCTAATCCCGCCGCCCACTCAGCCAGCCCTTTCAGGGTGTTAAACGGAGGTTGCCCACCGATAAACTGTGCCAGAAAAATCCCCGGTCCCTTAATGGTTCTCATAACCCCTCCTGAATATTACGCGCGCTCTTTCTCGTCATACTTGAAAGAGAAAAGGAAAATCACAGCAATTACTGCGGCGGCTACTGCCGGGATCCACCAGAAAGTAGTCCATGCCTGAGGCACGGTCTGTCCCGCGACCAGTCGGTTATACAGCGCACCGGAAATTTGCGAACCCAGCAGCATGCCAATCCCGTAGGTAAACATGACGATCATGCTTTGCGCCTGACCTTTTACTTTTTCCCCGGCAATACGGTCGGTGTAGATAAAACCAACCACAAAGAAGAAGTCGTAACACACCCCATGTAACAAAATACCGAGATAAAGCAAGAAACGCCCCTCTTCACTGATGCCAAGCGCAAAGAAGGCATAACGCACAAACCAGGCGCACATGCCGATAAGCAGCATGTATTTCACGCCCAGTCGTCGGAACAAGAACGGGATCACCAGCATGAAGAAAATTTCAGACATCTGGCCGAATGACATGGCCGTGCTGACATCACCAACGCCCGCATCCGCCAGAAACGACGCGGTGTACGCATAGTATGTCCCCAGCGGCACTGAGATTAACGTCGCGCAGAGAGAGAAGACAAAGAAGTGGCGAGTTTTGAGTAAAGCAAAGGCATCTGCGCAAAACAGATCACGCACTTTTACCGGCAGCCCTTTCGCCGGAGCGGGTGTATTGGGCAACGTCAGACTATAGAGCGCCAGAATCACTGAAATAACCGCAGCCAGCGTAAAGATGCCTGTCGTATCTGAAATGCCGGTTACGCCGATGAAGATCCCCGCGACAATCCAGCCAATAGTGCCAAACACCCGCACTACCGGGAAAGTTTTGTCTTTATCGGACAAGCTATGAAATGCGATATTGTTGGTCAACGCCAGCGTTGGCATGTAGCACAACGTGTAGCCAAACAGCAGACCAATCAGCAGTGCGCCGTTTTGCGCCACCAGCGCCTGCGGCACAAACCAGAGGATCGCAGCCCCAGCAAGGTGCATCACCGCCATCACCTTTTGCGAAGCAAAGAAGCGATCCACCAACATCCCCAAGACAAACGGCGACAAAATCGAGGCGATTGGTCCGGCGGAAAACGCATCACCAATCAGCAGAGACATGTTGTGCTGGCTCATCACCAACCCCAACGTGACAGACCAGCTTCCCCAAATAAAGAACTGTAAAAACATCATTAGCGAGAGCCTCGGCACCAGCAGTCTGTACCGTACGCTCTGTTTTCCACTACTTTCGGTTGTCGACACCATTTTTTGCCTCACCTTTAAAAAGTAATCGATTACAAACAGGTTCAAATAAAAAGTAATCGATTACAAAATAAAGATCCTGTGAAGCGATTCAGAACTGCGAGTTCAATCACGATAAAGATCGAGAGATGACCGATCTCATCATCAGGATGAGATCGGTTAGCGATTAGCGGGCTTTACGGCGCAGCAGTTTGAAGGCAACAAACAGGAACAGGATCCATGCCGGCAGCAGCATGGCCGACAAGCGCATATCATCCATGGTACACATCAGCACCAGGATCAAAGCAAGGAAGGCAATACACAGATAGTTTCCGACCGGATATAACAGCGCCTTGAACTGGGTATCACGCCCCTTGCGACGCATCGCCGCACGGAAACGCAGATGCGCCAGACAAATCATAATCCAGTTCAGCAACAGGGTCGCAACCACCAGCGCCATCAGCAAACTAAACGCTTTTTGCGGCAGCACGTAGTTGATCAATACCACCAGCGATGTGATAGCGCCGGAAAGAATCAATGAGTTAACTGGCACGCCGCGACGGCTGACACGGGTTAGAAACTTCGGTGCATTCCCCTGTACCGAAAGGCCAAACAGCATACGGCTATTGGAATACACGCCACTGTTATAGACCGACAGCGAAGCTACCAGGATAACGAAGTTGAGCGCTGAAGCCACCACGTTGCTGTCAAGATTATGGAAAATCATGACAAACGGGCTGCTGTTTGATTTCACTTCCACCCAAGGATACAGCGCCAGCAATACCACCAGTGAGCCGATGTAAAACAGCAAAATACGATACACCACCTGGTTTACTGCTTTCGGGATACTTTTTTGAGGATCCTGTGCTTCAGCCGCTGTAATGCCGATCAGCTCCAGTCCACCAAAAGAAAACATAATCACTGCCAGCGACAGGATCAAACCATTCCAGCCGGTAGCAAAGAAACCGTTGTAGCGCCAGAGATTATCGATGCTCGCATGTTCACCGCCGTTGCCGGAAAACAGCATCCATATACCAAAACCAATCATGCCGATAATCGCCAGCACTTTAATCAGTGCGAACCAGAATTCCGTTTCACCATACAGACGAACGTTGACCAGATTGACGGCATTGATAATAACAAAGAAAGCGGCGGCCCAAATCCAGGTCGGGACATCGGGCAGCCAGTACTGCATGTAGATCCCGGCTGCGGTAAGCTCCGCCATGCCGACCAGTACAAACATTACCCAGTAGTTCCAGCCAGACAGAAAGCCGGCAAAGGGTCCCCAGTATTTATAGGCAAAGTGGGCAAACGATCCGGAAACGGGTTCTTCAACCACCATTTCGCCCAACTGACGCATAATCAGAAACGCGATTATTCCGGCGACACCGTAGCCCAGCAGGACCGCAGGTCCCGCCATCTGAATTGCCGGGCCAATCCCCAGAAACAGGCCCGTGCCAATTGCGCCACCCAGCGCAATTAATTGAATATGGCGGTTTTGCAACCCCCGCTGAAGCGTCGGTTCATTAGTCGACGCGGCATCGGACACACTAGTGTCAGATGCAGTTGACGCGTTTTTCACGCCCTACCCCTGTGTGGTTTTTATTGAAGGGGCTTCTTTTAACATTTCAACCTGGTTGTCGCAAGGCGCAATCGTTTGGATACGCCGGGCTGCCTTAACTCAACGCGCCGGGGCTCAGGATAAAAAATCAGAAGTCATCGCTCACGAAAATCTTCAATACCAGAGTTCGCGCAGCTTGCGGACGATATAAAAGATGAAACGAGGCTTTGAACACCCGAACAAATGCGCGTTACTGCCGCTTTTTTATAATTACCGTGAATTATTCTGGACGAAAAGGCATCGCAGGCCACAGAATGCGCTTTACTGTTTTTCCAACATTTTCAAACGGGTGAACCCACTCTGGTATCGGTCACTCGTTTTTGAGCCACGCCAGGCAACGACTGTCATGAATAAGATCATTAAACGACTCGAAATCGTCAAAAGCGCCATCGAACTGGAAGATGAGGAGATTATTTTCCAGCAGCTGGCACATCTGAAAAATGAACCATTGGCAGTCATTCCTGGTGCGATAGTACAGGCTATCGAAGAGCGACGTTTCAACGATGCCCTACGCGAAATTTCCGGCTGGTTACAATCTCAGCGAGCGGTATCAACGTGGCAAGACCCTGGCATCGCAGCCAGTAAACTCGAGCTAAAAGCGCTCGAGTCACAACTGCGAGACCTTATTGATAAGCGCAACACACACATTCAAATCCTGGATGAATTTAACGACCTGTACCATCTTCGCCTCGGGCCGTTAATGAGCCGGATTCTGGAACTGCGCAAACAACTGGCCGCCAGCGCACTGCGCAAACAGGAAGCGGAGAGAAAACGACGGGAAAAAGATTATCAGTCCTGCCAGCACTATATTTCACAGGCCGTTGATCAACTGGCAAAACTCAAGCAGCACTGGGTGAACCTGAGTTCTGACTCCCGTGAGTCCGTAGAAACCCGTCAGCGTATTCAGCAACAAACTGAGCTTATCACCGCCCTGCTGGCAGAAATCCGTGAACTGGAAAACGATTTTTCTCGTCAGGACGACAGCGCTACCCGGCAGGCTCAGGAAGAGGCCAGCCATGAATATGATGAATACCAGGAACAACAGCAGGATGCTCAGCATCGCTTTACCCGCGATCAGCGGCTATCTCCGAATGAACGTAATGAGTTAAAACGCCTGTGGCGTCAGGCCAGCCGGCTTTGCCACCCGGACGTCGTGGCAGATGATTTAAAAGAAAAGGCACATCAGATGATGGTGCAGCTTAATCAGGCGCGACAAAATGCCGATCTGGCAGCCGTTCGGGCATTGCTTACCCAACTGCAAAGCGGCCTTGAACCAATGATGGCAAGTGACCGACTGAACGATCTGGAGCATTTACGCAGCAAAATACAGCAGCTCAGAGAGCAAATTAGTGCTCTGCTCAAAGAGATTACCGAACTGGAAGCTGAAAACGCCTGGCGCCTGGCCACTTCAGTGACGGATAAAGAGGCTTATTTTTCAGATCAACAACGGGCATTAACGGAGATCCGTAACACGCTGGAAGTACAGGTACAACAAGTGGAACAAGAGCTGTTGGCCAGTTGAGGATTCTCGGGTTGCGTGATGAACACAGTGGTGATGGCATGAGTGATTTGCGCATTAAGCACGAATAGCTCATTTTGACATTAAACTTTAAGATTTACATAAAACTAAGGATAAAATCATAAAATATAAATAATTAAAGACATTTAATTCAAATATGACAATATTTTCATCTACCAACAACCCTCATACTTTACTGCCCTGACGCTGGTTAAGAATTCTCTCACCCCCTTCCCTATCTATTAAGAACACTACATATCTTATTGAATTAAAAAGATTTTTATAAAACAGCCATCTATAACCCTAAGAATCCCCTGTCTTTGTCACACTGGCTGACAGGAAACCTCGACGATTCATAAGCGAAATCTATCAATCATCTGCTCAGAGGTGAAATAAACGATTTATCTTAAATTTTCACAAAGAGTAATATCTACTTTAAGAATAGTTAATTATTTAAATCAATACAGAGAATATCTGTTAAATCCGAATAAATAAGGATGCGTTCAAACCGAAGAACGGAATACGAAATTTAATTAACACTTCACGCGTCGTAAAAAACTCTTTTTTAGCATAAAAAAGAGGCGATTGCTTGCACCAAAATTTCAAGGAGATCGTTATGTCTAAGGCTGTTTTTTTGGGTGATTCAATTTACCCCTGGCTAGGCATGCGAGAAATCCTACGTGGCTCATCATTATTAATTGATATCGCGTACTTTTCCTCACAGACGCTTTCTGCCGTCAACAAGCTATCTCATGAAACAGATTGCATCATTATTAACCCCGGCAATTCAGATTTATTAAAATATGCCCGGATTATCCGCAATATGGCTTTACATCCCTCCACGAAAATTATCGTTCTGGCAGATGAAGTCACCTTCTCTATATTTCAAACTGTTTGCGGGATGAACATGCAGTTTCTGGATCAAGACGCCAGCCTTGATCAGCTACTGCATACAATAACTCGTATCACACAAAACAAAAAATCACGCAATATCAAAGAACTGAACAATAAAATTACAGCTAACGAATTCAACGTAATGATGATGCTTGCCCGAGGCTGGTCGCTGACACAAATCGCCGGAGCATCACAAAAAAGCGAAAAAACTATTGGAGCGTACAAAAGCAACATCGCCAGAAAACTCGGTAAACATAATACCCGGCTAAAGTACACCATCTCCCACTATAGCCAGTCGTAACTTACTTATTTAAGGATATTGATAACGGTTATTTTTTAAGAGGCTTACTTTCGGCTCTTTTTTTATTCCGCATAGCCCGGAAGGGGTCTCTATTTCCGAAAATTAATTTACCCGGTAGCACACCCGCGTGCCAACCATAGCCAACAACTCAACGTAATAACACATGCAATACAGAAATGCAGACGAGGGTTATATATGAACAAGGTTTACAGCATTATTTGGAACGCGGCGCTCGGTATCTGGGTTGTCGTTTCCGAATTAACCAAAGGTAAGAAAAAAAGCAGTTCGCGTAAAACTGTCGCGGTACTCGCGGCTACAGCCTTAATTAGCACCTCGCCACTCGTAGCGGCGGATGACATCGGCAACCATGATATTTCTGTCGATTATAATAATATTGTCATTCAACCTGGTACAAATGACGACGTTCACAATGATGGCTTCCTCTACCAGAACACCACTAACGGTGCGGTGTTAAACGTCACTGGCGCATTGCCGAAGATTGAGCAAGGCCAAACCGGCCTTGTCGAATCGGCGACTATTGAGCAGTTGCTAGAGCAAAAGAAAATCACCCTCACGGCGACCATTGGGGGCGTTACCACTCCGATTACAACCGTTGAAGAACTGGAAAAGTATTACTACAACCAGCCGACGACGACGCCTGCTCAGGATGACAAAATCACCGTCATTGACCCTGCATTACAAACCCCGGCAGATATGCAGGTCTACAACACCGATGAACTGGTTCACTATCTGACCGAAACCCCGTTAGAAGGCATTACGTTAAACACCTACGACGCAGCCCTTTCAAAAATCTATAACAACTTTGGCATTGCGCAGGCCAGCAACGGTTCGACGGCCAATCTGAACATTGGTAACGATCAGAAAAATGCCCGTGATGATGAAAACACCATCAAACTCCTGGCTAAAAACAGCTCGTTACTCGAAGCCAGCGGCGCAGATAGCAAGGTTAACTGGATATCCGACAACTACATCTCATTTGGCGCCGCCCCCGTTGTCCCGAATAAAAGCTTTAACGGTTCTCAGACAATGGACCAGTTCGGCAAAGTGTTGACGATCGATACCTACGGATACGACAGCGAAGGGAATGCGGTGAAAACCGGTACCCAGGAGTTCGATATCACCAATACCGAAGAGCTTGGCGACCTTAATGACTGGCTGCTGGGCGAAAGTGATACAACGGTCTTAAATGCACAAGGGAACAAGGTAAGCCAGCTGCAACTGATGCTGGACGCCAATCGCGCCACCATGTCGCTCAAAGATGTTGAAGACTGGTATGCGAAGTTGATTACCAGCGTTTTACAGTCCGATACGGTAACCGGCTCGGTTGACTGGGACTATAAAGTCTGGACTGATGGCGAGGGTCATACTAATAACGCCACGATCGGTAATACCGAGCTGCACGCTGTCTACGCACATGGCGCGGGCGCAACAGGCACTGTGACACAAGATTCTGTACTGGCGGTAGACGGCAGCATTAATGGCGTGATGAAAGGCACGGAAGGTGCCGTTATTACGAACCAGGGCTCCCTCAACGTACTACGTACTTCCACAGGCCACAGTCTGGCGATTGGTATGCTGGCGGAAAACGCTACGGCAACCAACACCGGTACCATCAACTCCGGCTTGTTCATCGATAAAGATGGGCGACAGGCTCTGAATAGCTACGGCGCTATCGGTATGCAGGGCAAAGGGGCCAGTACCGTTACCAACGATGGCATCATTAACCAGGCCATCACGACGAATAACTATGGCACCGCCTCAGCTGCCAACCCATGGGATACCAACACCACGGTAACAACGCCAATTACGCTGGCCATCGGTATGCAATTATCGGGGAACTCTACCGGGGTTAACAACAAAACCATCAATATTGTGGACGGTAACGCCAACGGTGCCTCTTTCGGGAAAGGCACAGCCTACGGCGTTGAAGTAACTGATGGCGCAACCTTCACTAACAGCGCTGGTGCATCTATTTATCTGGGCCGTGATGGTTCCAATACCTCTCAGGATGTTGCGATGGCTGGCGGGTCAAACCTTAGCGCCGGCATCCACGCGCGAGGGACTGGTACCGTGACTAACGCGGGAGATATTACCCTCGGTACAGGCGTACGTAATGCTGCAGGTATTCTGGTTGCTGGTGCGGCCGGGAATGTCATCAACTCCGGCAAAATTTCGGTTAATGGTAAGACATCCGGGCTACCAAACTACGGGATGTCGGTACATAACAGCGGCGCCAATGCGGGTCAAACTATCCGTAATGATGGCGAGATTAATGTTAACGGCAAGAATAATATCGGCATTCATGTCCGCGCAGACAGCACGGATGCCAAAGTGACCACCAGCCAGGCCGGTCAAATTACGGTGAACGGTGAAGGAGGAACCAATGAGCGAAACTACGCCATTTGGGTTGAAGGCTCCTCCAGCAAGCAGGCAGTTGCTGATATCTCTTCCGGCATTACGCTGAATGGTACCGGGGACATCGGCGTTCACGTTCGCGGTAGCGCAACGGCGAATATTAATAACGACAGTAGCCCTGTGTTTAACAGCACCGATCAGATAGGCTATTATTTGTACGGTGCCAATGCGGTCGCTAACATTGGCAAGACGGAGATGAATGATAATGGCCAGACCAATACCACTATCTTCCGTATTGCTGAGGGCGCTAAATTTGCCGGTAACAGCAATGATCCGGTAACCGGCACGGCTTCCGATCTTAAACTGACACTCAGCGGTAAGAATTCTGTTGGTGTACTGGGTACCGGGAATAATACCCTCGTTCAAACAGGTGAAGCGACGTTCAACGTCGGTGGTCAAGGCGCATCGGCCATTGTGATTGAAGGCGGTGCAAGTGGTAATATCAGCGATAAAACCACCATTAATTTGACCGGTGTCGAAACCACTGCCGGCATCGTCGACGGCCAGGCGCATAATTTAAACGGCTCCAACCAGGGCAACCCTGTCGAAACCACCCTCATCTCTGACGCCAGCATCACCTCCGAAGCCAGCGGGAACAAGGTTATCGCGTATGTAGCGAAAAATCTGGGGAATATTATTCTCAACGCGAAAGCACTGGTGGATCTCGACAGTATCGACAGCATCGGTGTCGATGTGCAACAGGGCGGACGTTTAACAAATAACTCGTCCAACGCTTTACATGTCAGTAACGGTATTGGCGTACGCGCCTCCGGCTCTGATGCGCAGATCAAAAGGCTCGGACAGATCAAGGTCGACGATGGTACCGCTGGCGTTCTGCTGACAAACGGTGCCGTACTGGACATTACCGCCGCGGCCGGTGACTCCATCATCACGAATGGCACCGCCGACGGTATTCGCCTGGATGCCGGTGCAGGCTCTCTGACAGCCAAAGGGGTTTCCATCAGTGCCTTGGGCACTGGCGCGGGGATCCAGAACGACGCCAACAGTAGCGACATTACGCTCAATGATGTCACCATTAATGCCAACGACGGCTCAGGTATCCGTACCAGCGTTGCGCTGAATGTAAAAGACGGTGCGGGCAATAAGCTGAATGTCACCGGCAGCGGTACCGGTTTTGCTTTTGAAGAACGCGACGGTAGCGCTGTGAAGGGCGATCTGAATATTGGTACGGGTTACACCGTGCTCGTCCATAACGCAGCAGGTAATGCCACAGGGAGCGGGATCCGCGCCAATACCAGTGGTAATGTCACCACCAGCGCCGACATTACCGTTCAGGACAGCACGGGTGATTCAGCCGTTATCGCGAAAAATGTTAACTCTCTGACCAACAACGGGAAAATCATCTCTAATAGCGTCAATGGTCCGGTGATTGATGCCAGTGGCGCTAACGGTAAAACCATTACCAATACGGGAACTATCCGCGCCGCCAGCGACACAGCCGTGGCAATTCAGTCCGGTAACGGCAATGACACCATCAATATCAACGGCGTTGAAACGGTAGGTGTCATCAATACCGGAGCTGGCACGGATACCGTTAACTGGTCGAAAGGCACCTTTGCAGGTGAGATGAATTTCGCTGGAACCAGTGGAAGCAATAAAGCCAATATCGGTAACGTCGAGCTGGGCAATACGCGCCATATCATCACCGCAGCAGGTGCAGGTAACGCCCTCACCTTTACAGATACGCATGGCACGGGTGCCAAAATTGGCAGCCTGGGCAGCGATAATCTGGGCACAGGCACGAATATCGGTACCGGTTGGGACTCACTCACGCTTACCGGCTCTCAGGCCGATATGCGCATCGTGGATCGTCTGACACTGGCGAGCGAAACGATCGCCGTTAATAACGGGGCAACGCTGCGCACTGGCGACCACGGTGAGTCCAGCAGTAATGCCGCCACCATTGGCGATTACAACATCACTACTAACAACGCTGCCAGCAAAGTCATCTTTGATACAACGGGCGACAATAACCAGGCTCAAATCTATAACGGCATCATCAGCGGCAGCGGGAATTTTGAACGTGCGGCGGGCGGCACTACGATCTTCACCGCCAACAACACCTATACCGGATCCACCACCATTGATCAGAGTGGCACGCTGCAGTTAGGTTCAGGCGGGAATACCGGGGAAGTCAGCGCAGTGTCGAATATTCTCGACAACGGCATACTCACCATTAATCGTGCCAATAACGTGCTGCTTAACGGCATCATTTCCGGTATTGGCGCGCTGCAGCAAATCGGTGGCGGGACTACGCGTCTGGGCGGGAACAATGCCTATAAAGGTGATACTACCGTCACGAGCGGGGCTCTGTTGGTTAATGGTAACCAGAGTGCTGCTACTGGCATAACCACTGTCAGCAACGCTGCCACACTGGGTGGTAACGGTGTGATCGGCGGTCACGTGGTGATGAACGATGCCTCGACAATCAGCGCCGGTGACGGTGGCGCAGGCACGTTATCCATTAACGGCAGTTTGCAACTCGGCAACAAAACAACCTCCGCCTTCGAGCTGGGTCAGGCCTACACGCCTGGCGGCAAACTGAACGACCTGATTAACGTTACGGGCGATCTGCAACTTGACGGTACGCTGGATGTCACCACTTCGCAGGGCGGTAATTTCGGACCGGGTGTATACCGTATTTATAATTACGGCGGCACGCTAGATAACCAGGGGCTGGATCTGGGCGCGATCCCGGACAGTCAGGATAAGAGCAACGTTTTTGTCCAGACCTCTATCGATAAACAGGTAAACCTGGTTAACGCCAATGGCGTCACCCTGCAATTCTGGGACGGTGCGACCGTCAGCCAAAGCCACGGCGCAACGGGTATCGAAGGCGACAGCAAAATTGACGGTGGCGATGGTAAATGGATGGCGATCGGCAACCAGGGTGATAACAACTGGACGACGGCAACCGGCGAAGGCAACGCACCATGGGCACAAAAATCTTTCGCCGTGTTCACGGGCAATGCCGGTACGGTAACCGTTGATAAAGCTGCGGGTGAAGTCAACTTCTCCGGGGCGCAGTTTGACGCTGATGGCTATGTCGTCAAAGGCGATGCGCTCAACGCCTATGCCACCACAGAAAATGCGACGCATGCGGGTCAAACACCCGGGACTGGTGAACTGCTGCTGCGCGTAGGGGCCGGCGGCGCGGGGCAAAATTACACCGCCACCATAGAATCCATCATCCGTGAAGCCAGCACTAGCGATAAGCTAACACTGGTGAAAACGGACCTTGGTCGTCTGATCCTGAGCGGCGACAACGAGTATCGTGGCGGTACACGAATTGATGGCGGTACGCTGCAAATTTCTTCTGACAATAACCTCGGACAAAGCGGCACAGGTCTGGAGATCAACAACGCTTCGACATTGCAATTAGGCGCGGATCTAAGCACCGATCGTACCATCACGCTGGGTGCGAATACCGATGCAGAAGTGTTTGACCTGAACTCACATCACTTCACCCCAACCGGAGATATCACCGGTGATGGCAAACTGAAAATCACCAGCAGTACAAGCGATGCGGGCAGTACCCTGACGCTCGACAGAGCAAACAGCTACAAAGGGGAAACCGAGGTCGCAGGTACGGGCAATGCTAACAATGTTACCGTCAACGTAAGCAAAACCGGCGCATTTGGTAGCAATGACAGCAGCACAGTTACCGTTAATAAAGGCGCGACAGTTAACGTTAGCGGGACGGATACCAGTCTGCAATCGCTCACCATGAACATTGCCGACAGCCTGCTAACCCTGGCTGACAATGTGACAGCCGCGAGCGCGAAGCTGAATCTGACCGGCAAAGCGAAAGCAGTATTAACTCAGGATTCCACTGCAGGTGACGCAACGGTTAACGTCGGGAAAGACAGTACGCTGGCGCTGGAAGACAACACCAGCGGCGGCAGTGCCGATGTGACCAACAGCGGATTGATGACCTTTGCTGACCTGGCGATGGCAGAAAACGCTGTCGTCAAAAACCAGGCTGGCGGTATGGTCGACATCAGCGCGGTAAACAGCGCAACGTCTATCGGTTCGCTGTCTGGCGCAGGTAACGTTGAGCTGGGTAATAAATCCCTGTCTCTGGGCAATCTGAACTTTGATGACACTATCAGTGGTGTCATCAGCGGGAATGATGGCAACCTGGTGAAAATCGGTACCGGCACGTTAACGCTGGAAGGCGACAACACCTATACCGGCACCACGGATGTCAATCAGGGCGTGCTGCTGGTGAACGGTAATCAGTCCGCCGCAACAGGTCAGGTCACCGTGAAATCCGGGGCTACGCTCGGTGGTAACGGTATTATCGGCGGTGCAGTCGATGTGCTGGATAACGCCCATATTACCGCCGGTGCAGCGATCAACAGCGTGGGTAAACTAACGACTGGCTCTCTGACGCTCAGTGATAACGCCCAACTGGATTATCAGTTTGGTCAGGCTTATACCCCAGGCGGGGCCTTCAACGACCTGATTGATGTGAACGGTGATCTGACGCTTGACGGTAAACTCAACATTGAGACATCGCCAGGCGGAAGTTTCGACGTTGGTGTCTATCGCGTCATTAACTACACCGGTACGTTAACCAACAACGTGATGGACATTGCTAACGCGCCGGAAGCTGCAGACAGCCTGTATGTACAAACCTCGGTGAAAAATCAGGTCAACCTGGTCAACCATGCAGGACTGACACTGCGCTTCTGGGACGGCACCGGCGGTGAGAATGGCGAACTGAAAAACAACGGCGTCATCAACGGTGGTGACGGTATCTGGCAATCCAGCCAGGGCAACGACAACTGGACAACCGATGAGTCCACACCAGAAGGCGCATTAAACGCACCGTTTACCGATGCCGCATTTGCTGTCTTCCAGGGGGAAGCAGGCAACGTTACCGTTGATAACAGCAAAGGCGACGTGATCATCAGCGGTGCGCAATTCGCTACCGATGGCTATCGCGTAGGTGGTGAAGCCATCACTACCGATACGGCCGATACGTTGATTCGCGTCGGCGATGGTACTGTAGACGGTATCAACTACACCGCGACCATCGACAGTGTGATTCGCGGAACCGGTGGTTTGAACAAAGGTGATCTCGGAACGCTGATCCTCACCGGTGACAATACCTACAGCGGTGGAACCACCATTACGTCTGGTACGTTACAAGTGGCTGGTGATACCAACCTCGGGGCGGCAGATACCGGGATCACCTTCAATGGCGGTACGCTGAAATATGGCGACGCATTTGATACCGCGCGTCAGGTCACTCTGGAATCCGGCGGCGGGACATTCGACACAAATGGGTATGATGTTTCTCTGCTGACGGAAGTCGAAGGTTCCGGTCAATTGACCAAAACCGGTAAAGGCATACTGACACTGACGCTGGACAATACCTACACCGGCGGTACGACTATCGAGCAGGGCGTGTTGCAACTGGGTAACGGCGGTAATATCGGCAGCGTACAGGGGGATATCGTTGATAACGGCATTCTCAATATCGATCGTGCCGATACGCTGGCATTAACCAGTAATATCAGCGGCGAAGGCCAGTTGTATCAAACAGGCAGCGGCACCACTGTTCTGCAAGGTTCCAATACCTACAGCGGAGCGACCCTGATTGCCAACGGCGTACTCGAGGCAGGTAATACCGATACCCTGAGCGCAGCATCACACCACTATGTTGCTACAGATACCGCGCTGAATACGCAGGGTTACAACCAGACGGTGGCAGGACTGGATAACGGCGGTGATGTATCGCTCCGTGGTCAACAGGTCGGTTCAACCATAACTGTCAAAGGGGATTACCGTGGTGAAAATGGTACGTTGCAAATTGCTGCAGCGCAGAACACCAGCGGAACAGGCATTGCGGATCGCTTGATTATCGATGGCGGTCAGGCCAGCGGCAGTACCCTGCTGGATGTTGACGGTTCCGGTCTGGGCGCTCCGACAGTTGGTGATGGTATCGAAGTGGTTACCGCGATCAATGGTGCAACTACCACGGCGCAAACCTCACAGGATGCATTCCATCTGGCCAGCGCGCACATGGCTGCGGGCGCCTTTGAGTACCAGTTGCATGCCGGGAACACACAAGGCCAAGGAGAAAACTGGTATCTGAGAAGCGAATACCGTCCGGAAACAATGCTGTACTCCGGCCTCGCCAGCGTCGTTCGTCAGGGAGACATCAGCCTGTTGGGTAACATGCACCAGCGAATGGGGGATGATGTTAAACCGGGTATTGATGAAGACAACCGCGCCTGGGCCAGAATGATCGGTTACTCCGGTAAAACCAAACTGGATGATGCGGCAGGTACGCAAACCAGTTCACATACCACGGGTATCCAGGTCGGCGTCGATATGTATGCCACTGAAAGCTGGAAAGCCGGTATGTATGCCAGCGTTCTCGACATTGACAGTAACGTTCAAGGGACGAAAACGGGGAGCAATGGTAAAGGCGGCAATATCGACGACAACGCATTTTACGTCGGCGGTTATGCTACCTGGTTCTCTGACGATGGTATGTACGTCGATAACGTCCTGCAGTACGGTAACCATAAATCCCGTCTGTCCGCATCAGGTAATAATGGTTCATATAGCGTGAGAGGCAATACCCTGACGGCTTCGACGGAAGTGGGTAAATCATTCCGTTTAGGCGCCAGTGCCTGGAGTCTTGAACCGCAGGCGCAGTTGATCTACCAATACAGCGACTTCGACAACAGTACGCTGGATGGCGAAACCAAAACGAAGGTTAATCTGGATACCGCAGATTCATTTACCGCTCGTCTGGGTGTGCGCCTGGTCGCCGACTACGATACCAACCATGGCAAATTCCAGCCTTATGGCCGGGTAAACGTCTGGCAGGGTCTGGGTTCAAAAGACAAAACGCACTTTAGCAACGCGGTCGCAACCACTACGCTGGAATCATCACAGCAGTACTCCAGTACTGAAGTTGCAGCCGGCCTGAGCTGGTCTATCGACAGGAATTTGCAGGTCTACGGTGAACTGGGAACCCAATTCAGCAATGGCAGCAATAAGTCGCAGGTTGAAGCCCCGGTGAATGCATCGATTGGCTTTAAGAAATCGTTCTAACCCAGCATAAACTTAGCCAGCCTCCTGTTTTCACAGGAGGCTTTTTATGCCCGCTGACTATCAGTTCTACAGGTATGGAGCGGGAAGTTAAAACGAATGTTGCGAGCAGGCCGGATAAAGCGTCAGCGCCGCCATCCGGTGAAAATCAGGGGGTAATGAGACATTGACAGGTTAACGGTTATTTTGCGTTAACAGTGCGGGGATCTCTTCGGCCATTACCGGAGGAGAAATAAGAAAACCTTGAATTTTATCACAGCCAATATGCTTCAAACGTTCTAACTGCGAGGGAGTTTCCACCCCTTCCGCCAGCACCTCAATACCAAAATTGTGTGCTAATGAAATAATACCTTCGACGATCTTTGTTGATCGGGTGTCCGGTTCAATTCCTGCGACAAATTCTTTATCAATTTTTAAGGTATCAAAAGGATATTTCAACAGGTAATTAAGATTAGCATGCCCGGTGCCAAAATCATCCAGAGCTAACTTCACCCCTATCGATTTCAACTCTGTCATATTTTTAGCTGCTATATGGCAGTCACGCAAAGGTGAGGTTTCCGTGACCTCTATTTGGCATCGGCGGGCCGGGAGTCCGCAAGCAGCAAGGTTTTGCCTGATACGTTGGGGTAAAAGGGGATCGCAGAACTCAAGTGCGGAAATATTTACTGATAACGAAAGGGGATCGGGCCAGGCTGCTGCAACGTCCCACGGAGGATTGGTAACCATATCTTCAATTGAAAATATATTGCCGCGGTCTTCCAGTAGCGTAATAAAAACATCGGGAGAAATCATGCCCATTTGCGGACTATTCCAACGCATAAGTGCTTCAAACCCGCTAATTTTCTGGGTGGGCAAGTCAAATATAGGCTGATAAACCATATAAAGCTGAGTGGTATTCACCGCCTTTTCAAGCGCATTTAGCAGCTCACTGGAATTTAACATCCCCCCTTCCCCCTTTGTAACCATATAAATTAAAAACCAGTTAAAGTCACTCCCAGGTTGTATCTACTTTTATGCGTGTGATATCAGAAAAGAACGGATAGGTTAGGGTAAAAAAGACAAACTATGTGTAAACCTGACAATCAACTTGTTCAAATCAGATGTATTGCTCAGCCCCAGTTTGGTGACGGCCTTCATCTTGTGAGCCTGAATAGTTTTATAATTCAGGCTAACTAACTCCGAAATTTCTCTGGCTGTATAACCATTTACCAGCAGATTCAGAATCTGCTGCTCTCTTTCGGTTAATCTTTTTTGCGAACGATACAGTCGGGGATTCCATTTCCCTACTGCTAACGTGGCTAATTGAGAAAAATCACGCAATGAAGACTTTTCAGTCAAGACAATCACTTTCTCAATATATAATAACTCAACACATAATTTCGCCACCAAACTATCGGCAACAATCACGATAACGTTATTATAAAATTTAAATCTGTTTTTATTCAAATACTGCACAATTGCGGAACATGGCTGTTCATTGTTAATGATATTAAAAACCATGGTTTGATGCTGGCCCAATGATGATTGATGCAACATGTCCTCAAACTGGTAGGTTTTGATCGGTACATGTTTGCTTGTCAGATAGGCGAACATACCGTTGCCTACAAAATTATCACTGCCACACATCAACATCCTGTTCACCATTCCTTATAAACTTCTGATCTTGTTACTCATTAAAAATTTGATGATTATTTTCTCAACTTCTGCCTCTTCACGACGGTTCCTGAAATCAAACCCGCATGAAATCTGATAGCAGGAATACAATTGATTATCCTCATCAAATTCGTTGATCATGACGACATCAATAACTTTTAAATCAAGCTGTAAATTTCCAAACGTATCAAAATCCAGAGAGGCACCTTTAATCACTGCATCTTTATAAAGAAAACGTGCATTCACATCTTTAACAATTAATGCGCAACCGCCCTGTGAGATGTTTTTTATCTTAAATGAGTAGTTTTCTCCGTTTTTGTAACGACCAAAACAGAAAAAATCATAGCCCTTCAAAAAAGAGAACCGCTGATTCTGTCGCTGCTGGGCAAAGAAAATCATATCCGGGATGGCATAAGATAATCCTGCCTCCGCACCTGCTGTCGGACTCTTTTCGAGTCTGGCGCTGAATTTGATAATCCCGCTATCGCTGTGCAGGATAAAGTATTGGACCTTTTCAGGGATGATGTCTTCGTGCCAGGAAATCATAAAGTGTTCAAAATCAATCTTTTCTAACTGCGTGATAACACTGCTGTTTTCACATAAGACTTCCAGCTTCGTCTTCTTGTGCAACTCCTCACGAAGGATGGCGATGATTTCAAACTTGTTTTCCTTGGCTAATCCAAAACTCATACAAAAACCCTTATTTCCATATTTAAGATATGTCTCGGTCTCAGTCTCGATTACCGACAAAACACGAGATCAGCATCCACCCCTGGTGCTTAATAACCTTAGTGGATTCCATGTCAAACTGTTGATGCGAACTTAAGTTTTTAACTATCTTTAATCTTACATTGATATGTAAAAACGTTTGATGAGAATTAATTCTAGCTGAAGCCAGGCCTAAAACCATGTGAAGTTGCGCATCAATAATAACAAAAAAGAATAAGAAACAAATCTATAATTCCATTTAGAGATAAAAATAACGTAAATTTAGCCGGGTATAATAGATAACAATGGGTGGGCAAGGCGGAACGACTAAGCTGAGCGCCAGCTATGGTTTAATCGCTGACAGGAAAATGGATGCTTACGGCGTTATATCATTAGCAAATGAAATAATCATGATGGATTATTTTAATAAAGCGAATGATTAATATTGCAGGCGTGTAAATAAATTTAACTTAAGTTAAAAAAGGCCAGCATTAAGCTGACCCCGGTAATTACCGTATTAAACTATAATGGCATACTATCTTACAGAGGGTATAACGTTAGAAAATAAGTACTACTGATTAATTTCTGTCCGGGCTGAATGCAAAATCCCCCTTAAGGCAGATCCCTGGATTTATGACTTTATGAGAGAAAAAAGATCGTTGAGTGATTCACTCATCGTCGGGTGCGTAAATATTTGATCACGCAATACGGTATAAGGTAACCCTGCATCCATAACGGTTTTGACGATATTAATCATCTCATGAGAGTCCGCACACAGTAGTGATACTCCCAATATACGTTGAGTGTTTACATCAATCACGGCTTTGAGGACGCCGCGTGTATCATCCATCACCCGCGCTCGTGGGATTGCCGCGACAGGTAACGTTACCACCTGGACCGTTGCCCCGCTGGCACGAGCCTGTTCTTCACTCATCCCTACACGAGAGAGCGGCGGCGTCATAAAAACGGAATACGGCACATTCTGGCGATCGCCTGAATTGCGTAAACCTTCGCCAAATAAGCTGTCGCGGACAATGCGGAAATCATCCAGTGAAACATAGGTAAATTGCAAACCACCGGTTACATCACCCATCGCCCAGATGTTATCTGCAGAAGTCCGCAGATATTTGTTCACAATAATCCCACCGCGCTCGTTCACATCCACCCCGGCGTTCTTTAGCTGTAGATGCTCAGTCGCGGGTTTTCGCCCTGAGGCAACCAGCAGCGCATCCACAGTTCGGAGACCTTCCGGCGTCTGTAGCTGCACCATGCCGTCATGGGACGATACCGACTGTACATTGGCGTTGAGAATTAATTCTACGCCCTGGTCACGCAAAATTTGGGCGATGGCCTCGGCGATATCCCGATCTTCACGCGGTAAAAACAGCGGTGCCGCTTCAAAGATTGTTACCTGGCTGCCAAAGTTGGCGAACATGGACGCGAACTCGAGGCCAATATATCCCCCGCCCAAAATACCAAGACGCTGTGGGCGCTGCGTCAGATTCAACAGCCCGGTACTGTCAAAGACTCCAGGAGTGTCGGACAGGCCTGCAATATCAGGAATAATTGACTGCGCGCCAGTATTGATAAAGATCTTCTCGCCGCGAACCTCGAGTGTTCCGGTCGGCTGAATCACCCGCACGGTATGGTTGTCGATAAACTCAGCGCGCCCTTCAATCACATCCACATTGTCCAGATCAGCGAGATTATGGAAGTTTTTATCACGCAAGAAGCTCACAACAGAGGCTTTACGCTGCATCGCTGCGGCAAAGTCATGCTGCAATTCAGCATCATGCACCAGGGTTTTGGTTGGAATGCAGCCGATATTGATACATGTTCCACCGTACATAGTATTGGACTGCTCGATGATAGCCACCTGCCAGCCCTTTTGTGCCAGGGCCGCCGCCAGCGTCTTACCCGCTTTACCAAAACCAATAATGATTGCCTGGTATTGATTCATGCCGTCTCTCCGCAAAGTCACTGTTCATTTGTTAATCCAAAGTATACGGAGCGATATGCCAGAAAAGCCTATCCATAACGCGATTGTTTTTGTCCAATCGTCTAAACAGCAATAAATAACTTACTCAGTCGATATATTGAAAATACACTAACTATTTGACATTAATAATTTAATATAAAAGTATGTTATTAGTGCTGCCATCCCCCAACAATAAAAATTGTTCAGGAGTCTTTATGGATACCCTTAGCCGATTACTGATGCTTAACGACCCGCAGGGATCTATTGATAAAAATTGCCTGCTCAGCAGAGACTGGCAATTGCCACACGCTGCGGGCGAATTGTCAGTTATCCGCTGGCACACCGTGACCCAGGGGGCTGCCCAACTGGACATGCCTGATGGAACCTCGTTTACGCTTCGTGCTGGTTCGATTGTGATCCTTGCGCAAAACTCAGCGCATCGGCTTTGCCAGTCTGGTGAGGAACAAACGCATATCGTCTGCGGCAGTTTACGGCTACCGCCCTCCTCTCGTTATTTTTTAACCACGCTGCCGGAAGCACTAATACTGGCACCGGATGAAAATAGCCACGTCGGCCACTGGCTCAGGGCGATGATTGTGCTACTTCAGGAAGAATCCTCAACCGACCTGCCGGGATCGGATGTGGTATGCAGTCAGCAGTGCGCAACGCTGTTCACACTCGCCGTTCGGCAATGGCTGACACAGGCTACGCCCGCAAAGAACGTACTAAGTTTGTTGTTGCACCCCAGACTGGGGGGCGTGGTTTTCCTGATGCTGGAATCGCCCGCGCATCCCTGGACTGTGGAAGAACTGGCACAACGCGCGCATATGTCGCGGGCTAGTTTCGCGCAGTTATTCCGCGAGGTCTCAAACTCTACGCCACTCGCGGTATTAACCACATTACGTCTGCAATTCGCCGCTCAGATGTTGTCACGTGGCTCTCAGCCACTGATTGTCATTGCCGAATCGGTAGGCTATGCCAGCGAGTCATCGTTTCACAAAGTCTTTCTCCGACAATTCGGTTGCACGCCGGGAGAATACCGAAAACGGGTAAAAGCGCTGGAGTCATAGCGCGCGCCCCGGTCAGAAGCACGCGCTTTCAGGACGCTATTTCTGAGAGCGATGTCGATGTAGCCACATCAGTTTATACGCCGCAGGAATGATAAACAGCGACAATAGCGGCGCGGTTATCATGCCGCCAATCATCGGCGCGGCAATACGACTCATGACTTCCGACCCGGCCCCTGTTCCCCACAATATTGGCAATAAACCGGCAATAATCACCGCCACGGTCATCGCCTTGGGACGAACACGAAGTACTGCCCCGTGGTAGAGCGCTTCATCCAGCTTATCCGCTGTAAAAGTTTGTGGATTTTCCAGAGCCGGTTCGGCTTCTATGGCGTGACGCAGGTACATCAACATCACTACGCCAAACTCAGCGGCTACTCCCGCCAGTGCGATGAATCCGGTTCCGGTCGCTACCGACAGATGGAACCCCATCCAGTAGAGGAACCAGATCCCCCCCACCAGCGCAAATGGCACGCTGGTAATAATCAGCAGCGCCTCTCCAACGCGACGGAATGCCAGATAAAGCAGCACGAAAATAATCATTAGCGTCATCGGTACCATCAGTTTTAGCTTATGGCTGGCTCGCTCTAAAAGCTCAAACTGACCGGAGAACGCCACGCTGGTCCCCGGCTTTAACTGTACATTTTCGGCGATCGCTTTTTTTAGATCGTTAACCACCGAGACCATGTCGCGATCGCGTGCGTCGATATAGATCCAACTGGTGGGCCGTGCATTCTCGGTTTTCAGCATCGACGGTCCGGAAACGACCTTCACATCCGCCACATCAGCCAACGTGATCTGCTGTTTCATTGGAGTCAAAATCGGCAGTTGACGCAACGTTTCAGGGCTATCGCGGAAGCTTTGCGGATAGCGCAGATTGATCGGATAGCGTGCAATCCCTTCAACCGTTTCCCCCACCATGGCGCCCCCCACTGCCGAGGTAATAAACAGCTGCACATCACCTACGGTCATGCCATAGCGCGCGGCCTTCTCACGGTGAATATCCACACTGAGATAGCGACCACCTTCCAGTCGCTCCGCCAGTGCCGAAGCCACACCTGGTACGGTTCTGGCCACTTCTTCGATTTGCTCAGCCGTGGCGTCAATATCTGACAACACGGTCCCCGACACCTTAATACCGATTGGGCTTTTGATCCCTGTGGAAAGCATATCGATACGGTTACGAATCGGCGGCACCCACAGATTTGCCAACCCAGGCAAGCGTACGGTTTTGTCCAGCTCCTCGATGATTTTGTCCATCGTCATCCCCGGACGCCACTGATCCTGTGGCTTCAGTTGGATCGTAGTTTCGACCATCTCCAGCGGCGCGGAGTCAGTTGCCGTTTCAGCCTTGCCGGTCTTACCAAACACGCGCGCCACTTCCGGAACTGTCATGATCAGCTTGTCGGTTTTTTGCAACATGTCCGCCGCTTGCGCCGCCGAAATCCCCGGCAGTGTTGATGGCATATACAGCAGGTCACCTTCATTAATCTGCGGTAGGAACTCGCCACCGACTTTATTAATCGGCCAGATAACCGTAAGAATCGACAGCACCGCCACCAGCAGGGTGGTCTTCGGCCAGTGCAGTACTTTCAGCAGTAGCGGATGGTAAATACGAATCAAGAAACGGTTGAGCGGATTACTACTTTCCGCCGGAATTTTGCCGCGGATCCAGAACCCCATCAGGATCGGGATCACCACGATTGCCAGAAACGCCGCCCCCGCCATGGCATAGGTTTTGGTAAACGCCAGCGGCCCAAAGAGCCGTCCCTCCTGCCCCTCAAGGGTGAAAATGGGAATAAACGACAGAGTAATAATCAGTAAGCTAATAAACAGCGCCGGACCAACTTCTACCGAGGCGTTAGTGATCACCTGCCAGCGTGTTACGTTATCCAGCTTTTCACCCGGATGCTGATGTTCCCACTCTTCCAACCGCTTATGCGCGTTCTCAATCATCACGATCGCGGCATCAACCATCGCGCCAACCGCGATGGCAATCCCACCAAGCGACATAATATTGGCGTTCAGTCCCTGAAAATGCATCACGATAAATGCAATACACAGGCCCAGCGGGAGAGAAATAATCGCGACCAGTGCCGAGCGGATATGCCACAAGAACAGAGCACAAACCAGCGCCACGACGATAAACTCTTCCAGAAGCTTGTAGCTCAGGTTATCAATCGCACGATCAATTAGCTGACTGCGATCGTATGTTGTAACTACCTCAACGCCTTCCGGCAGGCTGCTTTTTAGCGTTTCAAGTTTGGTTTTAACGGCAGAGATCACCTCACGCGCATTTTTACCTGAACGCAGAATGACGACTCCGCCAGCTACTTCGCCTTCACCGTTCAGCTCAGCGATCCCACGACGCATTTCCGGTCCGATTTGTACGCGCGCAACATCACGCAGGTAAACCGGCACGCCGTCTGCCCCTGACTTCAGTACAATGTTATTGAAATCATCGAGTGTTTGCAGATACCCGCTGGCCCGAACCATGTATTCCGCTTCCGCCATCTCCACGGAAGAACCGCCCGCTTCCTGGTTAGACGCATCCAGCGCAGACTTCACTTCAGACAAGCTGATGCCATATTGCGTCAGCTTCATTGGGTCAATAACGACCTGATACTCTTTGACCACTCCCCCAACCGAGGCGACTTCCGCCACGTTAGGGATGGTTTTCAGTTCATACTTTAAAAACCAGTCCTGAAGAGAACGTAATTCGGCCAGATCGTGTTTTCCGCTGCGATCCACCAATGCATATTCAAATATCCAGCCAACACCCGTGGCATCCGGTCCCATTTCCGCACTGACTCCCGCAGGCAATTTCCCCTGCACCTGGTTGAGATATTCCAGGACGCGGGAGCGCGCCCAGTAAGGATCAGTGCCATCTTCAAAAATGACATATACGTAGGAGTCGCCAAACTGCGAAAAGCCACGGACTGTTTTAGCCCCCGGCACTGACAGCATGGTGGTGGTCAGTGGGTATGTAACCTGGTTTTCAACAATTTGCGGGGCCTGGCCGGGGTAGCTGGTTTTGATGATCACCTGAACATCAGAGAGATCCGGCAAAGCATCCACGGGCGTGTTGATGATGGTCCACGTTCCCCAGATGCTGAGAAATAACGCCCCCATCATCACCAGAAAACGATTAGCTACCGAGCGACGGATAATCCATTCAATCATTTGTCATATCCTCAGTGTGCATGGGTCGCCGGAGCGGGCATTGCTGCGGCATCTGGCGCATCACTTTGCCGGGCCCGCATACGATCCAGCGCACCGGAGATATTCGCCTCAGAGTCAATTAGGAACAGACCGCTGGAAACGACTTTTTCACCTTCAGCCAGACCAGAGCGAATAGCCGTTAGCCCCTGAGATTCATGGAATACCGCAACCTGCTTCGGTACAAACCGTCCTTCGTTATCAACGGTGATCACCCGCTGCTCCGTGCCGGTATCAATCAGCGCTTTAGATGGGACAAGCAACATCGGTTCACTTTGCGTTTTCAACTTCAGATAAGCATTCATCCCCGGTTTAAGCGCCTCGTCAGGGTTATCAACCTGCAAACGTAGCTGGAGAGTTCGTGTGGTAGCATCGACGCTCGGCAGAATGCTCCACTTGCTGATGGTAAAGGGTTTATCAGGCCAGGCTGGCACGGTGATAGAAAACTGCGAGGCATCTTTAAGCAGCCAGGCGATAGACTCCGGGACCGACGCGCTGACCCACACCGGATCCATACCCTGAATTTTCGCCACAACATTGTCTTTTGAAATGTTCATGCCGGTACGCAAATCAAATGCGGTAATCACCCCATCAATAGGTGCTCTCAGGGTGAAGCGTGTCTGAATTCTGCGGGTAGATGTTAAACGCTGAATGTCCGCCTCTGGCATACCGGCCAGACGTAACCTTTCCAGAATACCTTCAACCTGTGTGGCGGTACCGCCGGTCTCACGTAACAGCAGGTATTCACTCTGCGCCTCAACCCAATCCGGGATTGTCAGGTCGATTAGCGGCGCGCCTTTTTTAATTTTGTCACCCACGGTGAGCGGATAGACCTTTTCGATAAAACCAGCGGAACGCGCCTGCACAATGACAAACTGATATTCGTTATAACTGACGTTTGCTGGAAATGTTTGCGCATACAGTAATGGCCCACGGCGCACAGGTTCCGTTTTTAATCCCAGATTCTGAGTCTGAGTCGGATCGATACGCACTCCCGGCGCAGAAGCGCTCGCAGTCTCTTCATCGGCATACTTCGGGATCAGATCCATATCCATGAACGGCGATTTACCTGGCTTGTCAAAGCGTGTATTCGGATACATTGGGTCATACCAGAACAGAACTTTACGGGCTTCTTTTGGCGAAGGTGACGCTGTATCGGCTGAAACGTTTGCTGATGAAAAATAGGTATAAACACCGACAGAAATAATCCCACCGGCAATCATGCCTGCGAGTATAAGCGCGGTATTTTTAATTTTTAAAGACGCCATAGTGATTTCCATTGCGCGAGTGTCTTACCCGTGTGCAAAACAACCCGGGTAAGAGCAGAAGAGACCTGCGGACTTCGTTATTTACTGATGTGAATATCTCGTAAGACAGAGAGATTTCCCTGCTGCACAAAAGTAAACGCCACTTTATCGCCTGGCTTAATATCATCAGCACGTGTATCTGAGACTTGCGTAAAACGCATCGTCATTGCGGGCCAGTTCACCGCCGGAATAGGCTCGTGTTTAATGGTGATTTTTTTATTTTCTGTATCAATAGATTCAATCACACCGGTTGCGCTAATTGTTTGTTCCTGTTGAGCCGTTGGCTCCATATTCATCATGGAACCATGCTGATGCTCATTTGCCTGAGCATTAAACATAACCACAGATAAAAAACTAAACAGAGCGGCTTTGGCGGTAATATTCATAAATCATTCTCCTGACAGTTTAATGCAACTTAAATATGACGAATATAGGGTTATTCCGCCCAACCGCCGCCTAAGGCAGCAAACAGTTTAATTTCATTAACCTGTTGGGCGTAATTAAGATCGAGCAGCGATTGCTGCGTTGCGAATAAAGAACGTTCCGCATCCAGCACCTCGATATAGCTCACTGCACCATTCTGATAAAGTGCTCTGGCGCGTTGCAAAGTGATCTGCAGGGACTCCAGATAGCGTTGCTGGGCGGTAATCTGATCGGCGAGGCTTTGACGTAACGCCAGCGCATCAGCCACCTCTTTAAACGCGTTCTGAATTTTTTGCTCGTAATTTACTACCGACTGTTGCTGGCGAATTTCTGCCAGATCGAGATTTGACTGATTACGTCCGGCGTTAAAAATCGGAATATCGATTTTCGGGACAAAGTTCCACATGCCGCTGGCGGCATTAAATAAGCTGGAGAGGTCGCTGCTGCTGGCGGATACTGAACTGGTTAGCGTAATTGACGGGAAAAATGCCGCTCGCGCAGCGCCAATATTGGCATTTGCCGCCATTAAAGCATGCTCAGCTTCCATAATATCTGGCCGCTGGAGCAGTATTTGCGAAGGGAGCGCTGGCGGCAACGTCACTGCTTTAATATCGCCATGGCTGCGCGACCGATCGTCTGGTAATTTTCCGTAGGTTCCGAGCAACAGCTGCAATGCATTATTCGCCTGCGCCAGTTCACCTTTACGTTTTGCGATATCGCTGCGCGTACTTTCAATCACGCCCCGAGCCTGTTCCAACGCCAGAACATTGGTGCTTCCGGTTAATAACTGTTTCTCGACAAAGGCGTAAGAACGCTGATAATTTTGCAGCGTTTCTTCCGCAATTTTCAGCTGCGCATAAGCCAGACGCTGATTGAAATAACTTTGCGATACATTGGAGATTAACAGGATATGCACCGCCCGACGTGCTTCTTCACTGGCAAAGAAGTTCTGCCGGTCGGCTTCACTCATATTTTTTAGCCGACCGAAAAAGTCCAAATCGAAACTGAGATTCAGCCCGGCCTCAAATTCCCGGTTAGTGCTGGTATCGCCTTTTAATTTTCCGCTATACGTGCCGCTGGAGCCTGCATTAATCTGCGGATAACGGTCAGCATCCGTCACGCCATATTGTGCCCTCGCTTCCTGAACCTTGAGGGTTGCCATGCGTAAATCACGGTTATTGAGCAGCGCCTCACCTATCAACGCCTTTACCTGCTCGTCCACAAAGAAGGTGCGCCACCCCGTATCCTGATACCCCGCTGGTGCAGAAACCAGCGTGTTCTGGCTTAAGGAGAATTGCTGCGGCACCGGCAAGGCCGGGCGCTGATAGTCCGGAGCCAGAGAACAACCGGCGAGAACAAAAATAGCGCTGAGGGTAAGAAGTTTAAATTTGCACATAGCTCTTCTCGTCCGGACCGGACTGATAACCGTAAAATGAGTGTGAATTTATCGACTTGTACCTTACCTAATTGACTCTGTTTAACCGGTGACAGGTAAATGACAAAACTGTCATTTTCCCAATAACTCATTGCTATCCGATCCGGCTCCTCTAGAATTGAAAACCCGCACAGCCAGTGCGTGAAGGAGAATGTGATGAAGATTTTGATAGTCGAAGATGAGAAAAAAACTGGCGAATACCTGACCAAGGGCCTGACAGAATCAGGTTTTGTTGTGGATTTAGCAGATAACGGTCTGAACGGATATCACCTGGCTATGACCGGCGATTACGACTTGCTCATTCTTGACATCATGCTGCCTGACGTAAACGGCTGGGATATTGTACGTATGCTGCGCACCGCCAACAAAGGTATGCCAATCCTTCTTCTCACTGCGCTGGGTACGATTGAACACCGGGTCAAAGGCCTGGAATTGGGTGCCGATGACTATCTGGTTAAACCGTTCGCTTTTGCCGAGCTTCTGGCGCGGGTCAGAACGCTGTTGCGACGAGGGGCTGCGGTGATTGTTGAAAGTCAGTTTCAGGTCGCGGACTTAATGGTTGATCTGGTCAGCAGAAAAGTGACCCGCAGCGGGACGCGCATTACCCTCACCAGCAAAGAGTTTACGCTGCTCGAATTTTTCCTTCGCCATCAGGGTGAAGTCTTGCCCCGGTCACTTATCGCTTCTCAGGTCTGGGATATGAATTTTGACAGCGACACCAATGCGATTGATGTCGCCGTTAAACGGCTGCGCGCCAAAATTGATAATGATTTTGAACCGAAGCTGATTCAGACCGTGCGCGGCGTGGGGTATATGCTTGAGGTACCGGATGGTCATTAAACGATTGCAACGCCCTTTTTCGCTGGCAACGCGTCTGACCTTTTTTATTAGTCTGGCCACTATCGCCTCGTTTTTCGCCTTTGCCTGGATAATGATCCACTCAGTGAAAGTTCATTTCGCCGAGCAGGATATCAATGACTTAAAAGAAATAAGCACCACGCTGGAACGCATTCTTAATCATCCCGACGAGCCGGAATTTCGACGACTGGAAACATTAAAAAACGTGGTTGCTGGATATTCAAACGTCATTATTTCACTTGAAGATGCCAATCAAAAAGCGATTTTCCATTCGCCAGGTGCGCCGGATCTCCGCCAGTTTATCGCCAGCGCTAAGCCGGATAAAAATGCCCATAGTAATAACGTCTTTTTATTATCCGGCCCAATGCTGCATTCACAGGAACATGCCCACGGGCAAAAAATGTCCTCCAACTGGCGAATGATTCGTTTGCCAATTGGCCAACTACCTGACGGAAAAGCAGCCTATACGCTGTATATGGCATTATCGATAGATTTTCATCTGCACTACATTAATGACTTGAAAAACAAACTGATTATGACGGCATCGTTGATCAGCATGATGATTATTTTTATCGTGTTGTTCGCTGTTTATAAAGGCCACGCACCAATCCGTAACGTCAGCCGCCGAATCCAGAATATTACCTCTAAGGATCTCGACGTCCGCCTGGATCCACAGGCTGTACCTATTGAACTGGAGCAACTGGTAGCTTCGTTTAACCATATGATTGAACGAATCGAGGATGTGTTTAAACGTCAGTCCAATTTCTCAGCAGATATTGCCCATGAGATCCGCACCCCAATAACCAATCTGGTCACGCAGACGGAAATTGCGCTCAGCCAGCCCCGCAGCCAAAAAGAGCTGGAAGATGTGCTCTATTCGAATCTTGAAGAATTTGGTCGAATGTCGAAGATGGTGAGCGACATGCTGTTCCTGGCGCAAGCGGACAATAATCAATTGATCCCGGAAAAGACTGCACTAAGTCTGGCGGATGAAGTCAGCAAAGTATTCGACTTTTTTGAAGCGTGGGCGGAAGAGCGTGAAGTCAGTTTGCGTTTTGAAGGCCGCGCGTGTTGGGTATCCGGCGATCCTTTAATGTTACGCCGGGCCATGAGTAACCTTATTTCTAACGCCATACGTTACACCCCAAAAGGCGAGTCTGTGACTGTGCGGGTGAAAGAGGCTGATGGGCAGGTACAGATTATCGTCGAGAATCCCGGCCCCCCCATTGCCGCAGAACACCTCCCCCGGCTCTTCGACCGCTTCTATCGGGTGGACCCATCGCGACAGCGTAAGGGCGAAGGTAGCGGTATTGGACTGGCTATTGTGAAATCAATCGTCACTGCTCATCAGGGCAAGGTCTCTGTGACATCTGACCCACGCGCCACCCGCTTTATATTGACGCTACCAAAACATGCGATTTAATCATCTGCAATGGCGCTGAGGCACCATTGCAGATTTATTCTCTGACACAACCGTCATAATCCTGTCACGTCGTTGAGCGTACCTGTTTATTATAATTCTCTCCGTCAAACCAAACCGGAGAATATGATGAATAAAATATCGTCTTTTTTAGCTATTGCATTTTTTATCTCAGCTGGCGTTAATGCGGCAGAATCTTCAGGAACCCATCAGCAAGCGGCAACGGCTCATCAAATGATGAATAACAGCGATGCTCCAGCCCATCAAAAAATGGCTCAGGCACATGAGATGCAGGCGTATAACAGCAAATCCAGGCAGACTATTGCTCCATCCTTCTCACAAATGAATGAACATGAACAAGCGATGGTCGTTCACCAGTCGATGAATAACAGCCATTCATATTCACATGAACTGCAGGCAGAAAAACACCGTGAACGTATCCCGACACAGGGATAATTGATACCAGTCTTTTGAAAAAAAAACCATAATAACAATAGGTTACAATCACAAAACCGCCCCTTCACAGGCTTGTCTATCAACAGGCCTGTATTTTCGTTTATCCTCACCGAATTATTAATGTCAATATTAATATTCTATTAAACTCCTCATTAAAAAGTAAAATAACACCTGAGACATAAACAACTTGTATAAAATACGTAAACATCCAGCTCATGATGTTGCTTTTATCAATAACAACAACCTTCCGATGAATATAAATTAGGAATCCCCCTGGTATGTTTTATTAATATTTAGTGGGAGACTGCTTCCGTCATAAACATGACGTAAAGAAAGTTAGTATTCCTATAAATAAATTCAATGATGATAGTGAGTAACAGAATGAAAAAACGTCTGCTGGCCGTCTTTGTCCTGGGTCTGACAACCGCCACCACTGCATGCGCAATTACTCCTGCAATGCAGAAAAAATATGAACGCTCGGGCTGTACGCAGATGAGCGAACTCAACGGCTGCGATGTTAATAAATCCTATGAGTGGAATCGTGATCATGGATTTATCGACAACACAGAAAACCATCAGAATCGACATCACCGACATGGTGAAGATCAGCCGCGCAATCATGATCAGGCCGGAATTTATGGCAAGTTCTCCGGGAATTACGTTGCAAATTTTGAGAATGGTCAGCGCAGTGTAGATATTCACATCGAAGACTCCACCGTCTACGTAAATGGTAACGAAGTGCGTGATATCAATACTTATAAAGATACGATGACCTTCCGTGTTGGGTATTCAACATACACCATTAAAGCGAATGGTCGTGGTAGCTGGATTGATCCTGATGCCGGTAACGCTGGCAAAATTGTGCGTGAATAACGGATTACACCATAATGAAAAAGCTGATATCCGCAATGGTCATCATGGCCAGCCTGTCAGGCTGTGCTGAACATCCGTACCTTTCTGCTGCCGCCGCTGGAGTCGGTGCTGCAGCTGTTGCTACGGCAATAGCTAACCACAAAAATCACGAAAAAGAGCATGACCGCCAGGAGCGTGAGCAGAGAGAAAACCAACATGCATGGCGGCATAATCACCATCATAACGATGATGACAACCGCTACTATTAACGCTGATTAATAGCAAAGAGCGCTGAGATCACAGCGCTCTTAAATTCCGCGCGTTACAGTATGGCGCTTTAACGCTGGAGTCAGCCATGGCTTTAACCATCACAGTGTTGCTGGAAAACAGGCGCGCTGCCGGTGCAGAAACAGCATTGCAGGCAAAACCAGGGCTCAGTCTGTTAGTCCAGGATGAAACGACCACAATTCTGTTTGATACCGGGCCGGACGATAGCTTTAAGCTTAATGCCGCGCTGATGGGCGTAGACCTGTCTCAATTAACGGCTACGGTACTCTCACACGGTCATTATGATCACTGCGGCGGCGTGTCCTGGCTGGCGGACAACACTCGCGTCATCTGCCATCCCCAAATAGCCTGTGAGCGTTATTCTGCAATATCCCTTTTTGGATATACCTCAAAAATCAAGAAATTATCACGCGATAATGATTACTCTCGCCTCAGTATGGAGTACACCCAGGAACCGCTATCCATCAGCGAACGCTTTCTGTGGTCTGGAGAGATAAGCGTTCCCACACCGCGAGCCTATGGTGTTATTCGTGAGCGCACCATGCGACAGGACTACATCACCGACGAAGGTGTATTGATTTATAAATCTGATCGCGGCTTAGTTATTATTACCGGCTGTGGGCATCGTGGGATAGAAAACATCGTACGCCATTGCCAAAATATAACCGGAATCACGAAGATCCACTCCCTGATTGGCGGCTTTCATCTACGTTGTGCTTCGCCGTATAAACTATGGCAAGTCCGGCAATTTCTGAATAAACAGAAACCAGAAAGACTCCTTGGCTGTCATTGTACCGGATCGTGGGGGCGCTTGTGGCTACCTGAAATAAGCGCACCTGCAACTGGGGATGTGATTGTTCTGGAGTAGATATTCATGACTGCAGATACAGATGCAGCAGCAAGAATGCGGCCAGAAAGATTAGGGCTTTAAAACGGGAACCTTGCGGTTCCCGTTTGACTTAGCAGCACAGGCGAACCTAGATGGTTACGATTTCAGGTTCATCAAATACGGTCAGTTTTGGTGCTTCGCCAGTATATTTTTCCGCGTATACCAGGCTTGTGTTCCCCGCACAGCCATTCGCCAGTCTTGAGGTTGGAATGTCCGCAGTCAGTACGTTAGCACCGCCATTTTTACAAATACCATTCTCAATATCAGGCCAGGCACCTTCGTGGATACAGATGATCCCTGGTTTGATCCCGTCGCTGACGTGCGCCCCGACCAGCACCTGTCCACGATCATTCCAGACACGCACCAGATCTCCCTCGGCGATACCTCTCGCTTTTGCATCATCCGGATGAATAGTCACCGGCTCACGATTTGCAATAGCGTATTCTTTACGCAGCGAAGCGTAGTTCAGCTGGCTGTGCAGGCGATGTGCCGGATGCGCCGTTAGCAGCTGTAGCTGATCCTTATCCGCAGACCCTTTCCACTCATCCGGTTCAATCCACGAAGCATGTGGCGGACAGTCTTTATATTTGTAGCCTTCAATAGTTTTCGAGTAGATTTCAATCTTACCGCTTGGCGTTCCGAGTGGATTCATAACCGGATCATTGCGGAAATCAGCATAACGCACATATTTGTTGTTCTTTTCGTTCTCACGCATTTCGATCAATTTATTCTGCTGCCAGAACGCATTGAACTGAGGCATGGCAACGCGCTGGGCACGGGCGGCTTTTTGCGCAACATCATAGAATTGCTTCAACCACGCCATTTCATCTTTGCCTTCGGTATAGACCGCTTTTCCGCCAGGCTTAAGCATTTCAGCGAGATCGGCAAACACATCAAAGTCATTACGTGCTTCAAACTGCGGTTCAATAACCTGCTTCATCGGCACCAGATGCTGGTTGCTGTAATCGCCGGTCATGGTCAGGTCGTTGCGCTCAAACGATGTAGTGATGGGCAGAACAATATCGGCATGTTTAGCCGCAGCAGTCCAGTAACACTCGGAGATAACAACCAGTTCTGGCTTCTGCCAGGCTTTAATTAAACGATTTGTATCCTGGTGATGGGTAAAGTTAGCGCCACCAGCCCACCAGATCATTTTGATCTCCGGGAAGGTCTGCTCTTTACCATTGTGCTGATATTTTCCACCCGGATTCTCCAGCGCTTCGACAATTCGCGCCACGGGAAGATTTGTCACGGCATCGGAAACCGCCCAGTCATTTCCAGCTGACGAACCGCCTTCCACTTTGGCCGAGATAGCCGGTAATACCCCACCAGTACGTGTCGGGTTCCCGCCATTGGAGTAATGATAGGAGAAGCCGAAGCCACCGCCTTCTGTACCAATTTGCCCCAGCATCGCCGCCAGTGTCACCAGCATCCAGTGTTTTTGCTCACCATATTGCTGGCGCTGAATCCCCCAACCTGCCATAAGCATGGTTTTGTTACTGGAGAAAATTTCCGCCAGCTTCTCCAGTTGTTCTGCAGGTACACCACAGACGCCTGATGCCCACTCAGCAGTTTTCTCAATATTGTCGCTCTTGCCGAGCAGGTATTCCTCAAATTGCGGATATCCGGTGGTGTATTTTTCCAGGAACGCTTTGTCATGGAGATTTTTCTTCACCAACGTATGTGCAATACCCAACATCATGGCGACGTCTGTCCCCATATGCGGTGCAATCCAGGTGGCATTATCACCAAAGAATTCAATTGTTTCTGAACGCATTGGATCGATAGCGATAACGCTTTTTCCTGATTTTTTCAGCAGATTGAAATACTCGAGTCCTTGTTCATCCGTACTGCTCCAGGCAATTTTTAACGTATTGAGCGGGTTCATTCCCCACAACACCACGACCTGGCTGTGCTCGAGTACCATTGGCCAGGTAGTCTGTTGTTCATATACCTCAACCGAGCCTACAACGTAAGGCATGATGACCTGGGCCGCTCCGGTTGAATAATCCCCGGTATGTCCGGCGTATCCCCCAGCCATACTCATGTAACGTTGCAGTAAGGTTTGCGCTTTGTGCAGCACACCACTGGAGCGCCAGCCATAAGAACCAGCAAACACTGAAGCCGGGCCATAGCTGCTACGGATCCGGCTATGTTGTTCATGAATGAGTTTCAGCGCCTGCTCCCAACTGACACGCACGAAAGGATCGCTCCCTCGTTTGCCATCCGCTTTACCTGGGTTTTCCAGATAGCTTTTGCGCACCATCGGATATTTCACGCGGATATTGGTATGTACCTGGTCGGGCGCGGTTTGCTGCAATGAGTTAGGCACCGTTTTAGGCAATGCGCCTTTTGAAGAAACAACTTTGCCGTCTTTAACTTCCACATACACCGCTCCCCAACGTGCAGCTGTCAGGATTGCCCCACCATTTTGGCCTTCAGCCCAGGCTGGCATCGGGATCACCGAAGAAATCGCCATAGTCCCGGTTGCCGCGCCAGCCGTCTTGATAAAGTCACGTCTTGTGAGTTTCATGATTTCTCCTGGTGTTATCGCTTATTTATTTATGTCTTTTGCGTTGTACTGGAAGTAACGGCTCAGGATATCCAGTTCGTTTTCACTGATGTTGGTGCGAGCGCCCATCCCTTTTGCCACTGAAGGCCAGGCATTGAGCGTAAAATGGTTCGCAGGAATAGGCGCATGGCAACCTGCGCAGTACACATTGTCGAGTTTGCGAGCGTAGTCCCACATTGGCTCACGACTGGCGAGAGCAGAACCACTCCACTCTCCCTGTAGAGCCACGTCCCGCCATGTATTACCGTAATCATCGGTTTTCCAGTCGGAGAGAATGTTAAGTGACTGCTGTCCCTTTTCACTTAGGCTGGCCAGAATTAAACGCTGACCTGCTGCGTAGTAAATCACCTGTTCAGTTCCCTGCATCTGGCTTCCACGGATCTCAACCAGCCGCGAGTTTTCTGTCGATTTCAACACCTGCATTTTTGTAGCGGGATAGACAGTTCCCAAATCACCGAGTGCGGTATTAGTTACGACATAAAGCTCTTTTGCCGTAGCAGGAGTGGAGGCCGACTGTGCTTCAAGTCCTTTGAGAGCGCTGTCATCCATTTTGATTTCAGGTGGGAAGTGGGCAACGCCCTTGTGGCAATCAATACAGGTTTGCTTTTCCTGAATGCCCATTTTATGCATTTTTTGGGCATCAGCGCTTTGCGCTTCAAGATCCATCGCGTCCATACTGTGACAGCTACGGCAGGTAGCAGAATCATTGGCTTTCAGCTGTGCCCAGACGGTTTGTGCCATCTCCAGTCGATGTTCTTCGAATTTTTCCGGAGTATCGATTTTTTTGGTAACAAACTGATGATAAACATCTTTTGTTGCTCGCAGCTTAGCGACGAGGAAATCCAGTCCACCTTCCGGAATATGACAATCCGCACATTCTGCCCGAATTCCTCTTTTGTTCTGAAAATGAACCGATCCTGTATATTCCTCATATGGTGCCTGCATCGTATGGCAAGACAGGCAAAATTCAGTGCTCGAAGTTTTATGCAATGTCCATTGCCCAGCTAAAACAATAACCACACCAAGAACAATGCACAGCAGCATCGTCCAGAGGATGGTTTTATTTATTTTTCTCATTTTAAATTCCCACAAGACACCTACTCTTTAATGGGTAGACAATAATTATACTAAGTCTATTACTTATTGATATTTATCAAGCGCAGAAGGAAATGAGAATCAGCATTCAGGCAAATTTGAAGACCGTCGCATATTTGATAAGAACAAAATAAAAATATATGGTTTAGTTAAAAATCAATGACTTAACAAGGATTATAAGTTTAATAATCTATTATTTAATAAAATGTCAGAGTAAAAGGCGGGAAAAGCAGCACTGAGATGAATATAAGCTCTGGACGTCATTCGTTATATAAAAAAATATACAATGAAATGATGTAAAAAAGAAAGAAGTTCGTCGCATTATTTTTCATAGAGATTTATTCACAAAACCTTGATCTGGTCACTTCTTATACAGAACATAAATTCGCTACACTCAATACAGAGGTAAACAAACAGGAGGTGGTGAATATGTATCGCTCAATTCTGGTGCCGATTGATATCTCTGAAGCCGATTTAACTCGCCATGTTATTCCTCAGGTAAAGGCGCATGCCAAGACCGCCAAAGTCCATTTCTTAGCTGTTATACCTACCGTACCGTTCTACGCATCGCTGGGGCTGGCCTACTCCAACGAATTTCCAGACAGAAGCGGCCTCCAGGCCAAGGCGACCGAAAAGCTGGAAGAAATAATTAAACAATTCAATATCCCCACCGGCAGGACTCAGTCCCATGTGGTTTATGGTCCGCCAAAAGATCAGATTCTCAAACTGGCGGAAGCAGTGGATGCCGAACTCATCGTCATCGCTTCACATAAGCCAGGTTTTAGTACCTATCTGCTGGGCTCAACGGCGTCAGCCGTGGTTCGCCATGCGAAATGTCCCGTACTTGTTGTGCGGTAATTCTGGCGGAGTAATAATCAAAAACGGGAGCCAGCAAGCTCCCGTTTTACATTCTTAATACATCCAAATATTTCCAGAAAAAGTAAATCGCAATCCGGCTGGTTTAATGCTGTGGATGCAACAGGAGTAAGGGGTGATTTTGTCGAAATGGTACGCCCTGTAGGATTCGAACCTACGACCTACGGCTTAGAAGGCCGTTGCTCTATCCAACTGAGCTAAGGGCGCATTGTGAAGTGATGACTTCATGCGGATGAAACGCGTGAATTATACGGTCAGTGCCTGCTGAGTCAATGCCTTTTGTTCTGGTTGCTGACGAAGTGTACGAATGTTGATTTTTTCCGTACATACACAGGTATCCAGGAAATCACCTGGTAAGAACTCAGGCACCGTAAAGCCTCGTTTAAGGTTAAATGTATTTAGAAAATTAATGATTTTGCTTAACATTCTCCTATCCCCTCCCCTGCGGTTTAGGACCTCTTTAATGTTAAGTATCGCCATCAAAGAAGAAAATAGTCACTTCGAACATGGACTGAAAATCATTATTACCCGCCTGGCAGCTCAGTGGCATCAGGAGATTTGCTTCTTACCAGTCGAAGATATCGATCGCGCGGATATCGCATTTATATCGCTGGACGAAGATTGGGCAAGCGCAGGATGTTACCAGGTTCCTGTCCACACCCGACGCCAGCATCGGGTCGTCATTTGTAATGAACACGATAAAGATAAACTGATGTTTAGGCCCTGCCTGTACATGCTGCCACTGATTTACCGGGAAGATGATGTCGAAGAGATAACCAGAAAAATGGTGCTCATTTTACAAAAACGCGCGCTCCGACACAGCGTACCAGCCACTGTCTGTCACTACTGTACCACCCGCAATTTTTCCATTGCAGAACGCCAGTTCTTAATGTTCCTGGCCAGCGGTTACACACTGGCTGAAACAGCGCACCTGCTCTCAATCAGCGACGTCCAGGCCAAAGCGACTCGTCGAAGTATTATGAAAAAGCTACATGTCAAAAACGATCAGCAATTCTTGAGATACATCAGGGCTAATCTGAGTTTTCTGCAAAACTAGAGAGTTTCTCATTGATTGTTTTTTTATTGCGAAATGTCTCATCAGTAATTAAGTATCGGCGCCTACTGTACCGATTTCTATGCTGCCACAATGCCCTATGTATATTATTTCCGGGGAAACAAAAGGACACACTCGGTAATATTTACTCAGCTCCCGGGGGGATATCGTGACACCGAGCCTGTTATTATGGAATGATAAATCTGAGCGTACTGTAGTTTCCTCAAAAAACAGCGATGCAACCCCTCTGCAATTCGCGCTCAAATGTGAGCCAATTGTAGATTTGTCTACCGCATGCCGCTACGGTTTTGAAGTTCTCACGCATCTTCCCGCCCACATAAACAGCGAAGAATATTTCACTCAGCTGTCCTTGCAGCGCAGACAGAACCTGTTCTTCCAACAAGTTACCAACGTCAGACACTTTCGACAGGATCAACATTACTCGTTGAATTTACCCATGAAGGCCTTGGCGGATTGGCCATTTTTTCATGCCCAAATTACGTCTTATCCTCCAGGACTCATCATTGAAATACAGGATCCGGAAACTTTTCTCTCTCTCAGCGCATGCCAACGCACAACTGTGTTAGACGCAATTCAACGCGTTGAAACCTGCGGTATCCCCATCTGGTTGGATGACGTTAATGAAGACCTGATGGCAGCATTCATCGCAGCTAAATGGCACCTGTCAGGTATTAAACTGGATAAAAATACCTTTTGGGCAGTGAGTAAAATTCCTGGCAAACTCCATCAACTCATTCAGATGGGGAAAAAAATTGCGGATCTGGTGATCATTGAAGGTATTGAAACCGAGAAGCATAAGAAAATTGCCCTTCAAGCTGGCGCAAATCTGGGTCAGGGATATTTATGGCCAGCAATCTATCCAGACAAAGCATAATAAAAACGGAAAGGAAACAGGAAAGGATGCGCAGGGAACGACATCGCCGTTTACGAAAGACTGACTGTACCCATCAATATCATCACTGTACGCCACAGGTTTTTGACAGGATTGAATATCTTGCACAAAAACTCAATTACACATTACCGGGCGATACTATATCTCAGGCGATTATCACAGCCGATTACTATCTCGCCTATACGCTGAATCGTTATTTATTTTCTGGTACACGCACTGCTGTCTTTCAGACTATTGACTCAGCCCAAAACTGCCTGCAGGCCCCAGGCTTTCGTCAGTTGGTCGTTGATATGGACGGCATTGTAAGTTCTTATTTCGATACCCTCGAATGCCTACGCCAACTCGCCAGACAGCGAAATGACATACAAATTTTTTTATTACTTGCCAGTGAAAACCAGAGCTTGAGGAATTTTATTGCAATGTCTGGGCCGTTTTATATCCTGTCACGTCGCCAGCATCTCCCAGACCTGCGTCACGCTTTATTATCTCCAACTTTTATTCGAGCAGAACGCATAAGTCAGGCTGACTGGGAGATGGTTTCATTACTATTACAAGGTACCTCCTTAAAGGAAATTGCTCATTTGCAGAAGCAACCGTATCACCGCATTATCTATCGACTGAATCAACTGATTACGCATCTGGGATTGCCTCATCGCCAACGTTTTTTGCATCTGATACATCGGTTGGATGTTACCTCCCCTCATTTTATTTAACATCTTAACTTGCTGTGATATAAGATTTTTTAAGAAATTACTTATTACAAACTAAGAAACAATGCGTTAATTTCACAATTTCTTAATATTTACAACTATTCCTGGTATTATGTTTACCGTGCATAATCAGCTAAGCCTTACGGATTCTGTGCTTAACTCGTCATAAATGAGCTTCATATTCTTCTTAACAAACCCTAAACAATTAGTGGGTTGTGTTGTTTTTAGTATTTAAAAAAATTTTTCAATCTGCCATAATTCAAATAGCAGGAAAATAATACCAATAGCCATTAACATACCCGAATCTTTCAGAATATCCTAACAGGCATTAATAAGTTATGTGTCGTAAGTCTTTTCCGAAAGAGCAGAGCAGGTATAATCACTACTGTCTTCTGATTATTTGCAAATTTTTCCTGGTGTGAAATGGATATTCCACAAACTCATTGTTCTGATAAAGAGCAACCGAATAAACAAGGATGAAACAATATTTATTCGGTTCTCCTCCAAGAACAATTGATGGCTATTTGACAATACTAATAACGCCTGATGTTTTATCAAAATCGCAAGATACACGAACAGTTTGAGGCATACTAAAATGAAACCAGCATCCGTTATAATTATGGACGAACACCCTATTGTCAGAATGTCTATAGAAGTACTGCTCGAAAAAAATAGTAATATCGAGGTTGTCTTGAAAACAGATGACAGCCGCGTGGCAATAGACCACTTGCGTACGTATCCTGTTGATCTGGTAATTCTGGATATTGAACTACCAGGTTCTGATGGGTTCACGTTACTCAAAAGAATAAAATCTCTGCAGGAGCAAACCCGGGTCCTTTTTCTGTCCTCAAAGTCTGAATCTTTTTATGCAGGACGCGCTATCCGCGCCGGAGCAAATGGTTTTGTCAGTAAAAGAAAGGATCTGAATGATATCTATAATGCGGTAAAAATGATTTTATCAGGATATTCATTTTTCCCCTCTGACACCCTTAACTTTATTAATAACATTAATATACGAAAAGGAGTTCTGAATGACATGCCACTTTCCAATCGTGAGGTGACGGTTTTGCGGTACCTCGCAAACGGCTTATCCAATAAAGAGATTGCTGAACAACTTTTACTCAGCAATAAAACCATTAGTGCTCACAAAGCCAATATCTACTCCAAGCTTGGCTTGCATACCATTGTTGAGCTTATCGATTATGCGAAAATGCACGAACTAATGTAATAACACTCCCGGCGAGATGTCGTTCGGGAGTGTATTATCAGTATGTGCCGTAAATAATTCGAGTTGCAGGCAGGCGGAAGGTAACAGGTTAATTTAATTATAGTTAATCATAAACGTAGCATCTGCCCTGGCGAGCCCTGGCTGTACCCCTTCCGCTAAAGCAATATAGTTTGCGAAAAAGGTCAACGTGGCATTGCCATTTTCGTCAATGCTCACAGCCTGACTGGCCTGTTCCAGAGGCAATCGCGTACGGTCGCTGTCGCGCAGCTCGATCGCTACCTTTTGCGCCATTACCGCATCATCCAGCGCCAGCAAGCTTGTTCCCGCCGCAGGGGTACCAGAAAAGGTTATTGACGCAGACCCAGGCGGACAACCCTCAAGTTTTAGCGTGAAAGAGACCGGTTGAGTGGTATCACCAGTGGTTTTCAACTGTTTTGTTGGCCATTTGCCCAATTCAACGGTTTTGTTACTGTCACTGGCAATCGCCACACAGGTAAAATCCACCACATTGCCACGCAGCTCAATATTGATCTCACCCAACGAAGTGTCCGCCCAACACTGGGAGCTAAATGACAGAACAGACACCATCACGATAAGTGTACGAATCACTCTTTCTCGCGCCTTAGTCATAGTCCACTCGCAGATATCCACGGGCAGTGAATGGCCCTTCTGTCGGTTTATTGCCCGTCACGCTGACCGGCCACGCCCGAATCCCAACGCTCGCAGCGGCGTTATCATCAAGACGAAACGGAATAGTACTGGACAGATTATTGGGCGTCAGTGGTACGCCACTGCTGTCAGCAACGATGAAGCCTAAATCCGGGTTATCCGATACCATCATCTGGCCGGAGGCTTTCTCAGCTTCTACGCGCATGGACAAATAGGCTTGTGCTGCCACGTTGGTGCATTTAATAGCAACCGTTTTAGTCTGCGGATTTATACCTTCCGGTCGATTACCCACCCCTGCCTTGCTAAATAGCGAGGCGCCAATATCGCCAAAGTCAAACTCTACAACCTGCCCGGCATTCACTTCGCAGTTTTGCGGTACTTCTACCTTCCCGCTATAGCTGATGGTGTAAACCGGTATACTCAGGGCATCACCGGTACTGGTCGTGACATAGACGCTGAACATAGTTTGCCGCGGGATCGGCACCATGTTAATGAATGAACGAATCACTTTTAATTTGAATACCAGTTTTGAATCCATCACACCAAACGGCTTCTGATTTGGCACGTTAGGGTGAGTCCCCATACGGATGTAATTACGCGGCGGATAAAATAATCCTGCGTGGCTGTCGGTAATACTCATTGCCCCCAGCAGGTAATCATTGAGTTTCAGATACTGGAAGCCACCTTCCGTGCTTTGGACAGGAAGTTCAGTCACATAGCTTCGATAGGTATAATCAACATGCGTTCCTGCCGGACAGGTTGCATTGACGCCAACCCAGCCGGATTTTTCCGGTAACGTCACCACCTGTCCTGGTCGATTATTACTGCTATTGAAGACATTCGACAGATCGTAAAAAACATCTGTTGGCGTGCCAGTAGAATTCTGGCAAACCGTTGCCGATGCCGAATTAGCCAATAGCAGTAAAGCGCCCCCCAGTAACAAACCCGTTTGTCGTCTCATTGTTTTAATCCTGTCGTCCCGACGCGCGTTCGCATGTCACATTAGTGAGCGTTACCGCCTGTTTCAGACTCTCTTCAGGCAAGGTATAACGCGCTGTGCAACGCGCATTTGCTCCTTCCCCCCATTGGATCAACAATTCCCCTTTCAGCGGCAGCCCGCTCAGGTATATTTGCCCATCTTCGCCCACCATGCTGGTAACACCGCTTATGGATTCACGTACCACCGAGCCGAATGGCACAGGTTTTCCGGCAAGCTTCGCCGTCATAAGTGCCCGCACGCCGATACGTGTATCAAACGCCGCACGAACCAACGCCCCCTGCGTCGGCACCACGCTGCTAACGTTATTTTCTACATCGGTATTGTTGTTCATTGAATTGGTATCGAGCGCAACACGGTTGTAGCGGTAGACGGTGGCATACGGCATAACCGCATAGCCGCGCCAGTCGGTTTGAACACCTGTCTGGTTCTCTATCCGTACGCCCTGAGCGCCCGGTGCTTTAATCAGGACATTGGTATCACCCAGCGGCTGGCTAAGGGTAATGCCGTCCGCATGTCCTACAACGCCGCCGGAAAGTTGCCAGTTATAGTCATGCTGATCGCGATCGTAGTTATATCCCACGCCCAAGGTGCCATAAGCCGCCTGCCAGTTCGCGCTGGCGCTTCCGCTATAACCATTGGTGCTGCTGTGTCCCTGATTCACGCTATAGCTCAGATTACGCCCATCCAGCAACGTACCGCCGATACCGCTCTGCCAGCTATTTTGTCCGTTGCTGTTGCGGTTCGCATTAAAGGTGGCGTAGGTACGATCGAGCGCGTTATCACGCGAGTAGCGTCGTCCGGTCAGCAAGCTGAACGGCACCGACATATTGAACGCCAGAATGCGATCGGTATCGGAGATCCCTACCGATTCGTTCCACGACCAGGAGAGCGAATAGCTAATTCCCTGCCAACCGCTGGCATATCCCAGTTGATACCAGGTGTTGGTATCTGAGGTATTCCAGTATGTTTGCTGGCTACCCGAAACATACAGCGACCCGTAATCCCCCAGATTCTGCGAGATATTGATCTGGAACCGGCCCTTTTTGCTGTAGCTCAAATTGTGATAGCTCTTCACTTCCGGAACTTCGTGGCGATTACCCTCGCTGTCGTATTCGTACTCATAGCCTTCCATACTGCGATAAGCCACATCGTCGAGGGTATAGAACCCACGCGTCGAATAGCGATATCCCAGCAACTGGAAGTTGGTACCAAAATTGTTCAATGACTTCGCGTACAGAAAACGCAGAGATTGTCCCTGATGCGTGCTGTCATCCGCCAGTTGGCTACGCGCATGGGTTAAATCGACGGAGACCGCGCCCCAGTCTCCCAGATTTCTCCCTGTTCCCAACACTACCGAACTGTAGCGTGACGCCAGTTGCGTACCACCATAGGCGGTATAGCCTTCAGGCAGCCCGGCGATTAGCGTCCCCTGGAAGAAGAACGGTGAATCCTGCTGGCTATTTCCACTCCGAAAATCCCCGGCGACCAGATCATACTTAATGCGCCCTTCACGCTGTAACAGCGGAACCGTGGAGTACGGCACCGTATAGCGTTGCTGACTACCATCTCTTTCATCCACCGTCACCTCAAGGTCACCGCTGGAGGACGTTGGGTTCAGATCGGTAATAGAGAAAGCTCCGGGTGACACATAACTTTGATAAATAACGTAGCCATTCTGACGAATGGTTAGCTTCGCTGCGGTACGCGCAATCCCGCGCACGGTTGGAGCATATCCCTGCAAACTGTCAGGATACATACTGTCTGACGAGTAAAGGCGCGCACCACGGAACCCGACGCTGTCAAAAACGTCATTGCCGGTGTTGCTGTCGCCCATCACCAGTTCGCCCTTTAGCGGAATAATGGAGCGCTGAAGCCATGTGCCTATATTTTTCCAGCTTTGCGAGTGGTATCCGTCACCTTTGGAATAGCTCCACGCACCATTGTTTCTAAGCCGCCAGGGACCATAATTCAGGCCACTCAACATACTTAAAAAATAGCTGTCAGAGTCACTCCCGCGGCTACCGGTGAAACTGTAGTTAACAAGCGCGGCGGGGATCCCCTCATCCCACTCATCTGGTGGAATGTAACCGCGTGCACTGTTCAACATCGAGGCCTGCGGCAGACTGACATTTAAGCGCAGAGTAGAAAAATCAAAGGTGATTTCGCTGCCAGGGATCGCCGCAGGCAAATTAATGCATGTGTTGTTTGGGTCCTGATTGAGTTCTGGAAACGCGGCAATATTGACGCCCAGCCGCTTAATCCAGTCGAGACCAAAGCACGGCATCAGCCCCCCGGATTTATCACCCGTCTTTTCCGTACTCGGTGCAAAATGAATATCCTGAGTGGCGATAAATTCATCATTGCGCCAGATATCTACGCGATAGACGCCTTCTGGCTGATGATTGCCTTTTTCAAAACGTGACAAATCCGCTACGGATGCCGTATCTGCAGATAAAAATGCAGGATTAAAATAGCTTTCTCCGTAGCTCAACATCGGAAAGAGCGCTGCCAGCGTGGACAACGCCACACCCGCCAGCGGTGGCGTAAACCCCGGTAACAGGCCAGGTAAATACGTTGTCTTGTTCATCGCTTTCTCAACGCACGCTAACCGTTTTGGCAGTGGTCACTGCGCCGTAATCATTGACCGTCTGGAACGTCACATTTCCCTGAGCGCCAGCGGGCAAAAGGATCTGCGTATCGTTCTTAGGTGCCACCATGACGTTATCAACCTTCGTTTTTCCTACGTTAAGGTTGACCAGCGTGACGTAATACGCCGACGGATTCGTGATTTTCAGGTGGTTGCCGGAACGAGAAAACTGCAGCATGCCGGGTGCATCTTCCGATATATGCGAAAGATTATTCGGTCGGACAAAGAGTTTGATACGCGACAGGATCGCCAGTTGCAGAACGTTTTTACCCTCAAGGCTGTTTTTATTTACCGACGGAATCGCCTTCACATTCATCCAGAACAGCGACTCGCGATCTTTAGGCAGCGGTTGACCGACATAGATGATACGCAGCGTATTTTCACTTTTAGGTTCGCTGACAAACAACGGTGGCGTGACAACAAATGATTTGTCTTTAACGCCAGCGCTGTTTTCAATCCATGAATTAACCAGGTAACGCTCTTTTGTATCGCTATTACTAATAGCCAGAGAAGTTTGTTTGGCTTCGGCAGGATAAATAACACGAGTTGCGCCTAATGCAATTCCCCCGGCAGCTTGTGCACCGGCAACTGAAAATAAGGCCAGTAAAATGATAACGCCTGATTTTAGATAATTAAACATAGCTACAAATACCTTTAGTGCGATTATCGTTGGGAGTTAAATCAGGGATACACCAACGTAAACCACACATCTGAACGAAGCGTTCCCGGCGTAATATGTTCCGAGACAGCCCGATAGCGAGCGGTGAAATGAAAAGTCATCTCTTGCGTTAAAATCGGAGCGTAATGAAGCGGCAGCGCATTCGGGATAATTTGCCTTTGCCCTTCATCAAATAATGCCAGACCGATCCCCGAAGCCGCAGAAGCATCGCCGCTGGCCAGGAAAACCTGCGGATCTTCTGCAGGAGTCACTCCGGCAAAGGCAATCCCAACATGGTCATAAACATCGGAACTGCACGACGTTAACCGCAGCGAAAATGGTACGCTGGTAGAGGCAAAGCTTCCCGGTTCGGCAAATGCATTCGTGCGATATTGCCCCATCTGCACCCGCAAACTCTGGCTGTCGGTGGCGACCGTACAAGCCCCGTTGACAAGCTGCCCACGCAGGTGAAGGCTACCGCTTTCCAGTATTACCGTCTGTGCAAACGCAGGCAGTACGCAGAGCAATCCAGCCAGCGCCATGCCTTTCCTTATCATCTGCCACATCCCTCTTCATCCCCGGATATTGCCTCATCCAGTGAGGCGATCATCTTCCTTGTGCAAATCAGAACGGCTTATTCGTACTTCATGATGAAGGTGGCATCAGCATTTGCCTGACCTGGCGTTGTGCTTGCTACAGTCGCTTTATAACGCGCAGAGAAACGCAGGGTGTTAGTACCTTCAACCAACGCCTGGGCAGTAGAGAAGGTCGCACCATCAGGCTTCAGTGCAGTGGATTTACTGTCAAGAATTTCGATACCTACGCCAGTCGCCGTGGTGCTGTTATCCGAGGAAGACACAGCCAACAGACTGTTGTTGGTGAGGTCCGACTGACCAGAGAATGCAACGGCAGCAGTAGCTGCAACTGTTGGGTCGCAGTCGTTCAGCACGATGGAGAACGGAATTTGTGCTGTGGTATCACCAACAGCAGCAAAGCTGGCGGTACGATACTGTCCTAAAGTAACAATCTGATCGGCTGACTGAGTACTTACCGCACAGGCTGCATTGACCAGTTCACCTTCAAAGTGAACGGTACCACCGCTAACACTTACCGGATCTGCCGCTACCGCTGACCCGGCAACTAACATCAGGCTGGCAATAACAGAAGAGGTTATTAATTTACGTTTCATGGAGTTCCCTTGAATTACACACATCCGGCTCCAGCATCCTGCGGGATCCGTTTGAATCATTATCGACATTAAATGTCAGGCAAATTATCTCTGCATCCTGTAAAGATATATATCGTAAAAGAATTAGCTAACCTTTTACTCCCACTATCCCGAGCCGTAAGTTCACTAATTTATCTTCACGAATATGACAATTCGTCACAGGGATAAATTAAACATTTCAATTAATGAAAAATACCTGCAAATCCTTTAAATGCACCTGGCTAATTCTTAATGGGATCCAGGAAAAATCTGTGTAAAAATACGTTGAATATACTCATAATGGGACGTAACAGTCTGGTTTCTTAAGCATTAACCATGAAAACATCAGGGTGATGAATTGTTTAATTAACGTTAATTTTAATTAGCACGCGCACTATTTATTCCGCTGGATCCTGTGTCTTGCGCCACCCTGCTCTCTGACAGTACTCCCGCAATCGCACGTAAAATCGCAAACGAAAACTGACAGCACGCCCCGCTTCTGACAAAATAGTCACATCCCCTTCGGTTTAACGTAACAGACGGAATCCTCTCTCTGATGGCAGCAAAGATTATTGACGGTAAAACGATTGCGCAGCAGGTGCGCTCTGAGGTTGCTCAAAAAGTTCAGGCACGCTTAGCGGCTGGATTACGCGCCCCAGGATTAGCTGTTGTGCTGGTAGGTAGCAACCCGGCTTCGCAAATTTATGTAGCAAGTAAACGCAAAGCCTGCGACGAAGTGGGGTTTGTCTCCCGCTCCTATGACCTGCCTGAAACCACCAGCGAGGCGGAGCTTCTTGAGCTGATCGATACGCTCAATGCGGATACCACCATCGATGGTATCCTGGTACAGCTGCCGTTACCGGCGGGTATCGACAACGTTAAAGTGCTGGAACGCATTGCGCCGGATAAAGACGTCGACGGGTTCCACCCGTATAACGTCGGACGCCTGTGCCAGCGCGCGCCGCGCCTGCGCCCGTGTACCCCGCGCGGAATAGTGACCTTGCTTGAGCGTTACAACATCGACACCTATGGCCTGAATGCCGTGGTTATTGGCGCATCAAATATTGTTGGTCGCCCGATGAGCATGGAACTGCTGTTGGCGGGTTGTACTACCACGGTCACCCATCGGTTCACCAAAGATCTGCGTCGTCACGTTGAACATGCTGACCTGCTGATTGTAGCCGTCGGCAAACCTGGCTTTATTCCCGGTGAGTGGATCAAAGAAGGTGCAATTGTGATTGATGTCGGCATCAACCGTCTGGAGAATGGCAAGGTTGTTGGCGATGTGGTGTTCGACGATGCGGCTGCGCGGGCATCGTACATCACACCAGTACCCGGCGGCGTAGGCCCAATGACTGTCGCAACACTTATCGAAAACACGCTGCAAGCGTGCGTTGAATATCACGATGTAAAGGAAGTTTAAGATGGCCACATTTTCACTGGGTAAGCACCCACACGTTGAACTCTGCGATTTGCTGAAGCTGGAAGGCTGGAGCGAAAGCGGTGCCCAGGCAAAAATTGCCATTAGCGAAGGGTTAGTGAAGGTCGATGGTGCAGTGGAAACGCGTAAACGCTGCAAAATCGTTGCCGGACAGACCGTCAGTTTTGAAGGTCACAGCATTAACGTCGTCGCGTGATCCCGAGTGCCGGATGCGGTTTACACCTTATCCGGCCAGTTTTCTCCATTGTCAGGTAACTGACTTCATCATCTCTTCACAGTAAACTTCTAACATGTTGTTTTCTCATTCGAAGTGAACCTCATGCCAACCATTATTACCCACGCTGCCGTTCCGATTTGTTTAGGTTTAGGCCTGGGACTCAACGTTATTCCACCACGTTTACTGTTCACCGGGATCGTACTGGCGATGCTACCGGATGCGGACGTCCTGTCATTTAAGTTCGGCGTCGCCTATGGAAACGTGTTTGGCCATCGCGGATTTACCCACTCGTTGTTGTTTGCCTTTGTCGTACCGCTGCTCTGCGTGATGATTGGCCGACGATGGTTTAAAACCGGCTTGATTCGCTGCTGGCTATTCCTGACAGTTTCACTGCTGTCGCATAGCCTGCTGGATTCAGTCACTACCGGTGGCAAAGGTGTAGGCTGGCTTTGGCCATGGTCAGATGAACGCTTCTTTGCGCCGTGGCAGGTGATTAAGGTCGCGCCGTTTGCGTTGTCACGCTATGCCACGCCGTACGGATATCAGGTCATTATCTCGGAACTAATATGGGTATGGCTGCCGGGATTGATAGTGATGAGTTTATTGTGGTGGCGCAGACGTTAAAAAGCCGGGTGGTGACTAACACCTTACCCGGCCTGAGAGCGGCTCATATTTTCCAGGCTGGATAAGCGTCATCGCCATCCGGCAATACGATTATTTACGACGCCAGGTGGTTCCCTGCGGACCATCTTCCAGCACAATCCCCATCTCGTTCAGACGGTCACGCGCAGCATCAGCTGCCGCCCAGTCCTTCGCTTTACGGGCATCTAAACGCTGTTGGATCAACGCTTCGATTTCAGCAACTTCACCGTCATCCGCCTGTGCGCCACTTTGCAGGAACACTTCCGGCTCCTGCTCCAGCAGTCCCAGAACACCGGACAGTTTACGCAGATGTGAAGCCATCGCGTTAGCTGCAGCCATATCTTCGCCTTTCAGACGGTTAACCTCACGCGCCATATCAAACAGCACAGAGTAGGCTTCCGGAGTATTGAAGTCATCGTTCATGGCTTCAATGAAACGCGCTTCAAAGGCTTCACCACCGGCTGGCGCAACGGATTTATCAGTACCACGCAGCGCAGTGTACAGACGCTCCAGCGCTGAGCGAGCCTGTTTCAGGTTCTCTTCGCTGTAGTTCAACTGGCTACGATAGTGACCGGACATCAGGAAGTAGCGAATGGTTTCGGCATCGTAGTATTTCAGAACATCACGTACGGTAAAGAAGTTGCCCAGCGATTTGGACATTTTCTCGCGGTCAACCATCACCATGCCAGAGTGCATCCAGTAGTTGACGTATTCACCGTCATGCGCGCAGGTGGACTGAGCGATTTCATTTTCATGGTGTGGGAACATCAGATCTGAACCACCGCCGTGAATATCGAAATGGTTACCCAGCTGTTTGCAGTTCATTGCCGAGCACTCAATGTGCCAGCCAGGGCGGCCCGCGCCCCACGGCGACGGCCAGCTCGGCTCACCCTCTTTGGACATCTTCCACAGAACGAAGTCCATTGGGTTACGCTTCACATCGACCACATCAACGCGAGCACCCGCCTGCAGTTGATCCAGATCCTGGCGCGACAACTGGCCGTAATGCGGATCGGTGGGTACGTCGAACATCACGTCACCATTATCCGCCACGTAGGCGTGACCTTTAGCAATCAGTTGCTCGGTGATTTCAATAATTTCAGCGATATGATGTGTCGCTCGCGGTTCGAGATCCGGACGCAGAATATTCAGCGCGTCGAAATCCTTATGCATTTCCGCGATCATTCTATCGACCAGCGCCACAAAGCTTTCGCCATTTTCATTAGCGCGCTTAATGATTTTATCATCGATATCAGTAATGTTACGCACGTACTTCAGCTTGTAGCCGAGAAAGCGCAGATAGCGCGCCACGACGTCGAAAGAAACAAAGGTACGCCCGTGACCAATATGACAGAGATCGTAAACGGTAATACCACACACGTACATGCCGACTTCCCCGGCATGAATAGGTTTGAATTCCTCTTTTTGGCGCGTCAGTGTATTAAAGATTTTTAACATCGAAGATTCCGTGTAGACGTGTGTGGATAACAAAGCCCTATAATACCTATAAATTGGCCTCGAAGCAGCACACTTTGCAAGGTGATCGAACCTTGCGGTTATGCTATAACAAGCCCCTATATGTGACCCTGACCAGGGTCGAAGCACTACTCTATCGGAACAGGATGCAAAAATGGTTACTTTCCACACTAATCACGGCGATATCGTAATCAAAACTTTTGATGATAAAGCGCCTGAAACAGTTAAAAACTTCCTGGACTACTGCCGCGAAGGTTTCTACAACAACACCATTTTCCACCGTGTGATTAACGGTTTCATGATCCAGGGCGGCGGTTTTGAGCCAGGCATGAAACAAAAAGCCACTAAAGAAGCGATCAAAAACGAAGCCAACAACGGTCTGAAAAACACTCGTGGTACGCTGGCAATGGCCCGTACTCAGGCTCCGCACTCCGCGACTGCCCAGTTCTTCATCAACGTTGCAGACAACGACTTCCTGAACTTCTCCGGCGAAAGCATGCAGGGATGGGGTTACTGTGTGTTTGCTGAAGTTGTCGAAGGAATGGACGTGGTTGATAAAATCAAAGGCGTTTCCACTGGTCGCAGCGGTATGCACCAGGACGTACCAAAAGAAGACGTTATCATCGAAAACGTGACCGTCAGCGAGTAATCGTGGCGACACTGTTTATTGCAGATCTTCACCTCTGCACGGAAGAACCGGCGATCACCGCCGGTTTTCTGCGTTTTTTATCCGGTGAAGCACGCCAGGCTGATGCGCTGTACATTCTTGGCGATCTCTTCGAAGCCTGGATAGGCGACGACGACCCCAATCCCCTGCATCAGCAAATCGCCGCCGCGATAAAAGCGCTGGCTGATTCAGGCATCCCCTGCTTTTTTATTCACGGCAACCGAGATTTTCTGCTCGGCAAACGTTTTGCCCGTGAAAGCGGCATGACCCTATTGCCGCAGGAAAAAGTGCTCGATCTGTATGGCCGAAAAGTATTAATCATGCACGGAGACACCCTGTGCACCGATGATACGGGCTATCAGGCTTTTCGCGCCAAAGTTCACCAACCCTGGTTACAAACTCTGTTTCTTGCCATGCCTTTATTTATTCGCCAGCGTATTGCCGCGAAAATGCGCGCCAACAGCAAAGCCGCTAACAGCAGCAAATCACTGGAGATCATGGATGTGAATCCACAGGCCGTCGTTGCCGAGATGGAAAAACATCAGGTTCAGTGGCTAATTCATGGTCATACTCATCGCCCGGCAGTTCATAAACTGACCGCCAATAAACAACCCGCTTTCCGCGTGGTTCTCGGGGCATGGCACACTGAAGGCTCAATGGTCAAAGTCACCCCAGACAATGTCGAACTGATCGCTTTCCCGTTTTAAATTATCGCGACCATTTGCTGTAACGTTTACTACACAACGTGATAATGCAAAGCAGAAGCGTCCTTCCACAATAATAAAAATGCCCTGTCGTGTTTAAGATAGTGCGTATGGCTGCTTCAGCATCAATATCCAGGCCCCCTCTTTTCCCAACGAAACGACAAAGACACCGACCGTTAAATCTGTGAGTTGGCATATAAGATAAGGCGACAACCAGAAGGTCTGAGTTTTGTCTTGTTGTTGTGAGATACAGGGGAGCCAGTAAACCGGCAAAGCGGTTCACTGGCGAACACACTATTATAAAATAATGCTGGCAACCAGAATAAACAGCAACCCGCATATGGATAATAGGGTTGACATCAGCGTCCATGACAACAGCGTCTCTTTGGTGGTCAGACCGAAGAAGTCTTTGATCATCCAGAAGCTGGCGTCGTTTACGTGGGAGCAAATACAGGATCCCGCACCGGTAGCCAGTGTAATCAAGGCCAGGTTGGTATTAGGATGTACCGCCAGCAGCGGAATGACCAGCCCGGCGGTAGAGATCGCCGCGACGGTGGCAGAACCCAGACAAATACGTAAGAATGCGGCTACGCCCCATGCCATCAGGATCGGGTTGATATCCATGCCCGACACCAGGGTGGAAATATACTGACCGACGCCAGAGTCGATGAGAACCTGCTTGAATGCACCACCACCACCGATAATCAGCAGCAGACCGGCAATACCCGCAATCGCTTTCCCGCAGGAATCCATCAGGTCAGGGATTGTTTTCCCACGGCCCAGTCCCATGGTATAGATCGCAAACAGCAGTGAAATCAGCATGGCGATCGTCGAGTTACCTAAGAACAGCATCACGTTGTAGAACAAGCCTGAGTCCGCGGCGCTTTTGGCATGGGCCATCTGGATGATAGTGACTACCGCCATCAGGATCACTGGCAGCATTGCCGTGAGAAAACTGATCCCAAAGCCAGGCATTTCGCTTTCGCTGAATCGGCGGGTTGCACCCAGGGAGGCAATATTACCCTCTTTTTTAAAGGCGTCCGGAATAATGCGCTGGCAGAATTTATTCAGCACCGGGCCGCAAAGAATAAAGGTTGGAATGCCGACAATAATACCGTATATCAATACCAATCCTACATCCGCACCATATTCACGGGCGATCACCGTCGGGCCGGGGTGAGGTGGTAAAAAACCGTGCGCGACCAGCAAACCGGAGAGCATCGGCACACACATAAACATCGGCGATATTTTGGCTTCACGGGCAATAGCGAATAAAATAGGTACCAGAAGGATTAAACCGACTTCAAAAAAAAGTGCAATACCGACAATAAATGCTGAACAGACTACCGCCCAGTCAAGTTTATTTTTCCCGAAATAATTCAGCATGGTCAGAGCTATTCTCTGCGCACCACCCGCGTCAGCCAGTAATCGACCGAGCATAACGCCGAATCCGAATATCAAGCCAATATGTCCCAGCGTACCGCCAAGACCAGACTCAACCGAGGTTACGACTTTATTCAGTTCCATTCCACTGGCGATGGCGACAGCAATCGAGACAATAATTAAAGATACAAACGTATTAAGCTTAATTTTTATAGTCAAAAGCAGGAGTAAGGCAATCCCTGCCACAACGATAATTAGCGGCATAATGTCCTCTCATTGTAGGGTAACGACCCCTAATAATCTGGCTACGCAAATGATTTATAACGCGTAGTCAAATTATTAAGGTGTCTGGATTTTTTTATTTTTTACTATCAGTTCTTATTAATATAATCTCGCAGCGCAGCACCGATTTTATTCACATCATAAATACAACCCATCCATGTGCCGCCGCTAACTGCCTGGAGCATTGCCCAAAGCCGGGTATCATCGGGCAGTTCAGGATCAGGAAGTAAATCCTGATGACTGAGTCTGGCGTTTAATATTGCTGTTGCCTCCTCCCTTGAGGGTAATTTTTCATCGTTACGGGTTCCGAGGAAATTGACTTCGCCCTGAAGCTCGCGGCAATCAATTTTAATTTCGATAATATCTCCAGTGCGTAATTTACCGACTGGTCCTCCGGCCAGCGCTTCTGGCCCCACATGACCTATACACGCGCCAGTGGAAACGCCCGAGAAACGCGCATCGGTAATCAGTGAAACATGCTTACCGTATGACAGGTGTTTCAGCGCGCTGGTAACCTGGTAGGTTTCCTCCATCCCGGTACCGGAAGGACCAACACCGATAATGACCAGAATATCGCCCGCTTTAATTTTGTCGTGCTTGATATCGTAAATTGCACTTTTCTCGGACAGATAGACCTTCGCCACACCTTTATGGTAATAGACTCCCTGATCATCAATCACCGATGGATCGATGGCTGTGGATTTGATCACTGACCCTTCCGGAGCAATATTACCCACTGGGAAGGTAATTGTTGAGGTTAAGCCACGTGCCTTCGCTTGCTGCGGCGACATGATCACCTCGTCAGCGTCGATCTGTTCTTGTTCGCGCAGTAGTTGTTTGAATCGCTGTCGGCGTTCTGAGTGCTCCCACCAGTCCAGGTTCTCCTTCAGTGTACTGCCGGTTACAGTCATAACGTCTTCATGTAGCAATCCAAGATTGCGCAAATGCAGCATCACTTCCGGCACACCGCCCGCCATGAAGGCATTAACAGTTGGATGGTAAATAGGGCCATTGGGCAGCACACTCACCAGTCGGGGCACCCGCTTATTGATGCGGATCCAGTCGTCAACGGTTGGGATATGGCAGCCTGCCTGATGGGCAATCGCCGGGATGTGGAGCAGCAGGTTTGTCGAGCCGCCAAACGCCGCATGGACAGTCATCGCATTCTCAATCGCTTTATCGGTGAGTATCTCCCGGGTGGTAATGCCTTGCTGGCACAGGTTCAACGCCGCCCTTGCGGAAGCTCTGGCGATCTCCTGCCACACCGGCTCACCAGAAGGGGCCAATGCCGAGTGCGGAATCGCCAGCCCCAATCCTTCGGCCACAACCTGCGATGTCCCGGCAGTACCCAGAAATTGACAGCCACCTCCGGATGAGGCACAGGCCTTGCAGCCGGCACGGCGTGCGTCCTGTAGTGATAACTCACCATTAGCAAAGCGTGCGCCTATAGTCTGCACCTTACCGTTATCTTCCCCATCTCTTGCAGGTAGCGTCGCACCACCAGGCACCAATACCGTCGCTTTATCATGCTGCGCGGCGAGTGCCATCATGGTAGCCGGAAGCCCCTTGTCACAGCTAGCCACGCCAATGACTGCTTTCACATCGGGCAGAGAGCGGATAAGACGGCGCATCACCATTGAGGCATCGTTACGGTACGGTAGCGAATCAAACATCCCGGTCGTGCCCTGCGTGCGTCCATCACAAGGATCGGAGACATACACAGCATAGGGCAAGGCACTGTTCGCTTTAATAACCTCAGCCGCCGCTTTCATCTGGATATCCAGCTCGTAGTGCCCCTGGTGCAGCGCCAGTGCAACAGGCTTACCGTCTGCGCCGCGTAAGCCACCGAGCGTACTGAGCAGTAAAATACCATCCCGATCCAGCTCATCCGGAGACCAGCCCATTCCGGCATTCATGGTCATACCAAACAGATCCCCACTCGGGCGGTTGATTAACATCTCCGCCGTCAGCGGCAGTTCACCATCAGGGCCATTGGCGTGCGTTCTGACGGTGTAGATATCGTGACTCTCGTCAGCAAAAATATTGCGTACAGACATGAGATTCTCCTCAGACAGGTAAAATACCCTGAGCAACCAACAGTGCATGGACTTTTTCTTTGGCTTCTTCTGACACCTCAAGAATTGGCGGCAAGCAATAAGTCTCTACTGGTAACCCTACGCATTGCATACCGTATTTGATTAGCGAGACAAACGGCGTTTCCAGAGCGTAAATAGATGGCAGTTGCAGTAGCTTTTTGTTCAGGTTGGCGGCGGTTGCCAGATCACCTTCGCGCCAGGCACGGTAGATACCAACGGAGAGTTCCGGTGCAAAGTTAGCGCTAGCTGAAATCGCGCCGTCCCCCCCTAACAGCAAGGTGTTCAGTAAATGGTCGTCATAGCCGCAAAATACAGAAAACGACGGGCGCACTGACTTAACTGCGTTAATCATCGTGCGCAAGTGACCGACACTGTCGATGGTGTCTTTGATGCCAACGATATTCTCATTTTGCAAGGCCAAACGTTTCACTGTCTCCGGGGTTAAGTCCTGGCCCGTCAAATCCGGAAAGTTGTACAGGATTACCGGCAAAGTGACGCTACGAGCGATCTGCTGGTAATAGTCGTCAAGATTTCGTGACGCGACCTTCCAGTAGTAAGGGTTGATGGCGACGACACCGTCAGCACCGCAGGATTCGGCATGCCGCGCCAATTTGACCGCTTCATCAGTGGAAGGCGAACCGACGCCAATCAATACAGGAACCCTCCCACCAACAACGGATATGGCTTCTTCGGTGAGCGCCATGCGCTGGGCGGTATTCATCTGGCTAAATTCACCACCGGTGCCAAGGTAAAACAGCCCGTCGACTCCTTTATTAATCAGGAAGTCGGCAACCTGGCGCATTGCCGTTTTATCAATGGTTCCGTCACGATGAAACGTACTGGATACCGGTGGAATAATGCCGCTGAATTTTTTCATTACTTCAATTTCCTTTTCGTAAATATTCATTTTCGCTTATGTATCCCAGTCCATATGATATTTGCCCGGCACACTTTCGGAGCAGTTCCAGATAACCGTCGATCTTATTTCCTGAGTAAACCACCGGATCGCCTGATAGCGAGATCGCATAATTAACCCGGTTATACATATTGAATACAGGCATACTTAAACATACTGCACCATAGGTCGATTCTTCGTTATCTATGGCCCATCCCCGAAGCCGCGTTTTTTGCAGTTCTTCCAGAAATAATTTTTTATCAGTAAATGTATTGCGCGTATGTGGAGTCAACGTAAGAGCATCTAAAAAATAATCCAACTCTTCTCTCGTTTTCCAGGCCAATAACGCCTTACCCAGTGCGGTAATATGTAATTCAAGTTTTTTGCCAATCCAGCTTTTGCTGGTCGGCACCGAATCCGGGCTTTCAATCTTGTCAAGATAGATAGCAGAATAGCTCTCCATCGCGCCCAGATGACAAACCAGGCCGCTTTTCAACGACAGCTCCTGCATTGGCCGCTTCGTCACTTCAAAAATATTCTGGCGGTGCAGTGCCTGACATCCCAGTTCGTAGTTTTTTATCCCCAGTGAATAATGGCCATTTTTATTTTTAATTAAGAAACCACATTCCACCATCACATTCAGTAAATTAAGCAGGCTACTTTTGGGATACTGAAATTTTTTTAATAATTCCATATAACTCGCCACACCTACCCACGCAATATGGGTTAATATTTTTTCAGCACGGACTAATGAATTACACCCTTTGCGAACCATAATGGCTCCCTCTTGCTATTGGAATAAATGATATCGGCATTGTGTAGTGGAAAATATACCTTGTTCAACATGCTGAACCGTAATAAGGCGATTAAATGTGATCCTGTGCTCAATTTGAATAGCAGAATTATCGTACCGACATTCGGTGAATGCGAATGGATGCCAAATACGAAATTGTGTTATCAAGGCATGGTGGCGTGTGAGCGACTGAAAGAACGATCCGCAGGTTGCACTATTCATAAAAAATTGTTTTTACAGGGTCGGTATCTTTAGCACTGCTACTTTTGTAAGCGATACCGCTGGAGAATGTCCGCTTCGCGCCCCACGATGACACCTTTATCTACGCGCTTCTCAAAAAAGAGTGGAAAGAAGTAACTAAGCCACCGATATATGCACGCTCCTCGCCGACATAACGAAGAAACGCACTTTGACCGGCGGCTAATAACAAAACCCAATGCTTCAATAACCGAAAATCTGCCAATTCCCTACAGCCCAGCGTAACGGCCTGTTTGGCCATGAAAAATCTCCCAGTAAACCCTCAAGGGGATTACATCCAGGCGTTAACATTTCGCTGCGCAACCGTTTTCCTTGCTTGTATATCATGCTATTCTCTCTCGCCTCGAAAGCAGTGTGTTTCGCACCACAGGAGTTTTAAGACGCATGTCTTCCCGCAATAATCCGGCGCGTGTCGCCATCGTGATGGGGTCCAAAAGCGACTGGACTACCATGCAGTTCGCCGCCGAAATCTTCGAAATCCTGGATGTCCCGCACCACGTTGAAGTTGTCTCTGCTCACCGCACCCCCGATAAACTGTTCAGCTTCGCCGAGAGCGCAGAAGAGAACGGCTATCAGGTGATTATTGCCGGTGCAGGTGGTGCAGCACATCTGCCTGGCATGATTGCGGCGAAAACGCTGGTACCTGTTTTAGGTGTTCCGGTACAAAGTGCTGCCCTGAGCGGCGTAGACAGCCTTTATTCCATCGTGCAGATGCCGCGCGGCATTCCGGTTGGCACGCTGGCGATTGGCAAAGCGGGCGCAGCAAATGCGGCACTGCTGGCGGCGCAAATTCTGGCAACCCACGATAAAACGCTACACCAGCGTCTGATCGACTGGCGTAAAGCGCAAACCGATGAGGTGCTGGAGAACCCGGACCCACGAGGTGCGGCATGAAGCAGGTTTGCATACTTGGTAACGGTCAGCTAGGACGCATGTTGCGTCAGGCAGGCGAGCCGTTGGGCATTGCAGTCTGGCCTGTTGGCCTGGATGCCGAACCTGCGGCCGTCCCCTTTCAGCAAAGCGTGATTACCGCTGAAATTGAGCGCTGGCCGGAAACCGCACTCACTCGCGAGCTGGCCCGCCATCCGGCGTTTGTTAACCGCGATGTGTTCCCGATTATTGCCGACCGTCTGACGCAAAAGCAGCTTTTTGACAAGCTCGGTTTGGCGACCGCGCCGTGGCAACTGCTGGCGGATAATAGCGAGTGGTCTGCAATATTCGACAAACTGGGTGAACTGGCAATCGTGAAGCGTCGTGTCGGCGGCTACGACGGTCGTGGTCAGTGGCGTTTACGCGTCAATGAAACTGAACAACTTCCAGACGACTGCTACGGCGAATGCATTGTCGAACGAGGCATAAACTTCTCAGGTGAAGTGTCGCTGGTGGGCGCTCGCGCTCATGACGGCAGCACAGTCTTCTATCCGCTGACCCATAACCTGCATCAGGACGGCATTCTGCGTACCAGCGTGGTATTTCCGCAAGCCAATGCGAAACAGCAGGAACAGGCTGAAGCGATGTTGTCCGCTATTATGCAGGAATTGGGCTATGTCGGCGTAATGGCGATGGAGTGTTTCATCACCCCGGAAGGCTTGCTGATTAACGAACTGGCCCCGCGCGTACACAACAGTGGGCACTGGACGCAAAACGGCGCCAGCATCAGCCAGTTTGAACTGCACCTGCGCGCCATTACCGACCTGCCATTACCCACGCCGGTAGTGAACAATCCTTCGGTCATGGTGAATCTTATCGGTACTGACCTGAACTACGACTGGCTGAAGTTGCCACTGGTGCACCTGCACTGGTACGACAAAGAGGTGCGCGAAGGCCGTAAGGTCGGTCACTTGAACCTGACGGACAGCGATACCGCTCGCCTGAGCGCAACGCTGGAAGCACTCATTCCCCTTCTGCCGCCGGAATACGCCAGTGGGATTATCTGGGCGCAAAGTAAGCTGAAGTAACACGAAACGGGTGTCGTCTATTCACGCCACCCGTAATAATTACATGCTGATACAGGTGCCGGCTTTACCTGCAAGCGTGTCCTCAATACGTGACAACGCGCCAATCCAGGCCGGTTTGCCACGCCGCTTCACGTACCCGCTTACCGCTGTCACCTTCGGCCCCATCGCCCCATCCGCTTTCGCAAACGGAGCCAGTTCATCGGGAGAAGCCTGGCGAATAGCACGTTGCTGCGGCGTCCCCCAGTTCTCATACACGGCATCTGCATCGGTCAGGATGACCAGACCATCTGCATCAATCTGTTCAGCCAGCAACGCCGCTGCCAGGTCCTTATCAATGACAGCTTCAGACCCGACTCCTTCGCCAGTGACGGGCACGCCGCCCCCCCCGCTGCAAATCACCACATGCCCTTCTTTAAGTAAGAGCTTAATGGCATCACTTTCTACGATCTGGCGAGGTTCTGGCGAAGCGACAACACGTCGCAGGTATTTTCCGTCACGCTTCATATGCCAGCCGTAGGTAGCTTCCAGTTGCGTTTGTTCTTCGGGCGAATACACCGGGCCGATAAATTTTTCCGGTGACATAAACGCAGGATCGTCCTCGGACACCACAATACGGGTTAACACCGTGGTGACTGGCGGCATCTCCGGTTCTGCGGTCAGGCTCTGGGCCAACATATAACCAATCATGCCCTGCGTCTCGGCCACCAGCACATCTAATGGATAAGGCTCGACCTCCTTCCAGGCAAGATTCTGTAACGACAGCAGGCCAACCTGCGGCCCGTTGCCATGTACGATAGCCAGGCGGTACGAGCGCGCCAGACGCGCCAGGGCGGGTACGGCGCTGGCAATATTACGATATTGATTTTCTGCCGTCAGCGCCTCGCCGCGCTGCAATAATGCGTTGCCACCAAGAGCAACAACCAGCGTTTTCATTCCCTATCCTTCTATGATTTGTTGTCCAATCCAGAACCCCAACAGGGTGTCTGCGCCGGAGGTATGCCCAAGCGCCAGCAGCGAATTTATCGCTGCGTCCAGCCTTTCCTGGCGACGCAGAGCATGGGTGAAGTGGAGTAAAGGTGAAGCAAAGTACCCTAGCGCCGCGTAGCGCAAATAGGTCACGCTAACCACAGTCGTCGCCTGCTCAAGGTTGCCGGAATCATCAAAGAAACGGTGCCCGGAGTTCTTATTTAGCGCGCCGAAATACCAGGCCGCCAGCAGCATACCGGTCAACGTGTCATCATGACTGGGCGTTAAACCGGGCCCTTTGCCTAACCACTGCCGCCAGTCTGTCGGCAACCCCGCAAGCGCCGAGAAGAAGCAGTGGCGGAACTGACGTAGCTCGGGGCACAAAGGCAGGTTTGCCGCCAGCATTAATGGCCCGAACAATCCCGTTTCCTCGCCGCGATCCATCCAAGCGAGTGCAAGGCGCGGGGAATGTGGGCGGTAAGTTATTCTCAACGAACAGCAGCGCCGCGGCTGGCACAGCAAAAATGGCCCCAACTGGATCCCCCCAGGGACAGCCAGAGGGGTTTCACTCCCACGTAACGCCGTACGCAGCGCATCAAAGTCATGCGTACGGATCACCCATCCTCCCGGACTAAAGCCGCTCCCCTGGCGGTGCAACGTCAACAATGCGCCGCTTTCGGCCACAAGATTAATCGCGCGCCGCCAGATGCCAGACAACTGCCATGACTGGCGAAAATCCGCAGACTGCTGGCTGCCCAGCAGAGGATGGATGATCATCATGCGCGCCCCTTTTAGCTAATGCCCATGCTTTCAGCCAGCGCTTCCAGGGCCAACTCAAAGCAGGCCAACGGCGCACGGACGGTTCCCGCGCCAATCTGGCCAATACCGGCCTCTTTATGCGCAATACCGGTATTGATCAGCGGTGTAATCCCTGTTTCGACCACGCGACGGATATCGAGCCCCAGACAGGCCCCCTGGAAATCCCAGCCGGGGATCTGCAATTGCATATTGCGCTCCAGGTAGATTTCCGCCATCTCTTCGGAGACGGATTTTGCGGCTTCCATCCCGCCTGCACCGACAAAACGCGTTACGCCTGGTGCGGCGATCATCGCTGCTCCGCCAATGCCAAACGTTTCGGTGATGGCGCTATCGCCCATATCCGGGTTGGCCTGCTCCTGCGAAAAACCAGTAAAGAACAGTCCCTGCGGTGTGTTAACAGGTGCAGTAAACCAGCGATCGCCAAGTCCGCTCACGCGAATACCGAACATGTCGCCATTACGGGTCATCGCCGTCACAATACTGCCAGAACGCACCTGCGCTCCGGCGTCCATTGCCGCTTTGCAGTAAGCCATCGCCAGGTTGAGGAAAAACTGGTCGGTTACGCTAAGAAAATCCATCACCTCAGCAATCTGCTGCTTATCATGTTCCAGGCGGGCAATTAGCGGCGCCAGCGTACGCATCAACAGGGCTGAAGAGGCAATGTTGCGCTGATGGAACTCATCGCCCATCGTAATGCCCTGCGCCATCATGGCGGTCAGGTCAATACCCTGCTCCAGGGTGCTCAGCGCTGCGCTTAAGACCGGCATCAGAACATCACGCATCCAACGTAAACGCTGCTGGACATCCTCTCCATACGCGCCGAAACGCATCACCTTGCCGATACCTTCGTTAAGGTTGCAGTAAGCCCGATTCCCTTCAGTGATGTTTTCCACCACCAGCATCGGCATGCTGGCAGAAGTGATCCCGCCCATTGGCCCCACGGCATTAACGTGATGGCAAGGTACAAAATTGACTTTTCCCTGCTCCAATAATGACAGCGCACTCATTTCATCATTGGCCCACCCTTCAAAAAGACATGCACCAATGCAGGCCCCTTTCATCGGGCCGGTCATCTCTTGCCAACGCATTGGCGGTCCCGCATGAAGCAGCGTTTTTCCTTCATTGAGTTCGCTGATTAACAAGGACGCGGGTTGCACATCCAGCCAGTGCGGACGCGCACGACGAATTTGTTCGATTACTGCAGCATTGGCTTGCGCCACTGATGTAAACATTGGAACCCCTTATTGCAAACGTTCTAATAAACGAGCCAGTTTTTTATTACCGCCAGCGACAGGCGCCCACTGGTAATGCACCACCGGCTTTTCTGCCGCCTGTAAATCCAGCGCAAAACTGCGTAACCCGGCATTAATAACCGCTACTTTTTCCAGTAGCGAAGGTGCGGATTGATGAGATAACGGTTGAGATGGTCGAATCAGTTCGGCGGCAAGCAGTGTTGCCTCAGGGAGCGAACTCACCACGGCAATTCCGGCATCTTCCAGCGTAGCGATTTGCAATGAACGACACTGCGGGTCACCTTCTGTGCCGGTCACCGTCGCAATCGCAATCAGCGGTTGCTCGATGTCTCGGGCAGCACATGCCTTTTGCCAGGCCTGAACCAGTGACGCAGCCGGATCTACCGTCGCGCCGTAGCCAATCACGACATCTACCAGTAGCACCCGTATCTGCGGCTGCGAGCCGAGATCCGTAATAAGCTGATTACGTAACGCAGGGTCGATCATCGGATGCGGCCGCCCGACGGTGTAAAAATCATCCCCCAGATCGATAATCTGATGCCCGGCAGCATCCAGCATCATGCCGTGATGATGCTGCGCATCCGTAGCAACGTTCAGGTGTGCGGCCAGCAGTCCCGCGGCTTCGGCAGCCAGCGTTCCTCCGGTATACAGCCCTCGAATCAGCCCATCTCCCGTGCCAGCAAGCGCACAGCGTCGCGCCTTGACGCGCGCCAGTAAACAGGCGAGACGGGCCGCATCATCAAGGGTCGATGCAAACCAGACGTTCTCATCACGGTTCGCAGTGCAGGTGTAACCTAAAAACAGGGCCACAACGGGTTTTCCCGTGGCTTTCATCGCCGTGACAATACGCTGACGAACCGCTTCCGCCGGTGGTTTAGACACAAAAGCCAGCACCTGGCTTTTATCATCTGCACCGAGCATCTCCAGCGCGGTAAATGCGCTAATCCCCCCCACCTCAGCGCTCAGGTCGCGTCCGCCCAGCCCGATGGCGTGAGTGATGCCTTCCCCAGCCAGCGCTATCTGTGAACAGAGCTCCTGGATCCCTGTGCCGGAGGCGCCTATCACACCAATATTGCCTTCCGGCATTACGTTGGCAAAAGCCAGCGGCGTACCGGCGATCATGGCGGTTCCGCAATCCGGTCCCATCACCAGCAGACCTTTATCTTGTGCGCGGCGCTTGAGATTGATTTCATCTTCCAGCGTGACGTTGTCGGAGAACATCATGACGTTCAGGTTACGATCCAGCGCTTGGTTCGCCAGCTCTGCCGCGTATTCGCCAGCAACAGAAATTAACGTCATATTCGCGTCAGGCAGTTTCTGACACGCGCTTTCCCAGCGTCTGACCTGCAGAAGCGTTTGGCTCCCTCCGGTTGCCTGCGCCAGCTGCTGCAGCGACTCATCCAGTTGTTGCAAAATGGCCTGCGTAATACTCTCATCCGCCGCTTCAGTACGAATAGCCACGCAAATATCATTCGGCGTCGCCTGATTAAAATCGTCATGCCAAAACCCGGTCGTTTCCAGCAACGATTTATTCGCCGGCGTTCCCATCATGACCGATACATCGTCTACATTTTCGGACTCACTCAGCTTGCGTGAAATAATCATTAAACTGACAGAGTCCTGAAAACACCCTTTTTTAATAAAGGCGTGGATCATAACAACCCCTTAATAATTGCACCCATGGCAATTGCACGAGTAGTGTTAATGTGGAACTCAAGGTATATATCCAACATCACAAATAGAGTGACTGGCATCACACACAGATTATTAGCAAAAGAATTTTAATAACCACAGGAGGATTACATGTTATTTTTTAACGGCATTATTTATTTAAAAAGAAATGGCAAATCAGTACCGATTATCAAATAAATTCTAACTATATTTTTTTGTGTGTCTGGATCACATAATCTATTTATATTCCCGGTATGTTAACGGCAGTCATGCTTCACACCGTCGTTAAAAAGGAAGACAGATGAAAATCAGTCGGGAAACACTCCACCAGCTTATCGAGAATAAGCTTTGCAAGGCCGGACTAAAACGTGAGCACGCCGCAACGGTTGCCGAGGTATTGGTGTATGCAGATGCCAGAGGTATTCACTCTCATGGTGCCGTACGCGTTGAATACTATGCCGAGCGCATTTCAAAAGGCGGCACCAACCGCGAACCCACATTTCGTTTTGAAGATACCGGTCCCTGTACAGCGATTTTGCACGCCGATAATGCCGCCGGACAAGTCGCAGCAAAGATGGGTATGGAGCATGCAATTGAAATTGCCAAAAAAAATGGTGTCGCCGTTGTCGGCATTAGCCGAATGGGACACAGCGGAGCCATTTCTTACTTTGTGCAACAAGCCGCTCGCGCAGGCCTGATTGGCCTCTCCGTTTGCCAGTCCGACCCGATGGTCGTACCGTTCGGCGGCGCGGATATTTACTACGGCACCAATCCGCTAGCCTTCGCCGCACCAGGGGAAGGCGACGATATCATGACCTTTGATATGGCAACGACGGTGCAGGCCTGGGGCAAAGTTCTGGATGCTCGCTCACGCAATGAACCGATCCCGGATACCTGGGCTGTCGATAAAGATGGCGCGCCTACAGCCGATCCTTTTGCAGTCAATGCGTTGCTTCCCGCCGCCGGACCAAAAGGCTATGGTCTGATGATGATGATCGATGTGTTATCCGGCATCCTGTTGGGATTACCGTTTGGTCGCCAGGTCAGTTCTATGTATGAAGATCTACATGCCGGACGTAATTTAGGCCAACTGCATTTAGTGATTAATCCCGAGTTTTTCTCCTCCAGCCAATTATTTCGTCAGCATCTCAGTCAAACCATGCAAGAGTTAAATGCTGTTACTCCTGCACCTGGTTTTAAACAGGTCTATTACCCCGGACAGGATCAAGATATTAATCAACGCAATGCTGCGGCCCATGGCGTCGACATTGTTGACGATATTTATCAATACCTGATTTCCGATGTTCTCTATATCAAGTCATACGAAACAAAGAATCCCTTTGCACAATAATTATTGAAACAGGAATTTCATATGATCAACCATTTTCGTCACGCAATAGAAGAATCCCTTCCCTGGCTCTCTTCCTTTGGCGCAGATCCTTCCGGTGGGATGACGCGCTTGCTGTATTCGCCAGAATGGCTTGAAACACAACAGCAATTTAAAAAGCGTATGGATGCCAGCGGCCTGGAAACGCGCTTTGATGAAGTGGGCAATTTATACGGTCGCCTGCGCGGGAGCGAATCCCCGGAACAGGTCATTTTAAGCGGCTCGCATATTGATACCGTCGTTAATGGCGGCAATCTTGACGGCCAGTTTGGCGCGCTGGCGGCGTGGTTAGCGATTGACTGGCTTAAGACTACCTACGGCGCGCCGCTGAAAACGGTCGAAGTGGTCTCCATGGCAGAAGAAGAAGGCAGCCGCTTCCCGTATGTCTTCTGGGGCAGTAAGAACATTTTTGGGCTGGCGAATCCCGATGACGTCCGCGACATCCAGGACGCCAAAGGCACACGTTTTGTTGATGCGATGAACGCCTGCGGCTTTACTCTCCCCGCCGAACCGCTCCACGCTCGCACTGACATCAAAGCCTTTGTTGAATTGCACATCGAGCAAGGGTGCGTACTTGAAAGCAATGGTCAGTCCATCGGGGTCGTCAGCGCGATTGTTGGACAGCGTCGCTATACAGTAACGCTGAACGGCGAATCCAACCATGCGGGTACAACACCGCTAAGCTACCGTCGCGACACCGTTTACGCCTTCAGCCGTATCTGTAGCCAGTCGATTGAGAAAGCCAAAAAACATGGCGATCCTCTGGTACTGACCTTTGGCAAAGTTGAGCCGCAGCCAAACACTGTCAACGTGGTGCCAGGAAAAACGACCTTCACCATCGATTGCCGTCATACCAACGCCGAAGTGCTGCGTGATTTTACTCAGCAACTGGAAAATGACATGCGCGCCATCTGCGACGAAATGGATATCGGCATTGATATCGATTTGTGGATGGACGAAACGCCGGTTCCGATGGATAGCAAACTGGTCGCCACCCTCACCAAACTGTGTGAAAAGGAACAGCTGAACTATCGCGTGATGCACAGCGGCGCGGGCCATGATGCGCAGATTTTCGCGCCCCGTGTGCCGACCTGCATGATATTCATGCCCAGCATTAACGGTATCAGCCACAACCCCGCTGAACGCACAAATATTAACGACCTTGCCGAAGGGGTCAAAACTCTGGCATTAATGCTTCATCAACTTGCCTGGCAGAAATAAGGAGTCAACAATGGGATATCTGAATAACGTCACGGGTTACCGCGATGATTTACTGGCTAACCGCGCAATTGTAAAACACGGTAACTTCGCCCTCTTAACCCCCGATGGACTGGTTAAAAATATCATTCCGGGTTTTGAAAACTGTGACGTCACCATCCTCTCAACGCCAAAACTGGGCGCGTCGTTTGTTGATTATCTGGTGACGGTACATCAGAACGGGGGCAACCAGAGCGGTTTCGGCGGCGAAGGCATTGAAACGTTCGTTTATGTTATTTCCGGCAAAATTGAGGCAAAAGCGGAAGGTAAAACATTCGCTTTAACGCAGGGTGGATATCTGTATTGCCCGCCAGGCGAGCTGCTCACCTTTAGCAATGCCCAGGCTGAAGACAGCCAGCTGTTTTTATACAAACGTCGTTACATACCAGTAGCGGGCTATGCGCCTTGGCTGGTCTCCGGTAACGCCAATCAGTTAGAACGCATCCATTACGAAGGCATGGATGACGTGATTCTGCTGGATTTCCTGCCTAAAGAATTGGGCTTCGATATGAATATGCACATTCTGTCGTTCGAGCCGGGCGCCAGCCACGGTTATATCGAAACGCACGTCCAGGAACACGGGGCTTATATTCTTTCAGGCCAGGGCGTTTATAACCTCGACAATCAGTGGATCCCTGTGAAAAAAGGCGACTACATCTTTATGGGCGCTTATTCCCTGCAGGCCGGATACGGCGTGGGTCGTGGAGAAGCATTCAGCTACATCTATTCCAAAGATTGCAACCGGGATGTTGAGATCTAACGGCGTACAGCCCGCCTGATACTTTTTTATTTAGCTATGTTGGGTTTTGCCACGGTATATACCGTGGCTTTTTTATGCTTAACGCAGAGTCACCGCCTGACCCAGTTTCATCGCACAAGCGATATTACGCGCGCAGTGATAGAGATTAGTTTCGCAGCTCGCCAGCACTTCTGCTAACGGCGCGAGTCGCGGCAGAATACTGAATACCGCATCGATACCATGGCTGTGCACCACCTCTACGCCTTCGCCCAACACCCCAGCAATACCAATAACAGGAACGTGATGCTGCATGGCCACCGACGCTACCCCGATTGGCGCTTTGCCACCGACCGTTTGCGAATCAATACGTCCCTCGCCGGTGATAACCAGCGCCGCATCTTTGATTGCCCGCTCCAGCTGTACAGCCTGCAGCACAATCTCAATGCCGGGTTTCATGCTGGCCTGCAAGAAGATAACCGCAGCAATCCCCATTCCTCCAGCCGCTCCGCCGCCAGGCATCTGAGCAACATCCTCACCGGTCAGGGTTTGCAGCACACGGGCATAGTTGAGTAACCCTTCTTCCAGCATCTCAACCATCTCAGGCGTCGCCCCTTTCTGCGGGCCAAATACTCTTGCAGCGCCGCGCGGACCAACCAAAGGGTTGTCTACGTCACAGGCAACGTCAATGCGACATGCTTTCAGCCGCGGATCGCACTGTTGCAGGTCGATGCTCGCCAGACATGACAAGCTACCACCCCCCGCGCTCAATGACGCCCCTTGCGCGTCAAGAAACTGCACGCCAAGCGCCTGGGCCATCCCCATACCGCCATCAACCGTCGCACTCCCGCCAATACCAAGAATAATATGACGAATACCGGCATCCAGCGCATGGCGAATCAGCTCGCCGGTGCCGTAACTTGAGGCCAGTAGAGGATTGCGTGCCTGCGGTTCGACCAGCATCAGTCCACTCGCCGCCGCCATTTCAATAATGGCGGTCTTTCCGTCACCTGTCAGGCCATAAAATCCCATGACCTTTTCCTTCATCGGCCCGCAGACCTCCACAGAGACAACTTTTCCTCCCGTCGCCGCCACCATTGCATCCACAGTACCCTCTCCGCCATCAGCCACCGGCAAACAAATATATTCTGCATCCGGGAATATGGCTGAAAATCCGGCTTTAATTGCCTGGCAGCATTGGTCAGCGCTTAAGCTCTCTTTAAATGAATCTGGCGCAATTACAATTTTCATCATCAATCCTTTTTCATCATGTTATTTAATGCGTTCCCATGGAATGAGATTTTCCATAAGCACCGCCAGTAAAATCCCCACCAGCAAGCCATTGCTCAGTAATGGCCGAATAGTCAACGGAAGATCATGTAAATAAACCGGAGGCAGCCCCATCAAAAAAATGCCGACAAACAGCGGGAGCGCCAGTCGATAAATATTGCGTGCGGTAAATGTGATTTGCTGGCTAAAAACCAGACCGGAATAGAGCAGAGGAAGATAAGAAACCAGCATCACGGCACTGCTGATCGCCAGTGGAATGGCGCAAAATAAACGGGTTAGCGGCGTAACCATTGCCACGAATAAACATAATACGCTGCCGCAAATAAATGATTTTCGCGAGCTGTCGCCGGTCTGTGTTAACAGACCGATAGAAGAGACAAAAGGTGAAAATGGAATCACGGCTAAAGGCACTGTCACCAGCGTCATAAAACCGGAAATAATAAAGCTGCGGCGATAACGCGAGTTGCTGGAGCCTTGCTGCGCATAAAAGACGTCCGTGCCGCGCACCGCGCCATAGGTATTACTGATATTCACCAGACCGGTGATAACGGCCGTCAGAATAATGCCCGGTAACAGTCTGCCATGGCTACCTAACGGGAACCACTGCCAGCTTAATTCGCTGGATGGCAGGGATGCTGATGGGAAACAAAATCGCCAAAGTCCCCACCCCACTACCGCCCCAACCAACAGGGCATAGCGCGAGATCCGCTGCGGTAAAAAGATGATCATCGCAAGGATGAAGCACATCACGCCTACTGCCAGGCTAAAGGGTGCCAGTTGAATTTTGACGCTGGTATCCGCAATGCCAAAGGGCAACCCCAGCATGCCCTTAAAAAAGATGGTGGTCAGCTGCGCGCCGAGCAGCAGCATAAAAAAAACCATCACCGTTGGGGTAAAGAGCCGGGCTAATCGATGCCCCAGGCCACTAAAGCCGATAATCATCGTCAGAACAGCGGAAATCACAATTCCAACGGACAGGCTGGTGGCGATATCATTGAGCGGTGTTCCGCGTGATGCCTCAGCCAGCGTAATCGTCAGTATGGTTCCCCACCATAAACCGGTTGGTCCTTCCATAATGGCGCGGCGATGGCCACAAATCACCTGCGCAAGACAGGCCAGAGACGTCGTTAAAAAAGCGTACTGCGTGAGCATTAGCAGATTGCTCACAGGGAGATGAAAAGCAGAAACCAGCGTTGGCGGGACCACAACCGTATTACAAAAAATAAAGAAAAACCACTGAAAGCCGGACAACAAACTTTCGCGGTTAATAACAGGAAGCATACTCATACCTTAGAATAAAGAATGCCCGCCAACATGACGGGCATTAATTCACATCACATTATTGTTGATGTTTAAGGATAAATTGACCTTTTGGCGATACCGGGAAACCTTGCTCGATGTCATAAATAACATCACCACGCAGAATAGTTTTCGTAATGCGCGCGCCAATCGTCCGGCCTACATAAGGGCTGACTTTGTGGCGATATTCCAGGTCTTCGTTCTTCAGAACGTATTTGCTGTCCGGTTGAATAAAGACGAAGTCGGCATCTTTACCCGGGGCGATACGTCCTTTCTGCTTCAGACCAAAAATATCGGCAGCGTTGGTTGCCATCAATTTAGCGAACAGCGGCAGCGACATACCGCGTTTTTGCACGGCTTCATCAAACATAACGTCCATGCAGCTCTGCAGTCCGGCAATGCCGCCCCACGCCTGCATGATATTGCCGGCCTTCATTTCCGGTGGGCATGGAGAGTGGTCAGAAACCAGGCAGTCAATCTCGCCGTTAAACAGCTTTTCCCACATCCCTTCCTGATTTTGCAGATCGCGGATCGGCGGAGAACATTTCGCCAGGGTGCCAATCTCTTCAAACTGATCGGTATCCAGTACGAAATAATGCGGGCAGGATTCGCAGGTTACATCCTGACCTTCCTGACGGGCACGGGTCACTTCCTCCACGCCTTCCGGGCTGCTGATATGGCAGACATGCAGGCGACAACCGGCGACTTTCGCCAGATACAGCACGCGACGAATCGCTTCCACTTCGGTAAATACCGGACGTGAGGCCACATAATCATGCGCCGTCACGCGACCTTCGCGTTTAGCCTCCTCGCCAAGCTCGTCGCAGATGAGCGCGTTTTCGCAATGCACCAGTACCGTCTGGTTCATTTCCGCCAGTTTCTGCGCGCCTTTAAAGAACTGCCAGTCGTTCACGTCGCGGAAATCATTATCGATACCGCGGTCGCCACAGGTGGCAACGAAGCATTTGAAACCGACGACACCGATGTCATCCAGCTCGTGCAGACGATCGAGGTTGTAAGAAACCAGACCGCCAAGCTGCGCGGCATCAATGGTCAATTTGCCTTTGGCCGCATCAAATTTCAGTTCGATGGTTTCACGATCCACCGTCGCGGGTAGCTGGTTGAGAGGCATTTCGATCATCGTGGTGATACCGCCTTTTGCCGCGGCACGCGTCCCCGTCTCATACCCTTCCCAATGGGTACGACCCGGCTCAGAGATATGGGTATGCGCATCAACCATGCCTGGTGAAACCACCAGACCCGTCGCATCCATGACCTGCTTCGCCTCACCCAGATTCTCGCCAATGGCGGCGATTTTTCCAGCCTGGACGGCAATATCAACAATGCGAGCTTCATTTTCTAAAATAACAGTACCGTTCTTAATAATTAAATCAAAAGACATAACGAACTCCTTGTATGGATACAGATAATTTTTATACATAACTCACGCTTAAATAAGCGCTTACTGACTTCATCACATCTGCCCTGTGGCTTTTTGCGCTCCGGCTGATTCAGCAACCGATTTTTTCTTCAGCAAGGCATAGGCAACAAATGCGACAATAACGCCAACAAACCACGACACTCGCGATAACGGTTCGAGTAGAGGAATAAATTTACCTCCCAGTGAAAGAATGACTGCCACTAACGTTACGGAGAAGGCTGTCAGATTAAATCCGTTTTCATAATATTGGTAATCACCGCTGGCGGTATATAATTCATCAAGATTAATTTTTCCACGCATCACGACAAAATAATGCGCTAACATAACCCCAATAACAGGGCCAAGCATCCCGCCGATAATATCCAGAAACAGATAAATACTGCTCTGATTTTCCATTAATTTCCACGGACAAATCAGCAAACTAATAATACTGGCGATCAACACACCGTTTTTATACGTTAACTTAGTAGGTGCAATAGCGGCAATCTGATAACCAGCAGGAATAATATTACCGGTAGCGTTCGTAGAGATTGTAGTCATCAAAATAACCAGTACCGCAAAAAACGAGGCAAATAAACTGTCCCAACGCTGCACGATATCCAGCACATTCCACGTATCCATTCCGTAATGAATACTGGCACCGGCGATTATGCACACGCTGGCAATGGCAAACAGCACGTATGCGACAATGAGCCCCAGCGTCTGGCCCAACGCTTGTTCACGAAATGAATGGGCATTTTGCGTGAAATCGGATGCACTCACCGCCGGAGCGGCCCATACCGCAACAACCGCGTTGATAACAACCAGAAACAGGAATCCGCTGTTGCCCGCCTTTTGCACGCCGCCAGGAATGTAGTCCAGAATCGGTCCAATTCCTACCAGGGATATCGCCCAGATAGCCATCCCGCCGAATACAATATAAATACAGGGGTTGAGGATTGCGGTAAATTTATTTAATACCTTACCACCACCAAAACCAATACCGACATTAATGAGCCAAAAAATAAGAAATGTAATCAGCCCCGGCAGAGAAAGCCCTAATAAGGTAAAGTCACCGCCCAGCGTTAAAAAACCTGGCCATATCTTGCCAATCAGAATAAGAAATGCCAGCGATCCAGCGTAACATTGCAGACCGAACCACATAATTGCTGCAATCCCCCCTCTCAAGAGTCCCGGGAAGAGCGCTCCGCGTACGCCATACGAGCCACGCAGAATCATTGCAAAAGGTACACCGTATTTACTTCCGGCTGCACCGTTCATTACCATAACTAACGCAATAAAAAATGCACTAATAATAATAGCCAGCATGATGCTGAATGTGGAAAGTCCAAGAATAAAGAACCCGCCAACCATAACGTAATTAGGTACGTTATGCACAGAACCCATCCATAATGTAAAATAGTTGAATGTTTTCCAGTTTCGTTGCTCGGCTGTTTTTGGTAATAAGTCGTCACTATAACCACGTTGTTGATATAGATCTCTTTGATGTTCCATAAATCCCTCTGGTCACGTATCGGATAACGTTGTAATGGGTTTAGCTATGCGGAACAAAAACAATAGAAAATAAGTTAAATAGTTTTAATTATATTTTTATGCTGAAGCAATGACTGTCGTTGCTTTCTTTTTATATAATGTAACGGCCGCAAAAATAAGCGTTCCGGTAACAACCAAACAGGCGGAGATAACAAAACTTATTTCTTTAGAGCCCGTCAAATCAGAAATAAATCCGGTTAATGTTGGCGCAATAACCGCTGAGCTCATGCCAAAGAAGTTAAACAGGCTAAATGCTCTGCCCAGCGTTTTTGATGACGCTTGCTCAGAAACAAAGGAGATCAGAATCGGATCCACCGCCATTTTTCCCAGTAAACCGTACAGAGTCAGGCTGACCATCAACATGGTAGTATTCGGCGACAACACCGTAAATACCAGCATTGCGGCGGCCATGATCTCCAGACCAAGAATGACGTTGACTTTGCTGTTGCGAAACTTATCGGACAGATGGCTAAAGAATAATGCGCCAGGGACACCCACCACGGCGACTAACGCCGAGGCCACCCCAATCGCGCCGCCATCAAATCCTCGTTCAGTCTGCAGATAAGACGGAAGCCAAGTCACGATCAGGTAATAGCCATAGCAGGTACAGAAGTAGAGGAAGTACACGCTACATAACAGACCCGAAAATAGTGGCGGGCTCTTCTCTTCTGACGCCGTTCCCGTTTGAATTTTCTGATCTGCAGTAGGTACTTCATTTTTTGCCTTACCACGGATAACCAAAGTGAATATGCACAGCATCACCACCAGAATGGCAGCAACCAGGAACAACACATTTTGCCAGGCCATGTTCATGCTTTTTACCAGCACGCTGGAACCGATTAATCCGATCCCCATCCCAATTGCAGAGCCACTATTAATAATGGCATTTGCCAGTGCCCGACGAGCCTGTGGGACATTTGCCGAAGAGAGTGAATACGCTGAACTAAAGAAAGAGGCGCAGCCCGCTCCCGCCATTAGCGAACCAGCATAGATCATCACCAGTCCAGTGGCTTTTGCAATACTCAGCGTACCAATAATAAACAGCGTAAACCCACACATCAGCATAATTTTCTGGCCAAGCTTATCTACCAGAATTCCGCAGGGAATTTGCATGCTGCAATAGGCGAAGAAATAAAAACTGGCAATGGCGCCTATTTCAGCGTTGCTGACATTACCCAGCGATGCCTGAATCTCAGGATAAATAGGTGTGAGCACGGTGCGATATATCCATATTGCTACCCAACCCAAACTCATTACAACGACAATCTTCTTCCAGTATTCGATACCGGATTTATTCTTTTCACTCATGACATGCACCTTTCCAAAGTGTGTCTGATTAAAATGTATCGCTGCAGTGAGCGCAGCGATACAAATGATCATGATAATTTATGATTTGCCATTAATTCCAACGCCTGAACCATTGCCGAGTGATCTAACTGGCTCCCGCCATTCGCGGCACAGGTATTAAATAATTCCTGACAGGTTGCCGTATTAGGCAAATTCAATGACAGAGCCTTAGCGCTTTGTAATGCAAGATTAAGATCTTTTTGATGCAATGCAATTTTGAAACCAGGCTCAAAGGTGCGCTTGATCATACGCTCACCATGTACTTCCAGAATACGAGAAGAGGCAAACCCGCCCATTAATGCCTGACGAACGCGAACAGGATCCGCGCCAGCTTTCGAAGCAAAGACTAACGCCTCTGAAACAGCTTCAATATTTAAGGCAACGATAATTTGGTTAGCCACCTTACAGGTTTGACCATCACCATTACCGCCTACCAGCGTGATATTTTTACCCAGAATATCAAACAGCGGTTTGACCCGTGCAAATACATCTGACTCACCGCCAACCATAATGGACAAGGTACCTTCGCGAGCGCCAATTTCCCCGCCAGAGACGGGCGCATCGAGGTAATCCCCGCCCAACTCATTAACCTGTTTCGCAAAACGTTTGGTTTCGATAGGAGAGATAGAACTCATATCGACAATGGTTTTTCCCTGCAATGCGGTTTTGGCACAACCGTGTTCGCCAAAAAGCACTTCTTCCACCTGCGGCGTGTCCGGAACCATTATGAAGATGATGTCTGCAAAATCAGTTACCTGACACGCAGTTTCAACATTAACTGCCCCCAATGACAGCAATTCGTCCGCAACCGGACCAATGGTCGTGACATGTAATTGATGTCCGGCGCGAGCCAGATTAATCGCCATTGGCGAACCCATAATACCCAGGCCAATAAATCCCAGTTTCATTTTAACCTCTTATATCTCTGTCGATTTTCCCGAATTCAGGCAACACAATCCCCTTCCAGCAAAGTGGAAAAATGGCGTTACCTGAAATTCCTTAAAAATTATCGATATTGATTAATCCACGATAATCCCGCTTCGGTGGTGGTCAATGGTTTATATTCGCAACCAATCCAACCGTCATAACCTGATTTATCGATAAACTTAAAAATAAAGTCATAATTAATTTCGCCAGTCCCCGGTTCTCCGCGACGAGGGTTATCAGCAATTTGCAAATGACCTATTTTATTTGCCCACGTGGTCATGGTCTGGGTTAATTCCCCTTCCATACGCTGCATATGGTAAATGTCATACTGAATCTTGATATTATTGCAACCGACGCTATCGATTAAAGCCAGCGCCTGCTGGGTCCCGGTGAGATGGAATCCAGGAATATCAAAATGGTTGATCGGCTCAATCAGCAATAAAATATCTTCTTGCGCTAACATATTTGCCGCATAGCGCAGGTTTTCCACCAACGTCGGCTGGATCTGTTCGGCAGAAAACCCCGCAGGCGTTTTCCCTACCAGACAATTGATCTTCTTATTGCCGAGCCCCTTCGCATAACGAACAGCCGCCGCGACACCATCGCGAAATTCTTCTTCGCGACCCGGAATACAGGCGATACCGCGTTCACCCGCCGCCCAGTCTCCGGCAGGAAGATTATGCAGCGTATGCTCCAGTTGATTGGTCTGCAGTTTTTCCTTTAATACATCAATGTCGTAATCGTAGGGAAACATAAACTCTACGCCACGAAATCCCGATTGTGCCGCTTTATCGAAGCGTTCAAGAAAACTGTATTCCAGAAACAGCATGGAAAGATTGGCTGAGAAACGTAACATCTGTCACCCCTTCTATTCGTATTTCATAAAACAGGTTTCGGTTGGCGCATCCATCGCACCGTCGGCAATCTCTTCAAACTCGGTTACATTATCCAGCTCACTGCCCATAGAGATGTTGGTCACGCGCTCAAGGATCACTTCGACCACAACCGGAACGCGGTACTGCGCCATCAGAGCTTTGGCTTGTTCAAATGCCGGAGCAAGATCTTCAGGTTTAAATACGCGGATGGCTTTACAGCCTAATCCCTCAGCCACTTTGACGTGATCGACGCCATAGCCGTTTACTTCGCTGGAGTTGATATTTTCGAACGCCAGTTGCACGCAGTAATCCATATCAAAAGCGCGCTGCGACTGGCGAATCAGGCCGAGATAGGCGTTGTTGACCAGCACATGGATGTAAGGAATGTTGAACTGTGCGCCCACCGCCAGTTCTTCGATCAGGAACTGGAAGTCAAAATCACCGGAAATCCCAACAACGTTACGCGTTGGGTCAGCCACACAAACCCCTAATGCCGCCGGCAGCGTCCAGCCAAGAGGGCCAGCCTGACCGCAGTTGATCCAATGACGGTCCTTAAATACGTGCAGCATTTGCGCAGCGGCAATCTGAGATAATCCAATAGTCGTGACATAGCAAACATCGCGACCAAAGGCTTTATTCATTTCTTCATAAACACGCTGTGGTTTTACCGGGACATTATCGAAGTGGGTTTTACGCAGTAATGTGCGTTTGCGTTGCTGACACTCAGCAACCCAGGTATTCCGACATGGCAAACGACCCGCCTTATGCATCTCCTGAGCCACGTCAATCAGCTGTGTCAGTGCAGCTTTAGCATCGGAAACAATCCCCAAATCTGGACACAGAACACGTCCAATTTGCGTCGGCTCAATATCGATATGAATGATTTTTCGCCCTTCGGTATATTTCGCGACAGAACCCGTGTGGCGGTTAGCAAAACGGTTACCAATACCGAACACCATATCAGAGGCCAGCAGCGTGGCATTTCCGTAACGATGCGCCGTTTGTAAGCCCACCATCCCCGCCATTAGCTCATGATCGTCCGGGATACATCCCCACCCCATCAACGTAGGGATTACCGGAACGTTGATCAGCTCAGCAAAGCGCTGCAACAGTTGAGAAGCATCGGCGTTAATGACGCCACCACCCGCAACAATGACCGGACGCTCTGACTGAATCAGCATTTCCACCGCTCTCTCAATCTGCATCCGGCTTGCAGTTGGTTTGTAAACAGGCAACGGCTCGTACATGTCAGGATCGAATTCGATTTCCTCTACCTGCACATCAAACGGTAAATCGATCAACACCGGGCCTGGACGACCGGAGCGCATCAGATGGAACGCCTGCTGCAATACGCGAGGTACTAAAGCCGCCTCACGCACGGTGACAGCCATTTTACTCACCGGCTTAGCAATCGACTCAATGTCCACCGCCTGGAAATCTTCTTTATGCAAACGGGCTCGCGGCGCCTGACCGGTAATACATAAAATAGGAATAGAATCGGCTGATGCGGAATATAACGCGGTAATCATATCGGTTCCCGCCGGGCCTGAAGTGCCCAAGCAAACACCAATATTGCCTGCCGTCGCACGCGTATAGCCTTCCGCCATATGGGAAGCGCCTTCAACATGACGAGCCAGAATATGACGGATGCCTCCATGCTTACGCATTGCGGAATAGAACGGGTTAATTGCCGCTCCTGGAACCCCAAATGCGGTGGTGATACCTTCTTTTTCCAGCACATACATTGCCGCGTCAACGGCTCTCATTTTTGCCATTTTCTTTCTACCTCTATTTATTGGAAAAATTTTCCAACATTGAAAAAATCCAAAAAAGTCCCGCTCCTCTGAGCGGGTTGCGACTTAAGCTACGGGGGCTTTTAAACCCAGCGCCGTACTGATATCTCGTGCAGTATCCCGTACCAGCTCCCCCTGACTGATAAAACGATCTTCCGTCAGTCTGGATGCGGGGCCCGAAATAGAGATGGCAGCGACTACGCTGCCTGCATCGTCATAGATAGCTGAAGCGATGCAATTCAATCCGATAACATGTTCTTCATGATCAACGATATATCCCTTCTCACGCGCCTGTTCCAGGTTCCGGAGCAGAGTCGGAAAATCCACCAATGTCGTTGGCGTAAACTGCTGTAACCCCGTTTTGACGACAATGTCCATCAGCTCCTCTTCCATTAGCGGATAAAGCAGCGCTTTCCCCGCCCCGGAAGCATGTAGTGGCATTCGACTCCCCAAAGGTGCGCACATTCTTACCATTGATTTGCACTCCTTCTGACCAATCAACACCGCTTCAGTACCATTGCGAATCGCTACGTTGACCGTTTCACCAGACAACAGCATCAAGCGTTGCATAAAAGGTCCGGCTACCGACAGGACATCGCGGTTATGAATATACGCGGAGCCTACATTGAATACGCCTAAACCGATATGCCACCAACCTAACTGGCTGTCCTGATAGACAAAATCAGCACCCTGTAAAACTTTCAACAGGCGAAAAGTCGTGGAGAGCGGTAAATCCAGACTGCCGGAAATATCGCTAACTGACGAACTGCCTCCACTTCTTTCGAGATACTGCAAAATCGCAATGCCTCTCTCAAGCGCCTGAGCGCCTTTCTGCGCAACCGGCTCCGCCTGTCCAGGCCTGCCGCGCCGTCTTACTTCCGTCTCCACTACGTTTACTCCGGCCCAAAATATGAGCATAAACAATGAACAATATGCGCATATTAAGCAAGAAGGCCGATAGCGTCACGCAAAACAGAGTTCATATGCCGGGATACTTTCAACATCGCAATTATCGCTACCACCGCGATCGACGGTCAGAAAATCGGTCACGGTTTGCCAGGCAAACAGCGGGTGATGCCAGACATTTCGGTGGTAATTCACGCCCTGTTGGCCATTGGTGATAAAGGCTCTTAAGGTGGAAAGGTCAGGTTTGTCCTCGCCGAGTGCGACAATCACCACAAACGCTTCGCCATTCATAGGCATAAATGCCTGAGTGCCTAGCGGGTGGCGCTCCAGCTCATGCACAACAATGGGCACCGCCGCCGGTTGCGCGCGGTTGATACTGATGAGCGTGCGATCCTGCTCAAGGATCTCCACATTGGCCAGGTCGTGATAACGTTCAACGAGCCCATCATTGATATGAAAAAAATCACGTTTGTGCGTTTCTATGACATCGCCATAAACGCTGAACGTGTGCTGATTTAACGGTAATACCTCTAGTTTCATCATCATTTCCTTGTAACTGAATTCCGCTGAACCGCAGTCAGAACACTTACGGCTTCAATACCATGCAATCTAAAACCTTCGTGATTTAACATCAACACAAAAATTGGAAAAATTTTCCAAAACTAGATTTAGACCACAATTTAAACAAGGCCATTATGCAAAAATACTTATAAATCAGAGATCAAGAAATCAGGCTTGTAGAAGATCATTAAGGGAGTAGCTGACGATGTTTGACCCGGAAACACTGCGTACCTTTATCGGCGTCGCCGAAACGGGAAGTTTCTCCCGGGCGGCAGATCGCTTGTGTAAAACCACGGCCACCATCAGTTACCGCATTAAGCTTCTGGAAGAAAACACCGGCGTCGCGCTGTTTTTTCGCACCACCCGAAGCGTGACGTTAACCGCCGCAGGTTCTCACCTTCTTACCCAGGCAAAAGACTGGCTCGCCTGGCTGGACAGCATGCCCAGCGAATTACAGCAAGTGAACGACGGCGTAGAGCGCCAGGTGAATATTGTGGTCAACAACCTGCTGTACAGCCCTGAAGCCGTCGCTCGCCTGTTATCCTGGCTTAACGCCCGTTACCCCTTTACTCAGTTTCACTTTTCCCGGCAAATTTATATGGGCGTTTGGGATTCACTCTTATACGAAGGATTCTCGCTGGCCATCGGCGTCACCGGCACGGAACCGATGGCGAACACCTTTACCCTCGATCCTTTGGGTTCTGTTCAGTGGCGATTTGTCATGTCGGCAGATCATCCCCTGGCAGACGCCAGCGGCTCATTAACAGAAGCGCAGTTGCGCCGTTTTCCGGCAATTAACATTGAGGACAGCGCGCGGACCCTGACCAAACGGGTCGCATGGCGTCTTCCCGGTCAAAAGGAGATCATCGTCCCGGACATGGAAACCAAGATTGCGGCGCATCTTGCAGGCGTGGGTATTGGATTCGTTCCGCAGCCGCTCTGCCAACCGTTACTGGATAGCGGCCAACTGGTCAGCAGTATCATCCCGACCATGCGTCCCCCCTCCCCCTTAAGCCTCGCGTGGCATAAGTTTGGCGCGGGTAAGGCCGTAGAAGATATTGTGGCGCTGTTTACCCAGCGAAAACCGGAAATCGCCGGATTTTTAGCAATTTTCAACAATGCACGCGATTGAAAATCAAGTCATCCTCTCATTTGGCGCGTAAAATAGTACGCAGGATGATTTGAGGTTTAGTGTTCTACTATGCAAGACAGACAAACAAAACAGGACTATCGTGCGATTCTGCTCGCCGGTACGCCTTTAATCGATGTACGCGCGCCCGTCGAATTTCAACAAGGTGCCATGCCTGGTGCAATTAACCTGCCTTTAATGGATAACGAGGAGCGTACCGCGGTCGGCATCTGTTACAAGCGTCAGGGACCGGAAGCGGCACTCGCGCTTGGGCATCAACTTGTCAGTGGTGACATCCGTCAACAGCGGATGAAAGCCTGGCAAGATGCCTGTCGTCTACATCCTGAGGGATATTTATGCTGTGCGCGCGGCGGTCAGCGCTCGCATATTGTGCAGCAATGGCTGCGCGAATCCGGCATCAATTACCCATTGATAGCAGGCGGGTATAAAGCGCTTCGGCAGGCGGCGATGCAAGTGACCGAAGAACTGGTACAAAAACCCATCATCTTAATTGGCGGCTGTACCGGGAGCGGTAAAACGCAGTTGGTGCAACTGCAGCCGAACGGCGTGGACCTCGAAGGTCTGGCGCACCATCGCGGCTCTTCTTTTGGTCGCACGGTAGAACCCCAACTGAGCCAGGCCAGTTTTGAAAATCTGCTGGCGGTCGAGATGCTGAAAACCGATAGCCGTCAGGACCTGCATCGCTGGGTGCTGGAAGATGAAGGCCGCATGATTGGTGCCAATCATTTGCCCGAATGCTTGCGTGAACGCATGGCTCAGGCATCCATTGCGGTGGTGGAAGATCCCTTTGAGCTGCGTCTGGAACGCCTGCGTGAAGAATATTTCGTGCGCATGCACCACGATTTTACGCAAGCTTATGGGGAAACCCAGGGCTGGCAAGAGTACAGCGAATATCTGCACCACGGTCTGTTCGCTATTCGCCGTCGTCTGGGGTTACAACGCTTCACAGAGCTCACCGCATTGCTCGATGTTGCTCTGACGGAACAGCAGACTAATGGCGGTACCGATGGTCACATGGGCTGGCTGGTGCCATTACTCAACGAATATTACGATCCGATGTATCGCTATCAGCTGGAAAAGAAAGCCGCAAAAATTGTTTTTCGCGGCACATGGCAGGAGGTTGCCGACTGGGTTCAGACGCAGTAATAGAATTCGCATGCCGGGCTTAGCTACGCTTGCCCGGCCTGTTATTAGCGCGTATTAATGCCTGTCACGCTTGTCGGCACGTTTCGCCAGCCAGTCGCCAAATACCTGTACGACCTGCACCAGAATAATCAGTGCCACCACGGTGACAATCATCACCTGGGTTTCGTAACGGTAATAACCGAAGCGAATAGCCAGGTCGCCAACGCCACCGCCGCCAACAATTCCGGCCATTGCGGAGTATCCAATCAAACTCACCAGCGTTATCGTCAGTCCACGCAGCAGACCCGCGCTGGCCTCCGGTAACAGAACCGTACAGATAATACGCATCGGGCTGGCGCCAAAGGCTTCTGCCGCTTCAATGATTCCTTTATCAACCTCACGCAGCGCGCTGTCCACCAGCCGGGCATAGAACGCAATTGCCGCAACAGAAAGCGGTACCGAAGCCGCAATCGGTCCGATGGTATTACCGAGCAGAAACTGCGTTAGCGGCAGCAACAGCACCAACAGGATCACAAACGGCACCGATCGGATGATATTCACCAGCACGGAGCTGAGCAGATAGACAAAACGGTTCTGCCAGAATAAATGCCTGTCAGTAACGAAAATGAGAAAGCCCAGCGGCAGACCGCCAATAATCGCCAGCACCGTCGAGATGCTAAGCATCTGGAAAGTTTCATTGAACGCCAGTGTCAAATCCGGCAATAAATCATCCACGAATCACCTCCACCTGTGCAGTACGTTGACGAATATGTTCCACGGCGGCATCCACCGCGCCAGGATTATGCGGTGCAGTCAGTTGCACCACTAAGATCCCCAGCGCACGCTCACCGATATACTCAATTTTGCCGTGCAGGATATTCACCGCTACACCAAACTTTACCGCCACTTCAGACAACACCGGCTGTTCTGCCGAGTCGCCGATAAACAAGATTTTCAGCAATTGACCGGGCAGATGTTCCCGCAGCCGTTCCGGGAGCGTCAGATTGAGCGTATGCGATACCAGTTGCTGCGTGAAAGCATGCTGCGGGTGGGCAAAGACATCAAACACTTCGCCTGTTTCCACCACTTTCCCGCCTGACATCACTGCCACACGATCGCAGATAGATTTGATCACGTTCATTTCATGAGTGATCAGCACGATCGTGATCCCCAACTGTTGGTTGATCTGTTTGAGCAGAGCCAGAATAGTGGCTGAGGTTTCCAGATCCAAAGCAGAGGTGGGTTCATCGCACAGCAGCACATCCGGGTGGTTGGCAATAGCGCGGGCAATGCCAACACGCTGCTTTTGCCCACCACTAAGTTGTACGGGATAACGGTTAGCCTTATCGGACAGCCCAACCAGTGACAGAATTTCCGTCACGCGCGGTCCGATTTTACTGCGCTCCCACCCGGCTGCTTTCAGGCTGAAGGCGACGTTTTGCGCAACGGTTCGGGTATGCATCAGATTAAAGTGTTGGAAAATCATTCCAATACGCTGGCGGGCCTTACGTAAATGCCCCCCTTCGAGCGCAGAGATTTCTACTCCGTTAACCTTTACGCTTCCCTGACTTGGGCGTGTTAAGGCGTTCAGGGTGCGCAAAAGCGTACTCTTTCCCGCACCGCTGGTACCGACAATGCCAAATATCTCACCCGCGCCGATACGCAGGCTGACGTCATCAACCGCCCTTGTTGACGGCCCACGGCCTGCGGTGAAATCCACGCAAACCTTATCTATCTCAATCATAGCCACCTCAGAAATGCGAAAAGGGCAGTCATCGCTGCCCTGTTAAACCTTTTGCGCAGCGATTATTTGGCTGCCGACATCCATTCCGGTTTCTGGAAGGCACTGTAGATATTTTTCGGATCGTCAATCACCGCACGATAGGCCGGAGATTTCACCGCCTCAACAATATCTTTAGCGAACGGTTTATCCGCATCTTCAGTGCGTACCGCGATGATATTTTTCAGGTTCTCATCCAGATGTTCTTGCTTAATGGCACTGGAGAGATCCAGTTTTGCCGCGACAGCAAAGTTGCCGTTGACCAGCGCCCCGGTTACGCCATCCAGCGTACGCGGCAGTTGCGCGGCTTCCAGCGGCTTAAAGATCAACCCCTTCGGGTTGCTGGCAATATCGCGCTCGGAAGCTTTGGTCGGATCGATATTGTCTTTAATGGTGATCAGATCGATTGATTGCAGGAAGCGCAGACCACGAGCCAGGTTGGTCGGATCGTTTGACAGGGTGATGACATCCCCTTTCTTCAGCTCATCCAGGCTTTTGATTTTATGCGAGTAAAAACCCATTCCGGCCGTAGGGACCACAATGAGCTTGCTCAGTTTCAACTCTTTATCAGCGGTGAATTTGTCAAAATAGAGCGAGTGCTGGAACAAGTTAGCGTCAATGCTACCGTTGGAGAGTGCCATATTCGGCTGGACATAGTCACTGAATTCGCGCACCACTACCTTGTAGCCTTTCTCTTTCAGCGTCGGGGCAATGGCCTGTTTCACCATATCACCATATGGACCCGGCGCAACACCGAACACGATGGTGTGCGGATCGCTATTCGCATGAGCAAACTGTAATCCACAGGCCAACAACAGTACCCCGCTCGCGACGCGTAAACTCTGACGCAATCCCATAACTTCTCCATTTTAACGTTGTGATGTAATGTCCCACGCCGTTCATGCGGCGTTGTTTTTTTTGGCCTGCTTAACAGGCTGATTCTTAACATGACACAGATCACAGCCTGCTGTCCTTGAAATTATTTCATGATGTTGCGAAGTATGTCGTTGAATGAGTAAGGAAGGCGCTTATGCAAGTTTCAGGAATGAATAGTTGAAAAACGAAAAAGCCGGATAGCATCATCCGGCTTATAGGCGGTGCCTGGTCAAATACCCGATTAGCATCGCACCATCGGGCATCTGTTTTAGCAGGGCGTTCTTAGAAATCGTAGCGCAGACGCACCAGGTTCATGTCGCCCAGGTTGTCGGTGCTGGAGGTAAAGACGTGTTCGTAATCCACACGGAAACCATAATCCAGCTGGAAGCTGATACCCAACCCATTGTCGGTACGCAGATAGTTACGACCATTCACGTATTCGATACGGTCGCCCATGAAGTAAGGCTGGATGGATTTAACCGCATACTGACCAACCGGGAATGTGTAACCAGCAAAGTATTCCAGACCCCATGCGTCACCAGCAAAGTAGTCGTTAACCGATACTTTTTTGGTGGTCATGAAGTTTTGGTACCAGCCGCCACCCAGTGAGAAGGTCCAGTTGTCCGGTTTCCAGCTCAGTGCGGTACCAACGATGTTCTGATCGTAAGTTTTGCTACTGTTGCCGCGCATTTCCGCACGGGTATAGTTCCACGCGGTACCCCAGGTTAAGTCATCAGTGATGTGGTAATCCACGCCCAGAGAGCCACCACCTTTACGCTTGTAGCGCAGGCCGTTATTCGGGTTGTAATCATCGCTGAACAGATAAGAAGCGTAGAGATCAACATCCCCAACAGCTTTCTTATACTTCAGAGACTTACGCGTGCGATATGAGCCATCGTAGTCGCCATTAATACCGTTACCTGGCGCCTGACCGATCATGTCGTAGTCCCAGATATCCGTTTTCGCACCGACCACATCATAGTAAATGCTGTTCTGTTGACCGAAGGTCAGTGTACCCCAGGTCGCGCTTTTCAGACCGGTGTACAGCATACGACGCGTGGTATCGTTGGCGCCGTCAGCGTAGTGATTATCCCAGTTGAACATGGCCGGGAAGTTAACGCCCAGCTCGTAGTAGCTCACCCAACTGATGTCATCAAACAGATAGTAGTCAGCAGCAAAGCGGAAACGCGTGCCGCCGTCAAAACCATTACGTTTGTAACCATTCTTACCATCATCGCCAGCCATATTCTGGAACTGTGGACGAATACTCCCGCCGACGGTGAAGTTAAGACGGCTCAGCGGATTGCCCGCCTGCGGATCTTGTTTCAGGACCGTGATTTCCGCCTGAGAAGCGAAAGTCGTTAATGCCACTGCTGCGCCGATCGATACCGCCAGCGCTGTTTTTTTTATAGTCATGGTTTTACCTTGATAGATAGCCTGCCAATTATTCAGCATGCAAATATTAACTTTTATTAACCCTGTCGTGTTGGCGGTTTTTTATTGATTTGTGCTGTTAAATATCAAGGAGTTATCAATTTGTGCCCTATAGAAAAAAATACGCACCGATATAAAAAACCGGTGCGTAATCATCACTGAAGTGAATTAATTACTGAATTGTCGGAAGAGTGCTTTACCTTTTAACAGGCGTGCGCCGAGCCATCCGCCACATAATGAGAGCAGCAGCGCCCCGCAAAACGGCAATACTACCCACAGTCGCCAGTCAGGTTCCCATGGGAAGTCAAAGACTTTGGTTTGCAGAACCGCCAGCGCCGTTTCAGCACCAATGGCCGCCACCAGCCCGGAGACCATCCCCAGCATGGCGAACTCGCACCACAGCGTGGTACGCAAAAGTTTCTTACCCGCCCCGAGCGTACGCCAGACCACCAGTTCCTGATGACGCTGGCGCATCCCGACCTGAACCTGGGCCAGGAGCAACAACATGCCGCAGGCAGTTACCAGCACTACCATCACCTCCAGCGCCCGACTAACCTGCTGCAGAACCTGACCAACCTGCTTGAGGATTGCGCCGATATCCAGCAGGCTGACGGTCGGAAACTCGCGATTAAGCTGTGTCAGCATGCCGTTACCGTTCTCCCAGCGAAAACTGGTCAGCCAGCTTTGCGGCTGTCCGTCCAGTGCGCCGGAAGGAAAGATAAAGAAGAAGTTAGGCCGCAGACTTTCCCAGTCCACTTTGCGCAGGCTGCTGACCGTGGCACTGAAATCCTGGGTATCCCCCATAAAGGTCACACGATCGCCGAGCTTCACGTTCAGCCGTTTTGCCAGCCCCTCCTCCATCGATACCTCACCAGCTTTTGGCGGCCAGGTTCCGGCGGTAATCGGGTTATGATCCGGTCGGGTATCCTGCCAGGTCAGGTTCAATTCACGGTTGAGCGCTTCATCCTGATTGCCCTCGGTCGCCTTATCATTAATTGCCGTCAGACGCGCCCGCACAATCGGGTAGAACGACTCAGGAATTATCTGATGCTCAGACAGGAAACCCTTCAGCGGTACAACCTGTTCAGTCGCGATATTGATAAGGAAGTAGTTCGGGCTTTCCGGCGGCATTTGCTGCTGCCAGCGATCGAGCAGATCGCCACGCAGTACCAGCAACAACGCCAGCAGCATAAAGGAGAGTGAAAAGGCTGAGAGCTGGCTCAGCGTTGACCAAGGCTGACGCAACAGTCGGCTGACCGCTAAACGCAGCGGCAGCGAGGTTAACGTCATGCCACGCAGCACGTTGAGCAGCATCCAGCCCAGCACGCCGCACAGTAGCGCCAGTACGACCGCACCAGCCAGCACCGCCCACAGCAGCATACTGCCACCCATCAACCCCGCGAGGAGCGCAACAACAACAACCGAAACCAACGGGAGATAAAATTTCAGCGGCCAGACATTTGCCACCACGTCACGGCGCAGCACCCGCAGCGGCTGCGTGGCCAGTAACAGACGATAAGGACGTAGCCCCACCAGCAGAGAGATAACAGTCATGGTGCCTAATGCCCACAGCCATGGCCACAGACTGGCTGGCGGCAATTCGCCGGGTAATACGGGCCTGAGCAACACCACCAGAACACGCTCAAACAGTAGCCCACATGCTCCGCCGGTTATGCCAGACAGCGCCAGTACCATCAGCCACTGTCCGACAATCAATTTACGCAACTGCGCCCTGCCCGCACCGAGCGTTTTCAAAATCGCCACCAAATCGTACCGACTGCGGCAATAATGACTCATCGCCACCGCAACGGCGGCAACCGCCAGCAGCAACGTTAACAACGCCGACAACAGGAGGAACTGCTGCGAGCGTTCGAGCGATTTCCCTAACGCCCCTTCATCCTGCTCCAGCCCGTACCAGCGTTGTTCCGGCTTTAGCTGCGGCAACAGCCATTGCTCATACCCTTCCAGTTGCTGCGGCGTACCGCCAAATTTATAACGCCATGTCACGCGGCTTCCCGGCTGGACCGCGCCAGTTTTTGCAACATCCGCCATATTCATCATCAGGCGTGGCGCTATCTGGAACGGGTTAAAGCCGGAATCTGGCTCCTGTACCACTTCTCCGGCAATATGCAGGGTGACGTCACCAACATCGATGGAATCACCGATTTTTAAATTGAGCAGCGCCATCAGGCGCGGAGCCAGCAGTACAGATCCTGGCTGTGGTTTGAGTCCCGGAGGGTTGGTTTGCAAATTACCATACATCGGGTAAACGTCATCCACCGCTTTGACATTCGCCAGTTGCGGAGTATCGGCCGCAAAGGTCATAGTAGCGAAGGTCAGCTGTTCGCCCACCTTCAGGCCACGTTGACGCGCCTCATCAATCCATGATGTTGGCACTTCCCGCGAGCTTTGTAGCGCCCGGTCACCCGCCATAAACTCGCGACTTTGCTGACTCAGCCCTTTTTCCATACGGTCGCTGATGTTGCCCAGCGCCAGCACGCAGGCCACCGCCAGACTCAGCGCCAGCCAGACGATTAATAATGAAGGTGAGCGCCATTCGCGCCAGAACCAGCGTGCGATCATGCCTCCTCCTGCAACTGCCCGTTCACCAGACGTAAACGCCTGTCACAGCGTGCCGCCAGTTGCGGATCGTGAGTCACCAGAATCAGAGTCGTGCCGTGTTCACGGTTGAGGGAAAACAGCAGATCGGCAATTTTGTCTCCGGTTTGTCGGTCCAGGTTGCCTGTTGGCTCATCGGCAAACAGTACGTCAGGGCGCCCGTTAAACGCCCGCGCCAACGCCACGCGCTGCTGCTCACCGCCTGAGAGTTGAGCAGGAAGGTGGTCGAGACGTTTCCCCAACCCCAGTTGCTCAAGCAATGCTTTCGCACCGTCGCGGCTTTTCCCGCTATTTTCCCCCCGCAATAACGCGGGCAACTCAACGTTCTCCAACGCATTCAGGGTTGGAATTAACATGAAGGACTGGAAAACAAAACCGACATGCTTCGCCCGCAGTTGTGCCCTGGCCTCTTCATCCATAGTATGCAACGGCTGTCCTACCAGGCAGACTTCTCCGCCAGAGCCATCGTCCAGACCGGCGAGGATTGCCAGCAGTGTCGATTTTCCCGAGCCCGACTCGCCAATCAACGCAATGGTCTCGGCGCGTTTGACAACCAGTTCAACTCCGGTAAGGATGGATAGCTCGTGATCACCCTGACCGACGGATTTCTTAAGATGATGAACTTCAACAATGTTTTCCGCTGGCATTTGCCCTTCCTGTTCCTGGTCCTGTTAACGTTCCGCGCCGCCGCAGCGGACACGTTATTAATTCTGGGTGACAGCCTGAGTGCCGGATACCGTATGTCAGCCAGCGCGGCGTGGCCAGCGCTACTCCATGATAAATGGCAAACCAAAACATCTGTGGTGAATGCCAGCATTAGCGGCGACACCTCACAACAGGGTCTGTCCCGTCTGCCCGCATTACTGCAACAGCATCAGCCTCGCTGGGTGCTGGTAGAACTTGGCGGCAACGACGGGCTACGCGGGTTTCAACCTCTGCAAACCGAACAGACTCTGCGCAAAATATTGCAGGACGTGAAGGCCGCGAATGCCGAACCGTTATTGATGCAAATTCGTCTGCCGGCAAACTACGGTCGCCGTTATAATGAAACCTTTAGCGCTATTTATCCAAAGCTTGCCAAAGAGTTTGATATTCCTCTGTTGCCCTTTTTTATGGAAGAGGTCTATCTGAAACCCCAGTGGATGCAGGATGATGGTATTCATCCAAATCGTGACGCCCAGCCGTTTATTGCCGACTGGATGGCGAAACAACTCACTCCTTTAGTTAACCACGACTCGTAAATCAACGGAGATCCTGACAGGTAAAGTTATGCAAAAATCGGTCTTAATAACAGGATGTTCCAGCGGTATCGGCCTGGAAAGCGCGCTTGAGCTAAAGCGCCAGGGTTTTCAAATTCTGGCAGCCTGCCGTAAGCCTGACGATGTCGCACGTATGAATGGCATGGGATTCACCGGCATATTGCTGGATCTGGATTCGCCAGAAAGTGTGGATCGTGCTGCCGATGAGGTGATCGCCCTGACCGATAATCGTTTGTATGGGATCTTTAACAACGCAGGATACGGCGTGTATGGTCCGCTGACCACTATCAGCCGTGAACAGATGGAACAACAGTTTTCCGCCAACTTCTTTGGCGCGCATCAGCTCACTATGCGCCTGCTGCCTGCCATGTTACCGCATGGCGAAGGGCGGATTGTGATAACCTCTTCAGTAATGGGATTAATCTCCACGCCTGGACGTGGGGCGTACGCCGCCAGTAAATACGCGCTGGAAGCATGGTCCGATGCACTGCGCATGGAACTACGCCACAGTGGAATCAAGGTCAGCCTGATTGAACCCGGCCCCATACGTACCCGTTTTACCGAAAACGTTAACCAGACCCAGAGCGATTCTCCTGTCGAAAACCCCGGCATTGCCGCGCGTTTTACGCTGGGCCCTGAGGCTGTTGTCGCCAAAGTGCGCCATGCTTTTGAAAGTGATAAACCGAAACTGCGCTACCCCGTCACCCTGGTGACCTGGGCAGTTATGCTGCTGAAACGCCTGTTGCCAGGTCGCGTAATGGACAAAATTTTACAGGGCTGAGTTGAAGCCAGCACGTCTGCCCCCATGTAAAAACAAATAGACGAATAGAGAGTGACTCCATGTCCGTACAAAATATTGTCAATATTAACGAATCTAACCTGCAGCAGACCCTTGAACTGTCGATGACCACACCGGTCCTGTTCTATTTCTGGTCTGAGCGTAGCCAGCATTGTCTGCAACTAACGCCGGTACTGGAAAGTCTTGCCGCGCAGTACAACGGTCAGTTTATTCTCGCCAAACTGGACTGCGACGCTGAACAGATGATCGCCTCCCAGTTTGGCCTGCGCGCTATCCCAACGGTATATCTGTTCCAGAACGGTCAGCCGGTAGACGGATTCCAGGGGCCGCAGCCGGAAGAAGTCATTCGCGCACTGCTCGATAAAGTGCTCCCAAGTGAAGAGGAGCTGAAAGCGCGCCAGGCCATTGAGTTTATTGAAGCCGGCAATCACGCCGAAGCGCTGCCTTTGCTGAAAGAAGCCTGGCAGTTATCTAACCAAAGCAGCGAAATCGGCCTGCTGCTGGCAGAAACACAAATCGCGCTTAACCGTTCGGAGGATGCCGAAGCGGTACTGAAAACCATTCCGTTGCAGGATCAGGACACCCGTTATCAGGGGCTGGTCGCGCAGATTGAACTACTGAAACAAGCGGCAGATACGCCGGAAATCCAGCAGTTACAGCAGCAAGTAGCGAGCAACCCTCAGGATGCGGCACTGGCAGCACAGTTGGCGTTACAACTGCACCAGGTCGGACGTAACGAAGAGGCGCTGGAACTCCTGTTCAGCCACCTGAGAAAAGATCTTGCGGCCGCAGACGGTCAGGCACGTAAGACCTTCCAGGAAATTCTCGCTGCGCTGGGAACCGGTGATGCGCTGGCATCGAAATATCGTCGCCAGCTGTACGCGTTGTTGTACTAATCTGCGTGATTTTGCCCGATGGCGCTTACGCTCATCGGGCCTAGAAAAAACGCATCCGGCATCACATCACGGCTTTTTCAAATGCGTCACCACCAGTTGGTGGCGCGAATTGTAGAATTTCCGGTAAGTGAGATAACAGGCAATAATGGTCGACAGGCTGGCGGTAGAAAGCAGCATAAAGGTCACCATTATCTGATACTTAATTGCTTTTACCGGATCGATACCAGCAAAGATCAAGCCCGACATCATCCCTGGTAAGCTCACCAGTCCCACAGTTTTCGCTGAATCGATCGTCGGGATCAATGACGCACGAATGCTGTCGCGAATAAGCGGCGCAGACGCCACTTTCGGCGTGGCACCGAGGCTCAATTTCTCCTGGATTTGCTGCTGCTCGCTGTTAAACCGCTGCCCCAGGTTGTTGTAACATAACCCGACCGCCACCATCGCATTACCTGCGATCATGCCGGAAATTGGGATCACCTGCATTGGCGCGAATTCGATGGAACCGGACAGAACCAGAACAGCCAGCGTCACTCCCGCTCCCGACGTAATGGCGATAAACGACGAGATAAAGGCTTTATCAATATATTTACTGCGTTTTTGCGCGTTATACGCAGCGTTAAAGCAGATAAACAGCACCATCACTAGAGTCAGAATGCTGTGGTTAACGCCAAAGATATATTTCAGCACATAGCCGACGATAATAAGCTGGATCACCGCCCGGCAAACGCTCCAGAGAATATCTTTTTCCAGCGCCAGTTTTTCTTTGTGACTAATCAGTATCGCCACTACCACCAGCATCATCGCTAACGCCAGTGATTCATTGGTAATATTATGCTCGTTCATTGCTTGCTTCCTGCATCTCTCCGGCATGCGGCTGAAGGGTAATGATATTATCCGCATGATTAATTTCATCTTTGTCGTGCGTAACCCACAGCACTGCGATATTTTTCTCGCGAACGTAGCGGTGAATTAATTCATTCACGTTGCGTTTATTGGCCTCATCCAGTGCGCTGGTTATTTCATCCAGCAGCAGGATTTTAGGCAGAAACTGCAAATTGCGAATTAATGAGATACGCTGTTTTTCGCCTCCGGAGAGTTCATTAATATTTTTTTTGAGGATCTCCTCAGGCAGTTCAAAGCGGGCCAGATCGGCCAGAAACGCATCAGGTTCAGGACGTTTATTGCGGATTTGCCACGGGAAAATAAGGTTATCGTAGACAGTATCGCCAAACAAAGCGGGGGTTTGCGCGCAATAAGAGACCTGCTGACGATAAGCTTCGGGTTTGAGGGTAGTTATCTCCTTTCCCTCAAAAATAATCTCACCGGCACTCGGGCTAATTAACGACGCCACAATCTTCAGTAACGTACTTTTACCGCAGCCGGACTGACCGGTAATCAGCTTAAATTCCCCGGCGTTGAGATTAAAACTGATGTTATTGAGAATTTTCGTCGTTCCCGCCTGCCAGGCGACATTTTTTAACTGAAGCAACATTCTGCTTTCTTCCATTACAGATCCCTTTTTTACATCTTTCGTGCAGACAGTCTATACCCAAAATAATTCGAGTTGCATGAAGGCGGCAAGTGACTGAGGTGAACGAACGTAGCTAACGCACATGCAACTTGAAGTATGACGGATATATCCCTGTAATTTATTATAGGGGAGCCCACCCTGATTAATCGGGTATAATTTGATTAATCAGGTAGTAAAGGACAGCACAACAGGAGGTTTCATCAATGCTCATTTTTATCCCCATTCTCATTTTTGTCGCGCTGGTAATCGTCGGCGCAGGCGTCAAAATCGTCCCGCAGGGATACCAGTGGACAGTGGAGCGTTTTGGCCGTTACACCAAAACCCTGCAGCCAGGCTTAAGTCTCGTGGTGCCCTTCATGGATAGAATTGGTCGTAAGATCAATATGATGGAGCAGGTTCTCGATATCCCGTCGCAGGAAGTTATCTCCAAAGATAACGCCAACGTTTCTATCGATGCAGTGTGCTTTATTCAGGTGATCGACGCGCCGAAAGCAGCATATGAAGTCAGTAATCTTGAACTGGCGATCATCAACCTGACCATGACCAACATTCGTACCGTTCTCGGCTCCATGGAGCTGGATGAAATGCTCTCCCAGCGTGATAACATCAACACACGTCTGCTGCATATCGTTGATGAAGCCACCAATCCCTGGGGCATCAAAATCACCCGAATTGAGATCCGCGATGTACGCCCACCGGCTGAACTTATCGACGCGATGAACGCCCAGATGAAAGCGGAACGTACCAAACGCGCCTACATTCTTGAAGCCGAAGGGATCCGCCAGGCGGAGATCGTCAAAGCGGAAGGTGAGAAGCAGTCGAAAATACTGAAAGCGGAAGGTGAACGCCAGTCCGCGTTTTTACAGGCAGAAGCGCGCGAACGTTCCGCCGAAGCCGAAGCTCGCGCAACTCAGATGGTTTCGGAGGCGATTGCCGCCGGGGATATTCAGGCGGTGAACTACTTCGTGGCTCAGAAATACACCGAAGCGCTGCAACAAATCGGTTCGTCAAATAACAGTAAAGTGGTGATGATGCCACTGGACGCCAGCAGCCTGATGGGCTCAATTGCCGGCATCAGCGAATTAATTAAGGACAGCGCCAGCGAACGGAAAAAATCATGATAGCGATGATTCTGGTTCACCCACATATCTTCTGGCTTAGCCTCGGTGGTCTGTTACTGGCCGCCGAGATGCTGGGCGGTAACGGTTATCTGCTGTGGAGCGGCGTAGCAGCGGTGATCACCGGTCTGGTGGTCTGGCTACTTCCGCTCGACTGGGCGTGGCAGGGTGCGATGTTCGCCTTGTTAACGTTGCTGGCAGCCTGGCTGTGGTGGAAGTGGCTGGCAAAGCGCGTACAGGAGCAGAAACCAGCTGACAGCCACCTCAATCAGCGCGGGCAGCAGCTGGTCGGTCGCCGGTTTATTCTGGAGACCACGCTGGTGAATGGTCGCGGGCATATGCGCGTTGGCGACAGTTCCTGGCCGGTCAGTGCAAACGATAATTTGACTGCCGGTACGCAGGTCGAAGTGGTTGCCATTGAGGGTATCACCCTGGTTATCAAAGCCGTATCACAATAAATCATACAGGAAATAAGATTATGGTCAGGAAGACATCCCTCGCTCTAGCCCTTTGTTCATTGTTGGCAGGAGCCCCTCAGGCATTTGCTTCTTTTGATATGGAAGATTGCAAATGGAGTGATGACCACTGTCTGCTAAAAGGTATCCCGGTATTCAGCCCGCAAAACGACAGCCGGGATAACCTGCTGCGATTGTTAAGCCAGGAAAAATCATTCGCCCTGCCCGTTCAGTCAATGCCTGAGGATATCACCCGCTCCCGCGATTTCTATTTTGCGTATCACCCGCAGTGGGATGAAATCACGTCGCCAGCCGCCGCTACGCCGGAGCAACGTGCAGATGACACGCTTGCTCGCCAGATGGACAAGCTGCAGATCGCCGCCGAAGAGATAAATGCCGACGGCACAGAGAATGAAAACCGCCATGTTTCAAATAACAGGGACAGCGTCAGTCAGTTTTTTGCCGCGCTACTGGCCGATACCTCGTTAACGGTTGAACAACGCCAGGCGTTAGCCCGGGCGCGGCTGGGGTTATTGTCCGGCGCGACCGGCGAGCAGATTACGTCCTCCCTCACCTCAATCCCAGCCGATTCATCCGCGCAACAGTATAAAACCTATCTGATCGCCGCCGCGCGTTTCTATGAAGGCGACTACGTCAATGCGGAACAGAATTTCACGCAGCTTGCCACCAGCGATCGTCCGTGGCTGGCAGAAACCGCGCAATACATGTTGATGCGCACGGCGCTGAATAAAAGTAGTCAGAACAGCGTCGGTGAATACGGTGATTTTGATATCGCCAGAATCAACCGCCAGGATGCCGCTCAGGCACAGACTCTGGCACAAACTTATCTGCAACACTTCCCGCAGGGACTTTACGCCGATTCTGCGCGCGGTATGCTGCGCCGTATTAACTGGTATCTGCAAGCGTGGGCGCCGCTGGCAACACAGTATGAGCAAGGCTTCCAGCAGGCAGCCGACGCACCGCAACTGCGTAACACGGTCATCGAATACGATAATGTTTTTGGCATGCAGTTCCTGGAGCAATCTGCAGTTGAGACCTTTCCTGACGCCCCATGGGTCAGCTATATCGAACTGCTGCGCGCCCTGCGACTAAACAACGACGACAAACCGACGCTGACTCAGGCGCAGCTCGACGCCAGCAAGCCCGTTTTCGAGAAGAGCGGAAAACTGCCGCTGTGGCACAACCTGCAACTAAATCTGTGGATGGCGACAGGCAACTACACAGCCATTGTTCAGGCAGTAACCCCGGCGCAGAAACGCCCCGCAAACGATACTCTCGCCTTCAGCGAACAGGTGCTTTATGGCGAAGCACTGATGGGGCAAAAGCAGTGGTCTGCGGCGCGTGAGTTCTGGCAGCAACTATTGAAACATAGCCAGAATAACGAACAGCAACAATATGTGCAGGCTAAACTGGCGGCAACGCTGGTCTACAGCGGCGATGTGGCGGCAGTTTTCGCCCCGAACAGCATGGTTACAAACCTGCGTTTTCGTTCACAGGTGCTGAAAACACAAGCCTCTCCTGAACTACTGCGCCAGCAGGCAACCCACGGACCAAATAATGAAGAGCGTACCATCGCGCTGCATACGCTACTGGTGCGGGATTTAACCGAGAATCGCTTTGGCGACTGGCTGAATGACAGAAAACTTGCCAGCGCAATTACGCAACCGGTATCCGCAGATGCGTTTGCTGATGTCAATCTGAACACCTTTGACTGGAACGGCGATGCCGCTCAGGCCGGTTACGCATGCCGTAGCCTGACTGAAACAGTCACAGTGCTAAGCAAAAAAGCGGATGATGCCCACGCTCTGAACTGTCTGGGTGAGTTTTTCCGTACCACGCAAACCCGTGTTGATCTGTGGGCAAACAGTACAGGCAATGATGTGCTGGAAGTGGCAATTTCACGTAAAGAACCGTTCGGTCAGTACGACAGACAGCGCTACTATCAGCAGGTTATCGCTGCACCAAAAGCGGAACTCGAGGATAAAAGCTTTGCGTTGTATCGCGCCATCATGTGCTATGCACCATCAGGTTCGAACGAATGCGGTGGCGCAGAGGTGGATAAATCACAGCGTAAAGAGTGGTTCACGCAACTGAAGACACAGTATCCAGGAAGCCCGTGGGCGCAAAAACTCAAATATTACTGGTAGCTGCGCTGCTGGCCGGACAGGTACAGGCTACGGAAATTGTCACCGCCCGCGACCATCCGGCCTTCTGGTTGTGGTCAGGAGTGAAAGCCAGCAACGAACTCCAGAACGCGCAAACGGTCTATTTGCATCAGGGTGAAGTAGTCGCTCAGTCAGGGGAAGTAATCTTTCAGCGGCTCGGCTTGCCGGTCAGTCGTCTGACATTTCCAACAATCTGGCTGACCGTACGCTTCACCACCCTCGACGTGCCGGAAGAGATTCCGGCGCGTATCATACGGCTGTTGCAACGCTGGCAGTCTGCAGGGAATCACGTCGTCGGTTTGCAGGTTGATTTTGACGCCGCAACTCATCAGCTCACGGATTACGCTCACTTTCTGCGTCAGCTTCGCCAACAGTTACCGCCAGAGTTCGCCCTTGGCGTTACCGGGCTGCTGGACTGGGCGAAAACCGGCGATATCGCCACGCTGAACGCATTGCCGGTCGATGAACTGGTAGTTCAGAGCTATCAGGGACGTCACACTGTGGCAAATTATCAGGCGTATTTGCCCGCGCTCATCCGGTTACGCATACCATTTAAGCTTGGGCTGGTGCAAAACGGTAGCCGGGATCCGCAGGCTGAAGCTCAGCTTGAAAAATCCCCGTGGTATCGCGGTACGGTAGTATTTATGCTCAATCCCTCTCGCCGCTAAACCTTTGCTTTGTGATGACAACAGCCGGAGAGATTATCAATAATTGGACATTCGGCGCTGTCATCGCCAGGGCAACTGTTTGCCAGCGCCAGCAAATGTCCCCGCATCGCCTGTAATTCGCTGATATGCCGTTCGATTTCAGCCACCTTCTCGAGAGTACGTTTTTTTACATCTGCGCTGTGACGTGCCGGATCGTTAAACAGGTTCACCAGCTCACCGCACTCTTCGAGATTAAACCCAACCTGCCGCGCTTGTCGCAACAACGTCAGTTCATTCAGATGTTGCTGGGTATAAGTGCGGTATCCGTTCTCGCTACGCAGCGGCGGAGTCACCAGCCCTTTGTCTTCATAAAAGCGAATAGCTTTACTGGTTAATCCGGTTTTTTTCGCCACATCACTAATATTCACATCATCCCCCACAGCTCTCTCAATGCAGAGCCACATTATAGCCCAGATTGCAGTAATCCCTTATCCGGCGAAACGCCCCAACAGGTACATCAACGATTAATTTAAAAAGCCAGCCTATTCACAAGGTTATGCGCCATCCCGATCACAATTCCACCCGCATCAACGATACAAAATTGATTCAAATCAAAAGATGTATTGGTTTTACACCTTTGATATTGAACATCTGGATACAATTTTATATACAAACGCGAATGATAATGATGATCATTAACATTCAATAAAAGGTTCTCTTATGTTGCCACGGATTAGCCAAAGGCCGTTTATTCTTTCAGCTCTGACATTATGTGTTTCAGGGGCTGTTTCAGCATCGACAACTACGACCACACACACATCAGCATCAGCCGACGACACGGTGATCGTCACGGCAAACCGTTCGGAAAGCAGTCTCTGGGAAAGCCCGGCGACGATTCAGGTTATTGACCGCCAGACGTTGCAAAACTCCACCAACGTTTCTATTGCCGACGATTTAAAGGATATACCCGGCGTTGAAGTCACTGATAATGCCCTTGCAGGCCGAAAACAAATCCGCATCCGCGGTGAAGCCTCTTCACGCGTACTGATACTCATAGACGGTCAGGTCGTCAGCTACCAGCGCGCCGGTCAAAACTACGGCGCTGGCCTGCTTATTGACGAATCAGCCCTGGAACGTATCGAGGTTGTCAAAGGCCCTTACTCCGTACTCTATGGTTCGCAGGCTATTGGCGGGGTGGTGAACTTTATTACGAAAAAAGGCGGCGATAAGCCCCTTGCCGGGAGCATTAAAGCAGTCTACAACTCCGCGACGGCAGGATGGGAAGAATCGGCAGCCGCCTGGGGTAGCATTGAAAATTTTGATTACCGTATCAATGGTAGCTATTCCGATCAGGGCGATCGCGATACGCCTGACGGAAGGTTATCGAATACCAACTTCCTCAATAACGGCCAGGGCGTCTGGCTTGGCTATAACCTCGATCGCCATAAAATCGGTCTGTCACTCGACCGTTACAAACTGTCCACACAAACCTGGTTTAACGATCCGGAAGGTCAGTTCGACGACTTCAGCGTCAAAATACCTAAACTGGAACGCGAAAAAGTAGGTCTGTTCTATGACTACGCGGCAGACGGGGATTACCTGAAGAAAATCCATATTGACGCATACAATCAGACGATAGAGCGTAAGTTTGAGAACCGGGTCAAAACCACTCAGGTTATTCCCAACCCAGCGATCAAAGCGCTGACGGTGAATAAGCAGACTTATACCAACGATAAACAATACACCCAGGGTGTCACGTTTCAGGGAAATATCTCCCTTCCGGCGAACAACGAACTGGTCATTGGTACTCAGTATCAACACGACAAAGTGAAACAAGACACAGACGGCAATACGCGTCAGACGGCGGCGACTGGCAACTTTGATACACAAACCCGGACGCTATCTCATATTGAAGCCGAACAAAGCAACACCTCTTTGTTTGCACAAAACGACTGGCGTTTTGCCGATAACTGGACGTGGACCGTTGGTGCTCGCCAATACTGGCTCTCTTCAAAACTCAATCGTAACGATACGCAAACGACGCAAAGCAGCGGAACCACATGGCAATCAGCAGGAGGAAACTCAGTACATGACGATGAACTGGTCACCTCTACCAGCCTGCGTTATTCCGGCTTTAAAGATCTCGAGCTACGTGCAGCCTATGCGCAGGGTTATGTCTTCCCGACGCTCACTCAGCTGTTTATGCAGACATCTGCGGGTGGCAGCGTCACCTACGGTAATCCAGACCTGAAAGCGGAACACTCCAATAACTATGAGCTGGGAGCCCGTTATAAAGGGGGGATGTGGCTGATTGACGGCGCGATTTACTATTCAGAAGCCAAAGACTATATCGCCAGCCTGGCTTGTGCCGGCAACCCCGTGTGCAAAGGCAATAGCAACTCTTCACGAGGAGGCTATTTCTACTACGACAACATCGATCGCGCCAAAACCTGGGGCATGGAGTTAAGCGCAGAGTACAACGGATGGGCAGTATCCCCCTATCTGAGCGGCAACATTATTCGCCGCCAGTATGAAGGCGACACCATGAAAACCTGGGATACCGGCGAACCAACACTGACTGGACGCGTGGGTCTGAAACATACCTTGCTGCTGAATGCCGCTAACGTGACCTCAGATGTGTTTATCCGCGCGGCCTCCAGCGCCAAAGATAACACCGGAAGTACGGAAATAAATTATCCGGGCTGGGCAACGCTTAATCTCGCCTTCAATACCGAATTCGGTCCGCAGGATCAGTATCAGGTCAATCTGGCACTCAATAACCTGACCGATAAACGTTACAGAACCGCACATGAATCTATTCCGGAAGCGGGTTTCAATGCCGCGGTTGGCTTTGCGTGGAATTTCTGACAATGAAGAAACTCATTATTGGTTTACTGAGCCTCGCCTGCATCTTCAACGCGCAGTCCGCCGAACGTCTGGTGGCGGCGGGCGGATCGCTGATCGAACTGATCTACGCCATAGGTGCCGGGAACTACGTGGTTGGCGTCGATGAAACCACCTCTTATCCGCCAGAAACTGCAGCGCTTCCACATATCGGTTACTGGAAGCAACTGAGCAGCGAAGGCATTTTATCGCTGCATCCGGATAGCTTTATCACCTGGCAGGACGCTGGCCCACAGATCGTACTGGATCAACTGCGGGCACAAAAAGTGAATGTTGTCACCTTGCCGCGTGTACCGGCCACGGTTGAGCAGATGTACGCCAATATCCATGAGCTGGCAAAAACACTGCGAATGCCTGAACAAGGCGATGCGTTGGTCAAGCGTATTCATCAGCGTCTGGATCGCGTTCAGCAGAGTGTGGCGGCAAAAAAAGCGCCGGTTAAAGCCATGTTTATCCTCTCCGCCGGTGGCAGCGCGCCACAGGTCGCCGGGAAAGGCAGCGTTGCCGATGCCATTTTGACGCTTGCCGGGGCACAGAATGTCGCCTCACATGCCCAGTATAAAAGCTACAGCGCAGAGTCGTTGATTGCCGCAAATCCGCAGGTCATCGTCGTGACGTCACAAATGGTGGATGGCGATCTTAATCGTCTCAGCGCTATTGCCGGTATTACCCGCACCGCCGCCTGGAAAAATCAGCGCATTGTGACGATAGACCAGGCGCTGATCCTGGGCATGGGTCCTCGCGTCGCTGACGCGGTTGAAGCGCTACACCAGCAATTCTGGCCACACGAAAGGGATTTATAAAGAAGTATGAAAACTCAAGACACGCTGGATCTCACCCCACATTTTGCTCTGGAGGGAAACCAACCATTTAAGGATCGCCGCGCCACGATGCCGTGGCGCGGGGCTATCCCTGTTGCAAAAGAGTTGTTGTCACAAACCTGGCAGAATGTCATCAGCCAGACCGTCCCTCCACGTAAACGACTGGTGTACCTGCATATCCCCTTTTGTGCAACACACTGTACTTTCTGCGGTTTTTATCAAAACCGGTTTGAAGAAGATCACTGCACTCGCTATACCAACGCACTATTGCGTGAAATAGAGATGGAGGCCGACAGCCCATTACACCAGTCAGCACCGATTCACGCCGTCTATTTTGGCGGCGGTACACCATCGGCGCTGTCGGCACGGGATCTGGCCAGAATCATCACTGCGCTGCGTGAAAAGCTACCTCTGGCTCCGGATTGTGAAATAACGATTGAAGGTCGGGTACTCAACTTTGACGATGCCCGAATCGATGCCTGCCTGGATGCCGGGGCTAATCGGTTTTCGATCGGTATTCAGTCTTTTAATAGTCGGATCCGCAAAAAAATGGCCCGAACCTCAGATGGCCCAACCGCCATTGCATTTATGCAAGGGCTGGTTCAGCGGGATCGTGCTGCCGTGGTATGTGATCTGCTGTTTGGTCTGCCGGGACAGGACGCAAAACTGTGGGGCGAAGACCTGGCAATCGCACGTGATATCGGTCTCGACGGTGTTGACCTCTATGCACTAAACCTCATTCCTAATACCCCTCTTGGCAAAGCGGTTGAAACCGGACGTACGACCGTGCCCTCCCCAGCCGAGCGCCGCGATCTCTATCTACAGGGCTGTGAATTTATGGATAACGCGGGCTGGCGCTGCATCAGCAACAGCCACTGGGCGCGTACAACGCGCGAGCGCAACCTGTACAACCTGCTGATTAAACAGGGGGCCGACTGCCTGGCGTTTGGCTCTGGCGCGGGGGGATCGGTTAATGGCTACTCCTGGATGGTCGAACGCAATCTGACCACCTGGCATGAATCCATTGCCGCCGGGAAAAAGCCGCTAATGATGATGAGGCGTACCGCCGAGCGCGGTTTCCAGTGGCGACATACGCTACAGGCAGGCATTGAAACAGCCCGCGTCCCGCTGGATGAACTCACGCCTCATGCTCAGAAACTACTCCCCTTACTGAGCCAATGGCACCAGGCTGGCCTGACGCACGATGCCAGCACCTGTCTGCGCCTCACCAATGAAGGACGCTTTTGGGCAAGCAATATTTTACAGTCCCTTGATGAGCTTATTCAGGAACTTAACGCACCGCGTATTGCGGTAGAGCAACCATAACAGGAGTGATTTATGAGCCATGTCTCTTTACAGGATTTTTTAAAAACTGAGCCGGACGGTACGCTGGAAGCCATCGCCGCCCAGTACAACACCACGCTGCTGGAAGTAGTGAAAAACCTCCCTTCCTTGACGCTGGTTTCCGGCGATAAGTTTGATACCGTCTGGGAAACGGTCAGCGAATGGGGAAAAGTCACAACCCTGGTCCATACTGCTGATGTCATTCTGGAATTCACTGGCGAACTGCCATCCGGATTTCACCGTCACGGCTACTTCAACCTGCGCGGGAAAAAAGGAATGACCGGTCATATCAAGGCAGAAAACTGCACGCATATTGCCCTGATTGAACGCAAATTTATGGGTATGGACACCGCGTCCATCCTCTTCTTTAACCAGGCGGGTAGCGCAATGTTCAAGATATTCCTCGGCAGGGATGAGCATCGCCAGCTACTGGCCGAACAGGTCAGCGCCTTTCACGCGCTGGCTTCAACGCTAAAGGAACTTGCCTGATGTCTCCATGGCTTATTTTCGGCGCGGGTGGTAACGGTGTCGGAGCAAAAACACTTGAACTGGCGCTGGCAGAACAACGCCCGGTGATTGCTGTTATTCGCAACGCACAGGTTGCTGCCGGATTACAGGAAAGAGGTGTGCAGGTTTTTATTGGCGATGCCTGCGATAGCCAGGTAGTCGCCTGCGCCTGCCGCGCTGCAGGTCCACATGCCACGCTGATCTCCTCAATGGGCGGCACTCAGGATTATCTGGCGCACAGAACCGTGATTGATGAAGCCGAGAAAGCGGGCATCAAACGGATGATCCTCGTGACATCGCTGGGCTGCGGTGACAGTTGGCCTTTTTTATCCGCCCGGGCAAAGGCCGCCTTTGGTCAGGCTGTACGGGAAAAATCGCTGGCTGAAAGCTGGTTGCAAACCAGTCAACTGGACTACGCCATTCTCCGCCCTGGCGGACTGCTTAATGGTGAAGCAACAGGCAAGGCGCAGCGAATACAAGGCCAGGAGTGCCACGGGTTTGTAATGCGTGCGGATGTTGCCGCACATATTCGCGAACTGGCCAATGCGCCTGCACTTAACAATCAGATCTACAGTCTGGTTGAACCTGAATTGAAACCTGCGTAATCCCCTCGCGGCGCGGGAGCTCCGCGCCGCAAAGACGTTATGGAGTTTTGCGTGCTCAAGGACTCACTTTCGTCCGTCAGCATATTGACGGGCCTGTCACTATTATTGCTCGCGCTGATGCTTTTCGGTGCCAGCCAGGGAGCGCTGAACATTAGCTTCAGCGCTCTGTTCGATGAAGAATATCGTGATATCTGGTTAAATATTCGCCTGCCGCGCGTCTTACTGGCCGTCCTCGTTGGTGGTGCGCTGGCAACAGCAGGTGTCATCATGCAGGGACTTTTTCGCAATCCGATGGCCGACCCTGGTCTGCTGGGCGTCAGCAGTGGCTCTGCGCTAATGGTTGGCATCGCGATTGTGATTCCGTTTTCGTTCCCTGTTGTGCTGGTGCTGTATGAGCAGATGATTTTTGCCGTTGCAGGCAGCATGGTGGTTTGCACGATAATTTTCCTGATAAGCCAGCGCCACCACCACGGCGGTATGATGCAACTGCTGTTAGCCGGGATCGCCATCAATGCCCTGTGCGGCGCAGCAATCGGCGTGCTGAGTTACATTGGCGATGAACAGCAGTTACGCCAGCTGACACTGTGGATGATGGGTAATCTCGGGCAGGCGCAGTGGCCAACGCTGCTGGTAGCCAGCTCCTTTGTACTTCCTGCCGTTGTGGTAACCGCCTGTCTCGCCGGAACGCTAAATTTGCTGCAGTTAGGTGATGAAGAGGCACACTACCTGGGAGTGAACGTAAAACGTAAACGGCAACAACTGCTGTTGCTAAGCTCACTGCTGGTGGGCGCAGCCGTTTCGGTGAGCGGAGTGATTGGCTTTATTGGTCTGGTGATTCCACATCTGATCAGAATGACCACTGGTGCCGATCATCGCTGGCTTATTCCCTGCTCCACACTGGCAGGCGCATGTTTATTACTGGTTGCCGACACCCTGGCCCGTACATTGGTGCAGCCAGCAGAAATGCCCGTCGGTTTGTTGACCAGCCTGATTGGCGGGCCATATTTTCTGTGGCTGATACTGCGCAGCCGGAGGGTGTCATGATTATCGCCGAGAATCTGGTTTACAGCATTCATGGGCGTCGACTCACTGATAACGTCTCTCTGACGCTACCAGGCGGCGAAATCATCGCCATACTTGGTCCCAATGGAGCAGGGAAATCAACGTTGTTGCGTCAGCTCACGGGTTATCTGAAGCCACAAAGTGGACGCTGCTCGCTGCTCGGCAAACCGCTGAATGAATGGTCAATAACCGAGCTGGCAAAAACTCGCGCGGTGATGCGCCAGAACAGCCATATGGCGTTCCCGTTTAGCGTTCAGGAAGTCATTCGTATGGGCAGGCATCCGTATCGCACGCGCAACACGGGTGATGAAACTGACCATATCATGAACTTATGTGATTGCCAGAACCTGGCTACCCGCGACTATCGACACTTGTCGGGAGGAGAGCAGCAGCGAGTACAGTTAGCGCGTCTGCTGGTACAGCTTTGGGAGCCGGAACCTGCACCAAAGTGGCTGTTTCTGGATGAACCTACTTCCGCACTGGATATTCACCACCAGCAGCACCTTTTTCGTTTACTGCGGCATCTGGTACGTGAACGGCAGTTTAATGTCTGCTGCGTACTGCATGATCTCAATCTTGCTGCACGCTATGCCGACCGTGTCGTGCTGATGGAACACGGCAAGATAGTCGATAACGGTAGCCCGCAGGAGGTACTGAAACAGCAGCCGTTGAATGCGCTTTACGGCGCCGATCTCACGGTGATAAATGAACCGGCAAATCAAACGCCACTCATCGTCCTCAATCAATAACTTACCGGGAACGCCGGTCGCTGCGTTCCCGACTTTCTGCCTTTTTTCATCTTTTCTAAAAACTCCCTTGACCTTCCCCTTGCTGGAAGGTTTTCAAGAAGCGCAGTACCGCAAGGCACTGCGCCAATTCAGTATTTTACAGACTTAACTAACCCTCAAAACCCCCATATCGCCTCCAGAGTGTGGACACAATGTGGACATTCCACTAAGAGGATTGTAGCTCACTGCATCCAGTAAATAGTCCGGTGCGAAGTGAGCATAAGTCATAGTTTGCGAAATATCGGAATGTCCCAGAATACGTTGTAAAGCAATAATATTTCCGCCCTTCATCATGAAATGCGTTGCGAACGTATGGCGTAGCGCGTGCGCAGCCTGCCCATCTGGCAAGTTGGGTTTAGCCTCTTTCATGCGTAGGCGGAAAGTTTTATAACTGACGCGAAACAACCTTCCCGACTCCCGAATTTTTACTATCTTTGCAATATCATCTGATATGGGAACAGCTCGTCTTTCACCATTTTTGGTGATAGTAAACATGACCCTGTTTCCGACGATATTTTCAGCCTTAAGCTGATAGGCTTCACCCCACCGGGCACCGGTCGCCAGTAACAGAACGGCGATTCGGTAATAATCACCAGAGCAAAGAGACAGCAACCGATCCACTTCCGATTGTGTGAAATATGACATTTCTGTTTTTGGCTCTTTCAATGCTGAAATTGCCGCAACAGGATTTTCACCGTGAAACTCGTCAATCTCTGCCATCGCTTTAAACACTCCACTTAGCGCAAAAAGGCCGTGATTAATCGTTGAAGCCTTGATCCCCTGCCCCAGTCTGTATGCCCGGTAATCGATAAGGCACCGTGCATCAATCTGGTAAATCATGGGATCCCCCATAAAGGTCGTGTTATTCCCGATCTACTCCAGCACTTACCTAAAGCAGACTGCCTGATCGAACCGTTCGTCGGCGGTGCTTCTGTTTTTCTGAATACCGAATATCGTCGTTATGTTCTGGGCGATATCAACCCGGATTTAATCAACCTTTATCGCCAGATCACTCATTGGCCTGATGAGGTGATCGATTATGCCCGTTATCTGTTTAAGGCTTATGGGGACAAGGACGGCTATAAATGGGTCCGTGATGACTTCAACGACCGCGCCCGTGATTGCATGGCCCCGCACAATATGTTTGAGAATGGGCCGGACGTTGGAAAGGTTGTTCGCGCTGCTCAATTTCTTTACCTGAATCGCCACGGTTATAACGGGGTTGTGCGCTATAACCGCCAGGGCGGATATAACGTTCCGTTTGGTAAACACAAATCCCCGCCTTACTTCCCGGAAGAACAGATCCGCTTGTTCTCTGAAAAAGCAAACGACACAAAAGCGATTTTTCTTTGCAGCTCATTCAAGAGCACCATCAAAGTAATGACCAGTCCCGACACTGTCATTTATTGTGATCCGCCTTACCTCCCTGAAAGTGAAACCGCGAACTTCACTCAATACCACATCACCCCATTCGGTAAGAAAGAACATCACCAGCTTGTTGCCGCCTTGCTGGCAGCAAACCACGAATGGGGTGCGCCAGTTGTTATTTCTAACAGCGATACACCAGAAACCCGCGAGATTTACCAGCCTTTCAATCTGCATGAAATCAGCATGCAGCGTTCTGTCAGTGCCGACAAAAACAACCGCAATAAAGCCAGAGAGGTGATCGGCGTTCTCAAAGTGTGCAGCGTCAACGGTCGCGCAGTCGATGGTGGCTGTGGTCATTGCCCGGACGCGCTGGAGTGCATGGGGTCGCACGCGTTCGGGCTTGAACCCCGCGAACGATTTGTTGATGAGGAAGCATTCTGATGGCTACTGTTCTGGAATTTATTGGATTTGACCCCGCCAGCCCGGACGGTGAAATCACCGCGACTATGGTTGTTGAGCGCATCCACGACCGCTGGCAACTGGGAAGCATCTGGTTGGTTGAGTTCGACGCTTTTTATGACGGTGTTTGTATTCGCGACACGGTAGCCTTTTCCACTTACACCGGAGCACTAAGTTTCCGGCGCGGCAGTCTGGTTTCGCTCGCTGTTGATCCAGGTTATTGCAGCGATGATTTACCGTTCTGAGGGTTACCATGACTGATTTCGCATGGCCTTGGAACGCACCGCGCCCAGCCGTTGGCCCGTACATCTACGAGCCGAAAAAAATCGCCCCGCTTGCCGGGGCGGTGGCGCATCATCCAGCCGTTGAAAAACATATCGACCGGCTTTTCAAACGTGCCGGTTATAACCCTGGTGAAGTTCGCAACCGTGACGCGCTGATCCTGTCGCTGGAGCGATACGAACCGCGCGGCATTCCACTGGCTACCCATCAGAATTTTATCCGCAAGGAAAGTGAGGCGGCCAAAGCTGCGTCGATGGCCTGGGCGAATACGCCGGAAGGCGTCGAGGCCCGTTTAGTATCAGAGCCGTTCTTCATTCGCGAAGTCTGGCGCAAAAAAATTGAATGGTTACGCGCCAATCGTGAAGCCAGACACATTAATGATTTTCTTATGGGGACCGTGAAAAAATCATTGCTGCGTCTTGATGCTGTCCGTATCCGGCAAGGGGTCGCGACGGATGTCGCCAGCGAACTGGCCGCATACTGGCGGGGGCGCTGGCAACGACTGGCAGATTTTACCAAACGGTAAGCACTGAGCGCCACGAATGAGATAGCCAGCCGCATGGCGGAAATGTTTGAAACAGAATGCACAGCGCTGGGGGTGCAGGTTGAGACGATGAGCAATGACGATCTCGACTGGCTATATTGGCACCTGGGCCGCGAGGCGTTGTCTTTGCGTGTAGTGCCTCCTGCGTGGCGCGGTGAATGGGAACGCGAACGCATCTTCACCGCCATTTTGCGTATGTCATCACCGGACTGGTGGGGCCGTAAAATCTGGCGCTTGCGTTGTGACTGGCGCGAAAACCAGTTACGTGCGACGGGTGCCGTGCATAAAAAAGCCCATCCCTATATCAGCGCGTCGAGCCTGATTGAGTGGCAGGAGCAGCGCCGCAAAAACCGCGATTTCTTCAAAAGCCATGAGCTCGTTGATGAAGACGGCAACGTCTCGTCACTTGAGGAAATGATTAACAAATCCACATCTAACCCGGCTATTCGCCGTCATGAGTTAATGGCGCGTATGGCTGGTGTTGAGCTTGTCGCACAACAGTGCGGGGATGTGGGCATCTTCCTGACCATTACCTGCCCTTCGAAATATCACAGCAATATTCACTCAGGGCACAATAACGGCAAATGGAACCATACGACGATTGCCGAGGCGCAGCGGTATTTATGCCGCGTCTGGAGCCGTGCGACTGCCAAGCTAAAGCGCGAAGAATTGCGCCCGTATGGGTTCCGGGTGGCGGAGCCACATCATGACGGAACACCACACTGGCACGCGTTGCTGTTCATGCCAAAAGCGGAAGTCAAAGCCACTATTGCGATCCTGCGTGCTTACTTTATTGCAGAAGACGGAGACGAGTTAGGCCGGAATACAGGTGCCCGTTTCAAGTCAAAAAAAATTGATCCCAGCAAGGGATCTGCAACGGCGTACATTGCTAAATACATTTCAAAGAATATTGATGGTCACGCCCTTGCCGGTGAACTTGACGATGAAACGGGCAAGCCGCTGAATGAAACGGCTAAGTATGCAATGGCGTGGGCATCCCTTCACCGTATCCGTCAGTTTCAGCCCATCGGGCAGCCACCGGTCACGGTTTACCGCGAATTGCGCAAACTGAGCAATCAGGTGACGCCCCAGAAGAAAATAGCGAACACCTTCAAACGCGGTGCCCCGTTACTTGCAGATCCTGACATGGACGCAGTTTGCGCCGCTGCGGATGTGGGATGTTTTGCAACCTATATCATCCGTCAGGGTGGTGTTCTCATCCCACGTAAAGACTACGTTGTCCATCTAGCGTACCAGCCCGCCGATGAGATGAACCCTTATTGTGAGATCCCCGAAAAGGTTTATGGCGTCTGGTCGCCGCGTCTGGGGGAAGTTTCGCGCATTTGCACCCGTCTGGTTAAGTGGAAAATCCGCGCTAAATCCAGTATCACCACCGGGGCTAAAAACGGCCCCGGTCAGGGTTTTGACCTTTTGCCGTCGCCAGCCGGCGACGCTTGGAGTTCTGTCAATAACTCTACGGAAGACGAAAAAATCACCGATTTTTCACTGTCAGAAATGGCTGTGCCAGCTGACGGAGAGTTAAAGACAGAAGATTCAGACGATGAAATCGTCGATTTTGAAGATATGGACCAGCCAACGCGGCGCAAATTGATGCGGCGACTACGTGAAACACCATTCAAAAGGCGGCAAAACGGATCACCTTATGAGCCAGGAAGCGAATTAGATGTCGCCTGGCGTTCTGCCGTTGAAAAAACCGAGGCCAGATCGGCGGCTGAAAAAGCCAGGCGGGCAGCGCTTGCCCCTGCGGTTGCCAGTCTGCTGGCTGATGCGGCGTTGTGTTCGGTTGAGATTTCAGAGATTCAGGCCGTTTCGCTGTTAATGGGGAGTCGTATGGAGATTGGCGGCAAAGTTTATCAGGCCAGTGCTGACGGCCAGTTGATAACGCGTCAATTACCTGATGAGTCACGGATGGTGAATAAATTATGGGAACGTCTGCGGGATAACCACGGCATTGATGCCACGCAGCTGCGGTTTGATCCGGTCGGGGAGTATCAAAAAATGCTGGCGGATGCGGAAGGTCGCCACCCAAAAGAATGAATGCAATCGCGCTGGCCGTCGCAACGAGTTGCGTCGGTTGGCGTGATTCTGCGGGTGCGGGCGGCAAAGAGCCCGCGTGAAAGAGTCAGATTTAGAGGAAACCTATTGAATATCAATTAAAATTGCGTCAGACCTTATTAGAAGGTAGATAGATGTTCTTCAAGGATAGCAATCAGTTTTTATTGCAAGCTTAATCGTTAAACGTCAGACTTCTAAGCCCAAAGTTGATTTTTATGCCCTCAATTAGACGAGGTTAAGATGTTTGATCGGTTGGCTGCAAAGTCACAAAGTTCGGTCGAAAAAGTAACCGTTAAAAACGTTATGAATCCACTATTGTGGATATGTGGATTGGTATCAATCCCTTCATTGGGCGTGATTTTTTGGTCCAAAGGGGCAGAATCCTGGGTGGTCGATTTTCTAGCTATAGTTCCACCTACCGCAAGTATCATTTTTTACGGCTATTTTGCTCTAAGAAGCCCTGATAGATTGCAATCTGAAGGGTATCAATTAAAGAAGCAAGTCATTGAGTTGATAGAGGAAAAGGGTTCTATTGGACCTATAGACGCGCGTAGTTTAGAGGTGATATCAAATCCTGATTTGATCAGACTTGAATCTCATCCAAAACCTGAAGAAGAAATTGTTATCAATAAGGAGTCAGAGTGAATAAGCTCTACATTTTTAACTACTCCGATACAGCTGGTTCGCGCGAAGATGTAAAAAAATGGCTCGACCAGGAAGAAAAGGTCACTACATGGCGATATGATTTGCCACATTGCTTTTATGTGATTTCAAAAGCTAGTGCGAGTGAGCTAAGCAAATCCTTTATTCAGTTTAATGGTAAGAAAGGACGTCATTTATTCGCTGAAATCACTGACAATCGTCAAGGTCTATTGACAACGAAAAGTTGGTCCGTAATGAGAATGAGGAGATATACAACAGACGATTTGACTGTTAACGACCTCCTTTACAAAGATGAGTATGTCGATACTGCAACTGACGTTTCTGACGACCCAAAAGTTATTATGTCAGATAGTAAGCGATTGAATAGGAATGAAAAATATGAGGTCCTTCATTTCTTAAATGCACTGACAGGGAAAAATAATTCTAAGTTGAATCAGAAGGTCAGGAGGATTTGTGAATGGATGATTCATGAGCACTTACCTTCCGACATACAAAGCACCAAGAAAATCCGCACCTGGATTGCTGATAACTATGTGGAACTTTCTAAATCATACCCTCATGATGATTGAATATCCCCAACATTGAAAAAAGCCCGCTTTGCGCGGGCTTTTTTTATGCCGTCTGGCCGTTGAGCAGGTCCAGCGCGAATTGACGTTCTTCCGGCTTGAGCCGGTCAATCAGAAATTTAACCAACTTGTTGCCGGTCAGCCCGCTGGGGCTGAGGGTATGTGAAAACTGAGCGTTAAAAACAAAGGTGTAGCCGCATTCAACTTCTGTGCAGGCGCAGTATAAATCAGCCAGTTTTTTGTCTTTCCAGTCAGATTTACGAATGATGTCCGGTGAGCCGCATTCAGGACATTTAATTTTAAAAACTCGCATGTTCACCATCCCGCACGCCATTGCTAACAATGGGGATGATTTTAACTTAACTGCGCTCATTTTTCGCCCTTTTCGGTGGTAATTGCCGGGATATCCACGTCAAAAACCAGGTGCAAGTGTGCGGGGATCTCCGGGTCATTGTTGATGCCGTTCATTAGCTTGCGCTGCAAGGGGATAACTTCATCCTTGCGATAGGTTGTGCGGGCAGTTTCAGGGTTGCCCATTACAGAGCCGTTAGTCGGGATGATACCCGCCAAGCCAGCGGGGAAACGGTGGGCGGTAAAGATATCCTGCGCGGTGATCCCTTTGATGTTGGCGAATTCATCCTTTGCGCTGACTTCGCCCACTGGCATGATTTTAACCCCTTCCGGGTCGCCCTTCGGGATGTTGATAAACATATTGCGGAAGTTACCCAGCCCTTTGGACTGGGCGATCTTCTCTTTGATTTCGTTTTCCATTTCCAGCGTGAGATTGGGATCGCTGGTATAGAGAATAAAGCCCATGTGCGCCCCGTTATTGTAGTAACGGCGCCGGAAGATGGTTGCCTCACTGTTGAGTAACACTGAATGGATGCCGCCGATATAGTCAGGCAGGCCATACACCTGCTGGCGCGGGTCGTACATTTTAAAGAAGACGATGTCTTCCGGGTCATAGATAAGCGCTGGCCCTTCCTGCAAAACAGCAAACGCCCCGTCTTTCCGGCAGCGCAGATACAGCGACGGCAACGGCAGCAGGTCGATCACTTCCCCGAATACGTTACGAATTTTCAGGATAGCGACGTCACCAAAGATCAGGTAATCAAAGACAGCCTGTTCGACCTGGTCAGGCGTCAGGCCGCCGCCGATGTAGCCACCGGCCACCATATTGCGCCGTGCATACAGCACCCCGCCGTGCTGGCCGTTAAGGTTCGGCAACTGGGCCAGCGCCAGGCGATCAATCGGAAGTCGCCAGTGGTCATACTCATTGTCATACCAGATATTGTGATAATCCGTGCCGGTCGTCAGGATGGGTTCGGGTTCGCCAAATGTGATCACGCTTCCGCGCCCTGGCGTGAAGGATTCAACCTTGTTGCCGGTCATGGACCTGAATTTTTTATTATTACGCTGTTTCTTTGTCATGCTGCTTGTCGCTATGTTTTCAGGTTTTGCAAAACGCAGCGATAGTGATATAGAAAATGATCAAAGGGTTTGATTAGTGGGGATTGAAATGGAATTAACAAGTTTACACATTGGCTTGATTGCTGCTGCTGGCTCTCTAATTGGGGTGGCAGCAACAGCTTGGGTCAACTGGAAGATTGCACAAAACAACCGTATAAAGGCGCTTTACGAGTGGCGTAGGGACAAGTTTTTATCACAATCATATGAATTTTTGGATAAATTTAGAGAATGTACGGTTAGTAACAACAGAGATAGTAAGCAATTCGATCCCAATATCATTACAGAAATGGCGATAAAAAATTATGCGAGCTGTGATCAGAAAGCCTTTCAACTCTGCTTACTTATGTCAGAGGCGACAAGATTTGAATTCCTTGAGAAATATAAACATTTGAAAGTTTCAACAGCAATGAAGACAGATAAAATGCACTGGGATTTTGTATCTGGAGATCATTACTCTTACTTTGGCACACCAGAGGATTATACCGAACTTAATGAAGTCATATCCCTGTTACACAATGTACTGGAAGAAATGAAGTGAAACCGAGATTTTATAAACTGGTGGTTTAAGGTTTGATCTTTCCATCCACTCAATATGTACAAAAAAAGCCCCGCTCATACGCGGGGCTTTGTCTTTGTAATGTGGACACTTTTTTCGAAGTGTGGACGCTATGTGGACGCTGATTTTAAAAATCCCTTTCAATCAGCAATTTAAACGCTTGACCTTCCCCTTGCCGGAAGGTTTAACCTTTATCACAGTCAGTTAATCCCGTAAGAAAGGAGTTTGTTATGTCTCAAACGATCGACCTGACCCTGGACGGTTTGTCCTGTGGTCATTGCGTTAAACGCGTAAAAGAAAGCCTGGAACAACGTCCGGACGTTGAGCAAGCGGATGTCACCGTGACTGAAGCGCACGTCACTGGTAGCGCCAGCGCTGAAGCACTGATTGAAACCATCAAGCAAGCCGGTTATGGCGCAGAGTTAAGCCACCCAAAGGCTAAACCGCTGGCGGAGTCATCAATCCCGTCGGAAGCGCTGGCAGCGGTCCCTCCTGAGCTTCCGGCAGCTACGGCTGAAGATGACAGCCAACAGTTGCTGTTAAGCGGCATGAGCTGCGCCAGCTGTGTCTCTCGTGTACAAAATGCGTTGCAAAACGTACCGGGCGTCACGCAGGCACGGGTGAACCTGGCGGAACGTACTGCGCTGGTCATGGGCAGTGCGTCCGCCGAACAATTAGTTCAGGCCGTGGAAAAAGCGGGCTACGGCGCAGAAGCCATTGAAGATGATGTTAAACGTCGTGAGCGCCAGCAGGAAACAGCCGTTGCCACTATGAAACGCTTTCGCTGGCAGGCTGCGGTCGCACTACTGCTGGGCATACCTGTCATGGTATGGGGAATGATTGGCGATAACATGATGGTCACCGCCGACAACCGCAGCCTGTGGTTGGTAATTGGCCTCGCCACGCTCGCCGTAATGGTATTTGCAGGCGGCCATTTTTACCGCAGCGCGTGGAAAAGCCTGATGAACGGCACCGCGACAATGGATACGCTGGTGGCGCTGGGTACAGGTGTGGCATGGCTCTATTCCATGAGCGTTAACCTCTGGCCACAATGGTTCCCGATGGAAGCGCGACACCTCTATTATGAAGCCAGTGCGATGATTATTGGTCTGATTAACCTCGGACATATGCTGGAAGCGCGCGCTCGTCAGCGCTCCTCTAAAGCACTGGAAAAACTGCTCGACCTCACCCCACCAACAGCACGCGTGGTCACTGAGGAAGGTGAAAAAAGTATCCCTCTGGCAGATGTTCAAACAGGAATGCTATTGCGCCTGACCACTGGCGACCGTGTTCCGGTAGATGGCGAAATCACCCAGGGTGAAGCCTGGATGGATGAAGCCATGCTGACCGGTGAGCCGATCCCGCAACAAAAAGGAGAAGGCGACAGTGTCCACGCGGGTACCGTGGTTCAGGATGGCAGTGTACTGTTCCGTGCCAGTGCCGTTGGCAGCCACACCACGCTGTCACGCATTATTCGCATGGTGCGTCAGGCACAAAGCAGTAAGCCAGAAATTGGCAAACTTGCCGACAGAATCTCCTCCGTATTTGTGCCGGTTGTGGTGGTCATCGCACTGGTAAGTGCCGCTATATGGTACTTCTTCGGTCCGGCGCCGCAGATTGTATATACGCTGGTCATTGCCACCACCGTACTGATTATCGCCTGCCCTTGCGCGCTGGGCCTGGCAACGCCGATGTCAATTATTTCGGGGGTCGGTCGTGCCGCAGAGTTTGGCGTCCTGGTACGTGATGCCGATGCACTACAACGTGCCAGCACACTTGATACCGTCGTGTTTGATAAGACCGGGACGCTGACCGAAGGTAAACCGCAGGTTGTTGCCATCAAAACGTTCGGTGATATCGATGAAGCTCAGGTGATACGTCTGGCAGCGGCCCTTGAACAAGGTTCCAGCCACCCGCTGGCCCGCGCAATTCTGGACAAAGCCGGTGATGCCGTGCTGCCACAGGTGAATGGCTTCAGAACGCTGCGCGGATTAGGGGTCAGCGGCGAAGCGGAAGGTCATTCACTACTTCTGGGGAACCAGGCCCTGCTCAATGAACAACAGGTTGTCACCACAGCAATGGACGCCGAAATCACAGCACAGGCCTCTCAGGGTTCAACCCCTGTGCTGTTGGCCATTGACGGGAAAGCGGCAGCTCTGCTGGCAGTACGTGACCCACTGCGCAGTGACAGCGTGGCGGCACTTCAGCGTCTGCACCGCGCTGGGTATCGTCTGGTGATGCTCACAGGGGATAACCCGACCACCGCCAACGCCATTGCTAAAGAAGCGGGTATTGATGAAGTGATTGCGGGCGTCCTGCCTGACGGCAAAGCCGATGCGATTAAACGCCTGCAAAGCCAGGGGCGTCAGGTTGCCATGGTTGGTGATGGTATTAACGATGCACCCGCACTGGCCCAGGCCGATGTGGGGATTGCGATGGGTGGCGGTAGCGATGTCGCCATTGAAACCGCAGCAATTACGCTAATGCGCCATAGTCTGATGGGCGTTGCGGATGCGCTGTCAATCTCGCGGGCGACGCTGCGTAACATGAAACAAAATCTGCTCGGCGCATTTATCTACAACAGCATCGGCATCCCCGTTGCCGCCGGGATCTTGTGGCCCTTCACCGGAACCTTGCTTAATCCTGTGGTTGCCGGTGCTGCGATGGCGCTCTCTTCGATTACCGTAGTGAGCAACGCTAACCGATTACTGCGCTTTAAACCCAAAGAGTAATCGCCTTGCCGGATACCATTAGCAACACGTATCCGGCATTTCACTCATTGCACCTTCCATGACCACGCGCTAGCATGAGATTTTTCAACGGGAGGTCGTATGGATCTGTTATACCGGGTAAAAGCATTATGGTCTGCACTACGCGGCAACCATTATACCTGGCCTGCCATTGACATCTCTTTGCCCGGCAATCGCCATTTTCATCTCGTGGGTAGTATCCATATGGGCACCCGCGATATGGCCCCACTCCCGGCAAAACTGCTCAAAAAACTTCGGCAAGCAGATGCCTTGATCGTTGAAGCCGACGTTTCCGGCAACGATTCCCCTTTTAGCGATCTCCCCTCCTTTGCGCCGCTTGACGAGCGGATAAGTGAAGATCAACGTCAGCAACTGCATAAAATTACCGATGAACTGGGTATTTCCCCTTCCCTCTTTTCGACTCAACCGTTATGGCAAATCGCTATGGTGCTACAGGCAACACAAGCGCAACAGTTGGGGCTACGAGCAGAATACGGAATTGATTACCAGTTGCTAAAGGCGGCAAAACGGGAGCAGAGGCCAATCGTTGAGCTGGAAGGCGCATCCAGCCAAATCGATCTGTTGTGTCAGTTACCGGATAATGGTCTGGCTTTACTGGACGACACCCTGACACACTGGCATACCAACGCCAGACTGCTGCAACAGATGATGGGGTGGTGGCTAAAAACGCCACCGGAGAATAGCGATCTTAAGCTACCCAATACCTTCAGCCAGTCGTTGTATGACGTACTGATGCACCAGCGAAATGAAGCCTGGCGGGATCGACTCTGTGCAATGCCAGCTGGCCGCTATGTGGTGGCTGTGGGCGCGCTTCATCTATATGGAGAAGGAAATTTGCCGGAGATGTTGCGATAAAAAAATGGCCAATATTTCTATTGGCCCGTCAAAGAGGAATTTCATCGTTATTATTATGCCGATGCTTAATGCATCGATCCAGGTTGATTGTCGCTCAAAGTCAGCATCCTGCCAATACTATTGCGCAAGATGGTACTATTTTTTACACCGTCATCAGGCGTATGCTTAAAGCGTATTTAGTGTTAGTCAGGAATAATTGCTATGACACCCGCCGTTAAATTACTCGAAAAAAACAAGATTTCTTTTCAGATCCACGCCTACGATCACGATCCGTCGGAGACAAACTTTGGCGACGAAGTGGTACGTAAATTAGGTCTGAATGCAGATCAGGTCTACAAGACATTGCTGGTTGCTATGAATGGCGATATGAAACAGCTGGCGGTCGCCGTCACGCCGGTCGCCGGACAATTGGATCTGAAAAAAGTCGCGAAAGCGTTAGGGGCTAAAAAAGTCGATATGGCCGACCCCATGGTCGCACAGCGCGTTACCGGCTATCTGGTTGGCGGCATTAGTCCGCTGGGACAGAAAAAACGCCTGCCTACGGTGATCGATGCACCAGCCCAAACCTTTGACTCCATTTATGTCTCCGGTGGTAAACGCGGGCTGGACATCGAACTGGCCGCAAGCGATCTGGCAAAAATTCTGGATGCTAAATTCGCTGATATCGCACGTCGTGACTAACTCTCTTTTGCCCGGTAACGCAACGTTTACCGGGCCTGCTACTGATACAGGGCGCAACTCTGCACATTCTGTCCGAGCAGTGCCCGGGTTCAAAATGGCGAACAAAATAGCCCTGTTACTGCCAGCTCACTTCACCTTTCGGTTCATACGCGCTGGCATCCAGCGGTGAATTCTTCTGTACGAACTCTTTCAGCACTTCCGCATCGATAAACCCGGTATTCACGTATCCCGGTTTGTTATCAATTCGCGGATACCCATCTCCCCCCGTGGCGTTGAAGCTTAGCGTTGCCATGCGATAGGTTTTTGCCGGATCAACAGGTTCGCCCTTGATCTGCAAATCATTCAGCTTGCCGTCTTTCGCCACAAAGCTGACGTTAGCAAACTGAGGATAAGCACCGGAGTCAGGCTTCATTTGCGCTACCGCGGTCAGATAGTCAATGGCCTCTTTACCGCTCATATCGGCATACACCACTATGTTGCCAAACGGTTGTACCTTCAGCACGCTCTTATAAGTAATATCACCGCCTTCAATGGAGTCACGAATTCCCCCCCCGCTCATCACACCAAAATCAGCGCTGGTACGCGCCATTTGTGCGGCCAGAAGCAAACGCCCCATATTGGTCTGCACAAACCGCACTTTGCTACGGTCACCTTCGAGACGCGCATTTACGCTACCAATTTTAACTTCCAGTTGCGCTTTGCCTTTATTCTGGAAAGGCGTCAGCAGAGAGAGCATCTGCTGATTTTCAACGATTTCCGGGGTGTAAAGTACGCGCTCACTTTTACCGTTATCCCAGGTGACTTTTTTCTTCAGGTTTACCGGAATAAGTTGGTAGTTCACCATTTTCATTTCGCCGTTACGGAATTCAAAGTCTGCACGACCAACATATTTCCCCCACTCATGCGCCTGTACAATCCAGATACCATTTTGCTTGTCTGGCGCACATGGTGTTCCCGGCACGTAATCAACCTGCTTTTTATTCTCCGACGCCATACACACTGGATCCTGTGAGTGACCACCCACAATCATCGCCAACGCTCCCGCAGGCAGGCTGCGCGCCATTTCCACATCACCTGGAGCGTTTGAACCATGGTTGCCGTTGTCATAATGCCCCATATGTGTGGTAGCAATAATGACATCTGGCTTTTCACCCATATTGAGTTCCTGGATCACCAGTTTGGCTTCGTCCGCAGGCTTACGAAACTCAATATCGGTGAAAAATTCCGGGTTACCAATTTTCGCCGTATCGTCAGTAGTCAGACCAATAACGGCAATTTTTAAATCCTGACGCTTAAAGATGGCCCACGGCTTGAATAAACGCTCACCGGTACTTTTCTGGTAAATATTGGCAGAAAGAAACGGGAATTTTGACCATTTTTCCTGCTGTCGCAATACGGTCAATGGATTATCAAATTCGTGGTTTCCCACCGCCATTGCGTCATAACCAATCAGGTTCATACCACGAAAATCAGGCTCCGCATCCTGGAGATCAGACTCCGGTACGCCGGTATTTATATCGCCGCCGGATAACAGCAATACGCTACCGCCTTCTGCAGCAACCTCATTACGAATGCCATCCACCAGCGTTTTTTGCGCTGAAAGTCCGTATTCACCATATTCGCTGCGCCAGAAATGGCCGTGGTGATCGTTGGTATGCAGAATAGTAATTTTGTAGGTTTTATCTTTTTCGTAAGCCTGAGCAGGCTGACCTGCCACCGCAAATGCGGCCAATAACGCCAGCGCCACGCCCCGTTGCAAAAATTTCATGTTTCTCTCCCTGACTCAATATCAACCGCTGAAATTACAATGATATGAAATAATAGCCGAAAATGTTTTCAGAAATGAGACTTCCTTCAAACACCAACCGCAGGTATGTTAGTCGGATAATAATTTCATCTGCACCCTCTAATAATCATTGAAGTGAACCTATGGCAACGAATCAAACCGCTCAACCGATCCCCGGCTCCGCTGCGCCGTCGCAAAAAGCACGCACCTCATTTGGCATTTTAGGTGCCATCAGCCTCTCCCACCTGCTTAACGATATGATTCAGTCGCTGATCCTGGCGATTTACCCGCTGTTGCAGTCAGAGTTCTCGCTGACGTTTATGCAGATCGGGATGATTACTCTGACCTTCCAGCTGGCCTCCTCTCTGCTTCAGCCTGTTGTCGGCTACTGGACGGATAAATACCCGATGCCGTGGTCGCTCCCCATTGGAATGTGCTTCACACTCAGCGGGCTCGTCTTACTGGCCATGGCGGGCAGTTTCCACATGGTGTTGCTTGCCGCAGCGCTGGTCGGTACCGGTTCATCGGTATTTCACCCAGAATCGTCCCGTGTGGCGCGTATGGCCTCCGGTGGTCGCCATGGACTTGCTCAGTCGATCTTCCAGGTCGGGGGCAACTTCGGGAGCTCTCTGGGGCCCTTACTGGCGGCTGTCATCATCGCGCCATATGGAAAAGGTAATGTGGCGTGGTTTGTTCTGGCGGCATTATTAGCGATTGTGGTACTGGCGCAAATCAGCCGCTGGTATGCAGCACAGCATCGAATGAGTAAAGGTAAGCCGAAAGTCGCTATTGTGAATCCACTACCACGTAATAAGGTGGTGTTGGCCGTTGGCATTCTGTTGGTGCTGATTTTCTCCAAATACTTCTATATGGCGAGCATCAGCAGCTATTACACCTTTTATCTGATGCAAAAATTCGGATTATCGGTACAAAATGCCCAGTTTCACCTGTTTGCTTTCCTGTTTGCCGTTGCGGCCGGAACGGTTATTGGTGGACCATTAGGCGATAAGATTGGCAGAAAATATGTTATTTGGGGCTCTATCCTTGGTGTAGCGCCATTTACCCTCGTTTTACCCTATGCAACGCTCCACTGGACCGGGATTTTAACCGTGATTATTGGTTTTATCCTCGCATCGGCCTTTTCGGCCATTCTGGTCTATGCGCAGGAGCTACTTCCAGGGCGTATCGGCATGGTTTCTGGGCTATTCTTCGGATTTGCCTTTGGCATGGGGGGCCTCGGCGCTGCGGTGTTGGGGCTGGTTGCCGACCATACCAGTATCGATTTGGTCTATAAAATATGTGCTTTCCTTCCACTTCTTGGGATACTGACCATATTCTTACCTGATAACCGACATAAAGCTTGATTTTCCTGCGGCCAAAAGTACTTTTTGGCCGCTCACACTTACAGAGACCATCAGCCTTTACCCCGAATATACCCCTCAGCTTTTCCGATCCGTGCTTTTTTATGTCTAAAATCCTGTTTTCATCAAAATTCAATAATTATTCATAAACATAATCATCAAAATTGTCATAAACTATTACCCGGAGTTAGTTTTTTTCAGGATCAACACAGCAATCAAAGGAGACGGAATGCATCACGCCACCCCGCTTATCACCACCATTGTTGGCGGCCTTGTGCTCGCTTTTATATTCGGCATGCTTGCCAATAAACTGCGTATTTCTCCTCTGGTGGGATATCTGTTAGCGGGCGTTCTGGCCGGTCCATTTACACCTGGTTTTGTTGCTGATACCAAGCTTGCGCCGGAGCTGGCGGAACTTGGCGTTATTTTGCTGATGTTTGGCGTCGGGCTGCACTTTTCTTTGAAGGATTTGATGGCGGTAAAGTCCATCGCCATTCCCGGCGCGATCGCCCAGATAGCCGTGGCGACGCTGCTGGGTATGGCGCTTTCAGCTGTGCTGGGCTGGTCGCTGATGGTCGGTATCGTCTTTGGACTGTGTCTTTCAACCGCCAGTACCGTGGTGCTACTGCGTGCTCTTGAAGAACGACAACTGATTGACAGCCAGCGCGGGCAAATCGCCATCGGCTGGCTTATTGTAGAAGATCTGATGATGGTTCTGACGCTGGTTCTCCTGCCAGCCGTCGCCGGAATGCTGGAAAAAGACAATGTCGGCTTTGCTTCGCTGGCCGTAGATATGGGCATCACCATCGGCAAAGTAGTGGCGTTTATCGCGATTATGATGCTGGTTGGCCGTCGCCTGGTGCCGTGGATTATGGCCCGCAGTGCCGCAACAGGCTCACGTGAGCTGTTCACCTTATCAGTACTGGCTCTCGCCCTGGGTATCGCTTTTGGTGCCGTGGAGCTGTTTGATGTCTCCTTTGCGCTTGGTGCGTTCTTCGCCGGGATGGTATTGAACGAATCTGAATTGAGCCACCGTGCGGCGCACGACACCCTGCCGCTGCGCGATGCATTTGCTGTGCTGTTCTTTGTTTCCGTCGGGATGCTGTTTGACCCATTAGTTCTGATCCAACAGCCGCTGGCGGTACTGGGTACCCTGGCCATTATCATATTTGGTAAATCGGTTGCCGCATACTTCCTGGTACGCCTGTTTGGTCACTCACAGCGCACGGCATTAACCATTGCCACCAGCCTGGCGCAAATTGGTGAATTCGCCTTTATCCTGGCAGGGCTGGGAATGGCGCTTAACCTGTTGCCGCAGGCCGGACAAAACCTGGTGTTGGCCGGGGCGATCCTCTCCATTATGCTCAACCCGGTACTGTTCGCCGTGCTGGAAAAATACCTCGCAAAAACCGAAACGCTGGAAGAGCAGACACTCGAAGAAGCTATCGAAGAAGAGAAACAAATCCCGGTCGATATCTGTAATCATGCCCTGCTGGTTGGTTATGGCCGCGTCGGCAGTCTGTTGGGTGACAAATTGATGGCAGCGGGTATTCCTCTGGTAGTTATCGAAACCTCTCGTACCCGCGTGGATGAACTTCGAGCACGAGGGATCCGCGCCGTTCTCGGAAATGCTGCTAACGAAGAGATTATGAATCTGGCGCACCTGGATTGTGCTCGCTGGCTGTTGCTGACGATCCCGAATGGTTATGAAGCGGGTGAAATTGTCGCTTCATCGCGTGAGAAATGCCCGACGATTGAGATTATCGCCCGCGCACATTATGACGATGAAGTAGAGTACATCACCGAGCGCGGAGCCAATCAGGTAGTGATGGGCGAGCGTGAAATTGCACGTACGATGCTGGAACTGATCGAAACGCCGCCTGCCGGTGAAATGGTCACGGGTTAATGCTCCGGATGTCAGTCAGTTAAACACGCAGGCCCGGTAAACTCAACGCTACCGGGCCCTTCGCTTAACGATCCCAGTAAGACTCTTCGAGGCTGTCTTCACGTTCAGGCAGACCCCGCGTCAGGCGCGGAGAATGCTGATTCAGCACCTGATAACTCACGCGATTAGCATATTTACATACCTGAGCTAACGATGAATAAGTCAGCCAGGTGTATTTGTGTTTACTCGAGTTCGGTACATTGCTGCGGTGGTAGCTGTTGGCGGTAATATCATGCAGCAATGCCGCCAGTGCACCATCACCAGCCCCGTTGGTGTTCATGATTTTTTCCGGCCCGCCCATGTACGGCGCAATGTGCGAATAAACGCGCAGCGGATTCGTACAATCTTTATAGCGCATCGCGCGGCTGAACTCGTACTGATTGAATTCGGCAATGGCCCCCGGCAGCAGCGGATGCTGAGTTTTGCGTTTGACCTCATCTTCCGTGAAGCCGGCCATATACAGCCCCACGGGTCCCGCAGTACAGAGCACCAGATCCACCCAGTCCAGCGCCTTGTCAGAAGCCAGTAGCGGATCATTTTCACCGGTCAGCGCCTCAGCCTCTTCTTCATTCATAGCCAGAATTGAGACATTCTCTTTCAGGAATTCCTGCCACCATTGCGGGTTATCAGCAATAACGAATTTCGTTCCCAGGGTCAGTACCACCGGAACATTGTGCTTTTTAGCAAACTCAATCGCCTTCATGGTTGCTTCCGGCATCGGCTCACCCGGCTCACAGCGCACCAGATACGATGTCAGCACCAGCGCAGAAGCACCGGCAATCACTGATTCAGGAATGCTATCCGCACGCAGCTTATTCATATGCCCGGGGCTTATTGCAAAGGTACGCTCACCGGATTCGCCAATCAGAGTGAAGCAGCGACCGATAGGGCCATCAACACCCTGGAGGTAGTTCAAATCTGTGCGGCTGGAGGTATTGCATAAATAGCGATACGCGTAGCTGCCAATTTCGATATTGCTGCACATGACGCCCAGCAGTACTGAGCGATCATCCGCCAGCACCGAGTAGTTGTGCATAGTGTTGCCGATGGTTCCACCTGCAAACTGATGGGTGATCAAATTTTCACGTACCAGCTCCTGGTAGAGCGCTTCTGCGACATCATCACCAATCACCAGAGAATGCCCGGCGCTTAATCCATAACGTTTCACAAAGTCGTCATCAACTCTGGCTTCAATATCCACCAGCGTTTGATCAATACCGACCACCCAGGCTGCGCTGGTCTCGTTTTCAGTTTGAATTTGTTGCAGCAACGGATCGCGCGCGTTGACAGGAAAATAGTGTTTGGATTTACGTTTACCGGGAAATTTCATGGTCGATTTTACGGGTGGTTAACTAAGCGGTGCATGGTAGCACATTCCTGACTGCGCATGCGATGAGGCATAAGTTTCAATATCAGACGGTGAGATCTCAGTTTATCCGGCATCAGTTTCTACAATAAATCACCCTTCACAAGGAGCGTTTTATGAAGCCAGATAACAAGATCCCCGTACTTGACAGAATTTCAGACGAAATGAAAGCCGTGGTGAATTTTCATCGTGATGATCTGCCGCCGTGGCCCGCCGCCGATGATTTTGTGGCCCAACGTCAGCATTATATCCATGAACGGCAGTTCTGGAATGCTGATGGCCCACAAATGAGTACCAGAGAGTGTGTCATTTCTACCGCACAAAGCCCCGTTACCACACGCATCTATTCGCCGCAGTCCTATAGCAAGGCCACGCTGTACTACCTGCATGGCGGGGGTTTTATACTTGGCAATCTCGACACACACGATCGCATTATGCGTCTGCTGGCGCACTACACCCAGTGTACCGTGATTGGTATCGACTATTCGCTGTCACCGGAGGCTCGCTTCCCGCAGGCCATCGAAGAAATTGTCGCCGTGTGTCAGTACTTCCATCTTCACGCCCGTGAGTACTCACTTAATGTGAGTAACATCGGTTTTGCTGGTGATTCTGCCGGCGCAATGCTGGCGCTCGCCAGTGCGCTATGGTTGCGTGATAAGCAGATAGAATGTGGCAAGGTGACAGGCGTGCTTCTGTGGTACGGGCTTTACGGTTTACGCGATTCACTTAGCCGCCGGCTGATGGGGGGAGAGTGGGATGGCTTAACTCATCAGGATCTGGAGATGTACGAGAACGCGTATCTGCGTAGCACTGAAGATCGTGAATCACCCTATTATTGCCTGTTTAACAATGACCTGACGCGCGACGTGCCGCCATGTTTTATCGCAGGTGCGGAGTTCGACCCGCTGATCGACGACAGTCGGTTACTCTATCAGACGCTACAGGCGCACCAGCAGCCTTGTCAGTACAAAATGTACCCCGGCATGCTGCACGCCTTCCTGCACTATTCGCGGATGATGAAAACCGCCGACGATGCCCTGCAGGATGGCGCGCATTTCTTTAGGGCGCAGCTTTAGCGGTACGCTTCAGTCAGTTTCAGCATCATCTCGATATGTTCCGGTGCGGCATTCAACGCCGGAATATACTCATATTTCTTACCACCTGCCTCGAGGAATATTTCCCGGTTTTGCACCGCGATCTCCTCCAGCGTTTCGAGACAATCTGCCGCAAATCCCGGACACATAACCTGGATATGACCGGTACCTTTCTCCGCCAGCATTTTTAGCGTTTCGTCGGTGTAGGGCGTCAGCCACGGCTCCCGGCCAAAACGGGACTGGAAAGTCATCATCACTTTTTCCGGTGCCATACCGAGGGCCGACACCAGCTCACGCGTGGTGTCGCGACAGCGTTGCGGATAATCATCACCTTCATCGGCGTAACGTTGCGGAATACCGTGGTATGAAAGCAGCAGCAAATCGGGTTCGCCATGTCGTGCAAACGAGTCACGGGCGCTTTTAGCCAGCGCATCAATATAGGCGCTGTCATCGGCATAATCGCGAATAAAGGAGATACCGGGAATGCCCCGCTTACGCGCTAAAATTCGCGCCAGTTCGTCCCACACCGCCGCCACCGTAGAGCAGGAATATTGCGGGTAAAGCGTTAAAACTACGATGTGCTCGACCCCATTCGCCAGCAGTTCATCTACTGCACTTTCCAGCGAGGGGGAACCGTAGCTCATACCCAGGGCAACGGGGGTATCCGGCAACTGTGCAGCCAGGGCCTGCTGCTGCGCCCTGCTGTATACCATCAACGGCGAGCCATCTTCCATCCAGATGGACTGGTACAACTTCGCCACGCGCGGCGCGCGCAGCGGCAGGATCACACCGCGCAACAATGGCCACCATAACAGGCGGGAAGTATCGACCACGCGTTTATCGCTTAAAAACTGACGCAGATAGCGTTTAACGGCTTCGGGGGTTGGGGCATCGGGGGTGCCAAGATTAGCCAGCAGGATACCGGTTTTCGTCTGACGCATTACCGCCTCTTATCGATTCAAATTGTTGATAATTGTAGCGGAAAAGCGAGGAAGAAGAACTAATTGCTGTAAGAGGTAAAATAAGAATATGCCTGATGGCGCTACGTTTATCGGGCCTACACGAAAACGGTAGGCCGGATAAGGTGTTCACACCGCCATCCGGCACTGACTGCAGTAAAACTTAACCGAGGATTTTTTCAAGAGAAGCGCGAACGGCGGCAACAGCCTGAGTACCGTCTACTTTCGCATATTTAGTATTACCCGCTTCCGCTTCTTTCTGGTAGTAACCAATCAGCGGAGCAGTCATCTGATGATATTCAACCAGACGCTTACGCACAGTCTCTTCCTGGTCATCTTTACGGGTGGTCAGCTCATCGCCGGTCACGTCGTCTTTACCTTCAACTTTAGGCGGGTTGAATTTGATGTGATAGACACGACCAGAGGCCGCATGAACGCGACGACCTACGATACGGTCAACGATCAGTTCGTCCGGTACGGCGAATTCCAGAACGTAATCAACAACAATACCCGCTTCTTTCATGGCGTCAGCCTGCGGAATAGTGCGCGGGAAGCCGTCCAGCAGGAAACCATTGCGGCAGTCTTCCTGAGCGATACGCTCTTTTACCAGCGCGATCACCAGCTCATCAGTTACCAGTTTACCGGCATCCATGATGTCTTTCGCTTGTTTGCCCAGCTCGGAGCCAGATTTCACGGCAGCACGCAGCATGTCACCGGTGGAGATCTGCGGAATACCGTACTTCTCCATGATGAACTGAGCCTGAGTTCCTTTACCCGCGCCCGGAGCGCCAAGCAGAATGATACGCATTACGAAAATCCCCTTAAAGGTTGTCGATATTTTTAAAAAGCGCTAAACGATACCACCATCACGCAATTGGCTCAAGAAAGGTGCTTGCCGCTGAAACGGTTAATGGCGGGAAAATTAAGAAAAGAGCGGTTTCAGAAGGTAAAAAGCCGGATTAAGGTGCTCGCACCTTAATCCGGCTTACAAAAATACTCGGCATTGTGCCGGATAATCGCCATCCGGCACTAAAGAACAGCTATCAGGAAACCAGCAGCTGATTCATACGACGGATAAACTGGTTAGGATCTTCCAGCGTGCCGCGCTCAGCGAACAGCGCCTGATCCAGCAACAGTTCAACCCACTCTTTAAACTGTGCTTCGTCCTGGGTATCTGCCGTGCGTTTTACCAGCACATGATCCGGATTGAGTTCAAAGATATATTTCACTTCCGGTACGGCCTGGCCCGCAGCGGCAAACAATTTCGCCATCTGAGTGCTCATTTCGTCCGCGTCGGTAGTGACAATCGCCGGAGTGTCGGTCAGACGGTGCGTCAGACGCACTTCTTTTACACGATCGCCCAGCAGAGTTTTCACGCGCTCAACGAACGGCGTCAGCGCTTTTTCCGCCTCTTTTGCCGATTCGTCAACTTCGTCCGCCAGCTTGTCGATGGACTCGTCAGCTTTAGCCACAGACTGGAACGCTTTACCGTCGAACTCGGTCAGGTAGTTCATCATCCACTCATCAATGCGGTCAGAAAGCAGCAGGACTTCGATGCCTTTCTTACGCAGCAGTTCCAGGTGCGGGCTGCTCTTCGCTGCCGCATAGCTGTCTGCAGTGATGTAGTAGATTTTCTCCTGCCCTTCTTTCATGCGTGACACATAGTCTTCCAGCGACACCGTTTGTGCAGAGGAATCGGTATGTGTGGACGCGAAGCGCATCAGTTTAGCGATAGTTTCCTGATTGGCGTGATCTTCCGCCGGACCTTCTTTCAGTACCAGGCCAAACTGTTTCCAGAAGGTCTGGTATTTTTCTGCATCGTCTTTCGCCAGTTTTTCCAGCATTTGCAGCACACGCTTGGTCAGCGCACTGCGCAGGTTACGGGTGACGCTGCTGTCCTGCAGGATCTCACGGGAAACGTTGAGCGGCAGATCGTTGGAATCTATCAGACCGCGCACAAAACGCAGGTAGTTCGGCATGAACTGCTCAGCGTCGTCCATGATAAATACACGCTGGACGTACAGCTTCAGACCGTGTTTATGATCGCGGTTCCACATATCCCACGGCGCCTGAGACGGGATATACAGCAGGCTGGTGTACTCCTGCTTACCTTCCACACGGTTGTGGCTCCAGGTCAGCGGGTCAGTGAAATCGTGCGCGATATGCTTGTAGAATTCGTTGTACTCGTCATCTTTGATTTCCGACTTGTTACGCGTCCACAGCGCCTGCGCCTTGTTGATTTTCTCCCAGGAAACGACGGTTTCACCGTCTTTCTCTTCCTGTTTCTCAATCTCTACCGGCAGTGCGATATGGTCGGAATATTTGCTGATGATGGAGCGCACGCGCCAGTCATCAAGGAATTCATCTTCACCTTCACGCAGATGCAGAGTGATTTCCGTACCGCGATCGTCTTTGGTAATGTCCGCAACGGTATACTCGCCTTCGCCAGCAGATTCCCAGAACACGCCGTTTTCCGGTTTGTCGCCCGCCGCACGAGTCCGCACGGTAACTTTGTCAGCAACAATAAATGCAGAGTAGAAGCCCACCCCGAACTGGCCGATCAGTTGGCTGTCTTTAGCCTGATCGGATCCCATGGATTCGAGGAAAGACTTGGTACCGGATTTAGCAATGGTCCCCAGATGATCGATAACGTCATCACGGTTCATCCCCACGCCGTTATCGGCAATGGTCAACGTACGCTTATCTTTATCGAAGGAGACACGCACACGCAGTTCGCCGTCACCTTCATACAGGTCCGGGTTAGACAGCGCGCGAAAACGCAGCTTGTCTGCCGCATCAGAGGCGTTAGAGATAAGCTCACGCAGGAAGATTTCTTTATTGGAATACAGAGAATGGATCATCAGGTGCAGAAGCTGTTTTACTTCTGACTGAAAACCACGAGTTTCTTGTCCTTTCATGTCGAAAATACCTCAATGCCAATTACAAGGTAAAAAAGCGTTGAGAGGGAGATGGGGATAGCGGAGGGGTATTTCAAGCGGGAGCAAAAATTTTTGCTCCCGATTGATTAAAAACGAATCTTATGCCGTCCGGCAAGAGAATGGGACAACGTAGTGCCGTCAACCATTTCCAGCTCGCCGCCTACCGGTACGCCATGAGCGATACGGCTGGCTTCAACGTCATACTGCATGCAAAGCTCGGCAATATAGTTGGCGGTAGCCTCTCCTTCGACCGTCGGATTGGTCGCAAGGATAACTTCATTGATTTGCTCAGACGCCAGACGCTGTTCCAGACGGTCAAGCCCGATATCATCAGGCCCGATACCATCCAGCGGCGACAGGTGTCCCATCAGCACGAAATAACGCCCGGAAAATTGCCCTGTTTGCTCAATGGCATAGATGTCCGCCGGACTCTCAACCACGCAAATTTGACCATTTTCCTTGCGACGCGGATTCGCGCAGATGCTACATACTTCTTGCTCTGTGAAGGTGCGGCAATCAGCACAGTGACCGATTTCCGACATCGCCTTCGTTAACGCCTGCGCCAGACGCATCCCGCCGCTGCGATCGCGCTGTAGCAGCGTGAACGCCATGCGCTGCGCTGACTTCGGGCCTACGCCCGGCAGACAGCGCAGTGCTTCCATAAGCTGAGTTAACAGCGGGCTGGTTTGCATCAGAACGGCATCTTAAAGCCAGGAGGCAGTTGCATACCGGAAGAAACAGAGGCCATTTTCTCTTTCTGGGTCTCTTCAATGCGACGTGCCGCATCATTGAATGCCGCAGCAACCAGATCTTCCAGCATCTCTTTGTCGTCTTCCAGCAGGCTAGGATCGATTTCCACGCGACGGCAGTTGTGCGCGCCATTGATGGTCACTTTAACCAGACCTGCGCCTGATTCGCCAGTCACTTCCAGCTTGGCGACTTCTTCCTGCATCTGCTGCATTTTTTCTTGCATCTGCTGGGCCTGTTTCATCAGGTTACCCAGACCGCCTTTACCAAACATAGGCTTCTCTCTCAATCACGTTAAGGGATGACGACCATAAAACCATGAGATATGGCTTACGATCAAATGGGGCGAATACTCTCTTCGTCCAGGTCCGCATCAAAAAAACGACGCAGCGTCTGAATGTTATTATCCGCAATAATCGACTCACGCGCCTGCGCGAGTTTCTCTTCATAAATGGCCTGACGCCACTCCAGCGGCGTTCGCACCACAGGATTATCATCTTCAACGATGGTCAATTCAACCGCTGAGCCCATTAAGGCGCTCAATGCTTCCGTAAGTTTCTGCTGTGCGCCACTGGAATTGAGGTGCCGCTGCGTGGAACGCAAGTGCAGGCAAACGACATTGCCATTCTCTTCTTTCCAGGCATTAAGCGCCACCTGCTCTACCAGCTTGGGTAGCGAAAGCTGGCTAACCTGCGCGGCCCAGGGGTCGCGCTCAATCGCTTCTGCTGCCAGCTTAGCGGCCAGCTCCGGCGTTTTTTCATGCTCCAGCGCTTTTTTCAACGCTTTCGGTGTGGCAACAACCTCTTTTACTTCTGCTACCGGATTGGTTGCTTTCCAGCGATAGGCTTCTTTTTTCGCCGGAGTCTGCTCCAGCGCAGACGCTGCCGGACGAGCCTGAACACGTTCCGACACCGAAGCCAGTCTTTCCAGCGCAGCATTATTCACCGGCCGCGCGCGGGGAGCGGCTGCCGGTTCACTCTTTTTTGTTTTGGTTGCTCCCTGAGCTCGCTGCAGTTGGTTGCGCGCGGCAAGAACCCGACTGGTAGCGTCAGATAACGGTACATCCGAATGTGCAGGTGCAGGTGCAGACTGCTGTACAGGGACCTGCGTCGGTGTCATCACCGCGGTAGGTGCAGCAGGCGCAAATGACTGTTGCGGTACTTCAGGTTCCGGTAACGGAACTCGCGGATGAAAAGCTAACGCACGCAGCAGCGTCATTTCTACACCCATTCGTCTGTCCGGCGCATACGGAAGCTCTTTGCGCCCGATTAACAGGGTCTGGTAATAAAGCTGCACATCGGTCGGCGGTACAGTGCGTGCCAGATCACGCATACGCTGTTCAATGGCAGCCATATCGCTGCTCAATGCCGCAGGCGATAGCTGAACCATCGCAATACGGTGAAGCAGGGTCAACATCTCAACCAGCAACGTTTCCCATTCAATTCCGCGAGCGGCGGCATCATTCACCAGCGCCATAACACGCTCGCCATTCCCTGCCACAACAGCTTCAACCAGAGAAAGCGCCTGGTCGTCATCAAGCGTGCCGAGCATCGCGCTCACTGCCTGAGTCGTGACCTGCCCATCACCGCTGGCAATCGCCTGATCGGTCAGACTCAGCGCATCGCGCAGGCTACCGTCTGCAGCACGAGATAACAGCTGCAGTGCGCGTGGTTCGTGGGTGATGTTTTCCTCATTGAGGATATGTTCAAGCTGATGGCGAATTTGTTCGACATCCAGCGCTTTAAGGTGGAATTGCAGGCAGCGAGACAGAATAGTAACCGGCAACTTCTGCGGATCGGTAGTCGCCAGCAGGAACTTAACGTGTGCAGGCGGTTCTTCGAGCGTTTTAAGTAGCGCATTAAAACTGTGGCGCGACAGCATGTGCACTTCATCGATCAAATAGACCTTAAAGCGGCCACGCGCCGGCGCATACTGAACGTTATCCAGCAGATCGCGAGTGTCTTCGACCTTAGTACGAGACGCGGCGTCAATTTCAATCAAATCGACAAAACGCCCCTGCTCAATTTCACGGCAGTTGTCACACACACCGCAAGGTGTAGCGGTAATGCCAGTTTCACAGTTGAGTCCCTTCGCCAGCAGACGGGCGATAGAGGTTTTTCCGACGCCACGGGTGCCGGAAAAAAGATAAGCATGATGAATACGCCCTAACGACAAGCCGTTCGCCAGTGCCGTCAGCACATGTTCCTGGCCGACGACGTCAGCAAAGGTTTGTGGGCGCCATTTTCGGGCTAAGACCTGATAACTCATTGGCAGGCTCTGAAAGGCTGGAGGGTGGATTCACAAGGGGGTAATGCTAACACAACCTCGCGCAGACGGCGAGGTTGTGTGTCTCGGTATTACTTTGGCCGATAAAAGATCGTCCGAAATCAGTGCCCCGGGAACGGAACCAGGCTGTAGCAGGTCAATCCCTGTTTTTCCAGGCGCTGTTCACCGCCCAGATCGAACAGGTTGATGATAAAAGCCGCATCGGTGACTTCACCACCCAGACGACGGATCAGCTTCACTGTTGCTTCAATTGTTCCGCCGGTTGCCAGCAAATCGTCCACTACCAGTACTTTGTCACCCGGCTTGATGGCATCAACATGGATTTCCAGCTGATCGGTGCCGTATTCAAGCTCATAGCTCTCAGCAATCACTTCACGTGGAAGCTTACGCGGTTTACGTACGGGTACAAAACCAACGCCTAACCCCAACGCTACCGGTGCGCCAAACAGGAAGCCACGCGCTTCGGTGCCGACAACTTTAGTAATGCCCGCATTTTTGTAGCGTTCAACTAACAGTTCAATGCTGAGTGCATACGCTTTCGGGTCTTCCAGCAAGCTGGTGACATCACGAAAAAGAATGCCAGGTTTTGGGTAGTCGTTGATGCTTTTGATGCTATTTTTGAGAAACTCAAGCTGCTGTGCAGTCGCGGTCATAAGTTTGTGCCTGATTAATACAGTATTGCTTCACGGCGCACTATACACTTTATCCTTCAAGCTGCCTCTTTGTTGGCCGCCTTCATTCATCCCAGGCACTTACTGATGTAAGCTTCGGGGATTCATTCAGTTGCCGTTTCGACGCAACTTGAATGATTTTGTGTCTATATAAGAGCAAAGGTTACATTTGTTTAACCTTTGACCGCCTGCGCCTGTGCTCGAAAACGGTCAAATTTACTGGCTGCGTGAGACAATTGCAACTGGCATTATTGCGCTTCAGTGCTTTTGTTGCTTTTCATCAATCACCGGTATCCGCCACATGAAAATCAATAAACAGGCGAGAATAACCAACAGTAATCCACGCACCCACATCATATTAACCAGCCACAGCGAGATTCCAAATGTAACCAATATCAACAATATAGCGCGCGGCTTTGCCCCCGGAGGCATCGCACGGTGTTTTTGCCAGTGGCGCAGATAGCCGCCAAACCATGAACGGTAGAGCAGCCAGTCGTGAAAACGCGGCGATGAGCGGGCAAAACACCAGGCAGCCAGCAGGATAAACGGCGTAGTGGGCAACAATGGCAATACCACACCCAGCGTTCCCAGCACTACCGCTATCCAGCCAATGATGATTAGAATAATGCGTTGCATAGTTTAAGTACTTAACACAGAGAATCGCTACTTTAGCATAACAGTTCTCATTTTCATCGGAGTGTTATCGTGAAAACCGTCATGCTGTTACAGAAGCTCGAAAGCCAGTTCAACAGCCTGCAACAACTTTGCGCACCACTGGCGCACCACGCAACACTCAGCGCCCGTTTTGATCGCCATCTTTTTCGCACGCGCAGTACGCTGTTGCAGGCCTGTCTGGATGAAGCTAGCGCGAATCTCACCGCACTGCGCCACGCTGTTGAACAGCAACAACTACCACAAATTACCTGGCTTGCGGAACACCTTGCCTCACAGTTAGAGGCTATTATGCGCGAAACTGCTACCTGGTCGCTCAGGGAGTGGGACAGTGCCTCCCCTGGGCTCGCTCGCTGGCAGCGCAAGCGCGTCCAGCACCAGGAGTTTGAGCGCCGTCTGGTCGAGATGACGCGTGAACGCAAAGAGCGTCTGGCTCAGGCTACAGGCTTTGAAGAACAGCAAAAACTGCATCGTGAAGTGGAAGCTTTCGAAGCGCGTCTGGCACGCTGTCGTCATGCGCTGGAAAGAATAGAAAACGTGCTGGCGCGTTTAACCCGTTAACCCCGGAGAAATTATGTCACTTGAGAACGCCCCGGACGACATCAAACTGGCTGTCGATTTAATTATGCTTCTGGAAGAGCATCAGGTTGCGCCTGAAACCGTACTGAAAGCGCTGGAGATTGTTAAGCGGGATTACGAAAAGAAAATACAGCAGCTCCCTGCATCATAAAAAAGAGCTGAATCTGTTGGTATCGGCCTACGAGTCCAGAATTATTGCACTTCGTAGGCCAGATAAGGCGTTTACTTATCACCCCACAGCCGGTGTCGGGTCATCACCTTTGAAGTCACGTTTAACTTCAGTCACTGTGTCACCTTTGGCGTTATGCAGGTGAACTTCGAGTTGGTTAAAGGCGATATCAATATCGTTTTCACGGCACAGACGGTCAACCGCGCGGTTAAGTTCATCCACCGTATGGCTGCGATCGCGCAGTTCACGAACATATAATCGCAGCTCATGATCCAGCGTGCTGGCACCAAAGGCGGTAAAGAACACCGCCGGTTCCGGATCATGCATCACTTTCGGATGTTCCTGCGCCGCCTGCAGCAGCACCTTCTTCACCTTGTCCAGATCTGAGCCATAAGCAACCCCAATACGGATCACCAGGCGTGTGGTGGTATCAGAGAGCGACCAGTTGATCAGACGTTCCGTTACAAACGCTTTGTTCGGAATGATCACCTCTTTGCGATCAAAGTCGGTGATGGTGGTTGCACGAATGCGAATCTTACTTACCGTACCAGAGAACGTCCCAATCGTGACCGTATCGCCAATACGGACCGGGCGTTCAAACAGAATGATCAGGCCCGAGACAAAGTTACCGAAGATCTCCTGCAAGCCAAAACCGAGACCGACCGACAAGGCCGCAGCCAGCCACTGTAGTTTATCCCACGATACCCCGAGCGATCCGAACACCGTCATCGCGCCGATAGCAATGATCGCGTAATTGAGGATCGTAGTGATGGCATAAGATGCGCCCTGACGCATTTTGAGTCGTGAGAGCACTAACACTTCTAACAGTCCGGGCAAGTTGCGGATCAGCGCCCATGCCACCATTGACGCAATTATCGCAAACAGCAGGCTGCCCATGGTGACATCTTTCACTACTGCGGCCCCGGCCTCTGTACCGTTGTAATGCCAGAGCGTGATGCTGTCGAGGTAGCTGAACACGGTGATCAGATCGGACCAAATTGCCCAGAACAGAACGCCAAACAGAGCAACCATCAGTAACATCGTAATACGCAGCGTTTGCTGGTTAACCTGCTCCAGCGCAATGGTCGGTTCTTCCTGCGGTTCAGCGCCTTCGGCCCCTTCTTTTACCAGGTTCTGACGGCGCGCTAATGCACGGCGCCAGGCAATGCGACGTGCGGCCACGCTCAGCCCACGCAGTACAGTCTGATACAGCAGGTTCCAGACAATGACCAGATAGACCGTTTCAATCCAGCGCCCAGACAAACGCAGCGTGGTATAGAAATAACCGGTAGCCGTCAGCACCATTAACGCAATCGGGATAATCGACAGCACGGTAATAGTGACCAGGCGCAGACCATGCGACTCTTTATCACGCCAGCTTTCGCGACACATTGGCCATACAAGGAAGGCGATCAGCAACAGGTTCAGGAAAATGACGACCTGTCCGAGAACGTCGTCCATCAGATTAAGCGGCGAGAGTTCAGCAACCACTGACCAGAAGTTCAGCGGCAATAATGCCAGACTAATGCGCACAATCTGGCGACGCCAGTGGCTGGTCTGTTTCGCAGGCATACCGAAGTGGCGGATCGCCACGCCATCTTTTTCCAGTACTTTCCAGCACAAACCAAACACCAGCCAGAAAATAGCCATCTTCTTACTGAATGCCCACAACAGATCGCTGACGTTCAGTTGCATGGTAAGCAGGATCAGACCAACGGCAAGGATAATCAGGCAGGCAGGTAACGCTCTAATCAGATCAATCAGTATCGCTTTTGGCGTATTGAGCTGACTGTCATTACGCAAGTTACCTACCGCAGCAGCGAGTTTTTCCTGGTACGCTTTCAACCATTTCAAACGCCAGCGAATTAGTCCGGCAATCAACAGCAGCGGTAGCCCCGCCAGAAAAGCAATAAATACCGCTGGCCAGGCTTTCTCCCAGTTCACCGTGATTTTCATCGACTTGAACTGATCTTTTAACGTTTGAGGGAAGGCTTTGATCCAGTCCCAGTCCATCGGACGGTTACTGTTAACCCAAAAGATTTGCTGGGTCAGGATCCCTTTCAGATTTTTCGATACGCTCATTAACTGCTGCTGGTTAATCTGCAGGTTAATGGCCATCATCAGTTGATTACCCAATTGCTTATTCAGTTGGTCCAGCAGCTCACGGCGCATATCCACGACCTGGAGCAAGGCATCATGAACTTCAGTGTTCACTTCGCTGGTGTGCCCTTCCTCCAGTTTGGCGACAAAAGCGTCATTCTGGAACAGCGCGTCACGCTGCTGGTTAACCTCGAATTGTTCCAGACGCAAATCGGCGATCCGATTGGTCATATCAGCAAGTTCATCCGCTGAGGGTAATGTTTGCTGTTGTTGATACAGAATACGCGACAGCAGCAGACTACCTTTCAGAACAGCAATTTGTTCTTTAATGTTGCGTTCAGACTGCATCGCCCGATCAAGCCAGTTTTTGACCTTGATATTTTGCTGCATCAGCGCATTGCCGTTTTCGGTGGCGGAAATCAGACGCTGGCTTAGCTGATGGTTGACCTCAAGTTCCTGTTTGACTAGCGGATTGGTCTGGATACGTTCAGCTTCATCGGGCGTTACCGCTTCCTGCGCCGTCTTTTCGGTGAGCGTCAGCCGTTTGCTGTTCACCGCTTCCTGCAGGAGCTGTAACTGATGTTCAAGTCGGTTGCTGTTGGCTGTCACATAATCACGTTGTTTCTGCAAGGTGTCCTGCAAAACCGTGTTGCCTTCCAGACTTTTACGCTGCTGATCGATCTGCGCATTGAGTAGCGCTTGCTGCGCCTGCAGCAGAACCTGCTGGCTGGGGCGTAATGCCGCTTCACCGACGTTGGTACCATCCAGGCGATTGCGGATTTGCTGCATTTGCTGTGATGCGGTGTACATCGCATTTTGTACACGCTCAGGCTGCGTCTGCAACGAGACCAGTTGGCTGTTGTAAGCCGCCAGATCGTTTTGCGAGCTTTGCAGGTCATCCAGCACCTGAGCGACGCGTGTTTCAAGTTGTCGTAAAGAGAGCGTGCTCAGCGTTTTTCGCGTTTCATCGTCATTATCGACATCACTGAGCGAATTTAACGCCTCCGTCGCCTGGCGCATTTTCTCTGGCGCCTGGGCAACTTTCTGGCGAAGCTGAACGGTCTCATCCTTCACGCGGTCAATCTTATCCAGCGTGGCGAGGGTCTCGATAAGATCCTGCTGAACCAGTTTATCCTGCGCGGAAAGATCTTTTTGCTTACTCAGCGCATCCAGTTGGCTCTGGATATCCGCTTTCGTCGGCAGTTCACCATTCTGTTGCGCTCGCGCAAATGCGGATGACTGACAAGACAGCAAAATAATGAAGAATAAAGTGGTAATAGCAATAAGATGCTTTGAGCGTTTATAAAGCTGCAACATAGTCATGAGAATGAACGTTTCTAACCGGAAAGTGACCGAAAATAGTCAAGCGGCTAGAATATCACGGCGCTGACAGACAGAATAGCGCCAGGGAAAATGTCCAGGAAAATTCCTGGACTGAAATCGAGGGGTTAGCTTGTTTCCGGCACTCGCAGCGTTGGGCAAAGAAGGCACATTTCCAGCAGCACTGCGACGTATTCACGTGCGTTTTTTTTCAGGTCAAAAGATTCCGGGGCGAACAACCAGTTTTCTATAATCCCGGAAAGGTAGCTGCGCATTAAGACCGCTACACGGCGCGTGTTCAGATTCTCTGGCAGCATTCTTGCGTTCATACAGTGACGTAGCGTTTGTTCAATACGGTCATAGTTTTCAAGACACAGGCTGCGTTGCGCCATTTGAAAAGCAGCTATTTCCCCGACAAATTCGCATTTGTGGAATATAATCTCCATCAATAAACGCCGGCGTTCTTCTGTCACGGTAGCTTCAAGAACGTAAACTAAAATTTCTCTTAATACTGATAGTGGATCGTCGGGGAATTTTGCCTGATACTCAGTCTCTAGTTCATCAATATTGGGTTTTGCCAGATCCCAGATTTCACTGAATAAATCCGACTTGTTTTTGAAATGCCAATAGATTGCACCGCGAGTGACGCCAGCAGCTTTTGCGATCTCCGCGAGCGAGGTGGATGATACCCCTTGTTGCGAAAACAGACGCAGAGCGACATCCAGAATGTGCTGACGTGTTTCCTGCGCTTGTTGTTTGGTTTTTCGTGCCATATGTCGGTGAATTTACAGGCGTTAGATTTACATACATTTGTGAATGTATGTACCATAGCACGACGATAATATAAACGCAGCAATGGGTTTATGGGCTTTAAGCCATTGATCAATTTGAAATCGGACACTCGAGGTTTACATATGAACAAAAACAGAGGGTTAACGCCTCTGGCAGTCGTTCTGATGCTCTCAGGCAGCTTAGCGCTAACAGGATGTGACGACAAACAGGCCCAACAAGGGGGCCAGCAGATGCCAGAAGTTGGAGTTGTGACGCTCAAAACTGAACCTCTACAGATCACAACTGAACTCCCGGGTCGCACCAGTGCTTACCGCATTGCGGAAGTTCGCCCTCAGGTCAGCGGCATTATCCTGAAGCGTAATTTCACAGAAGGTGGTGACATCGAAGCGGGTGTGTCTCTCTATCAGATTGATCCTGCTACTTACCAGGCCGCGTATGAAAGCGCAAAAGGCGATCTGGCCAAAGCACAAGCAGCGGCAAATATCGCTCAGCTGACGGTTAAACGTTATCAGAAATTGTTGGGTACCAAGTACATCAGTCAACAGGATTACGATAGCGCGCAGGCAGATGCACAACAGGCGAATGCCGCCGTTGTTGCAGCTAAAGCGGCAGTAGAAACTGCTCGTATCAATCTGGCCTATACCAAAGTCACATCGCCAATCAGCGGCCGCATTGGTAAGTCATCGGTCACTGAAGGTGCTCTGGTGCAAAACGGTCAGGCGACCGCACTGGCAACCGTTCAGCAGTTGGATCCAATCTATGTCGACGTGACGCAGTCAAGCAACGATTTCCTGCGCCTGAAACAAGAGCTGGCGAATGGCACGCTGAAACAAGAGAACGGTAAAGCAAAAGTCGAACTGGTCACCAGCGACGGAATTAAATTCCCGCAGTCCGGTACGCTGGAGTTTTCTGACGTGACGGTTGATCAAACCACCGGGTCGATTACGTTACGCGCAATCTTCCCTAACCCGGATCACACCTTACTGCCGGGTATGTTTGTCCGTGCACGTCTGGAAGAAGGGACCAATCCGACCGCATTACTTGTACCTCAGCAGGGCGTTACCCGTACGCCGCGTGGTGATGCCAGCGCATTAGTTATCGGTGCGGATGACAAAGTGGAAACCCGCCAAATTGTGGCAGCACAAGCGATTGGCAATAAATGGCTGGTCACTGAAGGACTTAAGCCGGGCGACCGCGTGATTGTAAGTGGGCTGCAAAAAGTACGTCCTGGCGCACAGGTAAAAGCGCAGGAAGTCACCGCTGATAATAACCAGCAAGCCGCAAGCGGTAACCAGCCTGAACAGTCCAAGTCTTAACTTAAACAGGAGCCGTTAAGACATGCCTAATTTCTTTATCGATCGCCCCATATTTGCGTGGGTGATCGCCATAATCATCATGTTGGCAGGGGGGCTCGCGATCCTCAAATTGCCGGTGGCGCAATATCCTACTATTGCACCACCTGCAGTGACGATCTCCGCGACCTACCCTGGCGCTGATGCAAAAACAGTACAGGATACTGTTACGCAGGTTATCGAACAAAATATGAACGGTATCGATAACCTGATGTACATGTCCTCAAACAGTGACTCCACGGGTACCGTGCAGATCACCCTCACCTTCCAGTCTGGTACTGATGCGGATATCGCCCAGGTACAGGTGCAGAACAAACTGCAGTTGGCGATGCCGTTGCTGCCTCAGGAAGTACAACAGCAAGGGGTTAGCGTTGAGAAGTCATCCAGTAGCTTCCTGATGGTTGTTGGTGTTATCAACACCAACGGCACGATGACGCAGGAAGATATTTCGGATTACGTCGCCGCTAACATGAAAGACGCTATCAGCCGTACCTCGGGTGTTGGTGACGTACAGCTGTTCGGTTCTCAGTACGCAATGCGTATCTGGATGGATCCGACTGAGCTGAACAAATATCAGCTTACGCCGGTTGATGTGATTACCGCGATTAAAGCACAGAACGCCCAGGTTGCAGCCGGTCAGCTTGGTGGTACGCCACCGGTGAAAGGCCAGCAACTGAACGCCTCTATTATTGCTCAAACGCGTCTGACCTCTACCGATGAGTTTGGCAAAATTCTGCTGAAAGTGAACCAGGACGGTTCCCAGGTTCGTCTGCGCGATGTAGCGAAGATTGAGCTGGGCGGTGAAAACTACGACATCATTGCGAAGTTCAACGGTAAACCTGCGTCTGGTTTGGGTATCAAACTGGCAACCGGTGCGAACGCTCTGGATACTGCTGCGGCTATTCGCGCTGAACTGGTGAAGATGGAACCGTTCTTCCCATCAGGCCTGAAAATTGTTTACCCGTATGACACTACACCGTTCGTAAAAATCTCTATTCACGAAGTAGTGAAAACACTGGCAGAAGCAATCATCCTCGTGTTCCTGGTTATGTATCTGTTCCTGCAGAACTTCCGCGCGACGTTGATTCCGACTATTGCCGTACCGGTCGTATTGTTGGGTACCTTTGCGGTCCTTGCCATTTTCGGCTTCTCGATAAATACCCTGACGATGTTCGGGATGGTGCTCGCCATCGGCCTGCTGGTGGATGATGCCATCGTTGTGGTCGAGAACGTTGAACGTGTCATGTCCGAGGAAGGACTACCGCCAAAAGAAGCGACGCGTAAATCAATGGGCCAGATTCAGGGCGCACTGGTGGGTATCGCGATGGTGCTGTCAGCGGTATTTATTCCGATGGCATTCTTCGGTGGCTCTACCGGGGCGATTTACCGTCAGTTCTCCATCACCATTGTTTCTGCAATGGCGTTGTCGGTACTGGTGGCACTGATCCTGACCCCTGCTCTTTGCGCAACCATGCTCAAACCGATTGCTAAGGGCGATCACGGAGAAGGCAAGAAAGGTTTCTTCGGTTGGTTCAACCGCATGTTCGACAAGAGCACGAACCACTATACCGACAGCGTAGGCGGCATTCTGCGCAGCACGGGTCGTTATCTGGCACTGTATCTGATCATCGTGGTGGGCATGGCCTATCTGTTCGTTCGTCTGCCAAGCTCCTTCTTGCCGGATGAAGACCAGGGGGTATTCCTGTCCATGGCTCAGTTGCCTGCGGGTGCAACGCAAGAGCGTACCCAGAAAGTGCTGGACGAAATGACGGATTACTATCTGACCAAAGAAAAAGCGAACGTTGAATCGGTCTTTGCCGTTAACGGCTTCGGTTTTGCGGGACGTGGTCAGAACACCGGTATTGCGTTCGTGTCATTGAAAGACTGGAGTGAACGTCCAGGCGAAGAGAATAAGGTCGAAGCGATTACAAGTCGTGCGATGGCGGCATTCTCGAAGATTCAAGACGCAATGGTCTTTGCCTTTAACCTGCCGGCGATTGTTGAGCTGGGTACAGCAACAGGCTTTGACTTCCAGTTAATTGACCAGGCCGGACTGGGCCATGAAAAACTGACCCAGGCTCGTAACCAGCTGTTCGGTGAAGTGGCGAAACATCCTGATCTGTTAGTTGGCGTACGTCCTAACGGTCTGGAAGATACTCCGCAATTCAAGATCGATATCGATCAGGAAAAAGCGCAGGCTCTGGGTGTTTCCATTAGTGATATTAATACAACACTGGGTGCAGCATGGGGCGGAAGCTACGTGAATGACTTCATCGACCGTGGTCGTGTGAAGAAAGTTTACGTCATGTCTGAAGCCAAATACCGTATGTTGCCGGAAGATATTGGAAACTGGTATGTCCGCGGTAGCGATGGACAAATGGTACCGTTCTCCGCGTTCTCTTCCTCGCGTTGGGAATATGGCTCGCCGCGTCTGGAACGCTATAACGGTCTGCCTTCCATGGAAATTCTGGGCCAGGCCGCACCAGGTAAAAGTACGGGTGAAGCTATGGCGATGATGGAGCAACTGGCCAGCAAATTGCCATCCGGTATCGGTTATGACTGGACTGGTATGTCCTACCAGGAACGACTGTCTGGCAACCAGGCCCCTGCCCTGTATGCCATTTCACTGATTGTCGTCTTCCTGTGTCTGGCGGCGCTGTATGAGAGCTGGTCAATTCCGTTCTCTGTTATGCTGGTGGTTCCACTGGGGGTTATCGGTGCGTTGCTGGCAGCGACTTTGCGCGGCTTAACCAACGACGTTTACTTCCAGGTAGGCCTGCTCACAACCATTGGGTTGTCGGCGAAGAACGCGATACTTATCGTCGAATTCGCCAAAGACTTGATGGATAAAGAGGGTAAAGGTCTGGTTGAGGCGACGCTGGATGCTGTTCGTATGCGTTTACGTCCGATCCTGATGACGTCACTGGCCTTTATTCTGGGTGTTATGCCGCTGGTTATCAGCTCTGGCGCGGGTAGTGGCGCGCAGAACGCCGTTGGTACAGGTGTAATGGGCGGGATGGTCACGGCAACCGTGTTGGCTATCTTCTTCGTTCCGGTTTTCTTTGTGGTGGTCCGCCGCCGCTTTAGCCGCAAGAATGAAGATGTTGAACACAGCCACCCGGTTGATCATCATTGATTCATTGCTAAAGATAAGGCCGCGCAAGCGGCCTTTTTTTTGAAAAAATCATAAATTGAGCTTATTGTGATTTCGTTTATTTTCTGTAAGGTAAATAAGCGATATAATCCCTGTAGGCTTAAAGGCTATTCTTAAAGAATCCTGAGGTTTCTTATTTACTTTAATAAATATTAAGATTAATCCTAGTCACTCATTGCATTGTAGACTGTTGCCTTTTGTTGCTAAACCTAAACAAGATAACCTGATGATTGCCCGAACAATAAAGAAATTGTTCCATTTCGAATACCTGTATTTATCAGTTAAAGTGTAAAAATGGAACTGCATCATAATTTGCCGTAAATGTAATTTTTCGTGATACGACGATGAAATCTTTTTTAGAGTAGATTATAGTTAAACCATCAGGAGTCGCGGGCAAGTTCCAGGTAGTTTGTTGTATCCATCCCGAAAGGTGTTCGGTTAGTTAAGCCTCTAAGAAGGGGATGCGTTATGGATGAATACTCACCCAAAAGACATGATATCGCACAGCTTAAATTTCTCTGTGAAACCCTGTATCATGACTGTCTTGCAAACCTTGAACAAAGCAACCATGGTTGGGTTAATGACCCGACTTCAGCAACCAGCTTGCAGCTCAATGAACTGATAGAGCATATTGCAACCTTCGCACTTAATTATAAAATTAAGTACAATGAGGACAATAAGCTGATCGCTCAGATTGATGAATACCTGGATGACACTTTTATGTTGTTCAGCAGTTATGGTATTAATACGCAGGATCTACAGAAATGGCGAAAGTCCGGTAATCGGTTGTTTCGCTGTTTTGTCAATGCCACCAGGGCTAATCCTGTAAGTTTGTCTTGTTAAAAATTATTACAATCATAGGTAAGAGTTATGTCCGATAAACCATTAACTAAAACTGATTATTTGATGCGCCTGCGACGCTGCCAGACAATAGACACACTTGAACGCGTTATTGAGAAAAATAAATATGAATTGTCTGACAATGAACTGGCTGTATTTTACTCAGCAGCAGATCATCGTCTTGCTGAATTGACCATGAATAAGCTGTACGACAAGATCCCAACTTCCGTTTGGAAATTCATTCGCTAATTGCTCACGAGGTTAAGTCAGGTATAGCGGTACATTTGTTTGTCTGACTGACCGTTTTCTCGTTTCTAACTATTACTTAACTCTAATCATGTGACAGTGATCACGCAGAAGTGTCGGGAACGTTCCCCTTAATTGCATTGCGTTTTAGTGTACTGAGATTAACCATCAGCAAACAGGAAAATGCGCAATGAGTGAGGAAAAGCAAAAGATGATCGCCGGCGAATTGTATCGCCCGGCAGACGATACTTTACGCAAAGATCGGCTTCGCGCACGCCAACTGATCCATCGATATAATTTCACCGCCCCCGATGAACAACATGAGCGGCAGGCTATTCTGCATGACCTGTTGGGTCAAAGCGAGGGAGCTTATATCGAACCTACATTTCGTTGCGATTACGGCTATAACATCTACCTCGGCAAAGAATTCTATGCCAATTTCGACTGCGTCATGCTTGATGTCTGCCCGATCCATATTGGCAATAACTGTATGCTTGCACCGGGAGTCCATATCTATACCGCAACCCACCCGCTGGATGCCGATGAGCGCAACAGTGGTAAGGAACTGGGAAAACCAGTGACTATCGGGAATAACGTCTGGATAGGTGGGCGAGCCGTGATAAATCCTGGCGTAACTCTGGGTGACAACGTCGTTGTTGCATCAGGTGCCGTAGTAACCAAAAGCGTCCCGGCAAATACCGTAGTTGGGGGTAATCCTGCGCGGGTCATCAAAACGCTGTGAACAGAAATGTAACTGTTATGCTAAATTGTGGTTAATCTGTTACTTTTTTCAGACAGGATCCCCTCTTAAAATAGGCCGATCCCTCCTGATTATTGAAGACATCACGAAGGCAAGAAATGACAGAAATACAGCGCCTGCTTACCGAAACAATCGACGACTTAAATATTCGCGAGAAGCGCGACAACAGACCGCGCTTTAGCATCAGCTTCATTCGCAAACATCCTGGGTTATTTATCGGCATGTATATTGCCTGGTTTGCTACGCTGGCGGTTATGCTGCAATCAGAAACACTGGTCGATTCAGTATGGTTGCTGGTGGTACTGTTCGTAATACTGAATGGTTTTTTCTTTTTTGACGTGGCACCGCGTTATCGCTTTGAGGATATTGACGTACTGGATTTCAGAGTCTGCTATAACGGCGAATGGTACAACACACGTTTTGTTCCATCCTCACTCATCGATACCATACTGCACTCTCCTCGGGTAGATAGTGAGCATAAAGCACAACTGCAAAAAATGATGACACGTAAAGGCGAACTCTCTTTCTACGACATCTTCACCCTGACCCGTGCACAGACCAGTCAGTAATCGCTGATAAAAAAGTGCGTACCCGAATGGCACGCACTTGAGTCCCAGTGATGTTGGCAAAATAACTAACGTCTTTTCTTCCGACCCTGTACCGCTTTAAATCGCGGATTCGTTTTGCAGATGACGTACAAGCGCCCTTTGCGTTTGACAATCTGGCAGTCAGGATGTCGTTGTTTTGCGCTACGAAGTGAATTGAGTACCTGCATCTTAACCTCGCTTAGCGCCAATGAAATGGCCAAAACGTTTCTGGAAACGCGCCGCGCTACCTTCGTTATCGAAGGTTTTTTGTTTTCCGGTATAGTACGGGTGAGACTTAGAAGAGATATCAAGGGTAACGTATGGGTACACCTGGCCCTCAAACTCAATCTCACGTTCTGTTTTAATGGTCGAACCAACCTTAAAGTACTCATTGGCACTGGTGTCGTGAAACACCACGGTACGATAAAAAGGATGGATATCCGGTTTCATGATTACCTCAAATCGTTACGTTATAACATAACCAACAAAATACACCACTCCCGCACATATCTCAACCTGATTTGTACTATGGGTAATTAACAAGATGATAAATGGCCCTAAATATATGATACCCATCGAATAGCTTTTTTGGCTTTCAGATATACTTTCCATACGCTGTGTTAATAAGGACATCACTGTGACAACACGATATCTGATAGGTCTGATGATAGGTGTGCTTATTCTGTCCATCCTTGCGCCTGTTGGTTTAAGCCTGTGGCTGGCGCATCGTCAGGTCGAAACGAAATTTATTGATGAACTTGACTCCTTCACCAACAGGGTCGCTTTACGTACGGAAAGAGTCGGCGATCAGGCGAAAAAAGCATTACGCAAAATTGAAACTTTTCAGGGAGTACCTTGCGGAGAAGAACATTTGCTGGAAATGCGTCGATTGTCATACAGCTACCGTTATATTCAGGAAGTGCTGTATCTCAAGAACAACGTTCCACAATGCTCTTCCCTGGAGAAAAGGAGTCGGGCTGCCGCATTCCCACCGGCAATGAAAATCACGCGTGATGGTTACCAGGCATGGTTAACCACCCAAAACGATTTGGGCATCCAGCGTTTTATGGCGGCATTAGGCAGCGAGCATTATGTTGTGATGATCGATCCCAATTCCTTCATTGACGTCATTCCGTTTGGCTCATGGCCGATTGATGTCGCCATAATTGGCACCACGCGCAAAACGGTCGTCGCCAGTAGCGATAATCTCCCACCAGACATCTTGCATAACCTTCAAATAGATAATGCCATTACGCACTTAGAAAAAAATGGCGTTATCTATAATGCCCGTCCCTTCCCCGAATTAGGCATCACTATCGTAAGCTGGGCATCGACACTGCCTCTGCAAAAAATATGGCACAGACAGGCGCTTATCTGGCTCCCGGCGGGGATTATTATTGGTCTGTTAACTGCCGCATTTATTCTGAGCATTTTTCGTCGCTTACAGTCCCCTCGTCACCAGCTGCAGGAAGCTATCCGTCATCGGGATATTAAAGTTTATTATCAGCCGATTATTTCGATCAGGACCGGAAAAGTGGTCGGAGCCGAGGCACTGGCCCGTTGGCCACAGGCTGACGGGAGTTTCCTCTCACCGGAGATTTTCGTCGGACTGGCGGAGCAAACCGGGCTGTCAAAGCAACTTACTCAGTTGATTATTGAAAGCGTATTCGACGATTTGGGTAAATGGCTACACCAGCATCCAGAACAGCATATATCCATCAATCTTGAGTCAGACAACCTGACATCAGAAACCCTCCCAACCCTGTTAAGCCAGAAGGTAAATCACTGGCAGATCAAACCTTCGCAAATCGCCCTGGAACTGACCGAACGCGCATTTGCCGATCCGAAAACCAGTGCACCGTTTATCGCCAGATACCGCCAGGCGGGGCATTCTATTTACATTGATGACTTTGGCACCGGCTACTCCAGCCTAAGTTATTTACAAGATCTGGATGTGGATATTCTGAAGATAGACAAATCGTTCGTGGATGCACTGGAATACAATAACGTGACTCCGCATATTATCGAGATAGCCAAAACGCTGAAGCTGGAAATGGTGGCGGAAGGTATTGAGACCGCAAATCAGGAAAGCTGGTTACGTGATCATGGCGTGCAGTACGGTCAGGGCTGGCTTTACAGCAAAGCTCTGGTGAAACAAGAATTTATATTGTGGGCAGAAAAGCGGCTTTAGCGTGGCGCTGATAAGCGGTTGAGATGGCTGGCGGCACGCCGCACAGCCAGTCACGTCAGTCATCCATAATGGGCGAGAATCCACCGTAGATCATGCGTTTGCCATCAAATGGCATGGACTCACCGAACTCCTTCATACGGGGATCGGACATCATCTTCTGATTCGCCGCGTCACGCACCTCTTTTGAAGGATATTCAATCCAGCTAAATACCACTTCTTCATGATCCTGCGCTTGCACTGCCATGCGAAAATCGGTCAACTTGCCGTCGGGGACATCATCCGCCCAGCACTCCACAACGCGCAATGCACCGAACTCCTTGAAAAGCGGAGCAGCTTTTGCCGCCATCGCGATATACGCCTCCTTGTTTTCAGCGGGTACGGCAACAACAAAACCATCGACATACTTCATGAGAAAAACCTCCGAAGTGTACTGCGCGGCAAGCCGATTCCGACCGCGTCAGTAGAGGTTAAGTTTAGTCGCCCACGTGGGATCATGCCGCAGGCTCATCGCGAACCCGAATACGAGATTGCGGTTGATGCCGAAACCACGGCAGGCAAAGCTGAATTAACGGACCAATAGCCAGCGCATACAATACCGTCCCTACCCCCACGGTCCCACCGAGTAGCCAGCCTGTGAGCAAAACCGACACTTCGATTGCGGTACGAATGGTTCGGACTGACCAGCCAGTACGCGCATGAATACCCGTCATCAGACCATCACGCGGCCCAGCACCAAAACCAGCGCCAATATACAGGCTGGTCGCCAGCGCATTCAGTATCACTGCGGAAACTAACAACCCGCTGCGCGTAAGAAGAGATTCAAATTGCGGAATAACCATCAGCGCCACATCTGCAGCCAGGCCGATCATAATGACATTACTCAGTGTGCCAAACCCCGGGCGCTGACGCAGTGGTATCCACAGCAGGAGCACCAGAACTCCAACGGCAATGATCACCACACCGATATTCATCTTCAGTAAATTCGCCACACCAAGGTGGAAAACGTTCCAGGGGTCGGCCCCTAAATCCGCACGCACAAACATGGCTGTCGACACACCATAAAGCGCCAGCCCTATATACAGTTGAAGTAAACGACGCAGCATACTTTTCCCCTGTCTCCGCTCAGATAACCTTCATCTTCGCTGCAATTGGCACTATGATTAATGTCCAGTTTTCAAAAAGTGGACTGCTATGTCATCTCGCCGCTACGGAAGTCAGTCTCTTCAACGCCTGCTTGGTCACTGGCAGGAAGTCCCTTCGCGGATGCCTCTCTGGCGGCAGCTGGCAGAAGCACTGCGTCTACTGATACTCGATGGTCGGCTGGCACTGGATAGTCGATTGCCCGGCGAACGCGAACTCGCTGCCGTTTTGGAAGTGAGCCGGACAACCATCGCCAGCGCCCTGGCGCAGCTACGTGAAGAAGGGTATCTCGAAAGCCGCCACGGTAGTGGTTCAAGGGTGATCCTACCGGAACATATTCGCCTGGTCCCAACAAGGATGCACACCAGTACAGCGCTCGATCTCTCTACCGCGGCGCTCAGCGCCGGTCCGGAAATTCATCAGGCTTACCAGCAGGCGCTGTTTGCTATGCCGCAACACCTGCTGAGTTCGGGCTATCTGCCGCAGGGATTACCTTCTTTGCGTGAATCCATCGCCCAACATTATTGCGAACGCGGATTACCCACGCAGGCTGATGAGATAATGGTAGTGAATGGTGCGGTCAGCGGATTGGCGTTGATCCTGCGATTGCTCACGGGGCCAGGCGATCGCGTACTGGTTGATCATCCCACGTATCCGCTTGCCATTGCTGCGATTCAGGGTGCATCCTGCCGCCCCGTCGGTGTGTCACTGCCTGAACACGGCTGGGATACAGCCGGTCTGGTCGCCACTATCGCGCAAACTGCCCCGAGAATGGCCTACCTGATGCCAGATTTTCACAATCCAACCGGACGCTGTATGGATGCTGCAACTCGCCAGGTCGTGGCCGATATCGCTGCCAGAACACATACAACACTGGTGGTAGACGAAACCATGGTCAACCTGTGGTACGACGCACCACCGCCACCTCCGCTCGCCGCATACAATCGCGACGCCCCCATCATTCTGCTGGGTTCCGCGGGTAAGAGCTTCTGGGGAGGACTACGTCTGGGCTGGGTTCGCGCATCGTCACGTACTATTGCCGCGCTGGTACAGACCCGCGATACATTTGATCTGGGTTCACCCGTTCTTGAGCAACTCGCCACCGGCTGGCTGTTGGATAACGCAGCCACTTTTCTTCCCGACAGAAGACAGTTGCTCACGACAAGACGTGATTTGTGCCGCGCTCTGATGAGCTCGCATTTCCCGGAGTGGCGTTTTACCCACCCAGAGGGAGGATTATCTTTCTGGGTCGAATTACCTGACACGCTGGCGACATTATTTGCCACTCGTGCAGAAAATGCAGGCATTCAGCTTGGTATCGGAACGCGTTTCGGTCTGGCTGGCGCATTCGATCGCTTCTTACGCATGCCTTTCGCGCTACCGGATGACACAATGCGTTCAGCCTTTAAGACGTTACAACCAATTTGGGATGACCTGCGCTTACAGGCCAGTAGTGGAAAACTACGCAAAATAATCTAAGTAACGAGCCTAAAGGCTCGTTACTTGCCATTGCCCATTAGAGGCAGACAACATTACTGTTGGCGGGGAACCGGGAAGCCTTTCAGGGAGATAATAAAATTATCGCCGTCTTTTTTAATCTTTGCCCCGGCATCACACCAGTCAGAAGCGATACGGAAAAATTCATCACTGCCGACATTCCAGCTCAGGCGAACATGCTTCACATAACCGGAACGCAGCAATTCACAGGCTTCGCCATAATTACAGGCGCTTGAGAGCGGTTGTTGTTTCATTTTTTCTTCTTCAGTAATCTGCGCAATGCTTTGATTTCTTTAGGAGTCAGTGCATCAACCACGGATTCTTCCGTATGCTGGCTGTCAATATCATCCGCGGAGACTCCCGCCTCTTCTACTGCGGAAAATGCAATAAGCAGCAGCTTTTCCGTTGATATACTTAAATTTTCATTATTCACTTCAGCGTAATGGCGAAGTTTTTCTTTTAGCGCTTCTTCAATTTTGACGTTCAATACTGCGGTAGGCATCGTAATAAATCCTTGTGGTCAGCCAAAGCATAGCGGGTACAAGACCCATATCTTTCCGGCAAGATTGAGGCAGTAAAAACATCAAATAACATCCCTGAAACACAGTGACAGCATTTGATGACAATAAAATGACATTACGATGACAAGAAAGAGAAGATTAAGAGAAGGAGATTGCAGTAAAGCAGAATTGGGTGGGGGCCCTGCCAGCTACATCCCGGCACACACGTCATCTGCCTTGGCTGCTTCCTTCCGGACCTGACCTGGTAAACAGAGTAGTGTTGCGGGAGAACCAACAGAGCCCCCATTGAGAGCGTTGTTAACCAACGCGCAGGCGCATTATCACTGCTGCACCCTGTAATTGCAACCCATCCAGCATCGGATGCTGTTTTCTTGTGCAATGAGGCTTCACTCCCTCGCCATTCCGGATTATGCTGGAAGATTATTGCAGGAATAAATGATGGATATACAAGACTCTTTCCCCCAACGCGTCTGGCAAATCGTCGCCTCAATCCCGGAAGGATTTGTCACCACTTATGGTGATGTCGCCCGGCTCGCCGGTTCACCGCGAGCAGCGCGCCAGGTGGGAGGTGTGCTAAAGAGACTCCCGGAAGGCAGCACCCTGCCCTGGTATCGAGTTGTCAATCGCCATGGCGCAATATCCCTGACCGGTCCCGATCTACAACGACAGCGTCAGGCATTGCTGGCGGAAGGTGTGGTGGTTTCAGGTAGCGGGCAAATCGATTTGCAACGGTATCGCTGGGTGTATTAACCCTCTCCTGACGGAGAGGGTTATAAACTGCATTAATACTGCGTGGGAGCAGGAACGGCAGAAGAAGGATTCACCTGGGTCGGAGAAGTCGAAGGAACCGTAGTCGCTGCCCCGCCACCTGCCTGCACCGGTACTTCCGTATGCTGAACAGGAACCAGCGTCAGATCGGCTTTAGTTCCGCCCTGATTGATGACTGGTTGAACAGTATCGGTAATAAAGACCAGCTTATCATTCACCATGATAGCCGCACTCAGCAGGATGCGTGCATTGGGCTGAATATCTGCCGGGTTAAACGGGAGCACGAAGCTGAATGGCGCTTGCTTGCCCTCGGTTCGAACCGCTTTTTGTGACAGCACTTTTGACGGAGCATCGGCCAGTGAAGCATCCGACAACGTGACGGTCAGCACAGCATCCGGTGGCAAAGCGACTTTCTGGCGGATCCAAACTGTACCAGAAACATTCGGCTGTTGAATTTTTGACTGTGTGTCAGCAATTGACGTATTAGGGCTTGGCGCAGGTGTCTGAATATCTGCACTTTTATCAGCACAGGCCGCCAGCGCGACCGCAACCGCTAAACCACTTACCATGTGCACGAGTTTCATTAAATTCTCCTTATCATCTATGCACCAGCGAGAACTTTCCCCGCCAGAAGAGTGGTTAACAAAAACATAACGTGACTAAGTGTGGCACAAATCAGCTATTTTTGCCTGTAATAGACCTGTTATTCAGACAATTGCACCCATCGGACCACTTTCAAAATTGCGTTATACTCTGCCTACCTCGCTGCGACATCGATATCACCTGGAGAGCACGTATGAGTCTGGCACTGAAAAATTTGCTGACATTGTTGAATCTGGAAAAAATTGAAGAAGGACTCTTTCGGGGCCAAAGTGAAGACTTAGGGTTGCGTCAGGTTTTTGGGGGACAGGTCGTCGGCCAGGCGCTGTACGCCGCAAAAGAGACCGTGCCGGAAGAACGTCTGGTGCACTCTTTCCATAGCTACTTTTTACGCCCGGGAGATAGCCAAAAACCGATAATCTACGATGTAGAAGTTCTGCGCGATGGTAACAGCTTCAGCGCTCGCCGCATTGCCGCTATTCAGAACGGGAAACCCATTTTTTATATGACCGCCTCTTTTCAGGCGCCGGAAGAGGGGTTTGAACATCAAAAAACCATGCCTGCCGCACCGGGCCCAGAAGAGCTGAAATCGGAAACGGAAATTGCCCGCTCTGTGGCTCATCTGCTGCCGCCGCTGTTGAAAGAAAAGTTTATCAACGACCGTCCGCTGGAGGTTCGTCCAGTAGAGTTTCATAACCCGTTAAAAGGTCATGTTGCCGAACCAACCCGTCAGGTGTGGATCCGTGCCAACGGCACGCTGCAGGACGATTTGCGCGTACATCAATACCTCCTTGGCTACGCTTCTGATCTGAATTTCCTGCCCGTTGCGCTGCAACCGTACGGTATTGGTTTCCTGGAGAAAGGTATTCAAATAGCCACTATCGACCATTCGATGTGGTTCCATCGTCCTTTCAATATCAATGAATGGTTGCTGTATAACGTGGAGAGCACTTCCGCCTCCGGAGCCAGGGGCTTTGTTCGTGGGGAGTTTTATACTCAGGACGGCGTGCTGGTAGCTTCTACCGTACAGGAAGGGGTCATGCGTAACCGTAATTAATAAATGCCGGTTTCGGCCTACAAGCATACTCTTTGTAGGCCGAAACCAGCAGTCGAGGGATCACGCGTTGTAGGCGTTTTCACCGTGGCTGTTAACATCCAGCCCTTCACGCTCCTGCTCTTCCGGTACACGCAGCCCCACGGTCATATCTGCCAGCTTATAACCGATGAACGCCACCACGCCGGACCAGACGATGGTAATCGCTACACTTTCCAGTTGAACCAGTAGCTGATGCCCCATTGTAACGCCTTCAGCAAAGCCCACTCCCCCCAGCGAGCTGGCTGCAAATACCCCGGTCAGGATACAGCCAACAATGCCGCAGACACCGTGGACACCGAACACGTCACAGGGGTCATCGACACGCAGAAAACGTTTCAGCATCGTCACCCCCCACAAGCCAGCCAGACCGGCAATGACTCCGATGATCAGCGCACCACCAACTCCGATATAGCCACAGGCAGGCGTCACGCCAACCAGACCTGCAATAGCACCGGAGCATGCACCTAATAAAGATGGTTTGCCACGCAATGCCCACTCACCGAAGATCCACCCCAGGATGGCAGCAGCAGTGGCAACAACGGTATTCACAAATGCCAGCGCAGCGATTTCATTTGCCGTTCCTGCAGAACCGGCATTAAAACCAAACCAGCCGATATAGAGGATAGCGGTACCGGTAAAGACCATTGGCAGGTTATGCGGTTTAAAGGCTTCTTTGCCAAACCCAACACGTTTGCCAATCAGATAAGCCCCAACTAAACCGGCAATCGCCGCGTTAATATGTACAACCGTTCCGCCAGCAAAATCCAGAGCGCCATGGGAAGCCAGCAGTCCACCGCCCCATACCATATGCGCGATAGGGATGTAGGAAAGCGTTAGCCACACCACCACAAAAATCAGTACCGCAGAGAAGCGGATTCGTTCAGCCAGTGCACCGACGATAAGCCCAACGGTAATGCAGGCGAACGAGCCCTGGAAAGCAACGTGGATATACTGATAGAAACTCCCCGTAACCGCCGTCAGCGCGATGCTTTTCAGCATTACCCAGTTGAAGTTACCGAAGAAATTATTCCCCTCGCCAAAAGCCAGCGAGTAGCCATAAACAACCCATAAAATGCAGACCAGCGCGAACGTCACTGTGACCTGAGTCAGCATCGATAAGACGTTCTTACCGCGAATCAAACCGCCGTAGAACAGCGCGATGCCCGGAATGGTCATAAACAGCACCAATGCGGTGCAAATCATCATAAAGGCATTATCAGCTTTATCTGCGACTGCCGGTGCCGCCATCGCTAGCCCCGGCAGCAACGCCAGTGAAGCAATACCCGTTTTCATCGTTGCTATCTTCATTTTTTGGTTTCCTATCACTGTGTGCCAGAAGTTACAGTGCGGCTTCGTCGGCTTCGCCGGTACGAATGCGAATCACACGTTGCAGCTCGGCGACGAATATTTTGCCGTCGCCAATTTTTCCGGTGTAGGCCGCCTTACTGATGACATCAATAACTTCATCAAGCTGGTCGTCGGCAATTGCCACATCAATCTTCACCTTCGGTAAAAAATTGACGCTGTATTCGGCCCCCCGGTACAACTCGGCATGGCCCTTCTGTCGTCCAAAGCCCTTCACTTCGGTGACGGTCAGCCCCTGAATACCAATAGACGACAGTGCTTCACGGACGTCTTCCAGTTTGAACGGTTTGATTACCACGGTAACCAGCTTCATAGATCCCCTCCAGTCAGAATTCAGTAGTGGCTGCAGATACACGAGATGAATATTGCAAGGGGTGTGCCAGGAATCGAAAAAACAGAAATGGACTGTTATTTAGTGCAGAAAACAGGGGATCGAGTTGAAAGGCTGAAACGTGATGTACATCAGAAACAATAAATGGAAAGAAAAACGCACCATGACAGTGCATGATGCGTTATTTTTTTGCACCAACAGCGTTGGCTACAGCGAAGCTGGTGCATCAGGCGATAAGCGAGTCCTCTTGCGCGCTGGCCGCCAGCTCTTCACCGGCTAACTGCAGTTGATACATCTGCCAGTATCGCCCTTGCGCCGCCAGTAATTGCTGATGCGTACCGCGTTCAACGGCCTGACCACGGTGCAGCACCAGAATAGTGTCTGCATCCACAATCGTTGATAACCGGTGCGCAATCACCACCAGCGTAGTGTGTTCACGTACCGCCGCCAGCGCCTGCTGAATTGCCTGTTCCGTTCCCGAGTCAATACTGGCGGTGGCTTCATCCAGGATCAGTACCTGCGGCGTTTCAACCAGTACCCGCGCCAGCGCTAACAGCTGTTTCTGCCCGACGGACAAATTATTCCCTTGCTCACCCAGTCGGGTGTGAATGCCATCACTCAGGCCACGAGCCAGTTCCGCCAGTTGCACGGTCTCAAGTGCCTGCCAGACCCTACCTTCTGAAATATCACGCCCCAGCGTGACGTTAGCCAGAAAGGTATCTGCCATAACCACCGGATCCTGTTGCACCATCGCTACCCCCTGACGCAGGACGTCATGACTCAATGAGGAGAGAGGTCGTCCGTCAAGACGGATTTCCCCTTGAGTCAGCGGGTAGTAGCCCATCAGCAGGCTGGCGAGCGTACTCTTGCCGCTTCCGGTATGTCCGACCAGTGCCACAAAACTGCGCGAAGGAACAGACAGGTTGATATTTTGCAGGACCAGATTGTCATCGCGATAAGCAAATGACACATTATCAACCTCAATATTTCCACTCCTCAGAGGCTGCTCATCCTCGCCATATTGCTGGCGCGGCCCATCCATCAGTTCAAAAACACGTTCACCGGCGACAACTGCTTGTTGCAGCATCGATTGCTGAGTCGTCAGCTCGATCAGAGGTTCGTTCAGACGCCCGAGATAACTGATAAACGCATACAGAACCCCGACTTCAATTGTGCTGCCAGACGTGAAGCTGAACAGCATTAATAAACCACAAAGGATCAGCGCAGAAAAAAGGCTAAGCAACGGTCGTAATAAAAAACCGTCCAGTCGCAGGGTCTGCATTCGCGCCATATAGTGCGAACGGCTGGCCTCGCCCATTCTTTCACCAAAGCGCGCCTGCTGGCGGAACTGCTGGATCACGCTCATACCGTTAATGACTTCGTTAAAGCCATCGTTAATGTCCGCCAGATAGGCGCGAACGCGGCGCACAATAGGTGTGCTGTAACGCTGATAGATCACCATCACCACCAGCACAGCGGGGAAAATAGCCATTGCCACCAGCGCCATACGCCATTCCAGACTGAACATTGCCACCAGCATGGCGCCAATTAAGGCAGCACTGCGCAGAACCGTCGCCACTACCGTCACGTACAGGTCGCGAATAACTTCAGTGTCGTTGGTTACGCGGGAGATAAGCTGCCCGACAGGCTGGGTGTCAAATTCGCTCAGTGGCTGGCGCAACGCGGCATCCATAACATCCGTACGTAGCTGCTGCACCACACCGACAGCGGCCTGGTTAAACAACAGTGACTGCGCGTAGTGCAAACCCGCAGCCAGCAGTTGCAGACCTATGTAAGCCGCGACCAACCCGGCGACCATCGCTAACGGCAGGTTGTTTTTCGCCACCATGTTATCGATGAAATAGCTAATCAACAGCGGACCACTGACTTCGGCCGCCGCGGCTACCCACAGCATGACCACCGCAATGGCCAGCGGTTTTCGCCACGGTGATCCATACACCAGCAGCCTTTTCAGGGTCGGCCATAATTGCCCAAAGCTACGCATTAGCCGCCTCCTCATTTATTTCCGGGGCGTCAGACAGCGCCGCTTCCAGCTGTTGATAACGGTACATATCACGATACCAGCCAGGTTGCTGCACCAAATAATCATGTTCTCCACGCTGGGTAATATGTCCATGCTGCATCACAATAATCTCGCTGGCTTCCGTCAAAGCAGACAGGCGGTGAGCGCTGATAATAACGGTTCTCCCTTCGCCCCACTGCCGCAGGTTGTGCAGGATCTGATGCTCAGTACGACCATCTACCGCCGACAGGGCATCGTCCAGAATCAGGATTTCCGCATTGAGCAGCAACGCGCGGGCGATGGAAATACGCTGTTTTTGCCCACCTGACAGCATAACGCCACGCTCACCGACTTCGGTGTCATACCCCTGGGGAAGACGTAAAATATCCTCGTGTACGCTGGCTAAGCGCGCCACATGTTCAATCTCGTCCTGCGTCGCCTGCGGGCGTCCAAGAGCAATGTTGTTGGCGACCGTATCCGAAAACAAAAATGGTGTCTGACTAACAACTGCCAGCCGACTGCGCCAGCTATCAAGCTGTAAGCGCGTTAACGGAATATCATGAAAACGCACATCGCCCTGCGTAATATCGAAGTGGCGCTGGATCAGCGCCAGAATGGTACTTTTTCCTGCACCTGTCGGACCACAGATACCCAGCATCTGCCCTGGCTTAAGCTGAAAGCTGACGTTTTCAAGCGTTGGGTGAGTCATTAACGGATAGCTGAATTCGCGGATCGCTACCGACAATTCTCCACGACCTTCCGGCACCGACTCCACGCCATCATCTACTACAGGAGCTTCGGCAAGCATGGCACGAATGCGGCTGTACGCAGCGCTACCGCGCTCGACGATGTTAAACATCCACGCCAGCGCCAGCATTGGCCAAATCATCAAACCGAGATACATCATAAAACTGGTCAACTGACCTAGCGTCAGCGATCCGTGAACCACCATCCAGCTTCCGCCGCCAATTGCCAGCAGGTTCGCCATGCCAATAGCGATATAAATTGTTGGGTCGAAGCGGGCATCAATACGCGCAACGCGCATATTTTTCTTCCCGGTATCTTCGGCGTCTGCCGCAAATAAGGCCGACTGACGGTCTTCCAGGCCAAAGGCTTTAATCATGCGAATGCTGGTCAGGCTCTCCTGAGTACGATCGTTAAGGCTGGAGAATGCCGCCTGCGCCAGTTTAAAGCGGTTATGCAACCTATCGCCGTAACGTTTAATCATCAGTGCCATCACCGGCATCGGCAATAAGGCGATTAGCGTAAGCTGCCAGCTAATTTGCGTCGACATCACGATCAATACCGCACATCCCATCACCAGTGAGTCCACCAACGTCAGTACACCTTCCCCGGCAGCAAACACCACCCGGTCGACATCGTTAGTGGCGCGCGCCATCAGATCACCCGTGCGATGGCGCAGATAAAACTCAGGATGCTGGCGGCTAAGCTGGCGGTAATAATCTTCTCGCAGCTCGACAGCAAGTTGATAGGAAGCACCAAACAGCAGTACGCGCCAGACATAGCGCAGCAAATAGACCACCACAGCGATCAGAGCAATCGTGCCGATCCACAAGAGCACTTGTTCAGTCGTGAACTGCTGAGTGCTGACGCCATCCACAATAATACCCACAACTTTTGGTGGAATAAGCTGAAGGATAGCGATGATGATAAGCAAGGCCACTGCCCCGAGGTAGCGACGCCACTCCCGACGAAAGTACCAGCTTAATTGAGCAAATAATCGCACGCGTTATGTCCTGACTTGATTTTCGGCAATGACCGCCGGAAGAATTATTCAATAGGTAGAGCAGTAGTATATTTAATCTGTTCCATGGCAAAGCTTGAGGTAACGTCCGATAGCCCCGGTACGCTGTTCACCAGGCGCTTGTAGAAATCGTCATAACGTTTCATATCGGCGACCTGAACCCGCATCAGGTAGTCGTACTCCCCCGCCATACGCCAGAAACCCAGTACCTCCGGCATGCCGGTGACTTCAGTGACAAAGCGGCAATACCATTCACTGCTGTGATGCTGGGTCTTAATCAACACGAATGCGGTTAAACCCAGCCCCAGTTTTTCCGGATCCAGTAGCGCGACTTTACCGAGGAGTACGCCGTCATCCTCCAGCCTCTTGAGTCGCTTCCAGCAGGGAGTGGTGGTCAGATTAACGGCATCCGCCAATGCCTGCAAAGAAAGGGTGCAGTCCTGTTGCAGTAAGCCGAGCAGCTTACGGTCAATTTTGTCTAACATATCCACTCCACAGAGAAGAATTTTCTCCTTACATTCTATTTTAAAGGCTAAATGGCAACAATTTTTTCCGTGCTTTTCGCTAATCTAGGCACAAAATGACAAATGGATATTAATGATGAATAGATCCTGGGTTAAAAACGCCATTAATGAAATCAATGCGGATTATCAGCGCTCCGCAGATACGCATCTCATTCGCCTGTCACTCCCGGCGTTTCCAGGTATTCAGCTCTACCTGAAAGATGAGAGTACGCATCCAACTGGCAGCCTGAAGCATCGACTGGCGCGTTCATTGTTCCTGTACGGATTGTGTAATGGCTGGATCAAAGAAGGCACCACCATTATTGAATCGTCTTCGGGGTCAACGGCGGTTTCAGAAGCCTATTTCGCCCGGCTGTTAGGACTGCCGTTTATTGCCGTTATGCCTTCCTGTACGGCAAAACGTAAAATTGAACAGATTGAGTTTTACGGCGGCCGTTGTCATTTTGTGGAAAGCGCCTGCGAAATTTATGCTGCGTCCGAGCAACTGGCACGTGAACTAAACGGTCATTACATGGATCAATTCACCTACGCCGAACGCGCTACCGACTGGCGTGGCAATAACAACATTGCCGACAGCATCTTCCGCCAGATGGAATGCGAACCCAACCCCGTTCCCAGACATATCGTGATGAGCGCCGGAACCGGTGGTACATCAGCAACGATAGGCCGCTATATTCGCTGCCAGGGTTATGACACTCATCTGATGGTAGTTGACCCGGAAAACTCTGTCTTTCTGCCATACTGGCAGGATCGTGATGCCACGTTACGCAGCCCTGTGGGAAGTAAAATTGAGGGTATCGGTCGCCCGCGCGTAGAACCGTCTTTCATTCCCGATGTCGTCGATGAAATGCTGCGCGTACCGGATGCAGCCAGCGTTGCCACTGCACATTGGCTGGAAACACAGTTGGGCCGAAAAGTCGGTGCCTCAACAGGAACCAATATGTGGGGAACGTTACAACTTGCCGCCCGCATGCGCGATGCAGGAGAAACTGGCTCGTTGGTGACGCTTCTGTGCGACAGCGGCGAACGCTATCTTGAGACTTACTACAACCCGCAATGGGTCAGTGTGCATATCGGTGATTTAGCGCCATGGAAAGCGGAAATATCCCGGTTACTGAATATCGACTAAAGCAGATAAAAAAAAGCCAGACCTAAAGGTCTGGCTTGCTGGAAGGGATCTCTCATTCGGGGGAATAAGGTAGATGCGGATTATCCAGCCAATGCGTCAAAAAGTGAGATACAGCCTGATTGCGGCAATGCCCAATCACCGATAAATGAGGAAGTTCAGCAATCAATTGCGGCATGGCGTTCCCCATAATCAGCCCGCGCCCGACGCTGCCCAACATTTCACGATCGTTCATGGCGTCACCAAATGCCATGCACTCTGCCATTGAAAAACCTAAATGATCACTCAACACCGCCAGCGCGGAGCCTTTATTGCAGCCCAGCGGCAGAACCTCCAGACAATCTACGGCGGAAAAACAGAGATTTGCCTGCTCGCCCAGCACCTCATTTAATTGAATGCGCAGGCGGATGAGATCGTCATGATCGCCGCAGAAACAGATCTTCGTTACCTGATGGGCCGGAATTCGTTTCACATCAACTATCTGATAGCGAAATCCACTGTATACGTGCGCTTTCAGGATCGACGGGATCTCTTGTCCGGTAAACCAGCCGTTATCGTTGAAGACATGCATACTGGCCTGCGTATCCCACACATGATGCAGGAGAATATCAGCCACAGCGGGGTTCAGATCCTGACGGTGAAGTACATCGCCTTCCAGCGAATGAATGCGCGTCCCGTTGCCCGTTATCAAAAAGGCATCCAGCGAGATCGTACCTAAAATATGGCGCATCTCCAGGACATGGCGACCGGTGGCAAACGTCAGAGTGATATCGCGTTCACGCAGGCGTGCCAACGTTGAGAGCGTTTCATCACCTAAATGGTGATTCGGCATCAAAAGGGTGCCATCCATATCAAACGCAGCCAGACGAGCCATTTCTTTCTCCACACTGTGACGCAGTTAACTTGTGGTTCAGTATCACCTGAGATATACGGAAGTAATAGTGAATAGATAAAACAAATTGTTCCGGGTTTCTTTACACAACATCATTCGAGAAGCATCGAAGCGGCAAGTGAAGGAATTCCCAGGAACATATATTCCAGTATGTGACAGGGGCGGAGCAGATTTGAACTCTACCTGTAGCGGCCCCTTAAGGGGCGGTAATGTGCAGCCAACAAAGAGACAGCTTGAATGATGAAGTATAAATGCGACTTTTAAATCGCCTGAACCAGTACCAACGCCTCTGGCAGCCGTCGAGCGGAGAACCCCAGTCGGTCACCGTTGGCGAACTGGCTGAGCGATGTTTTTGCAGCGAGCGCCATGCAAGAACGTTACTGAGACAGGCGCAGGATGCCGGATGGCTGATATGGGAAGCACAGCCCGGGCGCGGAAAACGGGGCCTGTTGCGCTTTTTGGTAACACCCGACTCACTGCGCAACACGATGATGGAACAGGCACTACAAAAGGGAGAACAACTCAGCGTACTGGAACTGGCCCAGCTGGCTCCCGGAGAGTTAAGAACTCTGCTGCAACCGTTTATGGGGGGGCAGTGGCAAAACGATACGCCGACATTGCGTATCCCCTATTACCGCCAGCTTGATCCGCTACATCCAGGCTTTCTCCCCGGTCGTGCTGAACAACACCTCGCCGGGCAGATATTCTCTGGCTTGACCCGCTTTGATAGTTATACCCAACGCCCCTGTGGAGATTTAGCTCATCATTGGGATATCTCCGCCGACGGCCTGCGCTGGGATTTCTACATTCGCTCCACGCTGTACTGGCATAATGGTGATGCGGTAAATACTGCACAGCTACATCAGCGCCTGTTAATGCTGCTCGAACTTCCTGCGCTCAATAAATTGTTTATCAGCATTAAACGCATTGAAGTAACGCATCCTCAATGCCTGACCTTTATTCTCCATCGCCCTGATTTCTGGCTGGCGCACCGTCTGGCAAGCTACAGCAGCCACCTTGCCCATCCTGAACAGCCACTCGTCGGCACCGGTCCGTTTCGGCTGACGCTGTTTACACCCGATCTGGTACGTATAGAGAGCCATGAGCACTATCATCTAAACCATCCGTTGCTGAAAGCTATTGAATACTGGATCACCCCGCAACTTTTCGCCCAGGACCTGGGTACCAGCTGTCGTCATCCGGTGCAAATTGCGATTGGTAAACCTGACGAGCTTGCCATGCTAAGTCAGGTTAGCAGCGGGATCAGCCTCGGATTTTGCTATTTGACGCTGCGGAAAAATTCTCGTCTGAACACGCTCCAGGCTCGCCGGTTGGTCAATATCATTCATCGTTCTTCCCTGCTACAAACTCTTGATGTGGATGAAAATCTCATTACCCCAAGCAATGCGCTGTTGCCAGGGTGGACCATCCCACAATGGGATAACCTGGACGAAGTACCACTGCCGGAAAAACTGACATTGGCCTATCACCTTCCGGTTGAACTGCACGCTATGGCCGAACAGCTTCGCCAGGCGCTGGCAATACTGGGCTGTGAATTAACGCTGATTTTTCATAATGCGAAGAACTGGGATGGCGACCATCCTCTGGCCCAGGCTGACCTGATGATGGGTGACAGGCTAATTGGCGAGGCGCCAGAATATACCCTCGAACAGTGGTTGCGCTGCGATCAGCTATGGCCGCATGTTTTGGACGCTCCAGCGTTCTCCCATCTGCAAGCGACGCTGGATGCACTACAAATTCAGGCTGATGAGGGCCATCGACACGCGGCTTTACAACAGGTTTTCGCCAGCCTTATGAATGACGCCACGCTAACGCCGCTGTTCAATTATCACTATCGCATTAGCGCTCCACCTGGCGTAAATGGCGTACGCCTGAACCCACGAGGCTGGTTTGAGTTCGCCGAAGCCTGGCTCCCACCCCCTTCAGTGTGAAGAAGCTGGTCGGCGCCACGCCCAGGCGCTACCATAGGGTTTTTGTTATTTGTCAGGAAAAGCCATGAAACGTGCCGTTGTAGTATTTAGTGGAGGTCAGGACTCCACCACTTGTCTGGCGCAAGCGCTGCATCAGTATGATGAAGTGCACTGCGTGACCTTTGATTATGGTCAGCGCCATCGCGCTGAGATTGATGTCGCACGTGACCTGGCCTTAAAACTTGGTGCCCGTGCACACAAAGTCCTTGATGTCACGCTGCTCAGCGAACTGGCTGTCAGTAGTCTGACCCGGGATAATATTCCGGTTCCGGATTATGAACCGGATGCTGACGGCATCCCCAATACCTTTGTGCCAGGGCGCAATATTCTGTTTTTAACGCTGGCGGCTATTTATGCTTACCAGGTGAAAGCGGAGGCTGTCATTACCGGCGTCTGCGAAACCGATTTCTCCGGTTATCCGGATTGTCGCGATGAATTTGTCAAAGCGCTGAACCATGCCGTTAGTCTGGGGATGGCAAAAGACATCCGCTTTGAAACCCCGCTGATGTGGATTGATAAAGCTGAAACCTGGGCGCTGGCCGATTACTGGGGCAAGCTGGATCTGGTGCGTAATGAGACACTGACCTGCTACAACGGAATTAAGGGCGACGGTTGTGGTCATTGTGCCGCCTGTAATCTGCGCGCTAACGGTCTGAACCATTATCTGGCGGATAAATCCGAGATTATGGCTGCAATGAAGCGCAAGACCGGGTTAAAGTAATTTTTGAATTGAGCCGGATTGCGGCATAACCGCCTAATCCGGCTTACAAATAATGAACTTCTGGGCCTGATAAGAAACACGCCATCAGGCAACCGACAATTACTGCACCATCTGCTCCAGCTTTTCTCGCAACTCTCCTTCCAGCGGTAGCGCTTTCTGAGTTTTCAAATCAATGCAGACAAAAGTAATTAACGCATCGGCTACGACCTGCCCTTCCGGCTCCAGAGTGATTGTCTGGTTTAAAACTCCACTTTTTCCGTTTAACTGTTGTACCTGGCTGGTTATGGTCAGCAGATCGCTCAGCACAGCAGGACGCCGGTAGTTAATATTGATGTTAACCACCACAAAAGCGATGTTGTGTGCGGTCATCCACTGAAAGCTATCACTGTTTTCAAGACCGTCCCAGCGGGCTTCTTCCAGAAACTCAAGATAACGGGCATTGTTGACGTGCTGATAGACATCGAGATGATAACCACGGACTTTAATCTGTGTTTGCATAGCGCGGGAACCCTAATTTTTTTATAAGAACATACTCTAAGGATTTCGAGTTGCAGGACAAAACACGCTGTGTTTTGAACAGCGCTTGCGCTGGCCCCTAAGAGGGAGGTCGCAGACCGAGTAACGCAGCAAGCGTATAATTCGGGCAAGTGAGCGTAACCAACACATCTACAGCTTGAAAGGCGACGAGTATAGAGGTCATAACTGGTATGACCTCTATAGTCTGGCAAATTTTTGCCACTGCGCAAGTTATTAAAGTGTTAAAAATGCCAGATTACGTTCCACAAGTGAACTTCCCATTCCCGGCACCTGCTTTAAATCATCGACGGTTTTAAACGGTCCGTACTCCTCCCGATAACTGACTATCGCCTGCGCCTTCTTCAATCCCACACCATTCATAACCCGCGCTAAATCCTCCGCAGAGGCTGTATTGATACTTACCCTGGTGCCTTCATCATCGCTGGATTTTGCCGGTGCAGTTGCTTTTCCATGCGCCGCACCAGAGGTATCTGCTTTGGTCTGGGTCATCTGACTGTTTGCGACAGGTTCCGCCGCCAGCGCACTTTGTGTCATAACCACACAAGTCAACGAAAGGGTAATAAGCAGTGCTTTAATTCCATGTTTCATACTGTTTGCTCCTTGTTTGTTAACAGTAGAATCACGATAGCGAGGTGAAGAACAGCAGACAAATAGCAAATATCAGAAATGGAAAAGGCCGCGAAAGCGGCCTTTGGGGAATACAACTTTTTGCAATTTTTTGCGAAGAGCCTCGGTTACTGCTGCTGTTCCAGCGCATCACCGACTTTAATTTTTGCAGCTTTACGCAGGTTGCTCATCAGCGCTTCGAAGACAATCTGTGCGTTATTCTGGGTAATCCCCTGAACCATCGCTTTCTTCTGCTGCTCAGGCATAGAACCCGCTTTCACTTCTTCCAGCGCCAGCAGAACTACATTGCCCTGCATATCGTTCGCCACGCCGTAGCTCGGCTTGTCTTTCGCAGGCAGCCCCAGGCCAAATGCAGCCTGACTCACGGGATCCTGGCCAGTTCGGCTCAGCGTCTTCTCTTCGCCGAAGCTAAGACCGGCTGCTTTCATTGCTTCATCACCTTTACCGGCTTTCAGCTCAGTCAGCAGTTTGTCTGCATCCAGTTTCGCCTGTTGCTCAGCTTTATTATGCTTAACGAGCGCGATGACCTGCTCTTTCACATCCGCCAGTGGCTTAACAGCCTCTGCTTTATGCTCCGCAATACGCAGCACAAACGCACGATCGCCATCCACTGTGATGATGTCAGAGTTACTGCCCGGAGAACCATTCTCACCAATCAGACCACCATTAAAAATGATGTCAGAGACAGGTTTGAAATTCAGCTCTTCCGGCAGGGTGTCACGGCTAAACCAGCCCGTTTCGACCGCTTTCATGCCAGCAGCCTGCTCAGCCCCCGCCAGGGATTCGTTATCGTTACTTGCAGCATCGCTCACTTTCTGTTGCAACGCATAGTAAGCATCCAGCGCTTTTTCCTGCTTCACTTTCGCCGCGATATCATCACGCGCTTCGCTCAGAGGTTTAACCTGTGCTGGCTGGATATCGTCCAGGCGGGCAACGAGGAAACCAACCGAAGATTTGATCACACCTGACAGCTGACCTTTTTCTTTCAGGCCAGCATTTTTCAACTCATCCGGCGTAGTAGATTCTTCCAGCCATCCCATATCACCGCCGTTACGGGCAGAGATAATGTCGGCGGATTTTTCTTTGGCCAGAGCGGCAAAATCGCCGCCTTTGTTCAGCGCATCCAGTACCGCTTTGGCTTCATCTTCCGTTTTAGTCTGAATGATGCTGTAACGGCTACGCTGAGGTTGGGTGAACTGATCCTGATGCTGGTCATAGTAAGACTGAATATCAGCATCGCTGGCTGTTTCCTGCATTGCTGCAGCATCCAGCTTGATGTAACTCACACGGAACTGCTCCGGCGTCATAAAGCGATTTTTATTCTGCTCGTAGTAGCTGGCTACTTCCTGGTCGGTCACCGATTGCTTCGCAGCAAGGGTGTTGACGTCAATCGTCGCTTCACGCACGACACGTTGTTGTGCGACCAGCGCCGCCAGCTCATCCGTTTCACCTTTCAGCATGAAATCTGTCCCGGCAACGCCGTTGATCAGTTGCTGCGTGGTGAGCTGGTTACGCAGTGCCTGAGCATACTGGTCTGCAGTCATCCCCATCTGATTCACAATCGCGTTGTAGCGGTTGTTATCAAATTTGCCATCAACCTGGAAAGCAGGAGTAGCAAAAATAGCCTGTTTAACCTGCTCGTCGCTGATGCTGAGCTTAAGCTCACGGGAGTACTGATCCAGTAGAGCCTCGTCCACAAGACGATTCAACACCTGCTGACGCAGCGTTTTCATGTAGCCTTCGTTTGCCGCCAGTTCAGAGTACTGATCGCCCAACTGCTGCTGCATGCGATTACGTTCGCTGTTAAACGCATTCTCAAACTGCCCGCGGCTAATTTCCTGGCCATTCACTTTTGCGGCGTAGTTGTTGCTTCCGCCAATCAGGTAACCACTCACGCCGGTCAAAATGAACGACACGATAATGATACCGAAAATAATCTTGAGCACGAGACTGTTAGCAGCCGTGCGTAAGCTGTCCATCATGGTGTAACCACACTCCGCTGTAGGTGACTGTATACCTCACGCAGCATAGCGTTTTCTGAACGCTGCGCGGAAAGGTCTATTGTGACAAGAAACAGGGGCAATTGTCAGCCCACAACACGTAGAAAGTCCCGGAATGGGAAATAAAAAAGGCACATCAGTTGATGCGCCCTTGTACTTTGTCACATCCCCAAGGGGATCACTCTTAGTTTACCGCGTCTTTCAGTGCTTTACCTGCACGGAAACCCGGTACTTTTGCCGCGGCGATGGTGATCTCTTTACCAGTTTGCGGGTTGCGACCAGTACGGGCAGCACGCTCTTTAACGGCAAAAGTACCAAAACCTACCAGCGCTACGTCATCACCCTCTTTCAGAGATTCGGTAACAGAAGCAATAATTGCATCTAACGCACGGCCAGCCGCAGCTTTAGAGATATCAGCCCCTGCAGCAATTTTGTCGATCAGTTGAGATTTATTCACTCTTCTCTTCCTCTTTATAATTTATATCGCACCTGAATCCTTCAAAGTGCGAACGCGCAGCAGTTATATCAGGCCTGCCATGCCCTTACAACACCCGTTAATGATGGCAGACCTAATCCGTCATCTAAATTAGCTATACAAAAAAAGGCTGGCAAGTCCGAAATGACCTGCCAGCCCTGTTTTTATTAGTGCTCTTTGCGCGAGGTCACTATTTTGCCGCTACAACCTGCATTCCAGACGGTTCATTTTGCAGTGCGAGAGTCAGAACTTCCTCAATGCGTTTCACCGGATGGATGTCCAGATCGGCAATTACGTTGTCCGGAATCTCTTCCAGGTCACGTTTGTTTTCATCTGGAATTAAGACCGTTTTGATGCCGCCACGGTGTGCTGCCAGCAATTTTTCTTTCAAACCACCGATAGGCAGAACCTGACCACGCAGAGTGATCTCGCCGGTCATTGCTACATCTGCACGCACCGGGTTACCAGTCAGACAAGACACCAGCGCAGTACACATGGCAATACCCGCACTCGGACCATCTTTCGGTGTTGCCCCTTCAGGTACGTGGACGTGGATGTCGCGTTTTTCGTAAAAATCCGGATTAATGCCCAGTTTTTCCGCACGCGCACGAACCACGGTCAGCGCTGCCTGAATGGATTCCTGCATCACTTCACCCAGAGAACCGGTGTAGGTCAGCTTGCCTTTACCCGGTACACAAGCGGTTTCAATGGTCAGCAGATCGCCACCTACTTCCGTCCATGCCAGCCCCGTAACCTGACCAACGCGGTTTTCGTTGTCCGCACGGCCGTAGTCAAAGCGCTGCACCCCCAGGTAATCATGCAGGTTATCGCCATTGATTTCGATATGCTTCAGTGACTTATCGAGCAACAGTTGTTTAACCGCTTTACGGCACAGTTTGGAGATTTCACGCTCCAGACTACGTACGCCTGCTTCACGAGTGTAGTAACGAATAATGCCCACAATGGCGCTATCGTCGACCGTCAGCTCGCCTTTTTTCAGCGCGTTACGCTCAATCTGCTTCGGCAGCAGGTGACGTTTGGCGATATTCAGCTTCTCGTCTTCGGTATAACCGGACAGACGGATCACTTCCATACGATCCAGCAACGGCGCCGGAATGTTCATGGAGTTAGAGGTCGCAACGAACATGACGTCGCTGAGATCGTAATCCACTTCCAGGTAGTGATCGCTGAACGCCACGTTCTGCTCTGGATCCAACACTTCAAGCAGTGCGGAAGCCGGATCGCCACGCATGTCGGAAGACATTTTGTCGATCTCATCAAGCAGGAACAGCGGGTTTTTAACGCCCACTTTGGCCATTTTCTGGATCAGTTTACCCGGCATCGAACCAATATAAGTCCGGCGGTGACCACGAATTTCAGCCTCATCACGCACGCCGCCCAGTGCCATACGAATGTATTTACGCCCGGTCGCTTTAGCGATGGACTGGCCCAGAGAGGTTTTACCCACCCCCGGCGGTCCAACCAGGCACAGGATCGGCCCCTTGATTTTGTTCACACGGCTTTGAACCGCGAGATACTCGAGAATACGGTCTTTCACGCGCTCCAGACCGTAATGGTCGGTATCAAGGATTTCCTGCGCCTGACGCAGGTCTTTTTTGACCTTGCTACGCGCATTCCACGGAACCTGTACCATCCAGTCGATGTAGCCACGTACTACAGTCGCTTCTGCCGACATTGGAGACATCATTTTCAGCTTCTGCAGTTCAGCTTCCGCTTTCTCTTTTGCCTCTTTCGGCATTTTCGCCGCGTCGATCTTACGTTTCAGCGCTTCGTTTTCATCCGGCGCATCGTCCATCTCGCCGAGCTCTTTCTGAATGGCTTTCATTTGCTCGTTCAGATAGTACTCACGCTGGGACTTCTCCATCTGCTTTTTAACGCGGTTGCGAATGCGTTTCTCAACCTGCAGCAGATCGATTTCAGATTCCATCATCGCCATCAGATATTCCAGACGTTCGTTAACGTCGGACATCTCCAGCACGGACTGTTTGTCCGCCAGCTTCAGTGGCATATGGGCAGCGATGGTGTCCGCCAGACGCGCAGGATCGTCAATGCTGTTAAGCGACGTCAGCACTTCTGGTGGGATTTTCTTGTTCAGCTTGATATAGCCTTCGAACTGGCTGATTGCGGTCCGCACCAGCACTTCCTGTTCGCGCTCATCAATGGCTGGCGAATCAAGGTACTCCGCTTTCGCAGAGAAATGCTCGCCGTTATCAGACAGCGCAGAAATACGCGCGCGCTGTAACCCCTCGACCAGCACTTTTACGGTGCCGTCAGGCAGTTTCAGCATCTGCAAAATAGAGGCCACGGTCCCGACGGTGAAAAGATCGTTTACACCCGGCTCATCCGTTGAAGCTTCTTTCTGCGCGACCAGCATGATTTTTTTATCATGGTCCATAGCCGCTTCAAGGCAACGGATAGATTTTTCCCGCCCTACAAATAAGGGTATGACCATGTGCGGATAAACCACCACATCGCGCAACGGCAATACGGGGATTTCAATGCGTTCAGAACGCTCAGGATTCATAGAGCTCTCTCTTAGTTTAGTGTCCGCCAGGTAATCGGATGGCATTGCTGTGCTTCATACCACCTTTAACATGTATGTCAGTATATGGGGATGTTTCCCACACATTCAACGCCATGTTTACGGAAAAATAAAAGGGGAGATAAAATCCCCCCTTTTTGATTAACCGATTGTATAAAATGGTTAATTATTCACCAGATGCCTGCTGTGCTTCCGGCTTACCGTAAATCAATAACGGCTTGCTTTGGCCACTGATCACGGACTCGTCGATCACTACTTTTTCGACGTCTTCCATAGAAGGCAGATCGTACATTGTGTCGAGCAGCGCAGCTTCCACGATAGAACGCAGGCCACGGGCACCGGTTTTGCGCGCCATCGCTTTTTTAGCAATCGCATCCAGAGCTTCTTCACGGAATTCCAGATCGACACCTTCAAGATTGAACAGCGCCTGATACTGTTTGGTCAGGGCGTTTTTCGGTTCTTTCAGGATCTGGATCAGCGCTTCTTCACTCAGTTCGCTCAGAGTTGCCACAACCGGCAGACGACCGATGAATTCAGGGATCAGACCAAACTTGATCAGATCTTCCGGTTCGACCTGCGACAGCAGTTCACCTTCGCTGGCTTTATCAGACTGGGCTTTTACCGTCGCACCAAAACCAATGCCGGAGCCGGTTTCAACACGGTTAGCAATCACCTTATCCAGCCCTGCGAAAGCACCACCGCAGATAAACAGGATCTTAGAGGTGTCAACCTGCAAGAACTCCTGCTGCGGATGCTTACGTCCCCCCTGAGGCGGAACTGCAGCAACTGTCCCTTCGATCAGTTTCAGCAGCGCCTGCTGTACACCTTCGCCGGAAACGTCACGCGTAATAGACGGGTTGTCTGATTTACGCGAGATTTTGTCGATCTCATCAATATAGACAATCCCGCGCTGCGCTTTCTGTACGTCGTAATCGCACTTCTGCAACAGTTTCTGAATGATATTTTCAACGTCTTCACCCACATAACCGGCTTCGGTCAGGGTGGTGGCATCAGCCATAGTGAACGGAACATCCAGCAGGCGCGCCAGCGTTTCAGCCAGCAGCGTTTTACCGGAACCCGTCGGGCCAATCAGCAGGATGTTACTTTTGCCCAACTCGACGCCATTGCTGGTGTCACCATTGCGCAGACGTTTGTAATGGTTGTATACCGCGACCGCCAGCACTTTCTTCGCCTGTTCCTGACCGATAACGTAATCGTCCAGGTGGTTGCGAATTTCGTGTGGCGTCGGCAGCGCACTGCGTTCACGGTGCGGTGCTACTTCCTTAATCTCTTCGCGAATGATGTCGTTACATAAATCAACACATTCGTCGCAGATATACACGGATGGACCGGCAATCAGCTTGCGCACTTCATGCTGGCTTTTGCCGCAAAAAGAGCAGTACAACAATTTGCCCGAGCCATCTTTGCGTTTATCTGTCATGGGTCAAAACCTCTTCTTTGTTCTTTGTGCCGCACACGACGACGCAAATGCCATTCTCAGGCGCAAGGCCGCTTGTCAGCGTTGTGCCGCCCTTCATTAGTATATACACAAAATCATTCGAGCTACATCGAGGCGGCAACTAAGCAAATCCCCGGCCGCTTACATAAGTAAGTAACAGGGGTAAGCACTGGCAGCCTACAAAGAGGTAACTTTAAGGATAAAGTGTGTAGCGGCACACCTGCACCTCAGGCATCAATTACGATGGGTCAAAATCGAGTCGACCAGACCATACTCCACCGCTTCAGAAGCGGAGAGGAAGCGATCGCGCTCAGTATCACGCTCAATCTGCTCAAGAGATTGACCCGTATGGTGCGCCATAAGTTCATTCATGCGCCCTTTCACTTTCAGGATTTCACGGGCATGAATTTCAATATCCGTCGCCTGGCCCTGGTAACCGCCCAGAGGCTGGTGGATCATGACGCGAGAGTTAGGCAGGCAAAAACGCTTACCTTTTGCCCCTGCAGTCAGCAGGAACGCGCCCATTGAGGCCGCCTGGCCCATACAAATGGTGCTGACGTCCGGCTTAATAAACTGCATGGTGTCATAGATAGACATCCCTGCGGTAATCACCCCACCAGGGGAGTTGATGTACAGGTAGATATCTTTTTCCGGGTTTTCCGCTTCCAGGAACAGCATCTGCGCCACAATCAGGTTAGCCATATGGTCTTCGACCTGGCCAGTCAGAAAAATAACGCGTTCCTTAAGTAGACGAGAATAGATATCAAAAGAGCGCTCACCACGTGAGGTCTGTTCAATGACCATCGGCACCAGCGCCATATGGGGTGCAAAGTTATCTCGTTCGCCGCTGTATGACATTTCCGTCTCCTGGATAAAATTTGAAAAAACCTGCTGTGCTGATTGTAACCTTATGGACGGATTATCAGCTAGTCCCTCTGTAATGGGTACGACATCGCCATAATTCAAGCATAACAATCTTTTGTTGTAACGCTAACACTGAAACGCTGTTTTCGCACTCTTCCCATGCAAAATCCATGACAAAAAAAAACCCGCCACCTGAAGGTGACGGGCTTGCGTATATATTTCGTGCTAAAAAAGCGACGAATTACGCCTGCTGGTTCATCAGCTCGTTGAAAGAAGTGGCTTTTTCAGTCACTTTCGCTTTCGCCAGAACCGCTTCAACAGCCTGTTCTTCCAGAGCGACGTTGCGCATGTTTTCCATCAGCTCTTTGTTTTTGCTGTAGAATTCAACAACTTCTTTCGGATCTTCGTAAGCAGAAGCCATCTCTTCGATCAGGCCCTTAACACGCTCTTCGTCAGCTTTCAGCTCATTGGTACGAATCACTTCGCCCAGCAGCAGACCAACAACTACGCGGCGTTTAGCCTGTTCTTCGAACAGTTCACGCGGCAGTTCCAGAGCTTGTTTCTCGTTGCCACCAAAACGCTGAGCAGCCTGACGACGCAGAACATCGATTTCGTTGTCAATCAGAGCAGCAGGAACGTCGATGTCATTGGCTTTCACCAGACCTTCGATCGCCTGAGTCTTAACGCGGTTACGCACGGCACCTTTCAGCTCGCGTTCCATGTTTTTACGCACTTCAGCGCGCAGACCGGCAACGGAACCATCTTCAACGCCGAAACGTTTGATGAATTCTTCAGTCAGTTCCGGCAGTTCACGTTCTTCAACTTTTTTCAGGTTGATAACGAATTTAGCGGCTTTACCTTTCAGATTTTCAGCGTGGTACTCTTCCGGGAAGGTCACGTCAATAGTGAACTCTTCGCCAGCTTTGTGACCTTTAACACCTTCTTCAAAGCCCGGGATCATACGACCCTGGCCCATCGCCAGTACGAAATCAGATGCTTTGCCGCCTTCGAACTCTTCACCGTCTACAGAACCGGTGAAGTCGATGGTTACACGGTCTTCTGCATCAGCAGCGCCGTCTTTGTCTTTCCAGGTTGCCTGCTGCTTACGCAGGGTGTCCAGCATAACGTCAACGTCAGCGTCGGTCACTTCAACAACTGGTTTTTCAACTTCAATAGCTTCCAGACCGGTCAATTCAACTTCCGGGTATACTTCGAATTCTACCGCGTAAGTGAAATCTTCACCCAGTTTGTATTCGCCCGGAACGTAGTTCGGTGCGCCAGCCGGATTAATTTTTTCTTTAATGATTGCGTCAACGAAGTGACGGCTCATCAGGTCACCCAGAACGTCCTGGCGAACAGATGCGCCATAACGCTGAGCAACAACATTCATCGGTACTTTTCCCTTGCGGAAACCGTCAATACGCACTTTCTTCGCTACGTTGACCAGCTCGCTTTTCACAGCGGTCTCGATGCTGTCAGCAGCGATAGTAATCGTTACACGGCGGCCAAGGCCTTGAGTGGTTTCAACTGAAACTTGCATCTTGTTACCTCAAAAAATCACAGTGCTCGGTCAACTCTTCTCCGCAAGCACAGGTTGTTGGCTTCGCGGAACCGGGATGTTCTCATAATCAATCACATTCCCTGTCGTCAGAATCATCCCGAAGACATTCCGAAAAATAAGACGCGCATTATAGCGGCATCACTTTTATGAGTCGAGAACGGTTATCGCGCGTTGCTGCGGCTTTTTTCACAATTCCCGGCTAATTTTTGTCTGAATACTATACGACTCGCTCAGAATTCAGACAAAACAAAACGGCCCGTAGGCCGTTTTCACATAATCTGTAGCAACATACTGGAAAAGCGCCGGTTGTTGCAAATCCGTTTTTCTACGCGATGCTTCCCGCTCCACCTCCACGACAGGGAGGAGAGGCAAAAACAGTATCCTGCAACCCTTCCCACTCCTTAGTCGTGTAGGTATGCAGGGCTAGTGCATGCACGGTTGTGGAGAGCTCCGCCGTTAACGTACCGTAAATCATCCGATGACGATTAAGAAAACGCTCACCTGCAAAGCGATCGCTGACCAGCACAACCTTAAAGTGGCTTTCAGAACCTGCCGGAACATTGTGACGATAGCTTTCATCCACAACTTCGAGGAACACGGGTTGGAACGCTGCCCTTAATTTTTCTTCTATTTGCTCACGAATCATCATGAAATATTTCCTCCGACAACGCTGAGATGTCACCCATCCCTTTAAATACTAGCCGCTTTTACCGTTTTCATTACACCTAAGCAACAAATAATTAGCGTTTGTCTGATTTTCTCATTCAAACGAATGAAGTTCACTGGTTCATCTGTTCGTTTGATTGCAAAAACTCCACTTATGGTATCTACAAAGTAACTAAACGGACAACGCGATGAATTTACATGCGTTACCCACTTCCCCTCGTCGTTGGCGATGTTATGATGGCGGGAAATTTCTCTAACCATACAATTTAGATTCGCTGAGAGCCCTGGCATGTTTAAAAAAATCCTCTTTCCTTTAGTCGCGCTGTTTATGTTGACTGGCTGCGCAACTCCACCCACCACCATTAACGTTTCTCCGAGAATTACCCTGCCGCAGCAGGATCCTAGCCTGATGGGTGTGACTGTCAGCATCAACGGCGCCGACCAGCGTCAGGATCAGGCACTGGCGAAAGTGACCCGCGACAATCAACTGGTTACTCTGACTGCTTCCCGCGATCTGCGCTTCCTGCTGCAAGAAGTACTGGAGAAACAGATGACCGCGCGCGGTTACATGGTAGGTCCGAACGGTGCAGTTAACCTGCAAATCATCGTTAGCCAACTGTATGCTGATGTGTCTCAAGGTAGCGTGCGCTATAACATCGCCACCAAAGCCGACATCGCTATTATCGCAACCGCGGCAAACGGCAACAAGATGACCAAAAACTACCGCGCAAGCTACTCTGTTGAAGGCGCATTCCAGGCCTCTAACAAAAATATTGCGGACGCCGTTAACAGCGTCCTGACAGACACCATCTCTGATATGTCTCAGGACACCAGCGTTCATGATTTCATCAAGCAGAACGCACGTTAATTTCTGCATCCTGACCCGGCTAACGCCGGGTCAGCTTTAAATACTCATGCCCAGTCACTATTTACGCATTTTCCAGCAACCGAAATCAGCTATTCTGCTGATGCTAGGCTTTGCCTCCGGTTTACCACTCGCACTGACCTCCGGTACGCTCCAGGCATGGATGACGGTTGAGAATATCGACCTTAAAACCATCGGCTTCTTTTCTCTGGTCGGCCAGGCCTACGTCTTTAAGTTCCTCTGGTCCCCGGTTATGGACCGCTACACGCCACCTTTTTTAGGGCGACGTCGCGGCTGGCTGCTCACTACCCAGCTATTACTACTCATTTCTATCGCCGCAATGGGATTCCTGGAACCTGGCTCGCAACTACGCTGGATGGCTGCACTCGCAGTAGTCATCGCGTTCTGCTCAGCCTCACAGGATATCGTCTTTGACGCATGGAAAACGGACGTTTTGCCCGCAGAAGAGCGAGGAACCGGCGCGGCAATCAGCGTGCTGGGTTACCGCCTGGGGATGCTGGTTTCCGGTGGACTGGCCCTGTGGATGGCCGATCGCTGGTTGGGCTGGCAAGGAATGTACTGGTTGATGGCAGCACTACTCATTCCTTGTATTATCGCCACCCTGTTGGCCCCCGAACCCACAGATACTATTCCGGTTCCCAAAACGCTGGAACAAGCGGTTGTCGCCCCACTACGTGACTTCTTTGGGCGTAACAACGCCTGGCTTATCCTGCTGCTCATTGTGCTGTATAAACTTGGCGATGCCTTCGCCATGAGCCTGACCACGACATTTTTAATTCGCGGCGTCGGATTTGACGCAGGCGAAGTCGGCGTCGTCAATAAAACGCTGGGGCTGCTGGCCACAATTGTTGGCGCACTCTACGGCGGGATCCTGATGCAGCGACTGTCGCTGTTCCGTGCATTGCTGATTTTCGGCGTTCTGCAAGGGGCGTCAAATGCAGGCTACTGGTTACTTTCCATTACTGATAAGCACATGTTCAGTATGGGCGCGGCAGTATTCTTCGAAAACCTCTGCGGCGGCATGGGGACAGCGGCGTTTGTCGCCCTGTTAATGACGTTATGTAATAAATCTTTTTCTGCAACGCAATTCGCCCTGCTCTCAGCCCTTTCCGCAGTTGGACGCGTTTACGTAGGTCCGGTAGCGGGTTGGTTTGTCGAAGCGCACGGCTGGCCAACATTTTATCTGTTCTCTGTGTTTGCCGCGATCCCAGGTCTCGTGTTGTTGCTGGTTTGCCGTCAGACGCTGGAACATAGCTGGCAAAACGAAAGTTTTATCCCGCGCACGGAATTCCGCGGAGCATACAATCTGGCATTAATGACGCTATTGGTGGGCTGCTGTCTACTGGCTGTATGGCTGTTACTGCTAACGATGAACGCCCTCGATTACACCAATTTCTCCTTCCTGTCGGAACTCCTTGAAGTTGCGGTCCTGATCGCCGTCTGTGGGATCGTATTCGGTGGACTGCTGGATTACCTGGCTCTACGCAAAACGCGTCTGGCGTAATTTGACCGGTTTATTTGGCCGTTGTAATCACCCTGCGTAATTATAACGGCTAAATAAACAACGATTGATAAAAATAATATTTGTTGTTTTGTGCCCCATAGAATTTGGAAATTATTGACGCCTTTTATAAATTCTATTTTCCTTACTCGATTCAGCCAAGACTGATTTATTTTCCGCCCTTCAATTGTCTCTTTATTGATAATCAATTGTTAAACAATTGTTTTATTTTACCATTGGTTATACCAATTGCCCTCTATGCCTTCTCCATGAACCCGCTTTCGTTATAACATGATGTTGCAACAGGTTCTTAAAGCCAACCTGACATATATTGCAACATATGTGACACGCACGGCAGAACCCGGTAACACAGATCCAATGATGTTTACAGTAATGTAACCTTCCCGTAAAATGCCCTCACACTTTAAACGCCACCCGGTCCCGTGGAATTGAGGTCGTTAAATGAGACTCAGGAAATACAATAAAAGTTTGGGATGGTTGTCATTAATTGCAGGCACTGCATTACTCAGTGGCTGTAATTCTGCGCTGCTTGACCCTAAAGGACAGATTGGACTGGAACAACGTTCACTGATACTGACGGCATTTGGCCTGATGTTGATTGTCGTTATTCCTGCCATCTTGATGGCTGTTGGTTTTGCCTGGAAGTACCGTGCAAGCAATAAAGATGCGAAGTACAGCCCGAACTGGTCACACTCCAATAAAGTGGAAGCTGTGGTCTGGACGGTGCCGATTCTGATCATCATTTTCCTTGCTGTACTCACCTGGAAAACCACTCACGCACTTGAGCCAAGCAAACCGCTGGCGCATGACGAGAAGCCCATTACCATCGAAGTGGTTTCCATGGACTGGAAATGGTTCTTCATCTATCCGGAACAGGGTATCGCTACCGTGAATGAAATCGCCTTCCCGGCGAACACTCCGGTTGAATTCAAAGTGACATCCAACTCCGTGATGAACTCCTTCTTTATCCCGCGTCTGGGTAGCCAGATTTATGCCATGGCCGGTATGCAGACTCGCCTGCATCTGATCGCTAACGAAGTCGGTACTTATGATGGTATCTCCGCAAGCTACAGCGGACCAGGCTTCTCCGGTATGAAGTTCAAGGCTATCGCAACAAAGGACCGCGCCGAATTCGACCAATGGGTTGCTAAAGCGAAACAGTCCACGAACACCATGAGTGACATGGCGGCGTTCGAGAAAGTGGCTGCGCCAAGTGAATACAACCAGGTGGAATACTTCTCCAACGTGAAACCGGATTTGTTTAAAGACGTTATTAACAAATTTATGGCTCACGGTAAGAGCATGGACATGACCAAACCAGAAGGTGAGCACAGCGCACACGAAGGGATGGAAGGCATGGACATGAGCCACGCGGAATCCGCTCACTAAGGGGCCGAGGAAGAATACGATGTTCGGAAAATTGACACTGGATGCAGTCCCGTTCCATGAACCAATCGTCATGGTTACGATCGCTGCCATTATCATCGGTGGAGCGGCCTTACTAGGCCTTATCACTTACTTTGGTAAGTGGACCTACCTGTGGAAAGAGTGGCTAACTTCGGTTGACCACAAACGCCTTGGCATCATGTATGTCATCGTCGCAATCGTCATGTTGATCCGTGGCTTTGCTGACGCCATCATGATGCGTAGTCAGCAAGCGCTGGCTTCTGCGGGTGAAGCGGGCTTCCTGCCTCCTCACCACTACGACCAGATCTTCACGGCTCACGGCGTGATCATGATCTTCTTCGTAGCAATGCCATTTGTTATCGGTCTGATGAACCTGGTGGTTCCACTGCAGATCGGCGCACGTGACGTTGCATTCCCATTCCTGAACAACCTGAGCTTCTGGTTCACCGTTGTCGGCGTAATCCTGGTTAACCTGTCTCTGGGCGTAGGTGAATTCGCACAGACCGGTTGGCTGGCGTATCCGCCACTCTCGGGAATAGAGTACAGTCCAAGCGTCGGGGTCGATTATTGGATATGGGCGGTCCAGCTGTCCGGTATCGGTACAACACTGACCGGTATCAACTTCTTTGTGACCATCATTAAGATGCGTGCACCAGGTATGACTATGTTCAAGATGCCAGTATTTAGCTGGGCATCTCTGTGCGCAAACATACTGATTATCGCCTCCTTCCCAATCCTGACCGTCACCGTCGCGTTGCTGACCCTGGATCGCTATCTGGGTACCCATTTCTTTACCAACGATATGGGCGGCAACATGATGATGTACATCAACCTGATTTGGGCCTGGGGCCATCCGGAAGTGTACATTCTGGTTCTGCCGGTCTTCGGTGTTTTCTCCGAAATCGCTGCAACCTTCTCGCGTAAACGCCTGTTTGGTTACACCTCGCTGGTGTGGGCAACCGTGTGTATCACCGTACTGTCGTTCGTTGTTTGGCTGCACCACTTCTTCACCATGGGTGCGGGCGCTAACGTAAACGCCTTCTTCGGTATCACCACGATGATTATCGCCATCCCGACCGGGGTGAAGATCTTCAACTGGTTGTTCACCATGTATCAGGGCCGCATCGTATTCCACTCAGCAATGCTGTGGACGATTGGCTTCATCGTAACCTTCTCAGTCGGCGGTATGACCGGCGTGCTGCTGGCGGTTCCGGGTGCAGACTTCGTACTGCACAACAGTCTGTTCCTGATTGCGCACTTCCATAACGTTATCATCGGCGGCGTCGTGTTCGGTTGCTTCGCGGGTATGACCTACTGGTGGCCAAAAGCGTTCGGCTTCACGCTGAACGAAACCTGGGGCAAACGCGCATTCTGGTTCTGGATCATCGGCTTCTTCGTGGCATTTATGCCGCTGTACGTGCTGGGCTTTATGGGGATGACCCGTCGCCTCAGCCAGCAGATTGACCCTCAGTTCCATCCGATGCTGGTCGTTGCCGCTTGCGGTGCCGCGCTGATTGCACTGGGTATCCTGTGCCAGCTGATTCAGATCTTCGTTTCTATTCGCGACCGCGAGCAGAACCGTGACCTGACCGGTGACCCATGGGGTGGCCGTACACTGGAATGGGCAACCTCTTCCCCGCCTCCGTTCTATAACTTTGCCGTTGTGCCGCACGTTCACGAGCGTGATGCCTTCTGGGAAATGAAAGAAAAAGGTGAAGCGTACAAACAGCCTGCGCACTATGAAGAGATTCATATGCCGAAAAACAGCGGTGCAGGTATCGTCATTACCGCCTTCGCAACACTGTTTGGTTTCGCCATGATCTGGCATATCTGGTGGCTGGCGATTGCAAGCTTCGCAGGCATGATCATCAGCTGGATTGTGAAAAGCTTTGATGAAGACGTGGATTACTACGTGCCGGTACCGGAAGTCGAAAAACTGGAAAACCAGCATTTCGATGAGATTACTAAGGCAGGGCTGAAAAATGGCAACTGATACTTTGACGCACGCGAATGCCCACGCGCACGAACACGGGCACCACGATGCAGGCCAGACCAAAATCTTCGGATTTTGGATCTACCTGATGAGCGACTGCATTCTGTTCTCTATTCTGTTTGCAACCTATGCCGTTCTGGTGAACGGCACCGCAGGTGGCCCAACAGGTAAGGACATTTTTGAACTGCCGTTCGTTCTGGTTGAAACATTCCTGCTGTTATTCAGCTCCATTACTTACGGCATGGCGGCTATCGCCATGTACAAGAACAACAAGAGCCAGGTTATCTCCTGGCTGGCGTTGACCTTCTTGTTTGGTGCCGGATTTATCGGGATGGAACTCTATGAATTCCATCACCTGATTGTTAACGGTATGGGCCCGGATCGTAGCGGCTTCCTGTCAGCATTCTTCGCGCTGGTCGGTACCCACGGTCTGCACGTCACCTCCGGTCTTATCTGGATGGCAGTGTTGATGGTGCAAGTTGCTCGTCGTGGCCTTACCAGTACTAACCGTACCCGTATCATGTGCCTGAGCCTGTTCTGGCACTTCCTGGACGTGGTGTGGATCTGTGTGTTCACTGTTGTTTATCTGATGGGGGCGATGTAATGAGTCATTCTAACGAGAGCGGCGGCGCATCCCATGGCAGCGTAAAAACCTACATGACAGGTTTTATCCTGTCGATCATCCTGACGGTCATTCCGTTCTGGATGGTAATGACAGGTTCTGCCTCTCCGGCCGTCATTCTGGGGACTATTCTGGCGATGGCAGTGGTACAGATTCTGGTGCACCTGGTGTGCTTCCTGCACATGAATACCAAATCTGATGAAGGTTGGAACATGACGGCCTTTGTCTTTACTGTGCTTATCATCGCCATCCTGGTTGTGGGCTCCATCTGGATTATGTGGAACCTCAACTACAACATGATGATGCACTAAGAGCGGCGATTATGATGTTTAAGCAATACCTGCAAGTAACGAAACCAGGCATCATCTTTGGCAACCTGATCTCGGTGATTGGGGGATTCCTGCTGGCCTCTAAAGGCAGCATTGACTATCCCCTGTTTATCTACACGTTGGTTGGGGTGTCACTGGTTGTGGCGTCGGGTTGTGTATTTAACAACTACATCGACAGGGATATCGACAGGAAGATGGAGAGGACCAAAAACCGCGTGTTGGTTAAGGGTCTGATTTCCCCTGCGGTCTCGCTGGTATACGCCACCCTGCTGGGTATTGCTGGCTTTATGCTGCTGTGGTTTGGCGCTAACCCTCTGGCCTGCTGGCTAGGGGTTATGGGCTTCGTCGTGTATGTTGGCGTATATAGTCTGTACATGAAGCGTCACTCGGTTTACGGCACGCTGATTGGCTCACTCTCCGGCGCTGCGCCGCCGGTGATTGGCTACTGTGCGGTAACTGGTGAGTTCGATAGCGGTGCACTGATTCTGTTGGCTATTTTCAGCCTGTGGCAGATGCCGCACTCTTACGCGATTGCGATTTTCCGCTTTAAGGATTATCAGGCAGCCAACATCCCGGTACTGCCGGTGGTAAAAGGCATTTCAGTCGCGAAGAACCATATCACTCTGTATATCATTGCGTTTGCCATCGCTACGCTGATGCTCTCACTGGGCGGTTACGCTGGATACAAATATCTGGTGGTTGCAGCAGCAGTGAGTGTCTGGTGGCTAGGCATGGCGTTGCGTGGTTATAAAGTGGAAGATGACCGGGTCTGGGCACGTAAGCTGTTCGGTTTCTCCATCATCGCCATTACTGCGCTGAGCGTGATGATGTCCGTCGACTTTATGGTGCCAAACTCGCAGAACCTGCTGACTTACGTCTGGTAAAATCTGCTGATGCGAAAAAGGGTGCTTAGGCACCCTTTTTTATGTGCGTCACAATCCCTCCTGAAACGTAATATTTACTCATTAACCGTGTATTTACCCCGCCACCATACCGCTTTACACTAGGCGCGAAATTAATACAGAGGTGGGAATGAACGATTATAAAATGACGCCTGGTGAGTTGCGCGCCACCTGGGGTTTAGGGACCGTATTCTCGTTGCGCATGCTTGGCATGTTTATGGTCCTGCCGGTTCTGACCACATACGGTATGGCGCTACAGGGTGCCAGCGAAGCGCTTATTGGTCTTGCCATCGGCATTTATGGCCTGGCGCAAGCCGTTTTCCAGATCCCCTTTGGTTTGGTCTCTGACCGCATTGGTCGAAAACCGCTTATCGTTGGCGGGCTGGCGATATTCGTTTTTGGCAGCGTGATTGCTGCACTTTCAGACTCCATTTGGGGAATTATTCTCGGTCGCGCGCTGCAGGGTTCCGGGGCGATTGCTGCCGCCGTGATGGCGTTACTGTCCGACTTAACGCGTGAGCAAAACCGCACTAAAGCGATGGCGTTTATCGGCGTCAGCTTCGGTATCACTTTTGCCATTGCAATGGTGTTAGGTCCGATCGTCACCCATGCGCTGGGATTACACGCGCTGTTCTGGATGATTGCAGCCCTCGCCACCACTGGCATCGTGCTGACGATTTGGGTAGTCCCCAATAGCACCACCCATGTGCTGAACCGCGAATCGGGCATGGTAAAAAGCAGCTTCCGCAAAGTGCTGGCAGAGCCTAAACTCCTGAAGCTCAATTTCGGCATCATGTGCCTGCACATCTTGCTAATGTCCACCTTTGTCGCGTTGCCTGGCCAGCTTGCGAAAGCGGGTTTCCCCGCAGCGGAACACTGGAAAATTTATCTGGTAACGATGCTGCTGTCTTTTGTTTCCGTGGTGCCATTCATCATCTATGCCGAAGTAAAACGTCGGATGAAACGGGTTTTCCTGTCGTGTGTGGTACTAATTCTTGCCGCAGAGATTGTATTGTGGATCGCGAACATTCATTTCTGGGGCCTGATTGCGGGTGTTCAGTTATTCTTCCTTGCCTTTAACCTCATGGAAGCCCTCCTCCCTTCGCTTATCAGCAAAGAGTCTCCCGCAGGTTATAAAGGGACGGCAATGGGCGTTTACTCCACCAGCCAGTTTCTCGGTGTCGCGATTGGCGGCTCACTTGGTGGATGGGTTGTCGAGATGTTTGATGGCCAGGCTGTATTCCTCGCCGGTGCATTGCTGGCAGCGGTCTGGCTGCTGGTCGCAAGCACAATGAAAGAGCCGCCGTATGTCAGTAGCCTGCGTGTCGAAATTCCACCGGAAATTGCCGCGGATGACACACTTAAGCAGCGTTTGCTGGCCAAAGAAGGGGTGAGCGAAGTGTTGATTGTGGCGAATGAACATTCGGCCTACGTGAAAATCGACAGTAAAGTGACCAATCGATTTGAAGTTGAGCAGGCGATAAGCCAGGCGTGATCGTGAGCTTGCCGGATAGTGAGTAACCCACCATCCGGCATAAGAACTTAATCGCGGAAGTTCTTGAACTGGAATGGCTGCCCCAAATCGCCACCGCGAACCAACGCCATAACGGCTTGCAGATCGTCACGAGCCTTACCAGTCACACGAATTTCTTCGCCCTGAATCTGCGCCTGCACCTTCAGCTTGCTGTCTTTAATCAGCTTCACAATTTTCTTCTGCACTGCGCTTTCAATGCCCTGCTTCAGTTTCGCTTCCACAAACCAGGTTTTGCCGCTGTGCACGAAGGTTTCCGGCACGTCCAGCGAAGTCCCTTCAATACCACGCTTCAGGAGCTTGGCACGCAAAATATCCAGCAACTGATTAACCTGGAAATCAGATTCGCTCAGCACCTTAATGGTCTTATTTGACTCGTTCAGCTCAAAAGTAGCCTCTACGCCACGAAAATCAAAACGTGACTCTACTTCGCGACTCGCATTATCGACCGCGTTACGGGCTTCCTGAAGATCAACTTCAGAGACAATATCGAAAGATGGCATCTTTTCTTCTCCCTTCATTTTTGATGCGAAGCATAATACCTGCAAAGTTACTCAACAGACAGCGCTATACTAGGCTGTACCTTTTAATTGTACGTGGTACTGATATCCGCGAACAATAATAGGGTGCGGCCGATATGGATTAACACCTGGTGCTGTTGCAGGTGAGGAGGAAGAATGAAAATTACCGTACTGGGATGTGGAGCCTTAGGGCAACTTTGGCTTACAGCGCTGTGCAAACATGGACATGAGGTACAAGGGTGGCTACGTGTACCACAGCCTTATTGCAGCGTTAACCTGATTGACACGGATGGGTCAGTTTTTAATGAATCCCTGACGGCAAACGACCCCGACTTTTTGGCGAAAAGCGATCTATTGCTGGTCACACTAAAAGCCTGGCAGGTTTCTGATGCGGTAAAGAGCCTGGCTACAATTCTGCCTGAAACCACGCCTATTCTGTTGATTCACAATGGAATGGGAACGATAGAAGAACTGCATAACATTCCGCAGCCATTGTTAATAGGCACCACGACGCAGGCAGCACGTCGTGACGGCAATGTCATTATTCATGTGGCGAAAGGTACAACGCGTATCGGCCCGGCGCGTGAGCAAGATGGTGATTTTAGTTATCTGGCCGAAATCCTGCAGGATGTGCTGCCGGACGTTGCCTGGCATAACAACATTCGCGCTGAGCTGTGGCGTAAACTGGCAGTAAATTGCGTCATTAACCCGCTCACCGCGCTATGGGACTGCCCTAACGGCGAACTACGCCAACATCCTGAAAAAATAGCGCTGATATGCCAGGAAGTAGCTGCGGTCATTGAACGCGAAGGTCACCATACATCAGTGGATGATTTACGTTATTATGTCGAGCAAGTGATTGACAGTACGGCGGAAAACATCTCATCAATGCTGCAGGACATTCAAGCCCTGCGTCATACCGAGATCGATTACATTACCGGCTATTTGTTAAAACGCGCACGTGCGCACGGCATCGCCGTCCCGGAAAATGCCCGCCTGTTTGAAATGGTTAAGCGAAAGGAGAGTGAGTATGAGCGCTCAAGCACTGGTATGTCTCGCCCCTGGTAGTGAAGAGACCGAAGCGGTCACCACTATCGACCTGTTGGTGCGTGGCGGCATTCAGGTAACTACCGCAAGTGTCGCCAGCGATGGCGACCTGACGATTGTTTGCTCACGCGGCGTGAAGCTCCTGGCGGATGCGCCGTTGGTCGAAGTCGCTGATGGCGATTATGACATCATCATCCTGCCCGGCGGTATTAAAGGCGCGGAATGTTTCCGTGACAGCCCACTGCTGGTTGAAACCGTAAAACAGTTTCACCGCTCCGGGAGAATTGTCGCCGCGATTTGCGCCGCAGCGGCAACCGTACTCGTCCCACATGATATTTTCCCCATCGGCAACATGACCGGTTTCCCGGCGCTGAAAGACCGCATTCCAGCGGAGCAGTGGCAGGATAAGCGCGTCGTATGGGATCCTCGCGTCAACCTGTTGACCAGCCAGGGGCCAGGGACGTCTATCGACTTCGGCTTGAAAATAATCGATCTGCTGGTTGGACGCGAAAAAGCCCATGAAGTGGCGTCACAACTGGTCATAGCTGCGGGTATTTATAACTACTACGAGTAAACGAGATTCACCACCAGTCTACACTGACCCGACCTACTGTCTGATACGAGCGATAGGTCGGGTAATGCACTGTTGTCACCTGAATTATCCCTTAGAACCAAGGGATCCCACTCATCACATTAGTGTAAAACAGCATTCTTCCCGCCAGTTCACCCGTTACTATCAACATAATCCAACCCCAACTATTCAGGCCTAGATTCAGACGAGATACTCCCCATACCGCCACGCAAATACTGGCAAAAAGTTGCCACCAGAGCAAAGGGCTGGACGCATCTGCACCGGGGATCTGATAGCGAACCAACAGCGCACCAACGCTTAATAGAATTCCGATGAAGATTCCTGAGCGACTCAATATTGATATCGGCTTATGCCAATAGCTATACGCTGCAGTCACACTAATAAAACCGAGCAACACAGCTGTCCCCAAAAATCCGATGGGCGTAGCAGCAGAATGCCATAGCGGATGCAGCGCCATCTGGTAATAAACCTGAGAAGTCACCAAAATTGACGCCAACCCAACAAGCGCCGTCATCCCCCCCAGAAGATTAACGGTTCGATGCTGAGGCTTAAACCAACATAGCCCCATCCAACAAAATATCATTGCATTCAGCGCAATAAACATAACCACTTCCCTGCTAAGCCAGGATATTCCCAACCCTGCCAGTGAGCGGTATGCACCTGAGGGCGTTCCCAGATGCGCCAGTGATGCTAAAGACCCCAATACAGTGATGATCCAAAAAAGCAATGCCAACATACGATACTGGTTTGCACTGAATTTAGTTGCACTGAAACTCTGGCACAGCGTAAGCGCCAGCACTCCGCCAGCTCCCCATTGTGCAAAGACTGTGAAAAAAACGAGTGGCAATTCATAATGTTCCATTTTTCACCTCAGTCCTGTGCCGGAATAATCACAATATTGGGCTTACTGATGTTATGGTCAGGTAGGTTGTAGCGTTTTTCCAACACCGTCCATTGAGTAGTGTATTCTTTGCGTAGCGCCTCTATATCACCAAAACATAATACTCCCGCAGGGCAAGACTCGACACAACGCGGCTGCAACCCCTCATCTAACCTTTCTGCACACAGATTGCATTTGCTGGTTTTTCCCTCATTAGGATCATAAACGGGCGCACTCCAGGGGCAGGCCATAATGCACATTCGACACCCGATACATCGTTCGTGGTCCTGCACAACAATACCGTCCGCCCGTTTGGTATACGCTCCTGCCGGGCACACTTTCATGCATTGTGGGTCATCACAATGATTGCATGACATACTGATAAAGGCCTGAGTGTTTGGTTCATCCGTGTGACATTCACGGACCCGACGCCATAGTACCCCGAGCGGCGTCATATTTTCTGATTTACAGGCCATGCTGCAGGTCTTACAGCCATAACAGTTCTGCATATCAATAAGAAATCCGAATTGTTTTATCATGATTGAGCCTCCCTTCTGACATCAACCAGCGTACTGTTACAACAGTGTCCATTACCCAGCAGTTCCACCTGATCGTTGGTGACATGACTGCTGCTTCCGCCCTGCTGTTCCCACCAGCCGTTATCCAGACTTACAACGCCTCGTTTAATATGCGTTGTAACATCAGCAATGGCACGGTGCTCCCCACGATGATTGAAGACGACAACCCATTCTCCGGCCTGTATCTGACGATGTTGGGCATCTTCCGGGTGAATCATAACGTTCGGGCGATTGCGCTGAACTTCAAGGATCCACTCGTTCATGCCGTGGCTGGAATGCACGCTGCGCGCCAGCTTACGTTGTACCGCCATAAGGGGGTACTTACGGGCAAGTTCAGGCGAACCTTTCACCGATTCCGTCACCTGCTTCCAGGTCACCACGGGCATAAATTTCTTTTTCGCCCACTCTTCAATATAAAAATGTGCTTTGCCAGTCGACGTGCGGAACTGCCCATCTTTAAACGGGATCCAATCCTCTTCAACAGGGCACACAGGACCGTTTTTCAACATCTCTCGCGTAATACCGGAGCCTTTGAGACACGCATCGATGTAATGCTCAATCGGCTGATTAAAAAACTCTCCAAAGCCAAAACGTTCGGCAAGCCGGGCAAAAATCCAATAATCGGGCTTTGCTTCTCCCGGTGGCTCAACCGCTTTTTCCATCAACTGAACATAATGGCTTCGCACTCCCGCCATCAGGCTGACATCCTCAAAAATCGTCGTGACAGGCAGCACCAGGTCGGCATACAACGCGGATGAACTCATCAGGTTGTCCGCAACCACAACAAACGGAACTTTTTTAAACGCTTCTCTGACCTGGTTAGTGTTAGGAAGCTGCGTCATCGCACCCAGCGTCATATTCCACCAGAACTTAATAGGATGAGGCTTTTCGTTAACAAGCCAGTCACCAATTTTAGAAATGGGAATGGAGGGGATTTTTTCCGCATGAGGTGCTGGTGGAATAATCGGCGAGAATTTAGCCATCTGCCGGACTCCTCCTGCATCACAGACACCCGCCCCACGTTTTCCGATATTGCCGGTGATAAGTGCCAGATAAAACTGGCTTGCGGCCACGTACGTTCCAAACTCTGTCCTCTGTGCACCGGACATATTCTGAACAATCATGGCTGGCTGTGTGGAAGCGTAATCGCGCGCCAGACGTAACACGGTCTGTGCCGGAACATCAGTTTCTTCCTCAACCCTCTGCGCCGACCAGGGTTTGGCCTGCGCCCACACGGTATCCAGCACCGTCATAAACTTACGATCAACAGGCAGTTCATCGCTCAATAACGCAGGGATTACACCTGGTTCATCATGTTGTTTCAGTGTCTGAGTTCGCGTATCAAAAACCAGATAGCTGTCAGTATCCTGAGGATCTGCACGCATCAGTTGCTGCTGGTCATCAACCAGGTAGATAGCTCCTGTATGTGCTCGCAAGAAATCAGCGTCATAACGTTTTTCTTCCATAATGATGTTGATCATTCCCAGCGCCAATGCGATATCCGTACCGGGCACGATAGGAACCCATTCATCGGCTTTGGCTGCTGTTTCGTTAAAGCGTGGATCAATAACGACTATCCGCGCTCCATTACGCTGTGCCTGTGAATAATATTTGAAGTATGCGTGCATAGTGACTGCAGGGTTATTTCCCCAGCACAGGATATATCGACTATCGGCTATCGTATCCCGGGTATCCGCATACCTTAATCCCACCATTGGCATCATGGCGGCAGTTACCGCCGCACAACATAACGATCCAGCTTGTTTCGTTGCTCCACCGAGATAATCAAAAAAAGCCTTACCCATATCATTTTTAATAGAATCCATATTTCCGGATGCTGCGGTAAGGAATAGGCCTTTATTACCGTCAGTCGCGATAGTTTCTCTGATTTTCTTTTCAATCAAATCCAGCGCTGCGTCCCAGCTGATCGGCTTAAACTTGCCTTCCCCCTTTTCTCCTGTACGGAGCAGAGGTTGCGTTAAACGCAGAGGATGGTAGACCCATTTAGTTCGGCTAATCCCTCGCAAACAACATTTCACATTGAAATCTTTTGTCGCTTCAATTTTCATTAAGCGATCTTTCCAGACATAGGCAGTGAGATTGCAGTGCAAACACTCCATCGCACAGGTAGAACGAAACGTCTGGTAATCCGCTTGCTTTAGACGAAATCGGGGCAGCAGCGAGCCATTGGCCTGTCGTAAAGTTAAAAAAACGCCCCCCAGAGAAGACAATCCCACCACGCCCAGCCCTTTTAGCAAGGTTCTTCTTTTTAAACGTATCTTATTTAATGCTTCCATAATTGCATCCTCATAAAGTTCATCATTAGTGAACCAAAGGGCACCATTAGTTAACTTGCGATGTATCAAGTTCTAATCATTTAGGAGTAGTGTTGTTTTTTAAATTGCGAGGGCAGTAAGGATTTAAAGCACAGTGATATAATTGGGAGAATCTTAAATAGAGAAAAAATATGACTGAGACATCTCAAGGGGTAAATTCGGTTGATATCGCCGTCGGCATTCTGACTTTTGTTGCACGTTACAACGGCCAGGCAAGAGCTATCGATATCGCTACTGGATGCAATCTATCCAAAAGCCGATTACATAAGTATCTGATTTCATTGTGTAGAACAGGGATGTTGTACCAGAATGAGAAAGGAATTTACTCTCTGGGGGCAACTATTCATCAGCTGTCCGGGAACGGCTCAGGCGAAAGCAATACGATCCGCAAACTCAATGACGTACTCACCGCTTTTCGCGATAAGTTTAACTATTCTACGGGGGTGGTTGTCAGCACTGGCGAAGGACTCGTACTCAAGCACTATAACCGTAGCTTTCGTAATGTTGATATTGATTTTCTCCCCAACACCCCTGTACCGCTTCATCACAGCGCTGCCGGGCAGATTTTCATGGGCTTTACAGACCATCCGCAAGGTGATCAATATACTTCACTGATTACTCAAGTCCGGCTACAGGGCTTTGCTGTGCGTTATCAACCTACCCACGGCATTCCTGGGGCGCAGTCTATTGCCTGCCCACTGCTGGATAATAAAGAGAAGTTAATTGCAATCGCTGTGACGATGGGTTTTTTTAGTACAGAAGACATTCCACAGATTGCGGTACAACTTATGAACACTGTGGGTTCGCTTAGCCAGTAGACTTATGTTGCCCCGACACCTAAGGCCAGGGCAACAAAAGAACTAAGGACGATACACCTTCACATTTTCGAAGCCCTGCTCGCGCAGATAGAGCGCCTGCAGACGACTCATCACGCCACGTTCACACCACAGCAACCAGGTTTTATTCTGGTCCAAATCGCCGAATTTAGTGCTGAGTTTGTAGAACGGCAGAGAAACCACATCGACACCTTCAACCTTCAGCGGTTTGTCATCCTGTTCATCCACAGAACGGATATCCAGAATCACATCGTTCGGGCCGAAACCACTCACGGTTTCTACTTCCACGACAGTCTGCTGCGTCTGCTGGGCGATGTCGCGAATATCAATATTATTGGCTTCTTCAACCACTTTATCGAGGATCGAGAAGTCGAAGTTTTCTTCTTCGGCCTCAATCTTCGCTTTGATGGCTTTCACCGTTGGGCTTTTCGAGATCACACCACAGTATTCCGGCATGGTGCGGGCAAAATCCTCAGTACCAATTTCCCGCGCCAGGTTAATGATGTGCTCTTTGTCGTGAGAAATCAGCGGGCGCAGGATCAGCGTGTCAGATACATTGTCGATCAGGCGCAGGTTAGTCAGCGTCTGGCTGGACACCTGGCCCAGCGCTTCACCGGTCACCAGCGCCTGTACGCCGTAACGCTCGGCCACTTTAGACGCCGCGCGAACCATCATACGTTTGAGGACCACGCCCATCTGACCATCGTCGACTTTTTCCAGGATCTCACCGACCACCGGCTCAAAGTTGATAGCGACAAAACGCACGCGATGCGAGCTACCAAAGCGGTTCCACAGGTAATGTGCCACCTGACGAACGCCGATTTCATGCGCGGCACCGCCGAGGTTAAAGAAGCAATAGTGTACGCGACAGCCGCGACGCATCAGCATATAGCTGGAGACGCCGGAATCGAAACCACCGGAAATCAGGGAAAGAACATCTTCCTGCGTCCCGATAGGGAAACCGCCAATTCCTTCATAGCGACCTTTTACCAACAGCAGACGGTCATTTTCGATTTCAAGATTGACGGTCACATCAGGTTTCGTCAGCTTCACGCGTGCGGATTCAATATGCTGATTCAGTCCACCGCCAACATAACGTTCCACCTCGATGGAGCTAAACTCATGTTTACCGCGACGCTTGACGCGCACACAGAAGGTTTTACCTTCCAGTTGATCGCGGTATTGCACCAGCGCTTTCTCGAAAATATCGTGCATATCAGTGAACGGCACGTCTTCCACTTCGAGAATATGGTGGATACCTGGAATACGAGTCAGTGCGTCACGAATATCCAGGCGCTGGCTTTCATCTTTAGCGCGAACCTCAACGTGATCCCAGTGACGGACGACGGCAAGGTCCTCATCATAGTGCTTTAAAACGTTACGGATGTTCCCTGTCAGAATTTTTATAAAGCGCAAACGCACAGATTGGCTTTTGATGGTGATTTCTGGGAACAATTTAATGATAAACTTCATGGCGGCAATGGTTCTTTGGCAAGTCTGAACGACTTGTAATGGGAAAAATACAGCAGCCCATACCCTGCGGCTGCATCCAGGCGCGCAAGTATACCACCATCATGGTCATCCTGTGCACATTGCCTTACCATTGCGCGTTATTTGATAATTGCGCTGAGTCCGTTACCATGACCAGGCTGAAAATATTAAGAGTCAGACATTCATTATGCCGAAGAAAAATGAAGCGCCCGCCAGCTTTGAAAAATCGCTGAGCGAGCTGGAACAGATTGTTACCCGTCTGGAAAGCGGCGACCTGCCGCTGGAAGAGGCGCTGAACGAATTCGAACGTGGCGTACAGCTGGCGCGTCAGGGACAGGTGAAGTTGCAACAGGCTGAACAGCGCGTGCAAATTCTGCTGTCAGATACGGAAGACGCCGCCCTTACGCCTTTTACACCGGATAATGAGTAAATGGATTTTACGCAGCAGCTTCAGGCTTGCGTTGAGCAGGCCAACCAGGCACTGAGCCGTTTTATCGCGCCACTGCCCTTTCAGAACACTCCCGTGGTTGAAACCATGCAATATGGCGCATTATTAGGCGGTAAACGTCTGCGCCCGTTCCTGGTTTACGCCACCGGTCAGATGTTTGGCGTGAGCCTGAGTACACTTGACGCTCCCGCAGCCGCCGTCGAATGCATCCATGCTTATTCGCTGATGCACGATGATTTGCCCGCCATGGACGACGATGACCTGCGTCGCGGCCTGCCAACTTGCCACGTGAAATTTGGCGAGGCAAACGCGATTTTGGCCGGAGATGCGCTGCAAACGCTGGCGTTTTCCATCATCAGCGACGCGCCGATGCCGGAAGTCGCTGACCGTGACCGCATCGCCATGATCTCTGAACTGGCTCAGGCCAGCGGTATCGCCGGTATGTGCGGCGGACAGGCACTTGATCTGGCAGCAGAAGGTCACCAGGTTGAGCTGGATGCGCTGGAGCGTATTCACCGCCATAAAACCGGAGCTTTGATTCGCGCTGCCGTTCGTCTGGGTGCGTTAAGCGCGGGTGATAAAGGGCGAGAATGCCTGGCAATACTCGATAAATACGCAGAAAGCATCGGTCTGGCCTTCCAGGTTCAGGATGACATACTGGATGTGGTAGGCGATACTGCAACATTGGGTAAACGTCAGGGTGCCGATCAGCAGCTTGGCAAAAGTACCTATCCTGCACTTCTGGGTCTTGAGCAAGCCCGGAATAAAGCCCGGGATTTGATTGAGGAAGCCCGCCAGTCGTTAAGTTTGCTGGCCGCACAGTCACTCGATACCTCGGCACTGGAAGCGCTAGCGGACTACATAATCCAGCGTGATAAATAAACTAACATATCCAATGAGCTTGCGATGAGTTTTGATATAGCCAAATACCCGACCCTGGCGCTGGTCGACTCCACCCAGGAGTTAAGACTGCTGCCAAAAGAGAGCCTGCCAAAGCTTTGCGACGAACTGCGCCGCTATTTGCTCGACAGCGTGAGCCGTTCCAGCGGGCATTTTGCCTCCGGTCTGGGCACTGTGGAGCTTACCGTCGCGCTGCACTACGTCTACAACACCCCTTTCGACCAGTTAATCTGGGATGTGGGACATCAGGCTTATCCGCACAAAATTCTTACCGGTCGCCGCGATAAAATCGGCACCATTCGTCAGAAAGGCGGCCTGCATCCGTTCCCATGGCGCGGCGAGAGCGAGTATGACGTATTAAGCGTTGGGCACTCCTCAACCTCTATCAGCGCAGGCATTGGTATTGCGGTTGCCGCCGAGAAAGAAGGCAAAGAGCGCCGCACCGTTTGCGTGATTGGCGACGGAGCTATCACTGCGGGAATGGCGTTTGAAGCCATGAACCACGCGGGGGATATTAAGCCTGACATGCTGGTTATCCTGAATGACAACGAAATGTCTATTTCGGAAAACGTCGGCGCGCTGAACAACCATCTGGCGCAACTGCTCTCTGGCAAGCTCTATTCTTCGCTACGCGAAGGCGGAAAGAAAGTCTTCTCCGGCGTGCCGCCAATTAAAGAACTGCTCAAACGCACTGAAGAACACATCAAAGGCATGGTGGTGCCGGGCACGCTGTTTGAAGAACTGGGCTTTAATTATATCGGCCCGGTAGACGGTCACGACGTAATGGGACTCATCACCACGTTGAAAAATATGCGTGACCTGAAAGGCCCGCAGTTTCTGCACATCATGACCAAAAAAGGTCGTGGCTACGAGCCTGCAGAAAAAGACCCGATCACGTTCCACGCAGTGCCAAAATTCGATCCTTCCAGCGGATGTCTGCCGAAAAGCAGCGGCGGTCTGCCGAGCTATTCAAAAATCTTCGGTGACTGGTTGTGCGAAACCGCAGCGAAAGACAACAAGCTGATGGCAATCACCCCGGCGATGCGCGAAGGCTCTGGGATGGTGGAATTCTCACGCAAGTTCCCGGACCGCTACTTTGACGTGGCGATTGCCGAACAGCACGCGGTGACCTTTGCAGCTGGTCTGGCGATTGGCGGTTATAAACCCGTCGTCGCTATCTATTCCACCTTCCTGCAACGCGCCTACGATCAGGTGCTGCACGATGTCGCCATTCAGAAACTGCCGGTACTGTTTGCCGTTGACCGCGCGGGGATCGTGGGTGCGGACGGGCAAACCCACCAGGGGGCGTTCGATCTCTCCTTCCTGCGCTGCATCCCGGAAATGGTCATTATGACCCCGAGTGATGAAAACGAATGCCGTCAGATGCTGTTCACCGGCTATCACTACAATAACGGCCCAACCGTCGTACGCTATCCGCGCGGTAATGCCGTTGGCGTTGAGCTGGCACCGCTGGAAAAATTACCGATTGGTAAAGGGATCGTGAAGCGCCACGGTGAGAAACTGGCAATTCTGAACTTTGGTACACTGATGCCAGAAGCCGCTAAAGTTGCGGAAGCGCTGAACGCTACGCTGGTCGATATGCGCTTTGTCAAACCGCTGGATGAAACATTAATTCTGGAGATGGCCGCCCGCCACGAGGTGCTGGTCACGCTGGAAGAAAATGCCATTATGGGCGGTGCTGGCAGTGGCGTAAACGAAGTGCTGATGGCACACCGCAAGCCGGTTCCTGTGCTCAATATTGGTCTGCCTGATTTCTTTATTCCACAAGGCACCCAGGACGAAGCCCGCGCAGATCTTGGTCTTGACGCCGCCGGAATTGAGTCCAAAATCAAGGCCTGGCTGGCATAATCCCCTCTTCGCTCCTGCTATGCTTAAGAGATTATTCATAGCGGGAGCTGCAGCATGCAATACAACACCTTAGGAAAAACCGACCTTCGGGTATCTCGTCTTTGTCTGGGCTGCATGACGTTTGGCGAACCTGACCGTGGTAATCATGCCTGGACGCTGCCTGAAGAAAGCAGTCGCCTAATCATCAAACACGCCCTTGAGGGTGGCATCAACTTTTTCGACACCGCTAACAGCTACTCCGCAGGCAGCAGTGAGGAAATTGTCGGTCGTGCCCTGCGCGATTTCGCCCGTCGTGAGGAGGTGGTGGTGGCAACCAAAGTTTTTCACCGCGTTGACGACCTGCCGGAAGGGTTATCCCGTGCGCAAATTTTGCGTTCTATTGACGACAGCCTGAGACGACTCGGCATGGACTATGTCGATATCCTGCAAATTCACCGCTGGGATTACAACACGCCAATTGAAGAAACGCTGGAAGCTCTCAACGACGTGGTGAAAGCCGGGAAAGCACGCTATATCGGCGCATCCTCCATGCACGCTTCGCAGTTTGCTCAGGCGCTGGCCCTGCAAAAACAACACGGCTGGGCGCAGTTTGTCAGCATGCAGGATCACTACAACCTGATTTACCGCGAAGAAGAGCGCGAAATGTTGCCTCTCTGCTCTCAGGAAGGTGTCGCGGTGATCCCGTGGAGTCCGCTGGCGCGTGGTCGCCTGACGCGGCCATGGGGAGAGACGACAGCGCGTCTGGTTTCTGATGAGGTTGGCAAAAATTTGTACAACGAGAGCGATGAAAACGACGCGCAAATTGCTGCACGACTGACCCGAGTCAGTGAGGAACTTGGCGCGACACGTGCGCAGGTGGCTCTGGCATGGCTGCTGAGCAAACCCGGTGTTGCCGCACCGATTATCGGCACATCGCGTGAAGAACAGTTAGATGAATTACTTAACGCGGTGGATTTAACGCTGAAACCAGAGCAGATTGCTGAGCTGGAAATGCCGTACAAACAGCATCCGGTCGTGGGATTTAAATAACAAATTGCCCGATAGCGCTACGCTTATCGGGCATACCTGTTCACTCTCAGAACAGCCCAATCGGCCAGTGATGCCCGATAAAATAGAGGATCCCAGCAGAAAGGATCCCGGCCACAATATCATCAATCATGATCCCCGTACCGCCATGCACGTTACGATCGAACCAACGAATCGGCCAGGGTTTCCACATATCCAGAATACGAAAGATCACAAATCCGCCGGCAACCCACTGCCAGTCATTGGTCGGCAGCGCCATCAGGGTTATCCACATCCCGACAAACTCGTCCCAGACAATGCTGCCGTGATCGTGCACACCCATATCTTTCGCCGTCTGATGGCAAAGATAGACGCCGATGCAGATCGACAGCATGACAACCAGAGAATAGAGCTGCCACGGCAGAAACGTCATTAGATACCAAAACGGGATCGCCGCCAGCGATCCCATGGTGCCCGGTACAATGGGACTCAACCCACTGCCAAACCCGGTGGCCAGCAGGTGCCACGGATTGCGCATACTCAAACGGCTTTTTGCGACATCTTTTTTAAGGCGTGGCAAAATGGTCATATCCTTTCCAGTCAAAAGTGACAGGCTTGCCGTCACGCGTAAAGTGAATGCCTTCCACGTCAGCACTCATCTGTCCGATGCAGGTAAATGATGCGCCCAGATGCCCCAGCGCCACGTCCAGGGCGCCACGGTTTATTTCCGGTACAGTAAAGCATAACTCATAATCTTCACCACCCGAGAGCGCCCAACGCAACGCCTGTTCAGGCTCAACGCATTGGGCAAGCGCTGTCGAATATGGCAAGGCATCGACGTTAACCCGTGCGCCACAGCCACTGGCATTGACGATATGCCCCAGATCAGAAATCAGACCATCAGAAAGATCGATTGCCGCACTCGCCAGGTCGCGCAGGCCCTGGCCCTGCAAAATTCGTGGCGTTGGACGCAGATGCCGCTTAAGCAAATAGTCCGCATGTTTTGCATCTGCAACCTGTAAATGGTGCTGCAAAATCGCCAGCCCTGCAGCGCTGTCGCCTGGCGTACCGGTCACGTAGATCCAGTCTCCTGGCTTCGCACCGGAGCGTTTTAAGGCCCGTCCTACCGGGACGTAGCCATGGATACCCAACGTCATCGACAAGGGCCCACGCGTGGTGTCACCGCCAATCAGTTGCATATCATAATAATTGAGGAGTTCAAACAGGCCATCACTGAAGGCTTCGAGCCAGGCTTCATCGACGTCAGGCAAAGTGAGCGCAAGCGTTAGCCATGCAGGATCAGCCCCCATCGCAGCCAGATCACTCAAGTTCACTGCCAGCGCTTTCCAGGCCAGATCGGTGGGATCGATGTCAGGAAGGAAGTGATTACCCGCTACCAGCGTGTCAGTACTGATCGCCAGGGTTTGTTTATCAGGGATATTCAGGAGTGCGCAATCGTCACCAATACCGGTTTCGACATCAAGACGAGAGCTTCTAACACGGTCAAAATAACGGGCAATCAGGGAGAATTCGCCACATGCCATACGTTATGCCTCAGCAGGAAAAAAGAAAAGGCCGGCGACAGCGGAAATATAATTCCGCTATCCTACCGGCCTGGAGATCACTTTTTGTTGGGGCGAATCGCAGGTGCTGCTTTATCCAGTACGCCGTTAACGAATTTATGGCTATCTTCAGCGCCGAAGGTTTTCGCCAGTTCAATCGCCTCGTTGATGGCCACTTTATACGGCACATCACTACGTTTAGACAGTTCAAACAGCGCAATACGCAGCACGGCTTTTTCTACCTGACCCAGCTCTTCCAACAGGCGAGACAGGTAAGGCTTCATTAGTCCATCCAGGTACGCGCTGTTAGTCGCCACCCCGGACAGCAGTTCACGGAAATACAGAACGTCGACATCTTTTACGTCCTGTTCCGCCAGGAACTGGTATTCAACATCAGCGATGTCGTTCTGGGACAACTGCCAGGAGTAGAGCGCCTGGACGGCACACTCACGGGCGCGGCGACGAGCAGCAGGTTTCACGGATTTCCCCTTACAAAAATCAGGCCTTAATGGCTTTCAATACATTAATCATTTCAAGTGCAGTCAGTGCAGCTTCTGCGCCTTTGTTGCCGGCTTTAGTGCCAGCGCGTTCAATGGCTTGTTCAATACTTTCGGTGGTCAGAACACCGAAGGCTACCGGAATGCCACTGTCCTGAGCGACATGCGCCAGGCCATTGCTTGCACCGCCAGCCACATATTCGAAGTGTGCGGTACCGCCACGAATCACCGTGCCTAACGCAATCACCGCGTCGTATTTACCGGTTTTTGCCAGCGCACCTGCCGCCAGCGGCAGCTCATACGCGCCTGGAACCCAAACGACGGTAATGTTTTCATCTTTAACCTGACCAATACGTTTCAGGGCGTCGATCGCACCTTCCAGCAGGCTGTCATTGATAAAGTTGTTGAAACGCGCAATGGTGATGGCGACGCGAGCGTCCGGGGTAGCAACGTTAGCTTCAATAATGTTCATATTCTTCCTTCGGATTCACTAGACCCCGCAGGGGGGCGGATTTTATCATAATAATCTGTGCGCTGCTTCCCTTTCGAACCGGGAGATCATGCGCCCACTAAATGCAGGCAAAGGTCCGGACCTACATGGCGTATCTCATTGAATTTGAAATGGGGGGCATCAGCCAGTTTCTCAAGCCCTGGCAGCACACATAATCCTCGTGCATCGCTCCCTAACAGTTTAGGCGCAACATAGATGATTAGCTCATCAACCACTCCGGCCTGTAATAACGCGCCCGCAAGCGTCGGGCCAGCCTCAACCCAAATGCTGTTAATTTGTTGCTTGCCTAGTTGCATCAGCAGCACCACCAGGTCCAGATGCCCGTTATGTTCAGGAATCTTCAGGCTACGAACCGCCTCCGGCCAGCTGCGAGGATCGTCATGAGTACGGGCAATCCAGGTTTCTCCCGGCTGCTGCACAATACGATGCTCCGGCGTCACCTGGTTTTGGCTATCAAGGACAATGCGGATCGGCTGACGCAGATTTTCTTGCGGATAGAGAGCCTGGGTTGACTCCCCCAACTCCTCCCAACGGACGGTAAGCTGAGGATCGTCCGCCAGTACCGTGGCGCTGCTGGTCAAAATGGCATGGTTTTGTGCGCGCAGGCGCTGCACATCGCGGCGCGCCTCGGGCGAGGTTATCCACTGACTTTCGCCGCTGGCCATCGCAGTGCGGCCATCGAGCGATGCGCCAAGCTTAAGCTGCACATACGGGAATCCTGTACGCATCCGCTTGAGGAAGCCTTTATTAAGTTGTTCAACCTCACTCATCATCAGCCCGTGGCTGACGTCAATGCCCGCCTGTTGCAGGCGATAAAGCCCGCGCCCAGCGACCTGCGGATTGGGGTCCTGCATGGCGGCCACAACTCGCGTCACGCCTGCGGCGATCAGCGCATCACAGCACGGCGGAGTCCGACCATGGTGGCTGCAGGGTTCCAGCGTAACGTAGGCCGTTGCGCCTTTTGCTTTCTCACCCGCCATCCGCAACGCATGAACTTCAGCATGCGGTTCACCTGCGCGATGATGATAACCTTCACCGACGATCTCGCCATCTTTAACAATCACACAGCCTACGTTGGGGTTGGGATGTGTGGTAAAACGTCCGCGCGCAGCAAGCTTCAGCGCTCGCGCCATGTAAAATTCATCCTGCATGGCTTAGTCCTGTAGGCGAGCAATCTCTTCGCCAAATTCTTTGATATCTTCAAAGCTCCGGTAGACCGAGGCAAAGCGGATGTAGGCGACTTTATCGAGCTTTTTCAGTTGCTCCATCACCAGGTTACCGATCATCTTGCTCGGAACCTCACGTTCGCCTGTCGCGCGCAGCTGGGATTTTATATGGTTTAACGCCATTTCGACGTCATCAGCGCTAACAGGTCGTTTCTCAAGTGCTCTGAGCATACCGCTACGCAGTTTTTCCTCATTAAAAGGTTCACGCACATCATTGCTTTTTACAACGCGCGGCATGACAAGTTCAGCCACTTCAAAAGTGGTAAAACGTTCGTTACAGACCAGACACTGCCGGCGGCGGCGTACCGAGGAGCCCTCGCCTACAAGACGAGAGTCAATTACCTTAGTGTCTACGGCGAAACAGAATGGGCAATGCATACGGCGTCCTGACCAGGTGGTTAACAGAAATCTATTTTACCCTGAACTGGCGTGACAACAAAGGCAGAGCGCTTTTGAGATAAAGGATCGATGCCTTCGTGCTCTTTGCACACTACCATTATGCTATCGCGACAATAAAGGAAGTAACCTACATGACAAGACGTTACCTAAGAATTCTCCTGGTGGGAAGTCTCTTTAGTCTTAGCGCCTGTGCACAGCAAAGCGAAGTACGCCAAATGCATCAAAGCGTCAGCACGCTGAACAAAGAGATGACACAGCTTAATCAGGAAACGGTGAAAATAACGCAGCAGAATATGTTGAATGCAAAATCCACCAGTGGCGTCTATTTACTACCGGGTTCCAAAACCCCCGCCCGACTGAACAGTCAGATCGGTACGTTACGCATGTCACTGGTGAATATTGCACCAAATGCAGACGGTACGCGCCTGACATTACGTATTCAGGGCGAATCCGACACCCCTTTACCCGCTTTTAGCGCCACCGTAGAGTACGGGCAAATTCAGGGCACCACGGACAACTATCAGGAGGTGAATGTTCAGAATCAATTGATAAACGCTCCGGCAAGTATTCTTGCACCCAGCGACGTAGACATTTCGTTACAGCTTAATGGCCTGTCTCCGGAGCAACTGGGGTTTGTACGCATCCACGACATCCAGCCTGTGACACAATAAACTTTTTTGCGGAACGTTTTGTGCGTTCCGCAACATCACCAGCCTTCATTTTGTTACTCCTCTGACATCATCGAGATTTTTAGTAAAACTTGGCAACATTCATGGGAGCCAGTACAATTCGCCGCCTAAAGTACGCAAACGTGAACGCAATCGATTACGCAAATGATAGAACTGTGAAACAAGACATATTTTTGTGAACAATGATTTTTATAATAGGCTCCGAAGAAATACGAAATATTTAGAAACGCAAATTGCGCCTTTTTCACTCCCGAAAGGGATTTCAAACAGTGGCATACATATGAAAAAAACATTACTTGCAGCCGGTGCAGTACTGGCGCTCTCCTCGTCCTTTACTGCTAATGCGGCAGAAAATGACAAACCGCAATATCTTTCCGACTGGTGGCATCAGAGCGTTAACGTAGTAGGTAGCTACCACACCCGTTTCGGACCACAGATCCGTAACGATACCTATCTGGAATATGAAGCTTTCGCTAAGAAAGACTGGTTCGACTTCTATGGTTACATGGATGCGCCAGTCTTCTTCGGTGGTAACACCGATGCGAAAGGTATCTGGAACCACGGTTCCCCGCTGTTTATGGAAATTGAACCGCGTTTCTCCATCGACAAACTGACCGGTACTGATCTGAGCTTTGGTCCGTTCAAAGAGTGGTACTTCGCCAACAACTATATCTACGACATGGGTCGTAACAAAGATGGCCGTCAGAGCACCTGGTATATGGGTCTGGGTACCGACATCGACACTGGCCTGCCGATGAGCCTGTCCATGAACGTATACGCTAAGTATCAGTGGCAGAACTACGGTGCAGAAAATCAAAACGATTGGGATGGCTACCGTTTCAAAGTGAAATACTTTGTGCCAATTACCGAACTGTGGGGTGGTAACCTGAGCTACATTGGTTTCACTAACTTTGACTGGGGTTCCGATCTCGGTGATAAGAGTGCTTATGCTGAGAATGGTATTAAACAGCGTACTAACGACTCTATCGCCTCCAGCCACATTCTGGCACTGAACTACGACCATTGGCACTATTCCGTCGTCGCTCGTTACTGGCACAACGGCGGTCAGTGGAACGATGACGCTGATCTGAGCTGGATGAAAGAAAACGTTCGTTCTACCGGTTGGGGTGGCTATCTGGTTGTCGGTTACAACTTCTAATTTTGCCTGATACCGGGCGGCACTGCGCCGGCCCGGAGACCAGCATGTTAAAGCCAGCTTAACCGCTGGCTTTTTTATGGCTTATCGTCACAGCGAACTTTACGCAAAAAGTCGCTTAGCGAACGTCCGGTATCCTCACGAAAATGCCTGTCCACAGGGGTAACGCAGAGACAACGATCAACACGAAAACAGCGATAATCCTCACGCCTTTCACACCATGCAACCAGTAGCCAGTGCTCTCCCCAGAAAAATAACCCCAGCGGCTGCACATCTCGCCAGGAGAGTTGCCCGGCTTCGTCACGATAATGCAGTGCCAGAACCTGTTGGGTAGATACAGCCCGGTGTATAAGATCAAATGTGCTACGAGAATGTAATTGAGTTCCAAAGTCAGGGGCAAAAATACGCGTCTGTTCTGCCCTGCGACGACTCTCTTCTGGCAGGATCGCCAACACTTTTTCCTGCGCCGATTCCAGCTCCCGCGAGAGCGAATCACCGCCCCAGGTTTTCAGTAATCGGATTGCGACCATCAGTGCTTCTGACTCACGGTGAGTGAGCATTAAAGGTGGCAGATCAAATCCTGCCATTAAACGGTACCCGCTGCCCGCCTCCCCTTCAACAGGCACGCCGGATAATGATAAATCGCAGATATCGCGGTAGATCGTGCGAGGAGAAACCTCGAGCCGCTCCGCCAGATGCGCCGCCGTTGTCAGCCTCCTGCCACGCAGGATCTGTACAATCTGAAATAAACGGTCAGCGCGCCTGGTCATCTTAACCCTCTGTATTTAGAAATATTATGCAGGCTGGTGCAAGCCAACGCGATTACCTTCACTATCGGTAAATAACGCAATCGTGCCAATATCCTGCCCCAGCTCAAGTGGTCCAAACACACACTTACCACCCGCTGTTTCGACACGCGCAAGCGTAGCCGGGAGATCGTCCGTATGCAGATAAATAATAGCGCCCTGCTGCGAAGGCGTAATACCATCAAATTTAGCCAGTGCGCCACCGGGGGCTGGGTCCTGATGCGGGAACACTGCCAGCTCAGCACAATCCATATTCTCCCGACGCAGCGAAACCTGCATCACCGGTTCATAAAAAGCAATGGCACGATCCATTTCCGCTACCGGGATTTCAAACCAGTTAATCACGTTATTCATACATCCTCCTGCCTTTGTGAGTAATCTCAGAAGGACTATAAAACAGGACTACTGACAGCATACTGTCAGTAGTGTTTGCAAAAAGGGACAAAAGTTTCCCTCTGGCCTGTTTCGGGCGTATGTTGCCACGCGGCGACAAGGCCAACGGGGATCAAGCCCCGCAACACTGTGCCTCACCGGGTCACCCCAGCTTGGGGCGATTCTACTCCACTCGCTAATATCCACACGAAATCAGCGTGCTACAGGCAAAAAAAATCCCGACCTTGCGATCGGGATTCCAGCTTTTACGCGCAGCTTCGGTTACGGCAGAATAGACGGCTGATCCGCCCCTTCTTTCTCGACCTTCTGCTGCAGCATGTGCTCGCGCTTCATACCCAGCTTCAACGCCAACGCCGATGCTACGTAGATAGACGAGGCAGTACCGATGGAGACACCGATAAGCATGGTCAGCGAGAAGCCTTCCAGCACCGGACCACCAAAGAGGTACAGCATCAGAATAACCACTAACGTCGTACCGGAGGTGATTAACGTACGGTGCAACGTCTGGGTCAGTGACACGTTAAAGATTTCGTAAGGCGTACCGCGACGAATTTTGCGGAAGTTTTCACGAATACGGTCAGATACCACGATACTGTCGTTTAGCGAGTAACCAATTACCGACATCAACGATGCGACGATTGTCAGGTCAATCTCGATATGGAACAACGACAGGATCCCTAAGGTGATAATCACGTCGTGCGCAAGGGAAATCACGACCCCAGCGGCCAGTCGCCACTCAAAGCGGAAACCGACATACACAAGGATGGAAATCAGCGCCACCATCAGCGCCATCGCACCGGTTTGCGCCAGATCAGCACCCACGCTGGGTCCGACGAACTCGATACGTTTCACAGCGGCATTCTGGTTAGTTGCTTCGTTAATTACACTCAGCACTTTACTACCCAGTACCTGCCCGCCGTTTTCACCTTCAGTTGGCGGCATACGAACCATAATGTCGTGGCTACTACCGAAGTTCTGCAGCAGCGGCTCAACGAAGCCCGCTTTCTCCAGCGCATCGCGCATCACGTCCATTTCCGCTGGTTTTTCCAGCGTGATTTCAATTACCGTACCACCAGTAAAATCGAGCCCCCAGTTAAATCCGCGTACGCCCATCACCACGATGGCCGCAATCAGCAGAAAACCAGAGATGCCGAAAGCCCAGTAGTCCCAGCGCATAAAGTCGATGACTTTACGGCCGTGGTTCAATTGTTCAACAGTATATTCCTGTGCCACATCGCACTCCTCAGATTGACAGCTTTTTGACGCGCTTGCCGCCATACAACAGGTTTACGATGGCACGTGTACCGACGATCGCGGTGAACATCGACGTCGCCACACCAATACCGGTAGTAATCGCGAACCCTTTAATTGCCCCAGTACCGACTGCATACAGGATCAGGACCTTAATCAGCGTCGTAATGTTCGCATCGAAGATGGAACTGAACGCGCCCGCATAGCCCTCGTTGATCGCCTGCTGTATCGAACGTCCGTTGCTCAACTCTTCTTTGATACGTTCGTTGATCAGTACGTTCGCATCGACCGCGACGGCAAGGGTTAAGACGATCCCCGCAATACCCGGCATACTTAGCGTGGCACCCGGCAGCAACGACATGATACCGACGATCAGTACCAGGTTGGCAATCAGCGCACTTGTCGCAATCAGGCCGAACTTCTTATAGAAGAAGATCATGAACAGGATAGAAACCACCAGACCAGCCAGACAGGCTTCCAGACCCTGCTTGATGTTCTGCATACCCAGAGTCGGGCCGATAGTCCGTTCTTCAACAATCTGAATCGGCGCAATCAACGCACCGGCACGCAGCAGCAGCGACAGCTGACGCGCTTCGTTCGGGTTGTTAATTCCAGTGATACGGAAGCTGTTACCCAGGCGAGACTGGATGTTGGCGATGTTAATCACCTCTTCCTGTTTCACCAGCATCGCACGGCCGTTAGCATCTTTTTTACCGCTGTCTTTGTACTCGACGAACAAGGTCGCCATCGGCTTACCGATATTGTCCTTGGTAAAGTTAGACATGATGTTACCACCCGCGCTATCCAGCGAGATGTTAACCTGCGGTTGGTTATACTCATCCATGCTCGACGTGGAGTCGGTGATATGGTCGCCGGTCAGGATCACGCGTTTATACAGCACAACTGGCTGTCCTTCGCGGGACTGTTTCACTTCTGAGTCACCCGGTACGCGCCCGGATGCAGCAGCAGACTGATCAACGTTGGTATTTACCAGACGGAATTCCAGCGTAGCAGTCGCACCCAGAATTTCTTTCGCACGCGCGGTGTCCTGAATACCAGGCAGTTCGACCACAATACGGTCAGCGCCCTGGCGTTGAACAACCGGCTCAGCGACACCCAGTTGGTTAACACGGTTGCGCAGAATGTTAATGTTCTGCTGTACCGCGTATTCACGAGCTTCGCTCAAACGCGCATCAGTCATCACCGCACGCAGCGCATTGCTGCCCTGGCTTGAAATCACCAGATCCTGATGACGCTTGCTCAGGTAAGAGATAGCCTCGTCACGGGCTTTGCTGTCACGGAAGGTGATGCTCAGACCGTAGTTATCTTCTTTACGAACGGTAGTATAAGGAATGCCTTTTTCACGCAGGTCGCTGCGCAGGCTGTCGATATTTTGTTCCTGCAGTTTACCCAGCGCGGTGTCCATATCCACTTCCATCAGGAAGTGAACGCCGCCACGCAGGTCAAGACCGAGTTTCATCGGTTCTGCGTGAATGGCAGCCAGCCAGCGTGGTGTTGCCGGAGCCAAGTTAAGCGCCACGACATATTGATCACCCAGCACGCCCAGCAGCACTTCACGTGCGCGCAGTTGGGTATCGGTGGAGTCGAAGCGCGCAAGAATAGCGCCCTCTTCCAGAGCCACAGACTTAGGTGTAATTTTTTCTTCTTGTAACGTTTTCTGGACCTGGATCAGCGTTTGCTCACTGGCGGCGGCACCGCGCACGCCAGTGATTTGAACAGCCGGATCCTCACCATACAGGTTGGGAAGTGCGTAAAGCAGGCCGACGATAATCACGACGACCAGCATGATGTACTTCCACAAAGGATAACGGTTTAACACGGCAGTTCCCTTCGGGAAAACAATAAATTACAGCGCCTTCATCGTGCCTTTCGGCAGAACGGCAGCTACGAAATCACGTTTGATAACCACTTCAGTGGTGTCGTTCAGCGCGATAGCGATGTAGCCAGTTTCTGCTACTTTGGTCACGCGACCGACCAGGCCACCGTTAGTCAGCACTTCATCACCTTTGGCAATGGAGTTCATCAGGTTTTTATGTTCTTTGGTGCGTTTCTGCTGTGGACGCAGGATCATGAAATAGAAAATCAGACCAAACACCACCAGCATCAGAATCAGAGACATCGGGCTGCCCTGCGCCGGAGCACCTGTTGCCGCTACCGCATCAGAAATAAAAAAGCTCATTCAAATTCCCTCATTATTAAAATTAATCAACGTTCAAAGGTGGAACAGGTCGACCCTGACGTTGGTAAAAATCGGTCACGAAGCTCTCTAATTTACCCTCTTCAATAGCCTTGCGTAAACCCGCCATCAAGCGCTGGTAGTAACGAAGGTTATGAATCGTATTGAGTCGCGCGCCTAATATTTCGTTGCAACGGTCAAGATGATGCAAGTAGGCGCGTGAATAATTGCGACAGGTGTAGCAATCGCACTCGGCATCGAGCGGACTGGTGTCGCTTTTATGTTTCGCATTACGAATTTTTACCACGCCGTCAGTCACAAACAAATGACCATTACGGGCATTTCGTGTTGGCATCACGCAGTCAAACATATCAATACCACGACGTACACCTTCAACCAGATCTTCTGGTTTGCCGACGCCCATCAGGTAGCGAGGTTTATCTGCCGGAATCTGCGGGCAAACATGCTCCAGAATGCGGTGCATATCTGCTTTCGGCTCACCCACAGCCAAACCGCCGACAGCGTAGCCATCAAAGCCGATATCTACCAGACCTTTGACAGAGATATCACGTAAATCTTCGTAAACGCTGCCCTGAATGATGCCAAAAAGCGCATTTTTGTTGCCGAGCCCGTCAAAACGGTCACGGCTACGCTTCGCCCAGCGCAAAGACATCTCCATCGAGCGTTTAGCATAGTCCCAGTCAGCCGGATAAGGAGTACATTCGTCGAAAATCATCACGATATCGGAACCGAGATCGTATTGGATCTCCATCGACTTTTCTGGATCAAGGAAAATCGGATCACCGTTGATCGGGTTGCGGAAATGCACACCCTGTTCGGTAATTTTACGAATGTCGCCCAGGCTGAAGACCTGGAAGCCGCCGGAATCGGTGAGGATTGGCCCTTTCCACTGCATGAAATCATGCAAATCGCCATGCAATTTCATGATTTCCTGACCCGGGCGCAGCCACAGGTGGAAAGTGTTACCGAGAATAATTTGTGCACCGGTAGCTTCAACTTCTTCCGGCGTCATGCCCTTCACGGTGCCGTAAGTACCAACCGGCATAAAGGCTGGCGTTTCTACTACGCCACGATCAAAAACCAGGCGGCCGCGGCGAGCGCGACCGTCTGTGGTGTCCAGTTCAAATTTCATTTTAACTCCTGCGTCAGAAAAACAGTCTGACGTTAAACACTCATGCCGGGGATTTACTCCCCGACACGCTCGGAAATAGCTTGCGGATTGTACGTGATAAACATGGCATCCCCGTAACTAAAAAAGCGATATTCCGCTTTTACGGCTTCATGATAGGCGTTCATGGTGTTTTTATAGCCCGCAAACGCTGAAACCAACATAATCAATGTTGATTCAGGTAGATGGAAGTTAGTCACCAACGCATCGATCACTTTGTACTGATAGCCTGGGTAAATAAATATTTGCGTATCGCCAAAGAATGGCTCAATCAGGTCGTTTTTAGCCGCCTGCGCCGCGCTTTCCAGCGAGCGAACTGAGGTCGTCCCCACCGCAATAACACGATTACCGCGTGCTTTCGCCGCCAGCACCGCGTCGACCACATCCTGCGGCACTTCCGCATATTCGGAGTGCATGATGTGATCTTCGATCGTGTCGACACGCACCGGCTGGAACGTCCCCGCGCCAACGTGCAGTGTCACGAACGCCATCTCAATGCCTTTATCGCGCAGTTTTGCCAGCAACGGATCGTCAAAGTGCAGACCAGCAGTCGGCGCCGCCACGGCACCGGGTTTTTCACTGTAGACCGTCTGATACAGTTCGCGGTCGGCATCTTCGTCAGGGCGGTCGATATACGGCGGCAGTGGCATATGGCCGATAGCATTCAGGATGTCCAGCACGCTGCGCTCGTCGTCAAACTCCACTTCGAACAGTGCGTCATGACGGGCAACCATTGTCGCTTTAATGCTTTCATCGTCGCCCAACAACAATTCAGCACCCGGCTTCGGCGCTTTAGATGCGCGAATATGTGCCAGAATACGTTTGTCATCCAGCATACGCTCGACCAGCACTTCAATCTTGCCGCCGCTGGCTTTACGGCCAAACAGACGCGCCGGAATTACGCGGGTGTTGTTAAAGACCAGCAAATCTCCGGGGTTGAGCTTGTCGAGCAAATCAGTGAAAGTACCGTGTGTCAGCGCGCCAGTCGGCCCATCCAGTGACAGCAAGCGGCAGCTACTGCGCTCTGCCTGCGGATAGTGGGCAATCAGGGATTCGGGTAGTTCAAAGGTGAAATCGGTAACGCGCATGACACTGACTCAGACTAAAATAAGAGGCGGGTAGTCTAGTGCCGGGGCGCTTTCCCTGCAACCTTTACCCCTCAAGATGAGTGACATAATCTATACGCAAAATCATTCAAGATGCATCGAGGCGGCAAGTGAATGAGTCCCCAGGCGCTTACACTAGTAAGTGACTGGGGTAAGTGACAAATCTGTAGGGAACAGATTTGAACGTCGCGGAGCGGCGGTCCGTAAGGGCGAGTCTCATGGATGAGACGAGTAACTCAGCAGCCAACAAAGGGGCAGTTTGAAGGATGAAGTGGATATGAATTTTCTAGCACACCTGCACTTAGCCCATCTTGCCGACAGCTCGCTTTCTGGCAATTTACTGGCCGATTTTGTTCGGGGGAACCCGGAAGCCAGTTTTCCACCTGACGTGGTGGAAGGCATTTTTATGCACCGTCGTATCGACGTAATGACCGATAACCTGCCTGAAGTGCGTGAAGCCCGAGAGTGGTTTCGCCGCGAGACTCGCCGCGTCGCGCCTATTACGCTGGATGTCATGTGGGATCACTTCCTGTCGCGTCACTGGTCAGAAATATCACCGGACTTCCCGCTCGCGGCCTTTGTCAGCTACGCCCACACGCAGGTTGCCACTATCCTGCCTGAATCGCCGCAGCGCTTTGTGAATCTGAACAACTTTATGTGGTCAGAGAAATGGCTGGAGCGCTATCGTGATATGGACTTTATTCAGAATGTCTTAAACGGCATGGCCAGCCGCCGTCCAAAACTCGACGCACTGCGCGACTCCTGGTATGACCTGGATGCGCATTACGATGCCCTGGAAGCACGTTTCTGGCAGTTTTATCCGCGCATGATGGCGCAGGCCAGCAGCAAGGCTCTTTGATTGCCTGATGGCGCTACGCTTATCAGGCCTGCCTGTTGTATCAGGGGTTGCAGACCGGATAAGGCGAAACCGCTATCCGGTAATGCATTGATAGCCAAAACCTGTCTCATTGATTGCCAGCGCCTCTTTGTCTTATTCCCGAACAGTCTCTATACTGGCCCGCGTTGCGTTCCAAAAACCCCTTAACTTTGCAGGAGAATTATATGGTACTGGTAACTCGTCAGGCTCCGGATTTCACAGCAGCTGCGGTACTGGGTAGCGGTGAGATTGTTGAAAACTTCAACTTCAAACAGCATACCAACGGTAAAACCACCGTTCTGTTCTTCTGGCCAATGGACTTCACCTTCGTTTGCCCGTCAGAACTGATCGCGTTCGACAAACGTTACGAAGAATTCCAGAAACGCGGCGTTGAAGTCGTTGGTGTTTCTTTTGACTCTGAATTCGTCCACAACGCATGGCGTAACACCCCTGTCGACAAAGGCGGCATTGGTGCAGTGAAATACGCAATGGTTGCTGACGTTAAGCGCGAAATCCAGAAAGCCTACGGCATCGAGCACCCGGAAGCGGGCGTTGCTCTGCGCGGTTCTTTCCTGATTGACGCTAACGGCGTTGTTCGTCACCAGGTTGTAAACGATCTGCCGCTGGGTCGTAACATTGACGAAATGCTGCGTATGGTTGACGCGCTGCAGTTCCACGAAGAGCACGGTGACGTTTGCCCGGCTCAGTGGGAAAAAGGTAAAGAAGGTATGAACGCGTCTCCGGACGGCGTTGCAAAATACCTGACCGAAAACGTATCCAGCCTGTAATCGGCTAACGTTTAGCAAAAAGGCTCGCGCAGGCGAGCCTTTTTTGTTGCCGGATGGCGGCGAAGCGCCACCGGGCAATGATTAAAACGCGAAACAAGAACAACCCAACACGCCCCAAAACGCACGATCGTCTGACACCGGGATCCCCGATTTACGCGCCATATCGTGCTGATGTCCGTGAACGCCGCAGCTACCGCAACACTGATGCATCTGGACCATAGCACCAACTTTCGCAGTAGTAGGTGGCGCAGAGCGATAATGCCCCGGAACGTTTACCACTGGCGACCAGTCAGGGACAACAGGGATCGCAGGCGGTGCCAGCGGCGTGAAATGCCCGGCAGCATAAACGACTTTGCCATCAACAATGGTCATCACCGACTCAATACCTTTGATCTCCTCCTCCGGTACGCTGAAATAATCTTTTGATAACACCACCAGGTCGGCAAGTTGATCTTTTTCAATGTGGCCTTTCTTACCCTGCTCGCTGGAGAACCAGGCACTGCCTGCGGTCCACAGTTCCAGCGCCACATCGCGCGCCAGTCGGTTGTTATCGTCGTACATCGCCATCCCGCCGACAGTACGTCCGGAAACCAGCCAGTAGAGCGCCGTCCACGGGTTGTAACTTGCCACGCGGGTTGCGTCGGTCCCCAGTCCAACCGGAACATCAGCCGCCAACATTTTTGCTACCGGTGGCGTATGTTTAACCGCATCTTTTCCATAGCGATCGACAAAATATTCGCCCTGGAACGCCATCCGATGCTGAACTGCAATACCGCCACCCAGCGCTTTTACGCGCTCAATATTACGTTCGGTAATCGTTTCTGCGTGATCGAAGAACCAGTGCAGGCCGTTGAACGGAATATCACGATTCACCTTCTCAAAGACATCCAGCATCCGGCTGATGGACTCATCATAGGTTGCATGCAGACGGAACGGCCAGCGATGTTCCACCAGGTGGCGGACGACACGCTCCAGCTCATCCTCCATGCCTTCAGGTAAATCCGGGCGCGGTTGCAGGAAGTCTTCAAAATCCGCCGCCGAAAAGACCAGCATTTCCCCTGCTCCATTAGCACGATAAAAATCAGTCCCTTGCCCTGGTTTGAGCATATCGGTCCAGCGTTCGAAATCTTCCAGTTCCTGCTTAGGACGCTGGGTAAACAGGTTGTAGGCAATACGGACCGTCATCTGCTTATTGGCATGTAGTTGCTCGATAATTTCATAATCTTCCGGGTAATTCTGAAAGCCGCCGCCGGCGTCAATGGCGCTGGTGAGCCCAAGTCGATTTAGCTCTCGCATAAACTGACGGGTGGAATTAACCTGCATTTCCAGCGGAAGTTTTGGTCCTTTCGCCAGCGTAGAGTAGAGGATCATAGCGTTCGGTTTGGCGATCAGCATCCCCGTAGGATTACCATTGCCATCGCGAACAATTTCTCCCCCTACCGGATCCGGCGTTGCTTTGGTGTAACCGACCGCTTTTAGGGCCGCGCGATTTAGCAACGCCCGATCGTAGAGATGCAGCACAAATACCGGTGTATCCGGCGCGGCTTCATTGAGTTCTTCCAGCGTCGGCATACGGCGTTCAGCGAACTGAAATTCACTCCAGCCGCCTACCACGCGAACCCATTGCGGCGAGGGTGTTCTGTCAGCCTGATCTTTAAGCATACGTAGCGCATCCGCCAGCGACGGCACACCTTCCCAACGTAACTCAAGGTTGTAATTCAACCCTCCGCGAATGAGATGCAGATGTGAGTCGTTTAAACCTGGGATCACTGTATGACCTTTCAGATCAATAATCTGTGTCCCATCAGTCGCAAAATTCATGATCTGATCATGAGAACCGGTCGCCAGAATTTTTCCATCTTTAATCGCCACGGCGTCCACCTGAGGGCTTTGGCGATCAAGAGTATGGATTTTTCCGTGAGTCAGAATAAGTGTTGCAGTTTGAGACATAACAATCTCCTGAGAAACCGGTCAGGCTTTTTTCAGCCAGCCGGCAAACAGACGGGTTACGATAGGCATCCAGAACCAGACCACCAGCGCAACCACACAGGCATCATTAATCAGATGCAGGAGCAATGATCCCTTCATTGAGGGCAGCACGATACCGGTCAGCCACGGCACCAGATTGGTGCTGGGAAAAATCACCAGCAGAGTTATCAGGAACTGCTTCCAGCGTTTAGGCTGGCGAACATGTGATGCAGGCGGGGTAAACCAAAATGCCGCTTCCGTACGAATCTCGGTTTTGTCGCCCTCCGCCAGCAATGGCGCGATCTCCTCGACCAGCGCACGGCGCGTATCAGACTGGGTCCAGTTATACAGATGCTCGACGGTGTCAAAGCGGATAATAATGTTCCACAGGTTTTGTCCGTCGGTAGGGCGAATGACGTTAGCGCCAAGATGACCAGGAAACTCTGCGGCCACTGGCATGATTTTCCCCAGCCACTGCTCATACCGCTGCGCCTGGTCAGGCCGCAAGGTGTGAGTAATCACCAATGTCACATGTTTATTCTGCGCCATGAAGGGTTCCTTGCTGAAGGATAATGGCGGGATTGCCCCGCCAGCGGAATTAAATCTTACGTTCTGGTGCACCATGTACCATGGTATAGGCATAATCCACGCCCATACCGTACGCACCGCTGTGTTCACGCACCAGGTCCATCACCGCGTCGTAAGTCTCTTTACGTGACCAGTCGCGTTGGTACTCCAGCAGCACCTGCTGCCAGGTAACAGGTACCGCACCCGCCTGCACCATACGATCGATAGAACGTTCATGAGCATCCACGGATGTACCGCCGGAAGTGTCGGTGACGACATACACTTCATAACCCGCTTCCAGCGCCATCAACGCCGGGAATGTCAGGCAAACTTCGGTCCACAGTGCGGAGATAATCAGTTTTTTACGCCCGGTCGCTTCCACTGCTTTAACAAAGGCCGCATCTTCCCAGGAGTTCATTGAAGTACGCTCGATAGGCTTGACATCAGGATGAACAGCTAACAATTCCGGCCAGATATATCCGCTAAAACTTTTCGTTTCAACCGAGGTATAAATCACTGGAACATTAAATATTTTTCCGGCTTTGGCTAATGCTACAGTATTATTTTTCAACGTCTGGCGATCAATATTCGCCACACCAAATGACATTTGCGGTTGATGGTCAATAAAAATAAGCGTTGAGTTTTGTGGGTCAATCAGTTCCCGAATAGACATAGCACACCTTCTTAATCAATGAGTTAAAAGGCAACGGTCTGTAACTGCCGTCAGCAGCAGGATCCTGAATCAGAAAGCTTGTTGAGTATAGCGGGAATTTTCTAACGAGTTATTAAAGAAAACTTATCATCGAGTGATGATAATAATTTTGTCTTGAGATATATCTCAATCATCATCAAAAAAATGCGAATGTCTTATCTAATTTATTCACTGGCATTGTTTTTCTCTATTCTGTAAAAATGAGGTGTTTAATTTTCAGGATATATTCAGCTTATGCGCATCAATCTGGACGTTCTGCTCATCCTCGACGCACTCGACAGGCATGGTTCATTTGCTGCCGCTGCCGAATCACTGTTTAAAACCCCTGCCGCACTCAGCTATATGATTCAGAAGCTGGAAAACGATCTGAATATCGAATTGCTCGACCGTTCCGGGCATCGGGCAAAATTTACCGATACCGGCCTGATGATGCTGGAAAAAGGACGTTTGCTCCTCAGCGCTGCCAAAGACCTCGAAAAACAGGCGTTACAACTGAGCGCTGGCTGGGAAAAAGAGCTGGCAATTGCGCTGGATGCCTCCTTCCCCTTCGCCGCACTGGTGCCGATTATCGAAGCTTTTTACGCACTCAATAAACAAACTCGCCTCAACTTTACTCACCACACGCTGGCAGGTTCCTGGGAAGAACTCACCCATAACGGAGCGGATATTATTCTGGGCGCTATTAATGAGCCACCAACATCAGCGGCCTGGTCTTACAAAATGCTCGGCACGCTGGATAATGTGTTTGTTGTCGCACCCGGGCATCCACTGGCAGCGGCATCGGATAGTTTAACCAATGAACAACTGTGCCTGCACCGGGCGATAGTCATCAGCGACAGCGCCCGCTATTGTCATCCGTTACAAAGCAACCTGATAGACGAACAGGCGCAGATTCGTGTCGATGATTTCCACAGTAAAGTGATGTTACTGCGGGCGGGAACCGGTTGCGGATTTCTCCCACGCCACATCGCAAGCCCATGGTTAGCCACAGGCGAGCTGGTGGAAAAACCCGTGTTGTCTTTTCGTCAAAAAGACGTCGCCTATATGGCGTGGCGCAATAGCAATGACGGACTGGCGCAGCGCTGGTGGCGGGAAACGCTGCTGACCAGTGAGGAGATTGCGCGTTTGTATCAATGACACATCCAGATTGAGGCAGAAATCGCAGGTAGCGTCAGAATGTCATCCGCGAGCTGGCCTTTGCCTTCTTTATGCAGCCATTGGATGGCATTGAGCAATGGCGAGGCTGGCAACACCACTTCACAGGCCTGGCCACGATTGATTGCTACCAGCACGCGCTGTCGGTTTAGTACTCGCACAAATACCACCACGTTATCCTCTGCGTAAATCACCTGACAACCGCCGTGGCGTAGCGCCTGACTCTGATGACGCATTTTAGCCAGCCGCTGATACAGCGCCAGCAGGTCAGAATCCTGTTTGTCCTTCCGCCATGGGAACGGCTTGCGGCAAAACGGATCGTTATTACCGTCCAGCCCCACTTCATCACCGTAGTAGATACAGGGGACCCCAGGCCAGGTAAACAACCAGACTACCGCCAGAGGCAGGCGCGCGACATCTTTACCTAGCAGCGATTTAAAACGGGCCGTGTCGTGGCTGTCGAGCTGATTGAACATACGCAGTTGCTGCTGATGTGATAAACCTGCACGATAGTTATCCATCCACGCCATACAGGTTCGGGCATCAATAAACTGCGGATCATAAGAGATATCGGTATTGGCGAGAAATCCCCATATGGGAAAGGTAAAGCCACGATAGTTCATCGCGGCATCTTCAGCATCAGCCTGCAACCACTGACGCGCATCACCGAAATGTTCGCCAACAATGTATGCTTCTGGCTGAGTTTCTTTAGCCGCCTGGGCGATCCCGGCAACATGCTGGAGGTTATTGCGCGCACCACCGGCTTCACCCAACATGTGTACGACATCAAGCCGCCAGCCATCCATATTCCATGGTGCTTTTAACCAGTGACGGACAATGCTGTCTTCGCCGCGATAGATTTCATTCACCAGGCTTTCAGATGCATAGTCCAGTTTGGGCAGGCTTGAATACCCCAGCCAGTCCAGCGCGACGCCTTCCGTTGAAAAATGGTACCAATCGCGCCAGGGGGAATGTGGGTTATGGCATGCGCCATCCGTTCCCCGACTATGCCGGTCAAACCAGGCGTGCGAATCGCCGCTGTGGTTAAATACGCCGTCCAGAACCAGCCGCATTCCCTGCGCCTGTGTATTGTGTCGCAGGCGCAGTAACGCCCTGTCGCCACCAAACTGTGGATCAACATGACGATAATCTTCAGTATCGTACTTATGTACGCTTGGTGCGGTAAACACCGGGTTCAGATATAGCGCGGTTACGCCCAACGTTTTCAGATAGGGCAGTTTCTCACTGATACCGTCCAGATCACCGCCATAGAACGTGGAACCGCCAGCCTGCGCAGTCAGCGGCTCATCCCACTCACGCTGCACAATATCCTGTCCTGCTGCATGGTGGTAATAAACGTTGTTCTGATACGCTTCACGTGACTGGCTACGTGCAAAACGGTCCGGGAAAATCTGATAGAAAATCTGATCGGCCACCCATTGCGGTCCGTTATCCGGCACATCCACGGCGAACTGTTCCAGACGTGCTGGCGGAATACGGCTGAATCCCTGCGGGGTAAACCACAGCTGACGATCAAGCCACAACAATTTAAAGCTATAACGCCGACGAGGTTGACCGCTGGAAAGATCGATTGCGGCTCGCCACGCAGTAACGCCAGGCTGAGGCTGGCTGCGCTGCTTACGCATAATCAGCGAAATCTCTTCGTTATCATTTTCCGCGCGTAGCGTTATACGTTGGGGAGGATTATCTCCCGCCAGCCATAACGTAATCGTCAGTTGATCTTTGTTTTGTTTAACAAATGGGGCAACCGGAAGGTGCCAGGCGTTCAACATCACGTATCCCCTTTGATGAAAATGAAGCCACCTTGCCATAGCGCAGTGCAGGATCACTCATCATCTTAACGTTTATTGGGGGAGGAGTTCGGGGGAGGAGATTTCGCCGGATGGCGCTACGCATCTTTGGCCTACACACTCTCGAGTAGGCCAGATAAGACATAGCGGTCATCCGGTAAAAAATTACTGTGCTTCAGCCAGTTGACGCTCGCGACGACGCTTAAATACCCAGCCAACCAACAACAGGATAATCCACGCGAAACCAACGTAAAGCGAAATACGAGTATCCGGGTGGTAACCGATGAGCGCGATAATAAAGACCAGGAAAATCAGGCCAACAACGGTCGTCGTCACTCCGCCAGGCACTTTGAATTTCAGCGCCTTAACCTCTTCCGGCGGCAGACGGCGGCGGAAGGCAATCTGCGACAGCAGAATCATAATCCACACCCATACCGTGGCAAACGTTGCCAGTGAGGCAATCACCAGGAAGACGTTTTCCGGCATGATGTAGTTGAGATAAACCGCAAACAACAGTGCGAATGTCATCACCATCACCGTCACCCACGGCACACCGCGACGTGAGGTTTTAGCAAACATTTTCGGCGCGCTGCCCTGCTCCGCCATACCGTGCAGCATACGGCCTACGCCAAAGACGTCAGAGTTGATCGCCGACAACGAAGCGGTCAGCACCACAAAATTCAGGATACCGGCGGCAAAAGTAATCCCCATGTGCTGGAAGGTCAGTACAAACGGGCTTCCATCTGTGCCGACCTGGTTCCACGGGTAGATGGACATAATGACGAACAGCGTGCCCACATAAAACACCAGGATACGCATCGGTACAGAATTGATAGCGCGCGGGATAGATTTTTCCGGGTCTTTTGCTTCACCTGCGGTAATGCCAATAATCTCAATCCCGCCATAGGCGAACATTACCATTTGCAGCGACATCACCATACCGAGCCAGCCGTTGCTGAAGAAGCCGCCGTTACTCCACAGGTTGTGGATGCCGGTCGGTTGCCCACCGTTACCAATGCCCCAGATGATGATGCCGAAACCAGCAACAATCATGATGATAATAGTGGCGACTTTAAAGAATGAGAACCAGAACTCCAGTTCACCAAACACCTTCACGCTCATCAGGTTAATGGCGCAGATAATCAATACCACGCTGAGGACCCAAATCCAGTGCGGTACGGCCGGGAACCAGACGCCCATATAAATACCGAAGGCAGTAACATCGGCGATGGCGACAATCAGGATTTCAAAACAGTAGGTCCAACCGGTAATGTAGCCCGCGAGAGGCCCGAGGTTTTCCTGCGCATAGCGCGAGAAAGAGCTGGCTGCAGGGTTATGAACTGACATTTCGCCCAGCGCACGCATAATTATGTACGCCGCCACGCCACCGATAAGATAGGCCAAAAGTACGCTTGGCCCCGCCATTTTGATGGCATCGGCCGAACCATAAAACAGCCCGGTACCAATTGCTGAACCTAATGCCATAAAGCGAATGTGCCGGGTGCTCAGCCCACGCTTTAGCTTGTTATTACTTTCCATCGATTCCTAACCTGTTAACACAATAAAAAAACCACGGGGCCATATTAATAGCCCCGTGGTTAAAACTTATTGTCAGTGATTTTAGTGTGCGCTGGAGGTCACTTGTCGACCCGCTGCGCGATCCCAGATTACTGCCAGGACCACCATCACGACTGTTGGCATCAACCACGCCAGACCTTGTTCCGCCAGCGGTAAACGCTGGGTCCAGGCCGGTAAGATGTCGCCAATTGCAGAAGCTTTAATGCCATCAAGGATACCAAAAATCAGACTGATAAACATCGCAGGTGCAATGACGCGGGAAGAATTATGCCACCATGAGCGGGTAAAGCTTAATACAACCAGTGCGATGCATGGCGGATAGATAGCCGTCAGCACCGGAATGGAGATCTGAATCAGGTGGCTCAGACCCAGGTTCGATACCACCATCGAGAAGCCGCCGAGGATAAACACCAGCGTACGATAAGACAGCGGCACATACTGGGCAAAGAACTCAGCGCACGCACAGGTCAGGCCAACTGCAGTCACCAGACAAGCAATAAAAATCAGTGCGGCCAGCAAGAAGCTACCTGCGCCACCGAAGGTATGCTGAACATACGCATGCAGAATCGCAGCACCATTAGCAGACTGATCGACCAGCGTCGCACTGTCAGAACCCAGGCGGAACAACGCAAGGTACAACAGCGTTAAGCCCACACCAGCCATCAGACCCGCCCAGACGGTATAACGGGTCAGCAGACGCGCTTCAGTAACGCCACGCGAACGAGCGGCATTAACAATAACAATACCAAAGACCATCGCACCCAGCGTATCCATTGTCAGATACCCGTTCACGAAGCCATTAGAAAACGCTGCGGTTTCATAGGCTTCCATGGCGTTACTGATCGGGCCCGCAGGCCAGACAATCGCTGCAACAGAAAGCACAACCAGCGCAATAATTTTCAGCGGCGCAAGGAAATTCCCCACCGTATCCAGCAGTTTGCCCGGATAGAGCGACACCAGAATAACAATCGCGAAATAAACCACGCTATAGATAAACAACGGCAGCGCCGAGTCACCAGTCAGCGGAGCAATTCCCACTTCAAAAGAGACTGTCGCGGTACGCGGAGTAGCAAATAACGGCCCTACCGCCAGATAACAAACGGTAGCCAGCAGTAAACCTGCTACTTTGCCGATCGGGGTGCTCAGGCTGTCTACACCGCCACCGACTTTCGCCAGCGCTACAACGGTAAGCACCGGAAGACCAACGGCGGTAATCAAAAAGCCAAAAGCCGCAGTCCAGACGTGTTCGCCGGCCTGCAAACCAACCATTGGGGGGAAAATGATGTTACCTGCACCAACGAACAGTGCAAATGTCATAAATCCCAGGGCGATAATATCGCGTGATTTTAACTGATGGGTCATAAAGTCTTACAGCCTGTGGATGTGGTGTTGAAAACGTTTAATTTTCTGCCGTTCCCTGAGGGACAATACAGCGGCATTTTTAATCAATTCCAGCGGGATATCCTCCCAACCAGACGCAGCGAAGAATAGTTTTTCGATTTACCGCGTAAATGCAGTCGGTATGACAGCACTTGGTGCGCAATTTAAACGCTTATAACGTTTTAAAGCAAGGTGGGATCTAAAAACCAGAACAATATAGTGATATGAAAAATTGAACCAGCACAAAACACCATTCCCGTGAAAAAGTCATGGGCAATAATGCGAACAAAAAACAATCAAACGTCGTAAAATTCAGGATGTCATTATTGACGATGATGAAAAAAGCCAGCTTGCGCTGGCTTTTGGAAAGTTAACATTACAAATGAGCGTTAGCGGTTACTTTTGGCAATTAAACGTTCCGGGAGTATGAAACTAAACCGCGTTCCTTTTCCTGGTGCACTGTCGATAATCAACCGACTGTCATGATGATTTAACGCATGCTTCACGATCGCCAGCCCTAATCCACTACCGCCCGTTTGCCGGGATCGCGCTTTATCCACGCGATAAAATCGCTCAGTCAGACGCGGGATATGCTCAGAAGCAATGCCGGGGCCGTTGTCTTCGACGCTGAACTCAGCGCCTTGGGTCACATGCTGCCAGCGAACGGTGATATGCGTTCCCGCAGGGGTATGGTTGACAGCGTTATAGATAAGATTCGAGATAGCACTGCGCAATTGCTCCTCATTACCCAACACACTTAGCTGGCTATCAACGTCAAAGGTAAAGGTGTGTTTATTCTGGCTCAGCGTTTGCGCCTCATGTTCAACCACGCGCAGTATCACCGGCACATCGACTTTTTCATTCAACAGCAGCGCTGGTGCGGCCTCGATTCTCGACAATGTCAGCAGTTGCTTAACCAGCCCTTCCATACGCTGTGTTTGCTCACGCATGGTGTGCAGCGCTTTTTCTCGCGTTGCACCTTCCAGGGGATGTTCCTGCATCATTTCCAGATAGCCTTGCAGCACCGTGATTGGCGTACGCAGCTCATGGCTGGCGTTGGCAAAAAAGTTACGCCGCGCGCCTTCCAGTTGGTGCATCTGGGTGACATCACGCGCCACCATCAGCAATTGCTTATCGGTATAGGGCATCACGCGAATTTCCAGATGTCGTCCGGTATTGAGAACCAAATTGATCGGTCGGCTAAAGTCGCGCGTTTTCAGGTACAACGTGAATTCCGGGTAACGCAGCAGGTTAAGAATATTTTGGCCGCTATCGTCCGGCCAGCGTAATCCCAGAACCTGCTGCGCCAGGCCATTACACCAGAAAATACCGCCCTCTTCGGTAGTCAGTACAACCGCGTCGGGGAGTGATTCAGCCCCACTACGAAAGCGTTTGATCAGATTACCCAGTTCACGACGGCGCTTCTTGTTACGTAGCTGCATTTGATGCAAACCGTACAGCAACGGTTCCCAACTGCCTCGCCCCGGCGGTGGTGTCATACTCCTGTCGACCCACAACCACCAGGACAAACGTAATAAATTCCAGAAATGCCAGACAAGCAGGCTTGTTACCGACGCCAGTAAAAACCAGGGCAGATAACCGAAAAAAGCACTAAGGATAAAAGCCGGTATGCAGCAAAGTATCAGCTCCAGTACCAGCCTTCTCCATGACAATCGTTCAAGCAAACGTCATACTCCATTTACAGCCAGGTCCATTAGGCTTGTATTCTTACCAGTCAGAAGCGGGTCGAAAAACGATATCCCGTCCCACGCACCGTCTGCACCATGCGATCGTGTCCGCTGTGCTCCAGCGCCTTGCGCAACCGGCGGATATGCACATCTACTGTCCGGTCTTCCACGTAAACATTGGTGCCCCAGACATGATTGAGTAATTGCTCGCGACTGTAGACGCGCTCAGGGTGGGTCATAAAGAAATGCAATAACTTGAATTCGGTGGGTCCCATATCAAGCGGATCCTCGCCGGTCATCACACGATGCGAGGTTGGATCCAGGCTCAGGCCCTGCATCTCAATGACCTCTTCAACCGCCATTGGCGAAATACGACGCAAAACGGCTTTAATACGCGCTACCAGTTCCTTGGGAGAAAACGGCTTAGTGATATAATCATCTGCACCGGTTTCCAGACCACGCACGCGGTCCTCCTCTTCCCCCCTTGCCGTCAGCATCATCACAGGAATGTCCCGCGTCATCGCTTCTCGCTTGAGATGTTTAATGAACTGCAGACCCGACCCGCCCGGAAGCATCCAGTCCAGCAGGATGAGATCCGGCCAGGGTTCATTAAGTTGGTTCACAGCACTGTCATAGTCTTCGGCTTCTACGGGATGAAAACCGTTTTGCTCGAGCACGAAGCAGACCATTTCACGAATTGGAGCTTCATCTTCTACGACCAGAATACGTCTCGCCATGATTTGCCCTGTTTTTTAATTAACTCGTTTATCATCAATACGGTGTCATTATGCGTCAGATTTATGACAGATTTATGAAAAGATAGTCCAGGTTTAACGAAGGTTGTTGAATTATGACAGCCCGGAGGCAAGATATTACCGTCCTGCAAAGGTTATAATCCTGTTCACGTTTTTTGCCATGGAACACTTATGCGCATCCTTCACACGTCTGACTGGCATCTGGGCCAAAACTTCTACAGCAAGAGCCGCGCCGCTGAGCATCAGGCCTTTCTCGACTGGCTTCTGGATACGGCACAATCCCATCAGGTGGATGCGATTATTGTGGCTGGCGATATTTTTGATACCGGCTCTCCCCCAAGCTACGCCCGTGAGCTATACAATCGCTTTGTTGTAAATCTGCAACAAACAGGTTGTCATTTGGTGGTGTTGGCAGGAAACCACGACTCTGTCGCCACGCTCAATGAATCCCGCGATATTCTGGCGTTTCTGAACACCACGGTGGTCGCCAGCGCAGGTCATGCGCCACAGATACTCCAGCGCCGCGACGGCACACCGGGTGCGATATTATGCCCGATCCCTTTTTTACGTCCACGCGACATCATCACCAGCCAGGCAGGACTCACAGGCGGAGAAAAGCAGCAGCATCTGCTGGGAGCCATCACCGACTATTATCAACAGCAATATGAGGACGCCTGTAAGCTACGCGGCGACCAGAACCTGCCCATTATTGCGACAGGGCATCTGACTACCGTCGGTGCCAGTAAAAGTGACGCCGTTCGTGACATCTACATTGGCACGCTGGATGCATTTCCGGCACAAAATTTCCCGCCAGCGGATTACATCGCGCTGGGACATATTCACCGGGCGCAGATCATCGGCGGAACAGAGCATATTCGCTACTGTGGCTCGCCGATTGCGCTGAGTTTTGATGAGTGCGGCAAAAATAAATGCGTTCATCTGGTGAGTTTCGAAGAGGGTAAGCTGCGCGCGGTTGAAAACCTCACCGTGCCGGTTACACAGCCGCTTGCGGTACTGAAAGGCGATTTAGCGTCTATTACTGCTCAACTTGAGCAGTGGCGCGACACAGATCAGGAACCGCCCATCTGGTTAGATATCGAAATTACCACTGATGATTATCTGCACGATATGCAGCGTAAAATTCAGGCCTTAACTGAAGACTTACCGGTAGAAGTCTTGCTGGTACGCCGCAGCCGGGAACAGCGTGAACGTATTATGGCGAATGAACGACGCGAAACGCTGAGCGAACTGAGCGTGACAGAAGTCTTTGACCGCCGCCTGGCGCTGGAAGAGCTGGAAGAACCACAGCGCGAGCGCCTGAATCAGCTGTTCAGTACCACATTACAGACACTCGCCGGGGAGCATGAAGCATGAAAATTCTCAGCTTGCGCCTGAAAAACCTGAACTCCCTGAAAGGGGAATGGAAAGTCGATTTCACGGCAGAGCCGTTCGCCAGCAACGGCTTGTTCGCTATCACCGGTCCGACAGGGGCTGGAAAAACCACACTGCTGGATGCTATTTGCCTCGCGCTGTACCACGAAACACCGCGACTGAGTAACGTATCTCAGTCACAAAACGATCTGATGACCCGCGACACCGCAGAGTGTCTGGCGGAAGTGGAATTCGAAGTCAAAGGCGAAGCCTATCGTGCCTTCTGGAGCCAGAACCGTGCCCGTAACCAGCCAGAAGGTAACCTGCAGGTCCCACGCGTAGAGCTTGCCCGTTGCGCCGACGGGAAAATCCTTGCAGATAAAGTCAAAGACAAACTGGAGATGACCGCCACGCTCACCGGGCTGGACTACGGACGATTTACCCGCTCCATGCTGCTTTCACAGGGGCAGTTTGCCGCGTTTCTTAACGCCAAACCGAAAGAACGTGCCGAACTGCTGGAAGAGCTGACCGGCACAGAGATCTACGGCCAAATCTCGGCGATGGTATTTGAAAAACACAAAACGGCCCGGACAGAGCTGGAAAAATTGCAGGCGCAGGCCAGCGGCGTTTCGCTGTTAGCAACAGAACAGGTGCAATCGCTCACAGAAAGTTTGCAGGTACTTACTGACGAAGAAAAACAGCATATTGTCAGTCAGCAAACTCAGCAACAGCACCTCAACTGGTTAATTCGGCAAAATGAGCTACAGACGGAAATAAACCGCCATCAGCATGCGTTGCGGGTCGCACAAGAGGCGCAGGAACAAGCGCAGCCGCAGCTGGCGTCACTCAGCCTGGCACTACCTGCCAGAGCATTACGCCCGTACTGGGATCGAATTCAGGAACAAACGGCTACACTCACCCAAGCACGCCAGAATATTCAAGAAGTGAATGCTCGCTTACACCACAGCTTAGCGCTGCGCAGTCGCATTCGTCAGCATGCGCAAAGGCAATCCGTCATAATGTTAACCGCACAACAGACGTTAACGAACTGGCTGGCCGAGCATGACCGTTTCCGTTTATGGAACAGCGAGCTGGCGGGGTGGAAAGCACTCTTTGCCCAGCAGTCTGACGCCAAAAACCAGCTACGCCAGTGGCAACAGTTGCGGGAGAACGACACGCGTAAACTGGAGGCTCTTGCGCAACCGACGCTGTCACTTTCGGCTGAAGACGTATCCCTGGCGCTGGCGCAACATGCGCAGCTTCGTCCGTTACGCCAGCATCTGAGCACGCTTCATGGGCAAATTGCCCCCAGGCAAAAACAGCTAACGCAACTGCGCACGACTATCCAACAGCGACAGCAGGAGCAGCTTCAGCGCAACGCCGCTCTGGCGGATAAACGCCAGCGCTATAAAGATAAAAATCAGCAACTTGCTGATGTAAAAACGATTTGCGATCAGGAATCCCGCATTAAAAATCTGGAAAGTCAGCGGGCATTACTGCAGTCAGGCCAACCGTGCCCACTCTGCGGCTCCATCACGCATCCGGCGATCGCGACTTATCAAACGCTTGAGCTGAGCGTCAACCAGGCACGGCGTGAAGCGTTAGAAAAAGAGGTCAAAACGCTGGCTGATGAAGGCTCTACCCTACGTGGGCAGCTCGACGCAATAACTCAGCAGCTACAGCGTGATGAACACGAAGCGCAGACGCTTTTTCAGGAGGAGCAAGCACTTACTCAAGAGTGGCAAACAGTGACCGCCGGTCTGAACATTACCCTCCAACCGCAGGACGATATCTCCAGTTGGCTCGCCGCCGAAGAAGAGCACGAGCAACAACTTCACCAGTTGAGCCTGCGCCATGCCCTGCAGGCGCAAATCACCGCGCATACAGAACAAATCTCTCACCTGCAGCAACAGATTGATCAACGCCAGAGCACGTTGCAGGCTGAGCTAACCCGGAATGGCCTGTCTCTTCCTGCCAATGGTGAAGAAGCTGCGTGGCTCAGCGAGCGGGCAAGCGAAACACAAATATGGCAGAGCCGCCAGAGTGAACTGACCGAGCTACAAGCGCAGATTGCGCAACTTACTCCTCTTCTGGAAACGCTACCTGAGACCGAAGTCATTCAGGATAACGAAGATAACCTGTCACTGGAAAACTGGCGACAGGTGCACGATGATTGCCTTTCATTACAGGGCCAGTTGCAAACACTGCAACAGCAGGAGGCACAAGACCTCCAACGCGTCGCTGAGATTCAGGCGCAATTTGATGCCGCACTGCAAACCAGCATCTTCGACGATCGCGACGCTTTTCTTGCCGCCCTGCTGGATGAAGAGACCTTTAACCGACTCGAACAGCTAAAGCAGTCGCTGGAAAGCCAGTTACAGCAGGCTCAAACACTGGTCAATCAATCGACACAGGCGCTGGCGACGCACCAACAGCAACCGCCCGTCGGCGCGGACCTCACCCTTAGTCAGGAACATCTTCGCGATACGCTGACGCAGCTCGCCCAAAGGCTACGGGATAACGCCACCCGTCAGGGAGAAATTCGCCAGCAGCTCAAGCAAGATGCCGAAAACCGTCAGCAACAAAAGAGTCTGATGCAGGAGATTGAAAAGGTCTCGCAGCAGGTCGAAGACTGGGGTTATCTGAACGCCCTTATCGGCTCTAAAGAAGGTGACAAGTTCCGCAAATTTGCGCAGGGGCTGACGCTGGATAATCTGGTCTGGCTGGCCAATAACCAACTGACCCGCCTGCATGGCCGCTACCTGCTACAGAGAAAGGCCAGCGAAGCACTGGAGCTGGAAGTGGTTGATACCTGGCAGGCCGATGCCGTTCGCGATACCCGGACACTTTCCGGCGGCGAAAGCTTCCTCGTCAGTCTGGCACTGGCGCTGGCGCTGTCCGATCTGGTCAGCCACAAGACGCGAATTGATTCCCTGTTCCTCGATGAAGGCTTTGGCACGCTGGACAGCGAGACGCTTGATACCGCCCTGGACGCGCTGGATGCCCTTAACGCTACCGGCAAGACCATTGGGGTTATAAGCCACGTCGAAGCGATGAAAGAGCGTATTCCGGTGCAGATAAAAGTTAAAAAAATCAATGGACTGGGTTACAGCAAACTCGACAGGATGTTTGCGGTGGAATAGGCCAGACTCTGTTGTAATGCCGGATAGCACAGATAAACGTGCATACCCAAAATAATTCGAGTTGCTTGTAGGCGGCAATTGAGTGAAGCCCCAGGAGCTTACTCAGGTAAGTGACTGGGGGAGTGACAAATCTGTCAGGAGCAGATTTGAATGCTGCGGAGCGGCGGCCCGTCAGAATGAGGTTAATGGACGAGCCGGGTAACGCGCAGCCAACTTGAAGTATGACGGGTTATCCGGCAAAAGAGATTATGACTCTTGCGGCCACAGCCAGGCCGCACCGCGTACGCCGCTGGAGTCACCGTGCAGCGCTTTTCGTAGAGGCGTTTCACACTCGCCGCCGAAGACAAACTGCTTAATCAACGACGGGACCGTTTGATACAACCTGTCGACATTGCTCATCCCGCCGCCCAGTACAATGACGTCAGGATCAAGAATGTTCACCACATGAGCTAACGATTTCGCCAGGCGTAACTCATATCGTCTCAGTGCCTGCTCAGCCAGGGCATCCTGCTCATCTACCAGGCGAATAATTTCACTGCCTTTTAGCTGATTTCCGCTCAGCCGATGATAATCCGTAGCAAACCCAGTCCCAGAAATGAAGGTTTCAATACAGCCCTGTTTGCCGCAATAACAAGGCACTTCCTGCCGATAACGCAGTTCATCCTCATCCATCCACGGTAGCGGGTTATGTCCCCACTCTCCCGCCGTACCGTTGCCACCGGTATGCGCTCGCCCATTCAAAGCCACGCCAGAACCACATCCCGTACCGATAATCACTGCAAACACGGTTTGCGCACCCGCCGCCGCGCCATCTACCGCTTCAGAAACGGCCAGACAGTTGGCATCGTTTGCCAGACGCACTTCACGCTTCAACCGCGCGCTTAAATCTTTATCAAAAGGCTGACCATTGAGCCAGGTCGAGTTGGCGTTCTTCACCACACCAGTGTAAGGGGAAATCGAACCAGGGATCCCCATACCAACGGTTCCCGTCTGGCCGGTTGCGTTTTCCGCCATTTCCACCAGCGTAGCGATTGTTTCTATTGTTTGCCGGTAATCATCACGCGGCGTGGGCAGGCGATGGCGAAAAAGCTGTTCGCCCAAATCACCTAGCGCAATCACTTCTGTTTTCGTGCCGCCTAAATCGATACCTATACGCACTGTATGTCCCTCTTCCCGATTAACAATGCAAGCATAGCGACAATTCGCTATTATGCCCGCTGGATTTAACGACAAGGCCGTGGAAATTATCATGCTGTGGTTCAAAAATTTAATGGTTTACCGTCTTAGCCGCGATGTTTCTTTGCGTGCCGAAGAGATGGAAAAACAGCTAGCCTCAATGACGTTTACCCCTTGTGGCAGCCAGGATATGGCAAAAATGGGTTGGGTTCCGCCGATGGGATCGCACAGCGATGCATTGACGCATACCGCCAACGGCCAAATTATTATCTGCGCCCGCAAAGAAGAGAAAATCCTGCCATCACCTGTGATTAAGCAGGCGCTTGAAGCCAAAATATTCAAACTGGAAGCTGAGCAGGGTCGCAAACTCAAAAAGACCGAAAAAGACTCGCTTAAAGATGAAGTGTTGCATTCATTGCTGCCGCGCGCCTTTAGCCGCTTCAGCCAGACAATGATGTGGATAGACACCGTCAATGACCTGATCATGGTCGACTGCGCAAGCGCGAAGAAAGCGGAAGATACGCTGGCGTTGTTGCGTAAAAGCCTGGGTTCTCTGCCGGTTGTTCCGTTAGCGCTGGAAAATCCGATCGAGTTAACGCTCACCGAATGGGTGCGTTCCGGCTCTGTCGCCCAGGGCTTCCAGTTGCTGGATGAAGCTGAACTGAAAGCCATGCTGGAAGATGGCGGCGTGATCCGCGCGAAGAAACAGGATCTGGTGAGCGACGAGATTGCCGTTCACATTGAAGCCGGTAAAGTCGTCACCAAACTGGCTCTCGACTGGCAACAACGTATTCAGTTTATGATGTGTGACGATGGCTCACTGAAGCGTCTGAAGTTCAGTGATGAACTGCGCGATCAAAACGAAGACATCGACAGAGAAGACTATGCTCAACGTTTTGATGCCGATTTCATCCTGATGACCGGAGAACTGGCGGCGTTAATCAAAAGCCTGGTGGAAGGATTAGGCGGAGAAGCACAGCGCTGATTAGGATGTGCCGGATGGCAGCTTCGTCATCCGGCATTTTACAATTACAAATAGCGGCAAAGATACGATGTTGGCTCTGCCACCTGCAGATGAAACTCACTGTGCCCTGGCACGTTGAACACGTCCCCTGCAGCATACACTTTCCACTCAGTTTCCCCTGGCAGCAACACATTCAGCGCGCCGCTAACCACCGTCATCTCTTCAGGTGCCGCAGTACCGAAAGTGTATTCGCCTTCCGCCATGACGCCAACGCTGGCACGGCCAGTACTGCTGCTGGTAAAACCAATCGATTTTACTTTGCCGGAAAAGTATTCATTACTTTGAAGCATACAACTGGCCCTATCTCGTTATTAAGTTAACAAACAATATAGGGGCCTGACGTTCCACCTGTCACGCAAAATTAAGCGAGCAGTTCTGAAGCCAACCGCGCAATCAGGACATTAGACAAAAGCACCGGAACATCCAGCGATTTTTGCAGTAAATCACGATGTCGCTGATTAAACCCTAAACAATCCAGCATGATCACATCAGCTCCTTGCTCAATGAGATCTTTCCCCGCATCGATCAGTTGTTGTGCGGATCCATCAAGAGGATTTGCCACGGCATAAACTGGCGGGGTCTGTAATACCTGCCATTTACTCACCTGGGCCTCAAGCAACTCAGTGACAGGCACAATCACCCCGACCTGATGCCCATCCACAATCGATGCCACCAGAGGGGGGATAATACGTAGGGGCTCAAGCAGGATGCTATTGTGTGCCGTCAGGCGGGCAATTGAAGCGGTACTCATCAATAAGATGACGTCAAAACCCTGGTTATCCAGCACTTCAACAATGCTTTGGAGATCGCGCTCAACTTTCTGGCGCGAGACATGAGCAAGCCGATGGTCGCTGAGCAACGTTAATAACAAATCATCACCTGGCGATACGGCATATTCGAGCATCACATCTTCCCTCTGCATCTGCCCCAGCAGACTATGGTGCGTGATGTGTTGCTCATCAATATATTCCGTCAGGAGCGGTAATACCTCACTCATCGGGACAACACCAATCGTGAGGATAGCCAGCGACGTACTCATTTGTTACTCCACCGTCTTCTTACTGCGTCATGAATTCCCAGGCAAATGCCGGACACCTACCTGCGCTACAAATGCTCAAAAGCGTAGCAGCAGATAAGCAAGGCATAATGTAAAGATTCCTAATCATTCCAGTATTATGTTGTTATCGCTTAATTTTCAATTTTCGCTGTGTATGACGACGTGCGAAAAATGTGATACCGATACGAGCAGAGGGTACTCTGATTTCTTTACCAGCAACGCCTGGCGTCAGGTTTTATCGGGATCCTCATAGCGCTTTTTGGCGTCCATGGCCTCTTGCGCGGAAGGATGTTCACTGATCAATGAATCGGGTTTAGGATGATCGGCGCGAAGTTGATACCAGGTTACCGTCTGGCCAGGAGTCCCTTTCTCAACTGTCACAATGGTAGCTTTACGCGGGTAAGGTGGTTTTGTCGGCATATCTCTTCCTTTTGAGTGGATGAGCTTTAAGTATAGACACCACCCTGTAACCGTGACGCCGGCTGCGACAGTAGCCCCAGAATATCGGCAACAACCTGAGAAGGTTTATTTGTTGCATCAACAATGTAGTGCGCCGCTTCCCGATACAGGACATCGCGCTGCTCCAGCACTTCCTGCACTTCTTCAGTTAATGGTTTACCGGTTAAGGTCGGGCGTAACCCTTCTTCCGGCGCGGCCTCCAGGCGGTTAACCAGTACTGATACGGGTGCGCTTAAATAAATGACTACACCACTATTGCGCATGTAGTGCCGGTTGTATTCGGTGAGAATGATACCGCCGCCGGTCGCAACAACGGTTAAAGGTGCGGTAACGGCTTCCAGAGCAGCCGTCTCCTGGGCGCGAAACCCCTCCCATCCCTCTCTTTCGACAATTTCCGCCACGGTCATTTGTACATGAGATTGCAACCAGCGATCGGTATCAACAAATTGGAAATCGATAGCCTTGGCGAGCGCCATTCCGGTTGTCGTCTTACCACACCCCCGGGGGCCAACAAGAAAAAGAGGTTGCGTCATCACAGAAATTCCCCAGAGAACCGCAAGCGAGCGGGATCTGATGCTGTTAAAGTTATAATCATACCATCAAACTAGTACATCACCAAAGTGTAAACAATACATTCCACTTGGGGCAATTAAATTAATTAAGCCCTACTATAACAAGAATTCACCATGATGAAAGTGTAAAAAATAAATTACAGCTACTATTTTCTGCGCTGAACTTCCAACCACCATTTATCAAGTTCAGCTGCAAAATGCTGGCGATCGCGTGGTGAAAGACTATCAGGCCCGCCGGTCTGGATCCCACTGGCACGCAGGGTATCCATAAAATCACGCATCGTCAGGCGTTCACGGATTGTCGCTTCGGTATAACGTTCTCCGCGTGGGTTTAGTGCAGCCGCACCTTTTTCAATAACCTCAGAAGCCAACGGGATATCCGCCGTGATCACTAAATCGCCCACATTACACTGGCGCACAATCTCATTATCTGCGACGTCAAACCCGGCAGGAACACGTAAAGTACGGATTAAACGCGAAGGCGGGACGCGCAAACTCTGATTTGCCACCAGAATCAGCGGCATCTGCATACGTTCAGAAGCACGGTATAATATTTCTTTAATCACATTAGGACACGCATCCGCATCCACCCATATTGTCATATCACCTCCCGACTCATGTGCAATCGCGTATTGTCTCGTGCTTTTACTTTCCAGCAAAGTGCTGTTTCTCCTTCTGAACACATTCATTCCGCGCTAAGCTTACCTTTCCCAGGTAAAACAACGAATATCACGTATAGGGAGTGACACAATGGACAAGAAAATTGGGTTTATCGGCTGCGGTAACATGGGCAAAGCGATTCTTGGCGGCCTGATCGCCAGCGGCCAGGTTCTCCCCGGACAAATCTGGGTCTATACCCCTTCCCCCGAAAAAGTCGCCGCCCTGCACGACCAGTACGGCATTAATGCAGCACAATCTGCGCAGGAAGTCGCGCAAATTGCCGACATTGTTTTTGGGGCCGTGAAACCAGGCATCATGATTAAAGTGCTGAGTGAAATTACCTCCAGCCTGAGCAAAGATTCACTGGTCGTATCTATTGCGGCTGGCGTCACCCTCGATCAGCTCGCCCGTGCATTGGGTCATGACCGCAAAATTATTCGCGCAATGCCAAACACTCCGTCACTGGTTAATGCCGGTATGACATCTGTGACACCAAACGCGTTGGTTACACCAGAAGATACCGCTGACGTGTTGAATATTTTCCGCTGCTTTGGTGAAGCGGAAGTCATCGCAGAATCAATGATTCACCCAGTCGTTGGGGTCAGCGGTTCAGCACCGGCATATGTTTTTATGTTTATCGAAGCAATGGCGGATGCAGCTGTTCAGGGTGGCATGCCGCGCACACAGGCGTATAAATTCGCGGCACAGGCGGTGATGGGATCGGCCAAAATGGTCCTCGAAACGGGTAAACATCCTGGTGAGCTGAAGGATATGGTGTGTTCGCCTGGTGGAACCACCATTGAAGCTGTCCGTGTCCTGGAAGAACGCGGCTTCCGTTCTTCGGTGATTGAAGCGATGGTTAAGTGTATGGAACAATCGGAGAAACTCAGCAAATCCTGAGTGGATAACCGGACGTCAGGCCGCCGCTTCAGTGCGGTTACGTCCGGAATTCTTTGCTTTGTATAACGCCATATCCGCCGATTTTAACCATTCTCGATAATGTTCAGTCTCTGCGGTCAGGGGCGCCACACCCACGCTAATCCGCAGGGCAACCTGCGGAGCGCATGATAAGCGTAACTGGCTGAGCCGTTCGTGGACCCGCGACATTGCTGCAATAGCGTTGGCTGCCGGCGTTCCGCACATAATCACAGCAAACTCATCACCGCCAAAACGCCCTATGACATCACTGCCGCGTAATGTCATCTGCAATTGACGAGTCAGAGCGACGATAGCCTCATCCCCGACGTCATGTCCCCAGGTATCGTTGATGCTCTTGAAGTGGTCGATATCAATAATCAGTAACGTGGCATCACGCTGATAGCGACGACAATTATCAAATTCATTGCGCAGTAAAAATTCCCAATGGCGTCGGTTATACACCCCGGTCATACCATCCCGCGTACTCATCACCTGCAACCGACGTTTATGCTCCGCCAGCTTTATTACCGTTTGATAGCTGACCCAAGCAAACAGCAACGGATAAATAACCAGCACCGGCAAAGATAGCAATACGCTCAATTGTGTACTGCTAAAAGCAACGGAGATAGCCGTTAACTGCAACGTGACAAGGCATGAAACCACCAACAACACGGCACCCGCGATGAATAATCGCACACCACCTGCGCCCATCAGGTTGATGCAGATAATCATCAGCAGTGCCGTGGATGGCAGCAGGTTAACCCCCATAATCCCCGTCCACATACCCGCCAGGATCGCATCCGCTTTTAAATTAGTGAATTCACCATGTTGAGGATCTTCTGCTTTGCTCGCCAACTGCCACGCCAGGTGTGGCCAGACAAAGGCCCATCCCACCAACAACAGCCACCAGCCGCCGGTAATCGGCTGTGAAACTAATACAGAAGCAATGGGGAAAAACATTCCCCCCAGCCCTACCGCACGCGGCAGCCTGATCCGTCGGGCAAATCGCAGTCCGGAGCGCTGATGGTCATTTCGATGAAGTGATAATAACGCTTCATTCTGTACGACCTTTTTTTGATAGAAATTTTCATCATTCATCGTATTTGGGAATATTCTGAAACAAATTTCCCAAATTATAGGAAGGGGTCTGGCGGTGAAAGTATGATATTTCGGGTGAGCGATTTTCTCTGCTCACCCGTATGTATTACGCAGCTTTTTTCAGACAGGCACTCATAAACTTATTACGATCATCGCCTTTCAGAGACTGCTCTGTCGCCTGGACATTGCACTCACGCATTTTCTGCTGCTGTGGCGTCAGGCTCTTTTCCTCTGGAGCAGATTTACTGTTTTTCAGGCAATCACTCATGTACGTCTTACGGGCATCCCCTTTTAAGGTTTGCGCCGTCGCTTGCTGGTTGCAGGTGGTCATACGCTGTTGTTGCGGGGTTAATGTCTTCTCGGCAGCACCGACGGTAGTTAAGAAAATCAAACCAAATAGCAACGTAACCAGTAATGTTATTTTCATAGCACCATCCTTTTATAAGCATGCAACTCTAAACGCCGCCCTATTCTGAACGACAGCATGTAGGTATAAGTCTGGCTGCTAAACACAAAAAAACCACCCGACAGCAAAAGTATTGCCGCCGGATGTCTGCTTATTTAAGCCCTAATACGGCTTTCATGGTGTAGAACAGATCGGTTTGGTCGGTCAGACCGACAACATTCGCAGCATGTGGTCCATAGGCCGCAATACGCAACTGGCTGCCGGTATGCTCCTGGGATTCTTCCTCGGAGTTGCCGTAGCTTATAACCATTACCGCGCCATCTTTGGTGTTCAGCGCCTGGGTTAAACCCGGAGCCTTCGTATCCGGCGCAACAATCTGGCTGGAATGGGCGTGATCGGCGGTAACTACAACCAGGGTGTTGCCATCTTTCTTCGCAAATGCAAGCGCACGCTGCACCGCCTCATCCAGATCGACCGTTTCTCCAATCTGCCCACATGGGTTAGCGGCGTGATCCTGCTTATCGATTGACGCCCCTTCAACTTGCAGGAAGAAGCCTTTCTCATTTTTGCTCAACAGCTCAATCGCTTTATCCGTCATCTGTGCCAGCGTGGGCACGGTATCGTTACGCTTTGGGTTCGGCGCACAAGTCACGACGGGTTGATCAATGTTGCCGTGATATGACGCTTTCGGACCTTCCCAGCGTACCGGCATGTTGCCCTCGGAGAACAGACCCAGCAACGGTTTATCCTGATTGGCTTCAGTGATTGCTGCAAGCGTTGCGGCATCGCTCACCAACTGATATCCACGCGCCTGTGCCTGTTCACGCAGCGTTTTCCCCTGCCAGTCACCTGCTGCCGCGGTCTCTGCAAAGGTTTTTGCCCCACCGCCAAGCGTAACATCGGCGCGGGCGTTCAATAATTGTTCCGTGATCGACCCTTTACCACCTTTTTCCAGCGCATTGGTCGGGCATTTTTCAGCGGTTACACTCGGACCGTAGCATTTACGTGAGGTCACATGCGCCACCAGGGCAGCCGGAGTCGCATCCTGCAACTCAGCAGTAGAAACGTTGCCTGTCGCCAGACCTGCGGCTTTCGCCATTTCCAGAATCGTGGTGTGATTTTTTTCGTGAATATCAACACCCAACGCACCATTGTAGGTTTTAACGCCGGTCGTCCACGCCGTTGCTGACGCCGCAGAATCCGTTACATAATCAGGTTTACCCGTTTTTTTATCCAACGCGTAATGTGTGTATTGCCCGGTCAGAGGTAATGCATCAATACCTTTAAAAAATCCACCTGCGCCTTCGGCATAATTGCGAGCTGCTGTAATTTCTGAATCCCCCATGCCATCACCGATCAATAAAATAATATTCCGGGCAGGTTTATCAATCAGTGAATCACGCAGAGCCGCCGTTTGATCAGAGGTTAATCGGCGCGCCCCACCTGGCGTGGTGATATCCCCCTGAGCGGCACGATTATCCATAACCGGTACAGCAGATGATTCAGCATAAATAACCGGGGTAAACAGTAATGGTAACAGGGCAATAGCGAGTGCACTTTGTTTCACTTTATTTTCTCCATGTATAAATACAGTAAAATTAAAACAAAGTGACTATAAGTATTTGATGTGACACTTTTATGATGTCAGGGGGTAGTGAATTTCTGGAGATCGCTCAATACGTTTTTGGTAGGCTTTCACCCGGATTATGCAGAGTTGTCAAAAATGCCGGCATACGGCTTACGCCCGCCAGCGCCCCCTCAATTTGACGAATCAATATTTGCTGATCATTTTTCGCCATATTGCTTAGCATCTCCATGATAACCCACTCTAACGTTTCTACCTGGGCAGCCAGCTCCTGCGACTCTTCTTCTTTTTGGGCAAGCTTAAGTAGTAACTCAGTGACGAGATTTTTCATTTTCGTATTCCCTTTACAAAATATGGGTCACGTTAGCATTATGGCTCACGACTGCCTAGGGGATGAAAGTTGTATTTTTATAAATAATAAGACGTTTTGCGAAAACAATCACAACACAAAATAATGTGCAATGCCCCTTACTCCAGAACTATTCAATATTAAAGAGTAAGGGGATGAATAATCACACAGATATACAATACCTACGTGAGCTTAGTGCGCATGACGCCGGCGTCGTAACGCGATGGTCAGTTGCCAGATATTAATAAGTACAATACATGCGGTCGCGATAAAAACCCAGCGGAAACCCGCCATTGCCGATACCGTTGCGCCCATTAATGGCCCTGCGACGTTACCCAGATACATAAACGACTGATTATACCCAAAGATGCGACCGGTAATCTGATCGCTGGAATATTTGACCAGCAACGTCTGCACAGCAGGTAGCATCGCGCCATCGGCAAAACCAAGCAGGAAACGCAATATTCCCAACTGCAATGGCGTAGCAACCCAGGACATGGCGAAAAAGAGCACCACGGCGAAGATTAACGTCGCCATAAGAATTCGCTCCGTGCCAATTCGATCGCCCAGTTTTCCAAGTCGGGGCGCCGATATCAGCGCCGATACGCCAGGTACCGAAGCAATTAAGCCGCTGAGAAAAGCAATGTTTGTGCTGTCTGGCACCATAGATTTGATAAACAGTGCCAGAATGGGACCTATTGAGCCGTTACACAGCTGAATAACCATAGTGGTAAAAAACAGGCTAATCACCAACGCCGGATAAGGCAGTGAGGCGAAAACCGCCTTGCCGCTTAAACGTTCACTTTTTTTAATCGTCGGACGCACGCCCTCTTTAATTAAAAACAATGTGACCAGAAAACTTACTACCAGCAGCGCCGCAGTAATACAAAATACCGCCCGTAAGCCGATATGATCGGCAATAAACCCACCCATCAGCGGCCCGCCAATAACACCGCTAATTTGCGCCGTAGAGAGCGTACTCAGCGCCCAACCGCTGCGTTCACGCGGTACCTGTGACGCGACCAGCGCCATCGCATTGGGGATATATCCCGATGTTAACCCCATCACGCCACGGAGCAGGAAAAGCTGCCAGACGTTAGTCGCAAATGCCTGCAGTAAAATCGCGATGGCCATCCCTAACGAAGCGCGCAATAGCATTAATTTGCGCCCTTTGCGATCGGCTAAGCTACCCCACATCGGTGCAACAATGGCAGAAATAAGAAAAGTGACACTAAACGTTAAGCCGGACCACATCGACAGCGCTTCATGCGAGGTCACCCCAAGCTGGGAGATATAGAGCGGTAAAAAAGGCAGGATTTGACTGATCGCCAGTCCGGTAAAAAAGCACCCGAACCAAACGGAAATAAGGTTAACTCTCCAGGATTCCATAAGACTCATAACGATAAGCAGCTGAAAACTGCGAGCAGCTTAACAAATTACGTATCCAGACGGAGGTTCAGCGGTGCGATGTATCACAGTTTAGTATTTTATCTCCCCGCTCATCATAATTGTGATATCCATCACATCAAATCCACACTTTATACAGGTGATTATGCTTTAACCAGCGCACTCGTGTTTAAACAAATTTGTTCCCCTGTACTTCACGAAAACATTCTGCCAGAAGCCGAGGAATCCTGCGTTTTGTCGTGGTAATGTATGTGCTTTGCATTCATGGAATGGGTTTTTAAGATGGCAAAGTTGCGGGTAGGAATCGTATTTGGTGGTAAGTCAGCAGAACATGAAGTGTCATTGCAATCGGCTAAAAATATTGTCGATGCCATCGACAAGACTCGCTTTGATGTTGTGTTGTTAGGTATTGATAAACAAGGGCAATGGCACGTCAGCGATGCCGGTAATTATCTGCTTAATGCAGACGATCCGGCTCATATTGCGTTGCGTCCTTCACTAACCAGCCTCGCTCAGGTACCGGGTAAACAAGAGCATCAACTGATCGACGCGCAGAATGGTCAGCCGCTGCCAACGGTGGATGTTATTTTTCCAATCGTTCACGGTACGCTGGGAGAAGATGGTTCTCTGCAAGGCATGCTACGCGTAGCGAACTTACCGTTCGTCGGCTCCGATGTGCTTGGTTCCGCAGCCTGTATGGATAAAGACGTGACCAAACGTCTGCTGCGTGATGCCGGGTTAAACATCGCACCATTTATTACGCTCACCCGCGCAAACCGCCACACCATCAGCTTTGCCGAGGTTGAATCACGCCTGGGTCTCCCACTGTTCGTGAAACCTGCCAATCAGGGGTCATCCGTTGGCGTTAGCAAAGTCACCAGCGAAGCACAGTACAACCAGGCCGTCACGCTGGCATTTGAGTTCGATCATAAGGTGGTTGTGGAACAAGGGATCAAAGGCCGCGAGATCGAATGCGCGGTACTGGGGAACGATCACCCCCAGGCCAGCACCTGTGGCGAGATCGTTCTGAACAGTGATTTTTACGCTTACGACACCAAATACATTGACGACAACGGGGCAAAAGTTGTCGTTCCTGCAGCGATTGCGCCAGAAATTAACGATAAGATCCGCGAGATTGCGATTCAGGCATACCAGACGCTGGGCTGCGCCGGCATGGCCCGGGTGGATGTATTCCTGACTGATGAAAACGACGTGGTGATCAATGAGATCAACACGCTGCCAGGCTTTACCAATATCAGTATGTATCCAAAACTGTGGCAGGCGAGCGGTTTAGGCTATACCGATTTGATCACCCGTCTGATCGAACTGGCGCTGGAACGCCACGCTGCGGATAGTGCGTTGAAAACCAGTATGTAAAACTGACCATAATGCCTGATATACCCTAAATATTTCGGGTTACAGAAAGGCGGCCACGCCGTGAATCCCCAGGAGCTTACATCAGTAAGTGACTGGGGTGAGCCAGGAAAGCCAACACACCTGCAACTTGAAGTATGAGGGGTATAACAAAACGTTATTGGGTATCTTTCACATCATCAGCTTCCACACGACGGCGAATAATGAGTCCGGCGAGCCAAAAACTGATCACCCATGTGACCAGCCCTACCGCATAGGTTTGCCATCCCTTAGCTTCAAAACCCAGTAATCCCACCACACCATTCAGAATAAAGATAAGCCCAATGGCGAACGCATAGTAGTGCCAGTCACGGCGAATTTTAGCAGGCAGGTTCATAGCAGCTCCGGAGAAACACACATTAGGCGCATCCTCGCACATTTTCCCTGAGACGTCTGTGGCGTATGCGGAATTTCTTAAATGTCACAAAATTTCACTTAAGGTTAAAGATTTGTGACCATCTGCAAAAAACTTAAATCCAGGAATAATCCCTGGCTGAAATTACCATCATTCTGATATTGACAATGGCGATCACCTGTCAGACTCACTGTCAGTTGTTGGCATTACGTCGAAAGAAGCAGGTTATTTCCGGAGGTCTTTATGGCTGATTTTACGCTCTCTAAAACCCTTTTTAAGGGCAAGTATCGGGATACCTCCTCCCTGACCGGCAATATTGCGTATGCCGTATTTGTACTGTTCTGTTTCTGGGTGGGAGCACAGATTTTAAATCTGTTAGCTCACGCACCCGGAATTTACGAGCAACTGATGCAGCTACAAATGCAGGAAACCGGACGTCCACGAATCGAAATCGGTTTTGGCGTCGGTACGATTTTTGGCGTGATCCCCTTCCTGGCCGGAGGCTTGATCCTTGGCATCGTCGCTGGCTTTATGCGCTGGCGCCAACGCCATCATAAAGCAGACTGAGCCATACATTTCGCCCGGCGCTCGTCCACCCGTTTAGCAAACCACGCAGTGGTCAGGTTGCGGGTGATCTTCGGACTTTCCAGTTGAATACCCGGCAGCATTTCACGGGGTAACGCTTTGCCCACCTTCGCTTCAGCCAGCTTATAGACCTTCTCATAAAGCGCGGTCTCTTCAAAAGCAAGGCTGTCGCCCTTTTGCAGTTGACGCCGAATATCGCTCTCACTCATATTCAGCTTCCCAACCAGTTTACGTACTGCCAGCTCCGTTTTACCTGGATCTTTGCTGTCGTAGCGAATCAAGTCACCATCCAGTTCCAGCTTCACACCGCTGGCTTTACTGACAGCGTTCTGGAAAGCGGCATTCCGGCTGGCGTACCAGCCCGCATTAAAGTCAGCGAAACGGAAAACAGGTGCACTATAGTTCGCCGGATAGTTCAGCAAATGATAAGTTCCGAACCACAGCCCACCACGGCGACTGAACACTTCCTGACGCACTGTTCCTGCCATTTTCCATGGGTATCCCGTCGTGTGCTGTTCCGCAAACGCAATGCTGACCTGCATCGGACCGCCGGTATGAACCGGATTTAGTGAACCAAACAGCGTCTGTCCCATCGGCACCATATTGATAAAATCATCAAAGATGGCGCTAAGCTGCTTTTCCGTCTTCACTGAATCCAGGCGCTCACTGTAGCTTTTTCCTGTCGGGGAATTAATCTTCAGTGCGGTATGAACCAGAAACACCGGAATATGCATACGCTCAGCACGACGGTCGATCTCTTTCCAGGCAATTTTACTTAAGCCAGGAACGACCGGATCGGCCTGATAGTTGGACTCCTGCTGCGCCACTGCCAGCACCGAACAGACGTTCTCGACCGTCGGTGCCAGCTTCTGGCTTTCAAACGTCTTCGCCAGATCCTGCGCCCAGGCGTCTCTGTCCTTCACACTGGACGGCATTTTCTGACGCACGACGCTCGCCACATCGACGGCTTTCTCCCCTTTTTTTAACGGCAGCGAGGGTTGGCTGCTACACCCCACCAACACCAGTACAGCCAGACAAGACCAGGGGTAAAGACGGGAAACCGTCGACATAACATCTCCTTTGTTAACTAAGTGTATTGGTAACTACCTGAATTTCCTGGCCATCTAGCTCACGTTCAAAGCTGCGCAGACGCTTATAGATAGACATCAGTTCGACTAACGTCGTCCAGGAGTTAATCAGATACTGGAACGATCCTCGCACCTGTCCAAACACGTTGGTAATTTGCGTCATCAGACCGAGCGTAATCGTACCGGCAACAATCGATGGAAACAGCAGGAACAAGCCGAAAACGTTATCAACCTGCAGGTAAAGAATGCGGGCGATATTGAAGTACATATAGTGAAAATAGAGGCGGAAATAGTTCTGACGCACCGCGTGAAACAGTTCGCGAACGGTAGGTGGCGTCGCGCGGTTGGCATCGTCTTCACCGTACACCAGTTCTTTACGATAAGCCGCTTCCACACGTTGGTTTTTGAACTCCAGACCCGGAAGTTTTATCCCCACTACCGCCAGCATCCCGGTTCCCATCAGCGACCAGACAATCGCAGCAATCACCAGACCATAAGGCACATGTCCGACTATTGGCAAATCAGGGACATGCGCAGAAAGCGTAACCAGTACCGGCAAGAAGGCAATCAGCGTCATGATGGCGTTGATAAAACTGACGCCCATATCTTCCAGCGTCGAGGCAAAACGCATAGTGTCTTCCTGCACACGCTGCGCGGCACCTTCGATATGACGCAGATGCTGCCAGTGCGCCATATAATGTTCGTTCATTGCGGTACGCCAGCGGAAAACATAATGGCTGACGAAGAAATTGTTCATCACGCCAATGACGACGGCAATCAGCGCAATACCAAGAAAGATCCCCACTTCATGATAGAACTGCTCAATTTTCACCTTATGGGGAGCGCTGAGTGCAGTTTGAATCAAATCATAAAATGGCGCATACCAGGCGTTAACGGCGACCCCGACTTCAACCAGAAACCAGGTCACAAAGATAATCAACGACGTGCCGAGTATGGACCAGTACTGCCAGCGATGTGGACTGTAGATAAACCAGAACAGCGCGAACAGGCCGACGCACAAAATGTAGTAAGCATAAAAAATCAGATAATCCAGCGACCAGAATCGCGCTGCGCTAATCGGTACGTCCCCCGATGCGCCAGTAATGCGCGCCACCCAGGCTCCCCCACCTGCCTGCCAAAATACAACGGCAACCAGTGCCCAAATAAATGCCGAAATAAAGAACGGCCCCGGCTTTGGGAAAAAAGACTTAAACATAGTGCTCTCCTGCTAACTTCTTATCGTTATGACGACTGCTGTGCATTTGCCACAGACGGTGGCAAGACGGCTAACGCCCAAAAACACAAGCTGAAACCGACCATTGTGACCAGAATCAGCGAACTTAGTTCGCTACCCGGTTCTGAAGAATTGTTTCTGTGGTTTTCACCTAACACTGCGTTCCAGCATATTCAGATTATCACAGCGTAAGATCACAAAAGCGAACATCCACTATCAGGGAAAAGCTCACGTTTACTCATCGTTACGTTTTTCACACTATCATTGGCGTATTAGCGCTTTGCAATATGCCGTTCAGTAGTATAAATACGCATACGCACGTCACCTTTTACTTCCTCTAACTCATGGACACCACCGTTGAAACGTAGTCTGCTTTTTTCTGCCGCGCTGTGTGCGGCGTCATTGACATCTGTCCAGGCGGCACAGCCTATAACCGATCCGGTCTTCGCCTCCGACATCGTTGATCGCTACGCCGATCATATTTTCTACGGCAGTGGGGCTACGGGGATGGCACTCGTGGTGATTGATGGTAATCAGCGCGTATTTCGCAGCTTTGGTGAAACGCGCCCCGGCAATAATGTTCACCCGCAACTGGATTCCGTGATTCGAATCGCCTCGATTACCAAATTGATGACCAGTGAAATGCTGGTTAAATTACTCGATCAAGGCACGGTAAAACTCAACGATCCGTTGAGTAAATATGCACCTCCCGGCGCACGCGTCCCCACATATCAGGGAACGCCAATCACCCTGGTGAATCTGGCAACGCATACCAGCGCCCTGCCGCGCGAACAGCCTGGCGGTGCAGCAAAGCGTCCGGTATTTGTCTGGCCTACGCGCGAACAGCGCTGGAGCTACCTTTCTACCGCGACGCTGAAAGCCGCACCAGGATCGCAGGCTTCGTATTCAAACCTGGCATTCGACCTGCTGGCCGATGCGCTGGCAGCGGCGTCCGGTAAGCCTTATCCGCAACTCTTTGAAGAGAAAATCACCCGACCGCTCGGGATGAAAGACACCACTTTCACCCCCTCACCCGATCAGTGCAAACGTCTGATGGTCGCGGAAAAAGGGGCCAGCCCGTGTAACAATACGCTGGCGGCGATGGGCAGCGGCGGCGTCTATTCTACACCTGGTGATATGATGCGCTGGATGCAACAGTATCTCTCATCTGACTTCTATCATCGTAGCCAGCAGGCTGACCGGATGCAGACACTGATTTATCAGCGTACACAGCTGACCAAAGTGATCGGAATGGATGTACCAGGCAAAGCCGATGCGCTTGGTTTGGGTTGGGTGTATATGGCACCGAAAAATGGTCGTCCGGGGATTATTCAGAAAACCGGTGGCGGCGGTGGATTCATTACTTACATGGCGATGATCCCGCAGAAAAATGTCGGTGCTTTTGTCGTGGTCACCCGTTCTCCGCTGACCCGATTTACCAATATGAGTGACGGTATCAATAATCTGGTCACAGAATTAAGCGGTAATAAGCCGCTGGTCATTCCCGCGTCCTGATTGAGTGCTCAAAAGGCAAACGGTTGATGCGGACCCGTTTGCCTGATTCACCCAGCCGCATTCTCCGGTATGCCACAAGAAAGCAACTTTCATAAACTCCCTTCACTCTGGTTCGGGTATACTACGGCCTTCGATTCCACAAACATCAGGCATACCATGACAGACCTAATCCAACGCCCTCGCCGCCTGCGCAAATCCCCTGCGCTGCGCGCTATGTTTGAAGAGACAACACTCAGCTTAAATGACCTGGTGTTGCCGATCTTTGTTGAAGAAGAACTCGACGATTACAAAGCCATCGAGGCGATGCCCGGCGTGATGCGCATTCCGGAAAAACATCTGGCTCGCGAGATTGAACGCATTGCCAATGCCGGTATCCGCTCGGTGATGACCTTTGGTATTTCCCACCACACAGATGACACCGGCAGCGACGCCTGGAAAGAAGACGGGCTGGTAGCGCGCATGTCTCGTATCTGCAAGCAAACTGTCCCGGAAATGATCGTCATGTCCGATACCTGCTTCTGTGAATACACCTCGCACGGTCACTGCGGCGTGTTATGCGAACATGGTGTTGATAACGATTTGACCCTTGCCAACCTCGGCAAGCAGGCAGTCGTCGCCGCTGCTGCGGGTGCTGATTTCATTGCCCCTTCCGCTGCGATGGACGGCCAGGTACAGGCTATTCGCCAGGCGCTGGACGCCGCGGGTTTCACCGATACCGCCATCATGTCCTACTCCACCAAGTTTGCCTCATCGTTCTACGGCCCGTTCCGTGAAGCCGCAGGCACTGCGCTGAAAGGCGATCGTAAAACCTATCAGATGAACCCAATGAACCGTCGCGAGGCGATCCGCGAATCGCTGCTTGATGAAGCGCAGGGCGCAGACTGTCTGATGGTAAAACCGGCTGGTGCATACCTTGATATTCTGCGTGATATCCGCGAACGCACGGAACTGCCGATTGGCGCCTATCAGGTCAGCGGTGAGTACGCGATGATCAAATTTGCGGCGATGGCCGGAGCAATAGATGAAGAGAAAGTGGTGCTGGAAAGCTTAGGGTCGATCAAACGCGCGGGCGCGGATCTGATCTTCAGCTACTTCGCACTGGATCTGGCAGAGAAAAAAATACTGCGTTAAGTTATTTTGCCAGATGGCGCTTCGCGTTATGCGGTCAGCCACATTGTTGGCCAGGTCAGCGAAGCGCCAGCAGGCAATCAGCCCGCACGGAAGTATGGTTTGTCCCCCAGAATCGTAGCCCGATGCATAATGCGTCGCTGCGGCAGATAGTCAGCATTAGCATAATGCTGCGTCACACGGTTATCCCAAATCGCCACATCGTTGGGCTGCCAGCGCCAGCGCACCTGAAACTCCGGTTTAGTGATGTGGGCAAACAGGAATCCGAGCAGCGCTTCACTCTCTTTCTCCGTCACATCGACAATCCGTGTCGTAAATCCCTCATTCACAAACAGTGCCTGTTTACCGCTCACCGGATGCGTGCGCACGACCGGATGCAACAACGGCGGATGCTTTGCTACCGCCTCCAGCCAGCGCTGGTGCTCCTCTTCAGTCTTACGATATTTAAACTCCTGAAATGACTTACGGAAATCATGTTCAGCCCGCAGGCCGCTTAGCAGTTGGCGAAACGGCGCAGATAGCGCCTCATAGGCGGCAATTCCGCTGGTCCACAGCGTGTCACCACCGGTTGAGGGCAGCTCTTTAGCTGCAAGAATCGCCCCGGCAGGCGGCGTCTCAATAAACGTCACATCGGTGTGCCAGTTGTCATTATCCGGCGGATTATCATTATGCGTATCCAGCACGATAATCTCCTCCACTCCCTCAGCATGGGGATAGACCGGATGAATATGCAGATCGCCAAAACGCAGCGCCAGCGCCCGTTGTTGCTGCGGCGTAATAACCTGATCGCGCAGGAATACCACCTGGTGGCGCAGTACCGCATGGTACAACTGTTCAAACTGGTTATCGCTCAGTGGACGGGTCAGATCCGCACCTGTTATCTGTGCCCCAATATACGGCCCCAGCGGGCTAATACTCAGACGTTCACTCATTGTACTTCTCCATGCCAGGGCGTCAGACGGCGCTGGAGCGCACGCAGACCCAGTTCTAAAATAAAGGCGATAACGGCAATCACCGCGATCCCCGCCAGCACCACATCCGTTGCCAGAAATTCACCGGCTGACTGCACCATAAAACCTAAACCTCGCGTCGCGGCAATCAGCTCTGCTGCCACCAGCGTCGACCAGCCCACGCCCAGTCCGATGCGCAATCCGGTAAGAATTTCCGGCAATGCCCCCGGTAAAATAACAAACCACAATACCTGTATACGGCTGGCCCCCAGCGATTGCGCGGCCCGAATCCTCACCTGCTGCGCGCTTTTAACACCCGCCAGTGCCGACATTGCAACAGGTGCAAAAATGGCCAGATAGATCAGCAAGATCTTGGAGGTTTCACCGATCCCAAACCAGATGACCATCAGCGGCAAATAGGCCAGCGGTGGAACCGGACGATACAGTTCGATAATCGGATCGAGAATACCGCGCACAGTCGGACTCAACCCCATCGCGATCCCCACAGGAACACCAAGCAACACCGCTGCCAGCAGAGCTATCACAATACGCGTCAGACTTGCCGCCAGGTGCTGCCACAACGTGGCATCCATAAAGCCTTGCGGACCGGCAATGGTAATAAGTTTTTGTAACACCAGCCCCGGCGAGGGTAAAAACAGTGGACTGATCAATTGCAGAGCTGCCACCGTCCACCATATCGCCAGGATAACGGTCAACGTACCGAGACTTAACGTAATCTGGCGAGAGAACGGCCAGCGCCAGCTCAGCGCGCGCTGCCGGGGTTTATCGTTAATCACCACACTCATGAAAAAGCCTCCCGTTGTTCAAAGACGCGGCTTAACACATACTCACGCATCGCGATAAACTGCGGATCGGACTTAATACTGCGGCTGTCTTCTCCGGCCACAAAGCGGCGGGAGAAATTGAGCGGCAAACGTTCAAGCACCCGGCCAGGACCTGGGGACAGCAGCACCAGTTCCGTTGCCATAAACACGGCCTCTTCGATATCGTGGGTGATCAGCAGCACCTGTTTACCCGTCTCATACCAGAGCTTAAGAAGCAGGGTTTGCATCTGTTCGCGGGTAAACGCATCCAGCGCCCCAAACGGCTCGTCCAACAGCAACAATTGCGGATTCGCCGCCAGCGCCCGGGCAATACCCACGCGCTGACGCTGACCGCCAGAAAGCTGCCAGATAAAGCGTTTTTCTGCGCCCTCTAATCCAACTTTCTTCAACATTTCCAGAGCGACACGTTGACGCTGCATTTTCTCTACGCCAGCCAGTTGCAGACCGAACCCGACGTTATCCTGCACGTTACGCCAGGGCAGCAGACCTTCGTTCTGGAACACAACGCCACGTTCAGCCCCAGGACCTTCGACCTTTTTCCCTTCCAGCAAAATACTGCCGTGCTGATAAGGTACAAATCCGGCAATCAGATTCAGCAACGTGGTTTTCCCGCAGCCTGAAGGCCCAAGCACCACCAGCAGTTCACCGCCATCCAGGGTCAGATTGATATCGTCCAGCACAGGTTTTCCACCGTAACTGGCGGCAAGATGAGAGATTTGCAGCATCAGCGCCCCCTTTATTGCACAAAGCGATCGGTGACGTACTGGCTGTAGTCCGTCGCTACGGCAGGCACTTTCCCCTGCTCTTTGAGGAACTGTGCGGTGTCGATAATCGCTTTGTTTACCGGCCCGGTCAGTTCAGCGGTTTGCTGTTGCGGTGTCAGATAGGTATTACCCTTCACCAGCGCAGGAATATCTGCCTCCGGCACTCCGCTTAAGCGCGACAGCTTGCTGATATTTTCCGGCTGCTTCAGCCACTCATCGGGGTTAGCGATATAGGGCTGCTGTGCAGCAATCGCGCTTTTGGCAAAGGCTTTCACTACCTCAGGATGCTTCTCGGCAAAATCTTTACGCACCACCCACACATCCAGCGTCGGCGCCCCCCATTCCCCCACTTTTTCGGAGTCGGTTAATACTTTGCCGTCTTTTTCCAGTGCATTTACCGCAGGCGCCCAAACGTAAGCACCATCAATGTCTCCGCGCTGCCAGGCGGCAATAATCGCCGGAGGTTGCAGATTCACAATCTCCACCTGGCCAGGCTTAATACCCCAGTGTTTGAGTGCAGCCAGCAGGCTGTAGTGGGTCGTGGAGATAAACGGCACGGCGATACGTTTACCAATCAGATCCTGCGGTGTGCTGATATTTTTCTTTACCACCAGCGCTTCGGAGTTACCCAGTTTTGAGGCCAGCAAGAAAACCTCAATCGGCACCTGCTGACTGGCGGCGACCGCCAGCGGGCTGGAACCGAGATTGCCAATCTGCACATCGCCGGAAGCCAGCGCCCGCACGATGCTCGCGCCACTATCGAACTTACGCCAGTCAACGGTGGCCCCGCTCTCTTTGGCAAAGGTGTTGTCCGCCTGCGCCACTTTGGCGGGTTCGGCGGAAGTCTGATACGCGACGGTGACATTGACCGCCTGCGCCTGAAATGCAACCAATGCCAGTACGGCAAGGAGTGTGTTACGCGATGAAATACCCATGATTGTCTGCTCCCCTGTCTTGTTATGGAGGCAGTATTTCGTTGCGGCTGAATTTGATAAAGGAATTAAAAATTCTGGCTAAGAACAAAGCGTTTTTAGAAAAAAACCGGCAAAGGTTAGTGATTTTCCACAAAAACCGCGCCACGCCTTTTTATTGCGATTTTGTTACATCCGTTACATAACTATACCTGATTGATTGCCAGCACAGCCCTGGCAGGCATCATAGACGTCATTGTCAGGCAAGAGAGCAATATCATGATTCATGTTGTGCTGGTGGATGACCATGTGGTGGTGCGTTCCGGCTTTGCGCAATTACTCAGCCTCGAAGATGACATTGACGTCATCGGTCAGTACAGCAGCGCGGCACAAGCCTGGCCTGCATTACTGCGCGATGACGTCAACGTGGCGGTAATGGACATCGCCATGCCGGATGAAAATGGTCTGAGCCTGTTAAAACGACTGCGGTCGCAGAAACCCGGCTTTCGCGCCATCATTCTCAGCATTTACGACGCGCCTACATTTGTTCAAAGCGCACTGGATGCCGGAGCCAGCGGCTACCTGACCAAACGCTGCGGCCCCGAGGAATTAGTACAGGCTGTACGCTCAGTGGGTATGGGCGGGCATTACCTGTGTGCCGATGCCTTACGGGCGCTACGCGGTGGTGAACAGCCCGCGCAGGTTCTGGAAGTACTGACCCCACGCGAGCGGGAAGTCTTTGATCTGCTGGTCAAAGGCGATAGCGTGAAAGAAATCGCCTTTAAGCTCGATCTCAGCCATAAAACTGTCCATGTCCACCGCGCTAACGTACTGGGCAAGCTGCAATGTCACAGCACCATCGATCTGGTGCATTTCGCCCTCGACCACCAGTTGCTGACGGGGCATTAATGTCACGATCGGCTCGCCATGGGGTGATCTCACTTTTTATCCTGTTGGCCTGGGGATCGGGCTGGCTAATGCTGTGGACGCTAGGTTTTTACCTGACCCATAACGGCCAACAGGCGGCGTTATTTCTGCCTCACGGCGTCTACCTTGCTCTGCTGATCCTGCTTTCGCGCCGGTACTGGCCCGCGCTGGTGCTGCCGCCGGTGCTGATGCTGTTGTGGTTGCACAGCGAGCAGTTGTTGAATGGCTACATCCTGCTGGCAGCGCCGTTTATCAGCCTGATCCCAGCGAGCATTGGGCAATCCTACTGGCACCGCTTCCCCCTTTACTGGCAGCGATTAACGCTGTTACTGGCCGCGGTGACCGTGACGTCATTACTCAACACCGCCCTGCTTTCGCCCTTTATTCAAAGTCCGGCTATGTTGACGGGTCTGGCATCGTTTACCGGTGGCGTGTTGCTGACGCCATTTGTCTATCTGATCTACGAGTTTCTCCGCCAGCAGCACCGGTATCATTTGCTCGGTCTGGATACCACCAATCCACCGCTGCGCACGTCGCTTATTATCTGGTGCAGCCTGTTTTTTATTATCGGCATCGGTACGCAAATGGTTCTGTCACCGGATATCGAGCGCCTGCTGCTGATCGTGGTATTCCTGCCAAACGTGGTGATGGCGTGGAAATTTGGCTGGCAGGGGGGCGTATTGTCCGGGCTACTCGGCAGCATGATGATCACCATCGCCCGGCAGATAGGCGTAGGATTCAGCAATCTACTCGAACTGGAGATTTTTCTCGCCACCCAGGCACTGCTGGGCATCGGGCTGGGGATCGCCATCAGTCGCCAGCAGCATCTGGCGCAGAACCTGCATCATTATCGCCAGCGTCTGGAATCTGAACTGACAGCGCGGCGAGCGTTGACCGAACAACTGATCCGCACCGAAGAAAATACCCGCAAGAACCTGGCGCGGGAACTGCATGACGAAATTGGCCAGAACATTACCGCGATTCAAATCCAGTCGCAGTTAGTCAAACGGGCGCACAATCCACAACAAACACTCGAGGCCGCCAATCAGATCAACGATCTTGCCCGACGTATTCACCACTCTACCCGTCAGTTGTTGCGCCAGTTACGCCCTCCCGCTCTCGATGAACTGTCCTTTAAGGATGCGCTACATCATCTGGTGAACGAATTTGCGTTTGCCGAACGGGGTATTCGTTGTCGGTTTGAGTATCAGATGGAAAATACGCCAGAAAATGAAACGGTCAGATTCACCCTTTATCGTCTTTTGCAGGAATTACTCAATAACGTCTGCAAACATGCTGACGCCAGCGAGGTGTCGATTGCGTTACGCCAGCGAGAAAACAGCCTGCATCTGGAAGTTGATGATAACGGCGTCGGTATTCTGCCCGAAAAAATCCCTGGCTTCGGTATCCAGGGAATGCGTGAGCGCGTTAATGCACTCGGCGGCGAGTTGACGATCGAATCGCAGAATGGTACGCGGGTAATTGTTAACCTGCCCACAAATTTGCAACAAACCCGCCATTAACCAGGAAAAAGTCTTAGTCAGTCCGGACTTTCTCTCATCCCCTTTCGGTTTCACTTTCATATAGTCAGCAAAACGGAGACGGCTATCTATGCACGCACGCTCAGCCAGCAAAACAGACCAACAATATCGGGCACTACGCCCCCGGCTGCTAATGTGCATGGTGATTGGCTACGCCGCGTTTTACCTGACGCGCAAAAGCGTCAACTACGTACTTCCGGCGCTGCAAACCGATCTTGGGCTGGATAAAGGCGATATCGGCCTGCTGGGATCGCTGTTCTATCTGACGTACGGCCTGTCGAAATTCACCGCCGGATTATGGCATGACAGCCACGGGCAGCGCGCGTTTATGGGCATCGGCCTGTTCGCCACCGGCATATTAAACGTGGTGTTTGCGTTTGGCGAATCACTGCCCCTGTTGCTTGCTGTCTGGACGTTAAACGGTTTTTTCCAGGGTTGGGGCTGGCCGCCATGCGCCCGACTGTTGACCCACTGGTATTCACGCAACGAGCGCGGCTTCTGGTGGGGCTGCTGGAATATGTCGATCAACATCGGTGGAGCGGTGATCCCACTGATTAGCGCCTTTGCCGCCCACTGGTGGGGCTGGCAGGCCGCCATGCTGGCACCTGGGATCATCAGCATGGCATTAGGCATCTGGCTTACTCTGCAACTCAAAGGCACGCCACAGGAAGAGGGATTACCCACGGTTGGAGAATGGCGACATGACCCGCTGGAGTTGCGCCAGGAGCAGCAAAGCCCGCCGATGGGACTGTGGCAAATGTTACGCACGACGATGCTGAAGAACCCGATGATCTGGCTGCTCGGCGTGTCGTATGTACTGGTCTATTTGATCCGCATTGCCCTCAATGACTGGGGCAACATCTGGCTGACGGAAAGCCACGGCGTCAACCTGCTCAGCGCCAATGCCACAGTGATGCTGTTTGAAGTCGGTGGTTTACTCGGGGCGCTGTTTGCCGGATGGGGATCAGATTTGCTGTTCAGTGGACAACGCGCGCCAATGATTTTGTTGTTCACGCTGGGGCTGATGGTCTCTGTCGCTGCCCTGTGGCTGGCACCGGTTCACCACTACGCACTGCTGGCGGTCTGTTTCTTTACCGTGGGCTTTTTTGTTTTTGGCCCACAAATGTTGATTGGCCTGGCAGCTGTCGAATGCGGACACAAGGCGGCGGCAGGTTCAATCACGGGTTTTCTCGGATTGTTCGCCTATCTGGGGGCCGCGCTGGCGGGTTGGCCGCTGTCGCTGGTCATAGAACGTTACGGCTGGTCGGGAATGTTCAGTTTGCTCTCGGTAGCCGCTGTCTTTATGGGTTTATTGCTGATGCCGCTACTTATTGCAGGCATTACCCCTTCTCTCAGTCAAAGGATAAAACAATGAAACTGACGCTTACCTCTACCCTGATTGCATCCGGCATTGCGCTGGCTGCCTTAAGCAGCGTTGCACAAGCAGAAGGTCGCCTGGTGGTCTATTGCAGTGCCACCAACGAGATGTGTGAATCCGAAACCAAAGCTTTCGGCGACAAATATGACGTGAAGACCTCGTTCATCCGTAACGGATCGGGCAGTACGCTGGCGAAAGTCGATGCCGAGAAGAAAAACCCGCAGGCGGATGTCTGGTACGGCGGTACGCTGGATCCGCAATCTCAGGCCGGTGAAATGGGTCTGCTGCAGCCCTATAAATCACCGAACCTCAGCCAGATCATGGAGAAATTCCGCGATCCCGCCAAGGTTAAAGGTAACCTCTCCTCGGCGGTTTACGTCGGTATTCTGGGCTTTGGCGTCAATACCCAGCGTCTGAAAGAGAAAAACCTGCCAGTACCAAAATGCTGGAAAGATCTGACCAAACCAGAATACAAAGGTGAAATTCAGATTGCCGACCCGCAAAGTTCAGGCACGGCTTACACCGCACTGGCGACCTTTGCCCAGCTATGGGGTGAAGATCAGGCCTTTGATTATCTGAAGCAACTCAACGCCAACGTCTCCCAGTACACCAAATCCGGCATAGCCCCGGCACGTAACGCCGCCCGTGGCGAAACGGCTATCGGCATTGGTTTCCTGCACGACTATTCGCTGGAAAAAGAACAAGGCGCGCCGCTGGAACTGATCTCTCCTTGCGAAGGTACCGGCTATGAAATTGGTGGCGTCAGCATTCTGAAAGGCGCTCGTAATATTGACAACGCCAAACTGTTCGTCGACTGGGTGCTGTCGAAAGACGCCCAGGAGCTGGCATGGAAGAAAGGCAAATCCTATCAGATCCTGACCAACACCACTGCCGAAACCTCGCCAAACTCACTGAAACTCGATGATCTGAAACTTATCAATTACGACATGGATAAGTATGGTTCTACCGATGTGCGTAAAGCCTTGATCAACAAGTGGGTCAGCGAAGTGAAGATGGGTAAATAAGCCCACATTTTGCGGTTAATGCCCGGTGGCGCTCGCGCTTACCGGGCCTACATACAACACCGGAACGCTTATGTCACACACACTTGCACTCCATCCCGTGAAAAAACGGGATGCGATATTCCTTTGGGTTTTGCTGGGCTGGCTGGCATTTGCCCTGCTGCCAAGCTGGAGTCTGGACTACGGCCTGCTGGAATCGACAAGCGATGAAATTATCGCTGCTTACAGTTGGTCGCATTTCAATATCAGCTGGTTATGGTATCTGCTGCCGAGCCTGCTGCTGGTGCGCCCGTTCCAGGAAGCCAGACGCGAACAGCGCAGCCGCCACTATCTCGATGCGGGCTGGGCGTTTTTCTGCATGGCCTTTATTGTCGCCAGCGCCACACTTGAAGGACGCGGTTTAGGTTATGCCACTATCGTACTGTTTGTGGCCCTGGGCGCGATCATGACCCTGGCGCTCACCCGCCTCGAATGGCTGGGCGGCGACCGTTTCGTCATCGGTTCACTTACGGCTATTGTCGCGCTGATCGGTATTTTTATCGTCTGGCCAAGCATCGCCATTTTCATTCCGATGTTTACCAACGACACCGGAGAGTTTGCGCCACTGGCGTTTATGAATGTGCTGTCACAGGCGCATATCATTCAGGTGATCCTCAACTCCATTATGCTGTCGATTGCTGTCGGCGTCGGCTGTACCTTCTTCGGTCTGGTGCTGGCGATTTACACCACCCGTATCGCCAGACGCAGCGCCATCATTGGTCGTATTTTCTCGATTCTGCCGATCGTTACTCCGCCGTTTGTCGTCGGCTTAGGCGTCACTCTGATGATGGGACGCTCCGGCTACATCACCGAATTTATGGTGGAGTGGTTCGGGCTGACGAATACCAACTGGCTGTATGGTTTTACCGGCATCTGGCTGGCGCAAGTGCTGGCTTTCACCCCAATGGCATTTATGATCCTCGACGGGGCGATCAAGACTATTCATCCCTCGCTGGAAGAGGCCTCATACACCCTACGCGCCAGTCGCTGGCAGACCTTTAACGGTGTATTTGTCCCGCTGCTGAAACCGGCGCTGGCTAACGCCTTTTTGATTGTCGTGGTGCAATCGCTGGCCGACTTCAGTAACCCCCTGGTCCTCGGCGGTAACTTTGACGTACTGGCAACACAAATCTACTTCTACATCACCGGCTCACAGCTCGATTACCAGGCCGCCAGTACGCTTGGTGCATTCCTGCTGCTGTTCTCGTTGCTGGTGTTCTGCGTGCAGTACATGTGGATCGGTAAACGCTCGTACGTCACCGTTTCGGGTAAATCCTATCGTGGCGACGTGCAGCCGCTGCCGGTGACCCTGGTGTGGAGCGTCGTCGCCCTACTGGCCGTGTGGATTGCCTTTAACGCCCTGCTCTACGGCAGCATTTTCTACGGTAGTTTTACCGTTAACTGGGGCGTGGACTACACCCTGACGCTGGCGAACTTTACCAAGCTGTTCGGCCAGGGCATGAGCGACGGAGCATGGCCTTCACTGCTCGATACCCTGCTTTACGCAGGTATTGCCGCCCCCATCACCGCCATCTTCGGCCTGTTGATTGCCTGGGTAGTGGTGCGCCAGCAGTTCAAAGGCAAGAAGACCATCGAGTTCACTACCATGCTGTGTTTTGCAGTACCCGGCACCGTGGCTGGCGTATCGTACATTCTGGCCTTTAACAGCGCACCGGTGTATCTCACCGGAACGGCGGCGATAGTCATTATCTCGATGGTCATGCGTAACGTACCGGTCGGGATCCGCGCGGGAATCGCCGGACTCGGACAGATCGACAAATCACTGGATGAAGCCTCACTCAGCCTGCGCGCCGGTTCGCTGCGAACCATCACGCACATCCTGTTGCCGCTGCTGCGCCCGGCGATCCTCTCGGCGCTCATCTACAGCTTTGTCCGTGCCATTACCACCGTCAGCGCCATTGTGTTCCTCGTGACGCCGGATACCCGCGTGGCGACCGCCTACATCCTGAACCGCGTGGAAGACGGCGAATACGGCGTGGCGATTGCCTACGGTTCGATTCTGATCGTGGTGATGCTGGCGATTATTTTCATCTTTGACTGGCTGATCGGTGAATCACGTACCTCCCGTTCAAAAGCCAAAAACCAGGCGTAATGGAGCGCACTATGAGTCAGAAAAATTTTGTTGAGCTGCGCAACGTCACCAAGCGATTCGGCAGCAATACGGTTATCGACAATATCAACCTCACCATCCCACAAGGGCAAATGGTGACGCTGCTGGGGCCGTCAGGCTGCGGAAAAACTACCATTCTGCGTCTGGTCGCCGGGTTGGAAAAACCGAGCGAGGGGCAGATTTACATTGATGGCGAAGACGTCACCCATCGCTCTATCCAGCAGCGCGATATCTGTATGGTGTTTCAGTCCTACGCTCTGTTCCCGCATATGTCGCTGGGAGAGAACGTCGGCTATGGTCTGAAAATGCTCGGTATCTCACGCGCGGAAGTGAAGGCCCGCGTAAAAGAAGCGCTGGCGATGGTCGATCTGGAAGGATTCGAAGACCGTTATGTCGATCAGATCTCCGGTGGACAGCAGCAGCGTGTGGCGTTGGCGCGCGCGCTGATCCTCAAACCGAAAGTCCTGCTGTTCGATGAGCCACTCAGCAACCTTGATGCCAACCTGCGTCGCAGCATGCGCGATAAGATCCGTGAGTTGCAAAAGCAATTTGATATCACCTCTCTGTACGTGACCCACGATCAGAGTGAAGCCTTTGCCGTTTCCGACACCGTACTGGTAATGAACAAGGGACATATCATGCAGATCGGCTCGCCGCAGGATCTCTACCGTCAACCTGCGTCACGCTTTATGGCAAGCTTTATGGGTGACGCCAACCTGTTTCCGGCAGCATTCAGTCAGGAATATGTTGATATCTACGGTTACCGACTGCCGCGACCACTGCATTTTGCTACTCAGGGCGAAGGCACGGTCGGCGTACGACCAGAAGCAATTACGTTGAGCGATCGCGGTGAAGAGAGCCAGCGCTGTGTGATCCAGCACGTCGCCTATATGGGGCCGCAGTATGAGGTGACCGTCGTGTGGCACGGGCAGGAAATCTTACTGCAGGTTAACGCAACCCGCCTGCAGCCGGACGTCGGTGAGCACTACTATCTCGAAATCCACCCGTACGGGATGTTTGTATTAGCGGATGCGGCGTGATGATTTACCGGGCCTTCCGGCCCGGTAACGCTCAAAAACAGGCTTTTAACCCGGCAATATCCTCTGGCGTGGTGCGACAACACCCGCCAATCAACCGCGCACCGGCAGCCCGCCACTGAGGCAGATAATCCGCCAGCCGCGCACAACCTTCACCATGATGATGCCAGGTTTTGCTCTGCGCATCGTAATGCTCCCCCGAATTGGGATAGACCACCAGCGGCAGCGTCGTTAATCCATGCAGATGCTGTAGCGCAGCGGTCGTGTCTTCCAGCGCAATACAGTTGATACCAATCGCCACTACCTGCGGATAGTGAGCCAAAAACGCGACAACTTCGCTCAGCGGCGTACCATCGCTCAGATGTTCGCTGTCACGCAGAGTAAAAGAGAACCATGCCCGCGCTCGCGGGTACGCGCTCAGCAACTCCGCTAGCGCTTTAATCTCAGCAAAATTCGGCATCGTTTCACAGGCCAGCAGATCGGCCCCGGCATCAAGCAAGGCTTCTACGCGCGGACGATGGAACGCCTGAAACTGTTCCTGACTTCGCTCGTAATCGCCGCGGTACTCTGAACCATCCGCCAGATACGCACCATATGGCCCCACGGAGCCAGCCACCAGCAGTCCCCCTGCCAGCGGATTCTCCGCCAGATACGCCTCGCGCGCCTTACGTGCCAGCTCCACGCTTTTGCCAATCAGCGCTTTTGACTGCGCTTCATCCAGTCCGAGCGTGGCAAAGCCTGCAGGCGTTGCCTGATAGCTGGCGGTGATCGCGCACTGCGCCCCCGTCCGATAGTAATCAAGGTGAACTTCGCGGATAAGCTGCGGATCTTCTACCAGCACTTTGGCTGACCACAGGCTATTGGCTAAATTACAGCCACGTGCTTCCAGTTCCGTCGCCATTGCGCCATCCAGCAACAGGAAGTCCTGTTTATCAAGGAGAGCGCTTAACGGATTATTCTGCGACATGTTCTGGCTCCTGTTTTGCTTTACGGGGTTGAGTAAGGAAATAAGCACCATAACACAGCGCAACAAACGGTAACCCGCACCACAACGCAATTCTCTGCGCCGGATCGAATGCCAGTCCCACACAAGCCACCAGACACAGCACAAACCCCAGTACAGGCACCAGCGGATACCACGGTGCTCGATAATGTAATTCACTCAATGCCTTACCTTGCTGCAGATGCCGGCGGCGAAAAACAAAGTGCGAGGCGCAGATGCTAAGCCACACCGCGACAACCGCAAACCCGGAGATCGCCGAGAGTGCGACAAATACTGTATCCGGGGCAACCACACTGGAAAACAGCGCCAGCACGCCGCCAAGCATACTGACCGACAACGCCGTCAGCGGCACACCGTTTTTCGTCACCCGCGCAAAACAGGCAGGTAACGTGCGCTCATTCGACAGCGACCACAACATACGCCCGGAGGCGTACAGTCCGGAGTTCGCCGCAGAAAGAATGGCCGTCAGGATCACGAAATTAAAAATATCGGCGGCATACGGAATCCCTACCTTCTCAAACACCAGCACAAACGGGCTTTTCTCCACGCCAGCCTGCTGCATCGGGATCAACGCTGCCAGCACAAATACGGTGCCGATAAAGAAAATGATCAGTCGCGCGATAGTGGTACGAATTGCCACCGGAATGACCTTGCGTGGGTTTTCCGTTTCACCTGCAGCAATACCGATAAGCTCAGTACCAGAGAAAGCAAAATTCACTGCCACCATGGTCATCAGGATAGGTAAACCACCGTGCGGGAACCAGCCTTCTGCCGTGATATTACTCAGCCCCGGCGCGGGCGAACCGTCATGCATCGGGATAAAGCCAAAAATAGCCGCTCCACCGAGAATAATAAACGCGATGATGGTGACCACTTTCACCAGCGAGAACCAGAACTCCCCTTCGGCAAAAAAGCGCGTAGAGATAACGTTCAGGCCAAAAATAATGACGCAGAAAACCACGCACCAGATCCATACCGGTACCTGCGGAAACCAATACTGCATGCAGAATCCGGCGGCGGTAAAGCTCGAACCAAGTGCCACGGTCCAGGTCAGCCAGTAGAGCCAGGCGACGGTGTAACCTGTCGCCGGACCAAGATAGCGCGCAGCATAGACGTGAAACGCTCCGGTTTCCGGCATCGCCACCGACAATTCTCCCAGACACTGCATGACCAGCCAGACCACCAGCGCGCCAATCAGGTAGGCCAGCAACGTCCCCGCCGCGCCAGTGGTGGAAATGATGTACCCGGTATTGAAGAATAATCCTGTGCCAATAACGCCACCTAAGGAGAGCATAATCAGGTGACGCGTTTTCATCGTGCGCTTCAGCGGCGCATTTTGTTGTGTTGTTTGCATATAACCTTCCAAACGTATGGACATCTAAACATCCAAAGAAGGTTTGTTATATCGTGTTTGTTAACAGAATGCAAAGTCATCCCTGTACCAGACGCAGATGCCCGCGCCGGGTGCTCAATACCGGATGAGGATTAATAATAAGATATAAAAAAGGCCGCCAGCTCATAACGCCTCCATTGCCAGGCTTTATGTAAACTCTGGCAATGGAAACACTCAGTGGCGTTCACACTGAAGTGGGAACCTTCTGGCCACACTCATACGTCTGGATGAGGTTCCGGGTGGTAAAATCGACCACATTTATTCTCTGCATGCACAGAGCTGAGTCCAATTAACTCAATTTGACAGATTCTACAGGTGTATCATGGCAGTGGAGTATTGCATCTGGCACCGCGGTTCAAGAGGAATTGATGGAGATTCGACGTTTCAAAAATGGGGATGAGGCCGCATTATTTCGCGTCTTTTTATCGTCCGTACATAACATCGCGTCACGCGACTACACGCCAGAACAAATCGATGCGTGGGCTCCAGCGGATATTGATCAAGAACTTTGGGCCAGTCATATGAGGACGTTACGACCCTTTGTCGTTGAGATTGATGGTGAAATAGCCGGGTATGCTGATGTTCAGCCCAATGGATATATTGACCATTTTTTCGTATCGGGAACCTGTCCAGGGCAAGGCGTTGGTACTTTGCTTATGAATCGCATTCATCAAGAGGCCAGATTACTCGGTTTGAACGAGCTCACATCGCACGTGAGCAAAACCGCGGAGTCTTTCTTTTTACGTCATGGTTTTTATTTGGTGAAGCGAAAACATCCTGTTCGACGTGGCGTGACGCTGCAGAATGCAGTGATGCGAAAAGAACTTAATCAGGAAGCGGTGTCAGGGGTGAAAAAAACCACTGAGGGTTGATTGCTGTATTTCAATCGAAATGTAACCCGATAATTATGGATTTTCTTATATATCCGGTAAGACTTAGTGATCCTCATACAATGCGTGCTACATAGCGAGTCAATGTAAGTAGTCACAAGATCATTAATAATTCGTGATAAACATCTCAGAAACAGATGGATCTAATGGATCTAAATGCGGTAATGGCGCTAATCTGGAAATCGCTAATTTCGGAGATTATGATGATACGGCTAGTAAACTCAAAAGAAGAAATCGTTGATAATATTTTTTCTTTTACTCAAGCACTTAACGAAACGCCTAGAAATCCAATATTTGAACAGTCTGGACGATTTAAATGCTGGTATGCTTATAAAGATGAACTCAATAATCAATGGTGCTTTGGTCCAAGCAAATATATAGGCTACGCTGAAATAAGCATTGACATTTATAATAAGACATATCCTGAACTGGATGGAAAGATAACTGAAAAACAGTTATCAAAATTCAGCTCAGACATTGATGACGTTACTTATTCATATCTCCAAAATGAATTATTTAAGTTATTAAGCCATGCCGGAAGAATTCCATCTAAAAGCGCAAAAATAAAAATCATTGAAGGCGTCAAAAAAAACATGCTAACTAAAAAAATTAACTATGAAACATCTGATGAATGTCGTTTCTATTATGAAGATGAAAAACCTTCTATTGTTAACATTTCAAACTTTATTCGCTCTGATGTAGGAATAAAATTTGATCTGCAATGGGGCGATAGCCGCTATTTTGTCTCGCTAAATAAAAAAACAGACTTTTGGTATTGCGAAGGAATTGCTTCTTATATAAAAACCGGAGAAAAAATTGATATAGCGGCTTTTGTTAAATTTCATGACAATGGAGATATTGATATTCTTGGGGATAAATGGTTTGAGAATGGATACAATGCGTTATGGACAGCATCTGTTTGTGTCAGCCGTTAAGATAGTACCTTAAATAGTATCCCATGGCGTATTTCCATAGCGATATTACTCTCAGACTTCGAACAAAAGCCATCTGTCACAGAGTTAAAAGAACAAAAATACCCCCCGAAATTCTGCACCTGAACGGCGCAGAATTTCGGCTCACAGTCAGTCCAAAAGATTTCAGACCTTGAGGAGTTTCACCGTGGCGTCGATGTCTATCTCATCTTCCGAGAAGATCAGCGTTGTTCCCTGGAAGGTGGTGATTGCCAACTTTTTCAGCGTACGCATTTCTCCGGGCTTCACATCTGATTTCGGTTTGATGCTGTTCATCAGTACGCCCACAGACAACACCGCATTTTCTTTATCAATGCGAGTCTCAACAGGCACTTCTTCACTGTATACCAGGTAAGACTTGATCGCCGTGAGCTTTAGTCGCTCGCCCGCGATATAAATGTACTTGCTCTCTGGTACGACTTTCACCGCATAAGCTGACAAACCCTTGTTATTGGTCGTGGGTTCGAAAGTCACCGCCGCATCTTTCTTGATCAGCTCAGGGTTAGCAACCTTAATCACATGAAAATAACGGTTATCTCCGTTTTCATCTTTGATAAATCCAAAGCCTTTATCTTTAAACCACGTTGTGATTGTTCCGTTCATTGCTTTACCGCCTGGTTAATCGTTAATCTACTAAATTATTGCTGTGCGCAGTGTAAAACACAATGCCAGTGCAGGCTACGCCTTTGGTTACTCGTTACCCCAGCGATTGAGAAACTCCGCTATCTCATCGATACGCTGTTCGTCGATGCCAGCAACACCAGCCATCTCCTGCTGCGCTTCTTCGCTGATCTCCTCGTTGTTCATTAAACGGGTGATCAGTAGCTGGAAGTAATGCGCCAGGGAGTCGCGTTCCGGCTCGTTCACCGGCTTTGTCGTCTCCGTCGCGTACTCGTCGGCAATATCATAATACTTCAGCGAAATTTCGTTGTTCATCAGTTGCTCCGGGGTGAATGCCGTGTGCCAGCGGTTGCCTGCATCGTCTGGTGCGAATGATAGCATTCTTATTTCACCGTTAGCGATCTGTTTTATTGGCGATAATACATTGAATATATCAAAATATTCTCTGCAGCCGTTTTTCATTTAATAAAATAACTTACATTTAATTCACTCTGATTTATTCAGCACGGTATCATTGTCTGGTATTAAATAAATATTAAGCAGGTTGGCTATCATTTAATTTACTATCGCGGCATACACTTTACGTCACGGCGTCGGTAATCATAGCATCCGGTTGGCCCAATCCCATCGCTAATCGCCCATTTGCCCACATTTATCTTCTGGACAACACTCTACGATGACACCACTGACCCAAAACGTGGAGCAAACACCATGAACATCACGCAAATACGCAATGCCACGCAACGCATCACCTTTGGCGGCAAAACCTTTCTGGTCGATCCTATGCTGGCGCCAAAAAGTGCTTATCCGGGTTTTGCCGGAACAGCGCGCGCAGAGATCCGTAACCCAACCGTCGATCTGCCCATCGACATCGATACCCTGCTTAACGTCGATGCGCTGATCGTGACCCATCTGCATGAGGATCACTGGGACGAGGTTGCCACTCACGTCGTGCCGAAAGATAAACCGATCTATGTGCAAAATGAGCAGGATGAGCACGTGCTGCGGGAGCAGGGTTTCACACAACTGACCGTACTGACGCACAGCACTACGCTGGGCGACATCACCCTGCGTAAAACCGGCGGCCAGCACGGCTCGGATCGCGCTTACGCCATCCCGCAAATGGCGGAGCGTCTGGGTGATGCCTGCGGGGTTATCTTCCAGCATCCGGCGGAAAAAACGCTGTATCTGGTCGGGGACACCATCTGGCGCAACGAGGTGGAAACCAATATGCAGACTTTCCAGCCAGATGTGGTTATTTTGAACGCAGGCTTTGCCCACGTTATCGGTTTTGGGCCAATTATTATGGGTGCTGAGGATGTGCTAAAAACCCACTTCACGCTGCCGCAGGCACAGATTGTCGCGACCCATATGGAAGCGATTAACCACTGCCTGCTCTCCCGTTCAGCTCTGAAAGATTATGCCCACGACAACCAGATTGCGGAATTCGTCAACGTGCCTGAAGATGGTGAAACCCTGACGTTTTAATGCCAACAGAGGAATCGTATGCTCCCGCTCACCGTCGCTATCGTCGCCGTTGAAGATTTCAGCCCGTTTCACTTCTCGGTGCCGTGCATCATTTTCAGTGACAAAGTGGCGGCGAAAAAACGCTTTGAGGTGCAACTGTGCGCCGAGAAACCTGGCATCATCGCTTCTCAGGACGGCTTTTCCGTCACCGCCTCTCACGGTTATGAAGCCGTGGAGGCGGCCGACATTGTGGTGATCCCATACTGGGGCACCACGGCCCATCGCCCGGCACAAAGTCTGCTTGATGCACTCAATCGCGCGCGGCAAAACGGCGCCCAAATTGTCGGATTGTGCCTGGGTGCATTTGTTCTCGGCTATGCCGGATTGCTGGACGGCAAACGAGCGGCCACGCACTGGGAGTTTGAACAAGACTTTCAGGCACGTTTTCCCGCCGCTCGTCTGGATATCAACGCCTTATATGTGGATGACGACGGCATTATCACCTCGGCAGGCACCGCAGCCGCACTTGATTGCTGCTTGTATGTGATCCGCCAACGCTTTGGCAGTACGGTCGCGAATCAGATTGCCCGACGGATGATTGTGCCGCCACATCGCGAAGGAGGACAGGCGCAGTTTATCGAACAGCCAGTGGCGAAAAGTACCCAGGATCAGCGCATCAACGCTCTGCTCGACTATTTGCGCCAGCATATCCACGAACAACATAACCTCGACGGGCTGGCGCAGCGGGTAATGATGAGTCGGCGAACTTTAACCCGCCATTTTATGAAAGCTACCGGGTCGAGCGTGGCAGAGTGGCTGATTGCCGAACGCCTGCGTCGCAGTCAGGAACTGCTTGAGTCCAGCCCGTTACCCGTTGAAAGAATTGCCGAACAGGTTGGCTTTCTGTCGCCGGTAACCTGGCGCCAGCATTTTAAATCACACTTCGGTGTCAGTCCCGCTGAGTGGCGCAAAACTTTTCGCGGCGTTTAACCCCTTTTCTTCGCCAGCCAGACCGTATGCCCGGCGCATTGCGGATCTTCCATCACCATATCAATCACCTCAAAGCCGTGCGCTGACAGCAGTGCGCGGTACTCGTCGGGCGCCAGACTGGCGTGAAACAACGGTTCGCCTTCAAACTGTCCCATGGCGATGCCGTTACTGGTGCCGCTGGTAAACATGAGTGCGCTACCGGGATGGCTGAGCCGGTCAAAAATCGGGAACATGTTTTGTTGGTCCTGCTGGGTTAAATGGAAAAAACTGTCCCAGGCAAGCAAACCCTCGAAAGTTTCATTCAGCGTTAATTCGCGCATATCCTGCTCCAGCCAGCGCTGGTCGGGAAAAGCTTGCCGGGCGCGCGCCAGCATCGCCGCTGAACCATCCACACCGGTAAGCTGAAAACCTTGCTGGATAAAATAGTCGGCAATCGGCTGACCGTTCCCACAGCCAATATCTACAATGCTGCCCAGCCCGCCCATTGCCGCAATGAATTTATCCAGCCAGTGTTTTTCAAAAAGCGTGCGCGAGCGCTGGCAGGCAAACGCAGCTGCGTGGCGTCGGTAAATGGACAGAATGTTCTTTGCCTCCAGATCACTCACAATTTCCTCACTATTTTTTGATATATCATTATGTTAAATATGGCAACCATAGACCACAGGGAGCGATTTGCTGAAAGCTTCTTTCTCCGAAATGAGCCTCGCAGAACAATGCCACAAATGACGAAAAACCTTTCATGGTGTGGCATGATAGCGCGTGGATAACATGGAAATCAGGGTGGTAAATGTGAAACCGGTAACGCTATACGATGTTGCAGACCATGCAGGAGTCTCTTACCAGACCGTCTCCCGCGTCGTGAATCAGGCCAGCCACGTTTCCGCGAAAACCCGTCAGAAAGTTGAGGCCGCAATGGCGGAACTTAACTATATCCCCAACCGCGTCGCACAGCAGCTTGCGGGCAAGCAAACGCCGCTTATCGGCGTGGTGACCGCAAACCTTGCTCTACATGCACCCTCGCAAATTGTTGCCGCCATTAAATCTCGCGCCGACCAGTCCGGGGCCAGTGTGGTGATTGCGATGGTTGAGCGTAGCGGTATGCAAGCGTGTAAATCGGCGGTACATAACCTGCTGTCACAGCGTGTGACCGGGCTTATCATCAACTATCCGCTTGATGAAGAGGACGCCATTGCCGTTGCCGCCTCCTGCGCCCCGGTGCCGGTGCTGTTTCTTGATGTCTCGGATCAATCCCCAATTAACAGCGTGATTTTCTCCCATGACGATGGCGCGCGACTGGGCGTAGAACATCTGGTACAGCATGGCCATCAACGTATCGCTCTGTTAGCCGGACCGAATACATCAGTCTCGGCACGGCTCAGACACGCGGGCTGGCATAAGTATCTGGCGCACTACCAGCTACAACCGACGGTGGAAATGGAAGGCGACTGGAGCGCTATGTCCGGTTTTCATCAAACCATGCAGATGCTTAACGACGGTAACATCCCTACCGCTATGCTGGTCGCCAATGATCAAATGGCACTGGGCGCGATGCGGGCAATAAGCGAATTTGGCCTGCGGGTCGCTACTGACATCTCGGTAATTGGCTATGATGACACCGAAGACAGCTCCTGTTATATCCCGCCGCTGACCACAATAAAGCAGGATTTCCCGATGCTTGGACAAACCAGCGTCGACAAACTATTACAGCTTTCACAGGGTGGATCCGCCCCGGGTAACCAGCTTCTGCCCGTTACGCTGGTTGAGCGAAAAACCGTTCTGCCGCCGAATACTCAGACCGCTACCGCTCAGGGACTCGCGGAGTCTTTAATGCAGCTGGCCCGCCAAATTTCTCGTCTTTAACACTCCATGGGGAAGTTATCACCTTTATCTCGCATACCTGAATTTATGTGATTCAGTTCAATTATTATCCGCCCTCCCCTTTACAAAATAATCGACTCCCACGTATGTTCAATAAAATTGTGAGCGGATAACAAACTTAACCAGGATACTGCCATGACCCTGAACACGGATTCACTCGCCGCCGTACTGAAACGCCGCGACTGGGAAAACCCCGGCGTGACACAACTCAATCGCCTGGAGGCTCACCCGCCTTTTTGTAGCTGGCGCTCAGCGGATGATGCCCGCAGGAACAGTCGCTCTGCGCAATTGCGTTCACTGAATGGTGAGTGGAAATTTGCCTGGTTTGCTTCGCCAGAAGCGGTACCTGAAAGCTGGCTTGAAAACGATCTGCCGCAGGCGGATACCATCGTGGTGCCTTCTAACTGGCAGATGAGCGGCTATGACGCACCAATCTACTCCAACATTACCTATCCGTTTCCGGTCAATCCCCCGTACGTTCCGGCTGAGAACCCAACTGGATGTTACTCGCTCACATTTAGTGTAGATGAAGGCTGGCTACTTGAGGGCCAGACTCGCGTTATTTTTGATGGTGTTAATTCTGCATTTCATCTGTGGTGCAATGGTCGCTGGGTCGGCTACGGTCAGGACAGTCGTCTGCCTTCCGAATTTGATCTCAGCAATTTCCTGACTCGCGGTGAAAACCGTCTGGCGGTGATGGTGCTACGCTGGAGCGATGGTAGCTATCTGGAAGACCAGGACATGTGGCGTATGAGCGGTATTTTCCGCGACGTTTCTCTGCTGCACAAACCCACGACGCAAATCCGCGATCTGCGTGTCAACACCCGCTTTAACGATGACTTCAGTCGCGCAGTGCTGGAAGCGGAAGTCAGGGTGGCGGGCAACGAGAGCGAAGATTTACGCGTCACCCTACAATTGTGGGATGGTGAAACACTGATCAGCGATACCACCGCCCTGTTAGGCAGCGAGATCATTGATGAGCGCGGGGCTTACAACGATCGCACTTCGCTGCGTCTGAATGTTGAAAACCCGGCGCTGTGGAGCGCAGAAACACCCAATCTGTACCGCGCTGTTGTACAGTTACATACAGCCAACGGCACACTGATTGAAGCAGAAGCCTGCGATGTCGGCTTTCGTCAGGTGAGCATTGAAAATGGTCTGCTCCTGTTAAACGGCAAGCCACTATTGATTCGCGGAACCAACCGGCATGAACATCACCCGAAAAACGGTCAGGTGATGGACGAAGCGACGATGCTGCAGGACATCATCCTGATGAAGCAGAACAACTTCAATGCCGTACGCTGCTCCCATTATCCGAATCATCCGCTGTGGTACACCCTGTGCGATCGCTACGGGCTGTACGTAGTGGATGAAGCCAATATCGAAACCCACGGCATGGTGCCGATGAATCGCCTGACCGACAATCCAGACTGGCTGCCAGCCATGAGTCAGCGCGTCACGCGTATGGTGCAGCGCGATCGCAACCACCCCAGTATTATTATCTGGTCGCTGGGAAATGAATCCGGTCACGGCGTGAACCACGATGCCCTCTACCGCTGGATTAAATCAGAAGACCCGTCCCGCCCGGTGCAGTACGAAGGCGGCGGCGCGGATACCGCAGCAACAGACATCATCTGCCCAATGTATGCCCGCGTCGACCAGGATCAGCCTTTCCCGGCTGTGCCAAAATGGTCAATCAAAAAATGGCTGTCGATGCCCGGTGAGCAGCGCCCGTTAATCCTTTGCGAATACGCCCATGCGATGGGCAACAGCCTCGGCGGTTACGCTAAATACTGGCAGGCGTTTCGCCAGTACCCTCGCTTACAGGGCGGTTTCGTCTGGGACTGGGTGGATCAGTCGCTCATCAGATACGATGACGAAGGTAAGCCCTGGTCTGCCTACGGCGGTGACTTTGGCGACACGCCGAACGATCGTCAGTTCTGTATGAACGGTCTGGTGTTTGCCGATCGCACACCGCATCCATCACTGTACGAGGCTAAACACGCGCAGCAATTTTTCCAGTTCACGTTGCTCCCTGGCGCGCAATGGAAGATTGAGGTCACCAGTGAATATTTGTTCCGTCGCAGCGATAACGAAGTTTTGCACTGGTCTATAGCTCAGGACGGTAATCCACTGGCCAGTGGAGAGCAGGCACTGGATATCGCTCCGCAGGGCAGCCAGATAATCACCCTGCCGGAAATCCCGATGCCTGAAACCGCGGGCCAGCTGTGGCTGACGGTGCACGTTTCTCAGCCCCAGGCGACCGGGTGGTCAGAAGCTGGACATATCAGTGCCTGGTATCAGTGGAAACTGGAAGAAAAATTCAGTCTGACGCTTCCATCGCATGCCAGTGCAACGCCAGAGCTGACCGTCAGCGAGGGCGCATTTACAGCGGCAGTCAATAACAAACGCTGGGAATTCTCCCGTCAGTCAGGTCTGCTAACACAATACTGGATGGATGATACGCCGCAGTTATTAACCCCGTTAATCGATCAGTTCATCCGCGCACCGCTGGATAACGACATTGGCGTCAGTGAAGTCACCCGTATCGATCCCAACGCCTGGGTCGAACGCTGGAAGGCGGCAGGTCACTATCACACAGAGCCAAAGCTACTGGTTTGTGAAGCCGAAACACTGTCCAGCAGCGTACTGATTACCACCGTACATGCCTGGCAGTACCTTGGTAACACACTGTTTATCAGCCGAAAATCCTACCGTATTGACGGACACGGTGAGATGCAAATGACAATAGATGTCGATGTCGCCAGCGGAACGCCGCATCCGGCGAGGATTGGTCTTAGCTGTCAGCTTGCGTTGGTCGCTGAGCGGGTAAACTGGACAGGTCTCGGTCCCCACGAGAACTACCCGGACCGCCTGAGCGCGGCCTGTTTTGGCAAGTGGGATCTTTCGCTGGATGAGATGTATACCCCTTACGTTTTTCCGAGTGAAAACGGCCTGCGCTGTGGAACGCGCGAATTGCGCTACGGTGCTCATCAGTGGCGCGGTGATTTCCAGTTCAACATCAGTCGCTACAGTCAGAAACAACTGATGGAAACCAGCCATCGCCATCTGCTGCAACCAGAGGCGGGGACCTGGCTCAATATTGATGGTTTCCATATGGGCGTCGGCGGGGATGACTCATGGAGTCCTTCCGTTTCGCCGGAATATCAACTGAGTGCCGGACACTATCACTACCAGGTCAACTGGCGCTAAAAATAATAAATAATTGGGCAGGTTGCGACCTGCCATTATTTTGCGTAAGGAAATCCATTATGTATTATTTAAAAAACACTAACTTTTGGATGTTCGGTTTTTTCTTCTTCTTTTACTTTTTTATTATGGGGGCTTATTTCCCATTTTTCCCTATCTGGTTACACGATATAAACCATATCAGTAAAGGTGATACCGGCATCATCTTCGCCTGCATCTCTTTATTCTCACTGCTTTTTCAGCCCATTTTTGGTCTGCTCTCCGATAAACTCGGACTGCGAAAACACCTGCTATGGATCATTACCGGGATGCTGGTAATGTTTGCCCCGTTCTTTATTTACGTTTTTGGTCCACTACTGCAGTTTAATATTTTACTCGGCTCTATTGTCGGGGGAATTTACCTGGGTTTTATTTACAACGCCGGGGCTCCGGCAATCGAAGCCTATATTGAAAAAGCGAGTCGCCGAAGTCATTTTGAATTTGGCCGCGCACGTATGTTTGGTTGCGTGGGCTGGGCATTGTGCGCCTCAATTGCCGGGATTATGTTTACTATTAACAACCAGTTTGTCTTCTGGTTGGGATCGGGTTGCGCGATAATTCTGGCAATACTGCTGTTCTTTTCGAAAGCTGAAGTGCCTTCTTCTGCAAAGGTTGCGGACGCAGTCGGCGCCAATCATTCAGCTTTCAGCCTGAAACTGGCACTGGAGTTATTTAAACAACCTAAACTATGGTTCCTTTCACTATATGTCGTCGGTGTTTCCTGCACTTACGATGTGTTCGACCAGCAGTTCGCCAATTTTTTCACCTCATTCTTTGCCACTGGTGAACAAGGTACTCGCGTATTTGGTTACGTCACCACCATGGGAGAGCTACTCAACGCTTCCATCATGTTTTTTGCCCCGCTAATTGTGAATCGCATCGGTGGGAAAAACGCCCTGTTGCTGGCAGGCACTATTATGTCAGTGAGGATTATCGGTTCCGCGTTTGCCACCTCCGCGCTGGAAGTTGTTATCCTCAAAACGCTTCATATGTTTGAAATCCCCTTCTTGATCGTCGGCTGCTTCAAATACATCACCAGCCAGTTTGAAGTTCGTTTCTCCGCCACTATTTATCTGGTGTGCTTCTGTTTCTTCAAACAGCTGGCAATGATTTTCATGTCCATACTGGCCGGTAATATGTACGAAAGTATCGGTTTTAAGGGAGCTTATCTGGTACTGGGAATCATCGCCCTGAGCTTCACGCTGATTTCAGTCTTTACGCTTAGCGGCGCAAAACCATTCTCTCGTTATGTCACGCAAATGGACAGACAGGTCTGAATTTAACATACAAGGATGGAGTCGCATTAATGAGCACCGCCATGAGAGACAGAATAAAAGCAGGAAAGCTGTTTACCGATATGTGTGAAGGGTTACCGCAAGAGAGATTGCGCGGAAAAGAGTTAATGTATGAATTTAATCACACGCGTCCATCAGAAGTTGAAAAGAGAGAGAAACTGATTCATGAAATGTTTGGCACCGTGGGAGAACATGCGTGGATAGAGCCCCCCATTTATTTTTCTTACGGTAGCAATATTCACATTGGTAAAAACTTCTATGCCAATTTTAACTTCACCATTGTAGATGATTACACGGTTACCATAGGCGATAACGTTTTAATTGCACCCAACGTCACGATCTCTGTAACCGGGCATCCTGTTCATCATGAGCTGAGAAAGTTTGGCGAGATGTATTCTTTTCCGGTAACGATCGGCAATCATGTCTGGATTGGCAGTAATGTTGTTATCAATCCCGGAATTACGATTGGCGAGAACACGGTCATCGGCGCGGGTAGTGTCGTGACTAAAGACATCCCACCCAATGTCGTTGCGGCTGGCGTTCCCTGTCGGGTCATCCGAGAAATCAGCGACAGAGACAAGCAATATTATTACAAAGACTACAAAACGGAGCTGTCCATTTAAACAGATTACTATCCAATAAACGTAAAGGGGTAGACTTATACCCGTCATACTTCAAGTCGCCAGGGTATTGGCTGCGCCTTTACGGGCCACAGCTTCGCAGCGTTCAACTCTGTTCCTGACAGATTGTCACTCCCTCTTACCACTTACCTGACAGCTTAAGTTTTGCGGACAAAAAGCCGCTTTTCTACTGTTATGGTAAAACAAGGCGGTAAGCCAGGTCAGAGCATGAGCAGAAAGACAGTTGCGGTAATAGCGCTATTTATCAGCACATTACTTTCGGGATGTGGCAGCATTAATGCACGCACGGAAGGTAAAGAGTCAAATACATATTACGTGGGTATGCATCACGACATTGATAAAATAAAAAACCCGGGTGCTTACGATTATAACTATTTCGATTTAGCGTTGTTATTTGTTGATGTGCCGTTATCTTTTGTGGCGGACACTGTATATGCGCCATTTGATAGCGATCACGGACCGTATAAGAAGGCGAATTAAGATGTAGTGCCGGATTCATCGCTGATGCGACTTATCCGGCCTACGGTTAAAATGCCTGGTTATTCTTCAATTACCTGACGGATTTGCTGTAACGACGCGGGATCGTCAATGGTGGTCAGATCGCCGGGATCGCGACCTTCACAGATCGCCTGGATCGTTCGCCGCAGCATTTTTCCGGAGCGAGTTTTGGGGAGTTGAGAAACAAACCAGACATGTGCCGGGCGACCAAAGTTACCAATCTGACTGTCCACCAGCGCCATAATCGCCTTCTCTTCTGAATGCGCGATATCGCGATCTTCCAGACTGTCGCTCTGCTTCGGAATAACAAATGCCACAGCCACCTGCCCTTTCAACGCATCTTTTACGCCCACTACCGCCACTTCCGCAACGTTAGGATAGCTGGAAATACTCTCTTCGATCTCGCGCGTGCCAAGTCGATGTCCGGCAACGTTAATCACATCATCCGTCCGGCCAAGAATAAAGTAATAACCATCGGCATCGCGGATCCCCCAGTCAAACGTGGCGTACACCTGACGAGAAAACAGCGACCAGTAGGTATTCACAAAGCGCGTGTCATCGCCCCAGATAGTTTGAATACACCCCGGCGGCAGAGGCCCTTCAATCACCAGCATTCCCTTCTCATTTGCCTCACAGGGTTCACCGGTCACTTCATTCAGCAACTGTACGTTGTAGCCATACATCGGCACGCCAGGACTACCCAGACGCGAAGGCCGGTCATCCAGTCCACGAGCAATCGCCATGATCGGCCAGCCGGATTCGGTCTGCCAGTAGTTATCGATAACCGGTACGCCCAGCGTTTCCGTTACCCAGCTCGCCGTCGGTTCATCCAGCGGCTCACCCGCCAGATACAGCACCTCAAGCGAGGAGAGATCGTGGTTGCGGATCTGCGCAGTCGGGAATTTCTTCAGCACGCGGATAGCGGTCGGCGCCGAGAACATCCGGCTGACCTGATATTTCTCGACGATTTTCCACCATACCCCGCAGTCCGGATACGTTGGTAACCCTTCGTAGACAATAGTCGCCATCCCCGCCAGCAGCGGGGCGTACACGATGTAGGAGTGTCCAACCACCCAGCCGATATCCGAGGCACAGAAAAAGACGCCACCAGCTTTGCCGCCGAAAATGGTGTCCATTGAGGTCGCCAGCGCCACCGCGTAGCCGCCGACATCACGCTGTACGCCTTTCGGTTTGCCGGTCGTACCGGAGGTGTAGAGAATGCAGGATGTTTCGTTCGACTCCAGCCAGGTTACCGGCACACGCGCCCCGAGATGCTGCTGGCGCAGCGTGGCAAAATCGAGGTCACGCCCCGCCACCTGCGCCATTTTCGCCAGACCGCGATCGACCAAAATCACATGGCGTGGCTGGTGCTGCGCCTGATTGATCGCATCGTCGAGCAACGTTTTATACGGCAGTATTTTGCCACCACGCGCTCCGGCATCTGCTGATACGATAACCGTTGGTCGGGCATCGTCGATCCGCGCCGCCACGCTATGTGAAGCGAATCCACCGAACACAACCGAATGGATCGCCCCAATACGTGCACAGGCCAGTAGCGTAATGTGCGCCTCGGCAATCATTGGCATATAGACCAGCACCCGATCGCCACGTTGAACGCCCAGCGACAATAGCATCGCTGCTGTTACGTTAACTTCGTCATACAACTGGCTAAAGGTAAACGTGCGTTCTTCTTCGGTTTCCGATGAAACGGCAATCAGCGCCAGCGCATCAGGTTGCTTATCCAGCCAACGGTCGATGGCGTTATGGCACAAATTCGTCGTCCCGCCGCAAAACCAGCGGGCAAACGGCGGATGGTTGTGATCCAGCACCTGGGTAAACGGCTGCTGCCAGTCAATACGCTGGGCCTGCTCGGCCCAGAACGACTCTGGTTGGGTAATCGAACGCTGATAAAAATCGCTATAAGACATAACGCTCTCCTGTTGAACTTACGCCTTGCCGCACGCAGGTTTAAATAATGAAAAGATCCATATACTCATTGACCGGCATCTGCTCCAGGCGTGTTCTGTCCAGGGAGACATCCAGGATGCGCTGCTGCTGGCGAGTTGGGAACTGACGCGCCAGGTTGATTTTGAATTTTTCGACCAGCTTTGGCATACCGTCATGACGACGACGCGCGTGGCCAATTGGGTACTCCACCACCACCTCTTCGAAACGTGAGCCGTCGGTAAACTCGAGAGTGATGGCGTTAGCGATAGCGCGTTTTTCCGGGTCGTGATAATCAGCGGTAAAGGCAGGATCTTCGAAGCAGTTGATCTTCTCGCGCAGGGCATCAATGCGTTTATCCTGCGCCACCCCGTCTTCATAATCTGCTGCCGTCAAACGTCCAAACAGCAGAGGGATCGCCACCATATACTGAATGCAGTGGTCGCGATCCGCCGGGTTATTTAGTGGGCCTTTTTTATCGATGATACGAATACAGGCTTCGTGAGTACGAATCGTCACTTTTTCGATATCCGCAGCAGTTTTCCCTGCCGCCTGCAACTTCTCATAAAGGGTCATCGCCGCTTCTACCGCAGTCTGTGAGTGGAACTCTGCCGGGAAGGAAATTTTAAACAACACGTTTTCCATCACGTACGAGCCGTATGGACGCTGGAAGCGGAACGACTCCCCTTTGAAAGAAACGTCATAAAAGCCCCAGGTTTTTGCCGTCAGCGCCGACGGATAGCCCATCTCACCGGTCTTCGCCATCAGTGCCAGACGTACCGCGCGGGAAGTCGCATCGCCTGCCGCCCAGGATTTACGCGTGCCGGTATTCGGAGCGTGGCGGTAGGTACGCAGCGACTGCCCGTCGACCCACGCCAGTGATACCGCATTGAGGATCTCGTCACGAGTCAGCCCCAGCATCTCGGCCACCACAGCGGTCGACGCGACTTTAACCAACAGAACGTGATCCAGCCCGACGCGGTTAAAGGAGTTTTCCAGCGCGATGCAGCCCTGAATTTCATGGGCTTTGATCATCCCGGTCAGCACTTTTTTCATGGTTAACGGCGCTTTTCCAACAGCCACCGCATTGCGAGACAGCCAGTCTGCCGTCGCCAGGATACCGCCGAGGTTATCGGAAGGATGACCCCATTCAGCGGCCAGCCAGGTATCGTTGAAGTCCAGCCAGCGGATCATCGCGCCAATGTTAAATGCCGCCTGCACCGGATCAAGCTGAAACTGAGTACCCGGTACGCGAACACCGTTCGGCACTACCGTCCCCGGAACGACCGGCCCTAACAACTTTTTACAGGCCGGATATTCCAGCGCTTCCAGGCCACAGCCGAGGGTATCAAGCAGACAATAATGCGCAGTGTCATACGCCACTTTCGAGGTGATTTCGTAGTTCATGACGTAATCCACGATATCAACGATTTCACGGTCAAATTCTGGGCGAACATTCGAAATTTGTGCAGACATAACAAGAGTTCCTGAGTTTTATAATTTGAGGAATTGAATTAGCAACGCTGATCAATCGGGACAAAAACGCGATCTTCCGGGCCGGTATAATTGGCAGAAGGACGGATAATTTTATTATCCTGACGCTGTTCGATAATGTGTGCCGCCCAGCCGGTAACGCGGGCGATAACAAATAATGGGGTGAACATTTCGGTCGGAACGCCCATCATGTTGTAGGAGACCGCCGAGAACCAGTCGAGGTTGGGGAACATCTTTTTCGACTCCCACATCACGGTTTCCAGGCGATCGGCAATGTTGTACATCTTCAGCGAACCACCTTCCTGAGAAAGCTGCTTCGCCACGCGTTTGATTACCTGATGACGTGGATCGGCAATGGTATAAACCGGGTGGCCAAAACCAATCACCACTTCTTTATTTTCAATACGCTTGCGGATATCGGTTTCGGCTTCATCCGGCGTTTCGTAGCGCTGCTGGATCTCCAGCGACACTTCGTTCGCGCCGCCGTGTTTTGGGCCACGCAGAGCACCAATAGCACCGATAATCGCTGAATACATATCGGAGCCAGTACCCGCAATCACCCGGCTGGTGAATGTGGAGGCGTTAAATTCGTGTTCGGCGTAAAGCACCAGCGAGATGTGCATCGCTTTTTCCCAGCTTTGCGACGGCTTTTCGCCATGCAGCAAATGCAGGAAGTGACCGCCAATAGAATCATCGTCGGTTTCGGGCTGGATCCGCTCACCGTTGTGGCTGTAGTGATACCAGTAAAGCAGGATCGAACTGAGCGAGGCCAGCAGCTTGTCGGCAATATCACGTGCGCCAGAAACGGTATGCCCTTCTTTTTCCGGTAGCGTGCAGCCTAACGCGGAGACACCGGTGCGCATCACATCCATAGGGTGCGATGCTGCGGGCAGCGCTTCCAGCACGGTACGTACGTTAGCCGGTAAACCGCGCAGCGCTTTTAATTTGCTTTTATAGGCATTGAGTTCATCACGGTTGGGTAATTTTCCGTGGATCAGCAGATGTGCAACTTCTTCAAATTCGCACTGTTGCGCCAGGTCGAGAATATCGTAGCCACGATAGTGTAAATCGTTACCGCTTTTACCGACGGTACACAGGGCGGTATTTCCGGCTGGCACGCCTGACAGCGCGACTGATTTTTTAGGCTTAATGACATTGGTATTATTTTGCAGGATCGTTGTGTCGCTCATGTTGTCCTCGTCATTATTTTAATGTGTAGGGTATTGAGGGTGTACGCCGTAGACCGGATAAACGTAGTGCCATCCGGCAGTGCCGGATGGCGGCTGCGCCTTATCAGGCCTACTTGAGATTCAGGGCGTCGAGCTTCTCCTCGTACTGGTAATAATTGATGCTTTCGTACAGCTCGTTACGCGTCTGCATAATGTCGATCACGCTCTTTTGCGTGCCTTCCTGGCGCAGCACGTTGTAAACCCTTTCTGCGGCGCGGTTCATAGCACGGAAAGCAGACAGCGGATAGAGCGCCATTGCGACGTTAGCGCTACGCAATTCATCGGTGGTAAACAGCGGCGTGGCGCCAAATTCGGTAATGTTGGCGAGGATCGGTACTTGCACCGCATCAGCAAACTGGCGGTACATAGAAAGCTCGGTGATGGCCTCCGGGAACAGCATGTCAGCACCCGCTTCGACATACGCCCGCGCACGATCGATTGCCGCTTCCAACCCTTCCACCGCCAGCGCATCGGTACGCGCCATGATCACAAAGTTCGGATCTGTGCGCGCATCCACTGCGGCGCGAATACGATCAACCATCTCTTCTTTGGAGACGATCGCTTTATTCGGACGATGACCGCAGCGCTTAGCGCCGATCTGATCTTCAATATGCAGCGCAGCGGCGCCAGCTTTGATCATTGATTTCACAGTACGCGCCACGTTAAATGCCGAGGATCCGAAACCAATATCTGCATCCACCAGCAGCGGCAGCGGGCAGACATCGGTAATACGGCGAATATCGGTCAGAACATCATCCAGAGTGGAGATGCCGAGATCCGGCAAGCCCAGCGATCCGGCAGCGACACCACCACCCGACAGATAAATCGCCTGATACCCGGCACGCTGAGCCAACAGCGCGTGATTGGCGTTAATGGTGCCAACGATTTGTAATGGATTTTCTTTGGTGAGCGCGGCGCGAAACGCCAGCCCTGGGGAGTGTAGAGACATATCCCATCCTCTTGTTATCAACTTGTTATCGTTCGTTGATTAACTAAAGCAAGGGGTATGCCAAAGACCTTAATTTTTATTCATTTTCTATTTTTGTTTTTAAAAACAATAAATTAAATTCAATCTTTATATCTTTGTTGCACAAAAGCGTGTCAGCTATCGTTTCATGAAACTGGTTTAAGTGTTTCATTGCAACATTTATGAAACACAACTAAACCCAATATTCGGTTCCTGACTTTTTGGGTTAGCTATGGCTGATACACATCTTCCTCCACGGGTGAACGACGACAAACCGGTTATCTGGACGGTCTCCGTCACGCGTCTGTTCGAACTTTTCCGCGACATTAGCCTGGAGTTTGATCACCTGGCGACTATCACCCCTATTCAGCTTGGTTTTGAAAAGGCAGTGACCTGGATCCGTAAAAAGCTGGCCACTGAGCGTTGCGATGCCATCATCGCCGCAGGCTCCAACGGTGCCTATTTGAAGAGCCGCTTGTCCATTCCGGTGATCCTGATTAAACCCAGCGGATTTGATGTGTTACAGGCGCTGGCGAAAGCGGGAAAACTCACTTCGTCGATTGGCGTCATCACCTATCAGGAAACCATCCCCGCGCTGATGGCCTTTCAAAAAACATTCAATTTACAGCTTGAGCAGCGCAGCTATATCACTGAAGAGGATGCCCGTGGACAAATCAATGAGCTGAAAGCCTGCGGTACACAAGCGGTGGTCGGCGCGGGACTGATTACCGATCTGGCGGAAGAAGCCGGTATGACCGGCATCTTTATCTATTCGGCATCCACCGTGCGCCAGGCCTTCAGCGATGCGCTGGATATGACCCGAATGACGCTACGGCGAAACGGCCAGTATGCTTCTGGTGAGACGCTGCGTACCCGCTATGCCTTGGTGGACATGCGCGGCCACTCTGCGCAGATGGAACAGATGCGGCATACGATTATGCTGTACGCCCGCTCCCGCGCGCCGGTATTGATTCAGGGCGAAACCGGAACCGGTAAAGAGCTGGCGGCGCAGGCCATTCATCGTGAATATTTCACCCGCCTGGAGAATCGACGCGGGAAGCCCTCACCGCCGTTTGTCGCCGTCAACTGCGGGGCCATCACCGAATCATTACTGGAAGCTGAGCTGTTCGGCTATGAGGATGGCGCATTTACCGGCTCGCGCCGGGGAGGACGCGCGGGTCTGTTTGAAATCGCCCACGGTGGAACGCTGTTTCTCGATGAGATTGGCGAGATGCCGCTGCCGCTACAAACCCGACTACTGCGCGTGCTGGAAGAAAAAGAGGTTACGCGGGTGGGCGGACATCAGCCAATCCCGGTGGATGTGCGGGTGATTAGCGCCACGCATTGTCATCTTGAGCAGGAGATGAAACAGGGAAAGTTTCGTACCGATCTGTTTTATCGCCTGAGCATTCTGCGTCTGCAGTTGCCGCCGCTGCGCGAGCGTCTGCCCGATATTTTGCCGCTAGCAGAAGGATTTTTAAAACAGTCATTGGCGGAATTAGATGTGCCGTTTTCAGAGACAGTGCGCAAGGGATTGAGTCTGAGTCAGCATACTCTGCTGAATTATGGCTGGCCGGGGAATATTCGTGAACTGCGCAATATGATGGAGCGTCTGGCGCTATTTTTAAGTGAGGATCCACAGCCGGAGCTGAACGTCCATTTCTTACAGCAGTTAATGCCGGAACTGACCAATGTCGCCGAAATCCCCCTGATATCACCATCGCTGACGCCACAGCAGGTACTGGCACAATTCAATGGCGATAAAACAGCGGCAGCACGATATCTCGGTATCAGCAGAACCACATTCTGGCGCAGGCTAAAAGAATAACCCACCAGTACAAGGACTGGCGGGTATTTTATCTTTCAATACAGCGCATTATTTTTTCTTGTAAATATTGGCAGTGCCATGGATTTTATTATCCGTTTGACCGGATGTTAATACCACAACGTCAGCACCTTTCTCTTCTGCTTTCTTTAGAAGTTCTTCTTTGGCATCTGCAACGGAAACTTCATTACTTGTTGAGATATCACCAATTTTTGTATATTGCGACTCAACCTTTTCAAACTCAACCTTTGTCATAAATTCTGCTGCATACACGTTGGTCACGACAAAAGCTAACGCACCAATTAATAACTTATATCCAGTTTTCATATAAAAACTCCAGGTTTTGTTTTACGCCATTATCGACCCCTGAGCATCCATCGTGCGAGTCAAGGATGATTAATAAGTAGTTCAGCCCGAATAAAAAATCCAGAGCTAACAGAAATATAAAGATATTTTGCAAAACAATGGCGGCAGAGATTCCTGTAGCGCTGCGTGCGCCACCCCGCCCGGTCTATTGAAAACACCCCAGACGCCCGTTTGCAACATCGGCGGCGTTTCATAAAACAGTGTGAGTACATACTCAGAATCATGCTTACACTAAAACTATAGTATGGGTTAATTCAGAACGACCTCAATTACGATTGAAGGTAAAACGCCAATTTTTTCACAGATGGAAGCGCTGTTTATGGAACCTCTACACGCCGTCGTACTTACTGTCAGTTTATTTGTTTTAACCTTTTTTAACCCCGGCGCGAATCTGTTCGTGGTGGTGCAAACCAGCCTGGCATCAGGGCGGCGAGCAGGCGTAATGACAGGACTGGGCGTTGCATTAGGCGATGCCTTCTATTCCGGTCTGGGACTCTTTGGGATGGCGACGCTTATCACCCAGTGTGAAGAGATATTTTCGCTGATAAAAATTATCGGTGGCGCCTATTTGCTGTGGTTTGCGTGGAATAGCATACGGCATCAGGCCACACCACAAATGCCCACATTACAGCAGCCTCTCTCCGCTCCCTGGTATGTTTTCTTCCGTCGTGGATTATTAACGGATTTGTCCAATCCACAGACCGTGCTGTTTTTTATTAGTATCTTCTCAGTAACGTTAAGTGCAGAAACCCCGACCTGGGCCAGGTTAATGGCGTGGGCAGGAATAGTCTTTTCTTCCGTTATCTGGCGTATTTTTCTCAGCCAGGCGTTTTCTCTACCCGCAGTGCGTCGTGCATACGGACGTATTCAACGGGTTGCCAGTCGGGTGATTGGCGCCATTATCGGCGTCTTCGCTTTAAGGCTGATTTATGAAGGTATTAGCCATCGTTAAGAGAGTTTAACTTGACCATCGTGACGTAATTGTCCGTAATACCGCCTGAATTTTTCAATCGTATTTTTGAGTGGCTGTGAGATGGAACAGGTTGATCCGGTAAACGACACATTACTCCTTTCGGAATGGCAGGCGCTGTTGCGCCAGACACCTCCTGAAGTTCACACGCTCCTGACATCATTAACCGATCAGGAGATCCGCCATTTAGTAACTGTTTTTTATGACTACATGCTCTCCCATGCTGAGAGCGCGTTATTCCTTAATACCGAACAGGTCAGCACTCGCCTCAGCGGCAGTATGTTTGACTGGCTTCGTAGCGTACTCGGCAGTGCGCAGGAAGATATTTCACAGTTGCTGGCGAAACAACGCAATATTGGCGTGGTCCATGCGCGAATTGGCCTGCCAATCGATCTGGTTAATCGCGGCGCACGTAAGCTGAAAGATGAGCTGTATCGGGTACTTAAAAAGAAAGCAAACTACCCACCCGGCCTGTTAAGCGATGCCATCTGTTTCAGCAGCCTGGCAATGGATACCGCTCTGGAGGCCATGACGGTCTCCTACTCCCCAAGTTATCAAAACTCGATGCATACGCAGGAGCAGTATCGCCTGCAGACAATTTACGATGATGTCAACGTAGAGCGCGAGCGGCAAATCCGTTCATTTACCGACTGGGAAAACCAGTTTATCTACAATATAGCCACGGGGTTGCCCTCCGCGGAGATAGTTTTTCTGTCGAACTCTGATTTTGGCATGTGGTTTTCGCATAAGGGAAAACACATTCTTGGCAACAGCAATCTGCTGGCTGAGATGGAGTCGCTGATCGTAGAAATCGACGATCGCCTGACGCAGACATTGTCGAATCAGCAGCCGACAGAAGCCCAACGGATGAGTCTTTTACAGGATGTTCGACAGCTTTCTGCAAAAATGCATTTCCTTCTCGCCTCGATGTTTGAAGCGCTGGTCAAACAGGAAAATGGTAAAGACTCGCTGACTCAGTTGCTTAACCGTCGCTTTATTCCGACCATCATGCGCCGTGAAATCTCGCTGGCATTACATTCGCGTAAGCCTTTTACTCTGGCAATGCTGGATATCGACTACTTCAAGCAAATCAACGATCGCTATGGGCATAACACCGGTGATATCACGCTGAAGAACGTAGCGGCCATCATTTATGAACATATCCGCAGCAGCGATTATGTTTTTCGCTACGGTGGCGAAGAATTTATGATCCTGCTGGTTGAGTCGGATATTTCACAGGCGAATATTATTCTGGAAACCCTGCGTAAGAAAATCGCTGAGCTACAGATGGTGGCCTCTGCCGCTGAGTCGTTCTCTATTACCGTCAGTATTGGTATCGCCGAATATGACTATCATCCGGACTACAAGCAACTGGTTGATAAAGCCGATCGTGCGCTCTACCTGGCGAAAAGTAATGGACGTAACCGCGTAGAGACTTATCAGGAATGACCCCAGGCATCCAGCTAAAGTAAGTGCCAAATAATAAATACCTCGAACGAGGTATTTATTTGACCTGCGATAACTATCGGCTGTTATTTTTATGAAGGCATTTTAACGCTATAAAAATAACAGTCACTTAATAAGATGCAAATCAAATACACTATATCTATCTGGCGTTAGCATATCCCGGTGATGCATCCTCCTGTGTGGAGGAAATAAAGAGGGATAATACAACACCATGAACGGGAAAAAGAGAACTCGCTGGCAGCGCCGCCCCGGCACGACCGGAGGAAAACTACCGTGGAATGACTGGCGCAATGCCACCACCTGGAGAAGAGCCACCCAGTTTCTCCTGCTGTCCATCAATATCTACATTGGCGTAACGTTCTATTATTGGGTCCGCTATTTCGAAACCGCCGGCACCAGCGTTTATATTCCAAGACCTGGCGGCATTGAGGGATGGCTCCCCATCGCAGGGTTGATGAATATCAGATACACCCTGGAGACCGGTTATCTTCCGCCTGTTCATGCAGCCTCAATGTTGCTGTTAGTGGCATTTATCCTGATAAGCCTGTTGTTAAAAAAATCATTCTGCTCGTGGCTATGCCCGGTGGGTACGCTTTCAGAACTGATTGGCAATGTAGGGAAAAAGCTATTTGGACGCCATTTCAGGTTACCACGCTGGCTGGATATCCCGCTGCTCGGTCTGAAATATCTGCTGTTGAGTTTTTTCCTGTATATCGCCCTGTCAATGCCCGCACAAGGTATTCAGTACTTCCTGATGTCAGCTTATGGAATGATCATCGACGTTAAGATGCTCGATTTCTTCCGCAATATCGGCAGAGCTACGTTCATCTTCGTGATCGTTATCAGCGTCATGAGTTTATTTATCCGCAATGCCTGGTGCCGTTATCTGTGCCCCTATGGCGCACTGCTCGGCCTCTTCTCCTTGCTTTCTCCGTTTAGAATACGACGTAATGCAGACAGTTGTATAGACTGCGGAAAATGCGCGAAAAACTGCCCGTCAGCGATTCCAGTCGATCGTTTGATTCAGGTCAGAACCGTTGAATGTACCGGTTGTATGACCTGCGTAGAATCCTGTCCGGTGGCTTCAACGCTTACATTTTCACTAAAAACGCCGCCAGGATCGCAAGAAAACAGTAAACCCTTGTGGCGTCAAACTGCGCTTTCCGGTGTAGTCATGGCAATGCTGGTACTGAGTATCCTCTTCTCAGCTATCGGTTTTGCGGTCTATGCGAAGGTCTGGGACACGCCAATTCCTGAGCATATGTATTTCCAACTGATACCCAAAGCCAGGATGATTGGGCACTAATAATCTGCACCACCACACCCGCTCCCATACCATACAAAAACCCTGCTAATTCTGGCAGGGTTTTCTGTTTATCATGCCACTTTAAGACTAATGAACTTGTGCCCCCGTCGCCCTGTTTATACAACCTTAAATATCAACTGTAATAACCCAATTTTTATTTCATTACAGGCAATAAGGGACCACAATAATGTTCGGGAATAAAATCGTGACTAAAATAAAACTGACGCTGGTATTACCTGTTTTTCTTGCTGGCTGTACGATGAGTGACGGGGAATTAAGAAACGCCTACGCTAACCATTATCAGCAACCTGCCACTTATGTTGAAATCTATAAGCAAAAAATAGCCGGGATGGATATCGATGCGTTAACCCAATATGCCGCAGCTGAAGAGAAGAAAAAGATGCGTGGACAGCCGAGGCTGAAAGTTGACGACTCTATTACGGTTGAAAATATTCAGGCTAAAGGCAATCGGGTGGTGTTTGATTACTCTCTGTCAGAAATCTGGCTGGCGCTGCCCACAAATAAGCAGCTGGAACAACAAGCAATCATGAAAAAAGATCTGATTTATCGTACCTGCTCACTGGAAACGGTACGCCTGGCCCAGGCGAAGGGGCTGGAAGAAGAACATAACTATTACAGCCAGTATCCCAATAAGCTCTCCTTTACCCTGAGAACCAACGCCCAGATTTGTATCGATAACGGCTTTACTCAGTAATCTCGCTGATCCCTGGATTGCCCGGCGAGACTCACGCCGGGCCATTTATGCTATCAGAACTTCCAGGACACGCTGCCGACAATACTACGTTCAGCACCAAAGTAGCAGTAAGACAGTGAGTTACAGGCCGCAACGTAACGTTTATCGGTCAGGTTATTGACGTTGAGCTGCGCGCTCACCCCTTTCAGGCCGATATGCGTTAAGTCGTAGCCAATCGCCATATCCACCAGTGTGTATGAAGGTAGAGTGTGGGTATTCAGACGATCGCTGGTAATGCCATTGACATAACGCACGCCAGAACCCAGCGTCAGACCATCCAGCGGGCCGCTTTTCACATCGTAACTCAGCCAGCTACTGGCCTGATTACGCGGCGCATAAACAGCGCGCTTACCTTGCTCTTCCGGACTGCTTTTCTTATAGCGAATATCGGTGTAGGTATACGCCGCCTGCAAACGGAAGTTATCTGTTAGCTGACTAATCGCCTCCAGCTCCACACCCTCGGATTCAATTTCCCCAATTGAACGGTACGGATCGGTCGGCTCTTCTTTGGTGGCGATATTGGTCTGATTGATGCGGAAAACCGACGCACTAAACTGGCTGTTCAGCCCTTCTGGTTCATATTTCAACCCGGCTTCCCACTGTTTGCCCTTCATTGGATCCAGCAGGTTACCGTTTTCATCAGCAAAACTGGTCGGCGTGAAGGCGGTAGAGTAGCTCACGTATGGGGCTAAACCGTTATCAAACAGATAGAGCAGAGCGGCGCGGGTGCTGAAGTTGTTTTTATCCAGATCGCTACGCGAGTCGTTGATCTTATCAATATTTGACACACTGACCTGATCGTAACGACCGCCCAGAGTAATACGCCAGCGATCCCAGGACATCTGATCCTGCAGATAATAGCCCGTCTGGCGCAGTTTGTGTTTTTCACGCGCATACATACTGATGTAATCCGGCTTCGCCCCATACACCGGATTAAAGGCATCTATTGGCGGGAATGCGCCGTAGTAGCCAGTGGTATTATTGCTGCGATCCTGATAGTCGATCCCCACCAACAGACGGTGGTTCACCTGCCAGGTATCAAAACTACCATCAAGCTGGTTATCCAGCGTAATTGCCGACATTTTCTCATCGGATCCAGAATAGCCGCGATTGAGTTCAGTCTCATTCAGCCAGCCTGCCGCATAAACCTGGTTCAGTTCGACATCGGTATGTAAATAACGCAGCTTTTGCCGCACCGACCAACCGTTGTCAAACATGTGTTCAATGTTGTAACCCACCATGTTTTCGCGGCGATCGTATTTGTCGTAATCATCTTCACCTTCGAAGAAGGTGTTAGAGATCTTCTGACCATAGTGGGGAACCACGGTGCCATCATAAGGCAAACCTGAGTGGCTGCCACCTTCCGGATCACGATGCAGATAGGCCATCAGATCGAGGCGTGTCTGGTCGGTGATCCGCCAGGTCAGGCTTGGCATCAGCGCATAGCGCTCTTCTTTCAATGGACCAAACTGCGAGTCCGCGTAGCGCGTCATTCCGCTCAGACGCGCTGCCACACGATCGTTATCATCCAGAGCGCCAGTCACATCAAAGGCTGCGCCGCGCTGATTGTTGTTCCCGGCAAATAACTTCACTTCCCCGCCAGGGTCAAACGAGGGTTTACGTGATGTCAGCGCAACAATACCGCCCGGAGAAGAGCGACCATACAGCACGGATGCCGGACCACGAACCACTTCGATGTTTTCAAGGAACCAAGGATCGACGACCAACGAGCTGTGAGAGTTGGTATCGCCCATCATTTTCAGGCCATCGAGATAGACGTTGTCGAGGCTACCATCAGAAAAACCGCGCAGCACAATGTAGTCAAAACGGTTCGAAGCGCCAATCTGGTTGCTGTACACCCCTGGTGTATAGCTCACAGCCTGACGCACACTGGTTGCCCCTTGCTCTTCAAACTGTTCGCGGGTGATGATAGACACCGACTGCGGGGTTTCAATATCCGGCGTGGCAAGCTTGGTTGCACCACTTTGCATCTGCGAGGTGACAACCACCGTATCGTTTTTTGTTGTTTCCTGCGCCAGCAGAGGAAAAGCCACGCTGCCGGTTACCCATCCCACCAACAGCGCCAATCGAGTCTTAGCGAACATGAACATCTCCAAAGGCATTTCTAATTGTAAATAAGAATTATTACCTTTTTGGTGGCGAAGATAGCTATGCCGGATGCCAGGTTGCGTATGCGCAGTGCCAAAATGTTAGTCTCGACTTCGCACAAAGCAGAAAAATGGATTAGCAAAGTTTGAGTACATCGCCAGGCGGAAAACCATAGCGACGACGAAAGGCGGTAGAAAAGTTAGTGGCGTGCTGATAACCCGACATCCATGCCGCCTGCTGAACGCTGTACCCTTCCAGCAAATAGCCGCGCGCACGTTCCAGACGACAATCGCGCAAATAGTCAAAAACCGAACAGCCGTAGGCTGCCCGAAATTTACTGCGCAAACTGCTGGGACTCATCGCCGCTCGCTGGGCCAGATCGTTTAGCGTGTAGTCATTCTCCGGCGTCTGTTCCAGCAGACGACGAACGATCTCCAGCCGTTGTTGTTCACCATTGGCAGGCTGATATTTACCGCTCTCCATCTGGCACACGCTCAGGCCGTGACCGAACAGCTGTAAAATAAGTCCTTCCAGCATCAGTTGCCGGGGCACGCTACCGAGCGTACTCTGCTGCGCATACTGTAATCCGCTAAGCAAAAAGCCCGGAACCTGCCAGATAAGCGTTGGCGTCTGGCATCTTTCCCACTCACGCATCAACGACTCGAGCAATCCTGTGCCCCATGCGCCGTCGGGATACAGTCCCAGCGATAACGTACGCAGTTTGCAGTCAGCATGGTGGCGGGCACTCATCGTTTGATGTTCACTCAGCCGGGAGCTAAATGCCATGCCGGAACGCACCACATGCTCCTGCCCGTTGAGCGTCAGTATCACGCACCCTTCCAGTACCACCAGCATATACAGGGGACTGCTGTGGCGGGAGGTTGTTTCATAAGGTTGCAGCACCTGTACGTCGGAATGGGTCACGCACATACCGCAAGGAAGTGTCATCTCCTCAACTTCCCCTTGCAGCACGGCGCAGGAATGCGGTAAATCCGGTTTTTGCTTCAGCATCGGAAAGCGGTAATCAATACCGTAGCGCTCGCCAAAATCCATAAATTCACTAACGGAGAAAATTCGTGCTAAGCGTCCGGAAGCATTTTGGGCGGTGGTGTTGTTCATGCTGTCTTATGCATAGGAAATGGGATTAACTCGTTGTGCAACATTACCATTACCCGCAGGGCACAACAACAATAATGAGAATTATTATCAATAATGTTACAACATGAGTCCCCTGCCAGGTATCGTTTCGGGCGTTGCCCCGAGCATCTCACCAGACTGAATAACTGCTGATGAGATGATCATTTCCCGACTAACGTATGCTGTCGCTCCCGTTGAGGCTCTCTTCTTGATTTACCTCTACCTGAAATACAGCCACTGCCTGCGATAGCATTGCCGACTGTTCTTCCACACTGCCTGTCGTTGCGGCAATCTCTTCCACCAATGATGCGTTTTGCTGGGTTACCTGCTCCATTTGAGTGACAGCTACCCGGATTTGCTCTATGCCGCTATTTTGTTCGCCTGAAGCACCGGATATATCTTCCATCAATATATTGATGTTACGTATTGCCTCCGCAATATTCGCCATCATGACACCACTGTTTTCGGCTATTTCCACACCTTCTTTGACGCTGATTGCCGCTCTGGCAACTAAGTCCGTAATTTCCTTTGCTGAAGCAGCGCTGCGTTGGGCAAGAGTCCTGACTTCGCTAGCCACAACAGCAAATCCACGACCTGATTCGCCTGCACGAGCGGCTTCCACTGCTGCATTTAGTGCGAGGATATTGGTCTGAAAAGCAATACTATCAATAACATTCGATATTTCGCTTACGTTCTGCGCATTGCGGCTAATCAGATGGATCTTCTCAACCATTTCACTCATTAAGCGTTCGCCACGCAATGCCATTTCGGTACTTTCATTCGTCATGGCGGATGCCTGGTGTGACTTATCGGTATTATTCTTTGTTGTTGCGGATATCTGTTCCATACTGGCAGCCGTCTCGACGACAGCTGCAGCCTGCTGTTCCGTTCTGGTAGACAAGTCTGTATTACCTGTCGCTATCTCCTGCATACCGATATTAATAGACTCGACACCATCACGAATCGTTGTGACAGTTTCCCGAAGGCCATTCTGCATATTTTGTAAATTCAAACATAACAGACCAATTTCATTGTTACTCTGTACCTTAACAGGATGACTCAGATCGCCTTTACCAATCCGTGAAAAATGTTCAGATACTGTTCGTAATGGTAGGATGATTGTGCGGTTCAACCAGATATTACAAATAAAAAAGATGAAAATCGTAAACGCCAGGATCACCGATATTTTAATTATTGATGAATTAAACTGGGAGTGTGTTTGCCCTACGATCTTCTCACTGATCAACATTGTTGATTTATAATAGCTAGCCAGTTGGCTATCAAAATTTTTACGCGAAGCGAGCAATTCATTATTTAAATTTATTGATGCATCAGCGATACGTCCGCTCGATATAACTTCATTTAACTGATCGATATGTTTTTTTTCAAAATCCATTTGTTGTTCAAAGGCAGTCTTGATGATTTTTCCTGCCTGCGGATCATCCGTCGTCAATCCAGGTATGTCCCAGAAAACATTGAACTCTTGTCTTGCATAAGCAATCTCATCCTGTGCTTGTTTTAATGTCTGTTGCACATCAGCAGAATCATGCAATTGAATATTATCAAGCATGCCCCTTAATTTATTAATAGATCCAGTGATACTATGCAGTGAATCCTGCTCTCTTACTATATTATGTAGTAAAAGCGTACTTTTCTGTGTGTTTTTGAGATCTAATAACTCCAGTCCATTAGAAAAAAACTGCATAAATGTAAATAACAACAATAGTAATAACAGGCTGGTTTTAACCTTCATATTTTTTAACATTTAAACATCTCCATAACAATAAAAACATCTTCTATGACTTAATTGTTATCGACTCAGCCCGTAATACCTTAACCTGTAAAATGGTTAATTATTAGAAAGTTTCCCACTATTTACACTATGATATAGTAAAGTACACAGGTATACACACTGCGGCATACAGTATACTTCTGGTACCTGAAAGAATAAAATTAAAGCAAGTGAACATTAATATCATTTATGTATTAAGCAACGGCACCTAATTTGAATACTTTGAGACACTAAGAATGCCTGAGCTGTTTGTATTGATTTAAACGAAGGTGATGTCAGAATCAGAGAATATAGACGATAACACTTCCCGGACTGCCTGGTGGAACCCTTAGCCAGGATAACGAATCAACAGCGATCGGTGCCATCTCATTCTCAAATCTCAACAAGGGTGTATTATCATCCGGGACCGATGTGCTTTCACATATTTCAATAATCCCCCTAAAGGATATAGACACACTGGCAGGAATATCAGATAACTTTACCCATTCATCAGTAACCACTAACTTTCGCGTAAACATCACTTGGTCCTTTACTCGTGATTTATAGTCGATATTTTTATATTCAGATAAAAAGACATTCTCCGCTCTAAAAATATTAAGTATGTATTCGTTAGTGAAACCTTATTCATCTAAAAGAAACTGAAAGTAATAAAACTCATTTGAAGTGTGTTTCACAAACTCAACCGGAAGGTTATTTTTGATGAAAAGTGATTTAGCGAACTCAACATCACCATAAACCCGGACACAGAATGGCTTTAAGATCTCACCCTGAATACCAAAGCATTCTTGTAGCCGAGCATCATCCATAAATATAAAATTGCCGTTTCTAACTTTAATTTTATCATCCAGATCACGCCACTTCCCTGGGGTGAGCAGAAAACTCTCCCACCCATTGTTTCGCAACACTTCAATAGCATGGGTAAATTTAAAATAGTAATTCTGTATTGTCACATCGCTACTCGATGTAGAATATAAGTATTCTATTTTAAATTTAAGTTGTGCATTGAGACTTTTTTTCTTTCCTTCATCAATCAGCCATTGCAGTTCATTAGCGATACTCTTTGGAAAGAGCTTCCTCTTTTTTGCAATTGCCAACCAGTTCATAATAAAAATATGCTCTGACATTTTAGAGTAAATTCTATTATCCATTATTGCGATGCCTATTGCGACTAACGCACTCCAGGTAAACGTTTCAAGCTCATCCTGATAATTATGTCTCAACTGACTGACTTTTCCTGAATCACTTACCACTTAAAACCCACCTACACAAATCATCATTACATTTAAATCCTGTATTACTCCATTTAAAAAAATACTACAATTGAAACCACCAAAATATGATCCAGATTAATTTATTTCCATGTAAAAAAACCACATAAATAACATATTACATTTCTTAACCTTTCATCTTTTTATGAAATGGTAAAAAATAATAAGAAGAATACGATAAAGATGAAAACTAATAATACTCAAAGGCAATTAATACCACGAAATATTGTGGACCCAACTATCATAAAAACTCAAAAACCGCTCATTAGCGGAAGTTTTCCTGACATATCCCACCAGCAACGCTCAGAAAACGATCAGCCACCCCTCACGCAGACATTAAGTCTCCTGATGAAATCATTTTATTGCATACCTTTACGACAGAAGTCATAAAATGATCAGGATGGGCTTTAAATGAAATTTAATATAGAGGCATCAATAATATTAAAGATATAAATTCCCCTTTATTCATAAAAATGATGAGTTAAGGTTCCTGTTCTGGCCCCAAAAACCCCCTTCCGCGTTCTACAAGCCGGAAGGGTTCTTTTAGCAGGAGCGATTAATAGAAGATACCGATAATCAGGGTATGCGTGATAAAGCCTACAATTAACGGCACAGCGGTACGTTTAACTACATCGAAAGGGGTGATCTTCGCACCACTTGAAACAGCAATCACCACGCCGGATACAGGTGAAATAGCCCGCCCCATATGAGATGCCTGCTGCATAGGCAGGATCATCGCAACAGCATTAGCCCCCATACTTGCAGCAATTTGAGGAATAAGCTCAACAAACGCCAGGAAAGGCGCATTACCAGACCCCATAATGATCGCGGCAGCAAGCGTCACCAGTGCAAACACAACCGCCATTGCAAATGGTGGTAATCCAACGTGTTCTGCCATCAGAATTAACTGATCAATCGCACCAATGACCTTAATACCATGCGCGAATACCCCCGCAGCAACCAGCAGACCGACCACACCGGTAAACGCGGTTCCCATTCCTTTCAAAAAGTGGCTGAATCCTTCGCATACTGACTTTAAATCACGGGTCCGTAACCACTCAATCAGCATACAAATAGCCATGGAAATGAGGACGATGGTGATAATGTTCAGGTTAATGCCACTGACAAACATTGCGGATGAACCTACCGCCATCAATATCGGCAGCATGGGGAGCAGCGCATAAAAAGCCGGTGCTTTTCCTGAGTCGGTAACCTCAGCGGTACCTATTTCCCGTGGTAAAGTCCCCGCTTTACGATCGCAATGCCGCTGCCAGAAGAAATGACAGACCCCCACGACCAAAACGGTTGCAAGCGCAGCAGGCCCTTGATGGTAGACAACATATTCCACCACATCCATATTAACGGCCTTAGATCCCCTGATGGCATCTATCGCTGTTGGGGTGTACGCCACACCAAGCGAGGTCGCAATCACTCCCGCAGCAGAGGCCGCGGAGAGCCCTAATCCCAGCATAATAGGGAACATCGTCCCCATCAGTAACACCGCGAGTCCGGTGGCTGAAGGGATGGCCAATTGAAGAAGGCTGGCAAGCAGGTAGGAGAAAAAAAGTAAAATATATGGCGACCGCAGCGCCCGTAATGGTTTCGTTACTACACGCACCACTGCTTCATTCGCCCCGATATGATCCATGTAATGCGCAAATCCCATTAACGCCATAATCATCAGACCAAGATCGGCAGCGCGCGTACTGAAAAGATCGCGCATAACTTCGAAAGGATCGAGAAATGAAATTCCCGTACCGGCAACCCCTTTCGGCAATACGGACCCCCATCCAGTCAATCCGGTACAAATCATCAACACCAAACCCGCAATGAATAACACCGGCTCAGCGCGATAACCTTTCAGGATCAGACGGGCGACGACAACAATAACCAAAAGGGCAATAAGTACCTGAATCATGACTGAGTTCTCCGCTCCGCGAACTCAGCAAAGGTTTCCTCAATGACTGCCACAACGACATCACTGGCAGCGCGCAGAGAACGTACCGGCAGGTATTCATAAATTGAATGAAAATTATGGGCACCGGTAAAAATATTCGGACAAGGCAATCCTTTCTGAGAGAGAACCGCACCATCATAGCCGCCACGCATAGCTACCGGTGCCGGGGTAATACCACATTTCTGATAGGCGCGTAGAGCAATATCAATGGGGTAGTGAGCATTGCCCTGCAGACTATTAAAAACATTCGCATAGCGATCGGATAAGTGGCAGACCACGCTATTTTCACCCCAAAGCATATTGGTGCTCTGTGCAAGTTGCCGAATAAATTCCATCCGTGCCTGATAGCCTTCTTCACTGAAATCACGAATATCCAGCTTGAGCACCGTGCGGGCACTGTTGCCTTGTAGTTGTTTCACCCAATAATAACCTTCACGCCCTTCCGTATATTCAGGCGCTTCTCCTCCTGGGAGCATAGAAATGAACTTATGGGCCATCAGCAGAGAGTTTTTAAGCTTGCCTTTGGCTGACATAGGGTGTGCAGACTGACCGGTAAAGATAATTTCTGCATCGCCTGCATTCCAGTTTTCATAAACAAACTCACCAATTCCACAGCAATCCAGGGTATAGCCAAAGTCAGCACCAAATGCCGAAACATCAAAGGCTTTTGCCCCCCGTAAGCCTTGCTCCTCATCAGGCACAAAACCGACTTTCACAGTGCCATGCTTAATTTCTGGATGTTCAACAAGGTACTGCAGCGCATTCATAATAGCCGCGATAGCGGCTTTATCATCCGCTCCCAAAAGACTGGTTCCATCTGTCACGAGAAGGTCATCACCGATATAATTTTTCAGTTCAGGGAATTCACTTTCACGAAGATAAATATTCAGCTCTTTGTTCAGACACAAATCGCCGCCACTGTAGGGGAGACGTTGTGCATTCGTATTCGCGGTCTGTTCTGCACTGGTATCCAGATGACCAAAGAAAGAGACAACTGGAACGCTGTCGTCAGTATTCCCGGGCAATGTTGCCGTCACGATAGCAGTATCTCTAACCTCGATGTTTTCCATTCCTAATGCTTCAAGCTCTGCTGCAAGCAGCTTTGCCAGCACCATCTGGCCAGGGGAAGAAGGCATTATCCCGTTTGCACCGTTTTCCCTTGAAGTCGTTGTATTGATTTTGGTGTAGTTAATAAAGCGTTCAACAATATCCATTGTGGGACATCCTTTAATGTATTATTTACGAGGTACTGCGAGAGGAGACCTGCATGCAGCGCGAGCCAGATAAAACCGGAGAGTAAAAAACAGTGCCTATCCCTGAGCGCCTATTTGTGGGGATTTCGACAACAAATGCTATGTTCAAAACAAATCATTTTATATTTTTCAATGAGCAAATTTTCAAAAACAAAGTGCAACGCTGTTGCACTAATCTAGGAATACCCACTTAATGAATTAAAATCCGTGAACAAAGTCACATTTATTTTAATGGTTAAAAATACCTATCACACTGAAAACAAGGAAATTATAAGCCCATCTTTATTATACCCCTGTATATAAGACCACAACAAAACAATTCACCTTCAAATAGAAACGCGCTGGTACTATTGAGCCTTAATATATCTGTACACAGAAAATATCGCAGCATTATAAACTTACGTCGCTAATCATCATATTAGCCATAATAATGCTTACCCGTGTAGTGAATATTTTATTGCATAGACGTAAAAAAAAACCTCTACCCTGAGAAGAGATACAGAGTAGAGGCAATACGGGTGTTAAGGACAGATTTATTGTTTTAATGATAACGGAAGAGCTTCTTGCAGGATCGAGTATACACAATTTATTACAGAGAGAAAATTCTTAAAATAGTATTTACTACTTTTACTGAGCTTATAATAAACAATAGCTTATCAAAAACAGGATTTCACACCCAAGAATATTAAACCATATTAATCTATTATGTAAGTTAGTGAAGACCAACACTCTTGTATTGGTACAGATAGCACAGCAGATACTGAAGAAATATAAAATAAATTAATACATTAATCTCTTCATTACATAACGAGAATTTAAAGTTATCAGTCTAATTACCCTCATTTTGAACGACATCTATCAACACAAGCCGCCATATCCAATTTCCACTCTCGATTATAATTTACTTTATTGCAACATTAAAATCACATTCAAAATGTGAGGTCAAGTACGTTAATTTATAAAAAAGACTCCTGAACAAAAAGCATGGACGTCAGAACAGGGTCTGCTCGTGAACTACTGATATAAAGGATTGTGTTTAATACCCAAAAGGAAAATCCAATGCTCAATGATATCTACAAATATATTTCAACAAAAGAAAACATAGGCGTTAACCTGTGTCGTATTTCCATTGCCATTGTATTTATGTGGATTGGTTTATTGAAATTTATACCTTATGAGGCAGACAGCATAGTCCCCTTTGTTGCTAACAGCCCATTTATGTCATTCTTTTACAATGATCCCATGAACTATGCACAGTTTATGAATCATGAAGGCGAATTAGTCGAAGCTCATCGTGCTTGGCATAATGCAAACAATACCTACGGATACTCAACTGGATTAGGCGTCATAGAAGTAATATTTGCATTGCTCATTCTGTCTCATTACATTTCGCCAAAAGCTGGATTCTGGGGAGCGACCATGGCGTTCCTGACACCTTTTGTAACGTTAACATTCCTGATATTTACGCCAGAAACGTGGGTGCATGGTGCTGATGCCCATACAGGGTTCCCTTATCTTTCTGGTGCCGGCCGACTAGTGCTGAAAGATACAATAATGCTAGCCGCAGGATTTATCGTAATGGTGCACTCAGCAAAGTGTATCGTCAAAAGAGAGAGTCAGAGAAAAAGTTAGTATCTGCAATAATTTTTTCGCACTCTGACTTATGGAGGTAATAATGCAACGTTTTATCAAAAAAGGCCTCATATTATTGGTTCTATATATCTCTGCAACAATAACAGGATATGCTGAAAATAATAATGCTGACATTATGCAAAAAAATTTTAGTGCTTATAACTATCCGCAAACAAGAGAACATTTAATAAACGCAATTAACCGCAATAACCTGGTGTTATTTGGTGAATTTGACCACGCAAAAGCAGCCCAGAGTGTCCAGTTATCAATGCCACCGACAACAGTGCTTGTCTTTGGAACCCCTTTAGCAGGGACACCATTAATGCTTGCACATCCTGATCTGGCTCTTGATCTACCGTTTCGGGTTCTGATTAGCCAGCAGCAAGATGGACGAGTTTTAGTAAGCTATCACCCAATGGAAAGTCTACAAGTCCATGGTCTTGATACGGCATCGGTTAACACACTAAAAAAACTCGAAAAACTCGTTCAAAATGCGATTCGGTAATTTTTGTCTCGTCGTATTCCGATTTCTGCCCCTTCACCAGAGAAAAGGCACCTGCATATATTGGTGCCTCATTTATAAACAATCATGATGCCCCAATCGGTATAGCCGAACAGGTTATACCGACTTTCTACTCAACGGGCCTCTTACTTCGATAATACTTCGACAAATTTAGCCAGCCACTCAGGATGCGCAGGCCATGCAGGTGCCGTAACCAGATTGCCATCGACGTATGCCTGGTCAATCCCGATATCTGCGTAATGTCCACCGCTCAACCGAATCTCCGGCGCACAAGCTGGATAGGCGCTGCATGTACGGTTTTCTAACACCCCTGCTGCAGCCAGAATCTGAGGGCCGTGACATACGGCGGCAATAGGTTTACCCGCCGCGTTAAAGTCTTGCACCAGTTGAATGACATCAGGGTTCAGTCGTAAATACTCGGGGGCACGTCCTCCGGGGATCAGTAATGCATCATAATCTGTTGCCCGCGCATCAGTAAAATTCGCATTCAGGGTAAAACGGTGCCCTGGTTTCTCGCTGTACGTCTGTGCCCCATCAAAATCATGGATGGCGGTCTGAACATAATCCCCCAGGCTTTTATCTGGACAGACAGCGTCAACCTGATGACCTAACATTTTTAGCGCCTGAAAAGGAACCATAGTTTCGTAATCTTCGACATAATCTCCGACCAGCATCAGTATCTTCTTCATTTCCGTCCCCGCCCATGGTTATTCATGATGAGAAATAATGGCCATCTTTACTATAGTCTACCGGCAAAAAGTTATTTGAAAATCCACCCCGAGACCTGCGGAACATTCGGGCAGATCACACTCTGCTCAGCAACCCGCTGTCAGACGGCGCGGTTACTCTACTGACAAGACAAATACAGCGAATAAATATAAATTATATATAAATATATAGTTGAGAAATTTTAATATCATCCATTTTTTCTCATTATATAAAACAGAGCAATTGCAAGTTATAACACCTGTGTTATATTCCGCTCAGGTTTTCATATCACCTATATTATTAATAATATACTCGTGTTATTTACCATCTATTATTATTCTGTTCACCGTATATTGGGTGAATAATCACAAAGGGTTTCCCCATGATGACAAGACGTTCGTTCGTCAAGCAGAGTCTGGTAACTTCAACGAGTATGTTACTCGCCAGTATGATGGGCTGCAGCTTCAGTAAATTAGCCAGTGCTGCAGAACGCCGCCGATGGCAAATGCCGGATGAAGGCGCACCTCATGCGGCAACCTGGATGGCGTTTGGCGCCAGTGCGGATATCTGGGAACCTCATCTGCTACCAGTGGTTAGGGAAAATCTGGCGACAATCGCAAAAACCATCGCCGCATTTGAGCCAGTGAATATGCTGGTACGCGAAGAGGACAGCGACCTGGCAGCACGGCTGTGCGGGTCGACGGTCAACCTGTTGATTCATCCGATTGACGATCTGTGGATCCGCGACACCGGGCCAGTGTTTGTGAATAATTCTAGCGGGGAGCTCGGGGGCATTGGGTTTAACTTCAACGGCTGGGGTGATAAGCAAGAGCACGCTCGAGATGCTGAAGTGGCAGAATTCGTTACAGATTACACTAGGGCCGCGTTTATTCGCTCATCACTGGTGCTGGAAGGTGGTGGGATTGAGGTCGACGGCGAAGGCACGGCGATTATCACCGAGAGCTGTGTTATTAACCCGAATCGTAACCCCGGCGTCAGCAAAGCCGAGTGTGAAAGAGAGCTGAAGCACCTGCTAGGGCTGGAAAAAATCATCTGGTTACCCGGCATTGCCGGGAAAGATATTACCGACGGACATACGGACTTTTATGCCAGATTCACTCACCCAAGTACGGTGGTGGCTGGACTCGAGCAGGATCAGTCCTCATTTGATTATGCCGTAACCAGACGTCATCTGGAAATCTTGCGCGCCGCAACGGATGCAAAAGGACGGCGCCTGAAGGTGATCACGCTGGAAGGCCCTTCCGCTATCCGTCCAGCCTACGCAAGCAATGATTTCGCCGCAGGTTATATCAATTTCTATGTCTGCAACGGTGCGATTATTGCACCGGAATTTGGCGATAAACGCACTGACCGCAATACTCGCGATATTTTGCAGGAGTTGTTTGCTGAACGTGAAATTATTCAACTCAATATCGACGGCATCGCGGCAGGTGGCGGTGGCATTCACTGCACTACCCAGCAGCAACCTCGCTAGCGGCAATCAGCAATCTGACTTTTGCTATCGCAGAAATTGTAGCGGCACAGTAAATTTATGCCGCTACAAACACAGCATTCAACATCCCTTTCAGGTAAAAATAACGATTACATGCCCCTGTCCGGTTTATGAGTTTCGTTCATAGCGCCTATTTAATGTGTGTAATTATCTTTCATCCCGACATCGTTAGTCTTAGATGTACACGCGGAAAGCACTAATCAAGCTTATGAAACAGTCAGACTGACTGGCATTGTCACTTAAGACCGAATCTGTAACTGACAGAAATGTCAGAAAAATGTCAGCCAGCTGTTGGGGCTGAATAATTACCATCCCCCGGGTGCGGCTGCTGAACGGACAGCGAATGGAGGAAACAGGATGAGGTTACTTTTAGTAGAAGACGAAGAAAAAACATCTACCTACCTCAGCCGTGCGCTGGGCGAGTCTGGATTTACGGTGGATGTCTCAGCAGATGGTGCAGAAGGCCTCCATTACGCGCTGGAGTTCGACTACGACGCGATAATTCTTGATGTGATGTTGCCGGGGATGGATGGCTACCGGGTACTCGAGGGCGTACGGGCTAGTAAACAGACCCCCGTGTTAATGTTATCTGCTCGAGGGTCGGTCGACGAGCGCGTTAAAGGGCTTCGACTTGGTGCTGATGATTATCTTCCTAAGCCCTTCTCACTCATTGAATTGGTGGCGCGTATTCAGGCGCTGGTACGTCGCCGGTCAACGGATGGAGCCGACATCACCCAACTTCAGATCTACGATCTGCATCTTGATCTACTGGCTCGCCGTGTGTTTCGTGCAGGAACGCGACTGGAACTGACCGCGAAAGAGTTTTCCCTGTTGAGCCTTCTGGCCCGTCATCAGGGGGAAATTCTGTCAAAGATGATGATTGCTGAGCAGATATGGGACATGAATTTTGATAGCGATGCCAACGTGGTTGAAGTTGCTATTAAACGTCTGCGGGCCAAAGTTGATGCTCCGTTCGGCATAAAATTACTACATACCGTACGTGGTATGGGATACGTTCTCGAAGTCAGGCCAGAATAAATGAAGAGGATAAGCATGCTTAAGCGCTCCATATCCGTCCATCTGGCACTGATGTTTGCGTTATCCGCTCTGCTGATTCTCTCCGTTATCGGTATAACACTACGAAGCTCGCTGCATGACTCATTGCAAAAACAGATACACAACGAGCTACTGTTTCGTGAATCATTAATGAGCCCGTGGATCACTGCGCGAACTTCTCTTGACGGCTGGTCTACGCTTGCCAGTAAATTCAACATGTTAACCAATTCAGAAGGCGAACTTGTTCGCTACTGGGTAGTGAGTGATAACCCACATTTTAGCGTAGGCGGAACACCGCCGACTGGGATCCAGTGGTCTTCTTTACGGGAGGGGTTTAATAAAATGCCCGGCGCATCCGAAGGGGCATGCTCACTTCATTTGTTGGTAAAAACAATCCCCGCCAACGGCGAAAGACCTGAGTTGCGCTATGTGGTTGCCATCGACTCCACTCCGTATATGGGCACGCTTGATGCATTCACGCGCACCCTGCTGATTATTGCCGCTCTGGGGGTGTTTATTGTAGCGCTGCTGGGTTATATGGTCTCAAGGATCGGCCTACGTCCGCTAGGCGCACTCAGTAAACAGGCACAGCAGCTCGCACCGGGAGACCACGGCCAACGCCTTGATACCAAAGCACTACCAAAAGAATTGCAGCAACTCGCTTCATCATTTAACGGGGTGCTGGAACGGCAGCAGGTAGCCTGGCGACAGCTCGAAAGTTTTAACGCTGATGTAGCCCATGAACTTCGTACGCCGCTGACCAACCTGATTGGCCAGACGCAACTGGGGTTGTCACGCCGACGTTCGCATGATGAGTTGGAAGAGCTTTTAGGTTCGAATCTCGAAGAGCTTGAGCGTATGACGTCGATCGTAAACGACATGCTTTTTTTGTCACATGCTCACGCGGGTGAACACGCTTCCCAGCTTATGCAGGTTTCCCTGCGTCAAGAGACCCTTAAAACAGCGGAGTATGTAGAGCCTTCCTTTGCTGAAAAACAGCTTTCCCTTGATATTGAAGGTGACGTCACCGCGCATATCGACCGACGGCTGTTCCACCGTTCACTTGCAAATTTACTGGAAAACAGCGCAAGACATTCGCCATCCAACAGTACGGTTACCGTTCGGTTGAGCGAAACGAATAATCACGCCTGCGTTGAAGTTTCTAACCCGGGTGCTCCCATTGCGCCGGAACATTTACATCGGCTTTTTGAACGTTTATATCGCGTCGATACTTCCAGAGCCAGGAGCGATACCCATCACGGGCTGGGTTTATCAATCGTACGTGCCGTCGCCATTATGCACCAGGGGGACGTCTTTGCGCGTAGTGAGGACGGTATCAACACATTTGGTGTCACGTTTGCAATGCAGCCGGATAACGCATTCAGCCACACTCCCCCCGGGACAGAGCCAGAAATAAGATTAACTGACACAGATGTCAGGGGGTCGTCAGCCTGAAGACATGTCCCACTCTTTAGAATCATCGCAGGCTATCTTTCCCATCCTTGATAAGGACGCTTTGCATGACTCGATATTTACCTTACCCCGCACTGTTACTGCCCTTCTCTACGTTTTCTTCCTGGACAGCGATACTGCTGACCTTTGGTTTTAATCTCTCGGCAAATGCTGCACCCGCTGGCGCAGTTTCGGCGTGAATATGGCGAAAATGTTGCAGCCATTCGCGTTGAAGAAGCATTGGAATGGGCGGTGGCAAGCAAACAGAGGAGTGAGTTATGGAGCATGATTCCACCCGAAGAATGTTACTTACAGCGCTTGCCGGGCTCACACTGGCGAACGTTTCTCTGGCTTCAGCGGCAACTGGAAACGCAAACGTACGGGGTAATAGCCGCATTCTGGTAGCGTACTTTTCTCGTAGCGGGAACACTCGGGTGGTTGCGGGTATCATTCACCGAAGCCTGAATACCGATCTGTTTACAATCGAGCCGGAAAAACCTTATCCGGAAGACTATTTTCAGACCGTTGAACAAGCAAAAAATGAACGGGCCCGGGGAATTAAACCGGCATTAAAAAATAGCGTCGCAGATATCGAACGTTATGAGGCCGTGTATTTAGGCTTTCCCGTCTGGAGCACCAGTGTGCCACCCATAGTACAAACCTTTCTGAGCAGCCATAACCTCGAGGGAAAATTACTCATCCCATTTATCACCCACGGCGGTTACGGTAAAGGGGACAGCGACGGCATCCTTGCAAAACTTGCCCCAACCGCGCGCCGGGAAAAACCGCTGGTCATTGAATGCGATCAGGAGCGGAGAACCACAGAGATGGTAACTAACTGGTTAGAGACAATACGTAGCTAATCGTTCCTATTCATGAACCGGACAAATAAGGGTATTCATCGGAACGAAATTATCGCCAGGGCCAACTCAGATATTATTAAGCTGCAAACATAACAGAGGATGTAATCTTGAAGACAATCTTAAAAGCGCTGGCCATCAGCGTGATAGCGGGTGGTCTGGCGGTTCAGTCGGTGTATGCAGAGCCATTAATCATTCAGGAACAAGGAAGCTTTTCTGCTGGCGGCGCTATCATCGCAGCACCAGGTACATTTAACGCGAAAAAACCACTGGATTCTGCTGGTCAAACTTATCATGGTGATCATGCGTCTGTTTTCTACCAAATTCCGGAAAATCCGCATAAATACCCTATTGTCATGCTGCACGGCGCAGGTCAGTTTTCCCGTACCTGGGAAAGCACACCGGACGGTCGCGAAGGGTTTCAGAATATATTCCTGCGCCGTGGGTTCTCTACTTATCTTGTCGATCAACCGCGTCGGGGCAGCGCCGGGCGCTCTACAGTAGAAGGTACTGTCACGCCAAAACCCGATGAGCAGATGTGGTTTAATCAGTTCCGTGTTGGCGTGTGGCCTGAGTATTTTAAAGGCGTTCAGTTCTCTCACGACAAAGAGGCACTGAATCAGTATTTCCGTCAGATGACTCCGAATACAGGGCCGTTTGATATCAATGTAATTTCTGATGCGATGTCCGCAGTAGTGGATAAATCCGGTCCGGCTATCCTCTTCACCCACTCTCAGGGTGGCGGGCCAGGCTGGTATACCGCGATGAAAAACGACAAGGTCAAAGCCATTATCGCCTTTGAGCCAGGCAGCAGTTTTGTTTTTCCGGAGAAAGAATTACCGGCACCAATGCCAAGTGCTTTCGACACGCTGAAAGGTGAACCTGTTCCAATGGAACAGTTTATGGCACTGACTAAAATCCCGATTCTGATTATTTACGGCGATAACATACCGGATAAACCCGTGGCGATGCCCGCGCAGGACAGCTGGCGAGTACGCCTGGCAATGGCTCGTGAGTGGCGCAACGTGGTGAACAAACACGGCGGGGATGTGACGGTTACGCACCTTCCGGAGATAGGAATAAAAGGCAATACTCACTTCCCGTTTTCTGATCTGAATAATGTTCAGATCGCAGATTTAGTAAGCCAGTTCCTGAAAGAGAAAAAACTGCAGTAGCACGAGAAAATATTGAGCCTCCAGTGATGAAGGCGCAGAACGAATATCCTATTTATAAAGATTTTCTCTGGTTTGAAGTAGTCTGATCTCAGTTGTGAGACTTTCAAATCAGGCTATCTGCTGTGAGCGAGAAACTGCGTTGCGCTAATAACATCTGGCTTAGTTTAATCATACATATCGGGATGGGTAGTCGCTCAACCCGCTCGAATCTGAAAACTTGTGCAATTTCCCGGGGCTGCATATTCTTATTCAGGGCTAATGTTGCCTGCATTTTTAGACAAAAATTGAGAAATGGCATCAACTATACCGGGCGCAAGAGGAAGTGATGGGTCTGTATAAGCAGCAATATTTTCTTGCCTGTTATCTGAAGTAACCGGCTTTAATACGTGATTTGTATCAGGAAACATTACAACCGTTGCTCCAGGGTTTGCTGCTGCAAGTTCTCCTGCGTTGTTTTTATCCACCTGAATATCTCGTTCTCCTTGTAAGATCAATATCGGTTTAGTTACAGCCTCTATCATTTGGCTCGGGTTGTATGTAAAAAGGTCTATAAGAAATCCCTGAACTGAAGGATTGAATATACTTTGTAATACGGGGGGCATATTTTCAACATCGATATATTGGCCCTGTTCAAGCGCATCGATAACTTTACCCCCCAGCGTTTGAAGAGTCGCGTCCTCTAGATTTGTTTTGAACTGATGCCGCAAAACTTCGCTCAGGGGGCGTGATGGTGTTGCGACCAGGATTATGCCAGAGATCTGATTTTCCTGAGCTGAAGCTAGTGTAACTATCCCACCTTCGCTGTGTCCAAGGAGCCAAACACATTTTGTATTGAATCGGCGGTTCAGAATGTTCAACCACGACCGAATATCGTCGACATAATCTTTCAAGACTACCGAGTTCGCATCCATAACTGCTGATGAACTGCCAAACATGCCACGTTTATCAATTCTTAACACCGCTCTGCCTTTTTTAGCCAACCCTTCCGCAAGAAGTCGGTAAGTCCCGGCATTGACGCCAAGCGGATTATTGCCCTCACGATCAGTGGGTCCTGAGCCAGGAACGATCAAAATAATATTCTCAGGATTTGGAGAAGAACTGAGTAAAGTGCCTTTAAGGGGGCCCAGTGGACCGGGTGCTTCCAGGAAAGTTTCGTAAGGTAAATTCGTCATAAGTTTGACTCAATGGGAGGAGTAGCCCTACATTTAACAGCCTTTACTTTTGAAAAAAATCAATCTTGCCTCGTTTAAACTAAAAGTATTAGCCCCGCCAGAGTAATCAGGATTTTCAAACTGAACAAGATCATCTTCTCATTCACAGATTGGCACGAAGCGGTCTGAATTAAGACGGATGATACCCGTTAAGAGCGGGAAGCGGACGCTAACTCAAAATCTCTGTCCTTAATCCAGGAAATAAGCTCCACAACCTGTGTATCTGAAAATACTTTTATACCATGCTCTGAGAGTAGCGATGCCGCAACTCCCATACCTGATTTACGCTGGCCACTGAAAGAGCCGTCATAAATAAACTCGACACCACATGTTGGACTGCCGTCAGTTAACAACGCAGCGGTGCAACCAGATTCCAGTGCCGTGCGCAATGCCAGCCAGGCTGCGAGTCGATATTGTTCCGTAACATCTCGCCCCGTGTTCTCTATTATTCTGGCTCGCCCTTGCATCACATCTGTGCCGCAAGCAGAAATAATCTCTGCCGGTGGGCGTGGCACAGGCAACCCGGCAGCCATTTCGGGGCAGTGAATTACCAGACGTTGTTCTTCTTGCCAGCGAGCAAGTTGAGCCGTCACCTGTGCTTTCTCACTTCCGTTATAACGGACTTTTAACCCCATCAGGCAGGCACTTACCAGTATTTTATTTACCATCGTTTTTTTCAATTTATGTACAGAACATTTTGATCATAACACTTCGTCACGATGCATTAATTACTCACCATTAACAACACATATCGACAGAAGTGACTTCCGCTCCTGTACGAAGCCTATCATCATATATCCGCAAGATTAATGAACATATCTAATAAACCCTAGCTAATTACCCTATCTAATCAAATAAATCAGTTTGCGTTATGCTTTTCCCGGACAACAGCTGAGAGATAACGTCATGCAAACTGTAAAACTGAACAATGGTATCGAAATACCCCTGCTGGGTTTTGGTGTGTTTCAGATGACGGATGCCGCCGAATGCGAGCGTGCCGTTATTGATGCAATCAATACGGGATACCGCCTGATCGATACCGCTGCTTCATACCAGAATGAAACCCAGGTTGGGAACGCACTGAAACAGACCGGTGTCGCTCGTAGCGAGCTCTTTGTAACAACCAAGCTTTGGCTACAGGATACCAATTACGCAGGTGCTAAAGCTCAGTTTGAGCGTTCATTGAACCGGCTGCAACTGGACTACGTTGACCTGTACCTGATTCACCAGCCTTACGGTGATGTCCATGGTGCCTGGCGTGCCATGGAAGAACTGCAACAGGCAGGCAAAATTCGCGCCATTGGCGTCAGTAACTTCCATCCTGACAGACTGGCCGACCTTATCGCCTTCAACAGCGTTGTCCCCGCAGTAAACCAGATTGAAGTTAACCCCTTCAACCAGCAACTGCATGCCGTTGCCTGGATGCAAAGCCGTGGGATTCAACCGGAAGCCTGGGCTCCGTTTGCTGAAGGTAAAAATGGTCTGTTCCAGCATCCCGTATTAACGGCGATTGGTCATAAGTACGGCAAAAGCGTAGGCCAGGTTGTTCTGCGGTGGATCTTCCAGCGAGGCATCGTTTCGCTGGCTAAATCAGTACGAAAAGTACGTATGGAAGAGAACATCAACATTCTCGATTTTGAACTCACTACTGAGGATATGCAGCAGATTGCCGCCCTTGACACCGCAACCAGCGCATTCTTCTCACACCGCGATCCAGCAATGGTGGAATGGCTGACTGGCCGCAAACTTGATGTTTAAGCCGCGATAAAAGAGGTATTCATTAAATGCAAAAACGTTATCTGGGTAAATCCGGGTTAGAAGTGTCAGCGCTTGGGCTCGGTTGCATGGGACTCAGCCACGGCTACGGCCCGGCGACAGATACCCGTCAGGCTATCGAACTCATTCGCGCAGCGGTTGAACGTGGCGTTACTTTCTTCGACACCGCTGAAGTGTATGGTCCATTTCTGAATGAAGACGTTGTCGGCGAAGCCTTAAAACCCTTTCGCGACCGCGTGGTTATCGCAACTAAATTTGGTTTTACCTTTGGAGATAACAACAAGCAGCAGATTTTAAACAGCCGTCCAGAGCATATCCGTGAAGCTGTTGAAGGATCATTACGCCGTCTCAAGACAGACGTTATTGATTTGCTGTACCAGCACCGTGTCGATCCTGATGTTCCAATTGAAGATGTTGCCGGAACGGTAAAAGACCTGATAGCAGAAGGGAAGGTCAAACATTTCGGTCTGTCCGAAGCGGGAGCACAAACCATTCGCCGTGCGCATGCTGTACATCCTGTCACTGCCCTGCAAAGCGAATACTCCATGTGGTGGCGCGAGCCTGAACAGGAGATCCTGCCGTTGCTGGAGGAATTGGGCATTGGTTTTGTGCCATTCAGCCCATTAGGCAAAGGATTCCTGACAGGCTCGATTAAGTCAGGAACGACTTTTGGGAAGGATGATTACCGCAGCACCGTGCCGCGCTTCGCCGAGCAAGCGATTGAAGCCAATGAAAAGCTGGTCTATTTATTGGGTGAACTGGCTGCCGAGAAAGGTGTAACGTCTGCGCAAATCGCGTTGGCATGGTTACTGGCACAAAAACCGTGGATTGTTCCTATTCCGGGTACAACCAAACTGCACCGGTTGGAGGAAAACCTGGGGGCTGCTGACCTTATTCTTTCGCAGGATGATTTATTTCAGGTAACACAGGCGCTTGAAACAATCAAAATCGTCGGCGCGCGCTACTCACCTGAGCACCAGGCTCGTGTAGGCCGTTAAAACTTAAGCGGGTCCACCGTGAATTACGGACCCGCTATTCAGAGTACCGAAGCGCATCTATCATCAGCGCAAAAGCGGGTGGATGCTGTTTGCGGCTGGGATAATAAAGGTAATAACCGGGGAATGAAGGACACCACTCCTGCAGAACCAGAATAAGTTCTCCTGACTTTATATAATCCTCAACCATATCCTCAGGAACACAAGCGATACCAAAACCAGATAAAACAGCATCGATCCTTTCTGCCAGTAGATTAAAGGTCACCTGCCCTTCAACTCTGACACGTAACGGTTTCCCTTCCTTCTCGAACTCCCAGTGGTAAAGCCCACCGGCAGTCGGCAGACGCATATTGATGCAGCGATGATTTTGTAATTCGTGTGGTGTTTCAGGAGCAGGGTTAGCGGCGAAATATGACGGTGCGCCAACCACTGCCATCCGCATATCCGGTCCGATCCTTACAGCGACCATGTCTTTAGCCACGCTCTCGCCCAGACGAATTCCGGCATCAAAACGCCCTTCAACAATATCGACAAAACCATTATCAACAACCAGTTCGACATTGATTTCCGGGTATTCCCTGAGGAAAGGTTTTAGCTTCGGCCATACAAGACTTCGCGCAGCATGTTCCCCGGCGGATAAACGGATATTGCCGGAGGCAATACCGTTAAGTTGCACGAGCGATTCCAGCTCCTGCTCAAGATCGGCAATACGCGGTTCAAGACAGGCAATAATTCTCTCACCTGCTTCTGTGGGGGCAACGCTTCGGGTGGTTCGGGTTAAAAGGCGGATGTTTAACCTTTCCTCCAGCGCTTTTATCGCATGGCTAAGTGCTGACTGAGAAACACCAAGTTTGCCAGCAGCTTTGGTAAAACTTCTCTCCCTTGCTACCACAAGAAAGATTTGCAGTTCGTTGAAGTTTTCTCTAAGCATTGGCTATTTCCTTATTAAAGCATTCCCCCAAAGAGGACCATGATGGATGTTCACAGGCACCATCATTTTAGCCTCATTACTGACAATAGCGATAATTGATATTCTGTTCATACCAGAAATAAGTCTGTGTTATCAGAAGGTTTGTCATGAAAATACGCGTTACCGCGGCACCTAAAAATATTACTTTTCGTCATGAACACTACCATTAAATTGGCCCATCACCCCGTGACTTTTTTTAGATATGGACACCTCGCGGTAAAGAACCTGCGTGCATTATCAACAGAAAAACCTGTATTCAAAACAAGTTAACCATCTAAAAACCTGACAATTTTGTCATATGGCTGTCAGTTTTATGACAGCTTAGAACCGTATATTTATTTGTGAGAACCAGCAGGAATTCCTTCTGTTCTCAGGTCTGGTAAAAAATTTACTCAGAAGAGGTACGCAATATGAAAACACTATTTGTGACGACATTCCTCATCGGATTTATTTCAATGAATGTTGCATCTGCAGCCCAGCATATTAATCATACAGATGGTAAACAAAAGATTGGCGTAGTCTCGACCAGCAATGCCTATACACTTAATGATTTATCGAATGAGCTTTCTCGCAAGGCTGATGAACAAGGTGCAACATCATTCAAAATTCTGTCAATCACAGGGAACAATCGTTTGCACGGTGTTGCAGCAATTTATAAATAAATTATCAATATCCTGAGAAGGATGGTGTCATAAACCTTTCATAATGAGCGTCAACTTATGTTCAGAACAGAAGACATCATCGATGAGATAATCCAATGGATTGATTTAAACATACACAAACCGCTGAAGATCGAGGATGTTGCAACGCGAGCAGGATACTCGAAGTGGCATCTTCAGCGGGTTTTCATGCAGGTTAAAGACGTTAGTCTTGGTAAATATATTAGAGATAAAAAACTCAGACTTGCGGCCAGGGATCTTGTTGAAACCAATGAATCGATTATAGAAATCGCTTTTAAGTATGGTTTTGACTCTCAACAGACGTTCACAAGGGTGTTTTCAAATAATTATCGACTGTCACTTTTAAAATATAGAAAAATCAAAAGGATAAAAAAATCAAAAACTCCCTGATACATTTAAAATTTTAAACGCATTTAAAATGATGCAACCTACGATAGTGCCCCCACTTATGCCCCCCAACAATAACTTGATTCCGGTTGATAACAGCAGATAGATATGGGCCAGAAGCCACAACATACGGGCTTTGAGTTGATTTAGGTAGACCAGGGAAGAGTTTAAAATGGTGCCGATAATAGGAGTCGAACCTACGACCTTCGCATTACGAATGCGCTGCTCTACCAACTGAGCTATATCGGCCCTGAAAAGGACATGTCCACGAATGTGAGCACGGGGTAGAAGGTTAAAACTAACCGGGCGACGCGTCAATGGCCTTGCGAATCAAACGCCTATTTTTGCATCACCCGGTTTCAATTACGCACGAATCGTGTCGTCACAAAGCCTACCCGTTTGTATATGGTCAGTGCTTCCACACACGCCATCACAGACACAGCGGAGCGCTTGCATCGCTTTTCCCGTTGGCAATAGCTAAATTCGAGATCACCGGGTATTACTATAACCAACGACGAACTTGCCGTTCATAATGTTCCCATCCCAGCCCGAAATGTTTTCGCAGTTGTTCCTCTTCAAAATCGATATGCAATCTGGCAACTACCAGCATAAACAGCGGTACAGCCAGTATCCCGGCAATGCTCCCGACGCAGAGAGCAAAGGCCAACTGGAGTCCACTCATACCAAGGTAGATCGGGTTGCGGCTCCAGGCGTAACATCCGCTGGTAACAAGCGTGGTCGATTTTTCTGCATGAAGCGGGTTGAGCGTCGTACGTTTCATCCGCATCTGCCACGCGGTATGAAGTATCATCGCCAGGCTGACAACCGCCAGCAATACGCTTAACGCGGTATTCACCGCGCCGAAAGAAAAACGCTGGCTCAGCGTCAACGCATCCGCGACGAGGAATAGTACTAAGATCAGCGGTGGCGGAAACCATACTCTTAATTTTATCAGGAAATTACGCATGGCTACGGGCTAACCTCGGGACTTTAGCGATTAACACTTACACAGCTATGAATAACCCGTTTAGGATAAATAAACAAATGATGCTTCGCTCGCAACAGGATATCTCCTTAACCAGACAGGCAAAACCTATCGTGCCTGTCTCTGCAAAAAAACTGCACCGGAGGCATTTGCCCCTGATGCTCCGGAAATAAAAATAGTGTAGATAACCATACGGCTTTTAACACACGCACGTACTAAGTCTTATGCCCTTCTCATTCCCGAAAGGCTCTACGTTGAGAAAGTGGAGTCAGACACTGATTCAAACATACTTACAGACTGCTTGTAATACCGGATAAAATCATCAAACGTCACTGGCGGTAAAAATTGATAACCCTGCAGGTAATCAACATTATTTTTTCCCAGCCACTGCTGCTGATAGCCGTATTCAACGCCCTCCGCGACCATACGCAATCCCAATAGTCCGGAAAGGTGAATGATTGACTCGAGCATAGGAATATGTTGCTCAACCTCTTTAATAGCCTTGATGAACGTTTTGTCAATTTTTATAACATCAAGTTCTAACTCATTGAGATAGCAGAGGTTAGCGTATCCAGTCCCAAAATCATCTAAAGCAAACAGCACCCCTCTGTTTCTCAGTGATCGTATCAGCTCTTTGATTGCCGGAGTGATAGTGAGGGTCTGGTTTTCGGTTATTTCAATCATCAATTTAATCGGTAGCCTTTGCGTTATTTCCATGAAATTAAGGCATTCCCAATAAAAGACGGGGTTGCTTAAACCAGATGGACTAACATTAAATGAGACGAATAGAGTTTTATTGATACCCTCACCTCCATCGACCAGTACACGCGCAACGGTGGTCATTAAATAGCTCGTCAGCTCATTAATTAAACCACTTTTCTCTGCCAGCGGAATAAACTCACGCTGAGAAATGGCATAGTTATGACCCTGTGGCCAGCGAGCTAAAACCTCAACACCACAGACGTCCCCACTAATATTTACGATGGGTTGAAAATAAGGAATGATTTCTTCATTCCTTATTGCCATACTCAGTCTACTAGAATCTGAGGCATCATATGCATCGCCGTAAATTATATTCTCTGCAGAATGACTGCTTGTCGGATAATCTTCATGCAATAAATTATTCCTGGTCAAAAAAATGACAACCTCATTAAAATGAGAAAATCCTAGTCGGGCAGTAATTCTTTCCCGATATCGATACACTGACTTAATTGTTAGCGAGTTAGCAATACAAAAATCGTGCAACTTTTCTTTTGTGAATGATGCATACAGCATTTCCTCTTCAAATTCAGTCAAATGAAAAGTAAACATTGTTGAACCTTTAGTGACTTCCACAACCTCATTGGGTTCCATTAGATTGGCTCTTAGCTGAGAAATCAATTGATCCGACAACTCCCGTCCATTAATAAAGGCATACTCCTCGTACCCCCGATTAACAGGACGGGTTTCATTCATCCGAAGAACAATACAATTTATATTAATAAACTGCGTACTGTTTCTCTGGAACCACTTCCTGACCAGGAATAATGGTAACCGGTTATCGATAACCAGCAAACAGGACGGATATTGTAGAGTAACTGACGGCGTACCAGAAATAAATGTCCGCGCATCGACCAACACCAGATTTGGCAACCATGCTTTTATTCCTGAGAAAAGAAAAATATCATAACTGAGCAGAAAAACCTTTTTCGTATTCATAGTTACCACCAACTTAAATTTATGGCATAGCAGGTCCCTCGTTTTATAAACGAGAGAATATACAACACCTTCAGCCTCCAGCAATTATAATGCGATTCGCAAATTAACTTTATCCATAAGTCATATCACGTAGTTTCAGAGTTTATAATCACGATTATCCACATGAGTATTCCCAACAAATGGTAAGGCCATTTTAAATATTAAAAAAGGAAAATTCCTAATGTTTTATCAGTACAAATCCTTTTACTCACTTTCACAGCAAGGCAAAATAAAAAACCACAATTCAAACAGCAACAAAATATACAACCACAAACAACCGTGGAAATAATACTTTATTGCAATTCATGCTGCCCGACAAACCATGAGCGTACGTCGCAGATCTCTTATCGCATAAACATTTCCCGCGATATGAATGATCTTGTAATAGAAAATATCCTGACGTGACATGAGCAGGTCTGTAACTTCATCAGGGACATTATCATTTTTATTTTTGACGGTGGCCACGCGGCGGGTCTGTAGGTATCCATCACGATCTTTACCTATAAAGTTCAATTCGACATTACGATCTACGGCGTAATGTTTACCCTGAACATTAAGGCTTCCCACCTGAGATACCCGCCCTTTTGTAGCGGAAGAAATACGAAAAACCAGCAGAACTTCACCTTCAATCTTTACCCCCTGAGTTTGCGCATCCAGATGCAGATAATTTTTGGCAGAACAGGTCAGCGTCTCCGAATCATGATGATGATAAAGATAGAATGCTGCTATTATTGCAAGGATGACCCCCACACTAATAAATAAAGTTTTCGCATTCATGGGCAGCACCTCCTTTACCTAGCGAACAAACTCCGAGAAAGTTCTCTTTAAGAGAGTTACCTGCTGATAAATTATTGTCATCATAAAAAACAATCGTTTTTTTACCATCATGACAAACCGCATTCACTTTTCGCCACATATCAGAAGATAAAAACGCTTTAGTTTTATCAGCGTTATTGTCATCTGCAGTATAAAGTTTACAATCACCTATTGCCCTAATATAGATAAAATTCGTGGTACCTGAATTAAAAACTGGCAATATGAAAAAAACACTCCCAAGTAAAAAAAATAATAAAATGAGCAGAATAATATTTTTACGCTTAGGTCTTACGGATGAGATCACCTTTTCCGTTTCAGATACCAAACTCACAACTTCATCCCCACTGGAAGATGCCGATTCGTCGCAGATCGAAGCATGGAACAAAAATCCCTGCCGGGGCAGCGTTTCAATGGGATTTCCCGCCCCCAACTCACTAAAGGCTTTTCGCAAAATACTGATACTTTTATTAAGACTATGACCCGATGGAGCCATACCATGCTTTTCCCATACTTCTTCAATGATAAAATCGCGATGGAGTTGTTGATTTTTATGGGCAATAAATAACTCAAGTAGTCTCACTGTAGACGCCGAAAGGATTATTGTAGTATCGCGATGTTTCAGGCTTTTGCTGGTGGAATCATACTCAACCTGATCATTAATTATACTTTTCATACTACTGGCTCTTAAATACCGTGATATTGAAAACAAATAACCATAGCCTCATCTGTGCTGAGCTGATTACTACATTTTATATAGATGGTTACAGTATAGGTTCAATATCTAATCATGGCATATCAGATCAGACTCAATGCTTACTATTGATTGAGTTTGAAGCACCCCTGGCCCACAGGTATGTATTTCTGCAGCGCAACGATAAATTTTCGGTTTTTTGATTTCAGTTCGTTACTATGCCAGCTTTCCCCCGGTAACACATAACGCATGGTGGCTTCATCATCGGTTGAGTTGCACCCCTGGTGTATGATGATTTTAAAAAAAGTATTCCCGGTGTTTTTCAGTGTCCCGTTTGCCTCATCAATGGTATAAGCCAGATTCATTTCCCTTGGGCGAACAACCAATATTGTGTCCATAGCGATGACAGGGAGAGCCTGCCCTCCTTTCTCTTGATTACGCTCGGTAAACAACGTTATCGGCATTTCGCGAAACAGAATTCGGTAATAGCGTTCTTTATCATCCTGCGGACCACGGTAGAAAATCTTAAAAAACTCGCTCGCCTGCGGTGCCAGTGAAAAACTCAGCGGTGTAAACAGAAGTTCGCCTTCAGCAATGGCACTTCTGTTTTCACCTCCCGGTCCCGGTTTATCAATTTTTACTGCGCCAATACTATACAAATTCTGTTTCTGGCTATCGTTATAGATTCGTTTGCTGATAAACGATTTATCCGATGGCATCTCATAAATAGTCGACTCCAGGTAGACAGCCTGTGCGGAGAATGCAGCCAGCCCGGAAAGAAAGATAAATGCCCATCTAAGTGCCAGACGGCAGTGGCTCATGGCGTCACTCCCACCCAATTCGCCGTTACTTTTATCTCACCACTGGCACTGACGACACCTTCCCAGTCTGTACCGGTAACGGTTAACATCGAACGCGAATCATTCATTGGGAAAAGCAACTTCAAATCAGTAGCATAGTAACTTCCGTCATCGTTGTTATTTGCGTCCCAGGGCGTCTGTTGCCACTGCGCATCACTCATGTTGATTGCCGCTTCACTACAGCTATTTCGTTTCTGCACCACGCCCCCCGATTGACTGTTGTACTGAAGAAAGGCGGGGATTGGGACGGACAGTCCTCCTTGCGTGGAGGTAAACAGGCAGTAAGGCACGCTATTTATCGTCGTACTCTCCCCGATAACTTGTGCCGTAATGCTATCGGCCTGACGGGGACCCGAGACGGTTACGGTGTAATCCATTTCAATAGGAGCGGCATCGCCAATCGTGCCACTGCCGCTCGCAGAAGCGGTGTTATCCGAAGAGATGATACTGATCCCATACTCCTTCGGCACAATATTGAGCTGTAGCGAAGGGGTAAACTGGTAGTGCCCTGACTCTGGTGTTAAGCCATTATAAAAACCGAAGGTAAACGGTTGACTGTTAGTAATGCTGATTCCTGAATCGACGAGATTTTTCAGAAATGCTTTCGACAGAAAAATATAAATGTACTCTCCAGAAGTCGTGAAAACGTTGGAATAAACAGTTGAAGTATTATAGTTATACCAGTTTGAACCATTCCCGGAGTATCTCACTGTGGCCGCTCCTGGTGTAAAACCAAGCATCGCCGTGTCAACATAAGCGCGAAATGTTAAGTAGGTGGTTAGGTTTGCCGTTTGTTGCAGGTTAAAACTCACCATTTTGCAAATCACGCCGTCTGTGCTACCTACCACGCCAAGCTCGCAATAACCGGAGTCTTTGGTAATGCTCGGGGTACCGTCGCTGGCAACCCAAAGTTCTTGAAATGCATTAGTCGAAACAAGTGACAGATGCCCGCGTTTGGTTAACGTGTAATTAACGTAATTCCATAATCCAGTGGATTGGTCTTTGCAGCGTTGCCCGGAAGAATAATCATAATTTACAGAAGTATAACAGCGGTTGAACACATAGGTTTCGCTGCTACCGGTAGGCACATTACGAAAGTATTCATAGGCAGTATCAGTCAGAGAGGCAAATCCGTAGGCGCCACCAATAACGCCTGCGACAGACCCTACTTGCGCATGATAAAAACCGTTTTTGTCAGTGCCTTGCCCGGCAATAAACCCAGTTGATGGACACTGGGTGCCACTATAACAACGGATCCCCCGAAAAGGTCCATTAATCGGGGAATTATCAATCCACATGTCCTGATAATAATTTCCAGGCGCAGTCCAGCCGACAAAACCTAAATACCCGAGACTCACCTGAGAGGTACCGTATTTTATCCACGTGTTTGACCCGCTGAAACGCGGATCGAGTAACGAGGGGGTAATAAAGTATTCACTATCAATGGCATTTTCAATAAACAAATAGTTATTACTGACTGAACCGGAAGAGATTGCATTCAAAGCCAAAGCAGGCACAGGCGCGAAGCTCCCCACAGCACAGATTACAGTAGCTAATTTAATTAATACTTTCATTTTATTACCTCTGCGCCATCGTGGTTTGCGTTGCACATTTCACATCACCAACCCACGCTGCACCGCGTGTTTTTTCCAAATCGAGATCGGCTTCGCATATGCTGCCATTGGCTGAAATTAACGTAATGACCGGATACTTCTTATCGATATCGATAGCAAACTCACCCTTTTCATCCGTACGCGTTTTACCGATGTGGTTATGGATATCGGTATTTGCAGCCAACTGCCCATCGGGGTAACGAATACGCCCGAATACGGTGACCATGCTTTTCACTTCAGGGTTGATAACACCCACGTTGCCCGGATATAGCGTCAGTTCCTGCTTACGCCCTGAAACAATATCGAAGCTATCTTCAGAGTTTTTATCATTGAGGATCTCCAGCTTGTACCGAGCATAAGGCGGCAGTGCAATGAAATTTGATTTGCCGCTGAGAATATAATTACGGTTATTAATCTTCGCAGCCAGTTTCCCCTCGCCGGTCAAATCTGTTTTCACAATGACGCCAGACCGCTGCCTCTCTTTACTCAGACCAAAATCTTTACCTGCCCACGCCAGGGAACCTTGAGAAGAGAAGTTCATATTGGTGGAGTTGTCTGCGGAACGCGTTACCGATACGGTGCCTGCGTTATATTTCGTGTCATAACTCAGATTCCCGTTTATAGAGTAATTGTTATCGTAATACTGTTCACCACTCAGACGTGTTGATGCCGACAATCCGACCGATTTGATGGGGCCTTCAGCATACTGCTTTCGTGCACTGAGATTACCCTGGGTGCTGCCATAGCGATCCCGGGAGACCCCCATGCTCAACCACGAAGCCAACGGTAACGATAAATCCAGGCTGACATAACGTTCCTGACGTCCATCGTCATTTCGGTTGTTGTAGTAATAGCGTTGAATACCTGCACGTAACCCAACCGAGGCATATCTGCCAGAATAAAGGGTTGTGCTGTAGTCCAGGTTACGGTATTTATTTCCCGAGTAACGATTCTCCGTCTGACTAACAGTAAGCGAGCCTCCATGAGGAATAAACTTTCCGAGGTTAAGAGTTCCACCAATGGAATAATTGTCACGCTCCTGCATGGGCAGACGATCGCCAATTTTACTATCTTCACGAGATGCCCAAAGAGAACCATATCCCTCAGGTACATTGAGATTGATGTTACTGATGTTTCGCCATGACGAATCGTTCGCCACCAGCGTCTGATTGCCAATGCTTACGTATTCATTCACATTGAGCGTGACGTCCGTTTCATTGACCATATTATTGTCAAAGCCGTAGATCGTCGATTTCAGACCTAATCCCGACAATATCGCCAGCGTCACCGATGCAGCCCCTCCGGCAATCCAGGTCTGCTCACTGCCCAAATCCCGATAATGGTTACGTTTATAGCTCACACGGTCGTAATCCAGTGAGCCACCAAAAATCTGCCATGAGAGCTGATCAATTCCGGCAGCTTGTTGGCGTGCAAAGATTTTATTAACCCGGCTAATACGACTATTAATTGTCCGGCCATTAACCACGATATCTACCGTGACGTCATAAACACCATACGGAAAACGACTGGTATCAATTTCATAGCTGCCCATATTAAAGTTCTGTACGCTGAGCAAACGCCCGTCACGGAATACATGAACTTCACCAGCTGCTGGCAAAAATACGGTGATCGGTGTGAGCGAAAGCGCGGTATTTTCTACAACGGTACTTCCTTTGTTTCCGTAGCTCACGCCATAAATTTTACCGCCATTAAGCGCATTCAGGCTGGCAATCGACTGGACATTCCAGGTGTCCAGCATCCCTAGCGCCAGTCGATACCCTTCATAATCGCGCTCATACATCGCACGGTATAGTTTACTGGTACCATTGCTGTCACCTATGCCGTAGAACGAACCATTAATGTTGATATGGTGTTCACGCAGCGATGTTGTGTTGTCCATCGTCAGATAGCTGCGGGTACTGCTGCCGTTACGATAATCGTTGTAGTAAGAACCAAAGTTATAGTTCAGGACGTTAGAGAGAGAGTCCACGCTGGAAGGTCCAAGCAGACTGCTTCGCGCGACAATCGCTTCAGTTAAGGCATCTTTGCTGACAATCATCTCCAGGTGAAATGAAGAGACATTGAGTTGCAGGCGCGCGTCATCTGATAGCTCTATATTCGTGTTATCATGAAATTTCACATCACGAATTTTTTCCACCATCGCGCGTGTTTTTCCAGATAACACCGCATTATTAGGCAATTCAGCGAGAGTCAGAGCTTTTACTGTAATATTGCCATCAACAAGCGAAATCACCGCATCGGCAATTTTTTGCTGACTTTTCTCGTCAGTCTCGTTGTAACGAATATATACCGGCACCGTCATTCCCTGCTCCAGTGAACGGGCGAAAGCGCTGGGAATAACGTAATTGCCCACTTTTACTGGGGCTGCATGTGAAAATCCTGGTGTCAGCGCAAGAAAAAAACAAATGCTACCGCCGACAATATTTGTTGTTGTCATATGCATCCTTACATTCCGGTATTTTTATTTATCCCGTACAGATGGCTGCTATTGACCATCACTTCACTGTAATAAACTGCTTACCGTGCCAGATACCGATGCGTGAACGACTATTGCTAATGTCGGTAAACTGTAATTTTATTTTCGTACCAGGCATAATGTAATAACGTTCGCGACAGCCTCGCCCCTGATCACGAGCCTTATCCTTACAAGCCCCATAGGCGATCACGCGAAACGAAACATTGCCAGTATTGGTAATAACGTCGCCATTTCGGCTATATTCAAAATGTTCTTTTCGCGGAGCGACCACCAGGATAGTGCCAATTTCAGCTGACGCTGTTGCAACAGCCATTTTATTTGCCCGAGTTTCCGCGCTCTCGGTCACCGGTTCATCTACCCATTGCAGACGATAATAACGCTCAATATCATCTGCTGGCCCTTTATAAAAAAAGCGAAACACATCCTTCGCCTGACCAGGAAGAATTAGATTGGCTGGTGTAGAGAGTAATTCTCCGGAATTAACAGGTTTTATTTCGACACCACCCGCCAAAGGAGATGACAATTGTTTTACCGAAACGCTGACATAACGTGCCGAGTCTGTCGTATTGGTAATTTCTTTCGATAATGAACTCTCAGCAGAAGTCATTATCGATGTGATTTCACCGACATTAATTGCCCATCCGGGAAAAGATGCTACTAACCCTACCAACATTGCTGCCGGTAAATATTTTTTCATGACACCATTCCTGATAAATTCGGGAGAAAAAATTCTCCCGAATTTTTATTGCTTAGGCAGCCGGAGTCGTCCAGGTTGCATTGAACTGTACTTTTACATCACCAGTCCAATAACCGTCCGGCAGTTCAGAGTAATCCGTTACCTGCGTACTACCATTGGAAGTCGCTGACGCGATGGTGAATTTGAAGTTGGATTGATCGCTGACACGGGCGGTGCCGTTATAAGCACCATCAGCCATCAGGCTTTCAAGACCAGAAGTTGAGCTGGAGTTTACCAGGACAGTATCTGATGCATTAGTCAGCGCGGTGCCATTCCATGCCACCCCTACGTTCAGTGTAGAAGCATCACCACTGGCGTTGGTCAGAGTGTTGCTAATGATCTGAGCTGTCAGCTCAAAATCAGTTGCCGTCTCCTGACCCTGAATGGTCACATCAAAAGCACCGTCTTGAGAGTTGAAAGCATTCAGTCCTTCAGCATACTGGAAAGTCAAAGAGTTCAGCGGGGTGACAACCAACATGCTGGTGGTATCTTTTGTTGCCGTCGCGTCCCACGAGGCCGTTGCAGAAGCAGTAACATCTGCCATTGCATTTGCCGCAACAAATACAGAAGCCAGAGAGGTTACTAATAATAATTTTTTCATTTTTATCTTCTCCTAAGAACAAACTCACCACCGAGTCTTATTATTAAGTCACTCCAGCGGTTCCATTAATTGCGAGCCAGAATTGCCGCGCCAAAAAATTATCAGTTGAATCAAATAACATCTCAACAAACCCTGAAACGCAAAATTACAAAAAAAATAAGAATTTTCCCGCAAAAAAACTCTCTAAGAAGTTTCCTAAGACATAATTACTCATAACACACCAAATTTCAGAATTATCATCCGAGAAAATAAGAAATGCCAAACAATTTATCTTTTTTATATTTTTGATAAATATCAAAAAGATCATACAAATATAATCCCATCAAAATCCTTACAAAACATAAAGATAATTAACACCTCCATGCTTTCTCTATAATGCTTATTATTTGTTGCAATTATGCTAAATTTTTAACCCAACAAGAAAATTCTCATGAAATATTTAGATGAGGGGGAATATTCTTATAAAAAAGACGATAACCTGTAGGATTAGTATTCGAATTGATAATTATTTCACAAAAATAAAACTAGGAATTTTCCATATAAATAGAATATTCCTAGTGTATCAAGAGATAAATAATGCCCGGCGAAGAGAGATTTAGCTAAAACCTTTTAAACCCAGATAACTATTTATTGTTACTGTGCGTACCCGATGTAAGGTAATCAAATTTTGTTGTTCGAGTGATTTTAATGAGCGGCTGACAGTTTCAATTTTTAGATCGAGATAGCTGGCAATTTCCTCCCGAGAGAATGGCAACTTAAGCGTCGTTTCTGGCCTGCCAATCCGTAAATGCATCTCGTAAAACTCCACCAGGAAAGCAGCAATTCTGGCCTCGGCGTGTTTATTTGCGTAACGCCGCCTTTTATCAACAATGAATCCATTATCCCTGCAGAGAAACTTGATTACTGCCGCAGCAACTGAAGTGTCCTTTTCTGCTACCTTGAACAACCGCGCAATATCAATATGGCATACCTCTGCAGCCGTTGCGGCCTTGATAGTTGTCAAATACGTTCTGCCTTCAACAGCATCCAGCGCCATAATATCTCCCGGAACATAAAAGCGACTGATAAAAACGTTATCGCCACATTCCACGCTGGACTTGCAGTACCCCTCATGAATAACAAAAAACATGTCCGCAGCTTCATCCTGCCGAGCAATTGTGTCACCCGCTTTAAACTTCCTTCTTTTGTCTATTAATCTATATTCATTATCACGATCAATCGCCGATCCCTTTGGACACAGCGAGCAATGGCGGGGGGGAAACGGGTTGCCGAGCGGCACAACAGGAATGCTATGTTTGTGAATATCCGATTTCACGCAACAACTCCTCATAAAAATGAGACTGATTCTAATAGATCGGACCATGGAAACAATACATGAACCGCAGGTCAGGAAAATTCATGCCTGCGCGAGAAAATTCTGTGAAATATTACCTTTCTGACACAGAGGAGAGCATGGATAAAAATCCGTCTGGATGGGATGATTAATAAAATGCAGAACTGAAAACAAATGCGGGTTAGGGGTAAAAGGTAAAACTAACCGGGCGATGCATTAACCTTGCGAATCAAACGCCTATTTTTGCATCACCCGGTTTCAATTACGCACGAATCGTGTCGTCACCAAAGCCTACCCACTTGTATGTGGTCAGAGCTTCCAGCCCCATCGGGCCACGCGCGTGTAATTTTTGCGTACTTACGGCGACTTCTGCGCCCAGTCCAAACTGGCCACCGTCGGTGAAACGGGTAGAGGCGTTAACATACACAGCGGAAGAGTCCACTTCATTAACGAAACGATCGGCATTACGCAGGGTTCGCGTCAGGATCGCATCGGAATGCTGAGTACCGTGCTCACGGATATGGGCGATGGCATCATCCAGATCGGTAACGATTTTCACGTTCAGATCCAGCGACAGAAATTCATCATCGTACTCTTGCGCTTTTACCGCCACCACGTTGGCAGGTCCCGCTTGCAGTGATGCCAGCGCCGCCTCGTCTGCATGTAACGTCACACCGCTTTCCGCCATCTGCTTGCTCAGCGCAGGCAGAAAACGTTCAGCGATATTCTGATGCACCAGCAGCGTTTCAACGGTATTACAGGTGCTTGGACGCTGGGTTTTAGCATTAACAATAATCTTCAGCGCCGGTGCTATCTCAGCGCTATCATCAACATAGATATGACAGACACCAATTCCGCCAGTGATTACCGGGATCGTCGACTGCTCGCGACATAGTTTGTGCAAGCCCGCGCCACCGCGAGGGATCAGCATATCGATATACTTATCCATACGCAGCATTTCAGTGACCAGAGCACGATCCGGGTTATCAATCGACTGTACGGCCGCCGCCGGTAAGCCACAGGCTTCCAGCGCCTTCTGAATCACCGCGACGGTCGCCGCATTAGTACGGTAAGTCTCTTTTCCGCCACGCAGGATCGCCGCATTGCCTGTTTTCAGGCACAGAGAGGCCACATCAACCGTCACGTTAGGACGAGCTTCATAAATCACGCCAATTACGCCCAGAGGAACGCGGCGGCGCTCCAGACGCAGGCCGCTATCCAGCAGACCACCATCCATCACCTGCCCTACCAGGTCTGCGAGATTACAGACCTGGCGTACGTCGTCAGCGATCGCTTTCAGACGCGCGGGAGTCAACGCCAGGCGGTCAAGCATCGCCTCGCTCAGACCGTTTTCACGTGCCTGATCGACATCCTGCTTGTTCGCACTGAGGATGCTTTCCGTTTGTGCTTCCAGTTCATCAGCAATTTTTTCCAGCACGCGGTTTTTTTCGCGGCTGGAGAGTAGCGCCAGTTTGTATGACGCTGCTTTGGCAGCAATGCCCATTTTTTCCAGCATATGCCTGCTCCTTAACGGGTGATCATATCATCGCGATGGACGGCAACCGGGCCGTATTCATAGCCAAGAATCGCGTCAATCTGTTGTGAGTGGTGTCCGGCAATACGGCGTAGCGCGTCGCTGTTATAGCGGGTAACTCCGTGGGCAATATCACGCCCTTCGAGATTGCAGATACGAATCACTTCACCACGAGAAAAGTTACCTGTCACGCTTTTAATACCTTTTGGCAGTAATGAACTACCGCGCTCCAGAATGGCTGAGGTTGCGCCTTCATCGACGGTAATTTCCCCAGCAGGTGGAGCACCAAAAATCCAGCGCTTACGGTTCTCCAGCGGAGAGGCCTGGGCATGAAAACGTGTGCCGACGGAAATACCTTCCATCACATCGCCAATGACGCCAGGCTTGCTGCCCGCGGCAATAATGGTATCGATGCCGGCGCGGCAGGCAACGTCTGCAGCCTGGAGCTTAGTGCCCATGCCGCCCGTTCCCAGACCAGAAACACTGTCCCCGGCAATGGCACGCAGCGCATCATCAATGCCGTGAACATCTTTAATCAGTTCTGCCTGCGGGTTGGTACGTGGGTCAGCAGTAAACAGCCCCTGCTGATCGGTGAGCAGCAGCAGCTTATCGGCCCCGGCCAGAATCGCCGCCAGCGCCGAGAGGTTGTCATTGTCACCGACTTTAATTTCCGCGGTAGCTACAGCGTCATTCTCATTGATGACGGGAACAATGTTGTTATCCAGCAACGCGCGCAACGTATCGCGGGCGTTAAGGAAACGCTCTCTGTCTTCCATATCCGCACGCGTCAGCAGCATCTGCCCGATATGGATACCGTAAATCGAAAACAGCTGTTCCCACAGTTGAATCAATCGGCTTTGCCCTACCGCCGCCAACAACTGTTTAGAAGCAATGGTTGCCGGGAGTTCTGGATAACCAAGATGCTCACGTCCGGCGGCAATAGCGCCCGAGGTAACGATAACAATACGATGCCCTGCGGCATGTAACTGCGCACACTGGCGAACCAGTTCTACGATGTGGGCACGGTTCAGACGGCGCGATCCGCCTGTTAACACACTGGTGCCAAGTTTTACCACCAGCGTCTGGCTGTCACTCATGATTCTCTGCCATTCAAAATTGGGGAAAATGATATCAAACGAACGTTTTAGCAGGACTGGCCCCGGTTGCCAACAACCAGCGCACAAAGCATGAAATTTTATTGCGCAGGATCAGCAAGCGTAGCGGCAGACTTTGACGCATTTATTACAGAAATAAAAAAACATCCTTTTTTAAAAATATTCTTACTTTGTCATAAAACGTTCATTCCCGGACGATAAAAACCATCCTGTTTTTAAACGGGGATCACACCCAGAAAAATTTAAGCGCGTACTTTAAATCAGGAATGAAAATGAAAAAGAGCACTCTGGCATTAGTGGTGATGGGTATTGTTGCATCGGCATCTGTACAGGCAGCAGAAATCTATAACAAGAACGGGAATAAACTGGATTTGTATGGCAAGGTTAAAGCCATGCACTACATGACGGATTATGACAGCAAAGACGGCGATCAGAGCTATATCCGTTTAGGTTTTAAAGGCGAAACGCAAATTAACGATCAACTGACGGGTTATGGTCGTTGGGAAGCAGAGTTCGCGGGCAATAAAGCCGAAAGCGATTCAAACCAGCAAAAAACGCGTCTGGCCTTCGCCGGTCTGAAATTAAAAAATCTCGGTTCCTTTGATTATGGCCGTAACCTGGGCGCGCTGTACGACGTAGAAGCGTGGACGGATATGTTCCCGGAATTCGGTGGCGACTCTTCCGCGCAGACCGATAACTTCATGACCAAGCGCGCCAGCGGCCTGGCGACTTACCGTAACACCGACTTCTTCGGCGTTGTAGATGGTCTGGATCTCACCCTGCAATACCAGGGTAAAAACCAGGACCGCGATGTGAAGAAACAAAACGGTGATGGTTTTGGTACTTCTGTGACCTACGACTTTGGCGGCAGCGATTTCGCTATCAGCGGCGCTTACACCAATTCCGATCGTACGAATCAGCAAAATCTGCAAAGCCGCGGGACAGGTGATAAAGCGGAAGCCTGGGCCACGGGCTTAAAATATGATGCCAACGATATTTATATTGCGACAATGTATTCTGAAACACGCAATATGACACCTATTTCCGGTGGCTTTGCCAACAAAACACAAAACTTCGAAGCGGTTGTCCAGTATCAATTTGACTTTGGTCTGCGTCCGTCACTAGGTTATGTGTTGTCGAAAGGCAAAGATATTGAAGGCGTAGGCAATGAAGATCTGGTGAATTATATCGATGTTGGTGCAACATATTATTTCAACAAAAATATGTCGGCATTTGTTGATTATAAAATCAACCAGCTGGATAGCGATAATAAGCTGGCCATCAACAACGATGATATCGTCGCGGTGGGTATGACCTACCAGTTCTGATATAGCATAAAAAATGCCGGATGGGGTTGCGCCGCCATCCGGCATTTTACTGTTCATTATGCCGTTAATTTAACCGGTTCATCCTTAAAATCGTCAGCAGGTTCCAGCGCCAGATTCAGCGACGTTAACAGCCCACGCAATTTTTCATGGAACTCACGCAAGGTGTATTCCAGCCGCTCTACCACTTCAGTCTCTTTAATCGGCACGGCAGTCCAGTTGCCGTCTTTATCAAACAAACCAAACTGGTAGCTGTACGTAAAGCGTTTTTCCTGTGCCTCCAGCTCCATCCACCAGCCCCAGAATTCACGTTTCTCCGGTGCGGGTTTCACGTTGACGCAAACAGCCAGACAATCGAAAAAAAACCGATTATCTTCGCACTGCCCTTCCCGGATGTACGGGCCAAGCGCGGTGAATTTCTTGATCAATCTACTTTTCGGGTGCCCACTCGGTAACGTCATTGCGATCTCCTTAGGTGAAGCAACTGTTTTACCAAATCAATAAAATTTAGCAATCTATTAACACAATCTATGATTGATCCACCCGGTTATTTCTTGCAACGCTTTGTCAAAATTCCGATACACCGGATTGAACGGGATCTCCAGTAGCTTACCGTCAGAAGATGAAGATGCGATTAAGCGAGACTCCTCTTCCGGGCTGAACGGATCGTTTTTCCAGAATCCCGAAAGCATCGGCGTTGGGCAGCGTCTTCCCAGCAGGCCTTGTACTTTTAATGAATAGCGATTTAGCTCAACCCGCAGCGCTTCATCTGAGGCATCGTGCATACCCAGGCGACTGGCCAACACGTCAAGATACATTTCAGGAACAGAAGCCTGACGCTGTGGGTCACTGAGCAGCGCATGAACCACCGGCCCAAGGCAGGCCACCGCTTTCAGGCGCGAAGGTTCAAGATACGCCAAGCGTACTGCCACGTTAGCGCCAAAGCGAAAACCAAACGCAGCTACACGGGTATGATCCACCCACGGAATATTAGGCAGTGCTTTTAAAACATGCTGATGAAGCAGACTGGAATCCTGTGTCAGTTTCCATTTAGATGAGAATCCGACCGAAGGCATGTCCAGCGTCAGCATCGCAATACCACGTGGGGCGAAATAGCGCTCATACAGGGTGTAGTAGTCCGTTTGCATTGAATCCAGACCACCACACATCAATACGGTCGGGAACGGACCGTCACCTTTTGGCATATGTAAAAATGCCGTGATGGGCGCGCCGCCAGTGACGGCAAATTCCATTTCACGCAGTGTGCCGGGCAAGCGCTGAGCTGCCTCTTCATAGGCGCGATTCGCGAGGGCCTGAGCTTGTTCTGCCAGCTCGTCGCCTTTCAGGTGCGGATAAGCAGCAATGTTGTACAGCGTGGATGCGTGCAACCAGTGGCGTCCGCTAATTTGTGGGTCCTGTTCCTGGGCAGCTTTTTGTTGCCAGTCCATCGCCTGCTTTGCCCACTCATATATCCAGTTCCCACCACGGTAACCAATTACCGTGTCGTAGAGCTCTTTATCCGTGCGCTCCGCTTCGCTCATGACGATGCGAGCCTGCACTTCAAGGATTTCACGCGGATCGACACCACGCCAGATCCACATCAGACGGTTAACCATGCGATACCAGTGCGGGATTGTTTTTCCATCCAGAGCAGATTGCACGGACGGCTGCGCACCGTGATTAAAACGACGAACAAGCGTTGACGTTTCAGGGTGTTTGAAGCGGGGTTTAAACAGAACTTCGCTGAGGTTAGCCTGTGACATTCTTGCGGCCTCCATGAATACTCACTAAGGCGCATTGTAACCTGATGGGGCTTAATAAAGAACAACGCCCGGCATGGCCAGGCGTTGAAAGCGTTATTGATTAGCGACCAGAAATTGGCGGGACGAACACCACGCCCATATCCCACGGTTGCTCAATCCAGGTATCCTGAGGGATATCAACTACATAATCATTCACCAGCGGGCGGCCTGCTGGTTTAGCGAAGATGGTGACGAAATGTGCTTTAGGGTACATTTCGCGAATGGCAACGGCGGTACCACCGGTGTCAACGAGGTCATCAATAACGATGAAACCTTCACCGTCACCTTCGGCACGCTTCAGCACTTTCAGTTCGCGCTGGTTATCGTGATCGTAGCTGGAGATACATACGGTATCAACATGACGAATACCCAATTCACGCGCCAGCAATGCGCCCGGCACCAGACCACCACGGCTAACGGCAATGATGCCTTTCCATTGTTCAGAAGGCATCAGGCGGCTCGCCAGTTTACGTGCATGAATTTGCAACATGTCCCAGGTGACGACGTATTTTTCGCTCATGTGAAGTGTCCCAGCCTGTTTATCTACGGCTTAAAAAGTGTTCGAGGGGGAAATAGGTTGCGCGAGATTATAGAGATCTGACGCACTAAAAACCAGTGTTTAGCGGAATCCACGCCTCTTTTTGCATGCTTTATACTACCCGCGAGCAGAGAAAGTGGTATTCTCAATCGCATCTCGCAAGCCTGACTTGTGGTGTTTTTAATTCTGCTAACCCTGTGGCCTGCAAGTCAATTTTGTAGGACATCGCCAAGGAGACTCAACGTGTCTGAACTGTCTCAATTATCTCCACAACCGCTGTGGGATATTTTTGCTAAAATCTGTTCTATTCCTCATCCGTCCTATCATGAAGAGCAGCTCGCTGAACACATTCTGAGCTGGGCCAAAGAGAAAGGTTTTCACGTCGAGCGCGATCAGGTCGGTAATATCCTGATTCGTAAACCCGCTACCGCAGGAATGGAAAACCGCAAGCCGGTCGTTCTGCAGGCGCACCTGGATATGGTGCCGCAGAAAAACAACGACACCGTCCACGACTTCACTAAAGATCCTATCCAGCCTTATATCGACGGCGAATGGGTGAAAGCCCGCGGCACCACTCTGGGTGCAGATAACGGTATCGGTATGGCCTCTGCGCTGGCGGTTCTGGCTGATGACAATGTCGTCCATGGCCCGCTGGAAGTTCTGCTGACCATGACTGAAGAAGCAGGTATGGACGGCGCGTTTGGTCTGCAAGCTAACTGGCTGCAGGCAGACATTCTGATCAACACCGACTCCGAAGAAGAAGGTGAGATCTACATGGGTTGCGCCGGGGGGATCGACTTTACCTCTAACCTGCCGCTATCTCGTGAAGCCATTCCAGCTGGTTTCCAGAGCTTTAAGCTGACGTTAAAAGGTCTGAAGGGTGGTCACTCCGGTGGCGAAATTCACGTTGGCCTCGGTAATGCTAACAAGCTGCTGGTACGTTTCCTGGCAGGCCACGCTGAAGAGCTGGATCTGCGTCTGGTTGATTTCAACGGCGGTACGCTGCGTAACGCGATTCCACGTGAAGCCTTTGCTACCCTCGCCGTTGCCGCAGATAAAGTCGATGCGTTAAAAGCGCTGGTGAACACTTATCAGGACGTACTGAAAAACGAACTGGCAGCAAAAGAGAAGAATCTGGCTCTGTTGCTGGATGCTGTTGCCAATGATAAAGCCGCGCTGACTGCTCAGTCTCGCGATACCTTTGTTCGCCTGCTGAACGCCACACCAAACGGTGTGATCCGTAATTCAGATGTGGCGAAAGGCGTTGTGGAAACCTCCCTGAACGTCGGCGTTGTCACTATGACTGACGATAACGTGCAGATTCACTGCCTGGTTCGCTCGCTGATCGACAGCGGTAAAGACTATGTCGTGAGTATGCTGGATTCTCTGGGCAAGCTGGCTGGTGCAAAAACCGAAGCCAAAGGCGCGTATCCTGGCTGGCAACCGGACGCTAACTCCCCAGTGATGCATCTGGTGCGTGAAACCTATCAGCGTCTGTTCAACAAGACGCCGAACATCCAGATTATCCACGCAGGTCTGGAATGCGGTCTGTTCAAGAAACCGTATCCGGATATGGACATGGTGTCCATCGGGCCAACCATCACCGGTCCGCACTCCCCGGATGAACAGGTTCATATTGAAAGCGTCGGCCATTACTGGACGCTGCTGACTGAGCTGTTGAAATCTATTCCGGCGAAATAACTCTCTGTAATACATTGCCGGATGGCGGCGTTAACGCCTCTGTCCGGCAAATAATCCAGGTTAGAGTCCTAACAACAGTTGTCTCTCGAGCTGCGGATCCAGCAGCGTCACGTGTAATCCCACCAGCCGAACTCCCCGCCCTCCCCGACGCTCATCCCAGGTTTTACGCGCGGTTGCAATTAAATCGTCTTTATTTAAGCGCGGCCAGACGTGTTCCTGCGTCGTCTGCTGAAAATCATTAAACTTTAATTTAATGCCCTGGCGAGCGATGAAGAGATCCGGCTTCACTTTCGCCAGACGTCGTTCCAGTTCCGGGTAAAGCCGTTCGATGATCGCCTCGCACTCTGGCCACTCATGAATGTCTTCCGCGAGGGTACGCTCGACGCCAACTGACTTACGCATTCTGTCATTGCTGACATCCCGTTCGTCAATCCCCTGGCTGCGCTCCCACAGCACCCGACCAAATTTACCAAAACGCTTAAGCAATATGGCCAGATCGCATTTTTGTACATCCTCGCAGGTGCGCAACCCCATGGCTTCGAGCTTTGCAGCAGAAACTTTCCCGACGCCAGGAATTTTCCCCAGGGGTAACGTTCTGATGAATTCAGGGACATCCGCAGGGGTTATCACATATTGCCCGTTGGGTTTATTCAAATCTGAGGCGATTTTGGCCAGGAACTTAACCGGTGCAATCCCCGCCGAGGCGGTGAGTTGTAACTCATTAAAAATCGTCTGGCGTATCTCGTGGGCAATCAGCGTGGCGGAGCCGTGACAATGGGTGCTGTCGGTCACATCCAGGTAGGCTTCATCCAGGGAAAGAGGCTCGATGAGTGAGGTGTAGCGCGAAAAGATAGCCTGGATCTGGCTGGAGGCTTCTTTATAAGCCTCATAGCGCCCAGGCAATAAGGTGAGATGCGGACACAATTTTAGCGCCATTCCTGTGGGCATCGCACTGCGTACACCAAATTTCCTCGCCGGGTAATTAGCCGTACTGATGACCCCTCTGCGTTCACGGCTCCCACCGATAGCAATGGGAATATCACGCAGGGCGGGGTTATCGCGCATTTCCACCGCCGCGAAAAAGCAGTCCATATCGACATGTATGATTTTGCGCATAACTCGCCTCCCACAACACTGTTTAAGTATACAGTATTTTTGTATCGTGAGAAGTATGAATCTGCCTTACGCGGGGGATTACGCTGGCTCCGGTTCATTCATGACAAAGCGAGCGTCACACAGGTAACGTACAACGTCTTTCGGCGCATGATCCGCGGGATTGCCCGCCAAACTGACAAACAGCTTATTCACTTTTCTGACATTTGCCCGCAGGATCCTCTCAATGGTCATCTGATGAAATGCCTCATCTTCGATGCAAAAAAGCTCGTAGTCGCCCAACCGTTCGCCACAAATTTCACAATGATTCATCCAGTAGCGAAGCCCGGTTGTTTTACTCTTATCCAGATAGTAATTGCTGGCCTTGATGTTCTTTTTTATCTCATCAGGCAGAGAATTAATATGGAAGAGAAACGTATTGCGCCGCACAGACTGCCAGCCTTTACCATCCTGATTTTGTTTAATAAAGCGGGTAAACATCACTCCATGAATACGCGTTGGCTGGTGGCAGCTCCAACAGTGCATCTTCGATGTAATCACCAGGCAGTAAGGTGCCACGATATTAAAAGCATCAGTATCGTAAGCATAACCACGGAGTGCCTCATTCAGCTGACGAGGTTCGGTGTACCAGATACCGGAAACATTGTCGAAATGCGCCCCCTGACGAGTAACATCAATATTACTATCGGTCGGAATATCTAAGGGAATTAAATCGGTTACAGCAATCATGCGACTCTCTTGAGAAAAAATGCCCCCACGTTGCGTGGGAGCAGAGAACAGAATTAATGAGGTACAGAAACGGGTTGTTGACTCAAGGAAGTCACCTGCTTTTGCTTATCCAGCTTGTCCACCAGCGGTTGCACCACCTTCTCTCCATGCTGACCAAAATACTGATACAGCGTGTCGGAAGCGCTTTGCGTCAACACCATGATCTCAATGCGGCGGTTACCTGCGCTCTCTGGATTATTCGCATCCAGCAGCATTTGATCCGCCATTGCACTGACCTGCATGACTTTATCCTGAGGCATTCCGGCATCTTCCAGAACACGACGGGCCGACAATGCGCGATCGCCAGAAAGATTCCAGTTGTTATAGATGTTGCTCTTATAACTCATCGCATCCGTATGTCCGGTAATGATGATCCTGTTATCCAGCGAATCAAATACAGGAGCAAGCTCAACCAGCAATGATTTAAAGAACGGCATAATTTTCGCACTGCCGCGTTCAAACATATTCCGGTTCTGGTCATCTTTAATCAGCACCCGCAACCCCTGGGGAACGATCTCCATTTCCAGATTGGTTTCCATATGTGCATTGCGGGCAATAGCATTGATGTTGGTCGCCAGTTCACCGAGTTCACGCGCCGATTTTTGCTTCAGTAATACCGTTTTCTCATTTACATCCAGCGCCTTTTTGGCGTTTTCTTCTGTGACCTTCGCGGTCTCTTGCGGATGCGTGGTTTTATCAAGTTTGTTTGGCGTGACGTTTTTCTTCTGGGCACCCGGCGCAATCGGCTGTTTACCCAGTTTGTTTAACGGTGCCATACCGCCACCATTAAAAATTGACTGACCGTGTAGTGCCGCCACGATATTTTCACGATCGGCCTTACTGACGCTGTTCACAATCCACAGCGTCATAAAGAGCGCCATCATCGCCAGCGTGAAGTCAGCAAATGCCACCTTCCATGCGCCGCCATGATGACCTGCATGATTCTTTTTAATTTGTCGCCGGATAATAGTGGTCTTTGCACCGCGGTCACGACGATTTGGCCCCTTCCCCATGCTTATTCTTGCTCCAGCATCGCATTGACCCATGCATCCAGATTGGCAAATGTGGGTTTAGAAGCCAGGTGAAGGAGTTTACGACCCGCATCTACGGCCAGCAGAGTCGGTTTACCGCCCGCCTGCGCCACCAACACGGTACGCACACATTCCAGCAGAGAATGCTCTGCACGGGCCTGTTGTTCCATAGCGTTCGCCAGCGGATCCATCAGGCAGTAGCAGATGAATACCCCTAAAAAGGTCCCCACCAGCGCGGCGGCAACTTTCAGACCGATTAGTGCGATAGATCCATCGATAGACTGCATGGTGATGATAATCCCCAGCACCGCCGCACAAATACCAAAACCAGGCATCGCCTCTGCGGTACGCTGTAGTGAACGCGAGGGGGTTAACAGAGACTCTTCCGCCGTATCCAGCTCCTGATCAAGAATGCCTTCCAGTTCATGGGCATCAATTTTTCCCATAGCCATCAGGCGGAAGTTATCCGCAATAAATGTCACCAGGCGTTTTTGTGTCAGCACCAGCGGGTATTTTTGAAAGATGGTACTTTCTTCCGGCTGTTCTATATGCTGATCCAGCATACGCAGCCCACCGTTTTGTACCATTTCCAGCAGTTCATACAGGCACATCAGTAACTGGCGCTGAAACTCCGGCCCCATTTTCTTTTTACTGATCACCCCTTTAATTTGGTGGATGATCTCTTTAAGCACATGCATCGGGTTACCAATAATCATGGCCCCCAAACCCGCCCCGATAATAATGATAATTTCCGCCGGTTGCCAAATAGCAATTAACTGCCCACCAGCTTCAAAATAACCACCAAATACACAGCCTAAAATGACCAATAGACCAAAAATCTTTTGCATTACATCCTCCGCATCGCGATGCGTAATTGTTAATCTTGGTATAAACAATCACGAATCTTCTGCGTGATTTTTTTATTCATTTGACAAATTCGGGCTTCCGTCAGCCCCAACACCAGCGCAATCTCTTTTAAATTCATATCGTGCTGGTAATACATTGAGAGCACGAGGCCCTCTTTTTCACTGAGTTGTCTCAGGGCATGGCTCAACATTTCCTGAGTAACAATTTGTTCCTCAAGCCCCCGCCCTTCGAGCGTGACAACTGACATGTCACCACTCAATAATTCATCCAGACTGGCCAGTGTTTCTGCACCTTCCAGCTGTTGGTATTCTTGATAATCTTCTGACGACAATCCCAACTGTGAGAGCTCTTCCCACCCAGGCTCGTGTCCGAGTTGTTTGCGCGCATCACGAATCAGATCTTTAATCTGATGGTATTTCTGTCGTAACTGGCGAGGACGCCAGTCGAGGCTGCGTAGTTCATCCAGAATTGCCCCACGTATGCGATGTACGGCATATCCGGCAAAGCCTTCATCAGGCATACCGTAGCGACGAATTGCATTCAGCAACCCCATCAGCGCCGTTTGCTCCATATCCTGCCTGTCGATAACGCAGGTACATTGCGGCGCAAGTTGCCGCACGACTTTGCGTACCAGTGGAAGATAAGCCTGTAAATAATGACTCTCTTCCTGTGGCGTGAGCACGGGTGTCGCATTAAAATCTTCTGATTCGTAAGCTTCCTGTATCATTTTATTTCCTGGCTTGCCGTTTATTGAAACACGACTTTTTTCACCAGAATATCCTTATACAGTGCAGCCATTTTTCGGGTTGTTAATTCTTTTTTCAACGTATTAGAAACCATCGTCCTGATTTCTGATATTTTTAAAGAACGAATCTCTTCATATTTCATATTTGAAAGCTTATCGACAGTAATACTCTGATATAACGGTTCTTCTTTCTTTATTTTTTCAGCATCTTTGTCTGTATTCACAACCATAACTAATTCAGCCACCATGTAATGATCTTCACCTTCACTGTCATGAAGAGTGACCACCGTTTCAGGTAAGGAGACAAAAATACTGCTGGTATCATCAAGGCTATTTTCTGCTTCTGCGGCAGGATGTGTCGTCGCAGCTGTGGTTCCCTTTGCCATAAAATGATAAATACCCCACGCGGCTCCCCCCGCAATACCCAGAGCCACGACGGAACTGATTACACACGCGATAACAATTTTCTTCATTTTGCTTTTACACTTTGATCAAAACGGATTCATTCCGTTGAAATTGAGGTTCATTATTAAGGGTTAATGCCGACGTCACCTCATCCTGTTGATGACCTGACTGCTGTTGTTGCTGCCGCTGTTGCGATTGCCCTTCAGAGGAGACCTGCACATTCACTTCCATGAAGTTCTGCGCCGTCAGATGCTGACGTAAGTTCTCGCTAAATTGCTGCAACGAACGGCAGACATCACTCTGATTTGCGCCGATGTGAACCATCAGCTTTCCCGCATCCAGCTGTACGGCAATTTCCAGTTTGCCAAGTGATGGAGGGTCCAGACGAATGGTAGAAATTTGCTGCTGCTGACCTAATTGAAACTGAATCCGGTCTTTCAGCAGTGCCGTGAGTTTCTCCCCCAGTTCATCTGGCGACATTGCCACAGACTCAGAAATTTGCATCGGCGCCATGCTACGATCAGCAACAGCATTCGCTGGTTGATTCATCCGAGCGGACATATTGAGCAAGTTCTGGGCGGAGGTGGACTGACTCACATCACTGCTGCCACTTTTTTTTACCACCGCCATTGAGCGCGGAAGAGGAGCTTCCGCTGATTTCACTCGAGCAGTCATTTGCTGCGGGGAAGAGAGTGGCGGCTGTTCCGGAGAGATCGCACGTAAATCCTGGGCGGAAAACGTGCTCAGTTTTGCCTGCTGCTCAGGTGTTGCCTGCGGCATATCCTGGGTTAATGACGTCAACAACGCTTGTAGTTTAGGCGGAAGTGAGGAGAGATCTTTCACATTCTGCGCAACTGCTGCGGGTTTTTCCTGCTGCGCCATTGCGCTTGCCAGTTGCCGGGCGAGCGCCCCTTCTGTATTTCCGGATTGCACCTGCGACAGCATTTTCAACACGTCACCATCAGGTGGTTTCTGTGAAGCAGCGGGAACCGCCGTCTGAGCTGGATGCGCCAGCAGCATAGCCAGTAATGCCTGCATTGCTGCTGGGTTGGTATCATCGTGATGACGCTCAGCAGCAGACGCCTGCTGCTGGTTAACTTTTGCACCGAGCAGACGTTCCGCCACAGCGTTAAACCCCGCCTGTGGTAAAGTAAATGCGCTGCCGCTCCCGGAAGGTGCCGGGGCCGAAATAGAGGCCTTTTCGGGCGCGGCCTCTGCCAGCGCACTGGCCAGAGCCGCTAATACAGGGTTCATGCCTTCTCCGAAATTAAATTAACCATTGAATACGCCATCATCCCCTCCTGATTTTGCTGATGTTTATCCATACGCGTTTTGAGCTCTTCCGCACGTCGCTCACGGCGCTCAATCAGCGCTGAAAATGCCGCACGCATGTGATTTTTCACTTCATGCAGCGCTGTGACGTCTTGTTCCCATGCTTCATATTCATGAAAGACGCGCATCACTTGCTTATGCAGCGCGGGCAATCGTCGCCAGCGATTTTTGTCCAGAGCTTCGTTCATCGCATCGACCAGGGCATAGAGCTGCTGTTGCTGTTGCTCTCTTTCCATCGCCCTATCCAAGTTTGGCCGACAGACCTTCCCAGCCTGTGCGCAGATTGGTCAGAATCAGGATCACTTCATCAATTTTTTCCAATGACATTTCACCGCTGGCTTCATACAGACGGTAGACGCAATGGTCATAAAGGCGGGACAAATTCACCACCAGTTCGCCACCTGTTTCAAACTCCAGCGAACTGGTTAAGGCGTTGAGAATATCGATGCATTTATTGATGCTTTGCGCCTTCTTCTCGAAACGTTTGTTCTCGATGTGACTTTTAGCGCGCTCCAGTTCATCCATCAAACCGGAGAACAGCACCAGTACCAGCTCTAACGGTGAAGCGGCAGCCGTGCGGGCAGCAAGATCCATCTCTTTGTATTGCGAATAACCATCCTGCGTGTCGTACATGTTGACTCTCTATTCTTTTGCTAAACCAGTTGCTTACATAAACGCAGCCATACTCACTTTCATGGTGTACGTTTCAATCAGCGTATTGGTGTACTCTTCCAGGTAGCGGTCATAGTTGGTGTTATAGGTTTGAGTGAGCTGATCGCTTTCGTCCTGGATTTTGCCCTGCTGATCCTCAATATTATCCTCACGCATGGCGATAATACCGGTGCTGGAATCCAGGTAGCTTTCCATCAGGCTGTCCATCTGTGCGACCATGCTGTCGTCACCGACGAAGATAGAAGTCAGGCCATCCGGATTCTCTTCCATCGCTTCGTTAAACTTATCTGAGTCGACCTGTAAATGGCCGTCAGAATCCAGCGAAATGCCGTAATCCACGATCGACACACCGCCATAGTAAGCATGCGCTATGTCATCGAGTTGGCTCGTTAACGAACTGAGTCCTGCATCGCCCGCAAATACACCGGGATTTGAACCATTACCACCATTGCTGGTGAGTGAATTGACGGTATCGATAAGCGTGTTATAAGCATCTACAAAAGTTTGTACTTTTGCCTGCGAAGCGCTGGAGTCTTCCGCAATGGTAATAGTGGTAACATCACTGGGATCATCGGGATCGCTGGCTTCTGTGAAAGTCATGCTCACACCAGGGATCACATCATCAAAGGTATTGGTGCTGCTGGTTATGGTTTGCCCACTAGCTCCCCCCAGACAAATCACAGCATCTTGCGCTTTTGTCATCGCGGTGTCGGGGCTGGCAATGACGTTTCCATTCACGGTCGCCGTAAAGGCGCTATCCTCACCGGTACTGTCAGACGTCAGCATAATGGTTGTCTGACCGTCCGTTTTTACCAGCGCCGCCGAGACCCCAGGGTTATCATCGGAATTATTGATAGCATTCACCAGCCCGGTGGAATCGATCTTATTATCACCATCGCTATCAGCTGTAGAGAGATCGATCTCCATGGTGCTGCCATCTGCCATGGTCAGGTCAAACGTACCCGTTGCATCGTAGGTATTATCTGCCATCTGGAACGTTGACTGCTGCGCCTGAGCCAGTTGCTGAACATAAAACGAATACGTTCCCGCCTGCGCTTCTGAGTTCGCCGACACCGTTGCTGCATCATTATTTGTCGTCGCCGAAAAGGTCAGCGGACCGTCGGTATCACTGTTTAATGCATCAATGGCCGATTGAAAATCGGTTAAAGCCGTACTCAGCGAATCCAGCCCGCTACTTTCAGCGTCCAGTTGCGCCTGCTGTTGCATCAGGTTTGCACTTTGCGTGGCGATATCCGCATAGGCGGCAGCTTTCGCCATGGTTCTTGGGTTAATCATGAATAACTCCGTGCGACGTTATTGATACTTAAGCAAGAGGTGTGCCAATTTTACATTTCATTTAAAATCAACAAATTATTGAGCACGAGGAAATCAAATTTCCGCTGAGCGGGAAGCTTGCAGACCAACCCTCTGCCGCTGAAAGCACAACACCGCCAGTCGGCGGTGTTGTGATTGGCGCAATTTCACCACTGAACAGAATTACTGCAGCAGGCTGGACACCATGCTGGACATGCTGTTGGACTGCTTCAGCATGGTAATACCGGTTTGCATCAGCACCTGTTGTTGCGTCATGTTGGAGGCTTCCGTCGCGTAATCGGTATCCATAATGTTACCGATTGCCACTTCAGTGTTGTCCTGCATGCTGGTCAGGTTATTCGCAGTGTCGTTCAGACGGTTGATAGACGCACCCAACTTGGACTGAATTTTAGAAACGTCATCCATTGCAGTCTGAATGGTACCGATCATCGCGTTTGCAGAACCAGAAGTGGTCAGTTCAGTACCACCGGAAACACCCGTTGCACCCGACTGATCGGCGCCGAAAGAGGTGCTGACAGCGGTCAGGTCAGTTACCAGAGTGTCCAGCTGGCTGGAGATATCCACAGTCATGGTGTCAGAAGATTCAGCACCAACCTGGAAGGTCACTGCGCTCTGGAACAGACCAGAAGCACCGGTGTTGCTGCCAGAAGCTGTACCAAACAGGTTAGTACCGCCGTAGGTGGTGTTCTGCAGCATGTCGGACATCTGCTGACCCAGTTCATCAAACTCATCCTGCATAGCCTGCATGTCGTCAGCGTTGTATGTTCCGTTCGCTGCTTGCGTGGACAAGTCTTTCATACGACCCAGAACGTCGGTCATTTCATCAAACGTGCTATCTGCAGTTTGCAGCATTGCGGTTGCGTCCTGAATGTTGCTCAGCGCAACACCCATACCGCTTGACTGTGCAGTCAGACGGTTAGCAATTTGTTTGCCTGCGGCGTCATCTGCAGAAGAGTTAATACGGCTACCCGTCGCCAGGCGTTCCATAGAAGTAGACAGAGATGAACTACTTTTGTTGATTGCGTTAACAGCCGCCATTGATGCGGTATTGGTATTAATTGATAACATGGTACAGCTCCTTGGGAATAATCATCTTCGTTTCGATACCCTGTAAAAACGACCACCCGTTCAGAAAACTTAAAGCACCACATAAATTTTTTTTGCCGACATCATCATTAAGCATTCTGTGCTGTTGTTGTCAGCACTCAAAACCAAGACAAGCGCAAATTGAGCTTAAATAAAAAGATTATTAGTAATATCTCATTAAGCCATTACCCCTGATAACCAAAAATCGTTAACACCATGAAACCAATGAGATTAAACTCAAATCAGATCTTTTTATTTCACCAACCCTGCGCTTTTTTTTACATTTCGTTGCAAATGCAGTCTACTTTTATATTGTGAGTTTTTAGTGCTTTCGTTACATTCCAAGTCCATTTTTGGACTACGCAAAAAAACACTCTATACTTAAACTGTCACTTTCCAGCCAGTACGATATCTCTGTTTATCCAGAACTTTAATGCACTAATATTTAACGGTGTGGCATCAGGGATATAAAAATTCTTGCACAGGTAAACCAAACCATGAGTATTATAGTCAACAACTGGCGGATGGATCCTTCGCTTAATGCCCTGATCCATTGCGAGACAGGTGAAACGCGCCGTCTGGGCGAATACCATTTTATTCTTTTAGAAACATTAGCTAAAAATGCCGACTCTGTTTTATCTCGTTCATATTTAATGAGCGAAGTCTGGAAAAGTCGTATTGTGGGTGGGAATAGCCTTCCGACGGCTATTCATGCTTTACGTGTTGCGATTGATGATGATGGAAAACAACAAGAAATTATTAAGACCATCCCCAAAAAAGGCTATTTATTTAATAAAAGTTACCTTACCACCCTCAGTGATCAGACATTAATTAATGATGAAACCGAGGTCGCTGAAGAGAGCATACTGTCTCCCGCTTGCAGGACACCTGAGGAGGACAACGAGGCAGGCCATGAACAACTGGAAAACCATGATAAGTCATTACTTATCAATGAATCACCAGAAAAAAAAGAGAAAGAAAACATCACATCACGGCATCCCTATAGAGCCGTATTCATAACATTGCCTGTCATCGCTATCACTCTATTTTTATTTATTTTCATGTATTACTTTGAAGCTCCGTTCGCGACAAAACCTGTTGATGTACCACAGTTGATAAAAGAAAACACTGATAATGCCAGTCAGATCTCGGTCTATCATCTTTACGATACTGATACCAAAAATAAAACGACATCTTTTTTTTCTCAACATCTTTTACCAGGAATGCAACATATCAATCCGTTGTTGATCTCACATAATATGACAATGAATGTGTACTACAGAGAGTCTCTGAGTAAGTTTGTCCTTGATATTGTGCTTAGCAATCAATGCAATGACAGTTGGCAGCTGGTATTGAATTTTGATAACTGGCAGAACAAAGATAATGAAATGAATGCTATTATGTTTAAAGAAGTGGAGAAAATGTTAAATGAAATTCCTAAGTGCAAATAACTATTTTTCTTACATTGCGTTTACTTTTTTTTCGCTCGCTTCATTTATGGTACATGCACACATTGAAAACACTGTTGCCAGTAATTATAACCTTGCCACTGGGGAAAGTTCTCATTACGAACTCATCTTGAGCCCTCCTGGAAAAAACACAACCCTAACCTTCCTGCCAATCGGGGAAGGTAACAATACCCCCTCAATATTTAAGGTATCGGCATGTATTAATCGCTATTCTGGCACGGCTAAGCAGGGAGAATTTCATTTTAGCGGTGCAGAAACCGATCATACGGATCGCCGCCTGTCGAATTTAGGCGCCTTTGTTAACGAACATAATCTGCGTATGTGGTGGTTCCATTTAGATACGCAGCAAATTTTACTTTTTAATCAGGATGCTGGTGGCCTGCTTGTCTTGGATCCATCCTCGTTTATATCACAAGCAAAAGCATGTCAGTCTGACTAACGTAATAAACTCCGCACGGTCTGGCCAGAAAGTCTGGCCTGCCCGTTAACCGCTTGCGCTAACACCTGATAATTATGATTAGCGTGATCCAGTATTCCACCAAGTGACTCCGATGCTTTTACTGCGCTTTCTGCCTGTGGGAAGCGCGCCATACCATCAATCAATTGTCGGGCTTTCTCTTGCTGGGTCGCCATTTGCGCCCTCTGATCGCCAATGGCATCCAGGGCGTGTTGTATGGCATCTGGAGTACGGGAATTTCCTCGTGACAGGCTCTGCAACAATTCTTCTGCTCGCGAAGGATCGGCAAAGGTTTTCAACGGGGTAAACGTTGATGACTTTGCCTCCACATCGCGTGCGCTCAGCGTCTTTTCCACCTGAGGCCACTGTTTTTCTGTGGTGGAAAAGTTGAGCATGCCCTGCTGCTCGTGCATTTGCACTCCAACACGACGCAGCGCATGACTCATCATCATTTTATATTGGCCAGACTCGACATCGTCTCCGACCACCACCGCAGAAAGCTGAGTTTGCCGTCCATCGGAGACGCTGAACATCCGCGACTCCGAGACATTTTTTTGCAGCATCCGCACCAGATCAGGCGATTGGAACGTCACTCGCGCTTCCCCCTGCAATACCGGGCGCAATTGACGATCGACCGCTCCACCGGAGAGCGACGATCGTTTTTCCAGCCACTGTGTAAGATCGGCCCCCTTCTGCTGCTGCGCCTGCCCGCCACGACGTGCCGCATGGCGATAATCCAGCAAATGCTGCTCCAGTTGGCCCAGATAGTGATCGGCCTGTTGCAGCGTAGTGAGCTGGTCGTTGAGCTGAACACTGTAACGCTGGGGCCGGGTAGTGATCAGTGGAGAGGCCGGGTAATCACTCGCCGTTGCGGGTAACTTTTGACGGACGGGAGCATTCTGAGCAACAGCATGCTGTTGAACGGAAGGATTGAGCGCTCCGTTAGCGGAGAGTGATGTTGTATTTAAACCGACCTGCATACTGTTCCTGAACCGTTGCTAATTGTTAAATCACACTAAAAAGGTTTAACTCACTCACTTTGGAGTAGGTTTTCAAGGTGGCTTCCATCGCCATTTCCAGCCCGGTAAATTCAATAGACGCGGGGCCGTAATCCAGATCGCTCAACTGGCTGATAAGCTGATCGTTAGAGGTGGAGATATCCGTCTGGGCATCACTCAGCATGGTCATCGTATTCTGCGTTTCCCCCAACGAAGCGATTGACACATTGAGAGAATCAGAGGCGTCATCCACTGTATCGATGGCATTCTGAATATCGCTTTGCACTTGCGGATTGGAAGGGTCAACTGATGGATCCTGTAGCTCTTTCGACAGCGACGTGAGCGTGTTCAGTACATCAAGACTACTGCCAAAAAAATCACTGACTGCGACATTAGTATCAACCTCAACGCCATTGGAAACCGTGGTTTGACGATGATTGCTGTTGCCCTGATAGGTGTAGCTGTCAGTTACACCATCACCGTCATCATCCACTGCAACAATCGGCGGCTGATCGTTGACCGTACCGCCAAATACATAGTGGCCGTCTTCATCCTGATAATTTAATGCTGATACCATAGCCTCGGTCATAGACTGAATATCCTGGCCCAGACTGGCTAACGAATCAGCGGTATTAGTGCCGTTCGCCGCCTCCAGCAGATCGTCGCGTATCGCTAACAGATCGTTGTTAACCCCATCAAGAATCGACTCCTGCTGGCTCATACCCGACGATGCGGAATCAATATTACTCTGATATTGATCGAGAGCGGTTTGCTGGCGATTAAGCTGGGTGATACGGGTAGCGGCTATCGGATCATCAGACGGCAGCAAAATACTTTTCCCGGTCGCCATTTGCTCAACAACATGTGACAGTTGGCTGGAGAGATTATTAAAACTCTGCGTCATGGACACATAAGATTGTTGGGTAGAGACTCGCATAATAATAACCCTCCAGGTTAGCTACACATTTCCAGCACGGAATCGAAAATATCAGCACCCGTAGAGATCACTTTCAGGTTGGCCTCATAGATTTGCTGATAAGTAATAAGATTCACCGCTTCTTCATCCATACTGACGCCGCTGACGCTGCTCTGTTGGTTTTGTGCTTCAGAGTAAACGTTCGATGCTGCCGTCGCTTCCGTTTGAGTCTGCTGGCTGTAAATACCGATGTTGCTGATGATCGATGAGCAAGCTTCACCGACGGTCACGCTTCCTAGTCCTTCAATTTCCAGCGGTTCGGTGGAAATGTTGATCAACGCCTGCAGATTATCGCTATTGCCGCTTTCGTCCGGCGAACTGGAAAATGCCAGTTCATCGGCGGTGATATCCGGGTTAACCTCCAGTGGGCCATCGGCAGAGTTTTCATCATAAATAAACAGCGGCTCGCCGGGATTACCGTTCAGGTCATAGCCTTGTGCAAGCTGAGTATTCACCGCATTGGCAAATTGTTCCGCCATACTGTTGATAGTACCGCTCAGCGGCGTCAGCACTTCGTTCTGGTAATCGAACAGCGCACCTAAAGCGCCACCCGTATCGGAATTCATTGACGATGTCGTTCCGGCAAACGTCAGTGACATGCTCTGAGTGCCATCAGCATTGGTTTCCAATGCAATGGTTGAACTTTCTTGTCCGCTGACCAATGGCTGACCATTTTGCAACGTAACGTCGTAGTTCCCCTCATCATCAATATTGACCTGAACATCCATGATGCCGCTAAGCTGTTCAACCAATTGATCGCGGGCGTCGTACAGGGCAGATGCGTTATCACCGTTCGCTTCCGCCTCGGTGATCTGCTGGTTATAACTGGCAATGCCGCTGGTCAACGTATTCACCTGAGCAACATATGCCTGCTCCTGGCTGGCAATCTCACTACTTTGCGAGTCGATATAATCCAGAGTGTTATTCACACGCAGCGCCAGCGCACCAGACTCGCTGATCACCTGTTCACGTAAAGCAGAGTCATCCGGGCTGGTTGTCGCCTCGCTCAGCGCAGCAAAAAAATTATCAAATCCCGCGTTCAGGTTACTGTTGTCATCGCTAAGTACCGTTTCCAACTGGAGCAGGTATCCCTGTTGGGTGTCGTAGTAATGAAATTCGCTGGCAGAATACCAGACCTGATTCACCTGATACTGGTTCGACACCCGGCGAATACTGTCCACCTGCACACCATTACCGGCGCTGTTTGACGAGCCCGAACTGGCGCCAATGGTACTGGTGACAGCAACCTGCCTGGTGTAACCATCCGTCAGCGCGTTGGCGGTGTTTTGCGCAGTGACGTTCAACTCCACCTGCGCCGTAGATGCGCCGCTGTAGCCAATATTAATCATATCCATCAAAGAATCCTTGCCGGCCTGTCGCCCGGTCTGTCGTTAACAACCTTGCCGATAAAGAGCGGCGCAAAACCGCGGTTCTTAAGCCGCCGCCTGACCTTTATCCTTTGTGGTGGGGTGAGAGTTGCTTCACGATCATGGCCGCAATCCCAATCCCGTTATGTTGGGCCAGACTGTTGCTCAATTGGTCGTCATAAAAACCCTGCATCATACGCACCGAGTTGCTGTTAAACGGGTTATCTTTTGAATCAAAGATCTCATTGGTTTTACGCATCTCTTTCATCATGTTGCGTAAAAAAATCGCCTCAAACTGCTGAGCCGCTTTCTGCAAATCGTTATCTTTAATTTTGGGTCCCATTAACGCATCGCTACCGTCAACGCCCCCGCTGTGATTCACCTTGATGTCAGCCATCAGATCACCTCCAGGTCGGCATCCAGCGCACCAGCTTCATGCAGCGCCTGCAAAATAGACATAATGTCGTCCGGCGTTGCGCCCAGGCTATTGAGAGCATTAACCAGTGTTTTCAGGCTGCTGGACTCCGGTAAGTTAATCACCCCAGGTCGGGCATGATTCACCGATATATTGCTCTGTGGAGTAACCGCAGTACGGCCACCAGCCAGGGCATTAGGCTGGCTAACATTGCTGCTTTCGTTGATAGAAACCGTCAGGCTGCCGTGGGATACTGCCGCCGCATGCAGGGCGATCCCCTCTCCCATGACGACCGTGCCAGTACGCGAGTTAAACACCACGCGAGCACGGACTTTTTCGGCCAGTACCTGTACATCATCCAACTGGGACATAAAGGCAACGCGAGCACCTGGACTGGTTGGGGCACGAACGATAACGTTTGTCGAGCTTTGCGCAGTTGCAATACCGCCAAATGCCGCGTTGATCGCCCCCGCAATGTTATTAGCATCTTTAAAAGAGGGACGTTTCAGATTAAGCGTGATGGTATCGCCCATCTGGAAGTCGCTGGGTATTTCACGCTCCACTGATGCACCGTTCGGGATAAGTCCCGCCGTCGGCGTATTCACTGTAACGCTGGAGCCGCTGGCACCGGTCGCATTCATCCCGCCGACCACCACGCTCCCCTGCGCCAGGGCATAAACTTCTCCGTCAGCGCCATGTAGCTGGGTAAGCAACAATGTGCCACCGCGCAGGCTTTTGGCGTCGCCAATTGAAGAGACTGTGACATCAATGGTCTGCCCACGTGAGTACATTGGCGGCAGTGATGCACTGACGGCCACCGCCGCGACGTTTTTCACCTTTGGATCAATCTTGGACGGTAACTGAACACCGAACTGACGCAACATGTTGGTGATGGTCTGGTTTGTAAACTTGACCTGGTTTTTATCCCCGGTCCCATCCAGCCCAACAACCAGGCTGTAACCGATGAGTTGGTTTTCCCTGACACCCTGGACATTGACCAGAGATTCCAGAGATTGCGCCTGCGTCGTACCAGACACAACAAGGCTGAGAGCGATCAAGACGCCACTTAACGCCTTCATCCAGCGCCCGCTTAGGTGTTGCATATCAAAATCCTGCATTAGATCGGGAAGAGAGGATGGTTAAACAGACGCGTCAGCCAGCCTGCCGCGTTGGCATCGCTCAACGCACCACGACCCGCGTACGAGATCCGCGCATCTGCAATACGTTGTGAAGAAACTGAGTTATCGTTCTGGATGTCATCGGCACGCACCAGCCCGCTCAGGCGAATATATTCATCCCCCTGGTTGAGGGTGAGCCATTTTTCGCCGCGAATTTCCAGAATGCCGTTCGGCTGTACAGAGTGCACAGATACTGTAATTTCACCGCGTAAGCTGTTCTGTTGTTGCGATGTCGCCGTACCATTGAAATCGCGATTGGCATCAATAGATCCCGACAGATTATCTTTGGTATGACCAAAAATAGTCGGCGCGCCGATATCGACGGTATTGTTCTTGCCGAAATTGGTTTTCGCCTGTTTGCTGGATTGGGTGGACTCTTCCAGCATAACGGTCAGGATGTCACCCACCCGATAGGCTCGGCGATCCGCCGTCAACGACCAGTTGTAACTTGTTTCGAACACCCCCCCTGCACGGCCATCAGCCGTCGGCTGTGCCTCCGTTTTCGGGGGGGCGAAGAATTCGTCATTCTTTTTGACCAGCATAGCCTGCGATTCACACCCGCTTAACAGGGGAAGCAGGACTATCAGCCAGAGATAATTTTTCACGTTCTGTCTATTTCCGTTTTACATTCTCGTATTACAGCGTCTGGCTAATAAACTGCAGCATATCGTCTGCCGCAGAGACCATTTTGGCGTTCATCTCATAGGCACGTTGAACGGTGATCATCGCCACCATTTCGTTGACGATATCCACATTCGAGCCTTCCAGCGCACTGTCCTGCAAGGTCCCCAGGCCATCTTCTCCCGGGATACCTTCCGTCGGTTGACCACTGGCGGCGGTTTCCAGATACAGGTTGTCGCCTTCGGCTGAAAGGCCTGCCGGATTGGCGAAATTCACCAACGTCAGTTGCCCCAGTTCGGTCGGATCGCTATCGCCAGGAAGGATCGCCGTCACGGTACCATCTTCGCCAAATGCCACATTGGTCGCACCGGTTGGCACATCAATCTCTGGTTGCAGAGGTAGCCCCTCGGAGTTAGTTAACACCCCATCAGCATTAATCTGCATGTTGCCGTCACGGGTATAAGCGATATCCCCGTTAGCCTTTTGCACTTGCCAGAACCCCTGTCCCATGATCGCCACATTCATCGCATTATCAGTAGTTTCCACATTCCCTTCGGTGAAGGTTTTCTGCGTACCAACAATGCGTACACCGCTGCCAAACTGCATTCCGGTCGGCATGATGTTGTTTTGATCAAGCATTGCGCCCGGCGCTTCCTGAGTCTGATAAAACAGATCCTGGAACATAACGCGGTCGCGCTTAAAGCCCGTGGTGTTGACGTTGGCGATGTTGTTGGCAATCGCACTCATCTCAGCATCCTGCGCCGACAGGCCGGTTTTACTGATCCATAACGCTGCATTCATAAAACTTTATCCCTGATTAAGAGCCACGTAACAATCGGTTGCCCGAGTCACTCAGTTCCTCGGCGGTTTTCATCATCTTGATTTGCGCTTCAAACTGGCGGTTCATCGCAATGGAAGACATCATTTCGCTAACCGCAGACACGTTGCTGCTTTCCAGAAAACCACCGCTTACTTTGATGTTTTCATCACGCTGTGCCGGTACGCCGTCAGCCGTCACCAACATACCTTCGGTATTTTTCGCCAGATTACTGACCGGAATATCCACCAGCTTCAGACGATCAATATCCATTGTGGCAGTTACATCACCATCATCTGGTGTCACCGAGAGTGTGCCGTCGCTACCGAAAGAGGCGATCGCGTTCGGCGGCAGAATAATCGGACCGTTATCACCGAGAACGATATTGCCGTCGATCGTCAATTGCCCCTGGTCGTCCTGCTGAATATTGCCGTTACGGGTATAGACCTCATTTCCCGCCTTATCCTGCACGGCGATATAGCCACCGCCCTGAATAGAAACATCCAGCGGACGCTCTGTTTTTTCCGCAACGCCGATACTGTCATTGACGCCACTCGGGCTTTCCTTCGCCATAAAACGCGTATCGAAACCACCACCCTTCACTTTGTCATTACTCGCCATCGCCATATCCGCGCGAAAACCATTGGTGTTCACATTGGCGAGGTTATTGGCGCTAATCTGCTGTTCCAGCAGCGTCTGAGTGGCACCGCTCAGTGCGGTATATATCAACCGATCCATTTATGAGTGCCTTACATCGCCTGGAAGAGGGCCTGATCCAGCTGCGTACTGGTCGAGATCACTTTCGTGTTCGCCTGGTAGTTACGCTGGGCCGTCATCAGGTTAACCAGTTCATTGGTGATATCCACATTGGAGCTTTCAAGCATGCCGGAAGCGAGCGTGCCGCAGGTACCAGAGCCAGGGACGCCAATCAACGGCGTACCGGATTCACCGGTTTGCACCCAGGCAGTGCCGCTCACCGCTTGCAGCCCGCTATCATTCGGGAAGGTTGCCAGTACAACCTGGCCTTGTAACATACGTTCGCCGTTGCTGTAGGTGGCGTAAACTTTACCGTCGTCATCAACCTGAACGCCGTTTTGCGTTGCGGAGGCATAACCGGTCGCGGAGTTTGTAGTCACCGAGAAATCAGAACCGTACTGAGTACAATCTGAGTAATCGACAGTCATTGAAATTGGCGCGGCTTCATCGGTAGTAAAAGTGATCGTTTGTGGTGTAGTTGGAGAGACCAGCTTGCCGGTATTCGGATCGAACGTCAGCGTGGTGGGTGGTACGCCGTCCTGCTTCTCGCCATCAAAGGTATAATCAACTTCCCAGGTATTATCCGCCGTCTTGGTAAAGTACTGGCTGACCGAGTGTTCATTACCCAATGAGTCATACACGGTTGTGGTGTAGCTGTCGGTATAGGTATCGCTGTTGTTAGGATCAAAAGGTACAGCATCAACAGGTGGTGTCGCAGTTGCATCACCATCACGATCGATAACCTCATCACTGGCATTAAAGTTTGCCGTGAACGTCATACTGTCCGTTGCCTGTGCCGGAATATTGCCGGTTTTAATCTGAATATCAGTGACTGTACCGGTTTGCAGCGTACCGCTGTCATCAACCGGATAGCCCTGCAGATAATCACCGGTAGCGTTTACGATATAGCCGTTTTTATCGGTCACGAAAGACCCGGCACGCGTATAGGAAATGTTTCCTGCGCTATCGCATGTCACAAAAAAACCGTCGTTATTGATGGCCAGATCCAACGCGTTTCCGGTTGAAACCATGGAGCCCCCCGTCGAGATGCTTTGTGCAGAGCCGGCCACACTCACGCCCATCGCCTGCGTTCCCGCATACATGGCGGAAAACTGCGTGGTCATGGATTTGTACCCCACCGTTCCGGAGTTAGCGATGTTGTTACTGATCCCATCAAGTTGTTCGTTGACGGCATTCAGCCCCGTCGCTGCAATTTCATAACTCATTGTTTATTCCTGTTATTTAAACTTCATCAAAGCACGAGATTTTCGCTGCTACTGTCCGTCTGCTCTGGGGTAACATCATCGCTACCGTCATCCGGTGGCACTGGCGTAACATCATCGGTACCATCCGGTATACCGAACTGAGTGATCATGGTGAAAGGCACTTCACCGACACCATCAACATTGAGCACCGGTGTGCTTCCATCAAGCGGAATACGCACATCTTTAACCTCTCCGGAAACCTCGATAGGGACCTCTTCCTCCCCGGTATTGGTCACCACAGATACGCTGTAATCGCCGGGCGGGATCCCGTAATCAGCCGGATTAATATCGAAATCCACCTGTCCTGGTCCTGCAGAGGTTTCACCTTCCGGGATCAGCGAGACGGTGTAATCGTTGCCCGCTTCGTCGGTAAAATGCAGGTCAACATCGGTACAGGCATCATCCAGCGTGACACGCCCCTGAATCTCCTGATCGCTCACGTCCAGTGATGTGGTCTGTACCATGATGTTGTCACCCACCATATTCCCCAGCGCCATTACCTGAATGTTGCTCATCAGCACGGCATTGGTATTCGCCTGTACGCTCATCTCTTCCATCATCGCCACCTGTGCCATTGAGGAAAGCTGATCGATATAAGCGGTCGGATCGGTAGGGTTGGTTGGATCCTGGTTTTCAATTTCAGCCACGAATAATGTCAGGAACGTTTGCACACCTGACGGCTCCGTAGACGTTGTCGTTGTCGGGGTGTTGCTGGTACCACTGGTATCCGTTGTGCTAGTAGTGTTTGAGGAGCTGCTGTCCCCCAGATTGGTGCTTTGCGACGTCGCCCCCACGTTATTTTCTGCGACTGCTGTCTTCTCCTGAGAAGAAGACAGCGCCTGAGATTGGGCATACAAAGCCAGGCTATTCATTACACTTCTCCCAGTTTGAGTAAGCTTTGCTGCATACTTTTGACGTTATTCAGCACATCAACGTTGGTTTCAAAATCTCGGGATGCGGACATCATGTCAGCCATTTGTTCGACGACGTTGACATCCGGATACCAGACATAACCATCCCGATCCGCCATAGGATGATGAGGCTCATAGCGTTTCACCGCCCCACCGCTTTGCATGACGTCCTGCACCTGAACACTCGCACCATCAATAGCGTGATGGTTGTGCCCACCAATCAGGCTATTGTTGTAAACGGCAGCAAAGACGGGGCTTCTTGCTTTGTAGGCCTGCGCCTCGCTGCTGGCTGGAGACTCGGCATTTGCCATGTTACTGGCGACGGTATTCAGGCGAATGGTTTGCGCCGTCATCGCCGAACCCGAGATCTGATAAATATCAGTAAACGACATCGTTATTTCCCTTCAATGGCCTCTCTGACACCGCTAAGCTGCAGGTTCAGAAAGGTCAGACTGCTTTGATAATCCATACTATTTTGTGAAAACCGAGCCTGCTCGGTATTCAACTCCACGGTATTGCCATCCTCTGAGGGTTGCATCGGCACACGATATTTCACATCAACCTCTGGCATAACATTTGAGCGACTTGCCCGTTGCATCTCAGTGGAAAAATCAATATCTTTAGCCTTGAAATTTGGCGTATCGACATTCGCTAAATTCGCAGTCAGCAGCTCGGTCCTCTCAAGACGTAACTTCACTGCCTGCGGATGTACACCCAATGCCTGTTGAAAACTGATTCCCATTTCTCGCATCACTCCTGCATCAATATCGCTTCTTTAAGCAATATACATGCCAACTTTTAAGTGACTGATGAGAAATGGTTTTATGAAATTAACAATCAACCGAAGGAAGTGTTCTTTCCTCTTTTCCGTGGAAATTATGCTGGCCTTATTCTGTGCCTTACCTGCATATGCCGCTGTCCATCCCGTTCAACACAGCGCCCGGGAACAAATCAACGCGCAGGTTCTCAATGCCGCAAGCCATGAAATTGAAGCCCTGGCGCAAAAGCAGCAGTGGCATGACTATCGCTACACCTTCAATATCTATATCCCCTCCGTGGTAAGCACCAGCGCGCTATGCGCTACAGCTCCGAAAGCCACTTTCACCTCTTCCCCGGAGGCGGTCCTGACACGAATGAATTTTTCAGTCGCCTGCCCAGGAAGTGCTGGTTGGCAAGTTAACGTGGCAGTACGCCCTGATGTATTCGTGCCTGTGGTGATGCCTAAGTCGCTGATTGCGCGGGATACGGTGCTGACCGCCGATGTCCTGCAGCTCAAAAAATTCAATATCAGCGGCCAACGAGAAGGACTGATGATGAATGTTGAGGAGGCTATCGGGCTGACCAGCAAGCGCACCTTACAGCCTGGAAAACCCCTTACCCGTGCGGCGCTGGTCTCTCCCGTACTGGTCAAACGAGATCAACCGGTGATGATTGTGTCGCACATGGAAGGGATCACCGCGTCTATGCCCGGTGTTGCAATGAAAAATGGCCATAAAGGGGATGTGATAAAAATTCGCAATAGCAGCAGCCAGCGGGTGATTAGCGGCGTGGTAGAGGATACGGGTGTTGTCACCACGCTAACGGCGGAACAATAAGAGATTTTTTGTGATGGGATTAAAGTTTTCCCCCCAGCAGTCGCTTTTATCCGATAACAGATACACAACCACACGGAACATGCTCGAGGTTGATATGAAAATTACACCTACTCTGCCTGGTAATCGCCCGACATCTGCGACCGGAACGGACCGCTCAGACAAGAACGCTGCGCAAGCTACGGCAACCAGCGCAACAATGCTTTCTGCCGACGACATTACTCAGGCGGGTTTACAAACCGCACAGCAAACGCTGAGCAGTGATGCGCAAAATGACGTTGATTACGACAAAGTCGCGCAAATGCAGGCCATGCTGGCATCGGGTGACCTGCAGGTTGACAGCGATCAACTGGCTGGCGATATGCTCAGCTTTTTTCAGAAATAAGAGGCGGAAAGAGTGAGCACCAGGCTACAGCAGGTCAAAACCCTGCTTCAGGGCATTCGTGAAGATGAAATGCTGTATGACACACTTCGGGCCCAGCTTGAACAGCAGCGTCTGTGCATGATTCGTCGCGCCAGTGAAGAGTTATTGACCGTCAATGACACCATTCAACAGCACTATGAACGGCTGAAAAACAGCAGTCAGCAACGCCGCTCAATCCTGCAACAGCTGGGGGTAAGCGTCAATCGCGCGGGGCTGGAGCAGGTTTTCAACTGGTTACCTGTACCACAAAAAAGCGCCGCGCACAGCTGGTGGCAAAATCTTGAGCAGAAAGCAGAACGCTGCAAAACCTACAATGAAAAAAACGGCGAACTGCTGATCCGACAATATGAATTTATTCAGTCATTTTTAGGTACTGAAGCAGATTTTATTTACCACCGTTAACGTGTTCAGCCTTCCGTTTCGCGGAAGTCTTTTTTCCTCTGTGCAAATAACTCGTTGATATTTACCCATATAAAATTCAGGCATGCAATTTGCATTACGTTAGCCAGATTTGTCTATTGGGGTTACTGAGAACACGTTATGAGTAAGATTGAAAGTTACGAACCTGACTTTGTCCGGTCGTTTTTATCCCGCAATCCAGATTCTCCTTTGCACACCAGAATAGTGCGCAAAAATGAAATTCGACACAGCCTGCTACTGACAGACATTGCCAGCAGCAAAGCAGCGCTGGGCGAACCCCATGCTTTTACTTTACATGTTTCCTGTTGCGACAGAGAACCGGAAAGCCGCGCACTCTCTCCGCGTGACCAGGTACTGAATCAGGCCGCGCTGGATACCGTAACCCTGGCAGGATTACCGCCAGAGCTGAGGCTCTACGCGCTGGGAATTATACTTTCTTACTCGGAGAAATTGCCCGGCGACACTCCTGATGTCTTACGTCAACTCGCCTCTTTGCCGCAGGCTCTGGCAGGACATGCTGAGGATGGAAAATTACAGGAACAGTTTGCTCAGTTGCCTGCCGTACTTGCACTTCAGTGCCAGTTACTGACTCGCATGGGAGGATTCGACTTTGACTGGCAAATACTGCCGGACAGCTCCCGCAAAATCAGTCTCCCTTTACAGGTCAGCTTACTCATGCTGCAGGACGCCAACAGTGAAGCGCTGTTGCAACAGCAATTACAGGGTCAGTGGCAGAAAACCTATGAGCAGTGCTTTGCACAGGCTCCGTGGATTTTGAATAACTATCTGATTTACCGACTGTATCACGATGTATTTCCGCAACATGACAGCGAAGACGTCAGCCAGCGTTATTTCGAACTGGTGACCGATTTCTACCTGCTTCGTACTTTGTTCAGTCTTTGGACGCTCGACAGTTCAGCATTGACGGACGACGATATTTTCGCGCTGTTCGCCCTGTATGAACGCTGGCGACTTAGTGAAGATGCCGTATCCGCACGTCAGCAATTAGCCAATCAGTTGCCAGCTGATCACTTGCTCTCAGCATTCTCACTGCTTTTTTGTTAGTGCCTGTTGGCCGGGCGAAATCCCGGTCCTTTTTCGATCCGCGAAATGCAAACCATCATGCCCAATACCGCTAAAACTCGCACCACGCTGCCTGACATCGTTAAAACGTTAGAAACTGGTCGTGAAAAACCGTTTGTTAGCGTCGTGACCCCAACCTGGAATCGTGCCGCTTTTCTACCGTATTTACTTTACATGTATCGCTACCAGGACTACCCCGCGGACCGCAGAGAACTGGTTATCCTTGATGATTCAGCGCAAAACCATTTATCGATTATTGAGCAACTCACACAAGGGCATCCTGAAAAATACAATATTCGCTATATCCACCACCCGGAAAAACTGGATCTGGGGAAAAAGCGTAATATGCTCAACGCGCTGGCAAAAGGTGAATATATTCTCTGCATGGATGACGATGATTATTATCCGGCAGATAAGATCTCTTACACCATTGCGATGATGCAACGTCACCGGGCATTAATATCCGGCTCGGACCAGATCCCAATCTGGTACAGCCACATAAATCGGATTTTCAAAACCCGCAGCTTCGGCCCGCAAAATATTCTTAACGGCACCTTTTGCTATCACCGTAATTATTTGAAAAAGCACCGTTATGATGACGCGTGTAACTTAGGTGAAGAGGAAGGATTTACCAATAAATTTACAGCGAATCCACTGCAATTGCCCGGGGAACGCACCATCCTTTGCGTCTCACACAGCCAGAATACCTTTGACAAAGACTTTGTCCTGGGTTCCAGCCAGTCCACAGGGGCCAGCCTTGACGAGTACATTCCCGACCCCATGCTCAAAACATGGTATTTGAGTCTGCATAACGCAACGCATAATCAACCTATCCAATGGAGCGGTATTGATCAGGCGGTGATCGTCAATTTAGATAAACGTCCGGATCGTCTGGCGCTTATTCAGCAGGAGCTGGCGCAACTGAATTTTCCAGCCAGTAAAATAACCCGCCTGACGGCATGTGATGAAAAAAATGGTCAATGGGGTCGCCGCCAGTCCCATTTACAGGCGCTTAAACTGGCGCAGCAGCAAGGCTGGAAAAACTATCTGTTGCTGGAAGATGACACCGTCATCCTGAAGCAGGAAAAACACATCCAGGTGCTGAATAACCTACTCGCAGCCCTGCCCAAATTACCGTGGGAAGTGATCCTACTTGGCGGGGAAATTAAACGTGGGAATGTCCTTAAAAGTCTCAGCGGTATAATCCATGCACGTGACTGCAATAAAGTTTGCGCCTATCTGGTGAATAGCCATTATTACAACGAACTGGCTCAGCAAATGGAACGCGACCGCTCAGACGCACCTGAGGAGCAATGGCAGTCGTTACTGCGTGAAGGAAAATGGCTGGCCTGTTATCCAAGCATTAGCTATCAACGTGCAGGTTACAGCGATATTGAGAATAAAGAAACTGACAATATTGGTTTTTATTTCAATAAAATCAATCAAATGCCAACTGACACGAATAAGAGAAACCAAACACTCGCCAATAACGTAGGCGAAACGATCGGTTTCTTTATGGAAACAGCCTTCCACTATCAAATTTATCGCCCCATTATTGCTTCGCTTCAGTCACAAGGACAGCGCTGTGCGTTGTTAGTTAACGATCGCGTGGCAAAACCGCTGCGAGACGAGATGCTGAATTTACTTAAAACCATCAGCCATTCAGATCTTGGCGGAAATTTGCTCTCCCACGTTCTGGCGCAAGGACAGCGCTATAAATGTCTGGTAAGCCCTTACTATATTGCAGAGCTGGATGGTCTGGCCGGCATACATATTCGCGCCATTCATGGGCTCGCAAACGCACAATGGAATCATGCATGGTGGAACACGTTTTACCAGCAGATACTTTGTTATGCATCTTACAGTCAACGCGCGTTGGATATTAATGGCAGCGCCAAAATCGTAGGCAATCCACGCTTTGATGACTGGCATAGGAAAAGTGAAAAAGCCACTCTACCGTCAGCACTTAAACTCGATCCTAAAAAACTGACAATTTTGTATGCACCAACATATGGTGCATCCAGTTCAGTTCCTCACTGGGCGGAAAAGCTGTCGCGTCTGGGACATGACTACAACCTCTTGTTACTGACCCAACACAGAGTTCCTTATGGAAGTGATGGAGAAAAATGGCTGGCTCTCTGTAATCGCTGCTTTAAAAAGCAGATTGCTGCACATGATCATATTCCTCCAGCATTAGAACTGGCTGACTACATTCTCACTGACAGTGATGAATATGTATTTGATGCTTTCCATCTCAATAAACGTGTTATTCGGCTTGATGAGTCTGGGGCAGAAAAGCCAACAGATAACCGAAATATGGCAACAGACATTCATAAAATAGCACCTGTTGCCAATGATATGAATGAATTAAGACTATTTCTTTCCAATGTTTACGACTGGTCGGCACAACAAATAGCAGTCGACAATATTCGCCATCAGTATTGCGATGCTTTTATGGATGGCAACGCAGGGGAAAGAGCGGCATCAGCTATCGTTGAAGCGATAACACAGAGTGAAACAATAAAAGAGAATTTATTATTAGCGAGTCTGCAAGAAAAGCTGTTCTCTAAAAACATATTGCTCACAGAAAAATAGATTCATATTTGCAAAATAGATTGCCAGTAAAACTGGCAAAAAAATTCAAACACCCCCAGGTTTTACAGAATTAGAACACTGTAAAATCAGGGCGGTAGCGTGCCTGAAATTAATAAAAGCGTGCCAACCATTTTTTGCGGCATACATCTTGTTACTCTTTGGCATCGTTCTAAAGTAATCGATACATTACAACAAATTATTTTCGATCTGCAGGTTTACAATGACTACTGTTTCACAATTAATAGGCAGAGAATATAACATATTTTCTGATGACATCAGCGCACGTCAAAATGAACTACAACAAATAATATCTGGCTCCAGTTTTCTCGTTCTCGGTGGCGCGGGTTCTATCGGTCAGGCTGTAGTCAAAGAGATCATAAAACGTCAGCCAAGAAAATTACACGTCGTCGATATCAGCGAAAATAACATGGTCGAACTGGTTCGCGATATCAGAAGCTCATATGGCTATATCAAGGGTGATTTTCAGACATTTGCGCTGGATATTGGATCTCTCGAATATCATGCTTTTATCAACGCGGATGGTGAATATGATTACATTCTCAACCTTTCGGCACTCAAACATGTCCGCAGTGAGAAAGATCCCTTCACTTTGATGCGTATGGTTGAAGTAAATATACTTAATACGCAAAAAACAATTCAACATGCTATCGCAGCGAAAGCGAAAAAATTCTTCTGCGTTTCTACAGATAAGGCAGCCAATCCAGTCAATATGATGGGGGCTTCGAAACGCATAATGGAAATGTTTTTGATGCGCCAAAGTGAACATATCGAGATCTCAACAGCCCGTTTTGCCAACGTCGCATTTTCTGACGGCTCGCTGTTACATGGCTTTCAGCAAAGAATAAACAAACGCCAACCTATTGTAGCGCCTAATGATATAAAACGTTATTTCGTGACTCCGCAAGAATCAGGTGAACTTTGTCTACTGTCTTGCATTTTCGGAGAAAATCGGGATATTTTTTTCCCAAAACTGGATGAAGAACAACATTTGATATCATTTTCAGATATTGCTGTGCGTTATCTGGAACAGCAAGGATATACACCCTGGCTGTGCGAGTCCGAAGATGAAGCCCGCACACTGGCTAACTCCCTGCCGATAAAGGGAAAGTGGCCATGTCTGTTTACTTCCAGCGACACCACCGGTGAAAAAGATTTTGAGGAATTTTATACAGCGAATGAAAAAATAGATCTGACTCATTTTTTGAAAATTGGCATCATTAAAAATGAGTTAAATTACAACCATGAATTATTACAGCACTTTGAATATCAAATTCACAAATTGCGTAGCACTCTTCACTGGAACAGAGAAGATATCATTAAATTATTTATGACAATGCTCCCTGATTTTAAACATAAAGAAACCGGGAAATACCTTGATAGTAAAATGTAATAAAGGTGCGCTGTATGAATACCCTGTCCGTTGTCGAATTCATCCGTGATATATATAGATCCAACGATTTCATTCCATTACATGCACCATCCTTTGATGGCAATGAAAAGCGCTATGTCCTTGATACACTGACCAGTACTTTCGTCTCCAGCGTTGGTAAATATGTTGATGATTTTGAGAGTAAAATACAAAACGTTACGGGAGCTTCACGCGCCGTCGCAACAGTAAATGGTACGACAGCGCTCAGTACTGCCCTCTATCTTGCAGGTGTGAAGCCGGATGATCTTGTCATCACCCAGGCACTGACTTTTGTTGCGACCTGCAATGCGCTTTATCACCTTGGTGCAAAACCTGTTTTTATCGATATCTCCAGCACCAGTTTGGGACTTTGCCCCACTGCCATGGAAAACTGGCTAGCAGAAAATGCAGAGCTTGTTGAAAACGTTTGCATGCACAAGAAAACGCGTCAGGTTATTCGGGCAGCAGTCCCTATGCATACTTTCGGTCATCCTGTAGAAATAGATGAGATTATCTCGGTGTGCAACAAATGGCATATTACATTAATTGAAGATGCCGCTGAAAGCCTGGGCTCGTTTTATAAAAATGCCCATACCGGGACATTTGGCAAATATGGAATTTTAAGCTTCAACGGAAACAAAATCATCACTACTGGTGGCGGCGGTATGGTGCTGTGTAACTCTGTCGAGGCTGGCATCAAGGCAAAACATATTACCACGACGGCAAAAGTTCCTCACCCCTATGAATTCTATCATGATGAGCCCGGATTCAATTACCGTATGCCTAACCTCAATGCTGCTCTGGGTTGTGGTCAAATAGAAATGCTGGAGGTTTTTCTTCAACAAAAGAGAATCCTCGCAAAAAATTATGCTGATTTTTTTGCCGGTTCTCGGTTTAAATTCGTTGAGGAACCTGTATATGCGCGTTCGAATTATTGGCTTAATTCTATTATCTGCGAGAATAAAGATGAGCAGGATGCTTTTCTTTCCCAAATGAATAATTCGAAGATTATGGTTCGTCCGGTATGGAAACTGATGCATCGATTACCCATGTTCGCGCAAGCTATGCGCGATGAATTAAAACAATCAATCTATATTGAAGAGCGCCTGGTAAACTTACCGAGTTCTGCATCCCATTTATTATCATGACCACAAAGAAAATGAAAATCGCGGTCTTTACCGGTACGCGTGCAGAATATGGGTTGCTGTATTGGCTGATGAAAGATATCCAGGATGCCCCCGATCTTCAGCTCCAGTTACTGGTCAGCGGGATGCACCTTTCACCAGAATTTGGCCTGACCTGGCAGCAAATAGAGCAAGATGGTTTCAGGATTGATGAGAAAATCGAAATCCTGCTCTCCTCAGATTCGGCCGTCGGGGTAGCCAAAAGCGTGGGGTTAGGCATTTTGGGATTTTCTGATGCCTTAATACGGTTACAACCTGATGTATTACTGCTGTTAGGCGACAGATTTGAAGCACTTGCCGCCGCGCAAACGGCGATGTTCCTGCGTATTCCAGTTATGCACCTCCATGGCGGGGAAATAACGGAAGGAGCGTACGATGATGCCATCCGTCATGCCATCACCAAACTGAGTTATCTTCACGGCGTATCGACTGAAGAACATCGCCGTAGGGTTATTCAGTTAGGCGAAGAGCCGTCCAGAGTCGTAAATGTGGGGGCAGTCGGTCTTGACCATCTCAACAGAAGGACGTTTCTGACAGTAGAAGAACTGGCTTGCTCACTTAATTTCCCATTACAGCGTCCCTTCTTTCTTGTGACTTATCACTCCGTCACATTAGGGTATGAACCGCCGGAAGAAAGCTTCAACATATTATTAGCTGCGCTGGATGCATTTCCAGAATATCAGGTTATTTTGACCTGGCCTAATGCCGACGATGGAGGCAGAAAAATTATTTCTCTGATAGAAAAATATGCTCAGAGAGATCGAGAGAGAATCTTGGCAATTCCTTCTCTTGGGCAACATCGTTATCTCAGCGCCGTCAAAAACGCGGCTGTTGTCATCGGGAATTCTTCCAGTGGAATTATTGAAGCCCCTGCATTTAATACACCCACAGTAAATATTGGTGAACGACAGCGAGGCCGAATAGCAGCCAAAAGCGTACTCAATAGTCCTGTCACGAAAGAAGAGATTACTCAAACAATTAAACAAGCTATTAATCATGCGTACACATCTCCAGGTGAAACCATTGTTAATCCCTATGGCAAAGGAAATGCCAGTGAAAAAATCCTGGCAATGATTAGAACAACTCCATTTTGCCAGCAAAAAATATTTTATAATTTGAAGTGAATTGATATGACATTAATTATTGCTGAAGCCGGTGTTAATCATAACGGCGATGAAAAGCTTGCTTTTGAACTTGTTGATGCTGCGTATAAAGCAGGCGCAGATATTATAAAATTTCAGACATTTAAAGCCAAAAACCTTGTTACCGGGCATGCCCAGCAAGCAGCGTATCAGATCGCCAATACGCAAAAGCGGGAATCACAACTCGAAATGTTAAGCCGGCTTGAGCTCTCCTGGGAGACACATCATGCACTGGTTAATTACTGCAATTCATTGGGTATCGAGTTTCTTTCTACGGCATTCGACTCTGAAAGTCTCCATTTCCTTGTAAGCGAACTGGGGTTAAAACGCTTAAAATTACCATCGGGCGAGTTAACAAATGCGCCATTAGTCCTGGAGTATGCCAGAACTGGCTGTGACATTATTATCTCTACAGGAATGGCTTCATTAGCTGAAATTGAGGCTGCGCTGGCAGTGGTCGCTTTCGGCTATACCACGTCAGAAGATACAGTCCCATGTGCAACTGCCTTTGAACAGGCTTACATTTCAAGTGCAGGCCAAAAAGCACTAAAGCAAAAAGTTACCCTACTTCATTGTACGACAGAATACCCGGCGCCGATAAACGAAATTAATTTACGTGTTATCGATACATTACATTCAGCATTCGATCTTCCCGTAGGTTACTCGGACCATAGCGAAGGAATATTTGTCCCTGTTGCCGCAGTTGCCAGAAGAGCTACCGTCATTGAAAAACATTTTACCCTCGACAAGAATATGACAGGTCCGGATCACAAAGCCTCTCTCGAACCCACTGAATTAACTGAAATGGTCAAAGCTATTCGCCAGGTTGAACAGGCTCTGGGGCATAAAATTAAAGCAGCCACCACCTCTGAAATTAAAAATAAAGATATTGTCAGGAAAAGCTTAGTGGCTGCCAGAGATATTAATACTGGTGAGCAATTTACCGAAGAAAACGTTGTTATTAAGAGGCCGGGGAACGGTATGTCACCGTATTTATATTGGAGTGTTATCGGTAAAAGATCAACCCAGAGCTATCACTCCGGAGATCTTATCATTGAATAAATCATCACGAAAAATAGTTATGCTGGGTGCTGGTGGACACGCATCTGTCTTGTTCGACATACTGTGCAACAATAACGAAACCGTGCATCTTATCGTGACCAGTAGAGTCCAAAAAACACGATCTTTATTCAATGGCATAAGCATAATTGACGACAATTCGTTTATAAAAAAATATAGCCCTGAAGAGGTTATATTAGTTAACGGTATCGGTATGCTGCCTCACTCTGCGCTCAGAGAAAACATTTATACTGATTATACGAAACAAGGGTATCAATTCAAAAATATCATTTCCGAGCAATCAATAGTATCACCATTCGCCTTATTGGACGCTGGTGTTCAAATTCTCCCCGGTACAATAATTCAAGCAGGAGCTCATATCGGCGAAAACTGCATTATCAATACACGCGCAGTTATTGAACATGATTGTACTATTGGTCCACATAACCACATAGCCCCCGGAGCGGTTCTCTGTGGCGCAGTAGTCACCGGGAAAAGGACCTTCATAGGTGCTGGATCAACTGTCATACAAAATATAAAAATCGGAGATGACGTTATTATTGGAGCAGGCACAATCATAACAAATGATGTTACGGCTAAATATATAGTACACCCCCAACACCAAAACCATTTTAGACATCGCCCACTTTAAGGTATCCCACATGAAAAAAAACTGGGGAAAAATAGTTCTGTCGTCAGAACATTCCGTATTAGATGCGCTCTCAGTAATAAATGACGGTGCACTTAGAATATGTTTAGTTGTTGATACAGATGATAAACTTTTAGGCGTAATTACCGATGGTGATATTCGCCGGGCGATATTAAAAGACATATCGCTCCATGAAAAAACTTCATCTATTATGAATCGTCAACCCATTACCGTATCCAGTAATACTTCTCATAAACAGCGTCGAAAAATAATGCAAGCGCAAAGTATTCTGGCATTACCCATAGTAGACGCTGAGAATAAAATTCTCGGGCTAGAAACCTGGGAAAAAGAAATATCCACCCCCGCATATGAGAATCCTGTATTCATCATGGCCGGAGGGTTAGGGACACGGCTAAGACCGCTAACTAATGATTGTCCAAAACCAATGCTAAAAGTGGGAGATAAACCTATCCTTGAAATATTGTTGACACAATTTATTAAATCTGGGTTTAAAAACATTTATATATCCACATACTACATGGCGGAAAAAATTATCAGCTATTTCGGCGATGGTTCAGACTGGGGGGCAAATATACAGTATGTTCATGAAGATAGTCCTCTGGGTACCGGCGGTGCATTAGGTCTGTTACCTGATAATATACAAAAACTACCCTTGATTATGATCAATGGTGATGTATTAACAGATACCGATTTTGTACGTCTTCTTGAATTCCATCTGGAAAACAACCCTATAGCCACAATGTGTGTCCGACAGTACGAATACCAGATTCCTTACGGAGTTATCAACAGTAGTGGAAATCGGATTGTAGATATAAAAGAAAAGCCAGTACATCACTACTTCGTTAATGCCGGTATTTATGTCATTAGCCCAGAATTATTTCTACAGGTTCCTAAACACGAAAGAATTGATATGCCTTCGTTACTTGACCAGCAAATATCTGAATCTCATGACGTACTCATGTATCCATTACACGAATATTGGCTGGATATTGGACGCATGGACGACTTCCATAAAGCACAACATGACGTCAAGGAATTAGTATGAGAGCACTGAATGTAGCTATCATCCCCGCCAGAGCAGGCAGTAAACGCTTACCCGGTAAAAATATAAAATTACTCGCAGGGAAACCATTGATTGTCTGGACAATCGAAGCCGCGATAACCAGTAATTTGTTTGATGTCATATTAGTGACTACGGATTCTGAAGAAATAGCCAACATCGCACGCGCCGCGGGTGCCAGCGTCCCTTTCTTAAGGCCCAGCGAACTCTCAACAGACACATCTTCTACCAATGAGGTCATCAGCCATGCTGTCGACTGGATTGAGCAAAATGTGGGGACAGTGTCATGTGTAACGTTACTACAGCCTACATCACCTTTACGTACTGCAGATGACATTGCGCAGGCGATGAACATGTATGATACGAAACAAGCATCAGCGATCGTTTCTGTTTGCCTGACAGAGCATCCAATTCAATTTTGTAATACGCTCCCGATAGATTTATCAATGGCCGGATTTATTAAGACTCAAAATAACAAACGTTCGCAGGAACTTGAACCATCCTGGAGATTGAATGGCGCAATCTATATTTTCGATCGAAAATACGTCAGTAATCTAACTAATCTGTATGAGCAAAACACATTTGCTTATATCATGAAAAGAGAAAGCTCTATCGATATAGATCAGGAATTAGATTTTATATTGGCAGAGATAATTTTATCTAAACCATCCTGATTTTTATATGTAGAACACTCCCACTCAATAATCAAACCAGACTGTATCCACTCTCCGCAGAATAGTATTCTGTTCGGGGGCACCGCTGTGCTCCCCACGTCACAGAACGCTACATTAAAATATCGCCCACTCTAATCACAAATATATAACCTTATCCATCTCAAATGCGTTATATTTATTGGCAATATCACAAAATATTTTATTATCCATTTCAGCCTCACTACCTTTGAGAATAACGAATTCAACATTGATATCTTTCATGCAAAAAAAAGTTGAGCTAAACTCCCCGCCTACATTATGCGGAAGTAAATTAAAGGAGCTTAAAAACTCAATTGGGATTTCATCAGGGACACAAAGGACATCATTACCTATCGCCTGACTGATTTCATGATTTAGTTTTTTATTCTCTGGATGTCCTTTGAATATAACTTTCGCAGAATCTGGAATTTTCCCATCAGTTTTTAGTTGTTGGATTAATGCAATAAGTCGTTGGTGATAAGTCATCGCCTTCACTGGATCCAGACAATAACTTGTGACAAACATCAAGGCATTAGGATCCTTATTAAGCTGTTCCAGTTTGTGATATAACGCCATGGGGAAGTTGACCAGTTTAAGTAACAGTTGTTGCTCTTCTGGCGTAATAATTTTTTGGAGATTAAAATTAGTATATATTACGTGCCGTTCTATTTTATTATAAAATGCATTAGTGTTGTTTTTTTTACGTGAACTAATAAAGTAATATTGAGTATCAACCAAATAGTGCCAGATATAGTTATCAATAATATTCCAGGTATACTCTTTACTTTCTGTTGCTTTCAGCACTGCCAGTAATTGTTTTTTTCGCTGCTGCATCAGATGATCAAAAGCTACTGAGTCAAGCGACTCAATAGCGTCGCGTTCAATTAATGAACCTGAACCATCATCATAAAGATGCAACTTAATGTTATCAAGCGAGAAAAATGGCGCAAGCAACTTCATCATCGGAAAAAGAATGTCTCGCTCACGATGTATATTCGTATGGACTTCAACTCGTGAAGGTTGTACGCCTTTGATAAAGTTAGCCATTGCGGTTAACTTTTCATTCAGACCAATATTAACATTATCAATAAAAACAGTATTTTTCTTATTGGTGTAATTTGTATTAACTTTAAGTCTTTGAAAAGCAATGATATTAACAATATTATCATTCTTATAACTTCTGATATAGTTCAAAAGTTGCTGAGTCAGCGGAAGTGATGCCGGCTCGATATAAAGCTTGACCGTTTTCATTGAATACTCTAAATATAATCAGGTAATTGATCGATAAATTTCTTTGAATCTAAAAATCGATTTATCTCTCGGTAAAAATCGTTCACTTTATACTTTTCAATACAAGAGTAAGTCTTATTATTTGGGCACCACGCATCAAATGTGCCACGAGTATCAAGTGGGTAATATTTTGCACAATGGACATACTGGCAGGACAAATTTATAGCCAGTGCATTCCAGCCCAGGATACCGTGCCGATATGGCAAGCGGTATTTACCCGGAACCACAGAATAGAGCCCACAGATAGCAATATCAGTTGCCGCAGCTAAAGCAACAGGCCCAGAGTCACAGGCAACAAGCAGAGACGATCTTGACATCAAGTAGACAGTTTCACCCATAGTAAATTTATCAATTGCATTGAATACCCTGCTACTGCCAATCTCTACCGTTTTTTTATGGGTGTAGAAATTATTATTAGCGCCAATCAAAACAACAGACCAACCATCATTCAGGAACAACTCTATTAACGCTTCCCATGAAGCTTTTGGCCACGTTCTGTTTGGAACGCCTTCATTTGGATGAATCAGTACAACTTTACTGGTGAGATTGTTACTCTCAATAAACCCATCAACTTTTTTCTTATCTATATCATCTAGTGACAAGACAATTTCTTTTCGGGTATTGCTGATATTTTTCTTGTTATAACAATCTAGAATAGAGTCGATTTGATGTTGTGACGCAAAAATATGCGCCCCGGAACATGGCTGGTGATATTTACCAAGGATGGTAGAGATATAGATATCTTCCTTCATCGTTTTATCTAAATTGTCCCTATCCCAAACAGTATCAACATAAGGGCATAATACTAATAATTCATGATAAATTTTAGGTGCCAGTAAAATGAATGCCCCGGATAATTCACGCCTAAGGGCATTCATGCTGCCAATAGCAAAAAGAGCATCACCCATTGACTCGCCAATATAAAAAATATGTTTCTCAGTGTAATTTTTTTCTAACCGTTTTTGCGTTTCGTCGATAAATAAAAATGGAATACTCTTGCTATAATGAGAACGGAGAAAATGGCTTAACCTGATATTTTCAGGGTGTTTTTTATGCTCATGGAAGTATACGCTTTTTACTTTTTCACTGTCACAGGAAAAAATCGAGAGTGAGCATAGTCCATAAATAACATCAGGGGATACCCCCGCAATTGTTAATAATTCCGGGGTTATAGCATCTGGCAAGCGGATAAAATTTACTGTTGGGTAAGATTTACTGTCGATACTTCCCGTATAATTAATTAGAAATACGAATTCGAAGCCCTGTTCCAGTACACCTTGCAACAGGACAGTATCTTTATCTTCTTCGCCCAACGGAAAATCGGCACCATCATCAATAAAGAAGAGAGTTTTCTTCTGCTCACATATTTTCTTAATTAAAGCAATAGTATTATTTTTAACCCCTGACAATGAAGTTAACTGTGCTAATAGTATTTCATCGGCATAAGCATTCAGGTGGTCAGCATAATGATAATGAGATGCTGAAAACAGTGATTTATCAGCATTTAGATACAGCCTGTTAAAAAAATAATGTGTATCAACGATGTAATTGAAAAGATAATTATATATTGCATGCCAGTTACTATTGTCATCAACTGTCTTTTGTTTTAGTTTTTCAGCAAAATCAAGATAACGCAAACCTTTACCCAACAGATTATTTAATTGTTGGCGGTATGCAATATCATTAAAACTGGCCTCATACAAAAATAATGATAATTGCATTCCACATGGCACATCCTGGTGAATTTTTTTCACCAGTGGATAATTAATATTTGCTGAATACTCAATAGCCGAGTGTATTCTTACTGAAGTGGCATTGATCTTTCTCGAGATATTATATATACCATCAATCCATGCGGGTGTTATACGGTCAGGAAAATCAAATGTATAAACATTTTTCCTGTTTGCTAATTCCGCTGGGGGCTTGCGTAAAAAGAAAAGCGAAACAGTATTATCATTATCGTTTTTTGCATAATCTATCAAATGATAAATATTATGTTGCTCATTGCCCCAGATATAAATATTTAAATTACGCAAAAATAACTCCTAATCGTATGTTCCGACTTTAGTAATGATAAATTATTGTCCCAACATCTTCTGTCGCAGCCAGCACTGTGTGGCAATTTCATCGACTGTTTTTTGTTCTTTGGCAAGCGCCTCATGGCTCAACGCATAGCGCTTTTCATCCAGTGTTATGGAGACAATTTTCTCTTCGCAGGCAGCAGAAACCAGGTTTTTCTGAATACGCAATTCTTTAATTTTGGCCAGCGTTTTCTCCTGTTCCTGCCAGGCGATTACCGTACGTAGCGTGCCTTTATATCCGGTCACATTTTTCAGAGACTCAGCAGAAGGAAGGTCGACACCGGTGGTGGTTTTTTGAATGAGGTAGCCCAATGCTTTGATATTATTTTCGTATCCGGCACAAACCTGCTGCTGCTGAGCAAGTTGTACCGTCATGTCTTTTACCGATTTGTCTCGCAGGCGCTGTAACTGCGCAAGCGTATCAATAATCTGCCGCATCATTATTTACCTTCTGTTTTCTTTGCGACCGGGAAAAGGGTTTGCAAGCGGCTTTGCACCAGTTCGAGGGAAGCAGGCTCGCTGACTTCCTGGCGTAAAAAACGCTCAATAGCGGGGAATACTTTGACGGCTTTATCTACGCCAGGATCGGCGCCTGCCACATATCCACCTAAAGGGATCAGCGGCTTAATATCCATGTAGGTGGCATAATTTTGCTTGAGTAGCCGGGCAGACTGTTGATGCTCATAGCTCGTCACCTGTGTCATGCAGCGGCTGATCGACTGCCCGATATCAATCGCGGGATAATGGCCGGATTCCGCCAGTTTACGGGTCAGAACGATATGCCCGTCCAGCACCGCTCGAGCGCAATCAACGATCGGATCCTGCTGATCGTCACCTTCCGCCAGCACGGTGTAAATGGCGGTCATTGATCCTTCACTTTCACTGTTGCCCGCACTCTCCACCAGTTTTGGGATCATGCCAAATGCAGAAGGAGGATAGCCTTTGGTCGCTGGCGGCTCTCCCAGCGAGAGCGCAATTTCACGCTGGGCCATGGCATAGCGCGTTAATGAATCCACCAGCAGTAAAACGTGGTGCCCGCGGTCACGAAACCAGGCGGCGATAGAGTGGCAAAGCTCTGTTGCTTTTAAACGCATTAACGGCGATTCATCCGCCGGCGCGGCCACAATAATCGATTTTGCCAGGCCTTCCGCACCCAGTGAGTGATCGATAAATTCTTTCACTTCACGACCACGCTCACCGATCAACCCAACCACGACGATATCGGCTTTGGTCTGTCGAGTGATCATTCCCAGCAGCACACTCTTCCCGACACCGCTGCCGGCCATTAACCCCACACGCTGGCCTTTGCCGATCGTGAGTAACCCATTGATGGCTTTGACACCCACATCAAGCGGCTGGCAAACCGACTGACGCGTGAGTGGGTTAATCGAAGGAGCCTGAGGCGGCAGAACATCATTACCGTTCAGACGCCCTTTAGCATCCAGCGGTTCCCCCAAACCGTTGACGACCCGACCCAGCCAGCTTTCGCTAATCAGGATCTCCTGAGCTTTTTCTTCAGGGAACACGCGCGCACCCGCCATCAACCCTACGGGATGTTTGAAAGGCATCAGGTAGGTGATATCCCGATTAAAGCCAACCGCCTGGGCATCTATCAGCGTATGGTTGGCGCTTTCGACGCGGCAAAGCTGGCCGGTCATCAGCGGACACCCCACGCTTTCCAACAAAATACCGTTCACTCGTACCAGTCGTCCCGCAATCCGGGCTAACGGGATAGCTTCAATAGAACGCAATGCATTATCGAAGAACGAGAGATCACTCATTCTGCGGCTCCGGGCTCAACGTCTCTTTTAATGCAGTCATGCATTGGTCGAGTCGATGTTCACAGCCTATATCCAGTTCAGACTTATCAGTAATGACCCGACACTCACCCGCCTGTAAATCCGGAGACGGTGTCAGCCCCCATTCGTTGACCTTTTCCGGTGCCGCATCCTTGATGCGATTAAACTCTTCATTACTCAGCAGCACCTGTAACGACTCAGGCATGGTCGGGAAAGCAGAGAGCGCCTCTTCCACCAGCGACAATAGCTGAGTTGGCTGTAGTGCCAGTTCACAACGAATGACCTGCCGGGTCACCTTTTCCACCAGTTGCAGCAAATCTTCACGCTGTTTGCGCTGAATGTGTGCCAGAAAATCGTTCACTTTGCCGGAGATGTTGTCCAGTGGTTGCGCGGCCTGAATAAACTGTTTGCGTCCTTCCTGTTGTCCCGCCAGACTACCTTCGGTATACCCCTGGCGCTGGCCCTCTTCGCTCCCTTTTTGATGCCCTTCCTGGAAACCTTGTTCCTGCCCCTCAGCCATTCCCTGTTCAAAGCCTTTTTGCATCCCTTCCTGGAAACCGTCCATTAACTGGCGCTGGTAATCCGCTGGCGTAATACCCGGTGTTAGCTGCTCCGTCTGCAGATGGCGCTGGCGAGGAGGAAAACGGTGTAATCGGTAACGACCACGAATGGTTTCAATTGCCATGTTTTACTCCGCCGTCTGTTCAGCAAACAGCTGTAGCTGAATTTCACCCGCTTCTTCCAGCTCGCGGGCAATTCCCATGATTTCACGGCGGATTTGTTCAATTCGACTGACAGGCACCGGACCCAGACGCGAAGTAATCGACTCCAGCTGCTGAACCTGACGTTTTGGCATCACGGCATAAATAGAGCGACGCAGTAGCACCTCAGTGCCTTTGAGCGCCACCGCCCAGTCTTCCATCGGAACTTCATCGAGAAGACGGCGGCGAACCTCATCACTCTGACGGCTGAGAATAAAGAAGTCGTACATTTCATCCTGCAACTGTTCCAGCACACCTTCATCGCGTTCACGGAGTTGATCGAGGATCAACTGCTGGTTACCCTGGAAGCGGTTAACAATATCCGCCGCCTGCTTGATGCCTTTCACTTTCGAGCCATGTTCGGACAACACAGACAACCCGCGTTCAATCAGGCGATCCAGTTCATCCACGACATCACGGTTTACGTCGTTCAGTTTCGCGACCCGATAGAGGATCTCGTTCTGGACTGACTCCCCCATATAAGACAGCACCGTGGCGGAAATTTCCGGTGTCAGGAATGCCAGGAATACGGCCTGCAATTGCAGGTGTTCTTCCGAGATCAATATCGCCAGTTGGCGGGGTTCAACCCACTGCAGACGCGACATTCGCGAACGGATCTCATCACCGTAGATCCCGTTTATGACGCTACTGGCGATTTCTGTCCCCAAAGCTTTATTCAGAATACCTTGCAGCATTGAACGTGATGCACCATTGATGCCGCTCTGCTCGCGGAATTCATCAAAAAAGTTATTGATCACTCTTTTCGCCATGCTGGTTTTCACGCCAGACAAACGCGCCATATTTTCACTCAGACGAACCACCTCTTCGCGACTGAGTTTCTGCATCACCGTGGCCGCCGCTTCCTCTCCAAGGCACAATAATAAAATTGCGGCCTGTTCCAGATAGCTGTTGTTACTGCCGTTACTTGTTGTCAATTCGCTCATTACTGGTTATCCATTGTCTGAGAACTTCAGCTACGCGATCGGTATCGCTCATCGCCAGTTTTTGCAGGAACTCCAGCTTCACTTCCAGCCCGGAACTCTGCGAGGGCAGGCTGTCGTCACCAGGGAAAGAAGGCAGTTCAATACTTTTACGTTCATCATCTGTCGCCGCAAAATGCGGCTCTGTCGCAGGAATAGCTACCGGAGAGCCCGCATTCAGCGCCAGTTCAGGTGCATCAGTTCTCCGACGATCGGCAGCCAGACGTTTCATTAGCGGACGGATTACAAACAACAGCAGCAATAGCGCCAGCAGGCCACAACCAATCAGGCGTACCCAGGCCCGAATATTGTCATCTTTCCATAACGGGATCTGCGGCTCAGCGGGTATCGACTGTGGAACAAAATTGAGCAACGATAGTGAAAGATTATCGCCACGCTTTGTATCAATCCCGGCAGCATTATTCAGCAGGGCTGTCAGTTGTTCAGTTTGTTCCGGTTTCCAGTTTTTCAGCGCAGGAGCACTCTGGTTGAGGACCACAGCCACATTCAGACGCTTAATATCGAATCCGGGGTGCTGAATATGCTCGACGCTACGGTCCCAGGAATAGTCACGCTTGTTTTCGCTATGCTTCGATAGCGCCTCTGGTTGGCGCGGTTCCTCTGCAGTATTCGCATTGGCACCATTTCCCGTCTGGTTTACAGCCGCTGGCGGACGGTTGCTTAACGAGCCTGGGATCCCCATCGCGATTTGATTTGTATCGCTATCGAGAATGGTTTCTTCGCGATTCACCTTCGGCGTGTCGCCATAATGTTCCTGCGTCTCGTCGATATTGCTGAGATCGAGATCCGGCATAACGCTGACCCGGTAGTTGCCTGTTCCTACCAGCGAGTCGAGGACATTTGCCATACTGGCACGAGTTTTATCCTGAATATCCTTGAGGATCTGGTCGCGTTTACGCGTCGCTGCAGAAACAGCTTCTCCTGCTCCAATACCGTCGGACAATAGGTTGCCGGCCTGATCGACGACGCTGACCGTTGAAGCATTCAGATTGGGAACGCTGCCAGACACCAGATGCACAATGGCATTCACCTGGTCTATATCCAGTTTGCTACCATAATGCAGACGCACAATGACCGAGGCGCTGTTTTTCGGTTCGTCGCTGACGACAAACGAACTCTCTTCGTTCAAAGCCAGATGCACACGGGCGCTTTCTACGGCATCCAACGTCATGATGCTCTGAGACAGTTCACCTTCCAGACTGCGTTTATAGCGGATGTTCTGCACAAACTGACTGGCACCCAGCACTTCATCTTTGTCCATCAGTTCATAGCCAGCAGGCAACATCGCCTGAACGCCTTTGGCCGCAAGCGCCATCCGCGTTTTAGAAAGCGCATTTTCCGGCACCAGAATCTGGCCGCTTTGCGGATCAATACGGTATTCCAGCTTTTCGCCATCCAACACGGTGACTATTTGTGAAACTGGGAGATTTTCTTGCCGACCATACAGCGAGACATAGCCGTGATTCCCGTTCCACAGGATGCTCACAATAATCGCAGTAGCCGCAATAGCTGCAGCTGCCAGTAACGCCCAGCGTTTATTACCCTCCAGCCTGAAAGAGAATGAAGGCAATAGCTGAGTAAACTTCTTTATTAATTCATTCATAGCGTTAGACTGACATGTTCATCAGGTCATTGAATCCGGAAGCGATTTTATTTCTTACCTGTACCAGCGCGGAGAAGGACAAAGACGCCTGCTGACCCGCAATCATTGCTCCCGCCAGGTCATCGCTTTTCCCCGTCTCAATAGCCGTTTGCTGTTGCTCCGCAACCTGCTGAAACTGATCAACATGGTTAAGCGCCCCCTGCAAGACCTGATTGAATGAAACCTGAGATGACGCCGACGGTGTGCCAACAACGTTAATCTGAATCGGCGAGAGTTCGGGCGCCTGAGCGACCGTTTTCATTTGCTGCATGTCCTGCATCATCTGCGTTTGCATCGTACTGGCTGGGGTGATCGTATTTATGCTCATGACCTACTCTTAAAATGAAAAAGCGCTCTATGTACAACAGACTGATTCAGGAGAAGATTTCTATTCCCTGTTTTCGCATTGACGCCAGACGATAGCGAAGCGCACGCGGGGTAATTCCTAATAAATCAGCAATCTTTGTTTTATTGCCCTGATATTTGCGCATCAGATCAGCAATGTATTGATACTGCGCACTGCGACCATGCTGGCCCAGATTGTCGCTTTCAGTTAATTGCAAACTGGGTTTAGGATGCCATTCCGGTTCGCTCCAGGAATCCGACTCAATTGACGGAAGACCTAAAGTGTCGGGATAAATCACCCCATCACGATTAAGGATCATGCCCCTTTGAATGGCATTTTCTAGCTGGCGTACATTTCCCGGCCACGCATAACTGAGTAATGCACGTCGTGATGATTCAGAGAGTTTGATATTCTTAGCCAGAACCGTGGAGTATTTTTTAATAAAGGACTCAGCCAGCGGGATAATATCTTCCATACGATCACGCAAAGGTGGCATAGTCACAGGAATCACCGATAAACGATAATAGAGATCCTCTCTAAATCGCCCCGCAGCAACCTCTTCTTCAAGATTCTTATTGGTACAGGCAATTAAGCGGAAATTCAGTTTTATTAAACGATTGCTGCCTAAACGTTCAACCTGTTGTTCCTGCAATACACGCAATATCTTAGCCTGCAGTGCTAAAGGCATATCACCGATCTCATCGAGCAGCAGCGTTCCATTATTGGCTAATTCCATTTTCCCCGGTACGGTTGCAACGGCTCCCGTAAACGCACCTTTGTCATAACCAAACAAAGTTGCCTCGAGCATATTTTCAGGAATAGCGGCACAGTTAACGCCGATATAAGGTGCACATTGGTCCTGCGGAAACGCAATAGAATGTATAAACTTGGCAACACATTCTTTACCTGTTCCCGTTTCACCATGAATAAGGACAGGAACATTAAAAGCAGCGATTCGCCTGGCCAGTGAAAAGGCATTGATGCTGGAAGCTGCTTCGGCAATAAGTTCAAACATGATTATCTTACACTTAGAAGTAAAGTTAACGTCCATTACGAGAAATATATAAATCATTCCAAAACACAATCATCGAATAATATAGATATCGCCCATGCCGTGTTTTAATCTCATCCTTGCTCATGTTTTACCGCGCTCTCAAAGCGTGGTCTTACCCAAGACTATGCTCAAATAAGGTTTTTCCTAAAAAAATACTACCACTGGTGGCGAAAACAATTATGAATTAAAAGATAATAAAAACATTATTCATTCAAAAACAGCAAGTTACAAAACCAACAGATCAAAAAACAAACAATCACAACGTACTAAAAGGCTTAAGTCTGAAAGAGGCGAACATCACGAATACGTAATTAATTATTTTTTAATTATAGGATCAGGATATTAATAACTTGCAGAAGAAGAAGACAGACTATCTAATGATAATCCCGCATCAAAGACGATCGTGGGCAGAGCATTTCATACGTTAGAACATTTCATACGTTAATGAACTCCAACAAGAGAATAGCGTCAGGGATGAACAAAAAATTAAATGGATTTGTATTTTCTTCAATAACTGCGGGATTTGATATCAATTCATCCGCCCACAAAATTACAGCTGAGAACGTGTACCATGCTGAAATATAGTCAAACACCCGGGATCTTTAAACTTGAAGGGAACCGGCTTGGGCGTCCATATCATCGTCTGCCGACTATGTTTACGGGTAATTTTGATACAATTGAATCACATCTCGGAAACTATTTCCTGAAAAAGCATCGCACAAATATAACACTCAGAAAAATACATTGTGAAATGGATGTTATAAATAAAAGTGCTGAGTTGTTAGTTTCTCAGGTCGGTCACCTGGCTTTTGATATAGATCGTTCGTTATTGTTAATGCTGTTAGGCAACTTTTACGGTTTGACATCATCACTGACTGACGAAACGCCGCAAGATGATCTACCGACAAAAACCGAAACCCGTCTGAAAAGCAGGCTGGCGTTGGATATCAGCAATATTATTTTTAATAAAAACATCTCTGGTATTCCACTCACACTCAAAGCCGACAGCAGTACAGTACAAACACATTGGGCCTATCAGCTCACCTTTATACTAGGCGACGATGAGAATTGCAGTTTCAGAATCTTACTGGACGATTCACACACGGATTACATTCTGAATTTAATTCGTCGTAGTGAACACGGCGAGAAAAAGAAGCAGGTCGATAAGATTGATTCTGAAACGCGTAAAAAATCGCTAGTCAAAGAAATCATTAATACGCTACCGCTGACCATGAATGTAAAGATTGCAGAGATCCCCTTAAATGTCGCCGACCTGACAACGATTAAGCCTGGGGACATTTTACCTATTGCGATGCCTGATAGCTTCCCTGTTTATATCGGGAAATCCGAATTATTTAATGCCCTGATCGTAGAAGATAAAGACAAACTGTTTTTATCCGAGTTAACGAGTAAGACTGAGAAATCCTATGAGTAAGCAAGAAGATATTTTAGAGCAAGGTTTCGAGTTAGCACCTGAAACCACAACGCCGCCCACTGCGTCAGTTACCGAAACACTGGTCGCGCGTTTAGAAGATCGTTTTTCAGAGTCGATGACGTTACTTAAACGCATTCCGGTGACATTAACACTGGAAGTCTCTTCCGTCGAAATCATGCTGTCCGATCTGCTGAATATTGACGACGATACCGTGATTGAAATGGATAAACTCGCCGGCGAACCTCTGGATATAAAAGTAAATAATATCCTGTTAGGTAAAGCTGAAGTGGTGGTGGTCAACGAAAAGTATGGCCTGCGCGTCCTTGAATTCAACACTCATGAAATCAATGACCTGGCACCATGAAACTCGCGTCAAAACTCACACTCACGCTGGGTATCTCATTACTCATCCTTTCTCCCTTTGCCTGCGCGCAAGGGGGAGAAATCACATTGCTGAACGTGATTTCTCACGGTAATAGCCAGGAATACAGCGTAAAAATACAGGTTCTGCTTCTGATGACCCTTGTGGGTATTCTGCCTACATTGGTACTCATGATGACCTGTTTTACACGCTTTATTATCGTGTTATCGCTATTACGCCAGGCATTGGGTCTGCAGCAAACACCGCCAAACCGCATACTTATTGGTATAGCGTTGGCATTAACCATGCTGGTTATGCGCCCAATCTGGATAAACATCTACGATCACGCCGTTGTTCCTTTTGAAAACGATCAGCTAACGCTCCCTGACGCACTAAGCACTGCCGCTGCGCCGCTGAAGCGCTTTATGCTGGCGCAGACCAACAAAAAAGCGATAACACAGATCATGACCATCGCCAATGCACAAGGTAACGCCGCCGATCAGGATCTTTCTATTGTGGTGCCAGCCTACGTCCTGAGCGAACTCAAAACGGCCTTCCAGATCGGTTTCATGATTTACATCCCGTTCCTTGTGATCGACCTGATCGTAGCCAGCGTATTAATGGCGATGGGGATGATGATGCTTTCTCCGTTGATCGTTTCCCTGCCCTTTAAGCTCATGCTTTTCGTGCTTATTGACGGGTGGGCGCTCACCGTTGGCACACTCACCTCCAGCATTCGCGGTCTGGGTCTGGGCTAACGGGGATCAGATATGTTAACCATTGATGTAGCAGCAGATATTGTCGCCAGCGGTATAAAGGTCGTGATTATTTTAGTCTGCGTATTGGTCGTTCCGAGCCTGTTGGTGGGTATCCTGGTCAGCATTTTCCAGGCGGTAACACAGATTAATGAACAAACGCTCAGTTTCTTACCCAGACTGATTGTCACCCTGGCCGTACTGGGTATTTGCGGGAAATGGATGATCGTCCAGTTAAGCGATCTCTGCGTTCATCTGTTCACTCAGGCCGCCATTTTGGTGCATTGAAATGCGCGAAACAGACATCACACAGTTAAGCAGCCTGATACTGGGCATGTGGTTTCCATTCGTGCGCATTATGGCGTTTATTCGCTATGTGCCGGTACTGGATAACGCAGCACTGACGATCCGCGTACGCATTATTCTTTCGCTGATGCTGGCCTTCATCATCACGCCGTTGGTCCCTCACCCCGTTCCCGACAGTCTGCTGTCGATAAACAGCATTATTTTAACCGTGGAGCAAATCCTGTGGGGAATGCTTTTCGGCCTGATGCTGCAGTTTTTATTTCTGGCACTCCAACTGGCCGGTCAGATCCTCTCATTCAATATGGGGATGAGTATGGCCGTGATGAACGATCCCAGCAGCGGCGCGTCAACCACGGTGTTGGCAGAAATGATCAACATTTACGCCGTGATTTTGTTTTTTGCCATGGACGGGCATCTATTGCTGGTGAGTATTCTGTTCAAGAGCTTTACCTGGTGGCCAATTGGCAATGCGCTGCATCCGCAGTCGTTACGCACAATTTCTCTGGCGCTGGGCTGGGTGTTAGCTGCAGCTACGCTGCTCGCACTCCCGACCACGTTTATTATGCTGGTCGTACAAGGCTGCTTTGGTTTGCTTAACCGCATCGCCCCGCCCTTAAACCTGTACTCGTTAGGCTTCCCCATCAACATGCTGGCCGGCCTGGTGTGTTTTGCCACTTTGCTTTACAACCTGCCCGATCACTATCTGCATCTGGCGAATTTTGTTCTGCAACAGCTCGACGCGCTGAAGGGGCACTATGGCGGATAACGGCAGCGAAGAAAAAACAGAAAAACCCTCGTCGCAAAAACTTCGCAAAGCCAGACAAGAGGGTCAAATTCCGCGTTCAAAAGACATGGGCCTTGCTGCCAGTCTTTTTGCCGCCTTTATGGTGATTTCCAGTAGTTTCCCATGGTATGAAGATTTCGTGCGCGAAAGCTTCACCAGCGTGCATCAGTATGCACAAGATATTAATAATCCAGACATTATCGGGCAATTTCTTGAGCATCATCTACTGATTTTAGGGAAATTCATCCTGACGCTACTCCCCATGCCCGTCGCCGCCCTGTTTGCCTCACTGGTGCCCGGCGGATGGCTATTTCTACCGAAGAAAATTTTGCCAGACTTCAGCAAACTAAGCCCGCTGAAAGGGATCGGTCGCCTGTTTTCAACGGACCACCTTATTGATACTGGAAAAATGACGCTGAAAGCATTAGTCCTGCTCGTGATGTTGTGGATTAGCCTGCGCAACAATTTCGCAGCGTTCCTTGGGTTACAGGAGTTGTTCTTTAAGCAGGCCATTACCGAAGGGTTATCGCTTTATAGCAGCGTGATGCGCAACTTTGTCATCCTGTTTATTTTCTTTGCCCTGCTTGATGTTCCTCTGAGCAAAAAAATGTTCCTCAAAGGACTGAAGATGACCAAGCAGGAAATTAAAGAAGAGTACAAAAATCAGGAAGGTAAGCCAGAAGTTAAGGCCAGGATCCGCCGTCTACAGCGTCAAATGGCGATGGGACAAATTCGTAAAGTGGTTCCAAAAGCCGATGTGGTGATCACTAACCCAACACATTACGCCGTGGCCCTCCAGTATGACCAGGCTCGTGCCGCCGCCCCTTTCGTTGTCGCGAAAGGGACCGATGAAATTGCATTGTATATCCGTCAGGTGGCAGCAGAAAACAAGATCGAAATTGTTGAATTTCCAAAACTGGCGCGCTCTGTTTATTACACCACCCAGATCAATCAACAAATCCCTTTTCAACTGTATCGGGCGATTGCACACGTCCTGACCTACGTACTGCAAATGAAACACTGGCGTGACGGTTCACAGGCACGCCCATCACTGAACAGACATATTTCCATTCCTAAAGAGGTTCTTAAACTGGATGCCGAAAACAACTAAGCAATTCCTCGCGCTATTGCGCAACGGTAATATCGGCGTGCCGCTGGTTATCCTGTCCATCCTGGCGATGGTGATCCTGCCATTACCTCCCGCCCTGCTGGATATTCTGTTCACCTTTAACATCGTGCTGGCGGTAATGGTGTTGTTGGTGGCTGTTTCTGCGAAACGTCCGCTCGAATTCAGCCTGTTTCCAACCGTCCTGCTGATCACCACACTGATGCGACTGACGCTGAACGTGGCGTCAACACGTGTGGTTTTACTCCATGGTCATATGGGAGCAGGTGCCGCCGGTAAAGTCATTGAGTCCTTTGGACAGGTGGTGATTGGCGGTAACTTTGTGGTCGGTTTTGTGGTGTTCATCATCCTGATGATCATCAACTTTATTGTGGTCACCAAAGGTGCGGAACGTATCTCCGAAGTTTCGGCTCGCTTTACGCTGGATGCCATGCCCGGTAAGCAGATGGCGATTGATGCCGATCTGAACGCAGGATTAATTAACCAGGCACAAGCGCAAATTCGACGTAAGGACGTGGCGGGAGAAGCCGATTTCTATGGCGCAATGGATGGCGCGTCTAAGTTTGTCCGTGGAGACGCCATCGCCGGGATGATGATTCTGGCCATCAACCTGATAGGCGGCGTCTGTATTGGGATATTTAAATATGACTTAAGTGCCGAAGCGGCATTCCAGCAATACGTACTGATGACTATCGGTGACGGTCTGGTCGCACAAATCCCATCTCTGCTGCTGTCAACGGCTGCGGCGATTATCGTGACACGCGTGAGCGACAGTGGCGATATTGCTACTGACGTGCGCAGCCAGTTGCTGGCAAGCCCATCCGTCCTTTATACCGCCACCAGCATTATGTTTGTGCTGGCGATTGTTCCGGGCATGCCCCACTTTCCGTTTCTGGTTTTCAGCGCCCTGCTGGGGTTCACCGCCTGGCGCATGAGCAAACGCCCGAAGGTTGCTGAGACCGAAGAGAAAAATCTCGAAACGCTGACCAAGACCATTGCCGAAACCACCGAGCAACAGGTCAGCTGGGAGACGATTCCTTTAATTGAACCCATTAGCCTGAGTCTGGGGTATAAGCTGGTGTCGCTGGTGGATAAATCAAAAGGGAATCCTCTTACCCAACGAATTCGCGGTGTGCGGCAGGTTATTTCAGACAGTAATGGCGTTTTGCTGCCAGAAATTCGCATCCGTGAAAACTTCAGGCTAAAACCAACGCAATACGCTATTTTCATCAATGGCATTAAAGCTGATGAGGCGGATATTCCATCGGATAAGTTGATGGCGCTGCCCTCCAGCGAAACCTATGGCGAGATCGACGGCATTTTAGGACACGATCCGGCATATGGAATGCCCGTTACCTGGATTGCGGCTGCGCAAAAAGCAAAGGCTTTAAATATGGGGTATCAGGTGATCGATAGCGCCAGCGTTATTGCCACCCATGTGAATAAGGTTATTCGCGGGCATATCCCTGACCTGTTTAACTATGACGATATTACTCAGTTACATAACCGCCTGTCATCGATGGCACCACGCCTGGCAGAAGATCTTAATACGGCGTTGAATTACAGCCAGCTGTTGAAGGTATATCGTACGCTGCTAATCGAAGGGGTATCCTTACGCGATATCGTCACCATTGCCACCGTACTGGTCGCCAGCAGTGCCGTGACGAAGGATCACATTCTGCTGACGGCTGATGTACGTCTGGCGCTGCGTCGCAGCATCACGCACCCGTTTATCCGTAAAGATGAGCTGGCTGTCTATACGCTCAATAATGAACTGGAGAATTTGCTCTCTAATGTGGTCAATCAGGCGCAACAAAGCGGAAAAGTGATGCTCGACAGCGTACCGGTCGATCCGAATATGCTCAATCAGTTCCAGACCAATATGCCGCAGATTAAAGAGCAAATGAAAGCGGCGGGTAAAGAACCCGTGCTGTTAGTCGCCCCACAATTACGCCCTCTGCTCGCCCGCTACGCACGGCTATTTGCGCCAGGCTTACAGGTGCTGTCTTACAACGAAGTCCCGGATGAACTGGAATTAAAAATCATGGGAGCGTTGAGTTAACGATTCCCCAGGCGGTAATGAAAATACCGCCTTTTTTATTACAGGATAGTGTTTTCCGTCAGAATACGGCGGGCGCCGAGATAATGATCCTGCCAGAAAGGATCGGCTAAATTGCTGACCCGAATGGTTTCTCCCGTACGCGGTGATTCAATGAATTGCCCCTGCCCCAAATAAACGCCCATATGATCGGCAATATCCTGGCTGTGAATATGAAAAAACAGCAAATCGCCACGACGGATATCGCGATGAGAGACAATGGTCGCCCGGCGATAGTGATACATTTCATTTGCGGTGCGGGGTAGCTTCGCCGCCAGAATTTTATTGTAGGCATAAAAAATCAACCCACTGCAATCAAACCCCTCATCCGGGCTGGTCCCCCCCCATTGGTAAGGCTTGCCCAGTTGCTGCTCAAGACGATGAATCGCCACCTCAGTGATATTGTGCAAGTGATCACTACTGAGAAAATGGTCGTTCTCTGCCAGTTCCTGCCAGCGATGATCGCTAGCTTTGAGCGGACCAGGAAACCACTCCGGGTGCTGTTTAATCAGAACACGGTTTTGCTGGCGTAGTGCTCTTTTGCTTTCTGCGTTTCCTTCCACAATGTAACCCGCCTGCTTTTTTAGCTGTGTATGATACTGCTTCAGCAGTCGGGTGCGGTTACGCATACGCAATTGCGCCGCATAGCTTAAGTGCGCGTCGGATAAGGAAGGTTGAACTTTGGCTGCTGAGGATACGGAAAACACGACACACAAAGACAGCAGGCCCGGCAAAAAGCGTCGGGGAGAGGATGCAAAAAACATGAAAAAAAGAATACCTGGTCAAACACGTTCGTCGCAGTCTACTGCTATTGCCGATCGAACCGTTTTAATATTTGATTATTAAATAATTAATATTATTAATTCAATATATTAGCGTTGATGTATTCTGCTTGCTCCACGTATTCCGCGCCCCGACAAAATAGGCCAGTGTCTGACTGCTTCTAATCCCAATTTTCAGTATAAGGTGTAAACGCCTCACGAGAGACTTGCGAAAAACTTTCTTGGTGCTAATGTGAGCGCTCCAAATCCAGATTTTTCTGATTTGGGGACTCTTTTTGCCGTCCTGGCGTGTGTAACCGTTTTATCAAGGAACAAGCAGTATGCGTAAAATCGCATTTTTTCTTGCGATGCTTTTGATGCCGTGCGTCTCATTTGCCGGTTTGCTGAGCAGCAGTAGCCCGACCACGCCAATCAGCAAAGAATATAAGCAGCAATTGATGGGATCTCCTGTCTATATTCAGATCTTCAAAGAAGAACGAACGCTTGATCTGTACGTTAAGATGGGTGAACAGTATCAATTGCTCGACAGTTACAAGATCTGTAACTATTCCGGTGGCTTGGGACCAAAACAGCGTCAGGGTGATTTTAAAAGTCCGGAAGGGTTTTACAGCGTACAGCGCGGTCAGCTCAAGCCGGATAGTCGCTTCTATAAAGCGATTAATATTGGCTTTCCCAACGCCTACGATCGTGCTCATGGTTACGAAGGTAAATACCTGATGATCCATGGTGCCTGCGTTTCCGTCGGCTGTTACGCAATGACCGACAACGGCATTGATGAGATTTTCCAGTTTGTGACCGGTGCTCTGGTGTTCGGCCAGTCCAGTGTTCAGGTTAGCATTTACCCGTTCCGTATGACCGACGCGAATATGCAGCGCCATAAGTTTTCGTATTACAAAGATTTCTGGACGCAGCTAAAACCGGGATACGATTACTTTGAACAAACACGTAAGCCACCGACAGTGTCAGTCGTCGATGGCCGTTACGTTGTCAGCAAGCCGTTGAGTCACGAAGTGGTTCAGCCACAATTGGCGTCAAACTACACGCTCCCCGAGACAAAATAGCGCCCACTCGCCTGGCATGATCTTTTGCCAGGTTTCATTACCCGTCAGCGGCTGAGTGGCGATCACGGTGACCACATCATTAGGTGTGGTCTGCGAGCTAAAATCAATTTCGACATCCTGATCAAGCAGCGTAGCAACACCGAATGGCGCACGTCGGGTAATCCAGTACAAATTGGTCGAGCAGAAGGCCATCACATAGCGCCCGTCAGACAACAGCATGTTGAAGACGCCTTTCTTACGTAGTTCCCCTGCCAGCACCGCAATATATTTAAACACTGCCGCCATGTTACCAGGCGTACGAGGATAACGTTCGACCAGTTTATGTAAGAGCCAGCAAAAGGCTTTCTCGCTGTCGGTTTCACCGACCGGGCGAAAATTCCCCGTTGCCAGTGACTTATAACCACTAAGCTGCCCGTTATGGGCATAGGTCCAGTTGCGGCCCCACAGTTCACGTGTGAAAGGGTGCGTATTTTCCAGCGCGACTTCACCACGATTTGCCTGGCGAATATGGGCAACGACGGAACAGGATTTGATGGGATAGTCTTGTACCAGTTTGGCGATAGGCGAATTAAAGCTGGGTTGCGGATCTTTAAACGTACGGCAGCCCTTACCTTCATAAAACGTAATACCCCAGCCATCTTTGTGCGGCCCGGTACCTCCGCCGCGCTGAACCAGCCCGGTGAAGCTAAAGCAGATATCGGTTGGCACATTGGCGCTCATCCCGAGCAGTTCGCACATACATCACCTCCACAAACGCCTTAAAGCGGGAAGGCGTAATTGTTGCAGCCAGTTTGGATTCAAAGTAGCAAATAAAACCGCCTCCTATACCCTAAATAATTCGAGTTGCAGGTAGGCGGCAAGGGAGGAAATCCCCAGGAGCATAGATAACTATGTGACTGGGGTTTCTGAGTGCAGCCAACGCACCTGCAGCTTGAAGTATGACGGGTATAGTTATTTAACCATCTCTTTTTCGATAAGCTGAATCAGGATATGAATCACTTTAATGTGAATTTCCTGAATTCGATCAGCATAACCAAAGTGCGGAACACGAATTTCAATATCTGCGCTACCCGCCATTTTCCCGCCATCTTTCCCGGTCAGGGTAATGACTTTCATGCCCTTCTCGCGAGCAGCGGTAATCGCTTTAATCACGTTTCCAGAGTTACCTGAGGTCGAAATACCTAACAGGACATCACCCTCACGCCCCACCGCTTCGACATAGCGAGAGAAAATATAATCGTAACCGAAATCGTTGCCGACGCAGGAGATATGGCTGACGTCAGAGATAGCGATAGCCGGGTAGCCGGGACGATTTTCGCGATAGCGCCCGGTTAGCTCTTCGGCAAAGTGCATTGCATCACAATGGGAGCCGCCGTTACCGCAGGAAAGTACCTTGCCACCCGCTTTAAAACTGTCTGCCAACAGGACCGCCGCGCGCTGAATGGCGTGAATATTGGCGTCATCTTTAAGAAAATTAGCCAGCGTTTCCGCCGCTTCGCTCAGTTCGTTACGAATAAGATCCTGGTACATGAGGATATCCTTCAGCATGAATGTAAATGACAAGATGCAGTGTACCGGATAGCGCTACGAGCGAGAAGTACAAGCCACAGGAATGCCCATGGCTTTTGATTTTTTGTGCCGGTCAAAACAGCAACAATGTGAACCCTGTTGTAATTATTTTGTAAAATTATTGCTAAAAGAATTCACATACACTACAACCATATCATCACAAGTGGTCAGACCTCCTACAAGCAAGGGAGCTTTTCGTTATGATGATTTTGAGTATTATCGCTACGGTTGTTCTGCTCAGCGTACTGTTTTATCACCGCGTGAGCTTATTCCTCAGCAGCTTAATTTTGCTCGCCTGGACGGCGGCGCTTGGCGTCGCTGGCCTGTGGTCGGTCTGGCTGCTGGTTCCTCTGGCCATTATTCTCGTACCGTTTAACTTTACGCCGATGCGCAAATCGATGATCTCCGCACCGGTATTCCGCGGTTTTCGTAAAGTCATGCCGCCGATGTCACGTACTGAGAAAGAAGCAATTGATGCCGGTACCACCTGGTGGGAAGGAGATCTGTTCCAGGGTAAACCTGACTGGAAAAAATTGCACAGCTACCCTCAGCCACACCTGACGGCAGAAGAACAGGCTTTTATTGATGGTCCGGTAGAAGAAGCATGCCGTATGGCAAACGACTTCCAGATCACCCATGAATTAGCCGATCTGCCGCCGGAATTATGGGCTTACCTGAAAGAACACCGCTTCTTCGCGATGATCATTAAGAAAGAGTACGGCGGACTGGAATTCTCCGCATATGCTCAGGCCCGCGTTCTGCAGAAACTTTCCGGTGTTTCCGGGATCCTGGCGATCACTGTCGGCGTGCCTAACTCCTTAGGCCCTGGTGAACTGCTGCAACATTACGGCACCGAAGAGCAGAAAAACCATTATTTGCCACGCCTGGCGCGTGGGCAGGAAATTCCTTGCTTTGCACTGACCAGCCCGGAAGCCGGTTCCGATGCAGGTGCAATTCCTGATACCGGTGTAGTTTGCATGGGTGAATGGCAAGGTCAGCAGGTATTAGGTATGCGCCTGACCTGGAACAAACGCTATATCACTCTGGCCCCTATCGCTACCGTGCTGGGTCTGGCGTTTAAGCTCTCTGACCCAGAAAAACTGCTGGGTGGTGAAGAGGACCTGGGTATTACCTGCGCACTGATCCCAACGTCTACGCCTGGGGTGGAAATTGGTCGTCGCCACTTCCCGTTGAACGTCCCGTTCCAGAACGGTCCGACGCTGGGTAAAGATGTTTTTGTACCGATTGATTACATTATCGGTGGACCGAAAATGGCCGGTCAGGGCTGGCGTATGCTGGTGGAATGCCTGTCTGTCGGTCGTGGTATTACTCTGCCGTCTAACTCTACAGGTGGCGTCAAATCTGTTGCGATGGCAACGGGTGCTTACGCCCATATTCGTCGCCAGTTCAAAATCTCTATCGGCAAGATGGAAGGTATTGAAGAGCCACTGGCACGTATTGCGGGTAACGCCTATGTGATGGACGCTGCTGCGTCGCTGATTACCTACGGCATTATGCTCGGCGAAAAACCGGCGGTGCTGTCAGCTATCGTGAAATATCACTGTACCCACCGCGGACAGCAGTCAATCATCGATGCGATGGATATTACTGGCGGTAAAGGCATTATGCTTGGGGAAAGCAACTTCCTGGCGCGTGCTTATCAGGGCGCACCTATCGCCATCACCGTTGAAGGCGCGAACATTCTGACCCGTAGCATGATGATCTTCGGCCAGGGCGCAATTCGCTGCCATCCTTATGTCCTGGAAGAGATGGCTGCCGCACAAAGCAACGACGTCAATGCGTTCGACAAACTGCTGTTCAAACACATTGGTCATGTTGGCAGTAATAAAGTGCGCAGTTTCTGGCTTGGCCTGACTCGCGGGTTAACCAGCAGCACGCCGACTGGCGATGCCACTAAACGTTACTATCAGCACCTGAACCGTCTGAGCGCGAACCTGGCCTTACTCTCAGACGTATCCATGGCCGTACTGGGCGGTAGTCTGAAACGTCGCGAACGTATCTCAGCCCGACTGGGCGATGTATTAAGTCAGCTGTACCTGGCCTCTGCCGTGCTGAAGCGTTATGACGATGAAGGCCGTAACGAAGCAGACCTGCCGCTGGTTCACTGGGGCGTACAGGATGCATTGTATAAGGCTGAACAGGCGATGGATGACCTGCTGAAAAACTTCCCGAACCGCCTGGTTGCCGGGTTGCTGAATGTGGTTATTTTCCCTACCGGGCGCCACTATCATGCACCGTCTGACAAGCTGGACCATAAAGTTGCGAAGATTTTGCAGATTCCAAGCGCCACGCGTTCTCGTCTTGGTCGCGGTCAGTACCTGACGCCAAGCGAGCACAACCCGGTTGGTTTACTGGAAGAAGCTTTGCTGGACGTGATTGCCGCCGATCCTATCCACCAGCGTATCTGTAAAGAGTTAGGTAAAAACCTGCCATTTACTCGTCTGGATGAACTGGCACGCAATGCGCTGGCAAAAGGTTTGATTGATAAAGACGAAGGTGCGATTCTGGTGAAAGCCGAAGAGAGCCGTCTGCGCAGTATCAACGTTGATGATTTTGAACCTGAAGCGCTGGCGACTCAGCCGGTAAAGCTGCCAGAGAAAGTGCGTAAAGTCGAAGCAGCATAACGCAAATGCTCGACTACTAGCCCCGCTTATGGCGGGGCTTTTTATTGCCACATTTTTGTTAAAGCTCATGCTACAGTGTCAAAATAATGTTCAACGAGGAGCCTCGATCGTGCCTGGTTTGAAAATAACTCTGCTGCAACAACCACTGATCTGGATGGATGGCCCCGCTAATCTGCGCCATTTCGACAGACAACTGGAAACCGTCACCGGACGTGACGTCATTGTGTTACCTGAGATGTTTACCAGTGGATTTGCAATGGATGCAGCAACCAAATCGCTTTCGCAGGAAGAGGTTGTCAACTGGATGCATACCAAAGCGCAGCAGGCAAATGCCCTGATAGCAGGCAGCGTTGCGTTACAGTCAGAACGTGGTCCGGTAAATCGCTTTTTACTGGTTGAACCTGAGGGTCGAGTTCATCTCTATGATAAACGCCATCTGTTTCGCATGGCGGATGAACATCAGTATTATCAGGCAGGCGAAGAGCGCGTTATCTTTGAATGGCGTGGCTGGCGTATTCTGCCATTGATCTGTTATGACCTGCGTTTTCCGGTATGGTCACGTAATCGCAATGATTACGACCTGGCGTTATATGTCGCAAACTGGCCAGCGCCACGCTCAGTGCACTGGCAGGCGCTGCTTACCGCTCGAGCGATTGAAAATCAGGCTTATGTAGCAGGATGTAACCGCGTAGGCACTGACGGTAATGGTCATCATTATCGCGGCGACAGTCGGGTTATTAATCCGCAGGGTGAAATCATTGCGACCGCCGAGCCACATCAGGCAACGCGGATTGACGCAGAATTATCGCTCGCTATGCTGCGGGAGTATCGTGAGAAGTTTCCAGCCTGGCTGGATGCCGACGGATTCACGCTGTAGATATCGCCTTCTCCTGCTACGGCGCAAATTTTCCGTAGCGGGATTGTTTCACTCCGTAACCAACCGCAAAACAAATTCGCGTGGCGACATGCCTCAAGCAACGTATTCTGAAAATGACAATCACACGTAAATTCTTTTTCAGGATATCAAAATGAAAAAATTCGTACGCATGACTTTGCTGGCTGCTACCCTGGCTGGTGCCTCTTTTAGCACGCTCGCAGCAAACGTATCCAACGTTCCGGTTCCAGCCCAGGATCCAGTAGTACAACATCTTAAACTGACCAACGACCAGGTCGCACAGATTAAAAAGCTGCACCAGCAGCTTGAAACCAATGTCAGCCAGATTTCAGTGAAGGATGTTAAAGACGGTGCGCTGATTGACGTCATCAAGTCCGGAAAATGGGATGATGCCGCAGTCAGGAAACAACTTTCCGCGTTCAGCAACATCGAACAACAGGCGCGTTATTATCGGGTGAAGTACTACTTTGACCTGAGCAAAGTGCTGACTCCGGAACAACGCCAGCAGGTTCAAAAAGATATCGCGCAGACACTGAGCGAATGACGTTTACACGCTGTCGAAGAAAGGCGGGCAACATCACACATAGAAAAACAATATACATATAAGGAATGTATTCACCAAACAAACCATTTGAATGCTGTATGTGAGGTTTGCACTTCAGATTTGGTATGTTAATCCTAAAACAGGACGTACATCTCATTTATTTAAGATAGTTCTGTGTAGGGTATACGCATTAGTGAATAATCTTGTAACTGTTAAATCAGGCAAGACAACGTTTGAAGTAATTATTACTTCTTACTTGTCTTGCCTTTTTTTTTGGAGCCATGAAATGATCATCGAAAAAGTCATGAATAACAATTGTGTGCTGGCATCGATGAGTGGTCAGGAAGTCATCATTTCTGGTCCTGGCGTTGGTTACAATAAAAAGAATGGTATGCCGGTTCCGCCTCATCCGGCTAACCGATTCTTTTATGTCAGAAATGAAGAGAAAGGTAAACTATACAAACTCATAGAGCGAGTAGATATTGATTATGTTTTTGTCTCTGAAAATATAGTTCGCTATGCGGAAATGAATCTTGACAAAAAATTAAACCCATCACTTTTGCTGATTCTTGCAGATCATATTTCCAATGCAATCTCACGGTGCGCATCAGGCATCCAAATAAGCAATATATTTCTTGACGAAATAAAAGCATTATACAAATCGGAGTATGCTATCAGTCGCGACGCTTTATCTATTATTAATGAGTATTTTAAGATCCAACTTCCGGATGATGAGATTGGCTTCATTGCCCTGCATATTTTAAATAATTATGAAAACACCTCCGACTATGAGTCCTTCAGAATTATAGAATTCTCGCAACGAATCACAGACATTATCGAAAAAGTTTACGAGAAAAGAGTAGATCGGAATGCATTCAATTACTCACGTTTCATGACCCATTTGAAATATTTTTCTTGTAGAGTGCTATGCAACGAAAAGATAAAAAATAAAGATATTGGTGATATTTATGAATATTTCCTGGAAAAAGATTTAATTTTACAATGTTCCATTATTGAAATTGAAAAATATTTAAAATCCGAATTTAACTATAGACTAGCAATGGAAGAGAAATTATATCTTTCAATTCGCATTAAAGTATTGATGGACTGATTACCTTTCACTTTATCACGAGACAGTTAATATGAAACAGAAAAAAGCCTGGAGTTTTTTTCAGAGCCTGGGGAAGGCATTTATGTACCCAATCGCTCTGTTAAGCGTATGCGGCATGATGTTAGGTTTGGGAAGTGGATTAGCCAGCGAGGAAATGGCCAAATTAATTCCTGTACTAGGGTTCCCTATCGTTAAATCATTTCTGGATTTTGTTGTTAATTTAGGGCTATTTGCTTTTGTTAATTTACCGGTGTTATTTGCAATCGCTATCCCGTTGGGCCTGCTGAAAGAAAAAGAAGATAAAGCATATGGTGCATTCTCCGGCCTGGTGGGTTTTATGGCAATGCATTTAGGGACAAACTTCTATCTGAAAACCCATGGTCTGTTAGTTCCCGTCGACCAGATGTCTACACATGGACAAACTATCATTCTGGGAATTCAGTCATACAACACCAGTGTACTTGGGGGGATTGTTGCTGGGTTGATGGTATTCACTATGTATAAACGGATCGTCAATCTACGCATCCCTGAGTCGCTGGGATTCTATAGCGGCCCGCGCCTTGCGCCGATCATTACGTTAATTGTCATGAGTGTTTTCGGTATCATTATTCCCTTCGTATGGCCGCCGTTCTTTAACCTCTTTATGTTAATCGGCCACTGGATATCTACCTCTGGCCCAATAGGTTATTTCTTCTATGCCGTTGCAGAGCGCGTAACGATTCCCTTCGGACTAAACCATTTAGTCACTTCCGTATTCAGATTTACACCAATCGGTGGTTCAGCGATCATCAACGGTGAAGAATATTACGGTACTCTCAATATGTTTATGGCCTATGTCAAAGAGAATGCCGTCATTCCTCTGGACCTTGCTGGTAAAATGGAACAGGGAAAGCTAATGATCCAGTATGGTTTAGCTGGCGCAGCTCTCGCAATGTATCAGACTGCCCATGTACAAAATCGTAAGGCTATTAAAGCACTTTTGATTTCTGCGGTGCTGACTGTAATTATTGGTGGTGTTAGCGAACCAATAGAGTTTTTATTTCTGTTTGTCAGTCCTGTTTTGTTTGTGTTCCATGCTTTCATGAATGGTTTTGCTAATATGTTCCTACCGTATCTCGGTGTTAAAATGGGATTTACTGGCGATTTGATTCAATTTATGAGTTTTGGCGTATTGCGCGGAACAAGAACCGGCTGGCCAGTGGCTGTCTGTGTAGAAATAGCCTACTTCTTTATTTATTACGCGGTGTTTAAATGGGCCATTCTTAAATATAACCTGATGACCGTCGGCAGAGAAGATAGTGACCAGACACCTTCAGCAACAGCAACTGAGGTTGTAGTACCTGTTGCACAACCTGAGATAAATACCAATATGGGTCCCAGCACAGCAGAAAAAATGATTGAGGCCCTGGGTGGTAAGGAAAATATCGTATCACTGGATAACTGTGTTACACGTTTACGTCTGACAATCAACGATATGGAGATAATAGACGAGACGGCCATTAAAAAACAGGGAGGGATCGCTATTGTCAAACTCGACAAAAACACCCTGCAAGTCATTATTGGTACAAAAGTTATCGCCTTGCGTAAAGAAATGGACCAATATATGGAGTCATACTGATGGATATTTTTAACACTCCTGTTTCCCGAAAAGGAACGTACTGTACTCAGTGGGACTTCTGCGAAGATAGGTTCGGCGTAAAAGATATTATTCCGTTTTCAATATCAGATATGGATTTACCAATGCCGGAAGCGATAACCAACGCATTACGAAAAAGACTGGAACATCCTATCCTCGGATATAGTCGCTGGCAACATAGCGAATATCTCAATTCAATATGCCATTGGTATGGTCAGAAATATGATACGGAGATCGATGCTAATTGGATCACCTATAGCCCAAGTGTGATGTACTCTATCGCCAAAGCACTAGAGTTATTAACTGATTATGAAGATAACATTCTGATATTTACTCCGGCATATAATGCGTTCTTTGATGTTATCAAAAACACCGGAAGAAAATTAACTACTTCAACATTGATTCGGGAAGAAGACGGTCGATATAGCCTTGACTGGAATGATTTTAATACCAAGGCAAAGCATGCAAAGATAATTTTATTGTGTAATCCACATAATCCTACAGGAAAAGTGTGGTCTGAAGATGAACTGATAAAGATCTCAGAAATCTGTTCAAAAAATAACTGTTGGTTATTATCCGATGAGATCCACAGCGATTTCACATTTAGCCACAAATTCACCTCTGCACTTAAGTTACATTATGATAAAACAGTTGTTTTTAACTCCATCTCAAAGACATTTAATGTCCCAGCTCTAACGGGTTCTTATCTTATTACACCTGATAATAATTTTAATGAGAAATTCAGGTTGATAACTCGATACAGGGATTTTGTCAACTCGCCATCAGTATTGAATATCATTGCCACTATCGTTGCTTATAATGAATGTGATAGATGGTTACACGAATTAAGAACACATCTTAGATCCAACGTTGATTTTGCAGTTAATTATGTTAAGGAAAATATTTCATCGCTGCTACTCAAAGAGTCTGAAGGTTGTTACTTTGCGTGGATAGACTGCTCACAAATCAGTTGTTCGTTCGATAAATTCTATTCAAGATTAATTCATGAAGGAAAAGTCGGGATTATGGCTGGCAGTGTATATGGGCCTGGCGGAGAGAACTTCTTACGGCTTAATCTGGCATGTAGTAGAGAAAAACTACATCAGGGCTTATGTCGGGTCGCTTATGTTATTGATAAAATAAATCAGGAAAATAAACATGAATAATACTGATATCATCTCTCTCATTAAAACCTTCATGCGTAATGAACACAAAGCAGTTGAAGAAATAATTAACGCGCCACTTTCAGAAACAGCAAGTTTAGTCAAAGTAATCCAATCTTGCAGAGGGAAAGTTGTTTTTATCGGCGTGGGAAAATCAGGAATAATTGCTAAAAAACTGGCTGCTACATTTTCCAGCACAGGCACCCCCTCATTTTTTATTCATGGAACAGAAGCTGTTCATGGTGATCTGGGTATGGTTACCAGCGAAGATGTAGTTATCTTGATATCCAATAGTGGTGAAACAACAGAACTGTTAGCTACCTTGCCAAGTCTAAAAAAGATGAATAATTTTTTAGTCTCATTTACCCGAAGCCACAACTCATCGCTGGCTACTAATTGCAATTTATCTGTAGAAATCCCGGTGAGAAACGAAGCAGATAACTTAGGTCTTGCTCCATCCTGTTCTTCAACTGCTGTTCTTGTCGTGGGAGATGCCGTGGCCCTCGCCCTGTCAGAACTAAAGCAGTTTACCCGGACCGATTTTGGTCTATTTCATCCTGGAGGTGCTCTCGGCGTTAAAGCAAATTCATAACTTGTGTCATTTTTATTGTAACCGGTCTACGCCACCACAACCTGATGGCGTTCTCAGGTCTGAGGTATTAGATATGAAAAATATATTAATCACCGTTTCCAGTTTTTCAGCTCGTTGTGTTACAGGTTGCAAGTTACTGCGCGATAACCAGTTTAATCTCATTTTTAAGAACAATATTACTCATCTTATTCAATCTGAACCGGATGACGTGCGTGAATCTATTGATGCAGTCATTGCCGGAACAGATTGTTATGACGCAAGTGTGTTTTCTCTTCTACCAAAACTGAAAATCATCTCAAGATTTGGCACCGGTATTGATAATATAGATACAGAGGCGGCAAAAAAAGCAGGTATTGTGGTTAATAATGCCCGAGGACTCAATGCCAATGCGGTTGCTGAGTTTATAATCGGACTTATTTTCTCTGGTCTAAGAAATATTCCCGGTAATCACATGGACATGCAAAATGGTTACTGGGGATACTCGCTGGGAAATGAATTAAATAGTAAACGAGTGGGATTATTAGGTTTTGGGAATATAGCAAAAACCCTGGTTAAGAGGTTATCCGGTTTCGACATTGAAATTCTCGCATACGACAAATTCCCGGATCACGAGATGGCTGATAAAATGGCGGTAAAGTTTGTGTCAATTGACGACATCTTCATGCAGTCTAACGTCATTATCGTTCTTCTCCCATACACACCATCATTAGAGAATTTTATCAGTCACAAATATCTTTCTATGATGAGAAATGGTGCCTTGCTTATCAATGCTGCTCGAGGGAAATTAATAGATGAACGAGCGTTGTTGCAGGTAACTGATGAAAGGAATGTACATTCCGCTCTCGACGTATTTCAGCATGAACCGCTACCACAATTCAGCCCTTTGCTACATTCCAGAAATATTATCACTACACCGCACATCGCTGCTGCGACGGTAGAATCGTACCATCAGACAGGGATCCATGCTGCGAAGTCAGTTATTGATTTTTTTGCTGGTAAAGCAATAGAAAATATTTGTAATGAGTAAAACGACGAAAGCCTGAATCATTGCTGATTCAGGCTCTCTGAATAGTGGCGGAATGGACGGGACTCGAACCCGCGACCCCCTGCGTGACAGGCAGGTATTCTAACCAACTGAACTACCACTCCGCGTTGTGTTCCGCTTGGGAACGAAGCGAATATTACGGATTGCCTCGCACCTCGTCAACGCTTTTTCTCACGTTTTTTAATCGTTTGCTGCAAAAATCACCCGAATGGCCATTTCTACACTGTAAATGCGTAAACTATGCCCGCCAGAGACAACTTCCGCCTTTCTTCTGAACCAGATCGAGGCGCGATTCATGGGCCGCTAACTCTTCCTCAGTGGCGAAAACAACGCGTAACTTGCTGGAGTGGCGCACAATGCGCTGGATCCCGGTATCATTCTGCTGCTGACTGTCGCCTTCCATTGAAAACGCCATCGTTGTCTGCCCACCAGTCATCATCAGATAAACGTCAGCCAGAATCTGGGCATCGAGTAACGCGCCGTGTAATGTACGCTTACTGTTGTCTATCTCGTAACGTGAGCACAATGCATCAAGGCTGTTACGCTTACCAGGAAACATTTTCCTCGCCAGCGCCAGGCTATCAGTCACTTTACAGAATGTATTTGTTTTCGGGATATCACGATTAAGCTTCGCGAACTCGTAGTCCATAAAGCCGATATCGAACGATGCGTTATGAATGACCAGTTCAGCGCCACGAATATAGTCTAAAAACTCATCGGCCACATCGGCAAACGTGGGTTTATCCAGCAGGAATTCATCCGCGATTCCGTGTACACCAAATGCTTCCGGGTCCACCAGCCGATCCGGCTTAAGGTAAACATGGAAGTTATTACCGGTCAGGCGGCGGTTCACCACTTCAACCGCACCGATCTCAATAATCTTGTGGCCTTCGTAATGGGCGCCAATTTGGTTCATACCGGTGGTTTCGGTATCGAGGACGATCTGTCGTGTAATTCCAGTGCTCATAGCGGTCATTTATGTCAGACTTATCGTTTGATTTCGATTTGCTAAAACAGGAAGTCTACCAGAGATGCTTAAACAGGTAGAAATTTTCACCGATGGTTCTTGCCTGGGAAATCCAGGGCCTGGTGGTTATGGGGCAATTCTACGCTATCGCGGACGTGAAAAAACCTTCAGCGAAGGGTATAACCTGACCACCAATAATCGTATGGAGTTGATGGCCGCAATCGTCGCGCTGGAGGCACTAAAAGAACAGTGCGAAGTGGTTCTCAGTACCGATAGCCAGTATGTACGTCAGGGCATTACTCAATGGATCCACAACTGGAAAAAACGCGGCTGGAAAACTGCAGATAAAAAGCCAGTGAAGAATGTCGATCTCTGGAAGCGTCTGGATGCCGCGCTGGGCCAGCATCAAATTAAATGGGAATGGGTAAAAGGCCACGCGGGTCACCCGGAAAACGAACGCTGTGATGAACTTGCGCGCGCTGCAGCGATGAGTCCCAGTCAGGATGATGTTGGATATCAGGCCGAGACTTAAGCATCAGGCTTCCGGTATTGCCGGGTTGCGCCAACGGCCTGGCGGATACGTGCTTTGCTTTTATTTTGTTTCATCGGATTAAGCGTAAGCGGGATTGTTCGCTTACGTGCAACAATCAGTTGTAAACACCCTAACGCCGGAACATGTGCGCTTAACAGTTTCCCCCCTTGTTTACTCCAGGGCAAAACGTGAAAACGGCTGTAGTGCAACACTTCAAAATTCAGCAAAGAGAGCCAGTCCAGTTGACGCATCAGCGTAAACATCCGGCTGTTATAGGGCGATGTTTTACGTAATACCGGCACCAGTTTACGCAAGCCCATCAGGCTAACCGGATTAAATCCACTGACTATCAGCCAGCCATCATCAATAAGCACACGGTCTGCCTCCCGCATTAAGCGATGTGGATCGGCACACCAAGGCAAAGTATGCGCCAGCAAACAGACATCGACGGATTTATCGGCGAAGGGAAGATGTAACGGATCGGCCAGCACCTGCATCGGTGAACCTTGCGCAGAAACATTTACCTGATGAGAAACCGCGCACGCTTCAGAATTGATTTCTGCGCTTAAATTGCCAATCTTAAGCAGATGAAAACCGTACATTTTTGCGAACCACGGGTTAAGCTCATTCTCCAGCGCCTCACGATAGTGCTCGCCCCAGGGTAAATCATCCCAGCTAACGGGCGCTACGACAGTTTGAGGGATCCTTGCCGGTTTCATCACAACCTTCCGTTACGCATTGAGAGGTATTTTATGAATCTTAACAGCATTCCCGCATTTCAGGACAATTACATCTGGGTCCTGACAAATAATGAAGGCCACTGCCTTATTGTGGATCCTGGCGAAGCAGCTCCGGTATTAAAAGCCATTGCTGAGCATAACTGGGTACCTGAGGCCATTTTCCTCACCCACCACCATCAGGATCACGTTGGCGGAGTGAAAGAACTTCTACAGCATTTTCCACAAATAGTGGTTTATGGCCCAGCAGAAACACAAGATAAGGGAACGACACACATAGTCAAAGATGGCGATATCGCCCTCGTTTTAGGGCATGAATTTAGTATATTTGCTACCCCGGGTCACACTTTAGGACATATTTGTTACTTTAGTCATCCTTATTTATTTTGCGGCGACACGCTCTTCTCTGGCGGCTGCGGCCGACTTTTTGAAGGCACAGCTTCGCAAATGTATCAATCACTTAAAAAAATAAGCGCCCTTCCTGACGATACATTGGTTTGTTGCGCACATGAATACACATTAGCAAATATGAAGTTTGCCTTAAGCATCCTTCCGCACGATTCGTTCATAAATGATTATTATCGTAAAGTTAATGAGTTACGCGTAAAAAAACAAATGACACTGCCCGTAATTCTGAAAAATGAGCGTCGAAATAATATTTTTTTAAGAACAGAAGATATTGATTTAATTAATGAAATTAACAAAGAAACAATATTGCAACAACCTGAAGAGCGTTTTGCCTGGTTAAGGTCAAAGAAAGATACGTTCTGACAATTCCGGGTTGCCTTTTGAAAACTTCGCCGTTATGATCGGTCGTCTTTTAAGCAACTATTGACACACACATGAAGGCAAAAGCGATATTACTCGCCTCTGTCCTGCTTGTTGGGTGCCAGAATACTGGTAACGTCCAACAGCACGCACAGAGCCTTTCTGCAGCTGGTCAAGGGGAAGCAGGAAAGTTCACTAGTCAGGCGCGATGGATGGACGATGGGACATCTATCGCGGCCGATCAAGATTTGTGGGCTTTCATTGGTGACGAGCTAAAGATGGGAATTCCGGAAAACAACCGGATTCGCGAACAAAAACAGAAGTATTTACGCAATAAGAGCTATCTCCACGATGTAACTTTACGGGCAGAGCCGTATATGTACTGGATAGCCGGGCAGGTTAAGAAACGTAACATGCCAATGGAACTGGTACTACTACCCATAGTGGAGAGCGCTTTTGATCCTCACGCAACGTCTGGCGCCAATGCCGCAGGTATTTGGCAGATCATTCCGAGCACGGGGCGCAATTATGGTTTAAAACAGACTCGCAGTTATGATGCACGTCGCGACATAGTGGCTTCCACCACTGCCGCGCTGGACATGATGCAGCGTCTGAACAAGATGTTTGATGGCGACTGGCTGCTGACCGTTGCTGCTTATAATAGCGGTGAAGGTCGCGTGATGAAGGCAATCAAAGCGAACAAATCTCGTGGTAAGCCCACCGATTTCTGGTCGCTCCCTTTGCCTCAGGAAACGAAGCTATATGTGCCCAAAATGCTGGCATTGAGCGATATTCTCAAGAACAGCAAACGCTATGGCGTGCGTCTGCCAACCACAGACGAAAGCCGCGCGTTAGCACGTGTTCGTCTTAACAGTCCGGTTGAGATGGCTCAGGTTGCCGATATGGCGGGTATTTCCGTCAGCAAGCTGAAGACATTCAATGCAGGTGTGAAGGGCTCTACGTTGGGTGCCAGCGGCCCGCAATACGTGATGGTGCCAAAGAAGCACGCAGAGAAGTTGCGTGAATCTCTGGCCTCTGGCGAAATTGCAGCCGTGCAGTCAACGTTAGTTGCGGATAACACGCCACTGAACAGCCGTAGCTACAAGGTTCGCTCTGGCGATACACTTTCTGGCATCGCTTCACGTCTTGGCGTAAATGCGAAGGATCTTAAGCAGTGGAACAATCTGCGTGGATCTACCCTGAAAGTGGGTCAAAGCCTGACCGTTGGTGCTGGCACCAGTGCGCAGCGACTGGCTAACAACAGCGATAGCATCACCTATCGTGTACGTAAAGGCGACTCGCTTTCGAGCATTGCTAAACGTCACGGCGTTAACATTAAGGATGTGATGCGCTGGAACAGCGATACGGAAAATCTGCAACCAGGCGATCAGCTAACGTTGTTTGTAAAGAACAACGGTATGCCGGACTCCTGATGAGATTATAAAAATTAAGGCACTGGTTTCCCCCCAGTGCCTTTTTTATTTATGCCGTTTTATGTGCTTCAACCATGATCGTGTCGCTGGTGAACGAACCGTCTTCCTGTAATTCAAAATACGCCTTCACTTCAGCAGAAGCACTCTCCTGATACAATCGGATAGCCTCTGTCAGTGCAACGGGAGTACGCATTCTCGCAACCCATGAACTGAATTCTAACGGCAGGCGATCTGTGAACAACGTATCGGCAATCATATTCGCGTCATTAATCAGAGACAGCCACTCACCGCTGGAATAGTTGCGCACATGCGAGGTATCGCGCAACGCTTCAACGGTTTGCAGCCAGATATCACGCACAGGGTGTCCGGGAGACATCACATCCATAATAATCAGCACACCGCCGGGTTTCAGTACGCAATTCACTTCTCGCAGCGCTTTCCCGACATCATGCCAGTGGTGCGCTGAATATCGGCTAATCACCACATCAAAAGTTTGATCCTCAAACGGCAGACTTTCAGCATACCCCTGTCGGATGGAAATATTCTCCAATCCCTTCTCTTTTGCCGTCTGTACAACCACCTCGAGCATCTGCGAAGATAAATCATACGCTACCACCTGCTTCACATTCTGTGCCGCAATAAAGCTGGCGTGCCCCGCACCACATCCCATATCCAGTACACTTGCCTGCGGAAAAAAGGACAGTCGCTCGGCCAGTCGCTGCAAATCGCGCCCGGATGCATGTACCGCGCTGGTTAAATAGGCCTTTGCCTGAGAGCCAAACTGCTTTTCGACGTTGTCATGATGGGAGCGTGTTGTCATTGTGTTGTCCTTCGGTTGTTGTGAAATATAAAGGGCAGCACCACTACAGGCCTACCCTACGGCAGACCTGACACACCTTTATTGTTCAGGCTTGCCGGGACTAAATTCAACGAGTAGAGGATTATGGTCGGATGCGCTCGTCACCAGCACAGAGGCTTCGCTCACGTTCAAACCACGGTAAAACACAAAATCGAGGGGGCGACCAAATGCGCGTCGGCGCTGATCGTCAGTAAAGCGCACCTGGCGCAGAGACATTTCACGAGAAAAGCGGTACAGCGCGTTCATACGCCGACGGCTCCATGCATTAAAATCGCCGGCCATAATCACCGGGCCACTGTGATGAGCAATCTGATCGCCAATGGGAAGTAACTGCTTACTATAGACATCCACGCCGAGACTGAAGTTAACAGCATGAATATTCACCACCATTAATAAACGCGAATCAGGCAGCGGGTAAACTGTCACCAGTGCCGATTTTGCTAACCGCAATATGGGTTCACGCTCACGCAGTGGGCAACAGTAAACAGGATGTGCAGCAGAAAGCGTCATGACGCCAGAGGGATGCTGAGGCAACACAAAAGCGGGAACCTGATCGGCAGCAAGATAGTTAGCGGTCGCAAACTGCACCAGTTCAGGCGTAGTCTGTGCTTCTTGCAATAACACCAGATGCGCGTCTTTGCCAAAGTTCTTCAGCACCGACAACCATTCTGCCCGCTGCTGTTTAAAAATATTCCACACCAGGACGCGGATGCGATCCTCGCTGCTTAACGGAACGCCTGCGGGCAATGCCTGGCCAATATGCGCAAACGACCCTGGCGGTAAAATTCGCTCAACGGGCTGTCCGGCAACATAGCGCATAGCATAGGTGTTTTTTCGCACTTTAGACTTTCAAACCTCTGTAACGTCAACCAGCCCGCAACCGGACTGGTTCTTCTGTTATAGGGATTTTAGCACTCACTTTCAACGGACAATTGCAGTTTGTTTTGTAAGTAGGTACTTACATCGGTGATTTATCCCATAGCTACACGTGCGGGTTTATCAAGACGACCGCTCACGCTCATCAGAAAGAAAGCGCTCAATACGATTAGCGCACCAATCCACGGGGTCTGCGCTAACCCATAATGCTCTACCGTTTGGCCACCAATCACTGAACCCAATGCAATGCCAATGTTGAACGCCGCAATGTTCAGTCCTGAGGCCACATCAACCGCATTGGGTGTAAATTGCTCCGCTTTCTGCACCACGTAAACCTGCAGCCCTGGTACGTTGCCGAAGGCAAAAATCCCCATGACAAGGATTGTCGCCAGAGCTGCGTACTGAGTGGATGCAGTTAACTGAAAGACCATCAACAGAACAAACAGGGCTGCGAAGATAAATTTCAACGCTGGAACGGCGCCATGTTTATCCGCCAGTCTGCCACCCCAGATATTACCGATGGCAACAGATACGCCATACCCCAGTAAGATCCAGCTTACCGCTGCCGGTGAGAATCCCGCCAGATCCTGCATCATCGGTGCAAGAAAAGTAAATGCCGTAAAGACACCACCATAGCCCAGCGCCGTAACGGCATAGATGAGTAACAGGCGAGGATGCGTTAAGACTTTCACCTGATCGCGAATACTGGCAGCAGCCCGACCGGGGATATTCGCAGGGATCAGCAACTGACTGCTAATCAGAGCAATGACACCTAACATAGATACCGCGAGGAAAGTCTCACGCCAGCCAAAATGCTGACCAATAAATGTTCCCAACGGAACTCCTGTCACAAGTGCCACCGTTAACCCACCAAACATAATAGCGATGGCTGAAGCTGCTTTCTCTTTTGGCACCAGGCTTGTCGCAATAGTAGAACCAATTGAGAAGAACACGCCATGTGCGAGACCGGTCAGCAGGCGTGCAACAATTAACGTCATATAACCAGGCGCCTGCCATGCCAGCAAATTACCGACCGTAAATAGCACCATTAGCGCAACCAGCAGTTGCTTACGCGGCAGACGTCCGGTCAGAGCAGTCAGTACCGGCGCACCAATTGCCACGCCCAGCGCATAGATAGAAACCAGCATTCCTGCAGAAGGCAAAGAGATCGCCAGCTGTTCGGCGATGGTCGGCACAAGGCCGACAATTACAAATTCAGTCGTACCAATAGCAAAAGCACTTATTGTCAGTGCAAATAAAGCGAGAGGCATAAATAACTCCATATCATCAGTAATCAGATGACACGAAGTATGCCGGGATGTTTTAATAACAAAAATATTCAAAATCTCAATATAATTTTGCTCCAGGTGCAAAAATGAAAGCAACTTCAGAAGAACTGGCCATTTTCGTTGCTGTTGTGGAAAGCGGTAGTTTTAGCCGCGCTGCAGAGCAGTTGGGACAAGCCAATTCCGCTATTAGCCGGGCAGTAAAAAAGCTGGAGATGAAGCTGGGTGTCAGTTTGCTCAACCGAACAACCCGACAGCTCAGTCTGACTGAAGAAGGTGAACGTTATTTCAGGCGAGTGCAGTTGATACTGCAGGAAATGGCTGCGGCAGAAACAGAAATTATGGAGTCTCGTAATACCCCGCGCGGCCTGTTGCGTATCGACGCGGCGACGCCGGTGATGTTGCATTTTCTGATGCCACTCATCAAACCTTTCCGTGAACGTTACCCTGAGATGACGCTGTCACTAGTTTCCTCGGAGACATTTATCAATCTTATTGAGCGAAAAGTTGACGTTGCAATACGAGCAGGTGCGCTTACGGACTCGAGCCTGCGCGCGCGCCCACTATTTACCAGCTACCGTAAGATTATTGCCTCACCGGAGTACATTGCCCGATTTGGTGAGCCTGAGAGCGTAGAGGAGCTTAAACAACATCTGTGTCTGGGTTTTTCCGAGCCTGTCTCACTCAATACCTGGCCTATTGCCTGTAGCGATGGACAGCTTCATGAAATTGAGTGCGGACTCTCTTCTAACAGCGGTGAAACATTGAAACAGCTTTGCCTGAACGGGAACGGAATTGCCTGTCTTTCAGATTATATGATTGATAAAGAAATCTCGCAGGGCGAACTGGTGGAGTTGTTGGCAGATAAACATCTGCCCGTTGAAATGCCCTTTAGCGCAGTGTATTACAGCGATCGGGCTGTAAGTACACGTATTCGCGCGTTTATCGACTTTTTGAGTGAACATGCAAGAACAGCTCCCGCAGGAGCTGTGAAACAGGATTAACTCAACACAAAGGCAGCTGTCATTAATCCCATTCAGGGGCTAAACCTTCGGGGCTGACAAGGCGATCGTTACGATCCAGTGCAGCGATCGCAAGTTTGTCCTCTGTATCCAATTGCAGTTGTAGCGCGAGCAGATTGCTTGCCAAATTTTCACGTTTAGTCGAAGAAGGTATAACTGAGTACCCTTCTCCCATTGCCCATGCAAGAATAGCCTGGGCCGGGGTGGCATTATGTTTAGCCGCAATACGAGCAATCACTTTATCTTTCAGCGCGTTGCCATAAGCCAGTGTCATATAAGAGGTGATATGGATACCGTGTTGTTTGGCCCATTTAACTACTTTACGGTTTTGCAGATACGGGGAAAGCTCTATCTGATTAGTTGCAATATTTTCAGCACCCACCGCAGCAATTGCTTTTTCCATCAAAGGGATAGTGAAGTTAGAGATCCCAATTTCACGGGTTAACCCCTGCACTTTTGCTTCCAGTAATTCCTGCATAAACTCTTCAACGGATACGGCACCGTTAGGAGAAGGCCAGTGGATAAGTGTCAGATCAACATACTCAGTACGCAGCTTTTTCAGACTATCTTTAAGGCTCGGGATCAGCTTGTCCCGGCCCAGATTTTCAGTCCAGATCTTGGTGGTAATATACAATTCGCTGCGTGGCACACCGCTTTCAGCAATTGCCTGACCCACTGCGGCTTCATTATCATAGATTTGCGCAGTGTCGACTGCACGGTAGCCCAGTTCAAGGGCGGTTTTAACAGATGCGATAACAACGTCGTCTTTCAGGCGAAAAGTGCCTAAACCGAATGCAGGGATAGCCATAAATTCCTCTTTTTAATCACAGGGTTTGTTAACTGGGAGGATTATGACCGTCAGATCTTTGCAGAAAAAGAGTGTAAAATGCAGAGGATTTTTGCGTATTTGGCAATAATAAAAATGAATAAAAAAAAGCCCTGAGCATTAGCTCAGGGCTCTTAATAAGTGGCGGAACGGACGGGACTCGAACCCGCGACCCCCTGCGTGACAGGCAGGTATTCTAACCAACTGAACTACCGCTCCACCGAATTTCTTTGTCACTACCCGGATTAGTCATCCCGGTTTACTGCAATTTGATGCCTGGCAGTTCCCTACTCTCGCATGGGGAGACCCCACACTACCATCGGCGCTACGGCGTTTCACTTCTGAGTTCGGCATGGGGTCAGGTGGGACCACCGCGCTACAGCCGCCAGGCAAATTCTGTTTATCAACACGCTTCCGCATGTCAATTTAATCTGTATCAAGCTGAAATTCCGTCTCTTCGCCAAAACAGCTTCGGCGTTGTAAGGTTAAGCCTCACGGTTCATTAGTATCGGTTAGCTCAATGTATCGCTACACTTACACACCCGACCTATCAACGTCGTCGTCTTCAACGTTCCTTCAGGASWCTTAWAGWSTCAGGGAGAACTCATCTCGGGGCAAGTTTCGTGCTTAGATGCTTTCAGCACTTATCTCTTCCGCATTTAGCTACCGGGCAATGCCATTGGCATGACAACCCGAACACCAGTGATGCGTCCACTCCGGTCCTCTCGTACTAGGAGCAGCCCCCCTCAATTCTCCAGCGCCCACGGCAGATAGGGACCGAACTGTCTCACGACGTTCTAAACCCAGCTCGCGTACCACTTTAAATGGCGAACAGCCATACCCTTGGGACCTACTTCAGCCCCAGGATGTGATGAGCCGACATCGAGGTGCCAAACACCGCCGTCGATATGAACTCTTGGGCGGTATCAGCCTGTTATCCCCGGAGTACCTTTTATCCGTTGAGCGATGGCCCTTCCATTCAGAACCACCGGATCACTAAGACCTGCTTTCGCACCTGCTCGAGCCGTCACTCTCGCAGTCAAGCTAGCTTATGCCTTTGCACTAACCTCCTGATGTCCGACCAGGATTAGCTAACCTTCGTGCTCCTCCGTTACTCTTTAGGAGGAGACCGCCCCAGTCAAACTACCCACCAGACACTGTCCGCAACCCGGATTACGGGTCTACGTTAGAACACCAGCCATTAAAGGGTGGTATTTCAAGGTTGGCTCCATGCAGACTGGCGTCCACACTTCAAAGCCTCCCACCTATCCTACACATCAAGGACCAGTGTTCAGTGTCAAGCTATAGTAAAGGTTCACGGGGTCTTTCCGTCTTGCCGCGGGTACACTGCATCTTCACAGCGAGTTCAATTTCACTGAGTCTCGGGTGGAGACAGCCTGGCCATCATTACGCCATTCGTGCAGGTCGGAACTTACCCGACAAGGAATTTCGCTACCTTAGGACCGTTATAGTTACGGCCGCCGTTTACCGGGGCTTCGATCAAGAGCTTCTCCTTACGGATAACCCCATCAATTAACCTTCCGGCACCGGGCAGGCGTCACACCGTATACGTCCACTTTCGTGTTTGCACAGTGCTGTGTTTTTAATAAACAGTTGCAGCCAGCTGGTATCTTCGACTGATTTCAGCTCCATGAGTAAATCACTTCACCTACATATCAGCGTGCCTTCTCCCGAAGTTACGGCACCATTTTGCCTAGTTCCTTCACCCGAGTTCTCTCAAGCGCCTTGGTATTCTCTACCTGACCACCTGTGTCGGTTTGGGGTACGATTTCGTGTTACCTGATGCTTAGAGGCTTTTCCTGGAAGCAGGGCATTTGTTACTTCAGCACCGTAGTGCCTCGTCATCACACCTCAGCGTTAATAAGGTACCGGATTTACCTGGAACCTCCGCCTACATGCTTAAACCGGGACAACCGTCGCCCGGCTAACATAGCCTTCTCCGTCCCCCCTTCGCAGTAACACCAAGTACAGGAATATTAACCTGTTTCCCATCGACTACGCCTTTCGGCCTCGCCTTAGGGGTCGACTCACCCTGCCCCGATTAACGTTGGACAGGAACCCTTGGTCTTCCGGCGTGCGGGTTTTTCACCCGCATTATCGTTACTTATGTCAGCATTCGCACTTCTGATACCTCCAGCATCCCTCACAGGACACCTTCAACGGCTTACAGAACGCTCCCCTACCCAACAACACATAGTGTCGCTGCCGCAGCTTCGGTGCATGGTTTAGCCCCGTTACATCTTCCGCGCAGGCCGACTCGACCAGTGAGCTATTACGCTTTCTTTAAATGATGGCTGCTTCTAAGCCAACATCCTGGCTGTCTGTGCCTTCCCACATCGTTTCCCACTTAACCATGACTTTGGGACCTTAGCTGGCGGTCTGGGTTGTTTCCCTCTTCACGACGGACGTTAGCACCCGCCGTGTGTCTCCCGTGATAACATTCTTCGGTATTCGCAGTTTGCATCGGGTTGGTAAGTCGGGATGACCCCCTAGCCGAAACAGTGCTCTACCCCCGAAGATGAGTTCACGAGGCGCTACCTAAATAGCTTTCGGGGAGAACCAGCTATCTCCCGGTTTGATTGGCCTTTCACCCCCAGCCACAAGTCATCCGCTAATTTTTCAACATTAGTCGGTTCGGTCCTCCAGTTAGTGTTACCCAACCTTCAACCTGCCCATGGCTAGATCACCGGGTTTCGGGTCTATACCCTGCAACTTAACGCCCAGTTAAGACTCGGTTTCCCTTCGGCTCCCCTATTCGGTTAACCTTGCTACAGAATATAAGTCGCTGACCCATTATACAAAAGGTACGCAGTCACCCCATAAAGAGGCTCCCACTGCTTGTACGTACACGGTTTCAGGTTCTTTTTCACTCCCCTCGCCGGGGTTCTTTTCGCCTTTCCCTCACGGTACTGGTTCACTATCGGTCAGTCAGGAGTATTTAGCCTTGGAGGATGGTCCCCCCATATTCAGACAGGATACCACGTGTCCCGCCCTACTCTTCGAGTTCACAACACGTGTGATTTTGTGTACGGGACTATCACCCTGTACCGTCGGACTTTCCAGACCGTTCCACTACCACACATGCTGATTCAGACTCTGGGCTGCTCCCCGTTCGCTCGCCGCTACTGGGGGAATCTCGGTTGATTTCTTTTCCTCGGGGTACTTAGATGTTTCAGTTCCCCCGGTTCGCTTCATTACGCTATGTATTCACGTAATGATAGTGTGTCGAAACACACTGGGTTTCCCCATTCGGAAATCGCCGGTTATAACGGTTCATATCACCTTACCGACGCTTATCGCAGATTAGCACGTCCTTCATCGCCTCTGACTGCCAGGGCATCCACCGTGTACGCTTAGTCGCTTAACCTCACAACCCGAAGATGTTTCGTAAAACACCGTCAGTGTTGCGAAAATTTGAGAGACTCGAACACACC
>NZ_JAOWGO010000021.1:0-12334 GCF_030333105.1 Citrobacter sp. Cm038 | reverse complement strand
GGAAGGTGCGAACAAGTTCCTGATATGAGATCATCATATTCATCCGGAGCGCATCCCAGAGGGACATCATGAGCCATCAACTCACCTTCGCCGATAGTGAATTCAGCACTAAGCGCCGTCAGACCCGAAAAGAGATTTTCCTCTCCCGCATGGAGCAGATTCTGCCATGGCAGAATATGACCGCTGTCATCGAGCCGTTTTATCCCAAGGCGGGCAATGGCCGACGGCCCTATCCGCTGGAGACCATGCTGCGTATTCACTGCATGCAGCATTGGTACAACCTGAGCGACGGTGCCATGGAAGATGCCCTGTACGAAATCGCCTCCATGCGCCTGTTTGCCCGATTATCCCTGGATAGCGCCCTGCCGGATCGCACCACCATCATGAATTTCCGCCACCTGCTCGAGCAGCATCAACTGGCCCGTCAATTGTTCAAGACCATCAATCGCTGGCTGGCCGAAGCAGGCGTCATGATGACCCAAGGCACTTTGGTGGATGCCACCATCATTGAGGCACCCAGCTCTACCAAGAACAAAGAGCAGCAACGCGATCCGGAGATGCATCAGACCAAGAAAGGCAATCAGTGGCACTTTGGCATGAAGGCCCACATTGGTGTCGATGCCAAGAGTGGCCTGACCCACAGCCTGGTCACCACCGCGGCCAACGAGCATGACCTCAATCAGCTGGGTAATCTGCTTCATGGAGAGGAGCAATTTGTCTCAGCCGATGCCGGCTACCAAGGAGCGCCACAGCGCGAGGAGCTGGCCGAGGTGGATGTGGACTGGCTGATCGCCGAGCGTCCCGGCAAGGTAAAAACCTTGAAGCAGCATCCGCGCAAGAACAAAACGGCCATCAACATCGAATACATGAAAGCCAGCATCCGTGCCAGGGTGGAGCACCCGTTTCGCATCATCAAGCGGCAGTTCGGCTTCGTGAAAGCCAGATACAAGGGGCTGCTGAAAAACGATAACCAACTGGCGATGTTATTCACCCTGGCCAACCTGTTTCGGGTGGACCAAATGATACGTCAGTGGGAGAGATCTCAGTAAAAACCGGAAATAACGCCAGAAATGGTGGAAAAAATAGCCTAAATAGGCTGATTCGATGTGTTTGCGGGAAAAAAATCGGCCCAGATCCGCGAAATTTTAATCAGCGAGTCAGCTTGGGAAGAAATGACCTGCTTATTCGCACCTTCCTTAACACATACATAACAGGAATGTAGACAAGGGGTATATATGAACAAAGTTTACAGCATTATTTGGAACGCGGCGCTCGGTATCTGGGTGGTCGTTTCTGAATTAACGAAAGGAAAGAAAAAAAGCAGCTCGCGTAAAACTGTCGCCGTACTGGCAGCTGGCGCATTAAGCGGTGCTTCATTGCTGGCTTCTGCAGCCCAGATTACCGCAACGGGTGAACACGATATTCATGAAGACTTCAAGACAGGTATTTCCGCTGGGGTTTATGAGGGTATCCACGACTACGGCTTCTTATATGAAGATAACACCACCGGTCAGGCACTGAATATCAGTGGTGCAATCCCAACATTTAGCCCGGGTCAAAGCGGCGTTGTTGAATCAACCACTATCCGGGAACTGCTGGAAAGCGGCAAAATCACCCTGCTGGCGACCAGCCCTGACCAGAGCGTAAAAACCATTACCAACTCTGAAGAACTGGCGGAATACCTGACTTACAACCAGTCGTCAACGCCTTCGCAGAGCACAGAATTTGATATCAACGATCCGGCGTTTCCCGGCGAAAAAACAACTATCAAAGTCTTTGATACCAATGAGTTAAATGGTTTTCTTACCGAAGCGCAAGTCGGCGATGCGGTATTAAACACCTTTGATGCTCAGAAATCAGAAATCTATAAGCAATTTGGTATCGCCCTGGCGACAAATGGCTCCATTGCGAATCTGAATATTGGCGACGACACCCTCAATGTGCGTGACAAAGCCAATACCATCGAATTGCTGGCAAAAGATTCCTCGCTGCTGGAAGCGCAAGGTACTGCAAGCCAGGTGAACTGGCAGTCAGATAACTATATAAAATTTAACGCAGCCCCGGTGATCCCTGAAAAAACGTTCACCGGTTCAGCGCAAACCTCCGTGTTTGGCGATGAATTTTCGCTGATGACCTATGGCTATGACGAGGATGGCAAGGTCGTCGAAACCGGGGAGCGCACATTTACCATTACCAACACACAAGAACTGGCCGAATTCAATGACTGGCTGTTGGGCAAAAGCGACGACGCGGCACAAAACCCTGATGGTGAAAAAGTCAGCCAAATCCAGCTGTGGATAGATGCGGAGGAAGTCACAACCGTCACCGCAGCACAAACAAAGTACGCCGAGCTGATTGAAAATCTGCTCACCTCCGGTAAGCCAGCTGACATACTCAGCTGGGATTACGACGTCTGGACCGACGGTTTGTCACATACCAACAACGCGACCGCTGGCCGTGGTGAGTTACATGCCATCTATGCCAACGGCGCAGGCACCTCCGGCACCTTGAACAAAGACGCGATTATTGCCGTTGACGGCAGTATTAATGGCGTGATGAAAGCCATTAATGGTGGGATTATCACTAACCTTGGCGAGCTGAACGCATTACGCACGTCTACCGGGCAAAGCCTGGCGATTGGCATGCTGGCAAAAGACGCGACGGCAACCAACAACGGGATCATCAACTCCGGGCTGTTTATTGATAAAGACGGCAACCAAAACGTCAACAGCTATGGCGCATTTGGTATGCAGGGGCAAGGCGCCAGTCAAATCACCAACGAAGGTACCATCAACCAGGCGATCACCACCGATAACTTCGGTACCGCTTCTGCCGCCGATCCCTGGAGCAAGGACAAACCCACTGACTCGCTGACGCTGGCCATTGGTATGCAACTGTCTGACAATGCGCAAGGGGTCAACAACGGCGATATCAACGTCGTGGACGGGCGCAAAAACGGTGCATCCTACGGCAGCGGCATCGCCTATGGCGTAGAAGTCGCCGACAACGCCACCTTTACCAACAGCGCAGGTGCCTCTATTTATCTTGGCCGCAACGCAAGTGATCCGTCTAAAGATGTCACCATGGCAGGTGGTTCCAGCCTGAGCGCCGGGATCATGACCAAGAGCGCCAAAGAGGTGATTAACAACGGCCTTATCACGCTGGGAACCGGCGTACGTAACGCCGCGGGTATGCTGATTGGTAACGCGACCGGCAACGTCATCAATACCGGTAATATCGTGATCAATGGCGATTCCAGCGCGGGGAGTAGCAGGAACTACGGTATCACCGTGCGTGACAGCGGCGCGGAAAATAATCAGGAAATTCGCAACGACGGCAAGATTAACGTCAACGGCACCAACAACGTCGGCATCCACGTCAGCGCAACTAACAAAAATGCCGAAGCCACGACCAGCGCTTCAGGCTCTATCGTAGTTGATGGTGAAGGTAGTGTCGGTAACCGTAACTATGCCGTCTGGGCTGAAGGTGGCAAAGATGGAAAGGCAGTGGTCAACGTCTATTCCAACATCACGCTAAACAAAGCCGGGAACATCGGCGTACACGTGCGTGATAACGCCGTCGCTAACGTCGACAGTCTGAGTAGCCCGGCATTCAACAGCACCGATCAGATTGGCTATTACCTGTATGGTAAAGGCGCAACTGCGAATATTGGTCAGGCGGTAATGAATGACAACGGGCAGGATCGCACCACCATTTTCCGTATTGCCAATGGCGCAATGCTGGCCGGTAACACCACCACTCCTGACGGTCAGCCCAGCTCAAACCTTGACCTGACCTTAAGCGGCGAACAGTCCGTTGGCGTATTAGCGACGGGCACAGGCAGTAGTGTGGATACCGGCGAAGCCACGTTCACCGTGCAGGGCACCGACTCCGCCGCGCTGCTGATTGAAGGCGGTGCCACAGGTAACATCAGCGATAAAACCACCATCAATTTAACCGGTGAAAGAACCATTGCCGGGGTAGTGGACGGTCAGGCTCATCAGTTGAATGGCAACGCAGAAGGTAGCGCCACTCCGACCATCCTCACTTCAAACGCAAAAATCACTTCAGAAGCCAGCGGCAACAAGGTTATTGCCTATGTGGCAAGGAACCAGGGCAGCCTGATCCTCGATACCCAGGCAATTATCGATCTTGCCAGCACCGACAGCATTGGTGTTAACGTGCAACAAGGCGGGAGTTTAACCAATAACGCGACCGCTGCCTTACATGTGAGTAACGGCATTGGCGTACAAGCTTCGGGTTCGAACGCACAGATTAAAAAATTGGGTCAGATTCAAGTTGATGATGGAACCGCAGGGGTTCTGCTGACCAACGGCGCCAGCCTGAGTATTACCGGTAATGCCGGTGATGCCATCACGACTAATGGTTCGGCCGATGGTATTCGTCTTGATACAGGAGCCGGTAAGCTGGCTGCCAAAGGGGTGATTATTAGCGCCGAAGGTACTGGTGCTGGCATTCAAAACGACGCCAACAATACCGATATCACACTCAACGATGTCACTATCAATGCCAACGACGGTCCGGGGATCCGTACCAGCGTCGCGTTAAACATGAAAGATGGCCTGAATAACATTCTGAACGTTAACGGTAAAGGTACCGGCTTCGCCTTTGAGCAGCGCAATGGTGACGCAGTGACAGGCAATCTGACCATCGGCAAAGGCTATACCGTTGAGGTGCATAACAGCGAAGGCAGCGGTATCCGCGCCAATACGGACGGTAAGGTCACCACCAATGCCGATATCAACGTCTACGACAGCGCAGGTGGTTCTGCAATCATCGCTAAAAATGTTAGCGCAATAGCCAATAGCGGAAAAATTATCTCTGCCAGCACCACCGCACCCGTTATTGATGCCAGCGGTGACAGCAATAAAAAAATCACCAATACCGGTACCCTTCAGGCTATCAACGATACAGCAGTGGCGATTCAATCTGGCAAGGGCAATGACACCATTGATATCAGCCAGGGTATCACCAGTGGCGTCATCAACACCGGAGAAGGCAAGGACACCTTTAACTGGCAAAGCGGAACCTTTGCGGGCGAGGTGAATTTCGCCGGAACCGGCGGCAACAATAAAGCCAACATCGGCAATGTGACGCTGGATAAAACGCGCCATATCACTACCGAAGCCGGCAGTGGCAACGCCCTCACCTTCACCAATACACACGGTAACAGTGCGAAAATTGGCAGCCTGAGCAGCGATAACCTGACCACCGGTACCAACATCGGCACGGGTTGGGACTCACTGACCATTAGCGGTTCAATTGCAGATATGCGCATCGTCGATCGTCTGCAACTGGCAAGTAAAACCATTGCGGTTACCAATGGCGCAACGCTGCGTACCGGCGATCACGGCGAGTCCACCAGCACTGCCGCGACCATCGCTGACTACAATGTGACGACTCAGGGTGCAGGCAGCCGGGTCATCTTTGACACGCAGGGCGATACGGCGGCTGCGCAGATCTATAACGGCGTCATCAGCGGTGATGGGAAGTTTGAACGCGCGGCGGGCGGCACTACTGTCTTTACCGCCAACAACACCTATACCGGCTCCACCACTATTGATCAATCTGGTACGCTGCAGTTGGGTGACGGCGGAAATACAGGCGGAGTCAACGCCGTGTCTGACATCATCGACAATGGCATACTGGCGATTAATCGGGCCAATAATGTGCTGCTTGGCGGCGTAATCTCCGGGATCGGTGCGTTACAGCAGATTGGTAACGGTATTACTCGCCTGACGGGCAATAACACCTATACCGGCGACACAACCGTCACCAGCGGTACGCTACTGGTGAAAGGTAATCAGAGTGCTGCGACGGGTGTGACCAAAGTAAGCGGTACGGCGACGCTGGGGGGTAACGGGGTGATCGGCGGCGACGTGCTGATGAACGATGCCTCTACCCTCAGCGCCGGTGACGGCGGTGCGGGTACGTTATCCATTAACGGTAATCTGCAGCTTGGCAGCAAAACGACCTCCGCTTTCGAACTGGGTCAAGCCTATACGCCAGGCGGCGCGCTAAACGATCTGATTAACGTCGCAGGCGATCTGCAACTGGACGGGACTCTGGACGTCACCACTTCACAGGGCGGTAACTTCGGGCCGGGCGTGTACCGTATCTATAACTACGGTGGCACGCTGGATAACCAGACGCTGGAATTAGGCGCGATACCGAATAGCCAGGATAAGAGCAATATTTTTGTTCAGACCTCCATCGACAAACAGGTCAACCTGGTGAATGCCAACGGCGTTACCCTGCAGTTCTGGGACGGCGCAACCGTTAATCAGAGCCACGGCGCGTCGGGCATTGAAGGCGACAGCAAAATTGACGGTGGCGATGGCAAATGGATGGCTATCGGCAGTCAGGGTGATAACAACTGGACCACCGCAACCGGTGAAGGTAACGCCCCTTGGGCACAGAAGTCCTTCGCCGTCTTCACCACCAAAGGCGGTACCGTTACCGTGGATAACGCCGCGGGAGAAGTTAACTTCTCCGGAGCACAGTTTGATGCCGATGGCTATGTCGTTAAAGGCGATGCGCTTAACGCGTATGCCACCACGGAAAACGCGACCCACGCAGGCCAGACGCCGGGGACTGGCGAACTACTGGTGCGCGTTGGCGCTGGTGGTGCGGGGCAAAACTATACCGCGACCATTGAGTCCGTTATCCGCGAGGCCAGTACTGCTGACAAGCTGACGCTGGTGAAAACCGACCTTGGCCGTCTGATCCTCAGCGGTGACAACGAATATCGCGGCGGCACGCGCATTGATGGCGGCACGTTGCAGATCTCCTCCGACAGCAATCTCGGCCAGAGCGGAACTGACCTGGCCATCAATAACGGTTCAACGCTGCAACTGGGCGCGAACCTGACCAGCAATCGCACCATTGAGCTGGGAGCGAATGAGAATGCTGCGGTGTTTGACCTTAATTCGCACCACTTCACGCCAACCGGTGAGATTACCGGCGAGGGTAAACTGAAAGTTACCAGCAGCTCTAGTGATGCGGGCAGCACCTTGTCGCTCGACCGCGCAAACAGCTACAAAGGCGACACCGAAATTGCCGGTACCGGAAACGCCAACAATGTGACGGTCAACGTCAGCAAAACCGGAGCCTTTGGCAGTAATGAAAGCAGCACCGTGAACGTCAATAAGGGTGCGACGCTCAATGTCAGCGGGACAGATACCAGCCTGAAATCCCTGACTATGAACATCGCCGACAGCCTGTTAACGCTGGCGGATAACGTCACCGCCGCAAGCGCAATGCTGAACCTGACGGGCACGGCGAAAGCGGTGTTAACCAACAACGCCAGTGCGGGCAACGCGACGGTTAACGTGTCAAAAGACAGTACCCTGGCGCTGGAAGAAAATGCCAGCGGGGGCAATGCCACCGTGAATAACAGCGGACTGATGACCTTTGCTGACTATGCGATGGCAGAGAACACCGTCGTTAAAAACCTGGTTGGCGGTAAGGTCGATATCAGCGCAGTCGACAGCGCAACGTCTATCGGCTCGTTGTCCGGCGCGGGTAATGTCGAACTGGGCAATAAAGAACTGTCGCTGGGTAATCTGCATCTTGATGACACCATCAGCGGTATTATCAGCGGCAACGACGGCAGCCTGGTGAAAATCGGTGACGGTACGTTGACGCTGACCGGCGATAACACTTACACCGGCACCACAGACGTCAATGAAGGCGTGCTGCTGGTCAACGGTAATCAGTCTGCGGCTACCGGCCAGGTGACGGTGAAATCCGGGGCAACGCTCGGCGGTAACGGTATTATCGGCGGCGCGGTTGATGTGCTGGACGACGCGCATATTACCGCAGGTGCAGCTATCAACAGTGTGGGTAAACTGACTACCGGTTCTCTGACGCTCAGTGATAACGCCCAACTGGATTATCAGTTTGGTCAGGCTTATACCCCGGGCGGTGCCTTCAACGACTTGATTGACGTAAATGGCGATCTGACGCTCGACGGTAAGCTCAACATTGAAACCTCACCAGGCGGAAGCTTTGATGTGGGCGTTTACCGCGTCATCAACTACACCGGCACATTGACCAACAATGTGATGGATATTGCTAACGCACCGGAAGCAGCTGACAGCCTGTACGTGCAGACATCGGTGAAAAATCAGGTCAACCTGGTCAACCACGCCGGACTGACGCTGCGCTTCTGGGACGGCACCGGCGGTGAGAATGGCGAGCTGAAAAATAACGGCGTCATTAACGGCGGCGACGGTATCTGGCAATCCAGCCAGGGTAACGACAACTGGACCACCGATGAATCGACGCCAGAAGGCGCGTTGAACGCACCGTTTACCGATGCCGCATTCGCCGTCTTCCAGGGTGAAGCGGGCAACGTAACCGTCGATAACAGCAAAGGCGATGTCATCATCAGCGGCGCGCAGTTCGCCACCGATGGTTATCGTGTGGGCGGAGAAGCCATTACCACCGACACGGCAAACACCCTGATTCGTGTCGGCGATGGCACAGTAGACGGCGCCAGTTACACCGCCACTATCGACAGCGTTATCCGAGGTACCGGCGGCCTGAATAAAGGCGATCTCGGTACGCTGATTCTCACCGGCGACAATACTTACAGCGGTGGCACCACCATCACCTCAGGGACGCTGCAGGTGGCGGGTGATACCAACCTGGGTGCGGCAGATACGGGAATTACCTTTAATGGCGGTACGCTGAAGTATGGCGAAGCGTTTGATACTGCCCGTCAGGTGACGCTGGAATCCGGCGGCGGGACATTCGACACCAACGGGCATGACGTTTCTCTGCTGACGGAAGTCGAAGGTAACGGTCAACTGACCAAAACCGGTAAAGGCTCCCTCACCCTGACGCTGGATAACACCTACACCGGTGGCACCACCATCGAACAAGGTGTTTTACAACTGGGTAACGGCGGTGATATTGGCAGCATTCAGGGGGATGTCGTTGATAACGGCGTACTCAACGTCAATCGTGGCGATACCCTGGCGCTGACCGGCAATATCAGTGGTAAAGGCCAGTTGCATCAGACCGGTAGCGGCATTACCGAGCTGCAAGGTGAAAACAGCTACAGCGGCGCTACGTTGATCGCCAACGGCGTGCTGCAAGCGGGTAATACCAACACCCTGAGTAGCGCATCACACCACTATGTAGTCGCAGACACCACGTTGAACACGCAGGGCTATAACCAGACGGTAGCGGGCCTGAGCAACGGTGGCGATGTCTCGCTCATCGGTCAGCAGACTGGCACAACCTTAACCGTCAAAGGGGATTACACCGGCGAAAAAGGGACTATCAACATGGCAGCTATCCAGAATGGTAGCGGAGCAGGCATTGCCGACCGTCTGATTATCGATGGCGGTAAAGCCAGCGGTAGCACACTGCTGGATGTCGATGGTTCTGGTCTTGGCGCGCCGACCATTGGGGATGGTATCGAAGTGGTGACTGCGCTCAATGGCGCAACCACAACCGCGCAAACGTCGCGGGATGCCTTCCATCTTGCCGCCGATCGTATGGCTGCAGGTGCGTTTGAGTACCAACTACATGCGGGTAATGCTCAGGGCCAGGGTGAAAACTGGTATCTGAGAAGTGAATACCGTCCAGAAACCATGCTGTATTCTGGCCTCGCCAGCGTAGTACGTCAGGGTGATATTAGCCTGTTAGGTAACATGCACCAACGTATGGGGGACGAGGTTAAACCGGGCATTGATGAAGACAATCGCGCCTGGGCAAGAATGATTGGCTACTCCGGTAAAACCAAACTGGATGATGCTGCCGGTACGCAAACCAGCTCCCATACCATGGGTATCCAGGTCGGCGTTGATATGTATGCTAACGAAAGCTGGAAAGCCGGGATGTATACCAGCATCCTTGATATCGACAGCAACGTGAAAGGCACGAAGACAGGCAGCGATGGCAAAGGCGGTAACATCGACGACAACGCATTTTACGTCGGTGGCTATGCGACCTGGTTCTCGGGTGACGGTATGTATGTTGATAACGTCCTGCAGTACGGTAACCATAAATCCCGCCTGGCGGCGACCGGTAACAATGGCTCGTATACCGTCAGAGGCAACACGCTGACGGCGTCGACAGAGGTGGGTAAATCGTTCCGTTTAGGCGCCAGCGCATGGAGTCTGGAGCCTCAGGCTCAGTTGATCTACCAGTACAGCGACTTTGATAACAGCACGCTGGATGGTGTGACCCCAACGAAAGTGAAAATGGATACCGCAGACTCCTTTACCGCGCGTCTGGGCGTGCGTCTGGTCGCTGACTATGACACCAACCATGGCAAATTCCAGCCGTACGGCAGGGTTAACGTCTGGCAGGGTCTGGGTTCAAAAGACAAAACGCACTTTAGCAATGCGGTAGCCACCACTACGCTGGAATCTTCACAGCAGTACTCCAGCACTGAAGTTGCAGCCGGCCTGTCATGGTCTATCGACAGAAACCTGCAGGTCTACGGTGAGCTGGGTACGCAATTCAGCAACGGCGGCAGTAAGTCGCAGATCGAAGCGCCGGTCAATGCCTCTATCGGCTTTAAGAAATCGTTCTAAGCTGACATAAACTCGCCAGCCTCCTGCTTAGCAGGGGGCTTTTTTTTGCTTATAGTATTACAGGGGTGGCTGATGCGCGACGCGTATCAGGCCTACAGACTTACCAGCAACGTGGAACAATCAAGGGATTGGGAAACGTAAATACGGAAGGATTAACGATTATATTGCGCTAAGAGTGAAGGGATCTCTTGTGCCTGCACCGGGGGAGAAATGAAAAAGCCTTGAATTTTGTCACAACCAATCTGCATCAACCGGTCCAGTTGGGACTGGGTTTCCACCCCTTCGGCAAGAACTTCGATACCAAAATTATGCGCCAGTGAAATAATACCCTCAACAATCTTTGTCGATCGGGTGTCGGGCTCAATAGCGGTGACAAATTCCTTATCAATTTTTAAGGTATCAAAAGGATATTTCAACAGGTAATTAAGATTAGCATGACCGGTTCCAAAATCATCAAGCGCAAGCTTGACCCCTATCGCCTTTAATTCCGTCATATTTTTAGCCGCAATCTGACTGTCGTACAGCGGTGACGTTTCGGTGACCTCTATTTGGCATCGATGGACCGGCAATCCGGAGGTGGCAAGATTTTGTCTGACGCGTTGGGGTAAGGAAGGTGCGAACAAGTTCCTGATATGAGATCATCATATTCATCCGGAGCGCATCCCAGAGGGACATCATGAGCCATCAACTCACCTTCGCCGATAGTGAATTCAGCACTAAGCGCCGTCAGACCCGAAAAGAGATTTTCCTCTCCCGCATGGAGCAGATTCTGCCATGGCAGAATATGACCGCTGTCATCGAGCCGTTTTATCCCAAGGCGGGCAATGGCCGACGGCCCTATCCGCTGGAGACCATGCTGCGTATTCACTGCATGCAGCATTGGTACAACCTGAGCGACGGTGCCATGGAAGATGCCCTGTACGAAATCGCCTCCATGCGCCTGTTTGCCCGATTATCCCTGGATAGCGCCCTGCCGGATCGCACCACCATCATGAATTTCCGCCACCTGCTCGAGCAGCATCAACTGGCCCGTCAATTGTTCAAGACCATCAATCGCTGGCTGGCCGAAGCAGGCGTCATGATGACCCAAGGCACTTTGGTGGATGCCACCATCATTGAGGCACCCAGCTCTACCAAGAACAAAGAGCAGCAACGCGATCCGGAGATGCATCAGACCAAGAAAGGCAATCAGTGGCACTTTGGCATGAAGGCCCACATTGGTGTCGATGCCAAGAGTGGCCTGACCCACAGCCTGGTCACCACCGCGGCCAACGAGCATGACCTCAATCAGCTGGGTAATCTGCTTCATGGAGAGGAGCAATTTGTCTCAGCCGATGCCGGCTACCAAGGAGCGCCACAGCGCGAGGAGCTGGCCGAGGTGGATGTGGACTGGCTGATCGCCGAGCGTCCCGGCAAGGTAAAAACCTTGAAGCAGCATCCGCGCAAGAACAAAACGGCCATCAACATCGAATACATGAAAGCCAGCATCCGTGCCAGGGTGGAGCACCCGTTTCGCATCATCAAGCGGCAGTTCGGCTTCGTGAAAGCCAGATACAAGGGGCTGCTGAAAAACGATAACCAACTGGCGATGTTATTCACCCTGGCCAACCTGTTTCGGGTGGACCAAATGATACGTCAGTGGGAGAGATCTCAGTAAAAACCGGAAATAACGCCAGAAATGGTGGAAAAAATAGCCTAAATAGGCTGATTCGATGTGTTTGCGGGAAAAAAATCGGCCCAGATCCGCGAAATTTTAATCA
>NZ_JAOWGO010000020.1:0-4730 GCF_030333105.1 Citrobacter sp. Cm038 | reverse complement strand
GGAAGGTGCGAACAAGTTCCTGATATGAGATCATCATATTCATCCGGAGCGCATCCCAGAGGGACATCATGAGCCATCAACTCACCTTCGCCGATAGTGAATTCAGCACTAAGCGCCGTCAGACCCGAAAAGAGATTTTCCTCTCCCGCATGGAGCAGATTCTGCCATGGCAGAATATGACCGCTGTCATCGAGCCGTTTTATCCCAAGGCGGGCAATGGCCGACGGCCCTATCCGCTGGAGACCATGCTGCGTATTCACTGCATGCAGCATTGGTACAACCTGAGCGACGGTGCCATGGAAGATGCCCTGTACGAAATCGCCTCCATGCGCCTGTTTGCCCGATTATCCCTGGATAGCGCCCTGCCGGATCGCACCACCATCATGAATTTCCGCCACCTGCTCGAGCAGCATCAACTGGCCCGTCAATTGTTCAAGACCATCAATCGCTGGCTGGCCGAAGCAGGCGTCATGATGACCCAAGGCACTTTGGTGGATGCCACCATCATTGAGGCACCCAGCTCTACCAAGAACAAAGAGCAGCAACGCGATCCGGAGATGCATCAGACCAAGAAAGGCAATCAGTGGCACTTTGGCATGAAGGCCCACATTGGTGTCGATGCCAAGAGTGGCCTGACCCACAGCCTGGTCACCACCGCGGCCAACGAGCATGACCTCAATCAGCTGGGTAATCTGCTTCATGGAGAGGAGCAATTTGTCTCAGCCGATGCCGGCTACCAAGGAGCGCCACAGCGCGAGGAGCTGGCCGAGGTGGATGTGGACTGGCTGATCGCCGAGCGTCCCGGCAAGGTAAAAACCTTGAAGCAGCATCCGCGCAAGAACAAAACGGCCATCAACATCGAATACATGAAAGCCAGCATCCGTGCCAGGGTGGAGCACCCGTTTCGCATCATCAAGCGGCAGTTCGGCTTCGTGAAAGCCAGATACAAGGGGCTGCTGAAAAACGATAACCAACTGGCGATGTTATTCACCCTGGCCAACCTGTTTCGGGTGGACCAAATGATACGTCAGTGGGAGAGATCTCAGTAAAAACCGGAAATAACGCCAGAAATGGTGGAAAAAATAGCCTAAATAGGCTGATTCGATGTGTTTGCGGGAAAAAAATCGGCCCAGATCCGCGAAATTTTAATCAGCGAGTCAGCTTGGGAAGAAATGACCTGCTTATTCGCACCTTCCTTAATATAAAGACACAAGCAGAGACATTTTTGGCACGATATAAAAACGCTAAGTTAAAAAATCACTATGACGTGTTGGGTATCAAATGTTCACTGGCATAAACCTCTGTTTCTGATGTAAAACAGATTTTCTGAGGAGGCGTAAAACCTCCTCGTACTGCGAAATTGATTTAGTGATAGCGATCGATCACGCCAACCAGATAGTGGTCGGTTTGCTGCATGTTGATGCCCGCTTTTTTAGCGCTGCGGACTTCATCCAGAATGATTTGCAACAGCGTCCCGTCCACGATTTCCTCTTTTCTGTATCGCTTCAGGAAGTTAATCGCTGACTTATCGTTTGCTGCCTGGGCGTCTTCCGTCAAAGAGGTCAGCGCATTAATGCGCTTCTGGTAATCGCTTACCGTCTGCTCAAACAGATCTTCCAGCGTGGAAAATTCACCGCACCGGGCGTGTTGCTCCTGTAACACCGGCGTGGCGCCGCTCTGTTTGATGTATTCGTACATGCGCATCATTTGCGTCACCGTATTTTGCGCCTGATGACGCAAAAATAGTGCGGTGCCATTAAGGCTATTCTCGCTGCACCTCTGGCTGAGCTGAAGATACAAATTTGAGGTATAAAACTCCTGATTCATTTGCGCATTCAGTTTTTGAACTATTCCGCTAGCGATCATAGGACTTCCTTATTTCTTGTCATCTCAGAAAACGGTCACTCTTCGAAAAAACAACCAGAATAAAAGCGATTCTTTCGCTTTTTTTATTGCGCCTGGTTACGCAGTCATATTCATTTTAAGTCGGGATGCTCCTTATTTAAATATCCAACCCTACTATCGCATTTCTATCTGGCATTATTCTGTGATGGTGTTTCGATATTCACACTCCCTGTGCCAATCCTTTCTTATCGACAGTAGGAAACTTCCTCCGGCTATTCTGCTGAACACGATTAGGGGCACTGTTGCAAAGTTAGCGATGAGGCAGCCTTTTGTCTTATTCAAAGGCCTTACATTTCAAAAACTCTGCTTACCAGGCGCATTTCGCCCAGGGGATCACCATAATAAAATGCTGAGGCCTGGCCTTTGCGTAGTGCACGCATCACCTCAATACCTTTGATGGTGGCGTAAGCCGTCTTCATGGATTTAAATCCCAGCGTGGCGCCGATTATCCGTTTCAGTTTGCCATGATCGCATTCAATCACGTTGTTCCGGTACTTAATCTGTCGGTGTTCAACGTCAGACGGGCACCGGCCTTCGCGTTTGAGCAGAGCAAGCGCGCGACCATAGGCGGGCGCTTTATCCGTGTTGATGAATCGCGGGATCTGCCACTTCTTCACGTTGTTGAGGATTTTACCCAGAAACCGGTATGCAGCTTTGCTGTTACGACGGGAGGAGAGATAAAAATCGACAGTGCGGCCCCGGCTGTCGACGGCCCGGTACAGATACGCCCAGCGGCCATTGACCTTCACGTAGGTTTCATCCATGTGCCACGGGCAAAGATCGGAAGGGTTACGCCAGTACCAGCGCAGCCGTTTTTCCATTTCAGGCGCATAACGCTGAACCCAGCGGTAAATCGTGGAGTGATCGACATTCACTCCGCGTTCAGCCAGCATCTCCTGCAGCTCACGGTAACTGATGCCGTATTTGCAGTACCAGCGTACGGCCCACAGAATGATGTCACGCTGAAAATGCCGGCCTTTGAATGGGTTCATGTGCAGCTCCATCAGCAAAAGGGGATGATAAGTTTATCACCACCGACTATTTGCAACAGTGCCCGTTTTCGTTACCGGAAGATATTCTGAAGGGCGAGTTAAGACCATTAAATTTCAATACAAACAATGAATTAACCTCTTAGCGTGGTTTTTTACATCATTGGACCTTGAACCCCGTAACTGCGTCTGACTACCCGACAATCAGATGCGTCCCTGGGCGTTGGGGCGCAAGAACTGGCTGTTTGCAGGTTCGCTGCGCAGTGGTCAGCGAGCGGCAAACATCATGACGTTAATCCAGTCAGCAAAGCTGAATGGCTTGGATCCGTATGCCTATTTAAGTGATGTGCTGAAAAGGCTGCCGACACACAAAGTGACCCAAATTGAAGAATTGCTGCCACACTGCTGGAAACCTGAACCGAATTAAAAAATAGGCATGGGGTTCAGCGGACGCTTACCTTTTAGGGTTATGTGTAGTACATTAATCGTACTATTTTTGCATTTTTAATATATAATTTTGTGACTTGTGTATTATTTTTTTACAATAGAGTGAGGTTAGTATGAATAAAATCTTTGATGTAGCCCCCTGAAACACCGGACAGTAGCTGTATCTCCAGATAAGAGATAGGCTTGAATATATGTCTAACACTAACGCCAATTTTGAGATGCCCGGGATCCTGTTAGGGAAGGTGCGAACAAGTTCCTGATATGAGATCATCATATTCATCCGGAGCGCATCCCAGAGGGACATCATGAGCCATCAACTCACCTTCGCCGATAGTGAATTCAGCACTAAGCGCCGTCAGACCCGAAAAGAGATTTTCCTCTCCCGCATGGAGCAGATTCTGCCATGGCAGAATATGACCGCTGTCATCGAGCCGTTTTATCCCAAGGCGGGCAATGGCCGACGGCCCTATCCGCTGGAGACCATGCTGCGTATTCACTGCATGCAGCATTGGTACAACCTGAGCGACGGTGCCATGGAAGATGCCCTGTACGAAATCGCCTCCATGCGCCTGTTTGCCCGATTATCCCTGGATAGCGCCCTGCCGGATCGCACCACCATCATGAATTTCCGCCACCTGCTCGAGCAGCATCAACTGGCCCGTCAATTGTTCAAGACCATCAATCGCTGGCTGGCCGAAGCAGGCGTCATGATGACCCAAGGCACTTTGGTGGATGCCACCATCATTGAGGCACCCAGCTCTACCAAGAACAAAGAGCAGCAACGCGATCCGGAGATGCATCAGACCAAGAAAGGCAATCAGTGGCACTTTGGCATGAAGGCCCACATTGGTGTCGATGCCAAGAGTGGCCTGACCCACAGCCTGGTCACCACCGCGGCCAACGAGCATGACCTCAATCAGCTGGGTAATCTGCTTCATGGAGAGGAGCAATTTGTCTCAGCCGATGCCGGCTACCAAGGAGCGCCACAGCGCGAGGAGCTGGCCGAGGTGGATGTGGACTGGCTGATCGCCGAGCGTCCCGGCAAGGTAAAAACCTTGAAGCAGCATCCGCGCAAGAACAAAACGGCCATCAACATCGAATACATGAAAGCCAGCATCCGTGCCAGGGTGGAGCACCCGTTTCGCATCATCAAGCGGCAGTTCGGCTTCGTGAAAGCCAGATACAAGGGGCTGCTGAAAAACGATAACCAACTGGCGATGTTATTCACCCTGGCCAACCTGTTTCGGGTGGACCAAATGATACGTCAGTGGGAGAGATCTCAGTAAAAACCGGAAATAACGCCAGAAATGGTGGAAAAAATAGCCTAAATAGGCTGATTCGATGTGTTTGCGGGAAAAAAATCGGCCCAGATCCGCGAAATTTTAATCA
>NZ_JAOWGO010000019.1:0-30943 GCF_030333105.1 Citrobacter sp. Cm038 | reverse complement strand
CAGATCGATAACGCTCCGGAAGAAAAAGCTCGTGGTATCACCATCAACACTTCTCACGTTGAATATGACACCCCGACTCGCCACTACGCGCACGTAGACTGCCCGGGCCACGCCGACTATGTTAAAAACATGATCACCGGTGCTGCGCAGATGGACGGCGCGATCCTGGTTGTTGCTGCGACTGACGGCCCGATGCCGCAGACTCGTGAGCACATCCTGCTGGGTCGTCAGGTAGGCGTTCCGTACATCATCGTGTTCCTGAACAAATGCGACATGGTTGATGACGAAGAGCTGCTGGAACTGGTAGAAATGGAAGTTCGTGAACTTCTGTCTCAGTACGATTTCCCGGGCGACGACACTCCGATCGTTCGTGGTTCTGCTCTGAAAGCGCTGGAAGGCGAAGCAGAGTGGGAAGCGAAAATCATCGAACTGGCTGGCTTCCTGGATTCTTACATCCCGGAACCAGAGCGTGCGATTGACAAGCCGTTCCTGCTGCCTATCGAAGACGTATTCTCCATCTCCGGTCGTGGTACCGTTGTTACCGGTCGTGTAGAGCGCGGTATCATCAAAGTTGGTGAAGAAGTTGAAATCGTTGGTATCAAAGAGACTGCTAAGTCTACCTGTACTGGCGTTGAAATGTTCCGCAAACTGCTGGACGAAGGCCGTGCTGGTGAGAACGTTGGTGTTCTGCTGCGTGGTATCAAACGTGAAGAAATCGAACGTGGTCAGGTACTGGCTAAGCCGGGTTCAATCAAGCCGCACACCAAGTTCGAATCTGAAGTGTACATTCTGTCCAAAGACGAAGGCGGCCGTCATACTCCGTTCTTCAAAGGCTACCGTCCGCAGTTCTACTTCCGTACTACTGACGTGACTGGTACCATCGAACTGCCAGAAGGCGTAGAGATGGTAATGCCGGGCGACAACATCAAAATGGTTGTTACCCTGATCCACCCGATCGCGATGGACGACGGTCTGCGTTTCGCAATCCGTGAAGGCGGCCGTACCGTTGGCGCGGGCGTTGTTGCCAAAGTAATGAGCTAATTGCCGATAACATTTGACGCAATGCGCAATAAAAGGGCATCATTTGATGCCCTTTTTGCACGCTTTCACACCAGAACCTGGCTCATCAGTGATTTTTTTTGTCATAATCATTGCTGAGACAGGCTCTGAAGAGGGCGTTTAGTCCGAAACGCACCAGAGCATTTCGGTTTGGATCGCCTCGCTTACGCGGGGTGAAAATGTTTGTAGAATACTTCTGACAGGTTGGTTTATGAGTGCGAATACCGAAGCTCAAGGAAGCGGGCGCGGCCTGGAAGCGATGAAGTGGGTTGTTGTCGCTGTATTGCTGCTTGTAGCTATCGTTGGCAACTACCTCTATCGTGACATGATGTTGCCGCTGCGTGCGCTGGCCGTAGTGATTCTGATTGCTGCAGCGGGTGGTGTCGCGCTGTTGACAACAAAAGGTAAAGCGACCGTTGCTTTTGCCCGTGAAGCGAGAACCGAAGTCCGTAAGGTCATTTGGCCGACTCGCCAGGAAACATTGCACACCACGCTGATTGTGGCTGCGGTTACCGCAGTAATGTCACTGATCCTGTGGGGACTGGATGGTATTCTGGTTCGCCTGGTATCCTTTATCACTGGCCTGAGGTTCTAAGATGTCTGAAGCCCCTAAAAAGCGCTGGTACGTCGTTCAGGCGTTTTCCGGTTTTGAAGGTCGCGTAGCTACATCGCTGCGTGAATATATCAAGTTACAAAATATGGAAGAGTTGTTTGGCGAAGTCATGGTGCCGACCGAAGAAGTGGTCGAAATCCGTGGTGGCCAGCGTCGTAAAAGCGAACGCAAATTCTTCCCGGGCTATGTACTGGTCCAGATGGTGATGAACGATGCAAGCTGGCACCTGGTGCGCAGTGTGCCGCGTGTGATGGGCTTTATCGGCGGTACATCTGACCGTCCGGCGCCAATCAGCGACAAAGAAGTTGATGCGATCATGAACCGTCTGCAGCAGGTTGGTGATAAACCGCGTCCGAAAACGATGTTCGAGCCGGGTGAAATGGTTCGCGTTAGTGACGGTCCGTTTGCTGACTTTAACGGTGTTGTTGAAGAAGTCGATTACGAGAAGTCTCGTCTGAAAGTTTCTGTTTCTATCTTCGGTCGTGCGACTCCGGTTGAACTGGACTTCGCTCAGGTTGAAAAAGCCTAACACGTCGATCAAAAAAGCGGCGATTTAATCGTTGCACAAGGCGCGAGATTGGAATACAATTTCGCGCCTTTTGTTTTTATGGATAGCATCCGTAAAACGAATTTTATCACGGGGAGCCTCTCTGAGGCGCTATAACCCAACTAGAGGAATTTAGAATGGCTAAGAAAGTCCAAGCCTATGTCAAGCTGCAGGTTGCAGCTGGTATGGCTAACCCGAGTCCGCCGGTAGGTCCAGCACTGGGTCAACAAGGCGTGAACATCATGGAATTCTGCAAAGCGTTCAACGCAAAAACTGATTCCATGGAAAAAGGTCTGCCGATCCCGGTTGTTATCACCGTTTATGCTGACCGTTCTTTCACTTTCGTTACCAAAACGCCTCCGGCAGCAGTTCTGCTGAAGAAAGCGGCTGGTATCAAGTCTGGTTCCGGTAAGCCGAACAAAGACAAAGTGGGTAAAATTTCCCGCGCTCAGCTGCAGGAAATCGCGCAGACCAAAGCTGCCGACATGACTGGTTCCGACATTGAAGCGATGACTCGCTCCATTGAAGGTACTGCACGTTCCATGGGCCTGGTAGTGGAGGACTAAGAAATGGCTAAACTGACCAAGCGTATGCGCGTGATCCGTGACAAAGTTGATGCAACTAAACAGTATGACATCAACGAAGCTATTGCTCTGCTGAAAGAGCTGGCCACTGCTAAATTCGTAGAAAGCGTGGACGTTGCTGTTAACCTCGGCATCGATGCTCGTAAATCTGACCAGAACGTACGTGGTGCAACTGTACTGCCGCACGGTACTGGCCGTTCCGTTCGCGTAGCCGTATTTACCCAGGGTGCAAACGCTGAAGCTGCTAAAGCTGCAGGCGCTGAGCTGGTAGGTATGGAAGATCTGGCTGACCAGATCAAGAAAGGCGAAATGAACTTTGACGTTGTTATTGCTTCCCCGGATGCAATGCGCGTTGTTGGCCAGCTGGGTCAGGTTCTGGGTCCGCGTGGCCTGATGCCAAACCCGAAAGTTGGTACTGTAACTCCGAACGTTGCTGAAGCGGTTAAGAACGCTAAAGCGGGTCAGGTTCGTTACCGTAACGACAAAAACGGCATCATCCACACTACCATTGGTAAAGTGGATTTTGACGCTGACAAACTGAAAGAAAACCTGGAAGCTCTGCTGGTTGCGCTGAAAAAAGCGAAACCAACTCAGGCAAAAGGCGTGTACATCAAGAAAGTTAGCCTCTCCACCACCATGGGTGCTGGCGTTGCCGTTGATCAAGCTGGTCTGAGCGCGTCTGCGAACAGCTAAGATTAGCTTTACGTGGGCGGTGAATTTGTCTACAATTCTACCCCCACGTTTGCTAACGAAAGTTAGCAAATAAACAGATTTGTTCGTTGGAGCCTGGCCTATCCAGGCCTCCGTCGAAGACCGCAGGTGTTTCGTAAGAAGCTTAATGCCCTGCGTAGACGGTGACAGAACGCTAAGATTATTTCTGATACTCTGGCTTGTTTCTGCTCACCGTATTTAGACGCTCTGTCCGTTGGGAAGAGTGAAGTGAGTTCCGGAACATGAGTTCCGGCAAACATCCAGGAGCAAAGCTAATGGCTTTAAATCTTCAAGACAAACAAGCGATTGTTGCTGAAGTCAGCGAAGTAGCCAAAGGCGCGCTGTCTGCAGTAGTTGCGGATTCCCGTGGCGTAACTGTAGACAAAATGACTGAACTGCGTAAAGCAGGTCGCGAAGCCGGCGTATACATGCGTGTTGTTCGTAACACCCTGCTGCGCCGTGTTGTTGAAGGTACTCAGTTTGAGTGCCTGAAAGACGCGTTCGTTGGTCCGACCCTGATTGCATATTCTATGGAACACCCGGGCGCAGCTGCTCGTCTGTTCAAAGATTTCGCGAAAGCGAATGCAAAATTTGAGGTCAAAGCCGCAGCCTTTGAAGGTGAATTGATCCCGGCATCGCAAATCGATCGCCTGGCAACTCTGCCGACCTACGAAGAAGCAATTGCACGCCTGATGGCAACCATGAAAGAAGCTTCGGCTGGCAAACTGGTTCGCACTCTGGCTGCTGTTCGCGATGCGAAAGAAGCTGCTTAATCGCAGTTATCTTTATCAAGCATCTGCTTACGTATAAACTTATTCTGATTTTCAGGAACAATTTAAATGTCTATCACTAAAGATCAAATCATTGAAGCAGTATCCGCTATGTCCGTAATGGACGTTGTAGAACTGATTTCTGCAATGGAAGAAAAATTCGGTGTTTCCGCTGCTGCTGCTGTAGCTGTAGCTGCTGGCCCGGCTGAAGTAGCTGAAGAAAAAACTGAATTCGACGTAATTCTGAAAGCTGCTGGCGCTAACAAAGTTGCTGTTATCAAAGCAGTACGTGGCGCAACTGGCCTGGGTCTGAAAGAAGCTAAAGACCTGGTAGAATCTGCACCGGCTGCTCTGAAAGAAGGCGTGAGCAAAGACGACGCAGAAGCACTGAAAAAATCTCTGGAAGAAGCTGGCGCTGAAGTTGAAGTTAAATAAGCCAACTTTTCTGGTTGCAGCCTAAGCAATTAGGCTGATGGCTGGTGACTTTTTAGTCACCAGCCTTTTTGCGCTGTAAGGCGCCAGTAGCATTTCACACTGTTTGACTACTGCTGTGCCTTTCAATGCTTGTTTCTATCGACGCCTTAATATACTGCGACAGAGCGTTAGTTCTGTGTAAATCGCAATGAAATGGTTTAAGCGTGATAGCAACAGGCATTGCGGAAAGTATTCGATTTTCCGGTCAACAAAATAGTGTTGCACAAACTGTCCCTTCGTCGGACAGATGGGTCGACTTGTCAGCGAGCTGAGGAACCCTAATGGTTTACTCCTATACCGAGAAAAAACGTATTCGTAAGGATTTTGGTAAACGTCCACAAGTGTTGGACATACCTTATCTCCTTTCTATCCAGCTTGACTCGTTTCAGAAGTTCATCGAGCAAGATCCTGAAGGGCAGTATGGTCTGGAAGCAGCTTTCCGTTCCGTTTTCCCGATTCAGAGCTATAGCGGTAACTCCGAGCTGCAATACGTCAGCTATCGCCTTGGCGAACCGGTGTTTGACGTTCAGGAATGTCAGATTCGTGGCGTGACCTATTCCGCACCGCTGCGCGTAAAACTGCGTCTGGTGATCTACGAGCGCGAAGCGCCGGAAGGCACCGTAAAAGACATTAAAGAACAAGAAGTCTACATGGGCGAAATTCCGCTCATGACTGACAACGGTACCTTTGTAATCAACGGCACTGAACGTGTTATCGTTTCTCAGCTGCACCGTAGTCCTGGCGTCTTCTTTGACTCCGACAAAGGTAAAACCCACTCTTCGGGTAAAGTGCTGTATAACGCGCGCATCATTCCTTACCGTGGTTCCTGGCTGGACTTCGAATTCGATCCGAAGGACAACCTGTTCGTACGTATTGACCGTCGCCGCAAACTGCCTGCGACCATTATTCTGCGTGCGCTGAACTACACCACTGAGCAGATTCTGGATCTGTTCTTTGAAAAAGTCGTCTTTGAGATCCGCGACAATAAGTTGCAGATGGAACTGGTGCCGGAACGCCTGCGTGGTGAAACCGCCTCCTTTGACATCGAAGCTAACGGCAAAATCTACGTCGAAAAAGGCCGTCGCATCACTGCGCGCCACATTCGCCAGCTGGAAAAAGACGATATCAAACATATCGAAGTTCCGGTTGAGTACATTGCTGGTAAAGTTGCGTCTAAAGACTACGTTGATGAATCCACTGGCGAGTTAATCTGCGCAGCTAACATGGAGCTGAGCCTGGATCTGCTGGCTAAGCTGAGCCAGTCTGGTCACAAGCGTATCGAAACGCTGTTCACTAACGATCTGGACCACGGTCCGTACATTTCTGAAACTGTACGCGTCGACCCAACAAACGATCGTCTGAGCGCACTGGTAGAAATCTACCGCATGATGCGTCCTGGTGAGCCGCCGACTCGTGAAGCTGCTGAAAGCCTGTTCGAGAACCTGTTCTTCTCCGAAGACCGCTATGATCTCTCTGCGGTTGGTCGTATGAAGTTCAACCGTTCTCTGCTGCGCGACGAAATCGAAGGTTCTGGCATCCTGAGCAAAGACGACATCATTGACGTGATGAAGAAGCTCATCGATATCCGTAACGGTAAAGGCGAAGTCGATGATATCGACCACCTCGGTAACCGTCGTATCCGTTCCGTAGGCGAAATGGCGGAAAACCAGTTCCGCGTTGGCCTGGTACGTGTAGAGCGTGCGGTGAAAGAGCGTCTGTCTCTGGGCGATCTGGATACCCTGATGCCTCAGGATATGATCAACGCCAAACCGATTTCTGCAGCAGTGAAAGAGTTCTTTGGTTCCAGCCAGCTGTCTCAGTTTATGGACCAGAACAACCCGCTGTCTGAGATTACGCACAAACGTCGTATCTCTGCACTCGGCCCAGGCGGTCTGACCCGTGAACGTGCAGGCTTCGAAGTTCGAGACGTACACCCGACTCACTACGGTCGCGTATGTCCAATCGAAACGCCTGAAGGTCCGAACATCGGTCTGATCAACTCCCTGTCCGTTTACGCACAGACTAACGAATACGGTTTCCTTGAGACTCCGTACCGTAAAGTGACCGACGGTGTTGTAACTGACGAAATTCATTACCTGTCTGCTATCGAAGAAGGCAACTACGTTATCGCTCAGGCGAACTCCAACCTGGATGACGAAGGCCACTTTGTAGAAGACCTGGTAACTTGCCGTAGCAAAGGCGAATCCAGCTTGTTCAGCCGCGACCAGGTTGACTACATGGACGTATCCACCCAACAGGTGGTTTCCGTCGGTGCGTCCCTGATCCCGTTCCTGGAACACGATGACGCCAACCGTGCATTGATGGGTGCGAACATGCAACGTCAGGCCGTTCCAACTCTGCGCGCTGATAAGCCGCTGGTTGGTACCGGTATGGAACGTGCTGTTGCCGTTGACTCCGGTGTTACTGCAGTTGCTAAACGTGGCGGTACCGTTCAGTACGTGGATGCTTCCCGTATCGTTATCAAAGTTAACGAAGACGAGATGTACCCGGGCGAAGCAGGTATCGACATTTATAACCTGACCAAATACACCCGTTCTAACCAGAACACCTGTATCAACCAAATGCCTTGTGTGTCCCTGGGTGAGCCGGTCGAACGTGGTGATGTACTGGCAGACGGTCCGTCCACCGACCTCGGTGAACTGGCGCTCGGTCAGAACATGCGCGTCGCGTTCATGCCGTGGAACGGCTATAACTTCGAAGACTCCATCCTCGTTTCCGAGCGTGTTGTTCAGGAAGACCGTTTCACCACCATCCATATTCAGGAACTGGCATGTGTGTCCCGTGACACCAAGCTGGGGCCGGAAGAGATCACCGCTGACATCCCGAACGTGGGTGAAGCTGCGCTCTCCAAACTGGATGAGTCCGGTATCGTTTACATTGGTGCAGAAGTGACCGGTGGCGACATTCTGGTTGGTAAGGTAACGCCGAAAGGTGAAACCCAGCTGACGCCAGAAGAGAAGCTGCTGCGTGCGATCTTCGGTGAGAAAGCGTCTGATGTTAAAGACTCTTCTCTGCGCGTACCAAACGGTGTTTCCGGTACGATTATCGACGTTCAGGTCTTTACTCGCGATGGCGTAGAGAAAGACAAACGTGCGCTGGAAATCGAAGAGATGCAGCTGAAACAGGCTAAGAAAGACCTGTCTGAAGAACTGCAGATCCTCGAAGCTGGCCTGTTCAGTCGTATCTACGCGGTGCTGGTTGCCGGTGGCGTTGAAGCTGAGAAGCTCGACAAACTGCCTCGCGATCGCTGGCTGGAACTCGGCCTGACCGACGAAGAGAAACAAAATCAGCTGGAACAGCTGGCTGAGCAGTACGACGAACTGAAACACGAGTTCGAGAAAAAACTCGAAGCGAAACGCCGTAAAATCACTCAGGGCGACGATCTGGCACCAGGCGTGCTGAAGATTGTTAAGGTGTATCTGGCGGTTAAACGTCGGATCCAGCCTGGTGATAAGATGGCAGGTCGTCACGGTAACAAGGGTGTAATTTCTAAGATCAACCCGATCGAAGATATGCCTCATGATGCTAACGGTACGCCGGTAGACATCGTGCTGAACCCGCTGGGCGTACCATCTCGTATGAACATCGGTCAGATTCTGGAAACCCACCTGGGTATGGCTGCGAAAGGTATTGGCGATAAGATCAACGCCATGCTGAAACAGCAGCAAGAAGTCGCGAAACTGCGCGAGTTCATCCAGCGTGCCTATGATCTGGGTGCCGACGTTCGTCAGAAAGTTGACCTGAGTACCTTCAGCGATGAAGAAGTTCTGCGTCTGGCTGAAAACCTGAAAAAAGGTATGCCGATCGCAACGCCGGTCTTCGACGGTGCGAAAGAGTCTGAAATCAAGGAACTGTTACAGCTGGGTGGCCTGCCGACTTCCGGTCAGATCACACTGTTCGACGGTCGTACCGGTGAGCAATTCGAGCGCCAGGTTACCGTTGGTTACATGTACATGCTGAAACTGAACCACCTGGTTGATGACAAGATGCATGCGCGTTCTACCGGTTCTTACAGCCTGGTTACTCAGCAGCCGCTGGGTGGTAAGGCTCAGTTCGGTGGTCAGCGCTTCGGGGAGATGGAAGTGTGGGCGCTGGAAGCATATGGCGCAGCATACACCCTGCAGGAAATGCTCACCGTTAAGTCTGATGACGTAAATGGTCGTACCAAGATGTATAAAAACATCGTGGACGGCAACCATCAGATGGAACCAGGCATGCCGGAATCCTTCAACGTATTGTTGAAAGAGATTCGTTCGCTGGGTATCAACATCGAGCTGGAAGACGAGTAACTCTCGCTCATACAGGTCACTGGTGCTGGCGTAACAGCCAGCACCAGATTGTGCTAACTCCGACGGGAGCAAATCCGTGAAAGACTTATTAAAGTTTCTGAAAGCGCAAACTAAAACCGAAGAGTTTGATGCGATCAAAATTGCTCTGGCATCGCCAGACATGATCCGTTCATGGTCCTTTGGTGAAGTTAAGAAGCCGGAAACCATCAACTACCGTACGTTCAAACCTGAGCGTGACGGCCTTTTCTGCGCCCGTATCTTTGGGCCAGTAAAAGATTACGAGTGCCTGTGCGGTAAGTACAAGCGCCTGAAACACCGTGGTGTGATCTGTGAGAAGTGCGGCGTTGAAGTGACCCAGACTAAAGTACGCCGTGAGCGTATGGGCCACATCGAGCTGGCATCTCCGACCGCTCACATCTGGTTCCTGAAATCTCTGCCGTCCCGTATCGGCCTGCTGCTTGATATGCCGCTGCGCGATATCGAGCGCGTACTGTACTTTGAATCTTATGTGGTAATCGAAGGCGGTATGACTAACCTGGAACGCCAACAGATCCTGACTGAAGAGCAGTATCTGGATGCGCTGGAAGAGTTCGGTGACGAATTCGACGCGAAGATGGGTGCGGAAGCTATCCAGGCTCTGCTGAAAAGCATGGATCTGGAGCAAGAGTGTGAAACTCTGCGTGAAGAGCTGAACGAAACCAACTCCGAAACCAAGCGTAAAAAGCTGACCAAGCGTATCAAACTGCTGGAAGCGTTCGTACAGTCTGGTAACAAGCCTGAGTGGATGATTCTGACCGTTCTGCCGGTTCTGCCGCCAGATCTGCGTCCGCTGGTTCCGCTGGATGGTGGTCGTTTCGCAACGTCGGATCTGAACGATCTGTATCGTCGCGTTATCAACCGTAACAACCGTCTGAAACGTCTGCTGGATCTGGCTGCGCCGGACATCATCGTACGCAACGAAAAACGTATGCTGCAGGAAGCGGTCGACGCCCTGCTGGATAACGGTCGTCGCGGTCGTGCGATCACCGGTTCTAACAAACGTCCTCTGAAATCTTTGGCCGATATGATCAAAGGTAAACAGGGTCGTTTCCGTCAGAACCTGCTCGGTAAGCGTGTTGACTACTCTGGTCGTTCTGTAATCACCGTAGGTCCATACCTGCGTCTGCATCAGTGCGGTCTGCCTAAGAAAATGGCACTGGAACTGTTCAAACCGTTCATTTACGGCAAGCTGGAACTGCGTGGCCTCGCCACCACCATCAAAGCCGCTAAGAAAATGGTTGAGCGTGAGGAAGCTGTCGTTTGGGATATCCTGGACGAAGTTATCCGCGAACACCCGGTACTGCTGAACCGTGCACCAACACTGCACCGTCTGGGTATCCAGGCATTTGAACCGGTACTGATCGAAGGTAAAGCTATCCAGCTGCACCCGCTGGTTTGTGCGGCGTATAACGCCGACTTCGATGGTGACCAGATGGCTGTTCACGTACCGCTGACGCTGGAAGCCCAGCTCGAAGCGCGTGCGCTGATGATGTCTACCAACAACATTCTGTCTCCGGCGAACGGCGAACCTATCATCGTTCCGTCTCAGGACGTTGTATTGGGTCTGTACTACATGACCCGTGACTGTGTTAACGCCAAAGGCGAAGGCATGGTGTTGACTGGCCCGAAAGAAGCTGAGCGTATCTATCGCGCAGGTCTGGCCTCTCTGCATGCGCGCGTTAAAGTGCGTATCACCGAATATGAAAAAGATGAAAACGGCGAATTCGTTGCGAAAACCAGCCTGAAAGACACGACCGTTGGCCGTGCTATTTTGTGGATGATCGTACCGAAAGGTCTGCCTTTCTCCATCGTCAACCAGGCGCTGGGCAAGAAAGCAATCTCCAAAATGCTGAACACCTGTTACCGCATTCTGGGCCTGAAGCCGACCGTTATCTTCGCTGACCAGACAATGTACACCGGCTTTGCTTATGCAGCGCGTTCAGGTGCATCTGTTGGTATTGATGACATGGTCATCCCAGAGAAGAAACACGAGATCATCTCTGAAGCGGAAGCTGAAGTTGCTGAGATCCAGGAGCAGTTCCAGTCTGGTCTGGTAACCGCAGGCGAACGTTACAACAAAGTTATCGATATCTGGGCTGCGGCGAACGATCGTGTATCCAAAGCGATGATGGATAACCTGCAAACTGAAACCGTTATTAACCGTGACGGCGTCGAAGAGCAGCAGGTTTCCTTCAACAGCATTTACATGATGGCCGACTCCGGTGCGCGTGGTTCTGCAGCACAGATTCGTCAGCTGGCAGGTATGCGTGGTCTGATGGCGAAGCCGGATGGCTCCATCATCGAAACGCCGATCACCGCGAACTTCCGTGAAGGTCTGAACGTACTCCAGTACTTCATCTCTACTCACGGTGCTCGTAAAGGTCTGGCGGATACCGCACTGAAAACAGCTAACTCCGGTTATCTGACTCGTCGTCTGGTCGACGTCGCGCAGGATCTGGTTGTCACTGAAGACGATTGTGGCACTCTGGAAGGTATCACCATGACCCCGGTTATCGAGGGTGGTGATGTTAAAGAGCCGCTGCGTGATCGCGTTCTGGGTCGTGTGACTGCTGAAGACGTTCTGAAGCCGGGTACGGCGGATATTCTGGTTCCACGCAACACCCTGCTGCACGAGCAGTGGTGTGATCTGCTGGAAGAGAACTCCGTTGACTCCGTCAAAGTACGTTCCGTCGTATCCTGTGACACCGACTTTGGTGTATGTGCGCACTGCTATGGTCGTGACCTGGCGCGTGGCCACATCATCAACAAAGGTGAAGCAATCGGCGTTATCGCGGCACAGTCCATCGGTGAGCCGGGTACACAGCTGACGATGCGTACGTTCCACATCGGTGGTGCGGCATCTCGTGCGGCTGCTGAATCCAGCATCCAGGTGAAAAACAAAGGTAGCATCCGTCTGAGCAATGCGAAGTCGGTTGTGAACTCCAGCGGTAAACTGGTTATCACCTCACGTAACACCGAACTGAAACTGATCGACGAATTCGGTCGTACCAAAGAAAGCTATAAAGTGCCTTACGGCTCCGTTATGGCGAAAGGTGATGGCGAACAGGTTGCTGGCGGCGAAACCGTTGCAAACTGGGATCCACACACCATGCCGGTTATCACCGAAGTGAGTGGTTTTGTCCGCTTCACTGACATGATCGACGGCCAGACCATTACTCGTCAGACCGACGAGCTGACCGGTCTGTCTTCTCTGGTGGTTCTGGATTCTGCAGAGCGTACTGCGGGTGGTAAAGACCTGCGTCCGGCACTGAAAATTGTTGATGCCCAGGGCAACGACGTTCTGATCCCAGGTACCGATATGCCTGCTCAGTACTTCCTGCCGGGTAAAGCGATTGTTCAGCTGGAAGATGGCGTGCAGATCAGCTCAGGTGACACCCTGGCGCGTGTTCCTCAGGAATCAGGCGGTACCAAGGATATTACCGGTGGTCTGCCGCGCGTTGCGGACCTGTTCGAAGCTCGTCGTCCGAAAGAGCCGGCAATCCTGGCGGAAATCAGCGGTATCATTTCCTTCGGTAAAGAAACCAAAGGGAAGCGTCGCCTGGTTATTACTCCGTTAGACGGCAGCGAACCGTACGAAGAGATGATTCCGAAATGGCGTCAGCTCAACGTGTTCGAAGGTGAACGTGTAGAACGTGGTGATGTGGTTTCCGACGGTCCGGAAGCGCCACACGACATCCTGCGTCTTCGTGGCGTACACGCGGTAACGCGTTACATCACCAACGAAGTACAGGACGTTTACCGTCTGCAAGGCGTTAAGATTAACGATAAACACATCGAAGTTATCGTTCGTCAGATGCTGCGTAAAGCGACCATCGAAAGTGCTGGTAGCTCCGACTTCCTCGAAGGCGAGCAGGTTGAATACTCCCGCGTCAAGATCGCTAACCGCGAACTGGAAGCGAACGGCAAAGTTGCGGCGACTTTCTCCCGCGATCTGCTGGGTATCACCAAGGCATCTCTGGCAACCGAGTCCTTCATCTCTGCGGCATCGTTCCAGGAGACTACTCGCGTGCTGACCGAAGCAGCCGTTGCGGGCAAACGCGACGAACTGCGCGGTCTGAAAGAGAACGTCATCGTGGGTCGTCTGATCCCAGCTGGTACCGGTTATGCGTACCATCAGGATCGTATGCGCCGTCGTGCTGCGGGCGAACTGCCAGCAGCACCTCAGGTTACTGCGGAAGATGCATCTGCCAGCCTGGCAGAACTGCTGAACGCAGGTCTGGGTGGTTCTGATAACGATTAATCGTTGTTGACCGTAATAAAAAACCCGCTTCGGCGGGTTTTTTTTGCCTGAGAAATGCTGTTGTTGGCCGGATAATTTGCTTGCGACGCCACCCAGCCATATAGGATGGGTATTAATTTACCGGTGGTGCGGCTGGAACGATATTTTTCACAGAACCAGGTAAGATCTGTCGAGGTGAAGGCAGGGCAAAATGAGGAAGATAACTTCTGCCCTGGTCAGCTTCCGTGACTGACGGAGACAAAATAAAAAAACGGCAGCCTGACGACAAGCTCCCGTTTTTCACATTACGTAATGGCTCGTAAAATACTTATGCTCTTACATGATGGTTCATCGCGTTTGCGAAGCGCGTCCAAGATAGCTATCCCAGTCTTTCCATACGGGCTGTAACCCCTTTGCCATCAGTGCGTTGGCAACGGCTTCCGGGCGACGGTCGTCGTGAGGAGAGAACTGTTCCAGTTCAGGATGATTGTCGGCATAACCACCGGGCTGCGTTTTTGAAAAGGCGCTGACGTTGTTAATTGCCAGCGGAATGACGTGATCGCGAAACCACGGCGACTCGCGGGTGGAGAGCGACAGTTCAATTTCCGGAGCCAGCAAGCGAAATGCGCAAATGGTTTGTACCAGTTGACGCTCGTCCATAATTGATGCCGGCTCTATACCTCCGGTGCACGGACGCAGGCGAGGGAAGGAGATAGAATAACGGCTCTGCCAGTAATGTTGTTGCATCCACAGCAGATGTTCGGCCACCATGTAGCAATCAACCCGCCAGCTGTCGGATAGGCCAATCAACGCCCCAAGACCAATTTTGTCGATTCCGGCACGACCCAGTCTGTCCGGCGTTTCCAGCCGCCAGAAGAAGTCCTGCTTTTTCCCCTTCAGATGATGATGGGCGTAAATCGCCTCGTGATAGCTCTCCTGATAAACCATTACGCCATCCAGTCCTAACGCCTTTAGTTCTGCATATTCCGCTTCTGACAGCGGTTGTACCTCCATTTGTAAAGAGGAAAACTGGCGACGAATAGCGGGTAAATGGCGACGGAAGTAATCCATGCCGACCTTACTCTGATGCTCCCCAGTCACCAGCAACAAATGCTCAAATCCCAGCTTGCGAATGGCCTCGCACTCGCGAGCAATCTCCACGTCATCCAGCGTTTTACGCTTGATGCGGTTACTCATTGAAAAGCCGCAGTAGGTACAGTCGTTGGCACACAGATTGGAGAGGTACAGCGGAACGTAAAAACTCACTGTGTTACCAAAGCGTTGGCGGGTAAGTTTCTGCGCCCGCTGCGCCAGTGGCTCCAGATAGTCAGCAGCAGCAGGAGAGAGCAGAGCCATCAGGTCATCGCGACTAAGCTGCGAAGCGTTGAGAGCCCGTTGTACGTCAGCAGCAGTCTTACCGTTGATACGCAGGCGGATGTCGTCCCAGTCCAGTTGTCGCCGGCGATCGCTGAACGTATTCATGCCATTACCTCCAGGAATCCAGTTAACGGGCTGGTGGCCTGCGCGTGTGAACTGCGGCTTCCCGGTACCGCCTGACGAGCCAAAACACCCGCTTCAACTGCCAGGCGGAAGGCGGTTGCCATCATCACTGGATCGTCCGCCACAGCTATCGCTGTATTGACCAGTACCGCGTCGGCACCCATTTCCAGTGCCTGTGTGGCGTGGCTGGGTACGCCGATACCTGCGTCAACGACCACCGGGACGGTCGCTTGCTGAATGATGATATCCAGCATGGATCGCGTTTCCAGCCCCTGGTTGGAGCCTATAGGCGCACCGAGCGGCATTACTGCCGCACAACCTGCTTCTTCCAGCCGCTTGCACAACACCGGGTCAGCGCCACAGTAGGGGAGCACTATGAATCCCTGCCTCACCAGTGCTTCGGCGGCTTTCAGCGTTTCTATCGGGTCCGGTAGCAGCCAGCGGGCGTCCGGGTGAATTTCTAACTTCAGCCAGTTTGTCCCCAGCGCTTCACGCGCCAGTTGTGCAGCAAAGATAGCTTCTTCCGCCGTTTTTGCTCCCGACGTGTTGGGTAGCAGTGTCACGCCAGCCTCGACCAATGGCGCCAGGATCGCGTCGTTGTGCTGACGTAAATCCACGCGCTTCATTGCCAGCGTCACTAACTGGCTACCAGAAGCACGAATGGCGTCCACCATCAGTTGCGATGACGCAAATTTTCCGGTCCCGGTGAACAGATGTGAATCAAACGTTTTGTCGGCAATTCGTAACATATCAACCCCCTGCTATAACCTGAAAAAGCAGGATCTGGTCGCCTTCCTGCACGATTTGCTGCTCCCACCGCTCGCGCGGCAGGATCTGTTGATTCAGCGCCAGCGCTGTACCGGGTTTAAGCTGATTAAGCTGAACCAGTAGGTTGCTGACGTTTTGTCCCTCGATACACTGTATAGGTTCATCATTGAACAGGATCTGCATGTTGCCCCCCACATACCTGACAACCGCTGGCACGACGCAGCGCCAGGCTGCGCCACTGGCTGGTTTTACCGTCAAACAGGCGTAATTCACCTGTGGGTGTTTCAATGCCGCTCAGCAATTTGATGGCTTCCAGTGCCTGCAACGTTCCCATTATTCCGACGACCGGACCGACAATGCCCGCAGTGCGACAATTACGTTCCGGTTCCACATCATCTGGCCACAGGCAGCGGTAACAGCCCTGTTCCCAGGGGGGCGTGAGTACCATTAACTGACCGCCAAAACCGACCGCGCTGGCGGTGATGAGAGGCGTATTCAGCGCCACGCAGGCGGCGTTGATCTCCTGGCGGGTCGCCATGTTATCGGTACAGTCGAGCACCACGTCGGCATGTGCAACGGCATGTCTGAGGGCATCGCCCGTCAGACGCTGCTGTAATGCTACCAGTTCGATATCCGGGTTGAGCCGCGTCAGTCGTTGCTGCGCAGCCTGCGATTTTGACCGGGCGATATCATCGGTAGTGAACAGGATCTGGCGTTGCAGGTTGCTCAGATGCACATCGTCATCGTCAACCAGTACCAGTGTTCCTACGCCCGCACCCGCCAGATACAGCGCTGCGGGTGAACCTAATCCGCCTAAACCGATAATCAGCACGTGGCTTGCGTTGAGCTTTTGCTGGCCCTCAATGGCAATATCGCCCAGTAATATTTGGCGGCTGTAGCGCATAAAATCACGATCATTCATTGCCGACTCCCGCGATTCCGAGCAGTTGGGTCGTGGCAGTACGCCAGTTTGCGGCCTGAGTGATTGCACTAACCACGGCAATACTACCGACACCGGTAGCCAGCACTGCTGGCGCTCGTTCAAGGCTTATTCCGCCGATAGCGACGGTGGGGTAATCAGCCAGCCGCTTAATATGGTTCGTCAGTTGTGCCAGCCCCTGTGGGGCAGATGGCATCTGTTTGGTTTGCGTCGGAAAGACATGTCCTAGTGCGATGTAAGACGGGCGAGCGGCGAGCGCCACGTCGATCTCCATATCATCGTGGGTCGACACACCAAGGCGCAAACCTGCAGCCTGAATAGCCTTCAGGTCGGTGGTTTCGAGGTCTTCCTGTCCCAGATGCACGCCGTAAGCCTGGTGTTTTACTGCCAGTCGCCAGTAGTCGTTGATAAACAGCCGGGCGTTGTAGCGCCGCCCCAGCGCAATGGCGGCAACCACGTCGGCTTCAACTTCTCCATCTCGCTTGTCTTTAATGCGCAGTTGGATCGTGCGCACGCCTGCTTCCAGCAGACGCTCAATCCACAACACGCTGTCGACGACCGGGTAAAGGCCGAGACGAAAAGGCACCGTAGGAAAATCAGGCTGATACATCACGCTTCCTCCTTTTTCAGGTAGATTTCGCCACCTTTGGCGCGGAAGTTTTCTGACATATCGGCCATGCCGACTTCAATGGTTTGTGCGGCGGCGTAGTCGCGAACTTCCTGGCTGATTTTCATTGAGCAGAATTTCGGTCCGCACATCGAGCAGAAGTGGGCGACTTTGCCTGACTCCTGCGGCAGGGTTTCATCGTGATAGGCGCGGGCGGTGAATGGGTCGAGCGCCAGATTAAACTGGTCTTCCCAGCGGAATTCAAAGCGTGCTTTCGACATGGCGTTATCGCGGATTTGCGCGCCAGGATGGCCTTTGGCTAAATCAGCGGCGTGCGCGGCAATCTTGTAGGTGATCAGCCCCTGTTTTACATCCTCTTTGTTCGGCAGGCCGAGATGCTCCTTCGGCGTGACGTAACAGAGCATCGCACATCCGAACCAGCCAATCATCGCGGCGCCAATGCCGGAGGTGAAGTGGTCATAACCTGGCGCGATATCGGTGGTCAACGGTCCTAAGGTGTAGAACGGCGCTTCATGGCAGTGTTCAAGCTCTTCGGTCATATTGCGTTGGATCATCTGCATCGGTACATGGCCCGGGCCTTCAATCATCACCTGAACGTCATATTCCCAGGCGATTTTAGTCAGCTCGCCCAGCGTATGTAGCTCGGAGAACTGCGCTTCATCGTTGGCATCTTGAATGGAGCCAGGACGCAGGCCATCGCCCAATGACAGGGAAACATCATAGGCCGCGCAGATTTCGCAGATTTCACGGAAGTGCTCAAACAGGAAGTTCTCTTTGTGATGCGAAAGACACCATTTCGCCATAATTGAACCGCCGCGCGAGACAATCCCGGTCAGGCGTTTGGCCGTCATTGGTACGTAGCGCAGCAGCACGCCTGCGTGGATGGTGAAGTAGTCGACGCCCTGTTCTGCCTGCTCCAGCAGTGTGTCGCGGAACGCTTCCCAGGTCAGATCTTCGGCGATCCCGTTGACCTTCTCCAGCGCCTGGTAGATCGGTACGGTACCGATTGGTACCGGGCTGTTACGCAGGATCCATTCGCGAGTTTCGTGAATATAGCGACCTGTAGAAAGGTCCATCACCGTATCCGCCCCCCAGCGTGTAGACCACACCAGTTTTTCGACCTCTTCTTCGATGGAAGAGGTGACCGCTGAGTTGCCGATATTGGCGTTGACCTTCACCAGAAAATTGCGGCCGATAATCATCGGTTCCGATTCCGGGTGGTTGATGTTGGCAGGTATGATGGCGCGTCCGGCGGCGACTTCATCACGCACAAATTCCGGCGTGATATTTTCTGGCAGGCGTGCGCCAAAGCTCATCCCCGGGTGCTGGTGGCGTAAGACTTCACTACGAATACGCTCGCGGCCCATGTTTTCGCGGATAGCGATAAACTCCATCTCAGGGGTGACGATCCCTTGACGGGCGTAGTGCAGTTGCGTGACGCGCTTACCGGCTTTGGCGCGCTTTGGCGTCAGCAGGCCTGTGAAGCGTAACTCGTCAAGGCCATCATCGGCCAGACGTTGTTTGGTGTACGCCGAGCTGCGGTCATTAAGCTCTTCGCTGTCGTTACGTGCTGCAATCCATGGCTGGCGCAGCTTTGCCAGCCCCTTCTGGACATTAATCGCCACATCCGGATCGCCGTACGGGCCGGAGGTATCGTACACCGGTACAGCTTCGTTATCTTCAAACTGCGGATTGTCTTTCGAACCGCCGGTCAGCGTCGGACTAAGCTGGATTTCACGCATCGGAATACGGATATCCGGCTGCGAACCGGTTATGTAGATGCGTTTCGAGTTAGGAAAGGCGGTTCCTTCCAGGGTATCGATAAAGTGTTGGGCCTGGGCGCGCTGTTCGCGACGTGATGGTTTAGTAGTGGCAGACATAGCTCATTCCAAAAAAAGTAAGGATATGGCTTGTCAGACGACGGATTGAGTAACGGATGCACGCCGCCCGTGAAGGCAGCAGCATAAAGCTGAATTACTCTTGTTCCCTTCGCAGGTATTAGCCTGATCAGGTTCCGCGGATCCCGAATTAACGGTCTCAGCCTACGCTTTCACGTAAGGCACTCCGACAAGAAGCAACCTCTGATGATTAGAGGTAATGAATGTAAACTACTCGTTAATGCTGCAGATCTCAAGCAGGACGTTTGATCATGGCATTGTCATGCATCGCGTCAAACACCAGCATAATCAGCTTATCTTCCAGCACAAACCGGGCTTCCAGTGCCTCGCCAAGATCGGACAAAGCCTTTTGAAATTCAAGGAAGTTGTCATGATCAATCGCGGTTTCCAGGCTGGAATCATAATAGTCCATGATCAACTGCGTATTGGCTTCCAGTGATGGCCAAATTTTTGTTGCTTTTAAAAGCTGCCCGTTCCCTTCCAATTTATGGAGAATACGTTCATAAATACTGAAGTGTCCGGTGGATAGGTAATCGACCAGGCTTTGACAAAAATCATCCAGCGCTTTTTCATTGAGCCGCATGTACGATTCTTTGCCAGGCTTAATGCCAACCAGATTGTAGTAAGCCACGAGCAGGTGCTTACGTACATGTAGCCAGCGATCAACCAGTTTATTACTTCCTCCGACGTGCTCCGTCAGGCTTTCCAGCTGGTTTAGCATGATTGACTCCGCAAGTGATGTTTAAGAACTGCTCGCCCATAAATGTAAAAATAATGTAAACAACATGCCTGTGAAGCAAAGGTTGCGCAAGAGATATGGATCGTATAATTGAAAAATTAGACAGCGGCTGGTGGATTGTCAGCCATGAGCAAAAAATTTGGCTACCTCGCGGAGAGCTGCCATATGGTGAAGCGGCAAATTTTGATCTTGTAGGACAGCGCGCACTGCCGATCGGCGAATGGGAAGGGGATACGGTCTGGCTGGTGCAGCAGCAGCGACGGCATGATATGGGCTCTGTACGTCAGGTTATCGATCAGGATGTAGGCTTGTTTCAACTGGCCGGACGTGGTGTGCAACTGGCGGAGTTCTATCGCTCGCACAAATTCTGCGGTTACTGCGGCCATGCTATGTACCCGAGTAAAACCGAATGGGCGATGTTGTGCAGCCACTGCCGTGAACGCTACTACCCGCAAATTGCGCCCTGCATTATCGTTGCTATCCGCCGTGATGACAGCCTTCTTCTTGCCCAACATGTTCGCCATCGCAATGGCGTGCATACCGTGCTGGCGGGTTTTGTCGAAGTGGGGGAAACATTAGAACAGGCGGTAGCACGTGAAGTGATGGAAGAGAGCGGTATCAAGGTGAAGAACCTGCGCTACGTCACCTCCCAACCGTGGCCGTTTCCGCAGTCGTTGATGACCGCATTTATGGCAGAGTACGACAGTGGCGAGATTGTAATCGACCCGAAAGAGCTGTTGGAAGCGAACTGGTATCGCTACGATGATTTACCGCTTCTTCCCCCGCCGGGAACCGTTGCGCGTCGACTGATCGAAGATACCGTCGCGATGTGTCGGGCCGAGTACGAGTAAACTTCGAGTAGTGATACACTGGCGGTCTGACGCTATAAGGAATATAAAAATGACCGAACTGAAGAACGATCGTTACCTGCGTGCGCTGCTGCGCCAGCCCGTTGATGTCACTCCAGTATGGATGATGCGCCAGGCGGGCCGCTATTTGCCGGAGTACAAAGCCACCCGAGCACAGGCGGGCGATTTTATGTCGCTGTGCAAAAATGCCGAGCTGGCATGTGAAGTGACGCTACAGCCGTTGCGCAGATATAAACTCGATGCGGCGATCCTCTTTTCGGACATTCTGACTATTCCGGATGCAATGGGGCTTGGTCTCCATTTTGAAGCCGGTGAAGGTCCACGTTTTACCTCGCCAATTACCTGTAAAGCCGATGTTGATAAATTGCCGATTCCGGATCCTGAAGGTGAATTGGGATACGTTATGAATGCGGTACGTACTATTCGCCGTGAACTGAAGGGCGAAGTGCCGCTGATCGGCTTCTCCGGTAGCCCGTGGACGCTGGCAACCTATATGGTAGAGGGCGGCAGCAGCAAAGCCTTCACCGTGATTAAAAAGATGATGTACGCCGACCCTAAGGCTCTGCATCTGCTGCTTGATAAGTTGGCGAAAAGCGTCACCTTGTACCTGAACGCACAGATCAAAGCGGGTGCGCAGTCGGTGATGATCTTCGACACCTGGGGCGGTGTGTTGACCGGGCGTGATTATCAGCAGTTCTCTCTCTACTACATGCACAAAATTGTTGATGGCTTGCTGCGTGAAAACGAAGGTCGCCGCGTGCCGGTAACGCTGTTCACTAAAGGCGGTGGACAGTGGCTGGAAGCGATGGCGGAAACCGGTTGTGATGCATTAGGTCTCGACTGGACGACGGATATTGCTGATGCGCGTCGTCGTGTTGGTCATAACGTGGCGCTGCAGGGCAATATGGACCCGTCCATGCTTTATGCGCCGCCAGCTCGTATCGAAGAAGAGGTGGCGACCATTCTCGCTGGGTTTGGTCAGGGCGAAGGGCACGTCTTTAACCTTGGTCACGGTATTCACCAGGACGTGCCGCCAGAGCATGCGGGTGTCTTCGTGGAGGCGGTGCATCGCTTGTCCGAACAGTACCACCGCTAAGGAATCAGCATGGATCTCGCGTCGCTGCGCGCAAAACAGCTTGAACTGGCTTCTTCGGTGATCCGGGAGGATCGCCTTGAGAACGATCCGCCGGATCTGATCGGTGGGGCGGATGTTGGGTTTGAGCAGGGCGGTGAAGTGACGCGAGCCGCGATGGTCTTGCTGAAATACCCCACGCTTGAGCTGGTTGAATACAAGGTGGCGCGTATCGCCACCACCATGCCGTATATCCCCGGTTTTCTCTCTTTTCGTGAAACTCCCGCACTAATGGCGGCGTGGCAGCTTTTATCACAAAAGCCGGATCTGCTGTTTGTGGACGGACACGGGATTTCCCATCCTCGCCGTCTGGGTGTCGCCAGCCATTTTGGTCTGCTGGTGGATGTGCCGACAATTGGTGTGGCGAAAAAGCGACTGTGCGGTAAATTTGAACCGCTTGCCGCTGAACCTGGTGCCTTATTTCCGCTACTGGATAACGGTGAGCAGCTGGCATGGGTCTGGCGTAGCAAAGCACGCTGTAATCCACTGTTTATCTCTACTGGTCATCGCGTGAGCATGGACAGCGCATTGGCGTGGGTGCAGCGCTGTATGAACGGCTATCGTCTGCCGGAACCGACTCGCTGGGCGGATGCGGTAGCATCGGAACGCCCGGCATTTTCGCGGCTTGCAGCAAAAACACCCCATATCGGGTAAACTGCCGCTAATTTCCGTATTTGAGAACTCAACATGTTACAAAATCCGATTCATTTGCGCCTGGAGAAGCTGGAAAGCTGGCAGCACGTCACTTTTATGGCATGCCTGTGCGAGCGCATGTACCCAAACTACGCCATGTTCTGTAAGCAAACTGAGTTTGGCGATGGGCAAATTTACCGCCGAATTCTGGATTTGATTTGGGAAGCGCTGACGGTCAAAGATGCAAAAATCAACTTTGACAGCCAACTGGAGAAGTTTGAAGAGGCTATCCCGTCGGCAGATGATTACGATCTGTACGGCGTTTATCCGGCAATTGATGCTTGCGTGGCATTAAGTGAATTGATGCACTCACGTTTGAGTGGTGAAACTCTCGAGCACGCGATTGAAGTCAGTAAAGCTTCGATCACGACGGTCGCGATGCTGGAAATGACTCAGGCTGGTCGCGAAATGACCGATGAAGAGCTGAAAGAAAACCCTGCCGTTGAACAAGAATGGGATATTCAGTGGGAAATATTCCGACTTTTGGCCGACTGTGAAGAACGCGATATTGAACTGATAAAAGGGCTGCGTGCAGACCTGCGCGAGGCTGGCGAGAGCAATATTGGTATAAATTTTCAGCAATGACACAACAAAACGTGATTTAACGCCTGATTTGTCGTGCCTGAAGGCTTCCCATCCGCCCCCGGTCTGGTCTACATTTGGGGGGCGAAAAAAAGTGGCTATCGGTGCGTGTATGCAGGAGAGTGCTTTTTTGGCATTTCCGTCGCACTCGATGCTTAGCAAGCGATAAACACATTGTAAGGATAACTTATGAACAAGACTCAACTGATTGATGTAATTGCAGACAAAGCAGAACTGTCTAAAACCCAGGCTAAAGCTGCTCTGGAATCCACTCTGGCTGCTATTACTGAGTCTCTGAAAGAAGGCGATGCTGTACAACTGGTTGGTTTCGGTACCTTCAAAGTGAACCACCGCGCTGAGCGCACTGGCCGCAACCCGCAGACCGGTAAAGAAATCAAAATCGCCGCAGCTAACGTACCGGCATTTGTTTCTGGTAAAGCACTGAAAGACGCGGTTAAGTAATTCGCGTGGCAGTGAACAGTTTTAACGAAGGGGCGGTTTCGCCCCTTTTGTCCATCTGGCGTCATACGCTTTGGCTTTCAGGTGTTCTGTTGCTGTCAGCCTGCAGTCGCCATTCTGAACTTCCTCCGTTCACGGCCAGCGGCTATGTTGGCGATCAGGGGGCGGTGCGCGTCTGGCGTAAAGATTCCAGTGACGATGTTCACTTGCTCTCGGTATTTAGTCCGTGGCGTAAAGGCGAGACCACTACCAGTGAATACCGCTGGCAGGGTGATTCGCTCTCTCTGATAGAACTTAATGTATACAGCAAGCCGCCGGAGCATATTCGCATACGCTTCGATGACCGGGGCGAGCTGAGTTTCATGCAGCGTGAAGTTGACGGGCAAAAGCAGCAGCTTTCCAGCGATCAAATAGCGCTCTACCGCTACCGTGCCGATCAAATCCGCCAGACTAGCGACGCGTTGCGTCAGGGGCGTGTTGTATTACGTCAGGGACGCTGGCATGCGAATAACACGGTCACCACCTGCGAGGGCGAGACAATTAAGCCCGACTTAGATTCATGGGCAATAAACCATATTGAGCGCCGCCAGAGCCATTCATCGGTAGATGTAAGCGTTGCCTGGCTGGAAGCGCCAGAAGGATCTCAGCTATTGCTGGTCGCCAATGAGGATTTTTGTCACTGGCAACCTAAAGCCAAGACCTTCTGAAAACCTGGACCGTAAGCCGTCATTCGGCAGACTACGCTTACCAGTGACCCATTCCCATATGACCACCGCCGCGATGGTTACCGCCACCACCACATCCGCCGTAACCCATTCCGGCTGCGCGAGGTACACCCGCCTGCGCCATCGCGACATCCCGCTTAACACGCTGCTCGTCGAGTGACTGATTCAGAGACTCCATCTCTTTTGCCACTGCATTAATTTTTGCAGTATCCGGCGAGCTGGCGGTTAACAACGCATTGTATTCGTAACGTTTGGAAACCAGCTGTTGGCGTAATGCGCTGGTCTGCGTGTAGTAATCGTCATATATTTTTTGGGCGGCAGTCTGCTGTTCAGTGGTCATTGGAATTCCGCCCTGTTGCGACATCCCATTACCATTGCCCCAGTGATGTTGTGCTAACGCTGAGGTGGAGCCCAAAGCCATAAGAGAGAGCGCGAGCAGCGCCAGACCCATTTTGTTATTCCGTTTCATCATTTGTTCTCCTGTTGGTTATCTTATTTTCTCTATTGCATCTTCCGTGCCAGCCTGCGGATCCCCACGCTACGGGTGCCGTTCAGATATTTGCCCGCTGGAAGTGAGTAAAAATGACTCGTCGGAACGTCCCGGTGGGTCATTTTTACCCACTACTTTCAATTGTTTGTGCCAAAGGGCTGGGTTATCAGGGAGAAAAAATGGCATGATTTCTGCTGTATACCTGAAACGAAGCAAGGTAACGATGGTGAAAGGGAGAACGTATGCGTTTATATAAGGATACGGCGGCAAAGTGGCTGAGCAGACTATTGCCGGCGGCAATCCTGATATTGGTCGGCTGGTTTTCTATTATGACCATTCGGGACTATGGTCGGGAAAGCGACGCCGCCCGGCAAACGTTACTGGAAAAAGGGAGTGTGCTGATCCGCGCCCTTGAGTCTGGTACGCGTGTGGGAATGGGAATGCGTATGCATCATGCTCAGCAACAAACGTTGCTGGAGGAAATGGCGGTGCAACCGGGGGTGCTATGGTTTGCTGTCGTAGACACGCATGGCACCATCATCACGCACAGTAATTCCGCGATGGTTGGCAAAACACTCTATTCGCCAGATGTGCTGCGAGAGCTAAATTCTGGGGAACAGGAACGCTGGCGGCGTATCGATATACCGGTCGATGACGGCGAAAAAATGCCGGTACTGGAAATTTATCGCCAGTTCCAGCTGATGTATGGTCCAGGAAGACACGGCATGGCGCGCTGTGACGGTAATGACGAGCACAGTAATACGCCTGAGCAAACCATTTTTATCGCCTTTGATGCCAGCGATCTGGCGGCAACGCAGGCCAGAGAGTGGCGTAATACACTGATTGTCCTTTCTGCGCTGGCGGCCGTGCTGCTGGCAACTGTGCTGACATTTTTCTGGTATCAGCGCTATCAGCGTTCGTATAAAGAATTGCAGGATGCGATGAAGCGCAAAGAAAAATTGATGGCGCTCGGACATCTGGCGGCAGGGGTAGCGCATGAAATTCGTAACCCACTGTCTTCCATCAAAGGATTAGCGAAGTATTTTGCCGAACGTACGCCAGCGGGTGGTGAGTCGCATGAACTGGCACAAGTGATGGCGAAAGAGGCAGACCGTTTAAACCGGGTGGTGAGTGAACTGCTGGAGCTGGTGAAGCCTGCTCATCTGACGCTGCAAAAGGTGGATCTTAATGAGGTCATCAACCACTCCCTGCATCTTGTCAGCCAGGATGCCCAGAGTCGGGAAATCCTGCTGCAGTTTACAGCAGACACCTCTTTACCGGCTATTCAGGCCGATCCTGATCGGCTTACGCAGGTCCTGCTGAATCTGTACCTGAACGCCATTCATGCCATTGGCCATCAGGGTACGATTACGGTTGAGGTGAGTGAAAGTAGTGCCGATCGGGTTAAAATTGTGGTGACTGATAGCGGAAAGGGTATTGCGCCCGAACAGCTGGAGGCCATTTTTACGCCTTATTTCACGACGAAAGCCGACGGTACTGGTCTGGGGCTGGCGGTGGTGCAAAACATCATTGAACAGCACGGCGGAACCATTCAGGTGACAAGTATTGAGGGCAAAGGCGCGGTCTTTACTCTCTGGCTGCCGATCAAAGCGAAACAACAGGACAGACAAGGATGACTCACGGACAAATCGATATTCTGGTTGTGGATGATGACATTAGTCACTGCACGATTTTACAGGCGCTGCTTCGCGGCTGGGGCTATAACGTATCACTGGCCTATAGTGGCCGGGAGGCGCTGGAGCAGGTGCGTGAACACGTTTTTGATCTGGTGCTGTGCGATGTGCGTATGGCAGAGATGGATGGCATCGAAACGCTGAAAGAGATAAAAGTCCTGAATCCGGCGATACCTATTTTGATTATGACCGCATTTTCCAGCGTCGAAACGGCGGTGGAAGCACTCAAAGCCGGGGCGCTGGACTATTTAATTAAGCCATTGGACTTTGACCGACTGCAGGAGACGCTGGAAAAGTCGCTGGCGCATACGCGGGATACCACCGTTGAATCGCTTTCGGCTCCGGCTTCGCAGTTTGGCATGATTGGCAGAAGTCCGGTGATGCAGCAACTGCTTAATGAGATTGCGATGGTGGCACCGTCGGATGCCACAGTGCTCATTCATGGAGACTCCGGGACGGGGAAAGAATTGGTTGCCCGTGCGCTGCATGCCAGTAGCGCACGTTGTAATAAACCGCTGGTGACGCTGAACTGCGCGGCACTCAATGAATCCCTGCTGGAGTCTGAACTGTTTGGTCATGAAAAAGGGGCGTTTACGGGGGCCGACAAACGGCGGGAAGGTCGCTTTGTGGAAGCCGACGGTGGCACGTTATTTCTCGATGAAATTGGCGATATTTCACCGCTGATGCAGGTGCGTCTGCTACGGGCGATTCAGGAACGCGAAGTTCAACGTGTGGGCAGCAACCAGACTCTTGCTGTCGATGTCCGGCTGATAGCTGCGACGCACCGCGATTTAGCACAAGAGGTCAATGCCGGGCGTTTTCGTCAGGATCTCTACTACCGGCTGAATGTGGTCACCATTGAAATGCCCGCGCTTCGTCAGCGTAGGGAAGATATTCCGTTGCTGGCGGAACATTTTTTGCAGCATTTTGCGCAGCGTAACCGCAAAGCGGTGAAAGGCTTTACCCCACAGGCAATGGATCTGCTGATCCACTATGACTGGCCGGGGAATATTCGTGAGCTGGAAAACGCCATTGAACGGGCAGTGGTTCTGCTGACGGGGGAATATATCTCTGAGCGTGAGCTGCCGATGGCAATTGCCGCGACGCCGATAAAAGCAGAAAGCAGTCTGGAGATTCAACCGCTGGTGGATGTCGAAAAAGAGGTTATTCTGGCGGCGCTGGAAAAAACGGGCGGCAACAAAACTGAAGCCGCCCGTCAGTTAGGGATCACGCGTAAAACGCTGTTGGCGAAAATTTCGCGTTAGCGTTGCTCACGCTCGATAGCGCGCCAGCCAATGTCGTTACGGCTAAAGCTGCCATCCCAGTGGATATCGGTCATTAAGGCGTAAGCGCGTTTCTGCGCTTCGGCCACGGTATACCCCAGTGCGGTGGCACACAGGACGCGACCACCGTTGGTCAGCACGCGATCGTCATCAGACAGTTTCGTGCCCGCATGGAATACTTTACCGCCTTCAATTTCCTCCAGCGGCAGGCCGTGGATCTCATCCCCGGTATTGTAGTTGCCAGGATAACCGCCTGCAGCAATAACCACGCCCAGAGATGCACGCTCGTCCCACTCGGAGGTTTTCTCATCCAGTTTACCGTCGCAGGCGGCGAGGCACAGGTCAACCAGGTCTGATTTCATGCGCAACATGATCGGCTGAGTTTCCGGGTCGCCAAAGCGGCAGTTGAACTCGATAACTTTCGGGTTGCCTTGTTTGTCGATCATCAGACCGGCGTACAGGAAACCGGTGTAGGTGTTACCTTCCGCCGCCATCCCTTTCACAGTCGGCCAGATGATCCGTTCCATCGTGCGCTGGTGAACCTCGTCAGTCACTACCGGGGCCGGAGAGTAAGCCCCCATACCGCCAGTGTTCGGGCCAGTATCGCCATTGCCTACGCGTTTGTGGTCCTGGCTGGTAGCCATCGGTAGTACGTGCTCACCGTCAACCATCACGATAAAGCTCGCTTCTTCACCGTCAAGAAACTCCTCGATTACGATGCGGTGACCGGCATCGCCAAAAGCGTTGCCTGCCAGCATATCGTGCACAGCGGCTTCAGCTTCCTCCAGCGTCATCGCCACGATAACGCCTTTACCGGCAGCCAGACCGTCGGCCTTGATGACAATCGGTGCGCCTTTCTCACGCAGATACGCCAGTGCAGGCTCGATTTCGGTGAAGTTCTGGTACTCCGCCGTCGGGATGTGATGACGGGCGAGGAAATCTTTAGTGAACGCTTTGGAGCCTTCAAGCTGCGCGGCACCTTCGGTCGGGCCAAAGATCTTCAGACCAGCAGCACGGAAAGCATCGACAACGCCAATCACCAGCGGCGCTTCCGGGCCAACGATAGTCAGATCAATTTTCTCGTTCTGGGCGAAGCTCAGCAAAGCTGAAATATCGGTAACATTGATCGCTACGTTTTGCAGTGTGGGCTCTAGCGCGGTACCCGCATTGCCCGGTGCAACAAAAACGGTATTAACCAATGGAGATTGTGCAGCTTTCCAGGCCAGGGCGTGCTCACGTCCACCGTTGCCAATAACTAATACTTTCATCGTCTGCTCCGTGGATTAATGGCGGAAATGGCGCATATCGGTAAAGATCATTGCAATGCCGTGTTCATCGGCGGCAGCAATTACCTCATCATCACGGATGGAGCCGCCTGGCTGGATCACACAGCTCACACCAACGGCGGCAGCGGCATCAATACCATCACGGAACGGGAAGAAGGCGTCAGATGCCATCGCGGAGCCTTTTACTTCCAGTCCTTCGTCGGCAGCTTTAATCCCGGCGATCTTCGCAGAGTAAACACGGCTCATCTGACCTGCACCTATGCCGATGGTCATGTTCTCTTTGGCGTAGACAATGGCGTTAGACTTGACGAATTTCGCGACTTTCCAGCAGAACAACGCATCACGCAGTTCTTGTTCGGTAGGCTGACGTTTGCTCACCACGCGCAGTTCACCTTCGGTGACCATACCCAGGTCGCGATCCTGAACCAGCAGGCCGCCGTTAACGCGTTTGAAATCCAGCCCCGGCACACGCTGTGCCCATTGACCACAGGTCAGGACGCGAACGTTCTGCTTAGTGGCGGTGATTTTCAGTGCGTCTTCAGTGGCGGACGGGGCGATGATCACTTCAACAAACTGACGGGAGATGATGGCTTGTGCCGTTTCTGCATCCAGTTCGCGGTTAAAGGCAATGATGCCGCCGAACGCGGAGGTCGGGTCAGTTTTGTACGCGCGGTCGTACGCGTCGAGAATAGAAGTACTTACTGCCACGCCGCACGGGTTGGCGTGCTTAACGATAACACAGGCTGGCTCATTGAACTCTTTTACGCATTCCAGCGCCGCGTCAGTATCAGCGATGTTGTTATAGGAAAGCGCTTTACCTTGTACCTGTTGTGCGGTAGCTACAGAAGCTTCTTTTACATTCTCTTCTATATAGAAGGCTGCCTGCTGGTGGCTGTTCTCGCCGTAGCGCATATCCTGCTTCTTAATGAAGTTCAGGTTCAGAGTACGCGGGAAGCGTCCAGCGGCTTCTTTGCTTTCACCGTGATAGGCCGGAACCATGCTGCCGAAGTAGTTGGCAATCATGCTGTCGTAAGCGGCGGTGTGTTCGAAGGCTTTGATGGCGAGATCGAAACGGGTATTGAGAGTCAGTGAGCCGTCGTTGGCATCCATCTCTTTAATAATGGCGTCGTAGTCGTTGCTCTTTACCACGATAGCAACGTCTTTATGGTTCTTGGCGGCAGAGCGCACCATGGTCGGGCCGCCGATATCAATGTTTTCTACAGCATCTTCCAGCGAGCAGCCTTCACGAGCGACGGTCTCGGCGAACGGATACAGGTTAACGACAACCATATCGATAGGTGCAATACCGTGTTGTTCCATTATCCCGTCATCCTGGCCGCGACGACCCAGAATGCCGCCGTGTACTTTTGGATGCAGGGTTTTCACACGTCCATCCATCATTTCCGGGAAGCCGGTGTAATCGGAAACTTCGGTCACTGGCAGACCTTTCTCTGCTAACAGGCGAGCGGTGCCGCCTGTAGACAGCAATTCCACACCGCGTGCGGAAAGTGCCTGAGCGAATTCGATAATACCTGCTTTGTCAGAAACACTGAGCAGAGCGCGGCGGACTGGACGACGTTGTTGCATGGTAAATCCCCTGGATTTGACTATAACAGAGAGCGTTAGCTGAGTTTTTGCGTAAAAACTCAGCTAACGCCCCTTACGGGGCATCCTTGTTTTGCCGCAGCATTGTAACGAAAACGTTTGCGCAACGCTCGCGAATTTTTCTTATTCAATATTTACCCTTATTTTGCCAACTAAAGATCGCACTTACAGGGAGAGGATCGTTGAAATGATCGTGCTGTTTGTGGATAACTCTGTGTGTAAAAGGGTATAAGGCAGGGTTTTGCTGTGGAATGCAGCAGTCAGTCATTTTTCTGACATTTAAGGGTTGCGGGCGCCGGAGAACT
>NZ_JAOWGO010000018.1:0-485267 GCF_030333105.1 Citrobacter sp. Cm038 | reverse complement strand
GTACGGCCGCCTTCACGGATTGCGAAACGCAGACCGTCGTCCATCGCGATCGGGTGGATCAGGGTAACAACCATTTTGATGTTGTCGCCCGGCATTACCATCTCTACGCCTTCTGGCAGTTCGATGGTACCAGTCACGTCAGTAGTACGGAAGTAGAACTGCGGACGGTAGCCTTTGAAGAACGGAGTATGACGGCCGCCTTCGTCTTTGGACAGAATGTACACTTCAGATTCGAACTTGGTGTGCGGCTTGATTGAACCCGGCTTAGCCAGTACCTGACCACGTTCGATTTCTTCACGTTTGATACCACGCAGCAGAACACCAACGTTCTCACCAGCACGGCCTTCGTCCAGCAGTTTGCGGAACATTTCAACGCCAGTACAGGTAGACTTAGCAGTCTCTTTGATACCAACGATTTCAACTTCTTCACCAACTTTGATGATACCGCGCTCTACACGACCGGTAACAACGGTACCACGACCGGAGATGGAGAATACGTCTTCGATAGGCAGCAGGAACGGCTTGTCAATCGCACGCTCTGGTTCCGGGATGTAAGAATCCAGGAAGCCAGCCAGTTCGATGATTTTCGCTTCCCACTCTGCTTCGCCTTCCAGCGCTTTCAGAGCAGAACCACGAACGATCGGAGTGTCGTCGCCCGGGAAATCGTACTGAGACAGAAGTTCACGAACTTCCATTTCTACCAGTTCCAGCAGCTCTTCGTCATCAACCATGTCGCATTTGTTCAGGAACACGATGATGTACGGAACGCCTACCTGACGACCCAGCAGGATGTGCTCACGAGTCTGCGGCATCGGGCCGTCAGTCGCAGCAACAACCAGGATCGCGCCGTCCATCTGCGCAGCACCGGTGATCATGTTTTTAACATAGTCGGCGTGGCCCGGGCAGTCTACGTGCGCGTAGTGGCGAGTCGGGGTGTCATATTCAACGTGAGAAGTGTTGATGGTGATACCACGAGCTTTTTCTTCCGGAGCGTTATCGATCTGGTCGAAAGCACGAGCAGCACCGCCGTAGGTTTTAGCCAGAACGGTGGTGATTGCAGCGGTCAGGGTAGTTTTACCGTGGTCAACGTGGCCGATGGTGCCGACGTTAACGTGCGGTTTTGTACGTTCAAATTTTTCTTTAGACACGGCTATATTCCTTACTATAGTGCTCTCCCCTTTGGAGAGAGCACGGGACTTAGGTTTTAATCCTGTGGCTTATTTACCACGGGCTTCAATAACGGCCTGAGCAACGTTGTTCGGCGCATCGTCGTACTTCAGGAACTCCATGGAGTAAGAAGCACGGCCTTTGGTCAGAGAACGCAGCTGGGTTGCATATCCGAACATTTCAGACAGCGGAACTTCAGCGTGGATCACAACGCCAGTGACGTTGGATTCCTGACCACGAAGCATACCACGACGGCGGCTCAAGTCACCGATAACGTCACCGGTGTTCTCTTCCGGAGTCTCTACTTCAACCTTCATGATAGGCTCAAGCAGAACTGGTTTCGCTTTCTTAAAGCCATCTTTAAAGGCGATAGAAGCGGCCAGTTTAAACGCCAGCTCAGAGGAGTCAACGTCATGGTAAGAACCGAAGTGCAGACGCACGCCCAGATCAACAACCGGGTAACCAGCCAGCGGGCCAGATTTCAGCTGTTCCTGGATGCCTTTATCAACGGCCGGGATGTATTCGCCAGGAATTACACCACCTTTGATGTCGTTGATGAATTCGTAGCCTTTCGGGTTTGAACCCGGCTCCAGCGGGTACATGTCGATAACAACATGACCATACTGACCGCGACCACCAGACTGCTTAGCGTGTTTACCTTCGATATCGGTAACTTTCGCGCGAATCGCTTCACGGTAAGCAACCTGAGGTTTACCGACGTTCGCTTCAACGTTGAATTCACGCTTCATGCGGTCAACGATGATGTCGAGGTGCAGCTCACCCATACCGGCGATAATAGTCTGGTTAGATTCTTCGTCAGTCCATACGCGGAATGACGGGTCTTCTTTAGCCAGACGGCCCAGAGCCAGACCCATTTTTTCCTGGTCAGCTTTGGTTTTCGGTTCTACCGCGATGGAAATTACCGGTTCCGGGAATTCCATACGCTCCAGAATGATCGGAGAATCTGGATCACACAGGGTATCACCAGTGGTCACGTCTTTCAGACCGATCGCAGCAGCGATGTCGCCCGCGCGAACTTCTTTGATCTCTTCACGTTTGTTGGCGTGCATCTGAACGATACGGCCAAAACGCTCACGTGCAGATTTCACGGAGTTCAGGATGGTATCACCGGAGTTAACCACACCAGAGTACACGCGGAAGAAGGTCAGGTTACCCACGAACGGGTCGGTAGCGATTTTGAATGCCAGAGCAGCAAACGGCTCTTCATCGCTAGCGTGACGCTCAGCCGGAGTATCTTTACCGTCGTCCAGAATACCGTTGATCGCAGGTACATCAGTCGGGGATGGCAGGTAATCAATTACCGCATCCAGCATCGCCTGAACACCTTTGTTCTTAAACGCAGAACCACAGGTTACCAGGATGATTTCGTTGTTCAGAACGCGCTGACGCAGAGCTTTCTTGATCTCTTCTTCAGTCAGTTCTTCACCACCCAGGTATTTCTCCATCAGCTCTTCTGAAGCTTCCGCGGCGGACTCGATCAGGTTCTGGTGCCATTCTTCAGCCAGTTCCTGCATGTCAGCCGGGATATCTTCATAAGTGAAGGTTACGCCTGCATCTTCTTCGTTCCAGTTGATGGCTTTCATTTTCACCAGGTCAACAACACCAGTGAAGTTTTCTTCAGCACCAATTGCCAGCTGCAGCGGAACAGGGTTCGCGCCCAGACGGGTTTTGATCTGACCAACAACTTTCAGGAAGTTCGCGCCCATACGGTCCATTTTGTTAACGAACGCAATGCGCGGAACTTTATATTTGTTAGCCTGACGCCATACGGTTTCAGACTGCGGCTGAACACCACCAACTGCGCAGTAAACCATTACTGCACCATCAAGCACACGCATGGAACGTTCTACTTCGATAGTGAAGTCAACGTGCCCCGGGGTGTCGATGATGTTTACGCGATGCGGTTCATACTGCTTAGCCATACCAGACCAGAATGCAGTAGTCGCTGCGGAGGTGATAGTAATACCACGCTCCTGCTCCTGTTCCATCCAGTCCATGGTGGCTGCGCCGTCATGAACTTCACCGATTTTATGGTTTACACCGGTGTAGAACAGAATACGTTCGGTAGTAGTGGTTTTACCGGCGTCGATGTGCGCACTGATACCGATGTTACGGTAGCGCGCGATGGGTGTTGTACGAGCCATTTGATTCCTCGTTTATCTTTTAGGCGTTCAATTTAAGTAGCCCAAAGCGGGCTGCTTACAAGAAGCGCCCGCCTGGTGACTAATACTCCGAAGGGATTACCAACGGTAGTGTGCGAACGCCTTGTTGGCTTCTGCCATACGGTGAACGTCTTCACGTTTCTTAACTGCAGTACCTTTGTTTTCTGCAGCATCAGAAAGTTCGTTCGCCAGGCGCAGAGCCATGGATTTATCACCGCGTTTACGAGCAGCTTCAACGATCCAACGCATTGCCAGGGCATTACGACGGACCGGACGGACTTCAACTGGTACCTGATAAGTAGAACCACCAACGCGGCGAGACTTAACTTCGACAGTCGGGCGCACGTTTTCGAGAGCTACTTCGAAAGCTTCCAGTTCATTTTTACCAGAACGCTGAGCCAGGGTCTCCAGCGCGCTGTATACGATTGTTTCGGCAGTAGATTTTTTACCATCTACCATCAGGATATTTACAAATTTAGCCAGCAGTTCTGATCCGAACTTCGGATCCGGCAGAATTTTACGCTGACCAATGACGCGACGACGTGGCATGGAAATACTCCGTTGTTAATTCAGGATTGTCCAAAACTCTAAGAGTTTAGTTTGACATTAATATAAAACGTTTGGCCTTACTTAACGGAGAACCATTAAGCCTTAGGACGTTTCACGCCATACTTGGAACGTGATTGCTTACGGTCTTTAACGCCGGAGCAGTCAAGCGCACCACGAACGGTGTGGTAACGAACACCCGGAAGGTCTTTTACACGACCGCCACGGATCAGGATCACGGAGTGCTCCTGCAGGTTGTGACCTTCACCACCGATGTAGGAAGTCACTTCAAAACCGTTAGTCAAACGAACACGGCAAACTTTACGCAGTGCGGAGTTCGGTTTTTTAGGAGTGGTAGTATATACACGAGTACATACGCCACGTTTCTGCGGGCATGCTTCCAGCGCAGGCACGTTGCTCTTTGCAACTTTGCGTGCGCGTGGTTTGCGTACCAGCTGGTTAACTGTTGCCATTAAATAGCTCCTGGTTTTAGCTTTTGCTTCGTAAACACGTAATAAAACGACCTCATACAATATGAGGACGCAGAATTTTAGGTCGGTGTCGAAAAGGTGTCAAGAAATATACAACGATCCCACAATTACCAGGCCATCTGGTTGGGATGCTTCACCGTAAGTCTGACGAAGTCAGTATAGCCAACCCTGACGACACTGTCTGAAATTTGACCATCTAACCCGCGAGCTTTAATGTCTTCTTCCAGTACATAGACCTTAATGGAGGCATTCTGCAGACTTTCAAGGAAGCGGGTACCATCTATTGCCGCCGTCACGCCATCCTGGAGCAATAAAAGCTCATCGTCTTCACCAACAAGACGAAGAAGAGAGGAGAAATCAGTAAGCCACGCGGAGCGATGTAAAGTATGCAGCATGAGAATGTCAAAACCTCAAAATAACATCATAGTTGCCAAGCTCACGGCGCAAATCATCGGGTTCAAGAACCGTCGCATCGACCACAAAACTGGCCCCCTGATCAAGCCCTCGCTCACGCAGGGAGGCGGCGCAAAGCCAGCATTGCTCTATATCGTACAGCCCCAGCAGTTTAAAAGTCGCGATATAATCACGGGCGAGGACAGCATCCGGTTTTTGTCCTTGCAGGATCTGGAAGACGCCATCACCAATAAAAAATACACCAAGGTCTTCCGTTAATGCTGAAGTCGCCAGTAATGCATCAAGACCTTCGCGGCCTGATGCACTGCCGTGCGGCACAGTGGAAAAAACAAAAGCAACACGTTTCATTAAAACTGTACCACGCGATCGCACGTCAGGGATGCCTCGGCCAGCGAGCCAAGCCCACTGAGGTTAAAACCTGATTGTAAGTTCGAACTTGTCAGCCCAAGCCTCTTCGCTTCGGTCTCATCAACAACGCCACGACGCAACGCCGCCGCCACACAAATATTAAGCTCTACACCAAATTGTTGATTGAGTTGCTGCCAGCCTCGCACCAAATCAAATTCATCACTAGCGGGTGATGTCAGAAGGTTAGCGTTATATACCCCCTCCTGATAAAAAAAGACACGGCTTAACTCATGCCCTTCCTCAAGCAACGCATGTGCAAATTGCAGCGCGCTGCTCGCCTGCTGTGTGCCATAGGCAGGTCCTGTCACCATGATGGCAAAACGCATTACTTGTCTTGCCCCTGGAAATCACCACTTTTGAACTGGCGAATATAGAGGTAAACAGTATGTTTGGAGATGTTCAGACGGTCAGCGACCTGATTAATAGCATCTTTGATATCGAAGATGCCTTTCTCATACAGATTCAGGACGATCTGACGATTCTTCGCATTGTTAGATACGTTACGATCGGCATTCACTTCTTCAATCGTGAATTCCAGCGTCTGTGTCACCAGATCTTCCACTGATGAAGCAAAGTTTACGGCTGAGCCCACTTCCGGGGTTTCCGGCGGAATAAAGGTATTCATTATTTGCGAGAAAGGTACATCAAGATTCATATTGATGCACAGCAGACCAATTACGCGATGCTCACGGTTGCGAATGGCAATCGTCACCGACTTCATCAAGACACCGCTTTTCGCACGTGTGAAATAACATTTCGACACGCTGCTATCCGCACCCGTCATATCATGCAGCATGCGCAACGCAAGATCGGTAATCGGTGAGCCGATTTTTCGGCCCGTGTGTTCACCGTTGGCGATGCGAATAGCCGAGCATTTCAAATCCTGCAAAGAGTGCAATACGATTTCACAATGGGAACCAATGAGCATCGCCAACCCGTCCACTACCGCTTCGTAGGATTTAAGGATATCGAAGTCGGTTTGATCGAAAGGACGTTGATCCAGCAAATCTAGCTCACTGGTTTCGTTGGTTAAAAGCGACCTGGACATGAAAAAAAGCACTCCTTTTCAGGAGCCTGTCGTTATGTTGTCAGGGCAGGCTCATCACTATTAGGGGCATCTAAAGTAATACAGCGCACAAGGCGCTTTCCAGTATTAATTATATCCTGTCGATAATAAAAAACCGCCGCCCTGTGGGCGGCGGTTTTTGGTACCTTATTTTTTGCTGGCATCTGCAGCTTTATCTGCCGGTGCAGCGTCTGCCTTCGCATCCGCTTTCGGCGCCGGTTTGATATCTAACAGCTCAACATCAAAGACCAGCGTAGAGTTTGCCGGAATACCCGGAACGCCGGTTTTGCCATAAGCCAGATCCGGTGGAATAACCAGCTGAATTTTACCGCCTTTCTTGATGTTTTTCAGGCCTTCTGTCCAGCCCGGGATAACACCGTCAAGACGGAAAGAGAGTGGCTCGCCACGGGTGTAAGAGTTATCAAACTCTTTACCATCAATCAGCGTACCTTTGTAGTTCACAACCACGGTATCGCTGTCTTTCGGTGCTTCACCTGTACCGGCTTTCTCTACTTTGTAGACCAGACCAGTAGAAGAGGTTTTAACACCTTTCTCTTTGGCAAACTTCTCACGGTACGCTTTACCCTTGGCTTCATTATCAGCCGCGTCTTTTTCCATTTTCGCCTGGGCGGAAGTCTTCACGCGCGCTTCAAACGCCTGCAGAGTTTGTTCGATTTCCTGGTCAGACAATTTGCTCTTGTCCGCAAACGCATCCTGAACGCCAGCAATCAGCTGATCTTTATCCAGTTTGATGCCCAGTTTCTCCTGCTCTTTCAGGGAGTTTTCCATGTAACGCCCCAGGGATGCTCCCAGCGCGTAAGCCGCTTTCTGGTCGTCATTCTTGAATGCTGCTTTGCTGTCAGCGGTAGCGGCTGGTTTCGCAGTATCAGCAGCGAAGGTGATCGGGGCATGCAGAGCAACGGCCATTGTGGTCGCCAGCAACGTTACTTTAAACAGTGATTTCATCCATCTCTCCAGGGCCGGGGCATCTCACCCCAGGGTTAGCTAACATAAAAACGTACTATAAAGCGTTGTAGAACAAATCAACATACGGACACGCCCTATTATCACCACATTTCAGACTCTTTTTGTTTAAATTAGTTTCGTCACACGGGAATGAGTGCTGTGCAAACAGGCAAAGTTGAGTAGAATTCGCCGCAGTCCGCGATCTGCCGGAAATAACAGAAGAGGTGAATCATGCAGGATACAACGATGGAAACTCGGCTGGCTGAACTGGAGAGTCGCCTGGCATTTCAGGAAATAACCATTGAAGAGCTTAATGTGACGGTAACTGCTCACGAACTGGAAATGGCCAAACTGCGCGATCATCTGCGTCTACTGACGGAGAAGCTCAAAGCAACTCAGCCGTCCCATATTGCGTCGCAGTCCGAAGAGACACCGCCGCCGCATTATTGAGACATAAAAAAAGCGGGGAATTCCCGCTTTTTTGTGCCGGATAGCGACGTAAACATCTTATCCGGCCTACTCATATATACCCAAAGGATTTCAAATCACAGCCAATACCGCTGTGGGTTGAAAGACTAAGGGTATTAGTGGCAACCGCAGCCGCCATTACCTTTACCGCCACCGCCGCAGCAACCTTCGCCGCCGTGCTCGTGCCCATGGTCGTGGCCATGACCGCCGCAGCAACCGTCGTGGTCGTGATCGTGGTCATGACCGTGCGCACCGTGAACGTGACCGTGAGCCAGTTCTTCTTCGGTTGCTTCGCGGATCGCAACAACTTCAACGTTGAATTTCAGGTTTTGGCCAGCCAGCATGTGGTTACCGTCAACCACTACGTGGTCGTCTTCCACTTCGGTAATTTCTACCGGTACAGGTCCCTGGTCGGTTTCAGCCAGGAAGCGCATGCCAACCTGCAGTTCATCAACGCCCATAAATACATCTTTAGGAACGCGCTGCACCAGGTTTTCGTCATACTGACCATAAGCGTCGTTTGCGCCTACAGCAACATCGAATTTATCGCCAACTTCATGACCGTCCAGCGCTGTTTCCAGACCAGAGATCAGGGAACCGTGACCATGCAGGTAGTCCAGCGGTGCACTCACCGGAGACTCATCAACCAACACACCGTCTTCTGTACGTACCTGATAGGCCAGGCTGACCACCAGGTCCTTTGCTACTTTCATGATATCTCCTGAGCATGGAAAGAATAGTGGCGCAGATTGTAGCGGAATTCTGCACCCGTGTACCCTCTAGCTTAAAAAAAGCTGCGCCATATCGCTAGTCCGGATGAAAAATCCCTATCACTTGTTCTTCTTTGCGAACGTGCTCGCGTGCTTCTTTATCGGCTTCCCGCATCTGATGGCCACACTTAACACACTCAACAATATCGATATTATTTTCGCGCCACATCGCCAGCGAGTCCTGCGCCTGGCAGGACGGACATTTTGCACCTGCAATAAAACGTTTACGAATTGCCATGGTTATCCCCTACTCAAATTCATCCCAGCCATCCAGCTGTCGTCGCTCTTGCTGCATCTCTCGATGGAAAATTTCCTCCAGTTCGCGCCGGGCTTCTCTGGCACGAGAGATTTGTACCGTATCGGTATGTATCGGGATCAACTCCCGTAGCATACGCATGTCCAGCCGCCGGAAATGCAGCTGAGCACGTTGGGCCTGATGCGGATGCATACCCAATGAAACCAGAGTCTTACGTCCCAATTCCAGCGCACTCGAAAAGGTTTCGCGGGAAAACTGCGTTACACCAGCTTGTAATAACTCATGTGCTTCCACGCGTCCGCGCGCTCGCGCAAGAATATGCAAATGCGGAAAATGCTGCTGACACAGTTCCACCAGCTTCATCGTATCTTCAGGCTCGTTACAGGTGATCACTATCGACTCCGCCGCTTCAGCACCAGCGGAACGTAAAAGTTCTACTTGTGTCGCATCGCCGTAATAAACTTTATAGCCATATTTACGCATCAGATTAACCGCGCTGATATCGCGTTCCAGCACGGTAATACGCATTTTATTCGCCATCAGCAAACGGCCTATTACCTGCCCAAAGCGCCCAAACCCCACCACAATCACCTGCGGTTTATCATCTTCCACCCAAGGTTTTTCATCTTCATCATCCGGGCCGTTAATCTGGCGGGAGAGCCATTTATCAATCAGCTTCATCAACAACGGTGTCGTCATCATCGACAATGTGACGGTCACCAGCAGCAGCGCCATTTGATCGCCCTGAAACAGTCGTTGTGATGATGCCGTTGAAAAAAGGACGAAGGCAAATTCTCCCCCCTGGCTTAACACACCGGCAAACTGCATACGCTCCGAGCTTCTCATCCCATTCAGTCGCGCCAATAGATACAGCACCAGCGTCTTAACAACTACCAGCACAATAACGCTCGCGACCACCCACAGAATGTGGGTATACAGAACGCCAAGATTTAGCGACATCCCCACAGATATGAAGAACAAACCAAGCAACAGACCTTTAAAAGGATCAATTGCCGTTTCCAGCTCATGTCGATATTCGCTTTCCGCCAGCAGCACGCCCGCGATAAAAGTTCCAAGGGCCATCGACAACCCCAATGCATCCATGAATAAAGCAGAACCCAGTACCAGGAGCAGCGTGGCTGCGGTAAATACCTCCCGTACACCGGAATCCGCGATAAAGCGAAAAACGGGACGGAGCAGATAACGCCCACCAATCAACATGCCAGCAAAGGCCAGCACCTTCATTCCTACTTTGATCCAGTCAAAATGTTCGTCAGCAGAACCGGCTAACAGCGGAACCAACGCCAGCGCGGGGATCACCGCCAGATCCTGAAATAGTAATACCGAAAAACCCAGTTGCCCGGATTCGCTGCGGTTCATCCCCTTTTCCCGCATCAGCTGCAGCGCCATCGCCGTTGAGGACATCGCCAACCCGATTCCGCCCACTACTGCCGCCTGCCAGGAGAAATTCGTGAGCATCAGCAGGCCAGCCAGAACCACTGCGCTGAGCATCACTTGAGCTGCGCCGACGCCAAATATTGAGCGTCGCAACTGCCATAGCTTGGAAGGGTTAAGCTCCAGCCCAATAATAAACATCAGAAAAACCACACCCAATTCAGAGAAGTGGAGGATTTCATCCACATCGCTGATGAACCCTAGTCCCCACGGACCAATAGCGATCCCCGCCAGCAAATACCCCAAAACAGGGCCAATGCCCAGCCGCGATGCCAACGGCACCGCAGCTACCGCCGCGAAGAGGAATAACACTCCCGCCAGTAATAAATCAGAACCTTCCATCAGCGGCCTCCCGAAGGAATCGGATTTGCCAGCCAGTCGCCATACGCTTTAGCATGACTGTCCAGCTCCTGCTTTGTCTGCCGCCTGGCCCAGTAAACGATAATAGGGCTCATCCAGTGCATCCGGCACATTCCGGCCGTCAACTCAAAAGGGCGCAGCACATCGCTCATCGGATAGCGGTTCAGCGCATCATAACGGTAAGCACTTTCCGGCTCACCGGTAGTGATGACACTCCGCCAGTACTTTCCCGCCAGTTGATTTCCACCCGGACCGCTGGCGAATCCACGGCTGAGAACACGGTCAAGCCATTCCTTTAACAGGGCCGGACAGCTATAGGTGTATAGCGGATGCTGGAAAACAATCACATCATGCTCACGCAGTAGTTCCTGCTCGCGCGGAATATCGATAAAAAAATCGGGATAGTGTGCGTAAAGATCGTGCACGGTAACATTACTGAGCTGCATGGCCGGTTTAAGCAGAACCCGGTTCGCGACCGAGTCCTGAGATTCCGGATGGGCATACAGCAGCAAAACTTTCGCTGGCTGGAACATCATTCCCCTCCCGGTTATGTCTTTTGTCTATTTTCGACGTTTTGGGCTACCATTGCGCCTCGGTGCGGCAAAGCGCCCGCACATTACATTATCATAATGATAAATTAACATAGTCTGAACATACGGCGCCTTATGATTGTTTTCTCCTCGTTACAAATTCGTCGCGGCGTGCGCGTCTTACTGGACAATGCCACGGCCACCATTAATCCAGGGCAGAAGGTTGGTCTGGTCGGTAAAAATGGCTGCGGTAAATCTACCCTGCTGGCATTGCTGAAAAATGAAATCAGCGCCGACGCCGGGGGATTTACGTTCCCTGGTAACTGGCAGCTCGCTTGGGTGAACCAGGAAACACCAGCACTTCCTCAGCCTGCGCTGGAGTACGTGATTGACGGTGACCGCGAATATCGTCAGCTGGAAGCACAGTTGAACGATGCCAACGAACGTAACGATGGAAACGCCATTGCGACCGTGCACGGCAAACTGGACGCTATTGATGCATGGACGGTTCGCTCGCGTGCCGCCAGCCTGTTACACGGCCTCGGTTTTTCGAATGAGCAGCTTGAACGTCCGGTCAGCGATTTCTCCGGCGGATGGCGTATGCGCCTCAACCTTGCTCAGGCACTGATTTGCCGTTCAGATCTTCTGCTGCTTGATGAACCGACCAACCACCTCGATCTCGACGCGGTAATCTGGCTGGAACGGTGGCTGAAAAGCTATCAGGGCACGCTGATCCTGATCTCTCATGACCGTGATTTCCTCGATCCGGTGGTAGATAAAATTATTCATATCGAACAACAGACGATGTTCGAGTACACCGGTAACTACAGCGCGTTTGAAATTCAGCGCGCTACGCGTCTCGCACAACAGCAGGCGATGTACGAAAGCCAGCAGGAGCGCGTGGCGCATCTGCAAAGCTACATCGATCGCTTCCGCGCCAAAGCAACTAAAGCAAAGCAGGCACAGAGCCGTATTAAAATGCTGGAACGCATGGAGCTCATCGCTCCGGCTCATGTCGATAACCCGTTCCATTTCAGTTTCCGCGCGCCGGAAAGCCTGCCCAATCCATTGCTGAAAATGGAAAAAGTCAGCGCAGGCTATGGCGATCGCGTCATCCTAGACTCCATCAAACTGAACCTGGTTCCGGGGTCACGTATCGGCCTGTTAGGACGTAACGGTGCGGGTAAATCAACGCTGATTAAACTGCTGGCGGGAGAACTGGCGCCGATCAGTGGTGAAATCGGTCTGGCGAAGGGTATTAAGCTCGGCTATTTCGCTCAGCATCAATTGGAGTTCCTGCGGGCTGATGAATCCCCTATTCAGCATCTGGCACGCATGGCGCCGCAAGAGCTGGAACAGAAACTACGCGATTACCTCGGCGGATTCGGCTTCCAGGGAGATAAAGTTACCGAACAGACCGCGCGCTTCTCCGGCGGTGAAAAAGCGCGTCTGGTGCTGGCGCTGATCGTCTGGCAACGCCCGAACCTGTTGCTGCTCGATGAGCCGACTAACCACCTGGATCTCGACATGCGTCAGGCGCTGACCGAAGCATTAATTGATTTCGAAGGCGCACTGGTTGTGGTTTCGCACGACCGTCACCTGATTCGCTCCACTACCGACGACCTCTATCTGGTACACGACAAGAAGGTCGAGCCGTTTGATGGCGATCTGGAAGATTATCAGCAGTGGCTAAGCGACGTACAAAAGCAGGAAAACCAGAGCGACGAACCGGCGAAAGAGAGTGTCAACAGCGCCCAGGCGCGTAAAGACCAGAAGCGCCGCGAAGCAGAGCTGCGAACCCTGACGCAACCACTGCGTAAAGAGATAACCCGTCTGGAAAAAGAGATGGAAAAGCTACACGCACAACTGGCACAGGCGGAAGAGAAGCTTGGCGACAGCGAACTGTACGACCAAAGTCGCAAAGCTGAACTAACGGCATGCCTGCAACAACAGGCGAGCGCAAAATCCGGGCTGGAAGAGTGCGAAATGGCCTGGCTGGACGCGCAGGAACAGCTTGAGCAAATGCTTGCCGAGTAGTCTTGATTGCCGGATAAAGGCGCGAAAGCGTCTTATCCGGCCTAGCGACAGATTAATGGGAGGATGTAAGTTAGCGTTGCGTCGCCAGACGCTGGCGAATTTGTTCGAAATGTTCACGATTGAAAAGCTTGCCGTCAAGAAAGCGCGTTTTCAACTCTCCTTCCATCTCCTGTCCCCAGTTTTGTTCATCATGCAGGCATAGCTCACCTTGATCATCACGCGCGACGCGCAGCAGTCCCCGGGCTGAACGTTTCAGGCCATTGTCGGTTTTCGGCTCTTTAAAGATCGTCCGTCCTTTACCGTCAACCTCCCCCCATGTTGCTTTCATCGCGAAACCAAATGTATCACGCGTGCTGTACTGGTAAGTGAATGAACCAACCCCAAATACCACGTTTGAACTGGCAAATCCTTTTGCTTCCAGGCGACGCAGGATTTCATTCGCCCGCTCAAGGGTAATGGAATCGCCATAGATCAACCCGACATGTGGGTCGAGCACCTTATACCCTTTGGAGTTAATCGTGCCGCCAAAAATTTCCCACAGCACTTCCACTGAGCCTTTCTCCTGCGGGGTACGATCGGCACGAGAATCTTCATCCGCGCCGGTGCCGCACAGAATATCTACCGGATTACCGCTGTCCGGGCGGAATACTACCCGGCCCTCACGCGCCAAAATGATGTGCTTTAGTTCAAGGGTATATTCCGTCAACACCTGCCAGTAGTCCCAGGTATCTGAGACTATCGACACAAATCCCTGCGGGTAGAGATCAGCAATCAGGCGACGAAAAGTTTCAATCTCATGTTCGCGCTCCCCCATACACATTACGCTGTGCTCAGTTGCGGGAATACTGGCGCCGATAAAATATCCTTCGCCGTCAGTGTAATAATCACGGGCATAGAGCAACGATGGGATGCTGTCAGTACCTTTAAAACTCAGCAAATGCCCGCTTCCTGCCTGCATGGTATCCTGCAAACCAGACATGCCTCGAAATGAAAAATCATGACACTGGAAATCGAGATGTGTCTGATCGCTACAGGTTTTCTCCGCCCAACGTTCGCAGATTTTGCGATAGTGGTGAGCAATAGTAGCGTTAGTTGACGCTTTCCACAGCTCCGCCGACAACACAGTCTCAAGGTAATTCACCAGCCAGAAAAACTCAGGTTTGGTATTGATGATGGTTAATACCGGCACCGCCATCGGAACTTTGCTACCTTCATCCAGCGCCTTGATATGCAGTGGCAAATAACCCAACTGGTGCAGCGCGCGAATGTGGTCAACCGCTACAGCATCTTTTCCAAGATAGCTGTCCATTACCTGCTTGTATTCCTTTACCACCTCTTCCTGCGCTCGAGCAAAGAACGCCTCGTTAAACAGGTCGATCAGAAACCACTGCAGAAATCCCTGCAGACCGAAGAACACCAACTTGCCATCCAGCAGTGGTGACGAAAAAAAGCGATCGCTGCGTGGCGTAAAGTTGGAATAGACCCGGCTGGTTCCTTGCGGATACTGTACGCGGTGAGAAACTTTGTAGCCGTCGATGGCCAGAATAGGGTTCATTTTCATAATAATTATCTCCCTCAGGCGCGGTAAATCGCGTCAATATCGATAAGTTCAAGCTGCGGATGTGCCAGCGCAGATGCAGCTAAAGAGGTTGTGGTGTAGATGGCATCAATGCCGTTGGCGAACAAGTGCTCAACACCCTTAGAAAAGATACCGTGGGTGACATACAGGCTAACGCTGCGGGCTCCGGCATCACGTAAAACCTGAGCTGATCCAATAAAGGTGCCACCGGCATCACACAGGTCGTCAACAATCAGCAGATCTCTGCCCTTAACATTCCCCGCAACCAGTGCAAACCCGGTCAGATTGCCAGTTGCCACATCACGTTTTTTGCTCAGAATGGCATATTCAGAGACACCTACCGCTCTGGCGACAGCATCAATTTTCTTCAACGACCCGGCATCTGGTGCAACCAGCATCAACGTTTTTTGTTGAAACTGGCGCTGCAGGGTCGCGCTTTGTTGCAGACAGGTCTCCTGCGAAATAGCCACAAAGTTATCTATTGCCGCTGCCGCGGCTTCGCTGTGTGGGTCGAGCACTTTTACCTTGTCAAACTTCAGTGTATTGAGCTGACTGGCAAAGACTTTCAGCGCAAAGCTGTCACCCGCGACCATATGTCGGTCCTGGCGCGCCCATGGCAGCCAGGGGAGTTCGAGGTGACTGACCAGTACATCGGTTTGGTGGCGAACCGCTTCCACTAGTTGCGCCACCAGCATAAAGTCGTTCATATCACGCATTGCCATCGCCCGAATGCGCATCAGACGAGCAGAGGATGGCAACGCATCGGTTACTTTCAACCAGGCGGCCCCGTCAGGAAAAACACCGCTGGCAATTGCGTACACCTGCTCATCCAGGGTTAATGTCAATTTTACGCTCATCGCTCTCTCCTTAATCGTGTCCCTTAGACATAATTAATAATGTCCTTAAGACATATTTAAAGCAAGCATAATATGCATTAATCTTCACCATGGTGATAATCAACTGATAAGTAACAAGAAAAAACGAAACTTGCCCCCCATGGTTGGGCTGGTACACTTGTGAGCGTTGCAAATCATCGTGAGTACCTTATGACCACCGAAGCTGACTATCTGAATCAGTATGATGCCCGCCGCTTTCCCTCCCCTTTGGTGACAGTGGATAGTGTGTTGTTTACCCTGCATCAACAGGCGCTGTGTGTGTTGCTGGTAGAACGGGCAAACCAGCCACAAAAGGGGTGCTGGGGATTACCCGGTGGCTTCATTGATATGGCCCACGATGATTCCACCCGTGCCACGGCAATGCGTAAACTCACTGAAAAAACAGGTGTTTCTCCTTCCTGGTTGGAACAACTGGATACGTTTTCCGGACCAGATCGTGATCCGCGCGGCTGGAGCCTGACCGTCACCTGGTTCGCCTTGATCGCCTGGGTAGACTGTGAGCCGCACATTGCCAGCGTCAGTGATGCCCGTTGGGTTCCTGTTGATAAACTTGCCGACTATCCACTCGCATTTGACCACCAGAAAATCATTGAGGCGGCCCTGCATCGGCTACGGCAAAAAACGATGTATTCTTTACTGCCCGTTTACTGTTTACCGGATACCTTTACTCATGGTCAGCTCCAGGAAGCCACTGAGGTAATCCTTGGCCAGTCCATTCAGCGTAAAAGTCTGATCCGCCGCTTTGAAGCATCAGGTATGTTTGAAGATACCGGTGAAAGTATGGCGACAGGCACGCGAAAAGCCCGTTTATGGCGGCGTAAACCCGGCGTGGATATCCATCTTTTCTCGCGTAACCTACTGACTGACTAAGCGTAAACTTACATATTGACTAACCCGCAGGCCTTCTGCGCGGTATAGTTGCTCATTCCGTTTATTGATTGCTCTGGTGTTATGGTTGAAATCACTCCTACAGAAATGACCCCATCCGCCGACGATTCACGAGAATTCCGTCCGATGCGCGGGATCCGTAATCGCCATCTACAGACGATGCTACCGCGTTTGATTCGCCGTAAAGTGAAGTTCGACGCCCACTGGCAGCGGCTCGAGTTACCTGATGGCGACTTTGTCGATCTGGCCTGGAGTGAAGATCCACAGCAGGCAAAACATAAACCGCGTCTGGTGGTTTTTCACGGCCTGGAAGGTAGCCTGAATAGTCCATATGCTCATGGACTGATTGAAGCAGCGCAAAAGCGCGGCTGGCTGGGTGTGGTGATGCACTTTCGCGGCTGTAGCGGAGAACCGAATCGCCTGAACCGAATTTATCACTCCGGCGAAACCGAAGACGGCACCTGGTTTTTACACTGGCTGGAACGTGAATACGGCCGCGTACCAACTGCGGCGGTAGGTTATTCGCTCGGCGGCAATATGCTGGCATGCCTGCTGGCAAAAGAAGGGCGAGACATTCCGATAGATGCGGCGGTTATCGTATCCGCACCTTTCGTGCTCGAAGCCTGTAGCTACCATATGGAGAAAGGTTTCTCCCGGGTCTATCAGCGCTATCTGCTCAATCTTTTAAAAGCCAATGCCTCACGTAAACTCGAAGCCTATCCAGGCTCACTGCCGGTCAGTCTGGCGCAACTGAAATCCCTGCGCCGCATTCGCGATTTTGACGATCTCATCACCGCCAAAATCCACGGTTTTGCCGATGCTATAGACTATTATCGTCAGTGTAGTGCCATGCCGTTATTGAATCAGATCGCCAAACCGACGCTGATTATTCATGCCAAAGACGATCCTTTTATGGATCATCATGTGATCCCCAAACCGGAAAACCTGCCATCGCAGGTGGAATATCAGTTAACCGAACACGGCGGACACGTCGGATTTATTGGTGGCACATTGCACCATCCTGAGATGTGGCTGGAATCCCGTATCCCAGACTGGCTGACAACATACCTGGAGGCGTCATCATGATGATCCCGTGGCAGGATATCTCCCCGGAAGCACTGGACAACCTGATTGAAAGCTTTGTCTTGCGCGAAGGCACCGATTATGGTGAACATGAACGCTCGCTCGAACAAAAAGTCGCCGACGTCAAACGCCAACTACAATCTGGTGAAGCCGTGCTGGTGTGGTCCGAACTGCATGAAACGGTCAACATTATGCCAAGGAAACAGCTTCACGAGTAATCCGCTGCCGACGGCTGACTATAATAAAAAAACCAACCTATTTATGGAGTTGTTATGTCTGCCAAACATCCGGTGATTGCGGTAACAGGATCCAGCGGCGCGGGGACGACCACCACCAGCCTCGCGTTTCGTAAAATTTTCGCGCAGTTAAATCTGCGTGCTGCCGAGGTGGAAGGTGACAGTTTTCATCGCTATACCCGCCCGGAAATGGACATGGCGATCCGCAAAGCGCGCGATGCCGGACGGCATATCAGCTATTTCGGCCCCGAAGCCAATGACTTCGGCCTGTTAGAACAAACCTTCATTGAGTATGGTCAGGCAGGAAAAGGCCAGTCGCGTAAATATCTGCACACTTACGACGAAGCCGTTCCGTGGAACCAGGTTCCAGGTACGTTTACCCCCTGGCAACCACTACCTGAGCCGACTGACGTTCTGTTCTACGAAGGACTGCACGGCGGTGTCGTCACTCCGCAACAAAATGTGGCGCGACATGTCGACCTGCTGGTTGGCGTTGTGCCAATCGTCAACCTGGAATGGATTCAGAAACTGACCCGTGATACCAGCGAGCGCGGACACTCACGTGAAGCGGTGATGGACTCGGTCGTGCGTTCAATGGACGACTACATCAATTACATCACTCCACAGTTTTCCCGCACGCATATTAACTTCCAGCGTGTGCCAACTGTCGACACCTCCAATCCCTTTGCGGCCAAGAGTATTCCGTCACTGGATGAGAGCTTTGTGGTGATTCATTTCCGCAACCTGGAAGGGATCGATTATCCCTGGTTGCTGGCGATGCTGCAGGGTTCATTCATCTCCCACATCAATACGTTAGTCGTACCGGGTGGCAAGATGGGGCTGGCAATGGAATTGATCATGCTGCCGTTAGTGCAACGACTGATGGAAGGAAAGAGGATCGAGTGAAGTGTTGCCGGATGGCGGCTGATGCCTTATCCGGCCTACGGGTTTACATCATGCAGGCCTGATAAGTATGACGCCATCAGGCGTGCATTACGAAGCAGCAATCACTTCATAGGAATGGGTGATATTCACCGCTTTTTCCAGCATCAACGCCACGGAGCAATATTTCTCAGCCGAAAGATCTACCGCGCGGGACACGGAGGCATCTTTCAGGTCATGGCCGGTGACAATGAAATGCAGATTGATATGGGTAAAAAGACGCGGTGCTTCTTCACGACGTTCAGAGGTGAGTTTCACTTCACAGTTGGTCACATCCTGGCGACCCTTTTGCAGGATCGACACCACATCAATTGCGCTGCAACCACCCGCAGCCATTAACACCATTTCCATCGGGCTCGGCGCTTTATCACCGGAGTTACCGTCCATCAGAATTTGGTGGCCAGAGGCGGACTCACCAAGGAAGGTTAACCCCTCAACCCACTTTACACGCGCTTGCATATTTCGTAACTCCAATGTTTCAATTTTCCTGACAGATTACGCGCACATAACAATTCTCGCAACGGAAGGCGACCTGCGTCATGCTGAAGCGAGACACCAGGAGACACACGGCGAAAGCTATGCTAAAACAGTCGGGATGCTACAGTAATACAATGACGTACTGCATGTATGCAGAGGACATCACATTACAGGCTGCAGTGCACTTTTTAGCAGCCCCCTTCCCAGGTAGCGGGAAGCACATTTTTGCAACCCCAGAGGCAGCGTCGTTTTCTGGCTCTGGAGACAGCTTATAACAGAGGATAACCGCGCATGGTGCTTGGCAAACCGCAAACAGACCCGACTCTCGAATGGTTCTTGTCTCATTGCCATATTCATAAGTACCCATCGAAGAGCACGCTGATTCACCAGGGTGAAAAAGCGGAAACGTTGTATTACATCGTTAAAGGCTCAGTGGCAGTGCTGATCAAAGATGAAGAAGGGAAGGAAATGATCCTCTCTTATCTGAATCAGGGCGATTTTATTGGCGAACTGGGCCTGTTCGAAGAAGGCCAGGAACGTAGCGCCTGGGTACGAGCTAAAACCGCATGTGAAGTCGCTGAAATTTCATACAAAAAATTCCGTCAGTTAATCCAGGTGAACCCGGATATTCTGATGCGTCTGTCTTCCCAGATGGCTCGTCGTCTGCAAGTTACGTCCGAGAAAGTGGGTAACCTTGCCTTCCTCGACGTGACAGGCCGTATCGCCCAGACGCTGTTGAACCTGGCGAAACAACCTGATGCGATGACTCACCCGGACGGCATGCAGATCAAAATCACCCGTCAGGAAATTGGCCAGATCGTGGGTTGCTCCCGTGAAACCGTTGGTCGCATCCTGAAGATGCTGGAAGATCAAAACCTGATCTCCGCGCACGGTAAAACCATCGTCGTTTACGGCACACGTTAATTCCGCCAAAATGGCGCGTTACTCAGTAATGCGCCATTTTTGTTTACACTGATGTGGCGAAGACTGATTTATCACCCCGAGATCAACTACGCACTACGACAGACGCTGGTGCTGTGTTTACCTGTGGGTGTCGGTCTTATCATCGGTCAACTACATCTGGGGCTGCTTTTCTCCCTCGTCCCAGCCTGCTGCAACATTGCAGGTCTTGACACCCCACATAAACGCTTTTTTAAACGCTTAATTATTGGTGCGTCGCTGTTTGCCGGATGCAGTTTGATCATGCAGCTACTACTGGCGCAGACCATACCGTTACCGCTGATCCTCACCGGCCTGACGCTTATTCTCGGCGTAACTGCAGAGTTAAGTCCTCTGCATGCACGATTGTTGCCTGCCTCGCTCATTGCTGCAATTTTCACGCTTAGCCTTGCCGGGAACATGCCCGTCTGGGAGCCACTGTTAATCTATGCGCTGGGTACATTGTGGTACGGTCTGTTCAACTGGTTCTGGTTTTGGCTGTGGCGCGAGCAGCCGCTACGTGAATCACTCAGCCTGCTATACCGCGAACTGGCCGATTACTGTGAGGCTAAATACAGTCTGCTGACCCAGCACATCGATCCTGAAAAAGCGCTGCCTCCGCTGCTGATACGCCAGCAGAAAGCAGTCGATCTCATTACCCAGTGTTATCAGCAGATGCACATGCTGTCGGCGCATCACAACAATGAGTACAAACGCCTGCTGCGTGCCTTTCAGGAGGCTCTGGATTTACAGGAGCATATTTCCGTCAGCCTGCATCAACCGGAAGAGGTGCAGAAACTGGTCGAACGCAGCCATGCAGAGCAGGTGATTCGCTGGAATGCGCGAACTGTCGCCGCCCGACTACGAGTGCTGGCAGATGACATTTTGTATCACCGCTTGCCTACGCGATTTTCAATGGAAAAGCAGATTGGCACCCTGGAAAAAATTGCCAGGCAGCATCCGGATAATCCCGTTGGACAGTTCTGCTACTGGCACTTTAGCCGCATTGCCCGCGTGCTGCGTACCCAGCGCCCGCTTTATGCCCGGGATTTGATGGCTGATAAGCAGCGCCGATTGCCGTTGCTCCCTGCTCTGAAAAGCTATTTGTCGTTTAAATCCCCTGCGCTGCGTAATGCGGGGCGTATCAGCGTCATGTTAAGTATCGCCAGCCTGATGGGTAGCGCCTTACATTTGCCAAAACCATACTGGATCCTGATGACGATATTGTTCGTCACGCAAAATGGCTACGGCGCAACCCGGGTGCGTATTCTGCATCGCTCGGCAGGTACTCTCGTTGGGCTTATCATCGCTGGCGTCACATTGCACTTCCATATCCCCGAGGGTTTCACGCTGGCGGCTATGTTGCTTATCACTTTGGTGAGCTACCTGATTATCCGCAAAAACTACGGCTGGGCCACAGTAGGTTTTACTGTCACGGCAGTGTATACCCTGCAACTACTGACGCTGAATGGGGAGCAGTTTATCGTACCGCGCTTTGTCGATACGGTGATGGGCTGTTTGATCGCCTTTGGCGGCACACTCTGGCTGTGGCCGCAATGGCAGAGCGGCCTGCTGCGTAAGAACGCCCACGATGCGCTAGAATCCGATCAGGAAGCCATTCGCCTGATTCTCAGCAACGACCCGCAGGCTACACCGCTGGCATATCAGCGTATGCGGGTTAATCAGGCGCATAACACTCTGTTTAACTCACTGAACCAGGCGATGCAGGAACCAGGGTTTAACTCACACTATCTGGCAGATATGAAACTGTGGGTTACGCACAGCCAGTTTATTGTCGAGCACATTAACGCGATGACCACTCTGGCAAGGGAACATACGATACTGACGCCGGATTTAGCACAGCGGTATCTGGAATCCTGTGAAATTGCTATCCAGCGTTGCCAGCAGCGGTTGGAGTATGACGGGCCGGGAAGTTCCGGCGATGTGAATATTCTCGAGTCTTCGGAAATGCTGTCCCAAGGCCCGTTAAGCACCCTGGAACAGCATCTGCAACGTATACTTGGCCACCTGAACACCATGCACACCATTTCGTCGGTAGCATGGCGTCAAAGGCCGCATCATGGCATCTGGCTTAGCCGCCGGTTGCGAGACATGAAGGGTTAACGCTGTTTTCCTGTAGGCCTGAAAGCAGCGCACTATCGGGTAATCAGGCGACGACCTTCGCTACCGCCTGCGCAAAGCGCTGCATGCCTTCATCAATGTCCGTTTTATCCACCACCAGCGACGGCGCAAAACGCATTACGTCCGGGCCAGCATTCAGCACCATCACCCCTTCGTGCGCTGCAGCGTAAAGGAAATCACGTGCCCGGCCTCTGAACTGTGGCTTCAGTTCCGCACCGATCAACAAGCCCATGCCGCGAATGTCGCTAAAAATGTCATACTGCGCATCAATCTTCTGTAAATGTTGAACAAACGTCTGACGTTTGGCTTGAATACCCTCCAGCACTTCCGGGGTATTGATAATATCGAACGCCGCTCCTGCAACCGCGCAGGCCAAAGGATTACCGCCATAGGTCGAACCGTGAGATCCCACATGAAACGCCGAGGCGATCTCCTGAGTCGTTAGCATAGCACTCACCGGGAATCCGCCGCCGAGGGCTTTGGCGCTGGTCAGGATATCCGGCGTCACACCGAAATGCATATAGGCAAACAGGTCACCTGTACGCCCCATCCCGCACTGCACTTCATCAAATACCAACAGTGCCTGGTGCTGATCGCACAATTCACGCAGGCCTTGCAGAAATTCTGGTGTCGCTGCGGTTACGCCACCTTCCCCCTGAATTGGCTCAACCACCACCGCACAGGTGTGGTCGTCCATCACTGCTTTCACTGCATGCAGATCGTTAAACGGCACATGAATAATGTCCGCCGGTTTTGGACCAAAGCCATCAGAATATTTTGGCTGTCCGCCCACGGAAACGGTAAACAGTGAGCGACCATGAAACGCATTATGGAAGGCGATAATTTTGGTTTTAAAGGGGCTATGGCGTACACAGGCATAGTGACGCGCCAGCTTAAAAGCAGTTTCGTTAGCTTCAGTACCAGAGTTCATGAACAGCACACGTTCGGCAAAGGTCGCGTCGATGATTTTGCGGCCTAAGCGCAGAGCAGGCTCATTAGTGAAAACGTTGCTGGTATGCCACAACGTTTCGCCCTGGCTTTTCAACGCTTCGACCAGTGCCGGATGACAATGCCCTAATGCGGTAACGGCAATTCCACCCGCGAAATCAACATATTCTTTCCCTTGTTGATCCCAGACTCGACTCCCTTTCCCTTTTACCGGAATAAACTCCGCCGGTGCATAAATCGGCAGAATCACTTCATCGAATGTCGCGCGCGTAATTGCAGTTTGTTCAGTTGCCATGTCATTACCACCCAGTTAAGCAGAAATGTTAGTGAAATTATAATCACAAAATATGAATAAAAAATCACTGAATAGCAACCACAAATCAACGGTTGAGGAAATTAGCCAGCAGCTGATGCCCCTGTTCACTGAGAATACTCTCTGGGTGAAACTGTACCCCTTCAAGATCCCACTCCCGATGGCGAATCCCCATGATCTCCCAGGTGTCGCTCCAGGCCGTTACCTCAAAGCAATCAGGGAGTGTCGCAGGGGCAACAACCAGCGAGTGATAGCGAGTGACCGTTAACGGGTTCACGAGTCCCTGAAACACCCCCTGTCCGTTATGCGTAATCGGTGATGTTTTACCGTGCATCACTTTCGCCGCCCGAACCACGGTCGCGCCAAATGCCTGTGCCATCGCCTGGTGCCCCAGGCAAACACCCAACATGGGCGTTTTTCCCGCAAAATGTCGAATCACATCCAACGAGATCCCGGCGTCATCCGGGGTACAGGGTCCGGGAGAAATAACGATTTTTTGCGGATTAAGCGTGTCAATTTGCGGCAACGTCAACTCGTCGTTACGCCTGACGAGAACATCAGCGCCCAGTTCACAGAAGTATTGATACAGGTTCCAGGTAAAAGAATCGTAGTTATCGATAAGCAGGATCATGGCGGCTCCGGTACATAAGAACCGCGCTATTCTACTCAGTTTCCTCGGCTACGCTTACCACTTTACGAAATATCGCTCGCAACGCAGACAGGTCACCCATTGCACCACTTTGATTTGCCAGGTTCCACTCCGCGACCTGAATGCCATTCCAGTTGAGCACATACCCGGCATGAATCGCTAACTGCTCAAAGAAAATACGTTGCGCCAAACCGCTGCCGATACGAAACGGATGCAACACATTAATTTCGCAATAATAATGCGTGAGCCGGTCGACAAATTTTTCTTCCGGTAATCCTGCCAGCCAGGACTCTTCTTCAAGATCCTGCATCAGCGCATTACCCTCTTTCTCGATATATGCAAAATGGCAGAAACGGGTATCCCCCTGATAAATGTCGACCTCACGCAGATGACCTGCCCAGTCGAAAATATCCTGATACAGCTGGCGATGGATAGCACACAGATGCGGCAGGCCCCGTTTTAGCGGCCCCAGCTCAATCGTCGCCGCACGCAACGCCGTCAACTCCCAGGCGGCCTGCTCAAGACGCTGAGTTTGATGAACGCCCAGACGATTACGCATGACGTTCAGACCTGGATACAGATAGGGATCACGTCCATCACCAAATTTATCGCTCATAGTGCCTCCTCAATTCTTCAAGGCGCACCAGTGCGTCTTCAGCGCTCAGAGTAACCCGTGGAATATCCACGCCTTCCAGCCGCCGGCTAGCCTGAAAATTGCCGTTTCGCCGTTGTACCCAGAGACTGGACTTTTGTTTATCGGTGAGTTTTTTCACGTGACCTCCCTGAATGTGCCGACACTTGCCACAAGTATAAGCAGCAATTTCGGGTTACGCAGAGAAGGGAGAGAACGCGGACAGGAACTGCCCGCGCAAAATTCGATTATGGCAGGACTTTCGCTGACAGGATAACAATCGGTTTTGATGGCACGTTCTGGTATGGACCGACATCGTGAGTCGGAACCTGAGAAATCTTATCCGCGACATCCATACCCTTCACAACTTTACCGAAGACAGCGTAACCAAAGTCGCGCTGGCCATGATCAAGGAAGGCGTTGTCCGCAATGTTGATAAAGAACTGACTGGTCGCGCTGTCTTTGTCCGCAGTACGTGCCATGGCAATGGTACCGCGGGTATTACGCAGTCCATTATCGGCTTCATTCTTGATTGGCGGATTAGGTTTCTTCTGCTGCATCTGCTCGTTAAAACCACCACCCTGTACCATAAAGCCAGGGATCACACGGTGAAACGTGGTGTTGTTATAGAAACCGCTATTTACATAATCGACAAAATTTTGCACTGATACCGGGGCTTTCTGGCTATTCAGCTCCAGCTCAATGTTACCGGCAGAGGTTGTCAGCAGGACATGTGGGTCACCTTTCGCTGCCAGTGCTGCGGGAGAGAGAGCAGAAAGGGCGAGAACAGCTGCAACAGCCGCCAGAGTCGATTTGAGCATGAGAATTCCTTAACAAGAGCAGAAATAGAGCAAGTGAATTGATTCTAAAGAGCCTTCATGGACAAGGCCATCCCTTTACTTAATTTTACGAACCTGAAACAAATGTAACGATGCGGATTATCCCGCCACTCAAACCTCATAAAGTGACCTTGATCACATTAAAAAATGTAACGCCAACCCAATTTACCAATAAACATTTAAATACATCACTAAAACGCCTAAAATCTGCCCGCTCATAGCGCTGTCAACGCGCTTTACACTTCAATACAGGCCAGTCATGACTAACAGCAATCGTATCAAGCTCACATGGATTAGCTTTCTCTCTTACGCCCTCACAGGTGCGTTGGTAATTGTCACCGGGATGGTGATGGGAAACATCGCAGAATATTTTCATTTGCCTGTTTCCAGTATGAGTAACACTTTCACCTTCCTGAATGCCGGGATCCTGATCTCTATTTTTCTCAATGCCTGGCTGATGGAAATTGTGCCCCTGAAAACGCAATTGCGTTTTGGCTTCGTCCTGATGGTGCTGGCCGTCGCCGGGCTGATGCTCAGCCATAGTCTGGCGCTGTTCTCAGCGGCGATGTTTGTACTGGGCCTGGTCAGTGGTATCACCATGTCAATTGGGACATTCCTGGTTACCCAGATGTATGAAGGTCGCCAGCGCGGTTCCCGTCTGTTGTTTACCGATTCATTCTTCAGCATGGCAGGGATGATTTTCCCAATGGTCGCGGCATTCCTGCTGGCACGCAGCATTGAATGGTATTGGGTTTACGCTTGCATTGGCCTGGTTTATGTCGCGATTTTCATTCTGACCTTCGGCTGTGAATTCCCGGCGCTGGGTAAACATGCACAGCAGCCGGAAACGCCAGTGGCGAAAGAGAAATGGGGCATAGGCGTGCTGTTCCTGGCTATTGCTGCATTGTGTTACATCCTTGGTCAACTTGGTTTTATCTCCTGGGTACCGGAATACGCCAAAAGCCTCGGTATGAGCCTGAACGATGCGGGTAAACTGGTGAGTGACTTCTGGATGTCTTACATGGTCGGCATGTGGGCGTTTAGCTTTATCCTTCGTTTCTTTGATTTGCAGCGCATTCTGACCGTACTGGCCGGTCTGGCTACTGTGCTGATGTATCTGTTCATCACTGGCACGCCAGAGCATATGCCGTGGTTCATTCTGACACTGGGCTTCTTCTCCAGCGCGATCTATACCACTATTATCACCCTCGGCTCTCAGCAGACTAAAGTCGCATCACCAAAACTGGTTAATTTCGTACTGACCTGCGGCACTATTGGTACCATGCTGACCTTCGTGGTCACCGGCCCTATTGTCGCCCACAGTGGTCCTCTGGCTGCATTACAGACGGCTAACGGACTGTATGCCGTGGTGTTCGTGATGTGCTTTATCCTTGGATTCGTTACGCGCCATCGTCAGCACAGCACACCAGCCGCACATTAAATCTGAATACCGGATAATGATGTTAAAGCACCTTATCCGGCGTATAAAAGCATTCCCCAGGCCGGATGACCATCCGGCCTTTGATCATCCGCCTTCCCTTCTCCAGACTGCGTAGTCCTCGCAATCTTAAGAGGCAGGAGAACTCACGCCAAAACCCTTCGATTTGTATGCTTTTCATACAAACATGAAAAGCCTGTCAATTCCGTGACTTATAAAAATGCTGACAAATCAGTTATATACCTCTTAAGGAGTATATAAGGGCGAATTTGATTTGTATCAATAAGCGGGGTTGCTGAATCGTTAAGGTAGGCAGTAATAGAAAAGAAATCGAGGCAAAAATGAGCAAAGTCAGACTCGCTATTATTGGTAATGGTATGGTCGGCCATCGCTTTATTGAGGATCTTCTTGATAAATCTGATGCGGACAAGTTTGATATTACCGTCTTCTGTGAAGAACCCCGCAAAGCATACGACCGTGTACACCTGTCTTCTTACTTCTCTCACCACACCGCTGAAGAACTGTCATTGGTGCGCGAGGGATTCTACGAGAAGCATGGCGTTAAAGTATTAGTCGGTGAACGCGCGATTACCATCAACCGTCAGGAGAAGGTGATCCACTCCAGCGCAGGCCGTACGGTCTATTACGATAAACTGATCATGGCGACCGGGTCCTTCCCGTGGATCCCGCCAATTAAAGGCTCAGAAACTCAGGACTGTTTCGTTTACCGCACCATCGAAGATCTCAATGCCATTGAATCCTGCGCTCGCCGTAGCAAACGCGGTGCCGTTGTCGGTGGTGGCTTGTTAGGTCTGGAAGCCGCCGGCGCCCTGAAAAGCTTAGGCGTTGAAACCCACGTAATTGAATTCGCCCCGATGCTGATGGCTGAACAGCTGGATCATATGGGTGGCGAACAGTTACGTCGCAAAATTGAAAGCATGGGCGTGCGTGTGCACACCAGCAAAAACACGAAAGAGATCGTCCAGGAAGGTACTGAAGCACGTAAAACCATGCGTTTTGCCGACGGGAGCGAACTGGAAGTTGACTTTATCGTTTTCTCCACGGGTATTCGCCCGCGCGACAAACTGGCAACCCAGTGCGGCCTGGACGTGGCACCACGCGGCGGTATCGTGATTAACGATGCCTGCCAGACCTCTGACCCGGATATCTACGCCATTGGCGAATGCGCCAGTTGGAACAACCGTGTTTATGGCCTGGTTGCCCCTGGTTACAAAATGGCGCAGGTCGCTGTTGACCATATTCTCGGTAGCGAAAATGCCTTCGAAGGCGCGGATCTGAGTGCCAAACTGAAGCTGCTGGGTGTCGATGTTGGCGGTATTGGCGACGCACACGCACGCACGCCGGGTGCCCGCAGCTACGTCTATCTCGACGAAAGCAAAGAAGTCTACAAACGCCTGATTGTCAGCGAAGATAACAAAACGCTACTCGGTGCGGTCCTGGTGGGTGACACCAGCGATTACGGTAACCTGTTGCAGCTGGTGCTGAACGCTATCGAACTGCCGGAAAATCCGGATTCACTGATTCTGCCAGCGCACGCAGGCAGCGGTAAACCCTCAATAGGCGTGGATAAGCTGCCGGACAGCGCGCAAATTTGCTCCTGCTTTGACGTCACCAAAGGCATGCTGGTCGCCGCTATCAACAAAGGCTGCCATACCGTTGCGGCGCTGAAGGCTGAAACCAAAGCCGGTACCGGTTGCGGCGGGTGTATTCCTCTGGTTACCCAGGTACTGAATGCTGAACTGGCGAAACAAGGGATTGAAGTCAACAACAACCTGTGCGAACACTTCCCGTATTCGCGTCAGGAACTGTTCCATCTCATCCGTGTGGAAGGTATTAAAACCTTCGAAGAGTTGCTGGCAAAACACGGTAAAGGTTACGGCTGTGAAGTGTGTAAACCGACCGTTGGCTCCCTGCTGGCCTCCTGCTGGAATGAATACATTCTTAAACCGCAGCACACGCCGCTGCAGGATACTAACGACAACTTCCTGGCGAACATCCAGAAAGACGGTACTTACTCCGTTATCCCGCGTTCTGCAGGTGGTGAAATTACTCCGGAAGGTTTGGTTGCCGTTGGTCGTATCGCACGCGAATTCAACCTGTACACCAAGATCACCGGCTCTCAACGTATTGGCCTGTTCGGTGCGCAGAAAGATGACCTGCCGGAAATCTGGCGTCAGCTGATTGAAGCGGGCTTCGAAACTGGTCATGCGTACGCTAAAGCATTACGTATGGCGAAAACCTGCGTAGGCAGCACCTGGTGCCGCTATGGCGTGGGTGACAGCGTAGGTTTCGGCGTTGAGCTGGAAAACCGCTACAAGGGCATTCGTACGCCGCACAAAATGAAATTTGGTGTCTCTGGTTGTACCCGTGAGTGCGCTGAAGCCCAGGGTAAAGACGTGGGTATCATCGCCACTGAAAAAGGCTGGAACCTGTACGTTTGTGGTAACGGCGGGATGAAACCACGCCATGCTGATCTGCTGGCGGCGGATATCGATCGCGAAACGCTGCTCAAATATCTTGATCGTTTCATGATGTTCTACATTCGTACTGCAGACAAACTGACCCGTACCGCACCGTGGTTAGATAACCTGGAAGGCGGCATTGAGTATCTGAAGTCCGTCATTATTGACGACAAACTGGGTCTGAATGAACACCTGGAAGAAGAAATGGCGCGTCTGCGTGAAGCCGTCGTGTGCGAGTGGACGGAAACCGTCAACACCCCATCTGCACAGGTTCGTTTTAAACACTTTATCAACAGCGATAAACGCGATCCGAATGTCCAGGTTGTGCCTGAACGTGAACAACATCGTCCGGCCACGCCATATGAGCGCATCCCGGTCACTCTGGTGGAGGAAAACGCATGAGCCAGTGGAAAAACATCTGCAAAATCGATGACATTCTGCCTGCAACAGGCGTCTGCGCCCTGTTAGGTACTGAGCAGGTTGCTATTTTCCGCCCATATCACAGCGATCAGGTGTTTGCGATCAGCAATATCGACCCGTTCTTTGAGTCCAGCGTGCTTTCTCGCGGGCTGATTGCTGAACATCAGGGCGAATTGTGGGTTGCCAGCCCGCTGAAAAAACAGCGTTTTCGCTTAAGCGACGGTCTGTGCATGGAAGACGAACAGTTTTCTGTGAAACATTACGAAGCTCGGGTGAAAGACGGCATGGTGCAACTGCGCGGTTAATTAATTTTTAGGGAGGCGCAATGCCTCCCCTTTTTTGACGTATTTGTAGTTCTTTTATTGGTAGTCCTGATAAGCGTAGCGCCATCCGGCAATTGCAATTGCCGGATGGCGGCATAAATGCCTTATCCGGCCTACGGTTACGATTTCTTTTTATTTTTGTACTTCAAGGATAATCAACATATGTTCACAGACACTATTAATAAGTGTGCGGCTAACGCTGCGCGCATTGCACGCCTGTCGGCTAATAATCCACTTGGCTTCTGGGTCAGCTCAGCTATGGCAGGGGCCTACGTTGGCCTCGGCATCATCCTTATTTTTACTCTCGGTAATCTGCTCGACCCATCCGTACGTCCTCTGGTAATGGGTGCAACCTTTGGTATTGCCTTAACGCTGGTGATTATCGCCGGTTCTGAACTGTTCACCGGCCACACAATGTTTCTGACACTTGGCGTGAAAGCGGGCACCATCAGCCACAGCCAGATGTGGGCAATTCTGCCGCAAACCTGGCTGGGAAATCTGGTCGGTTCCGTATTCGTTGCCCTGCTGTACAGCTGGGGCGGCGGCAGCCTGTTACCGGTCGATACCAGCATCGTACATACGGTAGCACTGGCAAAAACCACCGCACCTGCAACAGTACTGTTCTTTAAAGGTGCGCTGTGTAACTGGCTGGTTTGCCTGGCGATCTGGATGGCAATCCGTACTGAAGGTGCGGCGAAATTCCTCGCTATCTGGTGGTGCCTGCTGGCTTTTATCGCTTCCGGCTACGAGCACTCTGTTGCCAATATGACGCTGTTTGCCCTCTCATGGTTCGGTCACCACAGCGATGCTTATACGTTGGCTGGAATTGGTCATAATCTGCTGTGGGTAACACTAGGTAATACTTTGTCCGGTGTCGTATTCATGGGATTGGGTTATTGGTATGCTACGCCAAAATCGGAGCGCCCTGTTCCGGCAAAAATCAACCAAACTGAGAATCTGGCATAACAGCCAAATCATTAAGGGGTAATGTCGTGGATCATTTGCCTATATTTTGTCAACTACGTGACCGCGACTGCTTGATCGTCGGCGGTGGTGATGTCGCAGAACGCAAAGCGCGGTTACTGCTGGAAGCGGGTGCCCGTTTAACGGTTAATGCACTTGCGTTTATTCCTCAGTTTACCGTATGGGCAAATGAAGGAATGCTGACGCTGGTTGAAGGGCCGTTCGATGAAGCCCTGCTCGACTCCTGTTGGCTGGCGATCGCCGCAACCGATGACGATGCCGTCAACCTTCGCGTCAGCAATGCCGCTGAATCACGACGTATTTTCTGTAACGTGGTCGATGCGCCAAAAGCCGCCAGTTTCATCATGCCTTCCATTATCGACCGCTCGCCGTTAATGGTGGCAGTCTCCTCTGGTGGCACCTCACCTGTCCTTGCCCGCCTGCTGCGTGAACGGCTCGAATCCGTGTTACCGCAGCATCTGGGCCAGGTCGCGCAGTATGCGGGGCAACTACGTTCCCGGGTGAAAAAACAGTTTGCCAGCATGGGCGAACGTCGCCGCTTCTGGGAAAAGTTGTTCGTTAACGATCGTCTGGCGCAATCGCTGGCAAATAACGATCAGAAAGCGATTGAGGAAACCACCGAACAGTTGCTCAGCGAACCGCTGGATCATCGCGGTGAAGTGGTACTGGTTGGCGCCGGACCTGGTGACGCTGGGCTGCTGACGCTGAAAGGACTACAGCAGATCCAGCAGGCCGATGTCGTGGTGTATGACCGCCTGGTTTCTGATGACATCATGAACCTTGTGCGCCGCGATGCAGATCGTGTATTTGTCGGTAAACGCGCAGGCTATCACTGTGTACCGCAGGAAGAAATTAACCAGATTCTCCTACGCGAAGCGCAACAGGGCAAACGCGTAGTACGCCTGAAAGGCGGCGATCCGTTCATCTTTGGACGCGGTGGCGAAGAGCTGGAAACGCTGTGCCACGCAGGCATTCCGTTCTCTGTGGTTCCAGGCATTACCGCAGCTTCTGGCTGCTCTGCATATTCGGGTATTCCACTGACACATCGAGATTACGCCCAGAGCGTACGTCTGGTCACCGGCCACCTGAAAACTGGCGGCGAGCTGGACTGGGAAAACCTGGCAGCAGAAAAGCAGACACTGGTGTTCTATATGGGACTGAACCAGGCTGCCACTATCCAGGAAAAATTGATCGAGTTTGGTATGCAGGCTGATATGCCGGTTGCGCTGGTAGAAAACGGAACCTCCGTTAAACAACGCGTCGTCAACGGAGCGCTGACGCAACTCGGTGAACTGGCGCAGCAGGTTGAAAGTCCGGCCCTGATTATTGTTGGTCGTGTTGTTGGATTGCGCGATAAGCTGAACTGGTTTTCGAATCACTAATTCGACGCTAACACTGCAGTATGAAGCCAATAAAAAAACCGGGAGTTTCCCGGTTTTTTTATGCCTGTCGTCACCCATTTTCAGCCAGTCATGACTTGCTTAATGCTTTCCCGCAAAATACGTAGCACCGTTTGCTCTCCACTACGGTTTGGATTAATGCGAATCGCATATTCCTCAAGCCCCGGACTGGCTTCACGAAAAGTCCCGGAGAGGCGATAAAACAGAGGAGGGAGCTCATATTTCGACTCCGCACCCACCGGATACGGCAGCGCCCCTCGTTTTTGCGCCTCTTCCAATACCCTTTTAGCTATCGGCTGATGAAACTCGACGATCAGAACCTTCGACTGCGCATTAGCGATCGCCGCCAGTTTCACCTCGGGAAGCCCCCCGCTATTCAGGTACGTTAGCAATCGCTCAGACACGCCTGCCTGCACCGCATGCATCACTGGGGCGAAAACCAGCCCCCGAAGTACCTCCAACGCCTGCGCTCCCTGAATCTGGCAGCCGCCGGAATACTGAGTCGCACGGATTCTACCGATAATATCCGCCTTGCCAACCACCGCCCCCACCCCTTCCGGCCCAAAGAGCTTAAAACAGGAGAAGGTAGAGAGCGTCGCCCCACATTCACAGCCAATACGGTCAACTTTCATCACCGCATAGTTGTCATCGGTTAACGTTGGCAGCCCACACAGGGCAATCTCCGCCAGTACTTCAGCCAGCACATAGCTGTCCTGCGGCTGCTGACGGGTATGCTGTACCAGCGCTGCATCGGGGCGATGTTCAGCGATAACCTGTCTTAATGCCGCAAGGTCATTGAAGTCGGCCCTGACCAGCTCAATTCCCATCTGCTCAACGAGCACCATCGTGGTGGGATAAACCGGCGCAACATGCACCAGTAGCCGCAGCCCTGGTTTGAGTAACGACGCCAACCCCGCGCGAATCGCCCCGGTTCCTGCGCCCTGAACCAACACCGCCGCTTCCGCATGAAAGGCATCAGCCAACACGTGTTCCACTCGCTGCGTCACCCGGGGCTGATTCAACCCAGGACTCAGCCCCAGGTCGCCGCCCGACAGAAAATCTGCACCGGGAAAGTGGTGGCAGAGGGAGTCTACAAGTGCAAACTGCTTTTGCTGCGCCTCAGCAAGTGTCAAACTTTGCAACGGAAACGTCTTCATTTACGCCACCTTATGCCGGGACAAACAGCCCCAACCAGTAAAGAATATTCAGCACAATGCCGGTTATCATCACTGCCACCACGGGTGCAGCCATTTTCTGTACCGGGCGTCCAATCGATTCGTTGAGGAAATAAATCGCGACGGCGATAGAAAAACCGGTATAGCCCGCCATCTTAATCGCAGCAAAAATAGAGCCGACCAGCAGCGCCATTTCCATCAACATATTCATGGCGTTACGAATGTTATCCGATGCGTTACGCACGGACGGATAACGTCCCAGCCATTTACCGATAGAGCGCAGCAACAGGACTTCTGCGGAAATGACCAGTGCGCCAAGAAGTGCCGCAATCCACGGATTCGGCGCTAAATAGCCCACGGCATAGACAAAGGTAAAGCCCGCCACTGCGTACACCCCGGTCGCCAGCGCCGTAGTGGCAATCAACGGCACAAAACCTAAACCGCGCATAAATTCAGCTAATGCCGCCTGATTAACCAGTGTTTGCGACTGCTCCGGTGTAATACCTGCGGAATAGGCTTTTTCCAGCGTAAAGATGGACACCTCACTACCCGCGAAAATCTTCATACTGGCAACCGCTGCAATCAATGCCCCGACAATCGCGATATACGGCAGGTTTTTAATGATCCGCGAGGTACGCTCTTCAAACACCGATAGCCCGCTGGTATCCATTCCTTCATCGCCCCGATGACGCAGGTCGTGCGTGATAGCGATCGCCAGCAGCATGATCATCCCCACGAAAATCTCGATCGATTCGGGGTTCAGATGCGGGAAGTAGCGCACGACAATAACGCGGGTCATCAGCACCACGACCGCAGCGATAAGGCTACGTTGCCAGCCGAACTGGTAGAAAATCGCCACCAGCGGAAAAAGTGCGAATGCAGAAACAACCGGAGAGCTCAGCTCACCCAAACTCCCCAGCACATCGACCGGCAACGCTGTCAGCAACTGGTTTACCGGCAGCAGGCAGGTGAGGATCAATACGCCCCAGATAGCCCCCATACCAAACGCCAGCAGACTGTTGGCCGCCAGCACACCGAGGATGTCCGTCGGCAGGAACAGCAGCCAGGCGTTGAGCAACCCGGTTTTCAGGGTGAACGAAATCCCCACTGACGCCACAAAACCAATGCTCAGACCAAAGGCAATACTCCCCGCCTCCCGGCGGTTCATGTTACCTTCGATAAGCTGCGGCAGAATTGGGCGAATGCCGTCATGGAATACGGCAGCTGACCGATACGCCAGCAGTGATGTCATACCGGTCAGGCAGGCCACCACGATAATCTGAATATACAGATCCATATTCGTGCCTTTATTTCAGATGGTTAATCAGCATTGGGATTGCGTGTTCAATGTGTTCAACGGAGAGACCAAACGCGACTTTTCCTTCCGTAATCATTTTTGCAATATGGTCGTCTTTCGCCTTAATCCCCGGCTTGGCAATGGTGCAGCTTTTGTTGTAACCAATCACCGCAATGGCAATCGACAACGCCGCGCCCGCACCGGTGTTACAAGCGCCAATGTAGTAATCCAGTTGCCCGGATTTCACCTTCATCGCCGCTTCCATATCGTTATGAATAGAGACTTCAAAGCAGCCAGGAGCCACTGTTTCGATAGTTTTTTTAATCTGCTCACGCTGTAAGCCAGCAACGCCAATCTTTTTCATTATTCTGTCCTTATTGGAAAAATTGAGAGGGGTTATCACGTAACATCGTATCCACATCGGCCTGACTGAATCCTGACTGGCGCAGCTGTGGAATAAAGTTGTTTAACAGGTAGTTGTAACCATTACCGCCATTGGCTTTCAGATGGGAGCGGCGGGTAATATCCATTGAGAGCATCACGCGGTTAAGCAACCCACGATCGCGTAACGCATGCAGCATCCCAATACGCTTTTCGTCCGGGTAGTAGCTGTTTTTACCGATGGTGTCGAACTGCACATACGCGCCGAGATCGATCATGTGCAGAATATTGTCGAGGTTATCTTTCAAATCGCAGTGGCCTACAACCACGCGAGAGAGCGAAACGCCTTGCGCTTTCAGTAGCGCCAGCTGTTCCAGCCCCATGGTGCTAAAAGAGGTATGAGTCGAAACCGGTCGCCCGGTTTCGTTATGCGCTCGTGCGGCGGCAATAAACACCTTCTCTTCCAGTGGCGTAATCACCCCTTCGCTGGAGCCAATTTCCGCAATAATCCCAGCTTTGAGTTCGCTGCCATCGATACCGATAAGGATCTCATCAATCATCTCCTGAGCAAGCTGCTCCACGCTGCGGGTCGCAACATGCTCCGGGAAAAACGCATCCTGGTAATAGCCAGTACAGGCCACCACGTTCATCCCCGTATCACGCATGATATCGAGCATAAATTGTGGATCCCGCCCCATGTATCGGTTAGTCATCTCAATAATGTTGCGAACGCCCAACGCCCGCAGATCCTTCATCTCCTGACAGATGAGATCGTATTGATCCAGTCGACAATCGAGGTTGTTCTTAAAACCAGAGAGATCGATATGCAAATGCTCGTGGACGTAGGTATAGCCCGTCGTATCAATCTTCATAAGGTGTCTCCTGTAAGTCGCAACGATGAAAGAAAAGAGGTGCCGTTTTGTGGAGGTGGTGCACCAAAAAACTCGCAAACCGTTGCCCCTACATCCGACAACGTGGTACGAACGCCCAACCGGGTGGGTTCCAGTCCCTGCTGATAAACCAATATCGGTACGACTTCGCGGGTATGGTGACTATGTCCGATGGTCGGATCGTTGCCGTGATCGGCCATGACGACCAAACAATCATCCCGAGCCATAGCCGCCAGAAGACGTGTAAGATTACGGTCGACAAGCTGTAAACGTTCGGCATAACGTGCGACATCCTCTGCGTGTCCGGCGAGGTCGGTTTCCTGGATGTTGGTGCAGATGAACACTGTTGATTTGGCCTGAAATTCATTCAGCGTGATATCCATAATCTGCTGACTGTCTACCAGGTTTTGCCAATTGCGGCCGTGAGGATTGCTGACGATATCCGCTACTTTACCAACCAGAACCGTAGGCACTCCCACCTCATACAGCTGTTGTGGTACCTGTACCCGATCATCAACGCCGTAGCCCATATGTCTGACCTGGAAACCACGTTCATAAGCACCGGAACGCGGAGCGTTAATACCGATAAAGCGGCCTTCTTTTATCTCAGCGGCATCCAGAATGCGTTGGCTGTCATTAAGCTGCCCACCAAAGGCAATCACCCGCCCTACTTGTACTTGTTCGCGTACCACGTGCCCTATCTTCAACACCTCATCAAACGGGATAACAGAAAGATTCGCGGTAAGGTTATAGACCTGACCTAAATCGGCTTCGAGGTTGTCACCCACTGCAACCGCCTGGTTGACCCACAGATACGTCAGCTCGCCACCACGTCGCTCTACCAGCCAGCCTTCGGCAATCAGTGCCCGTTCAACGTCGGCAATCACTTCGCTAAACGGCATACGTAACGGAGACTGTGGTTGGGTTCCTAAAATTTCCTGATGTCCCATAAAGGTGTCGCCACCTTCATGTTGCAATTCAGCTACGCCCCAAACCGCTGACGCAGAAGGATTCATCACACCAGGCGTATAGCCCAACGCGTTAATCAGCCCCAGTTTTTCCAGCGTGGGAAGCTGCAACTGCGGTAATTTGCCAAGAATATGTCCGCAGGTATTTGCCCCGGCATCCTGCGGCCTGACCCGCGCCACGTCTTTCATTGCGCCAACGCCAAAGCTATCGATCACCAACACCACGAATCGGGCCATCAGTCCTCCAGAACGTTGCCAAGGCTGTCGTAACGGGCCACAATTTCTGCCGCACCACGTTGAATCCCGGATACCAACACCACATCACTGCGCGTCACAAAAATTTGGGTACGGAAGCAGAACACCACCACACTGCTCACCGGGAACTCTCCAGCCAGAGGCAGGTAATAATCGATACTGCTGGCGTCGACAGGTTTCAGCTTCGCGTCAATGGGCGTATTACTGTCAGGAGTAAAAATCAGTGCATTTTGCGCATGACCGCGACGGTAATAACCACCGCCATAGCAATAGCTATCTCCACGAAAATTGTGCGAAATTTCACTCAGCCAGAGCATCGCAATACGTTCAGGTTGATCACCTTTTTGATTGGAAGGGACAGTCCCTGTCAGGGCATGTCCTGGTTCAGCATGAGTTACACCATATTTCGCCAGTAGCGGCAGCGACGCGCAGCTGCTGGCAGAAGGGGCATTAAGTTGTTCAATCTCAATTCCCGCTGCCTCTAACTGACATCTGGCTTCCACCAGAGTGTGCAGGTTTGGTGTCGGTATCGTTTCGGCAGATTTCTCATCCCATAGCAGACAAGGAAAATGCGTTAAGCCGCTCAGGCGAAGGCCAGGTAAACGACGTATTTCACTTACCACTTCATTCAGATACGTCACTGGGAAACCGCTTTCTTGTCCCGGATAAAGAAAATCATCTTTGCCATACACTTTAAGCATTACGCTCTGTTCACGACCGGTCTTTAGCGCTGCTGCAGAAACCTCACGCGCTTTCTCCAACGAAAACAGGGTAATAACGTCGGTCCCCTGAGCTACCGCTTCACTAACCTGTCGCGAAGGGATCTGCACCAGGTGTCCCTGATGTGCGACCGGCAGCCCCGCACGTCGCATGACCCGACCTTCTTTGTAATCAACGACCACAATGCCTTCGTATCCCAGCTGTAAAAGCTTGTCCGCCAGCCAGGGATTACGACCTATCTGCTTCGTCATCAAATAGAGTGACATACCGTGCTGTCTGGCTACGTCTAGCAGGCGTTTGCCATTCTCCATCACCTGGTCAACATCAATGACCCAACTGTCCGGAGCGATCTTTCCCTTCTGCCACAAGCTAACCGCAGCAGTAATAAGAGCAGGGTTCTGGCGTTTCAATGCATGTATAAACATCTGTATGCCTCGTTTCTAATCCCTCAGTTAAATATTCATTTTTTTGAATATTTAAAGTGCAATACGCCGATACTCTATTTACTTCAGACGACTTCGTGCGCCGCCATCCACAAACCGTACAGATTTGCCAACAGATACCCCTCTTCATTCGGATGCAGTGTCACCGCAAACTCTTTCAGCAAAATCTGGTGTACCAACAAAATAGTTGGCCAGAGGTTGGATTGCGTCAGTTCTGTCAACAGTTCATCATCCAGCGCTTCAATCACTTCTCCCCGACGACTGCGCATTAATGCACTTGCCATATGGGTCATCGCCATCGTCCCTTGCTCGGAATAAACCGGCAAACGCCACTCTTCATCCAGTCGCTTCACAACCTGCAGCATGCCGCTGCAGATATCTTGGTCGATAACGCCTGCGTCACACAGCAGGTTCAGTCTGTTTTCCATCCCATGCCCTTCGCTTAATAACTGGGTTCCTGCTCGCCATTTGCCACTCGTTGCTGATGGGCAAGCAGCGCCTCTTTGTTAACGATGGTACGTAGCAATTGCTGCATCGGATAATCATCTGTCCGGGTCAGCACCACAGCCTCCGTGGCCTGAAGGAATCTCGGGTCGCTAGTCAGCGGTGTAGCTTCTAATCCCAGCACCGCCAGTTCAGCCTCCGCAACCACATTCCAGATAACCGCATCTACATCCCCTTTCGCAATACGCTGAAGGCTTTCGTGATAAGGAAGATCAATTAGCTCAACATCACGCTCGCCAAAACAGGCTTCGGTCATGATCTTCTGATCCGCCGAACGATTATCCAACCCAACACGCTTCACGCTCCCGGACTCACCCTTGCGACAGATTAACTGGTGTTCACCTACATAAGTGTGCGGCCCCAGCGCCAGTGCGATGAAAAGCCCATTTTGCGCAAGGTAGCTTTCCGCCGCCAGACGGGAAACAACCGCCATGTCGTAGACACCATTTAGCAAGCATTCCACACGAATATCTGCCCCACGCATATGCGCGTAATAAAATGGAATGCCGTCAAACTGTGCCTTCAACCCACTCGCCAGTCCTTCATATAAACGGGTATAGGGCAGCGGCATTGCACAGACCACGTTATTGATGTCGACATGCTTCAACAACGTCCGATTATCCATCTCCACCAGATAGCTACCGTTGCGCCCGCGACGTTCAATACGGATCGCCCCTGAGGATTCCAGCGTTTTAAGCGCGGCCTGCGTTAACCCTACCGATGAATGGCATTCATTTGCCAGTTCATCAATCGTTTTCAAACGGTTACCGCACTTCTCTCCGAGCAAGTAACGGGCCAGGGTTGTCTGCACAACCCCCTCTTTCTTGATAAATGTCCGGCTCATCATATATTTTCAGTAAATTGAATATTTATATCTTCATTAAATTGAAGGTATAACGCAATGGGGGAATGTGCAAACGGCGAAGCGCTTCACAATTTTTGTGGGTTGCAAAAAACACAGACGAAAAAAAACCGGGGTTTACCCGGTTTTTTTAATAACACTGAATGAATCACGGCTTAGCGACAAAACCAATCGCTTCATAAACCGCTTTCAGCGTTTCAGATGCGCGAGCACTGGCTTTTTCTGCGCCGTCTTTCATTACTTTCTGCAGGAAAGCTTCATCATTACGATAACGGTGGTAGCGCTCCTGAAGCTCAGTCAGCATACCGGAAACAGCTTCCGCAACTTCGCCTTTCAGGTGACCATACATTTTGCCTTCAAAGTGCTGTTCCAGTTCTGGAATGCTCTGGCCGGTCACGGCAGAGAGAATATCCAGCAGGTTAGCAACACCCGCTTTATTCTGCAGATCGTAGCGCACAACAGGCGGCTCATCGGAATCCGTCATTGCACGTTTGATTTTTTTAACCACTGATTTCGGATCTTCCAGCAGGCCGATCACGTTGTTACGGTTGTCATCCGACTTAGACATTTTCTTCGTCGGCTCCAGCAGGGACATCACGCGCGCACCAGATTTAGGAATAAACGGCTCAGGCACTTTAAAGATATCGCCATACAGCGCATTAAAACGCTGGGCAACATCGCGGCTCAGTTCCAGGTGCTGCTTCTGATCCTCACCTACCGGTACCAGATTCGTCTGGTACAGCAGAATATCAGCGGCCATCAGTACCGGATAGTCAAACAGACCGGCGTTGATGTTCTCAGCGTAGCGCGCAGATTTGTCTTTGAACTGGGTCATACGGCTCAGTTCACCAAAATAGGTGTAGCAGTTCAGCGCCCAGCCTAACTGTGCATGCTCTGGTACGTGGGACTGAACAAAAATGGTGCTTTTCTCAGGATCGATACCACACGCCAGATAAAGCGCCAGCGTATCCAGTGTTGCTTTACGCAGCTTCTGAGCATCCTGACGGACGGTGATAGCATGCTGGTCCACAATACAGTAGATGCAATGGTAGTCATCCTGCATGTTTACCCATTGACGCAGCGCACCCATATAGTTGCCAATGGTCAATTCACCTGAGGGCTGTGCGCCACTAAAAACGATGGGCTTAGTCATTTTTCAATTCCTGATTTTCGCTATGCGGAAGCCCGAGTGCGGGCAGAAGGTCATTAATGCTGTCGTAAATTACATCTGGCTGGCTGAGATCTATCCCTTCACCGTAGTTATAACCATACGTTAGGCCAACTGAGGGACAACCAGCCGCTTTTGCGGCCTGAATATCATTACGCGAATCGCCCACAAAGAGCAATTGCTCGGGGGGAATCCCCATCCTGTCAGCCACTAACAGTAGTGGATCGGGATGCGGTTTTTTGTTTTTCACGTCGTCACCACCGATGACCACGCTAAAATATTTGGCGATGTCCAATGCGTTGAGCAACGGCGCCACAAACGGCGTTGGTTTGTTGGTCACCAGGCCTAACGGCAGGCCTTGCGCATGCAACGCACCCAGCGTATCAGCAACATGAGGGAACAAGAAGGTTCCTTCTTCAGCGATATCACCGTAATAGCGGTCGAACAGCTTACGTAAAATACGCACCTGCTCTTCAGCAGGAATGTCGTCATCTACGGGCGGTTTACCCATCGTTTTACGCAGCGTGGCACGCTCCAGACGAGCCCAGGTGAGCGCACGCTCCATCAACACATCAGCGCCATTACCTATCCAGGTAATCACGCGTTCTTCACCCGCCGTCGGTAACTCCAGCGCGTACAGCGCCATATCCACCGCTGCGGCTAATCCTGGCGCACTGTCAACCAGCGTACCGTCGAGGTCGAATGCAACGCCACGAATGTCCTGAAATTTATGCATGACTTACCTTCGCCAATTCATTGCGCATTTCATCAATGACTTTTTTGTAGTCTGGTTGGTCGAAAATTGCAGAGCCTGCGACAAACATATCAGCACCCGCTGCCGCGATTTCGCCAATGTTGTTTACCTTGACGCCGCCATCGACTTCCAGGCGGATGTCATAGCCGGATTCATCAATACGGCGACGGACTTCACGTAATTTTTCCAGCGTTTGAGGAATGAAAGACTGCCCGCCAAACCCCGGATTTACGGACATCAGCAGGATCACATCCAGCTTATCCATTACGTAGTCCAGGTAGCTCAGCGGTGTCGCCGGGTTAAACACCAGACCCGCCTTGCAACCATTCTCTTTGATGAGCTGTAAAGTGCGGTCGACATGCTCGGAGGCTTCAGGATGAAAAGTAATGATGCTGGCTCCTGCCGCAGCAAAGTCCGGGACAATACGATCAACCGGCTTCACCATCAGATGGACATCAATTGGGGCAGTGATCCCATATTTACGCAGCGACTTCAACACCATCGGCCCGATAGTCAGATTCGGTACATAGTGGTTGTCCATGACGTCGAAGTGCACGACATCGGCACCGGCAGCTAATGCTCTCGCGGTGTCCTCACCCAGGCGGGCAAAATCAGCCGACAGAATTGAGGGGGCAATCAAATACTGTTTCATCCGCTTCTCCTTGAGAATTATTTTTTCGCAGGCGTTACGACCCCTGGTTTGTACAGAGCCAGCAATTCGTTCACCTTTTTACGTGTGCCGCCGTTGCTGCTTATACTGCGCCGCACTTTGACCTGAAAATGTTTCGCCGCTTTGTACCACTCTCGGGTATCGGGCGTGTCATGGTTCGAAATTAACACCGGGATTCGCTTACTGACCAGCTTTTCCGCCATCTCAGCCAAACGGGCCTGCTCTTTTGGGCTGAAGCTGTTGGTATGATAAGCGGTGAAATTCGCCGTAGCAGACAATGGGGCATACGGCGGATCACAATAGACAACAGAGTTTACATCGGCACGATCCATGCACTCTTCATACGAAAGGCAATGGAATTCTGCATTCTGCGCTTTTTCTGCAAAATGATACAACTCTGCTTCCGGGAAATAGGGTTTTTTATAACGGCCAAATGGCACGTTAAATTCGCCACGGAGGTTATAACGACACAGGCCATTGTAGCCAAAACGGTTCAGATATAAGAACAGCACCGCACGTCGAAACGGATCCTGACAGGCATTAAATTCTTCCCGATACTGATAGTACACCTCAGCCTGATTAGTTTCAGGTACAAACAGCTCGCGTGAAGCCTGCACATACTCATCAGTACGCGCCTTCACGATGTTATAGAGACTGATGAGGTCGCTGTTGATATCGGCAAGAATATAACGAGAAAAGTCGGTGTTGAGGAACACCGACCCGGCACCCACGAAGGGTTCAACCAGACATTCACCTTGGGGCAAATGCCGCTTGATATCATCAAGCAGGGGGTATTTTCCCCCTGCCCACTTCAGAAAAGCGCGATTTTTTTTCATGCTGACTAACTAATTACACCTTCTCCGGCTGTGGAGAAAGCTCCGACAGCATCCTGCGCTTTAGTCTTTGTCCCGCAATTGGGCGAAACATCAAACAATTGCAGAACATAGCCTATCTTACTTCAAATCTGCCTGAACCTGATGCAGCGGTTTTGCCCACGGATTTTTCGCCTGAATATCGGCAGGCAACGTAGACACTGCACGTTTAGCGTCATCTTTAGACGCATACACGCCAGTCACCAGAACATACCACGGTTGACCGTTACGCGTCGTCTGATACACCACGTAGTTTTTCAGGTTCTCTTTCTTCGCCCAACCATTCAGGTTGTCGTAGTTAGAAGAACTGCTGAGCTGCAAAGTGTAATGACTGGACGGTGCGGATTTTAAAGCACCAACATTCCCTGCACTTTTCGCGCCGCCAGCAACAGGTGTTGTAGTCGTTGTCGCAGGTGCAGCAGTCTGGGCAGGCGTCGTACTTACGGTTGCTTTTGGCTCAGTTGTCGCTTTTGGTGTAGCTGTCACGGCTGGCGCTTTCGTCGTAGTGACTGGCGCTGTCGGTTCAGTGCGTTTCGCCTGAGCAACCGGTTTTGGCTCTGTCGGCGTCGCTTTCACTGTAGTTTGCGGCTTACTCTTCGGCTCAATAACAACCTGTTTGCGTTCTGCCGGACGCGTAGTTGCGTGGCGTTCCGCAGGTTCTGTTGTAGCAGTCTGACGTGCCGTATTGCCATTGCGAATTGGTGCAACGGTAGCAGGTTCAGTGGGCAGCGTAGAATTCACTACCACATTATTAACTTGTTCCTGGCCTTGCGGCTGCGTCAGGGCATTGTTCAGATCGCCCTGCACTTCAACCCGCTGCTGACCTTCAGCGGCAGCAGGTGCCTGTCCTTGGGTCGGTGTAGAGGAAATCGGTGGCAGAGAAACATCCTGCTGCGTATTGCCAGCCGGCTGAGCCGTGCTCGCTTGATCCGTTGCGTTACTGCCAGAAAGATCGATGCTCTTCTCGCCAGACGCAGTCTGATCACTGGAAGAGGAGGATGAGGGGGCCTTCAGCGCTGAACCGATACCGATGATCAACAGCAATAGCACCAGGACACCTACGCCCATCATCATGTACTGACGAGAGGCAGGTTTACTGGCAGCTTGTTTACGCTTACGCGGACGACGTTCTACACGCTCTTCATCCACGGTTTCGTCATCAGATTCATAGTCTTCTTCAACTTCTTGCTCTTCATCACGCTCTTTACGCGCACGCGTTGGACGACGATCGTCGGCATCCAGATCAACATCATCAAAATTGATTTGCGGCTCATTATCACGTTCAGACGATTGACGAGAACGACCAGTACGACGATCGCTGGGATCGGGTTTCAGCTCGTCTTCTGGTTTGAATTCATCCATTTAACACCCCACTCAAAGGTTAATGCTTACGACTTTGCACATAACCTGAAGCTAAAAGACTTACGCTTTGCAACGCAAGCCGGACCTTTCTTGTTGTTACACCTGCTGGCAATCAGCAATAGCGTTAAGAACCACCTCGTGCGACACTCCGCCGCGTACTTCACTCTTCCCTATGGCCAGCGGAAGCACTAAACGAATCTCTCCCGCCAACACTTTCTTATCACGCAGCATGTGCGGCAAATATGCCTGAGTAGACATCTCACGAGGTCCATTAACCGGTAAGCCTGCTCGCTTAAGCAGCGTAATGATGCGCTGCGTATCAGAGGAGGTAAACTGGCCCAGGCGCTCTGACGTACGAGCCGCCATCACCATACCTGCTGCAACAGCTTCACCATGCAACCAATTGCCATAACCCATTTCAGCTTCGATTGCGTGGCCAAACGTATGCCCCAGATTCAGTAAAGCACGTAAGCCCATTTCGCGCTCGTCTGCTGCGACAACTTCTGCTTTCAGCTCACAACAACGACGGATACAGTACGCCATTGCCGGGCCATCCAGACGTAACAGCGCGTCCAGATTTTCTTCCAGCCAACTGAAAAATTCACCGTCAAGAATGATGCCGTACTTGATTACTTCCGCCAGTCCCGATGCCAGCTCTCGCGCAGGAAGCGTTTTCAGACAGTCGAGATCCACCACCACGGAGGCCGGTTGGTAAAACGCGCCAATCATATTTTTACCGAGGGGATGGTTTACGGCAGTTTTGCCGCCAACGGAGGAGTCAACCTGCGACAACAGCGTTGTCGGAACTTGAATAAAACGTACACCACGCTGATAGCTTGCCGCAGCAAAACCGGTAAGATCGCCAATCACGCCGCCACCGAGAGCAACCAGCGTGGTATCACGACCGTGCGGTTTTTGCAGTAACGCGGTGAAAACCGTGTCCAGAACCGTCAGGCTTTTATATTGCTCACCATCGGGAAGGATCACGCTATCAACGTTAACACCCGCCTGTTCAAGTACGCCGCGAATCTTATCGAGATAAAGGGGAGCCAGAGTTTCGTTGGTCACCAACATAACCTGATCGCCCGATTTCAGCGGTAAGAATGAAGCCGGTTCATTAAACAAACCAGCCGCGATGGTGATAGGGTAACTACGTTCCCCGAGAGTGACTGTAATCCTCTCCATGACGCGACATCCACCTTAGTTACTTGTACCCGCAGACGAGTGTATTAAGCCAGAATCAGTTGCTTTCCAACATATGAATAATCTGGTTTGCCACGACTTTTGCGCTCTGATCGTCGGTGCGAATGGTCACGTCAGCAATCTCTTCATACAGAGGATTGCGTTCATCAGCCAACGCTTCCAGAACTTCACGAGGCGGCGATTCTACCTGCAGCAGCGGGCGTTTCTTGTCGCGTTGAGTTCGCGCAAGTTGTTTTTCAATTGTCGTTTCAAGATAGACCACGACGCCACGAGCGGAAAGACGGTTACGTGTTTCACGTGATTTAACAGAGCCACCGCCAGTTGCCAGCACAATACCCTGTTTTTCCGTCAACTCGTTGATGACTTTTTCTTCGCGATCACGGAAGCCGTCTTCACCTTCTACATCGAAGACCCAGCCCACATCAGCTCCGGTTCGTTTCTCAATCTCTTGATCAGAATCGTAAAATTCCATATTGAGTTGTTGAGCTAACTGGCGCCCAATAGTGCTTTTTCCGGCACCCATAGGCCCAACCAGAAAGATATTGCGTTTCTCTGCCATTTTTTCGGTACTACTAAGACTATTCGTTAATGGTAAACCCGCTTCGCAGACACACAGCGCAGCAGGACATGAACTGAAACCTCATAAGATATTGCGAGAGTCAGACTGAAAATTATCTCAATACTCAAGCGGGTTTGGCAACTGAATAAATCACCAATCCTTGCGCATTTCTGGTTGTGGTAGATAAGCTACCCCGTAAACATCAGGCTCAGCGACGTATCGCGTAGCCAAATGAGGCCAAATAAGCCAATGACACACCACCAGAAAGGCAAGGCATGTTCACTGCTCGCATAAGTAAAGAAAAGTACCGACGCTCAAATCGGTACTCCTTGTATGCTAAATACACCCGCACGTCAAATCCCTGAAACGTGTTCAGTGCAAAAACAACGGCTTTTCCTGCATAAGTTATTCTGTCGGGACCAGTCTTGGCGTGATAAACACGACTAACTCGCGTCGCTCATCTTCTTTGCCGTCATGACGAAAAAAATAACCCAGCCAGGGGATATCGCCTAACAGCGGGACGCTGTCCTCCGCAGATTTATTTTTACGCGAAAAAATCCCACCCAGCGCGATTGTTTCTCCACTTTTTACTTCTACCTGGGTTTCAATCTCTTGCTTATCAATAGCCAGCACTTCGCCATCCGCTTGTTGTAATACCTGACCGGGAACATTCTGGCTGATATGCAGTTTAAGTCTAATCCGCCCTTGCTGCAGCACAGTTGGCGTGACTTCCATTCCCAGCACAGCCTCCTTGAACTCAACGGAGGTCGCGCCACTTTCTCCGCTGGAAACCTGGTAAGGGATCTCACTCCCCTGCTTAATACTGGCAGGTTGCAAGTGAGATGCCAGTAACCGTGGGCTGGCAATAATATCGAGCTGCTGCTTTTGCTCGAGTGCAGAAAGCTCCAGCTCAAGTAAACGCCCATTAATACGCCCAATGTTAAACCCTACACGGGTGGTCGCAGCAGGTACGGAGATATCGCTGACAAGCGTCGTGACATCACCCACCGTCGCCGATTGTTGTGCATCAGCCAGTGACCACTTAACTCCCAGCTCGCGCAGGCTTTTCTCATTAATCGTAACAATGTGTGCCGCCAGTTCAACCTGCTCAACGGGTAAATCCATTTGCGCCACCCACTTCTCCAGAGCGAGCAGCGCAACGTTGTTATCACGCAGTAATAACCGGTTGGTTCGTTTGTCGACCGTCATGCTGCCCTTTGCACTCAGCAGCTTCTCACCGGCTTTAGCCAGCTCTGTTGCATCAGCGTAGTGCAAAATTATGTTGCGATGTTCCAGCGGTAGACTCGCCTGAATCCGTACCTGCTCACTCTCCTGACGTGCCGCATTTTCATTCTGCCAGCGAACAGAATGCACATGCAGGATGTTTCCCTCCTGACGCAGTACCAGTCCGGCGCTTTTCACCACAGTCTGGAATGCCAACTTCCACGGTACATCAGCCAGGTGCAGTGACAGTACGCCACTGACATCGGGAGAAACCACCAGATTTTTGCCTTCCTGTTCAGCAAGCGCCTGCAGCACCTGAACAACTGGAACCTCATCCACCACCAGCGTCACGTTTTGCGTTTTCCCCGCCAGCAAGGTGGGAACTATTGTCATCAGAACTGCCGCTATCCATCGCTTCATTCACCTCTCCTTGTCGTTGCCATTGCCTCCGTGACGGCTCGCAATTTTTATCCGTGTCAATGGTCATGTTTTGCGCCGTAACCTGAGAGACCGTCCAGCCACTGTTCAAAACATCGTGCTGCTCTACACGCCGCCATTTATGCTTGCCATCCAGCACCAGGCCTATCGTTCGCTCTCCCTTGATCACGGCGCCTTGATAGCGCCACGTCGATAGTTCAGAAAGCTGACAGTGATCTTCTGGCGGCTGGAAGGGATTACGCATACCGGTCAATATCAGCAAGCTGGAACACACCAACAGCCAGCGTTTACCCTTCATTCAGACGCTCCAGCTGTATCGTTAATAGCAGCTCAGCATCCTCCACGCTGAGAGAGAACCGATTGACATTCATTCCCTGCTCCGCCAAACGCACGAACATTGGCGGGATCGCATCCCAGGCTGACCTCAGCGCCATCTCGCCTCCCTGCGCGGAGGGTTGCCAGTGAATCAAACGTGTAACAGGGGTCTGGAACGCTAAAGCAGAAAAAGGAATTATCTTCTCTTCAGTTGCCGAAAGCGTTGAGTCGACCGAAGCAGCCAACTGGTACAGGTTTCGCCACTGCAATTGAATTACCGCACGTTGCTGTGTTAACGCTGTTCGTTGTGCATTTCGCGCCTGCACCGCAGGGTAAAACAGGCATAACGCGACAATAATAACCAGCGCAAAACTCCAGCCAGCCCAACAGGCGGTGCGAAAACGCGGCGATTGTGTCAACCAGCCATCACAGAGGGCTATCATGCGTAGCGCTCCGTATCAGACGATAGTGGAAATGCCAACGGCCCTGTGCATCCTGCTGTGTTTCCCCTGGGCTACCTACCTGAAGAAAGGTCTGCTGATGCAATTGATTTTCCAGCACTTTTAATGCAGCAAAGTTCAGCGTACTGCCGGTAATTTCCAGCGTATCTTGCTGCCAGGTCATTTTCGTCAACCACGCATGCTCTGGTAACAGAGCCGCCAGCCCTTCCAGAATGGGCTGCCAACTTCGCGTCTGGTCACGCAGTCTTTCTCGTTGCTGAGCTTGTTGCCATTGTTGCTGACGTAGTTGCAAACGAGGCTTTAGCGCCGCCAGGGCATCAGCCCGCATTTTTTCGGCGGTTATCAGCACAGTATCAGCCCGGTTTTCTACACGGGTAACGGCGTAATAGCTCAACGCGCAGCCGACAATCAACAGCAGTGAACCGCTAAATAAAGCCCCCCAAAACCGCAGGCAGGCATTGCGTCGTGACTGACGCCAGGGCAAAAGATTGATTGTCGGTGTCATCACTCCATTTCCCCCATAGCAAGACCCAGCGCAATGGCAAAAACGTGGCTTTCTGGAGGAATGGGCGGCTGGCGGACAGACACGACGCTTAAGGGATCGAATCCTTTGGGCGCGCACAGAGCAATGTTTTCTGTTGCCAGAGATAATGTCGCAGCAAGATCGTCAAGAACGGTAATATCACTTGCCGATTTACGTCCCCAGGCATAACGGGTCGCCCATAGCCATTGCTCATCGTCACGCCAGGCCAGACACTGTTGATGCGGTGGCAAATAGGAAATAAAGCGTTGTAGTGCGCTGGCATCAGGCGTGATGGCAGCAACCTGTACTTTCAGCGTTTGCATCAGTGTCAGGAGTGTTGAAATTTCTTTGCTTTGCGCAGCTGTCACGTTAAATGCCGGGCTTAACGTATCTTCACTATAATCAAAATTCAGCGCATCCGGCTCCATATCCAGCTCACGTGCCATAGACCCCGACAACCATGCCGTTTGTTCTGGCTCACGTAAGGTCATTGCAGGGCGTGGAAATTTTTTTTGTAGTGTCCTGTTGGCGGGAAAGGACAGATAGATATGGTGTCGGCGGGGAAGCTCACGACTCCACGGCATTAACACTGCCGCAAGCTGTTCAGGCTCGCGAATGTGACCCTCAACGATAACCTGACGTGCCAATGGCATACGCCACCAGCGTGGTAGAAACCAACCAGAGCCGTCACGAGAGACGACAACAGCCAGCACTTCATGTTGCTGAATATGCAGACCAATTTTCCAGATACTGAAAGCCATTGCTGATGATCTCCTTATCACCCGTTGCTTTAACGGGTATATCAATGCGTCTGGCTTGCCTTTATACTACCGCGCGTTTGTTTATAAACTGCCCAAATGCCACTAAATGGGAAATCTCCAGTGAAGTTCGTAAAGTATTTATTAATCCTTGCAGTATGTTGCATCCTGCTGGGAGCAGGCTCGATTTATGGCCTCTATCGCTATATTGAGCCGCAATTACCTGACGTCGCGACGTTAAAAGATGTACGTTTGCAGATCCCGATGCAGGTTTACAGCGCTGACGGCGAGCTGATCGCGCAATATGGCGAGAAACGTCGAATTCCGGTAAAGCTGGATCAAATGCCGCCGGAAATGGTCAAAGCTTTTATCGCGACAGAAGACAGCCGTTTTTATGAGCATCATGGTGTTGACCCGGTCGGGATCTTCCGTGCGGCAAGCGTAGCGCTGTTCTCCGGCCATGCGTCGCAGGGGGCAAGTACCATTACCCAACAGCTGGCGAGAAACTTCTTCCTTAGCCCGGAACGCACGCTGATGCGTAAGATCAAAGAGGTGTTCCTGGCGATCCGCATTGAGCAATTGCTGAGTAAAGACGAGATCCTCGAGCTTTATCTGAACAAGATTTATCTGGGGTATCGCGCGTATGGCGTGGGTGCCGCGGCACAGGTCTATTTCGGCAAGACGGTCGACCAGCTCAGCTTAAGCGAGATAGCCGTAATTGCCGGGCTGCCAAAAGCGCCGTCAACATTCAACCCGCTCTATTCAATGGACCGAGCTACCGCGAGACGTAACGTCGTGTTGTCACGTATGTTGAGCGAGAACTACATTACCGAGGCCCAGTACGATCAGGCGCGTAGCGAAGCCATTGACGCCAACTACCACGCTCCGGAAATAGCCTTCTCTGCACCCTATTTATCAGAGATGGTACGTCAGGAGATGTATAGCCGTTATGGCGAAAAAGCCTATGAAGACGGGTATCGCATCACCACCACCATCACACGCAAAGTACAGCAAGCAGCCCAGCAGGCAGTACGCAACAACGTAATGGATTACGACATGCGCCACGGCTACCGCGGCCCGTCGAATGTGTTGTGGAAAGTGGGTGAAAGCGCTTGGGATACCAAAAAAATCACCGATTCGCTGAAAGCTCTCCCAACCTACGGACCATTACTACCGGCAGCGATCACCAGCGCTAATCCGCAGGAAGCAACCGCTACACTGGCAGACGGCACGTCGGTTGCATTGCGCATGGAAGGCATGCGCTGGGCGCGTCCATACCGGTCAGATACACAACAAGGCCCGACACCGCGTAAAGTGACAGATGTCGTCCAGACAGGTCAGCAAATCTGGGTACGCCAGGTCGGCGATGCCTGGTGGTTGGCACAAGTACCGGACGTTAACTCCGCCCTGGTCTCTATCAACCCGCAAAACGGTGCGGTACTGGCGCTGGTGGGTGGTTTTGATTTCAATCAGAGCAAATTCAACCGTGCAACTCAGGCGTTGCGTCAGGTCGGTTCGAATATCAAACCATTCCTCTATACCGCCGCGATGGATAAAGGTCTGACGCTGGCAAGTATGCTGAATGACGTGCCGATTTCTCGCTGGGATGCGGGTGCCGGTTCTGACTGGCAGCCGAAAAACTCACCGCCGCAGTACGCCGGGCCTATCCGCTTACGTCAGGGACTCGGTCAGTCGAAGAACGTCGTGATGGTTCGCGCGATGCGAGCGATGGGCGTGGACTACGCGGCAGAATATCTGCAGCGTTTCGGCTTCCCGGCCCAGAACATTGTCCACACCGAATCACTGGCTCTGGGTTCCGCATCATTCACCCCAATGCAGGTGGCACGCGGCTACGCGGTTATGGCCAACGGTGGTTTCCTGGTTGACCCATGGTTTATCAGCAAGATTGAAAGCGATCAGGGCGGGGTCATCTTCGAAGCGAAGCCGAAAATTGCCTGCCCGGAGTGTGATATTCCTGTCATTTATGGTGATACCCAGAAGTCTAACGTACTGGAAAACAGTAACGTTGAGGACGTCGCCATCTCGCAGGAACAGCAGAATTCCACCGTGCCGATGCCGAAGCTTGAGCAGGCTAATCAGGCGCTGGTCGCACAAAGCGGGACACAGGAATATGCTCCTCATGTGATCAACACACCGCTGGCTTTCCTGATTAAAAGCGCGCTGAACACCAATATCTTCGGCGAGCCGGGCTGGATGGGAACCGGTTGGCGTGCGGGTCGCGATTTACAACGTCGTGATATCGGCGGTAAAACCGGGACCACCAACAGCTCTAAAGATGCATGGTTCTCCGGCTATGGGCCTGGGGTTGTAACCTCGGTATGGATCGGTTTTGACGATCATCGCCGCAATCTCGGACACTCCACCGCCTCTGGTGCAATCAAAGATCAAATCTCTGGCTATGAAGGTGGAGCAAAGAGCGCACAGCCGGCGTGGGATGCCTACATGAAGAGTGTGTTAGAAGGCGTTCCTGAGCAGCCGCTGACGCCACCGCCTGGCATCGTGACGGTCAATATTGATCGCAGTACTGGGCAACTGGCGAGCGGCGGAAACAGTCGCGAAGAGTATTTTATTGAGGGCACGCAGCCAACTCAGCAGGCTGTACATGAAGTGGGGACAACCATTATCGATAATGGTGAGACACACGAGTTGTTCTAATCTTTTGCCGGATGGTGCGTTGCTCATCCGGCCTACGTACAGTGGCTAAATCGTAGGCCGGATAAGCGACAGCACCACCGGACATAAAAATCAAAGTCGTCCCTGTCCTTTCAGCCATTCGCGAACCAGAAACAGTGCGCTCACATTACGCGCTTCATGAAAATCAGGATCTTCTAACAGGTCCATCAAATGTGCCAGCGGCCAGCGCACTTGTGGTAACGGTTCTGGTTCATCGCCTTCCAGCGATTCAGGATAAAGATCCTCCGCCACCACGATGTTCATCTTGCTGGAGAAATAGGAGGGTGCCATGCTGAGTTTTTTCAAAAACGTCAGGTCCTTTGCCCCAAATCCCACTTCTTCTTTCAGCTCCCGATTCGCCGCGTCAAACACGCTTTCACCGGGATCGATTAATCCCTTAGAAAACCCAAGTTCGTAGGATTCTGTCCCCACCGCATATTCGCGGATGAGAATCAGGTGGTCGTCAACAATCGGCACAATCATTACCGCTTCGCGAGTGGACGGGCGCATACGTTCATACACACGGCGTACGCCGTTGCTGAACTCAAGGTCCACGCTTTCGATTTTAAACAACCGGGATTGTGCGACGGTTTCCACTTTCAAAATCGTGGGTTTCTGTAATGATTTGCTCATCATGAGGATCTTTGCTGTGAAATCTGGGGTCATTGTGCGATAGACCGCACGGTTTCGGCAACGTGAATTGCCGTTTATTTACATTTATGTAACGTACTAAAAGTTAATTCTCATTTCAAATTAAAAGTCAATAGGTTGAAATAACTCCAGGAATTTGCTGATATTCCGTTTTTAGTGATTTTGCTATTATTCGCATTTACTGGGCTGTTCATAAAGATGCTCAAGTTCAACTCCACGCTTGCCGATAGCCAACCACAGAATCACGAATATTGTACAAGGTGCGACTGACTACACCTGACAGACTAAGTAAGATGGGGAAAGCATGAGCACCATTCTGATTTTTTTAGCTGCTTTGCTGGCCTGCTCGTTACTTGCAGGTTGGCTACTCAGATTAAAATCCAGGCGGCAAAAATTGCCCTGGAGCAACGTATTCTCAGACGCGACAAAGCGTAAACTGACACCCGAAGAGCGTGGTGCAGTCGAAAACTATCTTGAAAACCTCAGTCAAATTCAGCAAGTTCCTGGCCCAACAGGAGCCAGTACTGCGCCTGTATCGTTAACGTTGAATTCCCAAAGTAACAGCGTCATCGTTCTGACTCATTCGATTACGCGCTATGGCATCACCACCGACGATCCTAACAAATGGCGCTACTATCTGGACTCCGTTGAGGTACACCTGCCTCCATTCTGGGAACAGTACATCAATGACGAAAATAACGTTGAGCTGATCCACACCAATACGCTGCCTTTGGTTATCTCTTTAAACGGGCACACACTGCAAGAGTATATGCAGGAGGCGCGTGGCTACGCGCTGCAACACACCGCGTCTACGCAGGCATCCATTCGCGGCGAAGAGAGTGAGCAGATTGAACTGCTGAATATTCGCCAGGAAACACACGAAGAGTATGTACTTAGCCGCCCTGCGGGGCTGCGCGAAGCGTTACTGATTGTGGCTTCGTTCCTGCTGTTCTTTTTCTGTTTAATTATGCCGGATACTTTCGTGCCGTGGATGGTCGGCGGAGCCGTGCTGCTGCTAGCCGCTGGGCTGTGGGGATTGTTTGCCCCGCCGTCTAAAACCGCGCTGCGGGAAATACATTGTCTGCGTGGAACCCCGCGCCGGTGGGGACTATTTGGTGAAAACGACCAGGAGCAAATCAATAATATCTCGCTGGGAATTATCGATTTGATTTACCCGCCTCACTGGCAGCCATACATTGCGCAGGACCTCGGGCAGCAAACGGATATCGATATTTATCTGGATCGCCACGTTGTCCGCCAGGGCCGTTTTTTATCCCTGCACGACGAAGTAAAAAACTTTCCGCTACAACACTGGTTACGCAGCGCCGTCATCGCTGGCGGCTCGTTGCTGGTACTGCTGATGCTGCTGTTTTGGATCCCGCTGGATATGCCGATAAAATTCACCCTTTCATGGATGAAAGGCGCACAAACTATCGAAGCCACCAGCGTTAAGCAGCTTGAAAACGCAGGCGTTCGTGTTGGTGACACACTCCATCTGAGCGGTACGGGAATGTGTAATATTCATACACCAGGGAGCTGGAGCGCGCTGCCCGCCACGCCTTTTACGCCTTTCGACTGCTCGCAAATTATCTGGAACGATGCCCGCGCGCTGCCGTTGCCAGAATCCGATCTGGTGAATAAAGCCATTGCGCTAACGCAGGCCGTCAACCGTCAGCTCCATCCAAAACCAGATGATGACTCCCGCGTCAGCGCATCGCTACGTTCAGCAATCCAAAAATCCGGTATGGTACTGCTGGATGATTTTGGTGAAATTGTCTTGAAAACTGCCGATCTGTGCGCCGCCGAGGATGAATGCGTGCGCCTGAAAAATGCGCTGGTTAATTTAGGCAACAGTAAAGACTGGACTGCGCTGGTTAAGCGGGCAAACGCCGGGAAGCTGGATGGCGTAAACGTTCTGCTGCGACCGGTTAGCGCAGAGTCGCTGGATAATCTGGTGAATACGTCTACAGCACCGTTTATTTCACGAGAGACCGCACGGGCGGCTCAGGCGCTGAACAGCCCTGCCCCGGGGGGATTCCTGATTATTAGTGATGAAGGCAGCGATCTGGTCGATCAAGCCTGGCCATCGACCTCTCTGTACGACTACCCGCCGCAAGAACAGTGGAGCGCCTTCCAGCGCCTGGCACAGATGCTAATGCAGACTCCCTTCCGCGCTGAAGGAATTGTCACCAATATCTCTACCGACGCCAACGGCACTCAGCACATTGGCCTGCATCGAATCCCGGATCGCGCGGGCTTATGGCGTTATCTTGGCACCACGCTGTTGATGTTTAGCATGCTGGGTTGCGCCATCTACAACGGCGTTCAGGCCTTCAGACGCTACCAGCGTCACCGCTCCCGCATCGCGGAAATTCAGGGATACTACGAAAGTTGCCTGAATCCAACGCTGATTGACGACCCGGAAAGCCTGATTCGATAACACGCCCGCGCGACAGGATATGCTACCCTGTCGCGCATCTAATTTTCCTCAGGATAATTCCCAGGTGCTGATTAAAGTCAGTCTCTGGGGTCAACAAACGCAGGGGCAGCTTGAATGATGAAGTGTATTGATATTGCCTGGCAGAATGTCGACACGGTCTTGCTGGACATGGACGGCACGCTGCTCGATCTGGCGTTCGATAACTATTTCTGGCAAAAACTGGTGCCGGAAACCTATGGCGCTCAGCAAGGCATTACCCCCCGGGAAGCTCAGGAATATATTCGCCAGCAGTATCATGCCGTACAGCATACGCTAAACTGGTACTGCCTGGATTACTGGAGCGAGTGCCTGGGTCTGGATATTTGCGCCATGACGACGGAACAGGGGCCGCGTGCGGTGCTGCGTGAAGATACGGTTCCGTTTCTTGATGCCTTAAAAGCGTCCAGTAAACGACGTATTTTGCTCACCAATGCACATCCGCACAACCTGGCGGTGAAGCTGGAGCATACCGGACTGGCCTCACACCTTGATTTATTACTTTCCACCCACACATTTGGTTATCCCAAAGAGGATCAGCGGTTATGGCACGCTGTGGCTGAAGAAACGGGAATAAGTGCCGAGAAGACGCTGTTTATAGACGACAGCGAACCCATTCTCGACGCCGCTGCTCAATTCGGCATTCGTTACTGCCTCGGAGTGACCAATCCCGACTCAGGTATTGCGGAAAAACAGTATGCACGCCATCCGTCACTGAATGACTACCGCCGACTGATCCCCTCACTGATGTGAAGGAGATGCCATGAAAGAGAAGCCCTCTGTTGAAGTCAGGCTGGATAAATGGCTGTGGGCAGCACGTTTTTATAAAACACGTGCGATAGCCCGTGAAATGGTTGAAGGCGGTAAGGTGCATTACAACGGGCAGCGCAGTAAGCCGAGTAAAATTGTCGAACTGAATGCCACCCTCACCCTGCGCCAGGGAAATGACGAGCGGACGGTCATTATCAAGGCCATTACCGAACAGCGTCGCCCGGCAACTGAAGCCGTTTCGCTGTATGAAGAAACCGCGGAGAGCGTTGAAAAACGCGAAAAAATGGCGCTGGCACGTAAGCTTAACGCCCTGACTATGCCGCACCCGGACAGGCGGCCGGACAAAAAAGAGCGCCGCGACCTGTTACGATTTAAACACGGCGACAGTGAATGACTGTCACCTGCAAGAGAGATGATTATGCCGCAACATGACCAATTACATCGTTATCTGTTTGAAAACTTTGCCGTGCGCGGCGAGCTGGTAACCGTTTCGGAAACCCTGCAACAGATCCTCGAAAACCATACTTACCCGCAGCCGGTCAAAACCGTGCTGGCCGAGCTGCTGGTTGCTACCAGCCTGCTGACCGCTACACTGAAATTTGCCGGTGATATCACCGTGCAGTTGCAAGGCGATGGCCCGCTCAGCCTGGCGGTAATTAATGGCAACAACAATCAGCAAATGCGCGGAGTCGCTCGCATACAGGGCGATATCCCTGAAAATGCCGACCTGAAAACTCTGGTCGGCAACGGCTATCTGGTGATCACCATTACCCCGGAAGAAGGCGAGCGCTATCAGGGCGTGGTCGGTCTGGAAGGAGATACTCTGGCGGCCTGTCTGGAAGACTACTTCCTGCGTTCAGAACAGCTGCCAACGCGTCTCTTTATCCGTACTGGCGACGTCGATGGCAAACCAGCAGCTGGCGGTATGCTGCTGCAGGTGATGCCAGCACAAAATGCGCAGGCGGATGATTTTGATCACCTTGCTGCGCTGACAGAAACCATTAAAGCTGAAGAACTGCTAACGCTGCCTGCCAACGAAGTACTGTGGCGTTTGTACCACGAAGAAGAAGTGACGCTTTACGATCCGCAGGATGTTGAGTTCAAATGTACCTGTTCACGCGAACGTTGTGCTGGCGCACTGAAAACGCTGCCGGACGAAGAAGTGGACAGCATTCTGGCAGAAGAAGGCGAAATCGATATGCACTGCGATTACTGCGGTAGCCACTATCTGTTTAACGCTATGGATATTGCTGAGATCCGTAGTAACGCGTCCCCTGCTGACCCGCAGGTGCATTAAGTTCTTAGCCCGGCGGGCTGTTCATCCTGCCGGGCTAACGCTCGCTTACTCAGCGTAATAATTCATTTTTAGCCGTTCGCCATTAATGGTGATATCCCGCCAGACTCTGGGGGCTGAATCCAGTTTATGATTCACCAGCACCTGCAGAAGTTGGTCCTTATTGAATCCCTCCGGTAACTGAGCAACGGCGACCAGATCCCATTGTTCCCCTTTCATACCAATGACCAGACTTTCTCCCTCAGCAAATGCATACAGCACCTGTTCAGGCTTGCCATCAGCGTTGAGATCCTGATCAACGAGCACACATGCGTCCTGTTCAAAACAGGAGCTAATACGGTAGCTCTGCCCTTTGACAAACACCCAGAACGCCTCGTCTGGCTTCTTGCTGCCCGGCGCGATCATCACCTTTGGAGCTAGCTGTGTCGCGGTCAGAGTCTTAATCGGATCGCGCTCTCCCTGTAGAAGTGAGTTTAAGTCACGCCTGCGCTTACTATCCTTGTTGAACGCCTCATCATTGCGTAATGCCTCCAACGCTGCCCGTCCCGGTTTTCCGCTACGATCCAGCATATACAGACTGACCTGATCCGGCGTATTTTTACCACTGTAGTAGCGTGCCATATGACTGTTGACGCTAATGCGCCATGCGTCGAGTACGGGCGACGTCAACAGAATCAACAGCCCCAGGGCCAGTAATGAAACACCAAGGATAACCTTTCCCTGAATTTCAAGTGGGTTACGGCTACGACATAATATGCTCGCCAGATAGCCAAGCGACCAGGTCAGCAGCACAACGACAACCAGCACACCATGCAAGCGCTCAGGCGTCCAGCCATATTGGTGAATGCGCACCCATAGTGCCCAACCGGCAATCAGCATATAAATGGGGGCGACAACGAGTGAGAATTTGATCAGATAGCGTAACGCGCCAGGATAGGGTAACGCCTCTTTTTGCGGCTCGCGCACAATGGCCATCAACAGCAGGAGGATCAGCGTCAACGTGGACATCAAGCCAGCCGCCGACACCCGCTGTGAAATCGCCTCCAGCCCGGTGAAAGGCACGGTCAGCATAAACATCAGCGCTAACAGCGCAACCAGCGGTAAAAGACCCGTAGCGATAAATGTCAGTAACTTTTGAACGGCAGCCACCAAACGCGACTGCGTACGCGCCAGAACTACCGCCAGTGCGGTAATCAAGCTAAATGCCACATAACCGAACCAATCGGTCTCAAAGAAAAGCGTCTTAAAGAAGGTAATATCGACGAGCTTAAACATCTCACTCCACAGCAGGAGCACCAGCCAGAACAAGCCGTTAGTGACAAAGATAATCAGCAGCGTCAGCGTGTTAAGCCAAAAGCAGGTATAAAACTGAGAATAGCGAGACTGATCGGTACGCGCGTGGAGTTGGTATTGAATCCAGGGCAGTGCCAGCATTGCCATGAGAAGTAAGCGCCAGCCGTAAACGAAAAAAACGTCTTCCTGCCTCCACCGATTACTGCCCCCGACGTTCCATTTCAGCCAAACGCTCATCGCCAGCACAACAACGAAGATCAGTGCCATCCAGCACCACAGCGCACGCTGCCTGAAAGAAACGACAGTAAGCAGAAGTGCCGAAGTCAGCGCAACCGTTACGGGCATCCCATAGAACAGCCAGTCGCTGTTATGAGGTATGAGGTATGTCATCAGCAGATAACACAACACGCCTTGCAGCAGGCCGACTAACATCATGCCCCAACGAGTCGTAGGTGAAAGTTCAACACTATCCATATCGTTATCCTGACTGGAGAGAAAGGCTAATTATCGCATCATCTTCACAATTCGTTGCACCAACATGCCGCTTTCAGTCCACAACTGCGCGAAGTGAATCGATATTTCTCATGTTTTAGTTACGTTATTTTCTTACATGAATGCGATTACACTCACAACATTCCCGCCAAATACACTCTCCATTAACGTTTTAAGAACATTTTCCACAACAAAAAAGGGTTTCCTGCCATAATATCCGCCTCTTTGTGACAGGAGTCGCAGCGTATTCGGTCGCCCGTGATTTTGCCCGGATACGTAAATCTATGAGCCTTGTCGCGGTTAGCAACCCCTAAAAAACCTTACTATTCCAGGTAATACATATTGGCTAAGGAGCAGTGAAATGCGTGTGAACACCAGTTTAACCCCGCAAGATCTCAAGGCTTATGGTATCAATGACGTTCAGGATATCGTTTACAATCCAAGCTACGACCTGTTGTACCAGGAAGAACTTGATCCAAACCTGGAAGGTTACGAGCGTGGCGTATTAACTAACCTGGGCGCCGTTGCAGTTGATACCGGTATCTTTACCGGGCGTTCGCCGAAGGATAAGTACATTGTCCGCGACGACACCACGCGTGACACGCTGTGGTGGTCCGACAAAGGTAAAGGCAAGAACGACAACAAACCGCTCTCCCAGGAAACCTGGCAGCATCTGAAAGGGTTAGTCACCCAACAACTTTCTGGCAAGCGCCTGTTTATCGTTGATGCGTTCTGCGGTGCCAACGCAGATACCCGTCTTTCCGTGCGCTTCATTACCGAAGTCGCCTGGCAGGCGCATTTTGTCAAAAATATGTTCATCCGTCCGAGCGATGAGGAACTGGTTGATTTTAAACCTGATTTTATCGTAATGAACGGCGCAAAATGCACCAACCCACAATGGAAAGAGCAGGGTCTGAACTCTGAAAACTTCGTTGCATTCAACCTGACTGAACGCATTCAGTTGATCGGTGGCACCTGGTACGGCGGCGAGATGAAGAAAGGTATGTTCTCCGTCATGAACTACCTGCTGCCGCTGAAGGGTATTGCATCCATGCACTGCTCTGCGAACGTAGGCGAAAAAGGTGATGTGGCGGTCTTCTTTGGCCTCTCAGGTACCGGTAAAACCACCCTGTCCACCGACCCGAAACGCCGCCTGATTGGCGACGATGAGCACGGTTGGGATGACGATGGTGTATTTAACTTTGAAGGCGGCTGCTACGCGAAGACTATCAAGCTGTCTAAAGATGCCGAGCCGGAAATCTACAATGCAATCCGTCGTGATGCGCTGCTGGAAAACGTCACCGTTCGTGAAGACGGTTCTATCGATTTCGACGACGGTTCTAAAACCGAGAATACCCGTGTTTCCTACCCGATTTATCACATCGACAATATCGTTAAGCCGGTGTCAAAAGCGGGCCATGCCACCAAGGTAATCTTCCTGACCGCCGATGCATTTGGTGTTTTGCCGCCAGTCTCTCGCCTGACAGCAGATCAAACTCAGTACCACTTCCTCTCAGGCTTTACCGCTAAACTGGCCGGTACCGAGCGTGGTGTGACTGAGCCGACCCCAACCTTCTCTGCCTGCTTCGGTGCGGCATTCCTGTCACTGCACCCAACCCAGTATGCAGAAGTTCTGGTGAAACGTATGCAGGCCGCAGGCGCACAGGCTTATCTGGTGAATACCGGCTGGAACGGTACCGGCAAGCGTATCTCAATTAAAGATACTCGCGCCATTATCGACGCCATTCTGAACGGTTCGCTGGATGATGCAGAAACGTTCAGTCTGCCGATGTTTGACCTGGCGATCCCAACGGAACTGCCGGGCGTGGATGCGCGTATTCTCGATCCGCGTAATACCTACGCATCACCAGAACAATGGCAGGAAAAAGCCAATGCATTGGCGAAACTGTTTATCGAGAACTTTGAGAAGTACACCGATACACCAGCTGGTGCAGCATTGGTTAGCGCAGGTCCGAAACTGTAAATTGACGTGCCGGAAGGTGGGTATCCTTCCGGTCAACAGAAATGACCGAGACAAAAAGGGAGGCATCGCGCCTCCCTTTTTTATACGTCTTTAGTTGCACCCTGTACGCGGGTGAAAGGAACCGGAAGCCAGGCGCGAATCGACAATCCCCCGCGCTCACTGGTACCAATTTCCAGCATACCGTTATGGTTATCAATAATACGCTGTACGATAGCCAGACCCAGACCGGTACCACTGGTGCTACGCGCGCTGTCGCCGCGGACAAACGGCTGGAACAGATGTTTGCGTTGCTCCGGCTTGATACCCGGACCATCATCTTCCACCTGGAACCAGGCGCGATGTGGCTCCGTTCCGCTGCTGACCTTAATCCAGCCATTACCATAGCGGGCTGCGTTAACCACCATATTGGCGACCGCACGTTTAATCGACAGTGGATGCATCTTCACCTGAATAACGCCAGGCTGCAGTGCGGTGTCAATTTCACGCTCATAACCACTTTCCGCCGCAACCACTTCCCCCAGCACGGAGTTCAGATCCGCCATCTCCATTGGCATCTCCTGACCCGTCCGCAGGTAATCGATGAACTGCTCGATAATGGCGTTACACTCTTCAATATCCTTATTGATGGACTCCGCAAGATAACCATCTTCTTCGCCCATCATTTCCGTCGCCAGACGAATACGCGTCAGCGGCGTACGCAGATCGTGGCTGACTCCCGCCATCAGCAGGGTTCGGTCATCGGCGAGTTGCTTAACGCCCGCCGCCATATGGTTGAAAGCACGGGTAACAGAACGCACCTCTGAAGCGCCATACTCTCGCAGCGGCGGTGGGATAATACCTTTCCCCACCTGCAATGCCGCATGCTCAAGATCTACCAGCGGTCGGTTCTGGATACGAATAAACAGCCACGCCCCCCCGATAGCCAGCAGCATAATCGCCAACGTATAGCGGAACAGCGGTGAGAAATCGCCTTGATGGATTTCCGTCAGTGGTACGCGCACCCAGATATTAGGCGACAGCCAGGTTTTCAGCCAGACAACAGGCGAGCTTTTGTTGACCTCAACGCGAACTTCCGTCGGGCCACCGAGCTGTTGCGCCATCTGATGGCTTAAGAATTCATAGTGTTGCGCCCAACGCAGTCCAGCTTCTTCAGCGGCTTCGTTGGAATAGAGGGAAATTCCCAGCTCACGGTAAATTTCCCGGCGGAATGCGGGAGGCACAACCAGCTGTGTACCGTCCTCCAGTTGCAGTTTATCGGTCATCAGCATACGAACTTCGTAGGCCAGGACCTTATTAAACTGCTGGAGGCTCGGCAGGATCGCGAAGTTCAGCACCACCAGATAAGTCGTCACCAGGCTTGCAAAAAGCAAGGTGACGATGAGCAATAATGTGCGAGCAAACGAACTTCGTGGCGAGAAGCGCATTCGCCTCATGCTTTAGAACCGTCCGGGACAAAGACGTAGCCCAGACCCCATACGGTCTGAATGTAACGCGGATGTGCTGGATCCTCTTCCACCATGCGACGCAGACGAGAAATCTGCACGTCAATGGAACGCTCCATCGCGGAATACTCGCGACCACGGGCAAGATTCATCAGCTTATCGCGAGACAGCGGTTCACGCGGGTGACTGACCAGCGCTTTCAGCACCGCAAATTCACCGCTGGTCAGCGGCATAGGCTCATCTTCGCGGAACATTTCGCGAGTACCGAGGTTCAGTTTGAACTTACCGAAAGCAATTACCGCTTCTTCCTGAGAAGGCGCGCCCGGTAGCTCATTCGCCTGACGACGCAGCACAGCGCGAATACGCGCCAGCAGTTCACGCGGGTTAAACGGTTTAGGGATGTAGTCGTCAGCACCGATTTCCAGCCCGACGATACGGTCAACTTCTTCGCCCTTCGCCGTCACCATAATGATGGGCATCGGGTTACTCTGACTGCGCAGGCGGCGGCAAATTGACAGGCCATCTTCACCAGGAAGCATTAGATCCAGTACCATAAGGTGGAAGGATTCACGGGTTAGCAGACGATCCATCTGCTCAGCGTTTGCGACGCTTCGAACCTGGAAGCCCTGCTCAGTCAGATAACGCTCCAGCAGCGCACGCAGGCGCATGTCGTCATCGACCACCAGAATCTTATAGTTCTCTTGCATTGTTTTATACTCCCAAAGGTTCGCAACAATTGTAAGTGTGTATTCTTAAGAAAGCTTACGAGAGTAACCAGTGAATTCTGGTATGAATTCCAGGCTAAATTGTTACAAAGCATATTAAACAGCAGCTTAAGTATACAATGTTTCTCGCAATACATTATTTATTCTGTTGATATGCTCACGTAATACTAATTGTGCGCATCATCACAGAGTCGAAGGTAAAACAATAAGATGAAAACGCCCCTGATAACCCGTGAAGGGTATGAAAAACTCAAACAAGAGCTGAATTATCTCTGGCGTGAAGAGCGCCCGGAAGTCACCAAAAAAGTCACCTGGGCCGCAAGTCTGGGCGACCGCAGCGAAAATGCTGACTACCAGTATAATAAAAAGCGCCTGCGAGAGATCGACAGGCGTGTCCGTTATTTGACGAAGTGCATGGAGAATCTGAAAATAGTCGATTACTCCCCACAGCAGGAGGGCAAAGTATTCTTTGGCGCGTGGGTTGAGATTGAAAATGATGATGGCGATACCCGCAAATTCCGCATTGTCGGATACGATGAAATTTTTGGTCGTAAGGATTACATCTCTATCGACTCACCGATGGCACGAGCACTGCTAAAAAAAGAGGTGGGCGATCTCGCGGTGGTGAACACACCTGCCGGGGAAGCCAGCTGGTACGTTAACGAGATTGAATACGTTAAATAAGCCTGGAACATTCCGAGAGAATCGGGTCTCGGCTGGCATTTTGGCGTGTCAGTCCGTATAACTATCCCCTGATTTTTGATCCTAAAGATGAAACTAAATCCATGATGAATGATTCGTTCTGCCGCATTATCGCGGGTGAAATTCAGGCTCGCGCCGAACAGGTAGAAGCTGCCGTTCGCCTGCTTGACGAAGGGAACACCGTGCCGTTTATCGCACGTTATCGTAAGGAAATCACCGGCGGTCTGGATGACACGCAGTTGCGTAACCTGGAAAGCCGTCTGGGTTATTTACGTGAACTGGAAGACCGCCGTCAGGCCATTCTCAAATCTATCAGCGAGCAAGGCAAACTGACCGACGACCTGGCGAAAGCGATCAACGGCACGTTAAGTAAGACCGAACTCGAAGACCTCTATCTGCCGTACAAACCAAAACGCCGCACCCGCGGACAAATCGCCATTGAAGCCGGCCTTGAGCCGTTGGCTGATCTGCTGTGGAACGAACCTTCCCACGATCCAGAAACCACAGCGGCACAATACATCAACGCCGACAACGGCGTAGCGGATACTAAAGCCGCACTCGACGGCGCACGTTACATCCTGATGGAACGTTTTGCTGAAGACGCTGCGCTGCTGGCAAAAGTGCGTGATTACCTGTGGAAGAATGCGCATCTGGTTTCCACCGTAGTGAGCGGTAAAGAAGAGGAAGGCGCAAAATTCCGTGATTACTTCGATCACCATGAACCGATTTCCAGCGTCCCTTCTCACCGCGCACTGGCAATGTTCCGTGGCCGTAACGAAGGCGTGCTACAGCTTTCATTGAATGCCGATCCGCAATTCGATGAGCCGCCAAAAGAGAGTCACGGTGAGCAGATAATTCAGGATCACCTTGGCCTGCGACTGAACAACGCACCAGCAGACAGCTGGCGAAAAGGCGTCGTCAGTTGGACATGGCGCATCAAAGTGCTGATGCATCTTGAGACTGAACTTATGGGGACCGTGCGCGAGCGTGCGGAAGATGAGGCGATTAACGTCTTTGCCCGAAACCTGCACGATCTGTTGATGGCTGCTCCGGCAGGCCTGCGCGCTACGATGGGTCTCGATCCCGGCCTGCGCACCGGCGTTAAGGTTGCGGTCGTCGACGGCACCGGCAAACTGGTTGCTACCGACACCATTTATCCACATACCGGTCAGGCAGCCAAAGCCGCCGTTGCCGTTGCTGCGCTGTGTGAAAAATACAACGTTGAACTGGTAGCGATTGGTAACGGCACCGCGTCCCGCGAAACCGAACGCTTCTTCCTGGATGTGCAAAAACAGTTCCCGAAAGTCACCGCGCAAAAAGTGATCGTCAGCGAAGCCGGGGCATCTGTCTACTCCGCTTCCGAACTGGCCGCACAGGAGTTTCCTGATCTCGACGTCTCACTGCGCGGTGCGGTCTCTATCGCCCGTCGTCTGCAGGATCCACTGGCTGAGTTGGTGAAAATCGATCCGAAATCGATCGGTGTCGGTCAGTATCAACACGACGTTAGCCAGACACAGCTTGCCCGTAAGCTGGATGCGGTAGTGGAAGACTGCGTAAACGCCGTCGGCGTAGACCTGAACACCGCCTCCGTCCCGCTGTTAACGCGTGTCGCGGGCCTGACCCGGATGATGGCGCAAAATATTGTTGCCTGGCGTGATGAGAACGGTCAGTTCCAGAATCGTCAGCAGCTACTAAAAGTCAGCCGACTGGGGCCAAAAGCGTTTGAACAGTGTGCGGGCTTTCTGCGCATCAACCACGGCGATAACCCGCTGGATGCCTCGACCGTGCACCCGGAAGCCTATCCGATCGTAGAACGTATTCTGGCTGCGACCGAGCAGTCACTGCGTGACCTGATGGGCAACAGCAATGAACTGCGTAACCTGAAGGCATCTGACTTTACCGACGAACGTTTCGGGGTGCCGACCGTCACCGACATCATCAAAGAGCTGGAAAAACCGGGCCGAGATCCGCGTCCGGAGTTCAAAACCGCACAGTTTGCTGATGGCGTGGAAACCATGAATGACCTGCTGCCAGGAATGATTCTGGAAGGCGCAGTCACCAACGTCACTAACTTCGGTGCATTTGTTGATATTGGCGTTCACCAGGACGGTCTGGTACATATCTCCTCTCTGTCGAATAAGTTCGTCGAAGATCCACACACCGTGGTGAAAGCGGGAGACATTGTGAAGGTGAAAGTGCTGGAAGTGGATCTACCACGCAAGCGTATCGCCCTGACCATGCGTCTGGACGAACAGCCAGGTGAAACCAACGCCCGTCGCGGCGGCGGTAGCAATGATCGCGCTCAGGGCAATCGCCCGGCAGCGGCAGCTAAAGCGGCAAAACCGCGCGGGCGTGATACACAGCCTGCCGGCAACAGCGCCATGATGGATGCACTGGCGGCGGCGATGGGTAAGAAACGCTGACAGAATGCCGGGGGGCACTTGTGCTCCCCCGGCTATATCACTTCGATTAACAATTAAATAATACAAATTGAAGCGGTTATTTAATTAGCCAAGGACTAACCGCACAATTAATTTTCACATCGTTAACAGATGAAACCTTAATTAAACATTAAAAAATCAATAATTGCCGAATTAAATTAACGGTCTCAAACCAGATTAAATGTTGAGGCATATCAAAATTGACTCAAATTATTATCCAATTCTACATTCCGTCACACTTATTCTATTGATGATAAAAACCATTCTCATTATCATTGCATTGTTGATTATTTACTCTTTCCTCCGTTAGCTAATCATCTGGTCTCATGCCGCCCTGCAGCCCCATGAGGTAATCATCCAGTTAGCGAGATATAAGTAGGTCCCTATGCAATTCACTCCAGACACTGCGTGGAAAATTACCGGTTTTTCTCGTGAAATCAGTCCGGCGTACCGTCAGAAGTTATTGTCACTCGGCATGCTACCAGGCTCATCATTCAACGTGGTACGTGTCGCACCTTTGGGCGATCCTATCCACATTGAAACTCGCCGCGTAAGTCTGGTATTGCGTAAAAAAGATCTGGCGTTATTAGAAGTGGAAGCGGTTTCCTGTTAATACAGTGAGTCAATAAAAATGAAAAAACTAACCATTGGTTTAATTGGTAATCCTAATTCCGGCAAGACAACTTTATTCAATCAGCTCACCGGCGCGCGTCAGCGTGTAGGCAACTGGGCTGGAGTCACCGTTGAGCGTAAAGAAGGCCATTTTGCGACGACGGACCATCAGGTCACGCTGGTGGATTTACCAGGTACGTATTCACTGACGACGATCTCATCCCAGACCTCCCTCGATGAGCAAATTGCCTGTCACTATATTTTAAGCGGCGACGCCGACTTGCTTATCAACGTCGTCGATGCCTCAAACCTTGAGCGCAACCTCTACCTGACGCTGCAACTGCTTGAACTGGGTATCCCCTGTATCGTCGCGCTTAACATGCTGGACATTGCTGAGAAGCAGCAAATCCGTATTGATATCGATGCGCTTTCCGCCCGTCTTGGCTGCCCAGTGGTTCCACTGGTTTCTACGCGTGGACGTGGGATTGAAGCGCTGAAGCTGGCGATCGATCGCTATAAAGAGAACGACGCCGTCGAGTTGGTCCATTATGCTCAGCCACTGCTACGTGAAGCAGATTCTCTGGCTGACGCAATGACCGAAGAGATGCCGCTACAACAACGTCGCTGGCTTGGCCTGCAAATGCTGGAAGGCGATATCTACAGCCGCGCCTACGCGGGCGATGCTGCGCAAAATCTGGATGGTGCAATTGCCCGTCTGAGTGAAACTATGGACGATCCCGCGCTGCACATTGCCGATGCGCGATACCAGTGCATTGCCGCGATCTGCGATACCGTCAGCAACACGCTGACCGCCGAGCCAAGCCGCTTCACCACCGCTGTCGATAAAATCGTCCTCAACCGCTTCCTCGGTCTGCCAATATTCCTGTTCGTGATGTACCTGATGTTCCTGCTCGCCATTAACATCGGTGGCGCGCTGCAGCCGTTATTTGACGTCGGTTCGGTAGCACTCTTTATCCATGGTATTCAATGGATTGGTTACACGCTGCACTTCCCGGACTGGCTGACCATCTTCCTGGCGCAGGGTCTTGGCGGCGGGATTAACACCGTTCTGCCACTGGTCCCTCAAATCGGTATGATGTACCTGTTCCTCTCCTTCCTCGAAGACTCCGGCTACATGGCGCGAGCCGCGTTTGTAATGGACCGTCTGATGCAGGCGCTGGGGCTACCGGGTAAATCGTTTGTCCCGCTGATTGTTGGTTTCGGCTGTAACGTACCGTCGGTGATGGGCGCACGTACACTGGATGCGCCGCGTGAACGTCTGATGACCATCATGATGGCACCGTTTATGTCCTGCGGTGCACGTCTGGCGATTTTCGCTGTGTTTGCAGCGGCATTCTTTGGTCAGAACGGTGCGCTGGCGGTCTTCTCGCTATATGTGTTAGGTATCGTCATGGCAGTGCTGACTGGCCTGATGCTCAAGCACACCATCATGCGTGGCGAAGCAACGCCGTTCGTGATGGAACTGCCGGTTTATCACGTCCCGCATATTAAAAGCCTGATCATCCAGACCTGGCAGCGCCTGAAAGGCTTCGTCCTCCGTGCCGGTAAAGTCATTATCATTGTCAGTATTTTCCTTAGCGCGTTTAACAGTTTCTCCCTGAGCGGGAAAATCGTCGATAACATCAACGACTCAGCTCTTGCTTCCGTCAGCCGCGTTATTACCCCGGTCTTTAAACCGATTGGCGTACACGAAGATAACTGGCAGGCCACCGTGGGTCTGTTCACCGGTGCGATGGCCAAAGAAGTGGTTGTCGGTACACTGAATACACTCTATACCGCTGAAAATATTCAGGAAGAAGAGTTCAACCCGGCAGATTTCCACCTCGGTGATGAGTTAGTCGGCGCACTGGATGAAACCTGGCAAAGCCTGAAAGATACCTTCAGCCTGAGCGTCCTGGCTAACCCTATCGAAGCCAGTAAAGGTGACGGTGAGATGGCAACTGGCGCCATGGGCGTGATGGGCGAAAAATTTGGCAGCGCCGCAGCCGCTTACAGCTACCTGATTTTCGTACTGCTGTATGTTCCGTGCATTTCAGTTATGGGGGCTATCGCGCGTGAATCCAGCCGTGGCTGGATGGGCTTCTCCGTTCTGTGGGGCCTGAATATCGCCTACTCACTGTCGACGCTGTTCTATCAGGCAGTCAGCTACAGTCAGCACCCGACCTATAGTCTGGTCTGCATTTTAGCCGTCATCCTGTTTAACATCGTATTGCTGGGTCTGCTACGCCGCGCCCGTAGCCGTGTGGATATTGCGCTGCTGGCAACCAACAAAACGGTAAGCTCGTGCTGTGCCAGCACGACTGGCGATTGCCACTGAGGTTGTGGATCATGGCATCGCTTATACAGGTTCGTGATTTACTGGCTCTGCGGGGACGTATGGAGGCTAAGCAAATTAGCCACACGCTGCATACCCCGCAGCCAATGATTGACGCCATGCTGAATCAGTTAGAGAAAATGGGCAAAGCGAAGCGAATTCAGGAAGATGCCGAGGGGTGTCTTTCCGGAAGCTGCAAAAGCTGCCCGGAAGGCAAAGCCTGCCTGCGCGAATGGTGGGCTTTGCGTTAAACGTAATGCTATTTGCCGGATGACGCTACGTTTGTCCGGCCTACAAACGGCACCTAATATCCATGCTGTCCGGGATTTTGCGAAACGAATTCCATAAGAATGTCACTCTTTCAGCAAAACAGATTTATCCTCCAACCCTCTGCACATCGTTAACATTACGGGGATGCTTCCCTTTTCTACGGCAAGTAGAGTCTCATCATCTTGTTCTTCAGGTGACGGACCGCCATGAATACTGACGCTACAGCTACGCCGCATGACGCAATTTTCAAGACTTTTATGGGCCATCCAGCTACCGCTCGCGACTTTCTTCAACTTCATCTTCCAGACTCTTTACGTATTCTTTGTGACCTAAAGACACTGAAACTGGAACCGGGCAGTTTTATTGAGGACGATTTGCGTGCGCACTATTGCGATGTGTTGTGGTCACTAAAAACTCGTGAAGGCGATGGCTACATCTACACGGTTATTGAACATCAGAGCACCGCGGATGCACATATGGCGTTTCGTCTTATGCGTTATGCTATTGCAGTCATGCAGCGACATCTGGATGCGGGCCACAAAAAGCTGCCACTGGTGATCCCCATGCTTTTTTATCACGGCACCGTCAGCCCATATCCCTACTCCTTGTGCTGGCTGGATAAATTTAACGATCCGGAGACAGCCAGACAACTTTATGCGAACACTTTTCCATTAATAGATATCACGGTAATGGCTGATGACGAGATCATGCAGCATCGCCGTATAGCACTACTGGAGCTGATTCAAAAACATATCCGGAAACGAGATTTGATGGGATTAGTGGAAAAACTGGTCGTCCTGCTTGTTAAAGGAAACGCTAATGACAACCAGTTGAAAGCCCTGTTTAATTACATGATTCAGGCTGGCGACACAGCGCATTTCAAAGAATTTATGGACGAAGTAACCGGACGCCTACCTCAACACAAGGAGAGACTGATGACTATCGCAGAGAGATTACGCCAGGAAGGGCATATGAATGGGTTACAGGAAGGGTTACAGGAAGGGTTACAGGAGGGCTTACAACAAGGTAAACGAGACGAAGCACGACGCATTGCTGCCACCATGTTAGCCGACGGTATCGACAGACTGACCATTCTCAGAATCACTGGCCTTTCTGCTGAGGAGTTAATGGCAAAAAGGCATTAATGTCGGCCCGGTAAGCATCGCGTCACCGGGCAAGTCAAAGGCGCTATAACCGCTGTTTCAACGCCATCAGCGCGGCACAGAACTCACCAGGATGCGAGATAAACGGCGCATGTGCCGCTTTGGCAAACACCAGAGATTCGCTCTCCGGCCACAGTGCATCCAGCATCGGTACAACTTTGCGCGGTACCAGCCCATCAAGATATCCATACAACCGCAGGAACGGCATGCGCAATGCGCAGAGAGATTCACGCAGATCAACCGTTTTCAGGATCTCCAGCCCTCCATTCAGTACCGCCACTTCCGGCATCGGTAATGCCAGCACCGTTTTCTTCAAAGTTCGCGCGTCCTGACGTGCGGTTTCCGTTCCCATCGTTTGTAGCGCCAGAAAACGCTCTACCGTACGCTGGAAGTCTTCGCTAAGCTGTTGCTGGAATCCCGCCAGCACGTCCGGCTTAATACCCGGCCACTCATCACGAGCGCTAAAACATGGCGAAGAAGCCACAGTAACCAGCGCCTGAACACGAGCAGGATGGGTCAACGCTACCTGACTTGCTACCAGCCCGCCCAGGCTCCAGCCCAGCCAGATGGCTTTCTCTGGTGCCTGTTGTAAAACACGTTCCGCCATCTCCTCCAGTGGCATCGCGCCGAAACCCTGACTACGGCCAAATCCCGGTAAGTCGACAAGATGTAGCGTGAAATGCGAACTCAGTTCCTCACTTATGCAATGCCATACTTCCGCATTCAATCCCCATCCGTGCAGCAGCACAAGATGGCAATTTCCCGAACCTCGGGTCTGCCACCAGATGTCATTCATCAGTTACTGTTCTCTTTTTTGGAGCCTAGCCCTGTAGGCATACATTGTTAAGGATAAACCTATGCTAACAGTACCGGGATTGTGCTGGCTATGCCGAATGCCACTGACGCTGGGACATTGGGGAATTTGTTCCGTTTGTACACGGGCGACACGCCGTCATATCAATTTGTGCCCCCAGTGCGGGATGCCAGCCGCCCACACCGCCATTCTCTGCGGCCGGTGTCTGCAAAAACCGCCGCCGTGGCAGCGGTTGGTTACGGTCAATGACTATGTTCCACCGCTGAGTAACCTTATCCACCAACTGAAATTTTCGCGCCGTAGCGAGATTGCCACTGCACTTTCACGCCTGCTGCTACTGGACGTGTTGCAGGCTCGCCGTACCAGCGGGCTTCCTCTGCCGGACAGGATCGTCAGCGTCCCACTCTGGCAACGCCGACACTGGCGAAGAGGGTTTAACCAGAGCGATTTATTGTGCCGTCCTTTGGCGCACTGGCTGGGTTGTGACTGGGACAGTCAGGCAATAACACGGGTTCGGGCGACCGCCACGCAGCATCATCTCAGCGCCCGATTACGCAAACGCAACCTGAAAAATGCTTTTCGCCTTGAATTGCCGGTACAGGGACTCCATATGGTTGTTGTGGATGATGTCGTCACTACCGGAAGTACCGTCGCGGAAATCGCGCAACTGCTTTTGCGCAACGGCGCGGCGACTGTCCAGGTATGGTGCCTGTGTCGAACCTTGTAGAGCCTCGATGATGGGCGTATTATAACCAAGTAAAATAGTCAACTATTAGGCCATTACTATGATCCATATTTCCGATGCTGCACAAGCGCACTTTGCCAAACTGCTGGCAAATCAGGAAGAAGGGACACAAATCCGCGTATTTGTGATTAATCCCGGCACGCCTAACGCTGAATGCGGCGTTTCTTATTGTCCACCGGACGCCGTGGAAGCAACCGACACCGCCATCAAATTTTCCCTGCTGACCGCATATGTTGATGAACTGAGCGCACCCTATCTGGAAGATGCTGAAATCGATTTCGTTACCGATCAGTTAGGCTCCCAGCTGACCCTGAAAGCGCCTAATGCGAAAATGCGTAAAGTATCCGATGATGCGCCGCTGATGGAACGCGTTGAATACATGCTGCAGTCGCAGATCAACCCGCAACTGGCTGGCCACGGTGGACGCGTCACTCTGATGGAGATCACCGATGAAGGCTACGCTATTCTGCAGTTTGGTGGCGGCTGTAACGGCTGTTCAATGGTAGATGTCACGCTGAAAGAAGGCATCGAGAAACAGCTGCTGGGGGAATTCCCTGAACTGAAAGGCGTTCGCGATTTGACCGAACACCAGCGCGGCGAGCACTCTTACTACTAAGTCCCCATCTGTATTCGCCCGGTGACGCGCAGCGATCCGGGCCTACGTTCTTCTGCTACCATCTTGCAATTACCCCACCATAATTTGACCTGCCTCTCATAATTTAAATTTTGCTGTCCCAGGTGATTTTCAACCACCATATGTTACCCGTATCATTCTTATGGGCACCTAACTACTCCATAATAGCCAGCTGAACTGATTAGTTTTGAAGGCAATCAGCATTGGTGCTGTAAATACTCTGTTCCCGGTCGGGACAATCAGAATTTGTCATCTAAACACTGACGTTACCCATAACAAAGTAAAGGCCAGGTAAATCATGCCATTAGTCATCGTTGCTATCGGTGTAATCTTGTTACTCCTCCTGATGATCCGTTTCAAAATGAACGGTTTCATCGCTCTCGTCCTGGTGGCGCTTGCTGTCGGATTGATGCAAGGGATGCCACTGGATAAAGTCATCGGTTCTATTAAAGCCGGCGTCGGCGGAACCCTTGGCAGCCTTGCCCTGATTATGGGTTTTGGCGCCATGCTGGGTAAAATGCTGGCAGACTGCGGTGGTGCGCAACGTATTGCGACCACACTGATTGCTAAATTCGGTAAAAAGCACATTCAGTGGGCGGTAGTATTAACCGGCTTCACCGTGGGCTTTGCACTGTTCTACGAAGTTGGCTTCGTACTGATGCTGCCGCTGGTATTCACCATTGCCGCCGCCGCGAATATCCCGCTGCTGTACGTTGGTGTTCCGATGGCCGCTGCGCTGTCTGTAACCCACGGTTTCTTACCACCGCACCCGGGCCCGACCGCTATTGCGACCATTTTCCACGCAGATATGGGCAAAACGCTGCTGTTTGGTACGATTCTGGCTATCCCGACCGTTATTCTCGCCGGTCCGGTTTATGCACGTTTCCTGAAAGGTATTGATAAGCCGATCCCGGAAGGTCTGTACAGCGCCAAAACCTTCACTGAAGAAGAGATGCCTGGCTTTGGCGTCAGCGTTTGGACCTCTCTTGTTCCGGTGGTATTGATGGCGATGCGTGCTATCGCAGAGATGATCCTGCCGAAAGGACATGCCTTCCTGCCAGTTGCGGAATTCCTCGGCGACCCGGTCATGGCTACGCTTATTGCGGTGTTGATTGCGATGTTCACATTTGGTCTGAACCGTGGACGTTCGATGGATCAGATTAACGACACGCTGGTTTCCTCAATCAAAATCATCGCCATGATGCTGCTGATTATCGGTGGTGGCGGTGCCTTCAAACAGGTTCTGGTTGATAGCGGCGTCGACAAATACATCGCCTCGATGATGCATGAAACCAACGTATCTCCGCTGCTGATGGCGTGGTCCATTGCCGCCGTACTGCGTATCGCGCTGGGTTCTGCCACCGTTGCGGCAATCACCGCAGGTGGGATTGTGGCACCGCTGATTGCGACCACCGGCGTTAGCCCAGAACTGATGGTTATCGCGGTAGGTTCGGGTTCCGTGATTTTCTCCCACGTGAACGATCCGGGCTTCTGGCTGTTCAAGGAATACTTCAACCTGACCATCGGCGAAACGATCAAGTCATGGTCAATGCTGGAAACCATTATTTCGGTATGCGGCCTGGTAGGGTGCCTGCTGTTAAATATGGCAATCTAATGTAAAAAAGCCGGGTTCGCTAATGCTTACCCGGCCAACATAAATATAAAGAACCCGCCATCTGGCGGGTTCTTTTTTACCTCTTCCTGGCGGCTGCTTTTCGCCGTTTATCTAAATCCTTAATCAGCTTGTTCACCTCATCATCAGCAAACATCTTCTCAAGCGTAGTGGAGAGCTTACGTCGCCAGTTTTTATACTGATAGCTGGTCCCAGGGATGTTGACCGGCTCAGCCATATCAAGCCAGTCTTCCGGCTGCAGCCCCAGCAGGGCGCTGTTACTGTCGGCAATGTAGCGTTGCATCCCACGATTGAGGATAGGCGTCATCGACATCAGCGACGCCTTGTGCCCGGCTCGTTTCGGCAGACAGCCATATTTATGCAGCGCATCCAGCAGGCCCTGCTTCGCCAGTTCCCTGTCCTGATACAAGCCGCGCAGTACGACCTCATCCGGGTACAGCCCCAGCGTTTTACCCAGCGTCAAATCACCGCTGTCCCAATAACCTTTAAGCGTTGGAAGGTCATGCGTCGCCGCGACTGCCATTGATTGTTCCGGGTACGCTTGCGGCGCACGGAAATTCTTCTCATGGTCATTCTCAAAATAGAGCACTTTGTATGAATACACGCCGCTGTCGCGCAGCTTGCTGACAATTTCAACCGGGACAGTACCCAGGTCTTCGCCAATCACCATGCAGTGATGACGTTTACTTTCCAGCGCCAGAATAGAGAGCAGGTCGTCTACCGGATAATGCACATACGCACCGTGATCTGCTGTCTCACCGTAAGGGATCCACCACAAGCGCAGCATCGACATGACATGATCAATGCGCAGCGCACCACAGTTCTGCATATTGGCGCGCAGCAGTTCAATAAATGGCTCGTAAGCGCGCGCCGTGATGATGTGCGGATCCATCGGCGGCAGCCCCCAGTTTTGGCCGAGCGGGCCGAGTATATCCGGCGGTGCGCCAACAGAGGCTTTCAGGCAATACAGCTCACGGTCACACCAGGTTTCCGCTCCGCCTTCTGCGACGCCGACCGCCAGGTCGCGGTACAGACCGATTGGCATATCAAAGCCCTGGCTGGTTTCCCAGCAGGCGGCAAACTGGGTATATGCCAGCCACTGTAACCAGAGGTAGAAATCCACTTCATCACGATACTCTTCGCAGAACTGCTTCACCTGCGGTGAGTCCACCGACTGGAACCCCTCCGGCCATACTGGCCAACCCCAGCGCAATTCATCTTCTTTCACCTGATGCGCATGCAGCGCGTCAAACGCCGCCTGCCAGTACAGGCTATCGCCCTCCTGAGTCACAAAACGACGGAATGCCGCCATCTGTTCATCATCACGGGCAGAGAAACCTTTCCACGCCATGCGCAGCGCCGTCATCTTCAACGCGGTCACGGTGGAGTAATCAACCCACTCAGCATCCCGCGCACGTTGCAGAATTTGCTGAGTAGATGGCATCTGCCACCAGTCCTGCGCCTCTTTACTCAGACGGAAATCGTCTACCGCATTCACATCAATATAAATCACGTTCAGCCAGCGGCGTGAAGACGGGCTATACGGGCTGGCACTCTCCGGATTCGCCGGATACAGCGCATGAATCGGGTTCAGACCGATAAACGCCCCGCCACGTTTTGCTACGTCTGCCAGCATGGCGCGGAGATCACCAAAGTCGCCAATCCCCCAGTTGTTCTCTGAACGCAGAGTGTAAAGTTGCACGCATGCGCCCCACAGCTTTTTCCCGGCCAGCAAAGCCGGCGGCTCATAGCAGCGTTTAGGGGCGACGATAATACGACAATGGGTACGCAATTCTCCCTGTGTCAGGGTGAGCGCGTGATACCCCTCCGGCAACTTCGCCGGAAGGTGAAAAGATTTACCGCCGAAGACATGACCTTTGTGCTGCACGCCATCTTCGGTGGTGAGCAGCCAGCTAAACTCACCGTTACCCTCCACCGCCAGCGGCATTTTTTTCCCCACTGTATAAACCATGACGTTTGGCACCGGTGTTACCGCCACTTTCGTGGCGGAGGTAGTGCGATGCATGGCATCAAGCAAACGCCGCTTGGTTTCGGCGCCAATAGACTGCGGTTTACCGTGGGCATTGATGTAATTGGGGCTGATCCCCGCCGCCAGTGCGGCATTATCCAGACGTTTGCTTTCCATCGCGATTCCTTAGCGTTTCGCCTGCCAGATACGAGCCTGATAATCGCGGATGGAGCGATCCGAACTGAACATACCGCAGCGAGCAGTATTCAGAATGGCAGCCCGGGTCCAGGCATCCTGATCACGGTACAATACGTCGACCTGCTTCTGCGCCTCAACGTAAGCTGTGAAATCTGCCATTACCAGATACGGATCGCCGCCCTGCTTACCGATACTGTGCAGCATCTGGTCGAAGGCATGCTTATCGCCATCGCTGTATTTGCCGCTTTCCAGCTCTTTGAGTACCGCATCCAACACTTTGTCTTTCTTGCGCCATTTCACCGGATCATAGCCTTTCGCTTTAAGCCGCTGAACCTCCTCCACGGTGTGACCAAAGATAAAGATGTTCTCGTCTCCCACTTTCTCGGCGATTTCGACGTTCGCACCGTCCAGCGTACCGACCGTTAACGCCCCGTTCAGCGCCAGTTTCATGTTACCGGTGCCGGAAGCCTCTTTCCCAGCAGTCGAGATCTGCTCTGAGATATCCGCCGCCGGAATCAACATTTCCGCCGCCGAGACACAATAATCAGGCAGGAACACAACTTTCAGCTTGTCACCGACTTTCGGGTCGTTATTGATGGTTTCTGCCACCTTGTTAATGGCGAAGATAATATTTTTTGCCAGGTAGTAACCTGGTGCCGCTTTCGCGCCAAACAGGAATACGCGCGGTACGCGATCCGCCTGTGGGTTTTCACGGATTTCTTTGTACAACGCCAGAATATGCAGCAGGTTCAGGTGCTGACGTTTGTACTCATGCAGGCGTTTGATCTGAATATCAAATATCGCGTTGGTTGTAATCTCAATACCGGTACGCGCTTTGATAAACTTCACCAGCCGCTCTTTGTTCGCCAGCTTGATATCGCGATACTGCTGACGGAACGTCGCATCGTCAGCGTATTTTTCCAGATTGATCAACTGATCGAGATCGTTCGCCCACTCTTTCTTCAGCGATTTATCCAGTAAGGCAGCAAGCGCCGGGTTGCACTGTTTGATCCAGCGACGCGGCGTAATCCCGTTGGTGACGTTATGGAATTTATTCGGCCACAGCTGGTGGTATTCCGGGAACAGGTCTTTCACGACCAGGGAGGAGTGCAGCGCTGCCACACCATTGACCGCAAAGCCGCTGACCACGCACATGTTCGCCATGCGCACCTGTTTATTGTGAACTACCGCCAGCTTCGCCCAGACGGCGGCATCGCCCGGCCAGGTTTTATCGACCAGCTTCTTAAATCTGTCGTTTATCTCTTTGATAATCTGCATATGACGCGGCAGCAGTGCTTTCACCAGCTTCTCATCCCAGCACTCCAGCGCCTCCGGCATCAACGTGTGGTTGGTGTAGGCAAAGGTCTTACTGGTAATCGCCCATGCGTCGTCCCAGCTCATCTGGTGCTCATCAATCAGCACGCGCAGCAGTTCTGGAATGGCGATGGTCGGGTGGGTATCGTTCAGTTGAATGACTTCATAATCAGCCAGTTCATGCAATTTACGTCCCGCCAGATGATGACGGCGCAGAATATCGGCAACGGAGCAGGCACACTGGAAATATTGCTGCATCAGGCGCAGTTTTTTACCTGCCGTATGGTTGTCGTTCGGGTACAGCACTTTAGTCAGTTTTTCGGCGTCAATACCCTGCTGCTCTGCGCGCAGGAAATCGCCGTCGTTAAATTTAGTCAGGTTAAACGGATGTGCATGGCTGGCCTGCCACAGACGTAGCGGTTGCGCCACGCCGTTACGGTAGCCCAGTACCGGCAGATCCCAGGCCTGTCCGGTGATGGTAAACCCAGGCTCCCAGAGCCCCTCTTTGCTAACTTTACCGCCAATACCGACCTGTACATCCAGCGCCTCATTATGGCGGAACCACGGATAGCTTCCGCGATGCCAGTCATCCGGGGCTTCCATCTGCTGACCGTCGGCAAAAGATTGACGGAACAGACCGTACTGGTAGTTCAGGCCATAGCCCGTAGCGGACTGGCCAACTGTCGCCATCGAATCGAGGAAACATGCCGCCAGACGCCCCAGGCCGCCGTTACCCAACGCCGGATCGATTTCTTCTTCCAGCAGGTCGGTCAGATTGATGTCATGCGCTTTCAGCTCATCGCTCACGCCCTGATACCAGCCCAGGTTAAGCAAGTTATTGCCCGTCAGACGACCAATCAAAAACTCCATTGAAATGTAGTTAACATGACGCTGATTTTTTGCCGGTTTCGCCGCAGGTTGGGCGCTGAGCAACTCAGCTAAAGCTCCGCTCACCGCCTGCCACCACTGGCGTGACGTCATTTCTGAAGCCGACAATAAACCGAAGCGCTGCCACTGACGCGTCAGTGCAGCCTGAAAGTGATCTTTGTTGAAGGTAGGCTGTGACATAGAGATTCCAGATCCTTAGGTAATAAACAACGTTATCGCTAGTTTGCCAGGCTCGTTGTTGACCTTCCTCATCCTGGCGAGGATTAGGCAGGGAGGAGGAGTGGGGATGAGCATAAAAATGTGATCGCGGCCACTTAAAGGGGATGTGATGGCTCGTACAGATACAGAATACCCGTACATCATCCCCGAAATGCACCACACATTTCGCATTAGCCTGTTGGGCCAGGCTCTTAACCAGACAATACCAAACAGGGAGATGATGTTGAGAAAAAATATGTAAACAGAGAAATAATTTCCAGTCTGAAATACATATAATAATTAAGATATTTCACGCGAAAGTTATATGCCGATCGCAAAATTTGCCGATTTCATTAAACACCCCGGTAGGCGCACGCATAGTAAGGTATTTTTCAATACGGTAAAAATAACGTTGGATCCAGTCGCCACGCCTGTTGCGGCTCTTTGAGATAATTATTGCAATAGATGTATAAAATTGTGACATAGTGCAAAATCAGACACACAAAAAGTCCACTTAGCTTGCATAAAATGACTTTCTGGCCGACCTTATAACCATTAATTACGAAGCGCAAAAAAAATCATTTTTCCCCATTTTCACACAGTGAAGTGACTAACCTATGTTGATTCCGTCTAAATTAAGTCGTCCGGTTCGACTCGACCATACGGTGGTTCGTGAGCGCCTGCTGGCTAAACTTTCCGGCGCGAACAATTTCAGGCTCGCTCTGATAACAAGTCCTGCTGGCTACGGAAAAACGACGCTTATTTCGCAGTGGGCTGCGGGGAAAAATGAATTAGGCTGGTACTCTCTTGATGAAGGTGATAATCAGCAGGAGCGATTTGCCAGCTATTTGATTGCCGCTATCCAGCAGGCAACTGGTGGGCACTGTACGACCAGCGAAACGATGGTGCAAAAACGCCAGTACGCCAGCCTGACTTCTCTCTTTGCTCAGCTATTTATTGAGCTGGCAGAGTGGCATCGTCCGCTTTATCTGGTCGTAGATGATTATCATCTGATCTCTAATCCGGCTATCCACGAAGCGATGCGCTTTTTCCTGCGCCACCAGCCTGAGAATCTCACGCTGGTCGTACTGTCACGTAACTTACCGCAACTGGGTATCGCTAACCTGCGTGTGCGTGATCAACTGCTGGAGATAGGCAGCCAACAATTAGCCTTTAACCATCAGGAAGCCAAACAATTCTTTGACCGTCGTCTTTCATCCCCCATTGAGGCGGCGGAAAGCAGCCGAATGTGTGATGACGTCGCTGGCTGGGCAACCGCATTACAACTGATCGCCCTTTCAGCTCGCCAGAATAACAATTCTGCGCACCAATCAGCGCGCCGTCTGGCGGGTATCAACGCCAGTCATTTGTCCGACTATCTGGTCGATGAAGTTCTGGATAGCGTTGATCAGGGTACTCGTCACTTCCTGCTGAAAAGCGCCATCCTGCGTTCAATGAACGACACGTTGATTACCCGGGTAACCGGTGAAGAAAACGGCCAAATGCGGCTGGAAGAAATTGAGCGTCAGGGTTTATTCCTGCAACGGATGGATGACGTTGGCGAATGGTTTAGCTATCACCCTCTGTTTGGCAACTTTTTACGCCAGCGCTGCCAGTGGGAACTGGCGACCGAGCTCCCCGAAATACACCGTGCCGCCGCAGAAAGCTGGATGGCACAAGGTTTCCCCAGCGAAGCGATTCATCATGCACTGGCCGCGGGCGATGCCCATATGCTGCGCGATATCCTGCTCAATCATGCATGGGGGCTGTTTAACCACAGCGAGCTGGCGTTACTGGAAGAGTCACTGAAAGCCCTGCCGTGGGAAAGTCTGCTGGAAAACCCACGTCTGGTGCTGTTGCAGGCCTGGCTGATGCAGAGTCAGCATCGCTACAGTGAGGTTAACACCCTGCTGGCGCGTGCCGAGCAGGAAATGAAAGGCGATATGGAAACAACCCTGCATGCGGAATTTAATGCTCTGCGTGCACAGGTGGCGATTAACGACGGTAACCCTGACGAAGCAGAACGTCTGGCAAAACTGGCGCTGGATGAATTACCTATCGCCTGGTTCTATAGCCGCATTGTCGCCATGTCGGTACACGGTGAAGTCCTGCACTGCAAAGGCGATCTCACTCGTTCGTTGTCGTTGATGCAACAAACAGAGCAAATGGCACGTCATCATGACGTCTGGCATTACGCGCTCTGGAGCCTGATCCAGCAAAGTGAAATTTTATTCGCTCAGGGCTTTTTGCAGGCCGCCTGGGAGACTCAGGAAAAAGCGTTCCAGTTGATTAAAGAGCAGCATCTGGAGCAACTGCCGATGCACGAGTTTCTGGTTCGTATCCGGGCACAGTTACTATGGGCCTGGGCACGTCTGGATGAATCCGAAGCCTCTGCCCGCAGCGGTATTGAACTCCTTTCCACTTTTCAACCCCAGCAGCAGCTTCAATGCCTGGCTCTGCTGGTTCAGTGCTCACTGGCACGGGGTGACCTGGACAACGCCCGCAGTCTGCTTAATCGCCTGGAAAACCTGCTGGGTAACGGACGTTATCACAGCGACTGGATTTCCAATGCCGATAAGGTCCGGGTAATTTACTGGCAAATGACCGGGGACAAAAACTCGGCTGCCAACTGGCTGCGCCACACGCCAAAACCGGAATTCGCCAACAACCATTTCCTGCAAAGTCAGTGGCGTAACATCGCCCGTGCGCAGATCCTGTTGGGTGAATTCGAGCCGGCAGAGATTGTGCTGGAAGAATTAAACGAAAATGCGCGCAACCTGCGCCTGATGAGCGATCTGAACCGCAACCTGCTGCTGCTCAATCAGCTTTACTGGCAGGCAGGACGCAAAAATGACGCCCAACGCGTATTGCTTGATGCGCTGCAACTGGCTAACCGTACCGGGTTTATCAGCCACTTTGTCATCGAAGGTGAGGCCATGGCGCAGCAGTTGCGTCAGTTGATTCAGCTCAATACGCTGCCGGAACTCGATCAGCATCGTGCCCAGCGTATTTTGCGTGAGATTAACCAACACCATCGCCACAAATTCGCCCACTTTGATGAAGGATTCGTTGAACGTCTGCTGACTCACCCGGAAGTGCCGGAACTGATCCGTACCAGCCCACTGACCCAGCGTGAGTGGCAGGTTTTAGGCCTGATTTATTCCGGTTATAGCAACGAACAAATCGCCGGAGAACTGGCGGTAGCGGCGACAACCATCAAAACGCATATTCGCAACTTGTACCAAAAACTTGGCGTGGCACACCGCCAGGATGCGGTGCAGCATGCGCAGAAACTGCTGAAGATGATGGGGTACGGCGTTTAATTTTGCCCGGTGGCATTGAAGCTTACCGGGCCTACAGATGACCTAGCACAGCTCTAACTGAATGTGATTATCCGCAATCACCTGCATCACGCCCGCTGGCGGCAAGATATCGGTATAGACGGCATCCACCATGCTGATACTCCCCATATTCACCATCGCGTTACGTCCAAACTTCGAGTGATCCACCACCAACATCACATGACGTGAATTTTCAATAATGGCACGTTTGGTGCGAACTTCGTGATAATCAAACTCCAGCAATGAACCATCGCTGTCGATGCCGCTAATACCCAAAATACCGAAGTCCAGACGGAACTGTGAAATAAAGTCGAGGGTCGCTTCACCCATAATACCGCCATCACGGCTGCGCAGTTCGCCACCGGCCAGAATGATACGGAAATCCTCTTTCGCCATCAGCGTGTTTGCCACATTGAGGTTGTTGGTCACAATGCGTAAGTTGCTGTGATTCAGCAATGCGTGAGCCACCGCTTCCGGCGTGGTACCGATGTCTATAAACAGCGTGGAGCCGTTAGGGATCTGCGTGGCAACTTTACGAGCAATACGCTCTTTTTCCGCCGTCTGCGTCGCCTTACGGTCATGCCACGGGGTATTCACTGAGCTGGATGGTAATGCCGCGCCACCGTGGTGGCGCAAAATCATATTCTGATCGGCCAGATCGTTAAGATCCCGGCGAATCGTTTGTGGGCTGACGGAGAAATGCTCCACCAGTTCCTCGGTGCTGACGTATCCCTGTTTTTTTACCAGTTCAATGATCGCGTCATGTCGTTGTGTTTGTTTCATTATAAGTCCCTGGAATTAACAAAGATCTTGTGCCGGATGGCGGCTGCGGCCTTATCCGGCCTGCAATTCGCATTACCATCCCGCTCAATCTCATTCACGTTCGTTTTCGTACATGAATAGTATCTGCAAATGCCATTGCCAGACCGACGGCCAGCCCGGCAATATGTGCTCCGTTCGCCATAGACATGCCGAACAGATCAAACCAGCCGGCAACAATCCAGATCAAGGCAAAGATAATCAAACCGCGTTGCAGGAAAATACCGCTTTGCGGATCGCGCTCGCCGCGCAACCACACGTACCCCATCAACGCATAAACCACGCCAGACAATCCACCAAACCACGGGCCACTAAATTTTTGTTGAACATAGCCGCTCAGCAGCGCGCTGATAACGGTAATGACAATGAGTTTGCCGCTGCCCAGACGTTTTTCTACCGCCCCGCCGAGATACCACCACCACAGCAGGTTAAAAAGAATGTGCATCAGCGAAAAGTGCATAAAAGCGTGGGTGAAATAACGCCAGAACTCAAACTTCAGCGTCGGGTCAAACGGCCACGCCAGCCATAGCATGACCGTCTGGTCGCCCACGACGTTCATCGCGATATACACCAACACGCACGCCGCCATCACAGCCCAGGTCACCGGACCAGCCCGTTCGCGCAGCGTGGCAAGAAACGGAAAACGTTGATAGCGCAGCCCACTGTCTGTCTGGCCAGACTGCCAGCTGGCAGCCAAATAACGCGGGTCCCCTGGATTTTCCAGAAAACGCGCCAGTTCAGCCCGCACGCGCTCAGCCTGGGACTCATCCGCCAGCCAGACATCGGTTTGCTGATGTTGTTGAATTGTCAGAATAACGCCCTGTGTCGCCATATAATCAACAAATGCCTGCGCCACGCGGGGGTTAGCAAAAGAGGTAATCATCAACATTGTTGCTGTCGCTTATTCCACACAAAAGGGGACAGTATATATACCCTGCTCATTTCAGGCTGCATCTTTGTTAGCTTACGAACCAAAAGCCACTTCTGCAGGAAAATGTCGATGCCACGCATCAAAGCCGCCGTCAACGCTGTATACCGCGTCATATCCCTGTTGAAGCAGATATTGCGCCGCGCCCTTACTGCTGTTGCCGTGGTAACACATCACCATCACTGCGGTATCGAAATCATGGTCGCGCATAAATGAACCCAGCGTATCGTTAGTCAAATGAAACGCTTGTGGCGCATGACCCATTGCATAACTTTGCGGATCGCGGATATCCACCAGCACCGCCATTCCATGCAGCAACTTTTGATGGGCTTCTTCGACATTAATACATTCAAACTGATCCATGGTGTTCTCTTTTTCTTTCTCTGCAGGTGTTCAATATTACCGTCCAGTGTACGTTGCCTGCACAGGTAAACGCCATAATGTTATATGTATCACTGTAAATTGTTTATCCGATGTTACCAATGGCGCTATTCTTTGCTATTATGCTCGATAACGAACATTAATGAGCTATAACGAAAGTGCGAGAGGCCAGCATGGAAACCAAAGATCTGATTGTGATAGGTGGAGGCATCAACGGTGCCGGTATCGCGGCAGATGCCGTTGGACGCGGTTTATCCGTGCTGATGCTGGAAGCGCAGGATTTAGCCTGTGCGACCTCTTCCGCCAGCTCTAAACTCATCCACGGTGGCCTGCGCTACCTGGAACACTATGAATTTCGTCTGGTCAGTGAAGCGCTGGCTGAACGTGAAGTGCTGTTGAAAATGGCACCGCATATTGCTTTCCCGATGCGTTTTCGTCTGCCCCATCGCCCACACCTGCGCCCGGCATGGATGATTCGCATTGGTCTGTTTATGTACGATCACTTGGGCAAACGCACCAGTTTACCAGGTTCAACTGGTTTGCGTTTTGGCGCAGACTCGGTGATGAAGCCTGAGATCGTGCGCGGTTTCGAATATTCTGACTGCTGGGTAGACGATGCGCGTCTGGTTCTGGCAAACGCCCAAATGGTGGTACGTAAAGGTGGCGAAGTCTTGACCCGCACTCGCGCCACTTCCGCTCGTCGCGAAAACGGTCTGTGGATTGTCGAAGCAGAAGATATCGATACCGGTAAAAAACACACCTGGCAGGCTCGCGGCCTGGTAAACGCCACTGGCCCGTGGGTAAAAGAGTTCTTCGATGACGGAATGCACCTGCCATCACCGTATGGTATTCGCCTGATTAAAGGCAGCCACATCGTGGTACCACGCGTGCATACCCAGAAGCAGGCTTATATCCTGCAAAACGAAGATAAGCGTATTGTTTTCGTTATCCCCTGGATGGATGAATTCTCAATTATCGGTACCACTGACGTTGAGTATCAGGGCGACCCGAAAGCGGTGAAGATTGATGAAAGCGAAATCAATTACCTGCTGAAGGTCTACAACGCACACTTTAAGAAACAACTGGGCCGTGATGATATCGTCTGGACCTATTCTGGCGTCCGCCCGCTGTGCGATGACGAGTCCGATTCACCGCAGGCTATCACCCGTGATTACACGCTGGATATCCACGATGAAAACGGCAAAGCGCCGCTGCTTTCCGTCTTTGGCGGCAAACTGACGACCTACCGTAAGCTGGCAGAACACGCGATGGAAAAACTGTCGTCTTACTATCAGGGCATTGGCCCGGCATGGACCAAAGAGTGCATCCTGCCCGGCGGTGATATTGGCGGAGATCGTGAAGACTACGCGGCAAAACTGCGCCGCCGCTATCCGTTCCTGACCGAGTCTCTGGCACGCCACTACTCGCGCACCTACGGTAGCAACACGGAATGGATCCTCGGTGACGCGACCTCGGTTGCTGAGCTGGGCGAAGACTTCGGCCATGAATTCTACGAAGCAGAGCTGAAGTATCTGGTCGATCACGAATGGGTGCGTCGCGCAGACGATGCCCTGTGGCGTCGTACGAAAGAAGGTATGTGGCTGAATGCCGAACAGCAGTCGCGCATGACCCAGTGGCTGGTGGAATATGTGGAAAAACACCAGTTGTCGCTAGCGTCTTAAGACACACGCTATAAAACTGTAGGCCCGGTAAGCGTCAGAGCCACCGGGCCTTTTGCCGGATGGCGGCTAACGCCTTATCCGGCCTACAGGTCATCCTATCCCTTGTTACAACCGCACCGAATCAATATGCCAGATGTTTTCGGCATACTCTTTGATCGTCCTGTCTGATGAGAAGTACCCCATATTGGCGATATTGATCATCGACTTCGTGGTCCACTCTTCCGGACGGCGATACAGTTCGTCTACCTTATCCTGGCAATCGACATAGCTGCGGTAATCCGCCAGCACCTGGTAGTGGTCGCCAAAGTTGATTAACGAGTCCACCAGATCACGATAGCGTCCCGGCTCCTCAGGGCTGAATACGCCGCTGCCGATTTGCGTCAGCACCTGATGCAATTCTTCATCTTTCTCGTAATATTCACGCGGTTTGTAGCCTTTACTGCGTAATGCTTCGACTTCTTCCGCTGTATTACCGAAGATAAAGATATTTTCCGCACCCACATGCTCCAGCATCTCGACGTTTGCTCCGTCCAGCGTGCCAATAGTCAGCGCTCCGTTCAGAGCAAACTTCATATTGCTGGTACCGGAAGCTTCCGTCCCTGCCAGAGAAATCTGTTCAGACAGGTCGGCTGCAGGGATGATCATCTGCGCCAGGCTGACACTGTAATTGGGAATAAACACCACCTTCAGCTTGTCGCCAATCTGCGGATCGTTATTGATCACTTTAGCGACATCGTTGATAAGATGAATAATGTGCTTCGCCATGTAATAGGCCGAAGCAGCCTTACCGGCGAAGATATTGACGCGTGGTACCCACTCGGCTTCAGGATCGTCCTTAATGCGGTTGTAGCGGGTGATCACATGCAGCACATTCATCAACTGCCGTTTGTACTCATGAATACGTTTGATCTGCACGTCAAACAGCGATTTCGGGTTCACTACCACGTTAAGCTGTTGGGCAATGAGCGCAGCCAGACGCTTTTTATTCTCCAGCTTTGCCTGGCGCACTGCGTGATTCACCAGCGGATAATCACAGTGCTGCTCAAGCTCGCTGAGCTGGCTGAGATCGGTACGCCAGGTGCGGCCAATATTCTCATCCAGCACATCGGAGAGCGGCGGGTTCGCCAGCGCCAGCCAGCGACGAGGAGTCACACCGTTGGTCACATTACAGAAGCGCGTCGGGAAAATCTTCGCAAAATCCGCAAACAACGACTGCACCATCAGGTTGGAGTGCAGCTCAGAAACGCCGTTCACTTTATGGCTCACCACTACCGCCAGCCATGCCATACGCACACGACGACCGTTGGATTCATCAATGATCGACGTCCGCCCCAACAGGCCGGTATCATTCGGATACTGCTCCTGTAACGTTTTCAGGAAGTAATCGTTAATCTCAAAGATGATTTGCAGATGGCGCGGCAAAATTTTACCCAGCATATCGACCGGCCAGGTTTCCAGCGCTTCACTCATTAACGTATGGTTGGTGTAAGAGAAGACCTGACAGCACACTTCAAACGCGTCATCCCAGCTAAATTTGTGCTCATCAATGAGCAGGCGCATCAGCTCCGGAATAGACAGCACCGGATGGGTATCGTTGAGGTGAATGGCGATTTTATCCGCCAGATTGTCGTAGGTTTTGTGCAACTGATAATGACGACTCAGGATGTCCTGCACCGTGGAGGAGACCAGAAAGTACTCCTGACGCAAACGCAGCTCGCGCCCTGAATAGGTGGAGTCATCCGGATATAGCACACGAGATACGTTCTCGGAGTGGTTTTTATCTTCCACCGCCGCGAAGTAATCCCCCTGGTTAAATTTACCAAGGTTGATTTCGCTACTGGCCTGGGCGTTCCACAGGCGCAGCGTGTTGGTGGCGTCGGTATCGTAGCCCGGGATAATCTGGTCGTAAGCCACCGCGAGGATCTCTTCAGTTTCAATCCAGCGCGTTTTCTTGCCTTCCTGCTGAATACGACCGCCAAAACGTACTTTGTAGCGGGTATTGTGGCGTTTAAACTCCCACGGGTTACCATATTCCAGCCAGTAGTCCGGGGATTCTTTCTGTCGGCCATCAACAATGTTCTGTTTGAACATGCCGTAGTCATAACGAATACCGTAACCACGTCCCGGCAGGCCCAGCGTCGCCAGAGAATCCAGGAAACAGGCTGCCAGACGCCCGAGACCACCGTTTCCGAGGCCGGGGTCATTTTCTTCGTCGATCAGATCTTCAAGATCTAACCCCATACCTTCCAGTGCATTTTTTACATCGTCGTAGATTCCCAACGATAACAGTGCATTAGAAAGTGTGCGGCCAATCAGAAACTCCATTGACAGATAATAGACCTGGCGAGTTTCCTGAGACAATTGCGCACGGTTAGAACGCAGCCAGCGCTCCACGAGACGATCCCGCACCGCGAATAATGTGGCGTTCAGCCACTCATGTTTATTGGCAATGACCGGATCTTTACCAATAGTGAACATCAGCTTATAGGCAATAGAATGCTTAAGTGCCTCTACGCTGAGTGTGGGCGATGCATAAGTAAATGGAGCATTCATATAGGTGATTCCTGGATATCTATTTCAAGCGATAGTAAAGCTCACGGTAAGACTTCGCCGCGACTTGCCAGCTAAAATCCATGGTCATGGCCTGACGTTGTACAAACCGCCAAAGCGAAGGCCGGGACCACAATACGAAAGCACGCCGAATCGCCCGCAACAGCGACCAGGCATTACTATCTTCAAATACAAACCCACTGGCGATACCGTCCGCCAGGTTTTCCAGCGAACTATCAGACACCGTATCAGCCAGCCCACCGGTGCGCCGCACCAGCGGCAGCGTGCCGTACTTCAGTCCATACAATTGCGTTAAGCCACATGGCTCAAAGCGGCTGGGAACCAGAATGACATCGGCCCCACCCATGATGCGATGAGAGAAGGCCTCGTGATAACCAATCTGCACCCCCACCTGCCCTGGATGCTCTGCTGCAGCGGCCAGGAACCCCTCCTGCAACACCGGATCGCCCGCGCCGAGTAACGCCAGCTGTCCACCCTGCTCTAACAAACCCGGCAGCGCTTCCAGCACCAGGTCCAAACCTTTCTGGCTGGTCAGGCGACTTACCACTGCAAAGAGCGGCACTTTATCGTTAACCTTAAGCCCCATTGCAATCTGCAACTGACGCTTGTTCTCTGCTTTATCCTCCAACGTATCGCGGGTATAGCGCGATGCCAGCAGCAAGTCCGTTTCCGGACTCCAGATGTTTTCATCGACACCGTTCAGTACGCCGGAAAGACGCCCCTCGCGATGGCGCTGCTGCAACAAACCTTCCATCCCGTAGGCAAACTGCGGCTCAGTGATTTCCCGCGCATAGGTCGGGCTGACCGCTGTAATGTGGTCGGCGTAGTACAAACCGGCCTTCAGGAATGAAATCTGCCCATTGAACTCCAGACCATGCACATTAAAGAACGACCATGGCAATTGGATGTCATCCATATGCTTTGCATAAAACATGCCTTGATACGCCAGATTGTGCACAGTGAACACAGACTTCGCCGGATGGCCGCGCGCCGCCAGATACGCCGGGGCCAACCCGGCATGCCAGTCGTGCGCGTGCACCACATCCGGGCGCCAGAATGGATCAAGACCACAGGCCATTTCACATCCGACCCAGCCGAGCAGTGCAAAGCGCAGGACGTTATCGGTATAAGCAAACAGATTTGTGTCGTGATACGGGCTGCCGGGGCGGTCATAGAGATGCGGCGCATCAATCAGGTAAATGCCGACACCGTTGTAATGTCCGAACAGCAAGGTGATTCTGCCAGCAAAGGTATCCCGGCGCGTTACAACCTGCGCATCAGGGATACCACGGCGAATATCGGGAAACGCCGGGAGCAGCACGCGGGCATCCACTCCGTCCGCAATTTGCGCAGCGGGCAATGCCCCAATCACATCCGCCAGTCCCCCGGTTTTTAACAGGGGAAACATCTCTGAACATACGTGTAAAACCTGCATTATCGCTCCTGTTTGATCTGCAGTTTGCGTAGCATTTCACGCGTGACCAGCACAATGCCTTCCTCTGAACGGTAGAAGCGACGTGCATCTTCTTCCGCATTTTCACCAATGACCATACCTTCAGGGATAACGCAGGCGCGGTCGATGATACAGCGACGTAACCGGCACGAACGCCCTACCCACACTTCAGGTAACAACACTGCCGAATCAATGTTACAGAATGAATTCACCCGCACCCGCGGGAACAGCACGGACTGCACCACCACCGAACCGGAAATAATACACCCACCGGAAACCAGCGAGTTCAGCGTCATTCCGTGGCTACCGGAACGGTCCTGCACGAACTTCGCTGGTGGCAGTGATTCCATATGTGTACGAATCGGCCAGTCCTGGTCATACATGTCCAGTTCAGGCGTTACCGAAGCCAGATCGAGGTTCGCCTTCCAGTAGGCCTCCAGTGTTCCAACATCACGCCAGTACGGCTCGGATTCCGGGTCGGACTGTACGCAGGACAACGGGAAAGGATGTGCAAACGCCATACCCGCTTCGGTGATTTTCGGGATGATATCTTTGCCGAAGTCATGGCTTGAGTTTTCGTCCAGGTCATCTTCCGCCAAAAGTTCATAGAGATAATCGGCGTCAAATACGTAGATCCCCATACTGGCGAGGGATTTTGTTGGATCATTTGGCATGGCTGGCGGATTTGCCGGTTTTTCAACGAATTCGATAATTTTGTCGTTTTCGTCCACATCCATTACGCCAAATGCGCTGGCCTCTTCAATCGGTACCGGCATACAGGCTACGGTGCAGCGAGCGCCCTTCTCAACGTGGTCGATCAGCATGCGCGAGTAATCCTGTTTATAAATATGATCCCCCGCGAGTATCACCACATACTCCGCTTTATAGCGTCGAATGATGTCCAGGTTTTGCGTTACCGCATCTGCCGTTCCGCGATACCAGTTTTCCCCCTGCATTCTTTGCTGAGCAGGAAGCAGGTCGACAAACTCGTTCATCTCTTCGCTGAAGAACGACCAACCGCGCTGGATATGCTGTACCAGCGTGTGCGACTGGTACTGCGTGATCACGCCAATACGGCGGATCCCGGAGTTAAGACAGTTGGATAAAGCAAAATCGATAATGCGGAACTTACCGCCAAAGTGTACGGCTGGCTTGGCGCGTTTGTTGGTTAAATCTTTCAGGCGTGTCCCGCGGCCACCGGCCAGGATTAGGGCAACAGATTTCAATGGCAGCTGGCGCGCCAACATTACACGATCGTTCTTATCTAAACTCACCATGACTAACTCCTTTTTTATCTTCTCTGGAACACACACAGTCCGTGCGCAGGTCCCTGCCAGACAGCCGTAAGCACCGGATTATCCTCTCCGGCAAATGGGGGGATGGCGTGCCATTCCCCTTCAGGTAAAACGATATCTGTCACCTCAAGCGAAGCGTTTATCGCAATCAAAAAACGCTCTGAAAGCAGGATTTGCATCTGCTTCAGGCCGTTTTGCCACTCATCCGCACTTAAGGGTTGTGCATACTTGTTCAGCCAACGGACATTGCCATCACCCTCTTCCCACCAGCGATCGTTTGTTAACGCGGGGATCTGCCGGCGAAGATGAATCAAGGCGGCGGTAAATGCGGTTAGCCCACTGTTTGCCTGCTGCCAGTCCAGCCAGGTTAAAGCGTTATCCTGGCAGTAAGCGTTATTGTTGCCGTGCTGGCTATGACCATGCTCATCGCCCGCCAACAACATCGGCGTCCCCTGAGAGAGCAACAGCGTCGTTAACAGGGCATGAATGCTGTCGCGCCGCCTTTCAATCAGGTCCAGCGTGCCGCCTAACCCTTCTTTACCATGATTATCACTGTAGTTATTGCTAGTGCCGTCCCGATTTTCCTCACCGTTCGCTTCATTGTGCTTATTTGTGAAGCATACACAGTCGCGCAGCGTAAAACCGTCATGCGCAGTAACCAGATTAACCGTGGCGCTGGGTTTACGACCATTACGTTTAAACACATCGCTGGATGCTGCAAAACGTCCAGCAAACTCCCCCAGCGACAGATTACGCTGTAGCCAGAAGCGTCGGATTGCGTCGCGGAAATGGTCATTCCATTCGACAAACGGTGGTGGGAAATTACCCACCTGATAACCGCCTTCACCAATATCCCACGGCTCTGCAATCAGCTTAACGCGTGAGAGCAACGGACAGTTTTGGATGGCGGTAAACAGCGGTGCATCCTGACGAAACGCAGGCGTGCGCCCCATAACGGAAGCTAAATCGAAACGAAAACCATCCACGTGGCAGGTTTCAACCCAATAACGCAGGCATTCACACGCATACTCCACCACACCGGGATGGCTCAGATTGATGGTGTTCCCACAGCCGGTCCAGTTGTAGTAATCACCATCTTCCCTAATCCAATAATAGCTACGGTTATCAATTCCGCGCAGCGAGAAGAGCGGCCCCTCAAGATCCAACTCGGCGCTGTGGTTTAAAACGATATCGAGAATGACCTCAATACCCGCTTTGTGCAGCGCTTTCACCGCGTCACGAAACTCATCAAGAGCGCTCTCTGGCGAGCAGGCATAAGCCGGATGCAGCGCAAACATCGCCAACGGGTTGTAACCCCAGTAGTTAGATAATCCCAGCCGTTGAAGACGGGGTTCGCTGGCGAAATGCGCCACCGGCAGCAGCTCCAGCGCGGTAATGCCAAGGTGCCTGAAATAGTCAATCATCACCGGATGACCGAGCGCTTTGTACGTGCCGCGAATATCCTCCGGGATATCGGGGTGCAGATACGTCAGTCCTTTGACGTGTGCTTCGTAAATGACGGTGTTGCCCCACGGTGTACGCGGCGGGACATCATCCTCCCAGTCATATCGGTCTGATACCACCACGCACTTGAGCGCAATCTCCGCATTGTCACGATGATCCGGCTCATCCACCCCACCGTGTAGCAGCGGGTTATCTTTTAACTCGCCTTCCACGCGGCGTGCACAGGGGTCAATCAGCAGTTTCGCCGGGTTAAAACGATGACCTTGCCCAGGTTGCCACGGCCCATGTACACGATAACCATAACGCAAACCCGGTTTGGCACCGGCCAGATAACCGTGCCAGACATCACCGCTACGTCCAGGCAGGTCATAGCGGTGCTCGCAGCCTTGCTCATCGAAGACGCATAGCTCAACGCGCTCAGCGTGGGCCGAGAAGAGTGTAAAATTGACGCCATGACCGTCATACATGGCACCGTGGGGGGTGGCGTTACCGATTGCCAGTTGCGTCATCACCCCTCCCGAACCAGCCAAATCGTGGCCAGCGGAGGCAAGGTGAGACTCAACGAGTGCTGACGACCATGGCTGGCGATTTCATCGCTGTGTACCACGCCGCCATTACCGGTATTGCTGCCGTGGTAATGCATCGAGTCAGTATTAAGGATCTCACGCCATTTACCCGGCTGATTGATGCCAAAGCGATAGCCGTAACGTGGCACTGGCGTAAAGTTGCTGGCGACAATAATTTCGTTGCCAGCTTTGTCACGACGGACAAAAATCAGCACCGAACGCTCGTTGTCGTCCACCACCAGCCATTCGAACCCATACCCGTCAAAGTCGAGCTCATGCAACGCCTTGTGGTGACGGTAGGTGTGGTTCAAATCACGTACCAGGCGTTGTACGCCGTGATGCCAGTTATCGCCCCCTTCCAGCAAATGCCAGTCGAGGCTGGCATCGTGGTTCCATTCTCGTCCCTGGGCAAATTCGTTACCCATAAACAGCAGTTTCTTGCCGGGGAAGGCCCACATCCAGCCATAGTAGGCACGTAGATTGGCAAACTTCTGCCATGCGTCGCCTGGCATGCGATCAAGGATCGATTTCTTACCGTGCACCACTTCATCGTGGGACAACGGCAGAACAAAGTTTTCGGTATAGTTGTAGAGCATGCCGAAAGTCAGCTTATCGTGATGATGCTGACGATAAATCGGATCCAGCTTCATGTAGTCCAGCGTGTCATGCATCCAGCCCAGGTTCCACTTGTACCAGAAACCCAAGCCGCCCATATCCTGCGGTCTCGATACTCCGGCAAAGTCGGTGGATTCCTCCGCCATGCTCACAGCACCAGGTACCTGTTCACCAAGAATACGGTTGGTATTACGCAAAAACTCAATGGCTTCGAGGTTTTCGCGCCCGCCAAATTCGTTAGGAACCCATTCCCCTTCCTTACGACTGTAATCGCGATAGATCATCGACGCCACGGCATCGACCCGTAGCGCGTCAATGCCAAATCGTTCAATCCAGTACAGGGCGTTGCCCACCAGATAGTTGCTGACTTCACGGCGACCGTAGTTGTATATCAGCGTGTTCCAGTCCTGGTGATACCCTTCGCGCGGATCGCTGTGTTCATACAAATTGGTGCCATCAAACTCTGCCAGCCCAAAATCGTCCGACGGAAAATGGCCCGGCACCCAGTCAAGGATGACATTCAGCCCGGCCTGATGCGCGGCATTCACGAAATAGCGGAACTCATCGCGCGTGCCGAAACGACGGGTCGGTGCGTACATGCCAGTCGGCTGGTAACCCCAGCTACCATCGAACGGATGTTCGTTAATTGGCAGCAACTCAAGGTGGGTAAACCCCATCCACTTCACGTAGGGGATTAGCTGATCCGCAAGTTCGCGGTAGCTCAACCAAAAATTGTTGTCCGTATGGCGACGCCATGAGCCCAGATGGACTTCATAGATAGAGATCGGGGCATCAAACTGGTTAGCTTTTTTACGCTCCTCAGTTTGCACGACTTTTTCCGGCAAACCACAGATCAGCGATGCTGTTTCAGGACGCATTTGCGCTTCAAAAGCGTAAGGATCAGCTTTGATGCGTAGCTTGCCGTTAGCATCGATCATCTCGTACTTATATAGCTGACCATGCTGTGCACCGGGGATAAACAGCTCCCAGATGCCGCTCTCTTTACGCAGACGCATCGGGTGTCGGCGTCCATCCCAGTAATTGAACTGCCCGACTACCGAGACACGTTGTGCATTCGGCGCCCAGACGGAGAAACGAGTACCTGTTACGCCGTCCATGGTATCCGCATGTGCGCCCAGCGTTTCGTAGGGGCGCAGATGCGTCCCTTCAGACAGCAGCCAGGCATCCATATCTTGTATTAGTGGGCCAAAACGGTAAGGGTCATCAATCAGATTCTGCTGTCCATGCCAGACAACAGCCAGTTGATAGCGAAAGAAATTTTTACGTCGGGGAAGTACAGCACAGAAAAAACCGCGAGAGTCGAGACAGTCCAGTTTGCCGACTTTGCGTCCGGTTTTAGGTTCGATCACCCACACTTCGGTGGCGTCAGGCAATAGGGCACGGACTTCAAGTCCCGCTTCAGTTTGGTGCATACCGAGTACGGAAAAAGGATCCGCAAAATGGCCTGCAATTAGCGCATTAATCACGTCTCTATCAACACGAACGGACATGGTTGTCATCCTGTTTTATGTGTCACCCCTTCCAACTGATTTTCGACATCAGGTAGTGACATTTTTTTGACCTGAACGGCGCAGCACAATTGTGCATCCTCTCTGCGTCGTCCCACCTTCAGGCAACAACTTAATACCTCCGGTACTAAGCCACCCTTAAAGAATAGCCAATGCTTTATCTTACTCCCGGTAAAAAATGAAACATCTGCGCTTACTCCTGTATTACGCAAAAAAAAGGGCGACTCAGCACCCATTGTTTACACATGATTATCATCTGCCTGATGACGAACTCGTCTAACCTGGCCTACTGACTCACGTCATGTGCAGGCCAGATAAATAGAGTGCCGTCAGGCAGTCATCATTACGCCAGTTGACGCAGCATCCGGCGCAGTGGCTCAGCAGCACCCCAGAGCAGTTGGTCGCCAACGGTAAAGGCTGACAGGAACTCCGGTCCCATATTCAGCTTACGCAGACGGCCTACTGGCGTGGAAAGCGTACCGGTTACGGCCGCAGGGGTTAACTCACGCATAGTGATATCCCGATCGTTAGGCACCACTTTCGCCCATGGATTGTGAGCTGCCAGCAGTTCTTCCACGGTCGGAATTGACACATCTTTTTTCAGTTTAATGGTGAACGCCTGGCTGTGGCAGCGCAGTGCGCCTACGCGCACGCAAAGACCATCCACCGGGATCACGGAAGACGTGTTGAGAATTTTGTTGGTTTCTGCCTGCCCTTTCCACTCTTCGCGGCTCTGACCGTTATCGAGCTGTTTGTCGATCCACGGAATCAGGCTCCCGGCCAGCGGTACACCAAAGTTATCAACCGGCAGGTCACCGCTGCGGGACAGGGTTGTCACTTTACGTTCGATATCGAGAATAGCAGAAGAAGGGGTCGCCAGTTCATCGGCCACATGGCTATACAGATGGCCCATCTGGGAGAGGAGTTCACGCATATGACGTGCACCGCCGCCTGAAGCCGCCTGGTAGGTTGCTACGGATACCCAGTCCACCAGATCGTTGGCAAACAGGCCGCCGAGTGACATCAGCATCAGACTAACGGTGCAGTTACCGCCGACAAAGGTCTTAACGCCTTTGTTCAGAGCGTCGGTAATCACATCCTGGTTAACCGGATCGAGGATAATGATGGCATCGTCTTTCATACGCAGCGAAGATGCCGCATCAATCCAGTACCCTTGCCAACCGCTTTCACGAAGCTTTGGATAGATTTCGTTGGTATAATCGCCGCCCTGACAGGTCACAATGATGTCGAGCGCCTTCAGCGCTTCCAGATCAAATGCATCCTGAAGCATGCCAGTGGAGGTCGTACCAAACGTCGGTGCCGCCTGTCCGAGCTGGGAAGTAGAAAAGAAAACAGGGCGAATGGCGTCGAAGTCACGTTCTTCTACCATGCGTTGCATGAGTACAGAGCCGACCATACCGCGCCAGCCGATAAAACCAACATTTTTCATAGCGTTTTTTCCTGCAGAGATGTGTGCTGTGTATGCTAACCAGTATCCTACTGGCCTATCCTTCACCATACAAAAAGCAGCCAAAGTCGCAAGTGAAATTAATCAATGATAGCGAAGCCATCAGTAATGCGACTTATCCCGCTGCGCAAGCAAGCAGAAAGTCCGCTGTAATTATCAGGGAATTTGACTTATGAATGAAATCATTTCTGCGGCAGTTTTATTGATCCTGATTATGGACCCGCTCGGAAATCTGCCCATTTTCATGTCCGTATTGAAACATACCGAACCTAAACGTCGTCGCGCGATTATGGTTCGCGAGCTGTTTATTGCGCTGTTGGTGATGCTGATATTCCTGTTCGCGGGCGAGAAAATTCTGGCATTTCTTAACCTGCGAGCGGAAACCGTCTCCATCTCCGGGGGCATCATTTTGTTCCTGATTGCCATCAAGATGATTTTCCCCAGCGCAACCGGCAATAGCACCGGACTTCCGGCGGGTGAAGAGCCCTTTATCGTGCCGTTGGCCATTCCACTGGTTGCAGGACCGACTATCCTGGCATCGTTGATGCTGTTATCGCATCAATACCCGAATCAGATGGGACATCTGGTGATTGCACTGCTGATCGCCTGGGGCGGTACATTTGTGATCTTGCTGCAGTCATCGCTGTTTTTGCGTCTGCTGGGCGAGAAAGGTGTTAATGCGCTGGAACGCCTGATGGGGCTGATTCTGGTGATGATGGCGACCCAGATGTTCCTGGATGGTGTGCGGATGTGGATGAAGGGGTGATGTACTCGTTTTACGCCGGGAGGCGGCTTCGCCTTACCCGGCCTACGGTGTGGATATGTGCCAGTTTGTAGGCCCGGTAAGCGCAAGCGCCACCGGGCTTTCTAACTCAGCTCAGGAGCTGAAAGGCAATCATACCGACAATTGCACCGACCGTTCCGAGGATAGTTTCCATCATCGTCCAGGTCTTCAGCGTTTGTGCTTCAGTCGCACCGGTGAATTTACCGAACAGCCAGAAACCAGCGTCATTGACGTGGCTGACCACGATAGAACCACCCGCGATGCAAATAGACAGCGCCGCCATCTGCGCCCCGGAGAAGTTCAGCTGTTCAATCACTGGCATCACCAGACCGACCGCCGTTAAGCAGGCCACCGTCGCGGAACCCTGGATGATACGAACCGCAGCCGCCAGCACAAAGCAGGTAATGGCAATTGGCAGCCCCATGCCGGTTAACGCTTCACCCAGTGCCGGACCGACACCAGAATCCACCAGCACCTGCTTGAACACGCCGCCAGCACCAATCACCAGCAGAATAATCCCCGCAGGTTGCAACGCGTGACCACAGATCTCCATCACGCGGTCCTTCGCCATACCCTGACGGATTGCCAGACCATAAATAGCGACCAGGCAGGCGACCAGAATCGCGGTGAACGGGTGACCAATAAACTCAAACCATTCGTAAGCGGTAGAACCGACCGGCACAAAGCGAGCAGCAATGGTTTTCAGGCCAACCAATACCAGCGGCAGCAGGATAAGCGCGAGACTGAAACCAAAGGACGGCATTTTGCCTTCGCCCAGATGCGGCTCGGTAATATCGTCCGGCACATGCAGTTCAACGAAACGACTGATGAAATTGCCCCACAACGGTCCGGCGATAATCATGCCAGGAATTGCCGCACACAGGCCAATCAGGATCATCCAGCCGAAATCGGCGTGCATCTGAGAGGCCAGCAGCATTGGCGCAGGCCCCGGCAGCAGAAACGCTGCAGCCGCCGCCACACCCGCAAACAGCGGGATAACCAGCTTCACGAGGTTGGTGCCCGTATGACGCGCCATAGAGAACGCCACGCTTATCAGCAGCACAATCGCAACTTCAAAGAACAGCGGCAGCGCGCAAATCAGGCCGGCCAGGCCAATCGCATAATGCGCGCGGCTGTGGCCGAAGGACTTCAGCATTTTGACGGCAATCTGATCGACCGCCCCGGTCTCATGCAAAATCTTACCGAACATCGCTCCCAGAGCGACCACAATCGCCAGGAAACCGAGTGTGCCTCCCATCCCTTTTTCCATAGTCGCAGCGATTTTATCGAGCGGCATACCGGAAAAGAGACCTGCACCTATAGAAACCACCATCAAAGCAACGAAGGCGTGCATACGCGCCTTCATCACTAAAAACAGCAGTAATAAAACGGACCCTACTGCTGTTAAAACAAGCGTTAATGTACTCACTACTTACTGCCTTGGTTAATGACCTCAATGGTGCTTGCTACCACACCGTCCAGCGGCTGATCGATATCCACCACCAGAACATCACTTTCGTTCGCACCCGGTTCTTCCAGCGTTTCAAACTGGGTCACCAGCATCTGCGTTTTGAAGAAGTGGCCTTTACGCTCCTTCAGGCGGCTTTCGATAACGTCAAACTCCCCTTTCAGATAGATGAAAGAGAGATTCGGGTTACCTTCACGCAGCAGGTCACGATAGTGTTTTTTCAAGGCAGAACAGACGATAAGCGACACTTTGTTGGTACGCTGCATCGCAAAAGCGGCGTCATTCAGCGCCTGTAACCACGGTTTACGGTCATCATCGTTTAACGGCTCACCGGAAGCCATTTTCATGATGTTGCTGCGTGGATGGAGAAAATCGCCATCAAGAAACGCGGCCTGCAGTTGATGCGCCACTTCGCTGGCGACAGCAGATTTACCGCTGCCCGATACGCCCATCAGAACGTAAACGTGGTGATCATGATTAGTCGTGCTCAAAGCGTTGCCCCCACTGGTACAAGAATCAGGAAATTGTTACGGGTAACTGTTATCGGTAACATTGTCCGACCGGATAAATGGAGAAGCAATATCCATTCGTGCCAGAAGTGTATAAGTGTGAGCTACTTCAAACTTGTTGGGCTAAATAGATCCGCCCGGTGACAAGGTGAAACCTAAATCTAACATTTTAGGGGTAACTGTTTCACCACGGATACGCGCCAGCAGACGTTCTGCGCCAATGCTGCCCATCCGTTCACGCGGCGTGAGCACACTCGCCAGGCGTGGCTCCATCACCTGCCCGATATCGTGACCGTGGAAACCAGCAATCGCCATATCATCAGGGATTTTCAATCCTAACCGCTGGCATTCAAATGCCGCCCCGACAGCCAGGTCATCGTTGGTACAAAAGACACCGTCCAGTTGCGGATATTCACGTCGCGCCTGGCGGATTAGCTCAATACCGGAGGAGTAAGAAGAGGATTGTTCCACCATCACGCTGTAAGGCACCAGGTTCGCATCCCGCATTGCCTGTTCGTAGCCTCTTTGTTTGATGATAGTACGTTCATCAAGACGCGCGCCAAGATAAGCAATATGGCGATGTCCGCGAGCAATGATGGCGGCGGTCATCTGGCGAGCAGCCTCGAAGTTGTCAAAACCCACAGCGATATCAAGACACGGAGTCTGGCTATCCATCAGCTCAACCACCGGGATCCCCGCGACTTCAATCATTTTTAACGTGCGGGGAGTATGACTACGTTCGGTGAGGATCAGACCATCGATATTCCACGACAGCATCGATTCCAGACGCTCTTGTTCCATCTCGGGTTTATAGCCATAGTGCGCCAGCATAGTCTGATAACCGTGAGCGTCAGTAACGGCCTCAATACCGCGTAATACTTCAGCAAAAACCTGGTTGGTAAGAGATGGTAACAGTACGCCGATAGCGCGGCTGGTAGCGTTAGAAAGGATATCAGGAGCACGATTGGGAATATAACCCAGCTCATCAAGTGCAGCGGCAATTTTGCCCCGCAGCGCGACGGAGACCTGCTCCGGATTACGCAAAAAGCGGCTGACCGTCATTTTGGTCACACCCACGCGGTCGGCTACATCCTGAAGTACGGGTCTTTTCTTTTTCATCGTCCTGAAGTATTAAAAAGGGGATAGATATCCCCAGTTTACCACGGACGCGCGGAATTAATGACAAACGATGAAAAGCCGGATGTCGACGCTTTCGCGTTTTATCCGGCCTACAAAGGGTTACAGCACATTAGACTGGCGGCAGGTCAAACAGTAACACTTCACTATCACTGTCGGCATGGATAGAAATCGCCTGCTCGTCCCAGATAGCCAGTCCATCACTGGTGGACGCTTTGGTTCCATTAATAGTCACATTGCCTTTTACCACCTGGATCCAGACGCGGCGTTCAGCGGCAATCTGATGCACTGACTGCTCATCTTTGACCAGCGCCCAACGGTACAGCTCCATATCCTGATAAACCTTAAGCGAACCATCGCGAGCATCCGGCGAAAGCACCAGTTGTTTGCCCTGAGCGGCATCGAAACGACGTTGCTCGTAACGCGGCGTAATACCGTTCTCCTGCGGAATGATCCAAATCTGATACAGATGCAGCTTCTCAGTATCGCTCGGATTGTACTCCGAGTGACGGATCCCCGTCCCGGCGCTCATAATCTGGAATTCACCAGCCGGAACCTGCTCTTTGTTGCCCATGCTGTCCTGATGCTCTACCGCGCCTTCGAGCACGTAGGTCAGGATCTCCATATCTTTATGGGGGTGAGTACCAAAACCCTGACCTGCGTCGATAACGTCGTCGTTAATCACGCGCAGTGCAGAGAACCCCATAAAATTCGGGTCATAGTAGTTGGCAAAAGAGAAGGTATGCCAGGAATCGAGCCAGCCATGATTAGCATGACCACGGTCGTTAGCTTTGCGTAAATAGATCATTGTGTTCACCCCCAGATGTTTTCGATGAAGTAAGTGTGGACTTAATCAGTCTGGGATCATAGAGGGTGAAAATTGACTCCTCTGTTCAAAAAATATGAACAAACCCAGAGGAGTCGGTAAACGCTATTTGGCGAGCGTTATCGTCGCAGGAGATGCCTGTTCAAACGCACGTTCGAGGATTTCCAGGTTGGTAAGAACTTCAGATTCCTTGACGTAATTGGGCGTACCGGATGTCAGTGTCTGGTACAGCGCATCATAGACGCGACCATAGTCTCCCACTTCCGGTTTCACCTCTTCTTTCACCGTCACACCTTCATCATTGACGTACTCCAGCATCCCAATGGAATCGTCGGCGGCAAAACCGGGTTCACCCGGCATGATATTCGCTTTCAGGCTGGTTTCCTGTTGGTCGATACCGTACTTCACAAACGAGCCGTTCGTACCGTGGACGATAAACTTCGGGTAGTCGATTTTCACCAGATGACTGGTTTTGACAATCGCCTTCAGATCGCCGTAAAACAGTTGTGCTTCAAAGGTATCATCCGGATTCGCTTTGTTGCGCAGACTACGGATGTCATACGCCACATGATCGGGGCGGCCAAACAGCGAAATAATCTGATCCATCGTGTGCACGCCCAGACCATAAAACGCACCGTCCTGCGGCAATCCTGGTTTGGTTTCCGCAACAGGTCGGTAGTAGTCGAAATGGCTTTCAACCTCAACAATCTCGCCCAACGTGCCGCTCTCTATCGCTTTTTTGGCGGTAAGGAAGCAGGAGTCAAACCGACGGTTCTGATACGGAGTAACGGTGAGTCCCTTACTTTTCGCCAGTTCGAACAACACTTTCGCTTCAGCCAGCGTCGGGGTGAAAGGTTTCTCGACCAGTACACTTTTCCCTGCTTCCAGCGCACGTTTGGCGTATTCAAAATGGCTATCGGCGTGGGTGCAAACGATCACCAGTTTCACCTGCGGATCGTTTAAGATCTCGTCGAGGTCGCTGGTGAAGTGAATATGTGAATACTGGGGTGCCTGCTCTTCCGGTTTAGCATGACGACGGAAGATATGAGCAACATGCCAGCTCTCTTTGCGGTTAAGGACGTATGGCAAATGATAGCGCGTGGTGCTTTTACCAAAACCAATGAATGCGCAGTGTAAGGTCATGGGACAGTCCTTTTGAAGGTGATTGTCTACACCATAGCGCAAAGTGGGGGGAGACTGAATATTGGATTCTTTGCCTGATGTGGCGCGGCCTTATCCGGCCTACAAAACAAAAAGATCGACCATCGGCGTCGCCGTCAGTTTGTTAACGGCAAGCGCGCAGGGCCAGGAGCGTACACAGAGTATGTGAGGATTGTGAGCACAGCCCGGGATTAAGCTGGCAAGCAAACTAGTCCGAAACCCAGCCAAAAAAAAAGCCAGCGCAAGGCTGGCTAAAGTAATACTGGAAGCAATGTGAGCAATGTCGTGCTTTCAGGTTCTCCGTAGGGTTCCCCTGAACGCAGAGCAATAATAATCATTCTCATTCGCACTTGTCCACTTCTTTTTGCAAAAAAATGCAGTTGACGGCATTTTCAATCTCAGCGAGTGTAAATACACAATTAACCCTGCAGGAGATAAGGAATGAGTGAGATAGTGATACGCCACGCTGAACCGAAAGATTACGACGCAATTCGTCAGATCCATGCCCAGCCGGAGGTGTACCACAACACGCTACAGGTTCCTCATCCTTCTTTGGAGATGTGGCAGGAAAGACTCGCCGAGCGATCTGGAATTAAACAACTGGTCGCCTGTGTTGATGATATTGTCGTTGGGCATCTTTCCATTGAAGTCGCACAGCGCCCGCGCCGTAGCCACGTCGCCGATTTTGGTATCTGTGTAGATGCCCGATGGCAGAACCGCGGCGTTGCCAGCGCGCTAATTCGCACGATGATCGATATGTGCGACAACTGGCTGCGCGTCGATCGTATCGAGCTCACAGTGTTTGTCGATAATGAACCTGCTGTTGCGGTCTATAAGAAGCATGGTTTTGCAATCGAAGGCACAGGCAAGAAATACGGCCTGCGCAACGGTGAATACGTTGATGCTTACTTTATGGCGCGGGTGAAATAATTTTTTGGGCGAGTTATATCGCCCTTTATCTTGAAAGGACGCATTGTGAAAAAGGTTTTTTCGCTTGTTCTGCTGGCAGCAATCTTCCCTGGCTATGCCACGACCGTACAGAATCTGGACTCCGTACCCAGCGCCATTCACCATCCGGAAGGTAAGCAGATCTTCACCGAACAAATGATGGGTGCGACACCTGCCAAAGGGTTTGGCGAACTTCCGCAAGGGTTGGATGTGGCCCAATGGATTGCCTGGGTTGCGCCGAATGAAGACCCCAAAAACCTGATCATGAGCGGTGCCAAAGCCTGGGGCAAAAACGGGAAATACATTGGTGTTGCCTGTTTTGCAGATAATCAGGCAGAGGCAGAACAAACCAGGAAACGCGCAGATAACGGCTGTCCGGAAAATTACAGCACCAGCCGCGTCAATAAATTATATCTCGGCGTATTTTCCTGGCAGAATCAACAGTTGCAGCCGATCGCACGTTCAGAAAACCCGCTGGACCAGCTTTCAACATGGAATAACGCTGCCGAGAAAGAGAGCAATGATGAATCGGTCAGACCGCTGGCCTATTACACCAAACTGGATCTGGCCCCTTATCGGATCGCACCCGATACCCTGGCATTCGGGGTACGCGGCGGATACTCTGATGCGTATTCCGGCGGCGGTGCCTTCTATGAAGTGCTGGAGCTCTACGCGATCAAAGATAACAGGATAATCAACGTCTTTTCCGACCTTGTTTACCAATATCAGGATCTCGCCGGAGACTGGAATCAGGATGGAACGCGACAGCACGACATCAGCGAAAGTAAATACATCCTGAAAATGCGTTCAGCAAAAACCGAGGGGTTTTATGACCTGGAACGCGTTGATCTACAGGATAAAAGCAGTCACATATTTCGCTGGTCCGAATCGAAGCAACGGTATCTCCCGTAACCGACAGATAAGGCCTACAGCGTTCCAGACGATGTAGGCCACTAACCTTAGAACCCTGCCGTTAAATCATCCACAGAGCGTGGATCGGAAGCACCATACAGTGCGCCGTCCGGTCCAACCATGATGCTCTGGGTGCTACCCATAGCCTCTTTCAGCACCACTTTCTGCCCCTTCTGCTCCAGCAGCTTGATAGTATCCGGGCTGAAGCCTTTTTCCACACGCAGTTCATCCGGCAACCACTGGTGGTGGAAGCGAGGCGCATTGGTGGCTTCGGCAACGTTCATCCCAAAGTCGATACTGTTCACCACCATTTGCAGCACAGTGGTGATAATTCGGCTACCGCCTGGGCTGCCAGTGACCAGCCAGGTTTTACCATCTTTGACCACGATGGTCGGTGACATCGACGACAACGGACGTTTCTTCGGACCCACGGCATTGGCATCGCCGCCTACCAATCCGTAGACATTCGGGACTCCCGGCTTGGCAGAAAAATCATCCATCTCGTTATTGAGCAAAATGCCTGTGTTACCCGCCACAATACCAGTACCAAAGGTGGTGTTCAGGGTGTAGGTCACCGCCACAGCATTACCGTCTTTATCCACCACCGAGAAGTGGGTGGTCTGGTTACTTTCATATGGGGCAAGCTTACCTGGCTTAATCTGGCTTGAAGGCCTGGCCTTATTGATATCAATCTGATCGGCAAGGGATTTGGCATAGGCCTTATCGGTGAGTGCCTGCCACGGAACCTTCACAAAATCCGGATCGCCGAGATACTCTGAACGGTCGGCGTAGGCATGTTTCTCCGCTTCCGCCATCACCTGCATGGCATCGGCACTGCCAAATCCGTATTTCTTCATATCGAAGTTTTCGAGAATATTAAGGATCTGCACGATGTGAATACCGCCAGAGGATGGAGGCGGCATCGAGAAAACCTGATACCCACGATAGTCGCCGCTGATTGGCGTACGCTCCACAGCTTTATAGGTGGCTAAGTCCTCTTTGGTCATCAGACCACCGTTCTTCTTCATCTCCGCGGCTATCTGATCGGCAATCGCCCCTTTATAAAACGCATCCGGGCCGTTCTCAGCAATCATTTCCAGGCTTTTCGCCAGGTTTGCCTGTACCAGCTTGTCGCCTTTTTTCAGCGGCTCACCGTCTTTCCAGAAAATGGCTTTGCTGTTCTCGTGGTTTGGGATCACTTCACTGCCGTAGGTCTTTAGATCGTCGGCCAGCGCATCGTTAACCACAAAACCCTCTTCGGCCAGCTTCATCGCCGGGCGCACCACTTTATTCAGCGGCAGGGTGCCATACTTTTCCAGAGCCAGCGAGAAACCCGCCACAGTGCCAGGCGTGCCGGAAGCCAGATGTGAAGTCAGCGACTTTTTCGCATCAGCGTTGCCCTGTTCATCGAGGAACATATCACGGGTTGCGCCAGCAGGCGCCATTTCACGGAAATCAATCGCGGTAGTCTTTCCGTCTTTGGTGCGCAGCAGCATAAACCCACCGCCACCCAGGTTCCCCGCCTGAGGATGCGTCACCGCCAGCGCGTAGCCAACGGCAACGGCGGCGTCTACAGCATTGCCACCCTGCTTAAGGATATCAACGCCAACCTGCGTAGCCAGCGCATCCACGGAGGCCACCATCCCCTGCTGCGCGCGCACAGGATGGAACACATCTTCCTCAACACCGTATGACACCGGTGAGGGTGTCGGCGGTGCGGCGGCAACACTAAAACAACTTCCTGAGAGCAGAGCAGCAATGGCTACCCGGCGTAAAAACGTCGGTTTTATCATCGTTATTCTCCAGATGTATGGGGTCAGCCCCCACTAAGCCTGGTGCATAACTCTGAAATAATCATCGTAACGGTGAATAAGGAGTAAACTTAAGAGATCCCCGGGAGGAGAAAAGCGATGAAACGACTCTTGATATTAGCCATGCTATTGCCGTTTGCAGGCTTTGCACAGCCCATCAACACCATGAATAACCCGAATCAACCGGGTTATCAGATCCCGAGTCAGCAGCGTATGCAGACGCAAATGCAGACACAGCAAATTCAGCAGAAAGGGATGCTCAACCAGCAGTTGCAATCGCAGACGCGTATGCAACAGCAGCATATGGAAAATCAAATCAACACCAACTCCCAGCGAGTACGTCAGTCTCAGCCAGGGGAGTTGAATTCCACCCAACAGCAAATGCTGCCCAACAACAACGGTGGGATGTTAAACGGAGCCCGTAATCCGGACAGCTCGCTGAATAAACAGCAGCAAATGCTTCCGGAGAAAAAGAACGGCGACATGCTGAGACCCTCCAACACGCCGCAGCCTAACGTTCCGTTAAAAACGATTGGGCCTTAATCGGGCTGAAAATCAGGGCCAATCACATCAATAGCATCGGTACAAATGCAGTCCACTCCCCAGCGCAACAGCTCAGCAGCGCGCTGGGGCCGGTTGACGGTATACACCAGAATTCTTAAACCCGCATCGCGCAACGCGTCCACTCTCGCCTCATCCAACAGCTTATGGTTAAGATGAATCGAGATGCAGCCCAGGCGCGCGGTGAGTTCTCGCCAGTCTTCACGCCACTCGTCAAGCAGTAGCCCACGCGGCAGTTCAGGAACAGCCAATTGCGCCGCTTCAAGGGCGTCAATCTCGAATGATGAAAGCAGCGGCGGCGTCATTTCAGCCCATAATTCACGCGCGGCGAGCGCGACGGCTTTCCCCGTGATGGTTCCGCTACCCGTGGTAGGTTTAATCTCTATATTCGCCATCATACCGTGCTGGCGACAGCGCTCAGCCACCTGTGAGAGCAACGGCAACGGCTCGCCTTTGAACTCACCGCTAAACCAACCGCCAGCATCCACACGCAGCAAATCCTGCCAGTTCAGTTCACCGGCAACGCCCCAACCGTTGCTGGTACGCTCGAGGTTGTCATCGTGCAGTAAAAAGATCTCGCCATCCTTCGACAATTTAGCGTCAAATTCAATCATGGTATGCCCGTATCGCGCCCCCATGTCGATTGCCGCCAGGGTGTTCTCCGGAGCCAGTTTGCCGCCACCACGGTGGGCGACAATATGAGGATAAGGCCAGTTACTCATACGCGTTGTCCTGTTTCGCCATCAAAGAGATGCAAATGATTTTCTGGCAGATGCAGCCATAGCGTACTGCCAGCTGTCGGGCGATGCTGATGTGCCAGTCGCACCACCAACTTTTGCTCACCCCAACGTCCGTGTGCCAGGTTATCTGCTCCCAGCATTTCCAGCGTGTCGACTACCAACGGCACGCCGCCTTCGGCTTGCGAGCTTAGCGCAATATGCTCCGGGCGGATACCCAACGTCATTTTCCGTCCACTATAGCGACGATAGTCATGACCGGCAGGCAACGCCATGCCCCCCTCCAGTTCAAAATGGGTACCCGAGGCGCTGATGTGTCCGTCCATCAGGTTCATGGCCGGGCTACCAATAAAACTCGCCACAAAGCGGCTGGCGGGTTTTTCGTATACCTCGACCGGGGTGCCAATTTGCTCAGCGACACCTTTGTTCATCACCAGCACGCGCTGGGCAAGTGTCATGGCCTCAACCTGATCGTGCGTAACGTATAGCGAGGTGGTTTTCAGTCGGCGGTGCAGATGTTGTAACTCAAGGCGCATCTGCACACGCAGCTTGGCATCAAGGTTAGAAAGCGGTTCATCGAACAGGAATACCGCCGGATCGCGCACAATCGCCCGCCCCATCGCCACACGCTGCCGCTGACCACCGGAAAGCTCACGCGGGCGGCGTTTGAGCAGTTCACCCAGTTCAAGAATACGCGCGGCTTCTTTCACCCTCTCCGCAATATGTTCCTTGCCCATCCCGCGGATTTTTAACCCCCAGGCCATATTTTCTTCCACGCTCATATGCGGGTAGAGCGCGTAGTTTTGAAACACCATGGCAATACCGCGATCCTTTGGCTCCATCTCAGTGACGCGCTTACGATCAATCCAGATGTCACCGCTAGTCACCCGTTCCAGCCCGGCGACCATTCGCAGCAGCGTGGACTTACCGCAGCCCGACGGGCCGACCATCACAATAAATTCCCCGTCCGCAACATCCAGCGTCAGTGGTTGAATAACCTGGGTTTTACCGTCCCAGCTTTTAGTTACTGCCTGTAGTTTTAAACCAGCCATTTTTATTTCTCACTGTCTACTAAACCACGCACAAATGCGCGCTGCATGGCTAACACGATGATTACCGGGGGGATGAGCGTCAGCAGCATGGCTGCCATTACGTGGTTCCACTGCGTGGTGCCTTCGCCAGTGGCGATCATGCCTTTGATGCCTGCCACGGCCGTGCCCAAATTAACGTCGGTAATAATTAACAACGGCCAAAGGTACTGATTCCAGCCGTAGATAAAGGTGATGACAAACAGCGCCGCCAGGTTGGTTTTCGACAACGGCAGCACGATGTCCCGGAAGAAACGCATTGGAGAAGCGCCGTCAATACGCGCCGCTTCGACCAGTTCATCCGGCAGAGTCATAAAGAACTGACGGAACAGGAAGGTGGCGGTAGCCGACGCCATCAGCGGTAGCGTCAGGCCTGCATAACTGTCAAGCATCTTCAGGTTGGCGATAACCTCCACCGTTGGAAAGATACGCACCTCAACCGGCAGCATCAGCGTGATAAAGATCATCCAGAAAAACAGGTTACGCAGCGGGAAGCGAAACCAGACAATGGCAAACGCAGAGAGCATGGAAACCGTAATTTTCCCCACCGTAATGCTGAACGCCATGATGAAACTGTTCAGCATCATCAGCCAGAACGGCGCGCTATTGACGCCCACGCCGTTGACCCAGATGGTGTACATGTTTTCCAGCAGATGCGTACCAGGAACCAGCGTCATCGGCGTTTCAAACACCGCTTTGTTATCCAGCGTCGCCGCGACGAACGCGACGTACAGAGGAAAAAGGATCACCATAATCCCCAGAATCAACATGGTATGGCTGAATATTGTCAGCCCGCGACGATTCTCAATCATTGGTAACGCACCTTACTTTCGACATAGCGGAACTGCACCACTGTCAAAATAATGACAAGGAACATCAGCACCACTGACTGTGCGGCGGAAGCTGAGAGATCCAGTCCAACAAACCCTTCACGATAGATCTTATAAATCAGCGTAGTGGTCGCCTGTACCGGCCCACCTGCAGTCGCTGCATCGATAACCGGGAAAGTGTCAAAGAAGGCATAAACCAGATTCACCACCAGCAAAAAGAAGCTCACCGGGGCAATTAACGGCAGCGCCAGTTTAAAGAAACGGCGAATCGGCCCTGCACCATCAATTGCAGCGGCTTCTATCAACGAACGAGGGATAGACTGCAAGGCAGCAAAGAAGAACAGGAAGTTGTAACTAATCTGCTTCCAGACGGACGCGAACACCACCAGGAACATCGCCTGGCCACTGTTTTGCGCATGGTTCCAGTCATAGCCAAACTCACCGAGAAAATGCGTAATCAACCCACGTCCGGGGTTGAACAGGAAGATCCACAGCACGGCAGCGACGGCGGGGGCCACGGCGTAAGGTAATAGCATCAGCGTCTGGTAAAGACGGCTACCACGCACCACATAATCCACCAGTGCGGCAAAAAACAGCGAAACCAGCAGGCCGCTTGCCGTGACCAGCGTACTGAACTTCATCGTTGTCCAGAAAGAGTCGAGGTAGTAGATGTCATGGAACAGAGCGACGAAGTTATCCAGGCCTACAAACTGGCTGGAAAGACCAAACGGATCGACGCTTTGCAGTGAATACCACAGCGCTTCACCTGCGGGCCAGATAAAGAAAATAACGGTGATGACCAACTGCGGGGCAACCAATAAGTAGGGAAGCCAGCGCGAGCGGAACACCGGACGGGATGAGGACATTGAGGTTTGATTCCTGAACAGCGCCGGATGGCGCTACGCTTATCCGGCCTACGCGCATTTGTAGGCCGGGTAAGGCGAAGCCGCCACCCGGCATTTCACATTAAGACTTGGTCGATTGCTCAAAGCGGCGCAGCAACTGATTCCCACGTTCAACAGCGGAATCCAGCGCCTGCTGTGGCGTTTTCTTACCGGTCCATACGCTTTCCAGTTCCTCATCCACGATAGTGCGGATCTGAGGCATATTGCCCAGACGCAGACCTTTGGTAAACGACAACGGCGGTTTGTTCAGCATCTGACGTGTAGCGATATCCGCTCCCGGATTCTTGTCATAGAAACCCTGCTCACGGGTCAGATCGTACGCGGCGGTAGTAATCGGCAGATAACCTGTTTTCTGGTGCCATTCGGCAGCGATTTCAGGTTTCGCCAGGAAGTTGAGGAACTGCGCCACACCCTGGTATGTTGCTTTGTCTTTACCCTGCATCACCCACAGGCTCGCACCGCCAATAATCGCGTTCTGCGGCGCGCCTTTCACGTCGGCATCGTATGGCATCATGCCTACACCGTAGTTGAATTTAGCGTAGTGACGAATATCAGCCAGAGAACCCGAAGAGGCGGTAGTAATTGCGCAGTCACCGTTGTAGAACTTCTCAGTGGATTCATCTTTGCGCCCGAAGTAGCTGAAATCCCCTTTCTTGTTCAACTCTTCCAACAGAGCAATGTGTTTCACCTGCTCTGGCTTATTGAACTCCAGAACCGCATCGGTACCGTCAAAGCCATTATTTTTGGTTGCAACGGGTAAGCCGTTCCAGGCGCTGAAGTTTTCAATCTGGATCCACCCCTGCCAGCCGCTGGCGTAACCACACTTCATGCCTGCGGCTTTCAACTTCTCGGTGTATTCGGCCAAATCCTGCCAGGTTTTCGGCGGCTGATCGGGATCTAAGCCGGCTTTTTTAAAGGCATCTTTGTTGTAATACAGCACCGGAGTGGAGCTGTTAAACGGCTGAGAGAGTAAGTGCCCGGTTTTAGAGTCGGTGTAATACCCGGACACCGTCGGCACAAACTGGGACTCATCGAAGTTAATTCCGGCCTCTTTAAACACTTCGAAAACTGGCTTAATCGCTTTCGAAGCCATCATCGTCGCCGTACCAACTTCATACACCTGCAGCAGCGCAGGCGCGTTTCCGGTACGGAAGGCGGCAATACCTGCGCTCAGACTCTGCTCGTAATTACCTTTGTACTGCGGAACAATTTTGTAATCGGGGTTGGATTCATTAAAACGTTGCGCCAGTGAATCAACTTCTTTACCCAGTTCGCCTTCCATTGAATGCCAGAATGGGATGGTAGTTACTGCCAGAGCCTGACCTGCAAATGCCAGACTGAGAGCCAGTCCTAAAGCTGTATGTCGTAACGATATCATCGGTTATCTCTCTTGTTGTGCCGGATGCGCGATATCACGCGTTTTATGCTCGCGGGGGTAACATGACATGCTCGAATGACAGAAAAATAACTTTTTTATTACAAAAAAAAGATAGTAAGGCGACAAACAGATGGCAAGGCAGTGAAGGTTATGAGAGGAGAAAGTGGGAGCTAAGACACGTATAGATACGGTGCTGCTTATGAACACTCTGCAGGATGACAACGCTGGTGCGTTTTACCCGGCCTACGATCACGTGTAGGCCGGGTTAAGCGTTTACGCTGCCATCCTGTAGTGCCGCAAAGGGCTAACCGCCGAGATACGCGCTGCGTACCGCTTCGTTGGCAAGCAAGGCGTCACCGGTATCGGATAGCACCACATGACCGTTTTCCAGCACGTATCCGCGGTCGGCGAGCTTCAGCGCCTGGTTGGCGTTCTGCTCAACGAGGAAGATTGTCATCCCCTGCTCGCGTAGCTGCTCGATGGTGTTAAAAATCTGCTGGATAATGATCGGTGCCAGCCCCAGGGAAGGCTCATCAAGTAGCAGCAGGCGCGGTTGACTCATCAGTGCACGACCAATCGCCAGCATCTGCTGCTCGCCGCCGGACATGGTCCCTGCGCGCTGGATACGGCGCTCATGCAGGCGGGGGAACAGATCATATACCCACTTGATGCGTTCCTGAAACTGGTCACGCTCAGCAAAGAAGCCGCCCATCGCCAGGTTCTCTTCCACCGTCATACGGGAAAACACACGACGTCCTTCCGGAACAATCGCTACCGCTTCACGCATAATTTTCGCCGTCTGCCAGTCGGTAATATCTTTACCGTCAAAGACAATATGCCCGCTTGTCGCACGCGGATCGCCGCACAGCGTACCGAGCAGCGTCGTTTTCCCTGCACCGTTGGCACCAATCAGCGTCACGATTTCACCCTGGTTAATATACAGGCTGACGTCGTGCAGCGCCTGGATCTTGCCGTAGTGGGCACTGACTTTGTCAAAGGACAACATGACTTTTTCCATCTTACGCCTCACCAAGGTATGCGCGGATCACGTCCGGGTTATTACGAATCTGTTCCGGCGTCCCGTTCGCCAGCGGCGTGCCCTGGTTCACCACATAAATACGGTCAGAAATGCCCATCACCAGTTTCATGTCGTGTTCAATCAGCAAAATGGTGGTGTTGTGATGATTACGTAGTTCGGCAATCAGCTCGTCCAGCTCTTTAGTCTCTTTCGGGTTGAGACCCGCAGCGGGTTCGTCGAGCATCAGGATTTCCGGCTGCGTGACCATACAACGGGCTATCTCCAGGCGACGCTGATCACCGTACGCCAGGTTACTGGCCTGACGGTTGGCATGCTCCAGCAGACCAATACGCTCCAGCCAGGTGGCGGCGCGGTCCAGCGCTTCGCTCTGTGCACGACGGAACGACGGAGTCTTCAGCAAACCAGAGAACACGCCCGTTTTCAGTTGCTGATGTTGTGCTACCAGCAGGTTTTCAATCACCGTCATTTCACGAAACAGACGCACATGCTGGAAGGTGCGCACCACGCCCATACGGGCGATTTGCTGGCCCGGTAGCCCTTCCAGGTGCTGGTCACGCAACTTGATCGTGCCGCCGGTCGGCTTATAAAAGCCGGTCAGGCAGTTGAAGACCGTAGTTTTTCCCGCGCCGTTTGGCCCGATTAACGAAACGATCTCCTGCGGCCTCAGCTCCAGCTCAACGTTGTTGACCGCCAGCAGTCCACCGAAGCGCATCATCAGGCCGTTAACGGATAATAATGGCTGACTCATGCCTGCTCTCCTTTTGCTTGACCGTTTTTCAGCTTCAACTGTGGACGGGTCATCGGCAGCAAGCCCTGTGGACGCCAGATCATCATCAGTACCATTAAACCACCCAGCATCAACATGCTGTATTCATTGAAATCGCGCATCAGCTCGCGTGATACAACCAGCAGGACAGCCGCCAGGATCACCGCAAACTGCGACCCCATTCCCCCCAGGACGACAATCGCCAGCACAAAGGCGGATTCGGCAAAGGTAAAAGATTCCGGGCTGACAAAGCCCTGGCGAGCGGCAAACAACGTTCCGGCAAAGCCGGCAAACGCAGCGCTGATAGTAAAAGCGGTCAGTTTGATGCGCGTTGGGTTTAGGCCCAGCGAACGACAGGCAATTTCATCTTCACGCAACGCTTCCCATGCGCGACCCAGCGGCATACGTAACAGACGGTTAATGACGAAAAGCGAGAAGACCACCAGCAGCAGCGCCACCAGATAAAGGAAAATCACGCGGTCAGACGGATCATACTTCACGCCAAAGAAGTTGCTGAAGGTATCCCAGCCGCCTTCGCGGGCACTACGACTGAACTCAAGGCCGAAAAAGGTTGGTTTCGGGATCTGGCTGATACCGTTCGGACCACCGGTCACTTCAGTATTGTTGAGCAACAGAATACGAACGATCTCGCCAAAGCCCAGCGTCACAATCGCCAGGTAGTCACCACGCAGGCGCAGCACCGGGAAGCCGAGCATAAAGCCTGCAGCTGCCGAAACCAGCCCTGCCAGTGGCAGGCAGGTCCAGAAACCAAGACCGTAATAGTGGTTCAGCAGCGCGAAGGTGTAAGCGCCAATCGCATAAAAACCACCGTAGCCCAACACTAACAGACCGGAAAGACCAACCACGACGTTTAAGCCCAGACCGAGGATGATATAAATCATCGTCAGCGTGGCGATATCCACCGTCCCACGTGACACCATAAATGGCCATGCCACGGCAATGACCAGCAGCGCCACCAGGAACAGCTTTTGTTTGACAGTTGAGCCGTCAATCGCTGGCAGAATAAACTTCGGTCCGGAGACGCTTTTCAAGCTCTTCTGGAACACCGGACGCAGCAGCTGGAACAGAAAAACGACTCCAGTGCCAATAAACACCCACTGCCAGCGAATATCACTGGCGACATCAACAACCAGCTTAGTGCCATCCAGCTCTAGCTGGACGCCCATAAAGACACCCGCCAGGATGAAAAACATAACGGCAGAGAGCAGCGCCATCGCAAAATGCATTGGTTTCATACTTTCTCTACCTCCGGACGACCCAGAATACCGGTCGGCATCACCAGCAGCACCAGAATCAGCAGTGCGAACGACACCACGTCTTTGTATTCCGTACTCAGATAAGCAGAGGAAAGCGCTTCAGCTACGCCCAGAATCAGGCCGCCGATCATCGCACCAGGAATGCTGCCAATACCGCCGAGAACCGCAGCAGTAAAGGCTTTCATCCCGGCCATAAAGCCAATATACGGATTAATTACGCCGTAGAACTGACCGAGCAGCACACCCGCCACCGCCGCCATCGCCGCACCAATCACAAAGGTCAGCGCAATGACGCGGTCAGTATTGATACCCAGCAGACTGGCCATTTTCAGGTCTTCCGCACAGGCGCGGCAGGCGCGTCCCATACGTGAATAACGGATAAAAATGGTCAGCGCCAGCATCGCCATGAAGGTCACTATCCAGATAACCAACTGCATGGTAGTGATGGAAGCAGAAAAGTTTTCGCTACTGCCGATAGTCCATTGACCGTTAAACAGGCTTGGCAGCGCCACATCACGCGAGCCTTCCGTCAGGCTGACGTAGTTTTGCAGGAAGATAGACATCCCGATCGCAGAAATCAGCGCAATCAGACGCTTGGAGCTACGCACGGGCCGGTATGCCACGCGCTCGATACTCCAACCGTAGGCGCTGGCAATCACGATAGCACCGATAAATCCGGCCGCCACCAGCAGCCAGCTGGTATCAATGCCCATCATCATCAGCACGGCGATAATCATAAAGGAGACATAGCTGCCGATCATATACACCTCGCCGTGGGCGAAGTTGATCATGCCGATAATGCCGTACACCATCGTGTAACCGATGGCAATCAGCGCATAGGTGCTTCCCAGCGTGACGCCGTTAAACATCTGCTGCAAAAAATAGAGGAACTGCTCGGACATAAAATAACCTTTCCAAACCCGCCCGGACGGGATATTGAATCCACTCTAAATAATTCGAGTTGCAGCCAACGCACCTGCGATTCGAAGTATAACGAGTGGCTGCCTTATTTGGCGGCGGTGGAAGAACCATCCGCGTGCCACTGGAAGACACCAAACTCAAATCCCTTCAAATCGCCTTTTTCGTCCCAATTCAGCGGCCCAATCACGGTGTCAGCCCCGTGAGCTTTCAGATCTTTCACCAGCTCCAGCGGTTCTTTGCTACCGCTACGATCCATAGCTGTCGCCAGCGACTGTACGGCGGCGTAGGTGATCCATACATAAGGTCCAGTTGGATCTTTCTTGTCAGCTTTGAGCGCATCCACGATACCTTTATTCGCCGGATCCTGGTCATAGCGTTTTGGCATCGTAACCAGCATGCCTTCAGCGGCATCACCTGCAATGTTGGACAGTGAGGCATTACCCACACCTTCTGGTCCCATAAACTGAGTTTTCAGACCAACAGAACGGGCCTGGCGCAGCATTTGTCCCATCTCCGGGTAGTAGCCACCGTAGTAGACGAAGTCGATGTTCTCTTTTTTCAGGCGAGCAATCAGCGCAGAAAAATCTTTTTCACCCGCGGTGATCCCATCAAAGAAGACAATATTGGCTTTGCCCGCTTTCAGGCTGTCTTGTACCGAACGCGCAAGACCTTCGCCGTACTGCTGTTTATCGTGGATGATGGCGATACGCTGGGGCTTCACCGTCTCCAGAATGTATTTCGCGGCGGTCGGTCCCTGGGAGGAGTCCAGACCTGCGGTACGCATGATGTGCGCGTAGCCGCGTTGCGTCAGTTCCGGGTTGGTGGCTCCCGGGGAGATCATCAAAATACCTTCGTCTTCGTAGATATCGGAGGCTGGCTGAGTGGAGGACGAGCACAGGTGACCAATAACATACTGAATGCCGTCGTTAACGATTTTGTTCGCCACAGCCACAGCCTGTTTCGGATCGCAGGCATCGTCATATTCCACGCCCACCAGCTTGTCGCCTTTGATCCCGCCTTTAGCATTGATATCTTTAATTGCCTGACGTGCGCCATTAAATTCCATATCGCCCCACTGCGCGACCGGGCCTGACATCGCTCCGACAACAGCGACCTTAATATCTTCCGCCATGGCAGTGTGCGACATTGCCAGTGCTATCACTCCCGCGATGATTGTTTTCGCATTCCGTTTCATTAACTGAATCCCCATTCGTGATGTGTTTACACTTCATCCTTCAAGCTGCCTCAGTGTTGGCTGTTCAAATTCGTTCCAGACGAATTTGTCACTCCCTTGCCGCCTTGATGCAACTTGAATGATTTTGCGTATATATTTTGTATTTATATGGTTAAAAAGCAGACTGTGCTTTTTTTGAACTGCGCTATTTTTACCAGTCTCATTAATGGCTTAGCGCAGATTTTTAAGCATAATCAGGCTAAAATCTCTATTTTTCAGTCGATTAAGAAAAGATAATATTCTGCTTTTCACTATAGATAAACAAAAAAAAGTGCGTTTGTCAGCATAAAATAACGGCATAATGAGCGGAATAAAATGCTGCATTCCAGGGTATTATCCTGCCTATTTTTCAATCTCTAATGTTTCAAACTGTCATTATCGTTGTTACAAAACTATTAACCTGGTTATTCGCATAAAAAAGAGAAAGCGTCCGGGTGAATTATTTCGGTACACTGATTTCATCTTTTGTGATTTGGACATGCTGTCAATGAAGCTGACCATCATTCGTTTAGAAAACTTTAGCGCTCAGGATCACATCGATCTGGGCAAAATCTGGCCTGAATATTCCGCCTCATCCTTAAGCGTAGATGACGCCCACCGGATCTATGCTGCGCGTTTTAACGAGCGTCTGCTGGGAGCGGTACGTGTGACACTGAGCGGTACGCAAGGCGCGCTGGATTCATTACGTGTTCGTGAAATCACGCGTCGTCGAGGCGTCGGGCAGTATTTAGTAGAGGAGGTTCTCCGGGATAACCCGGACGTTTCATGCTGGTGGATGGCGGATGTTGGCGTCGAGGACCGAAATACCATGGCCGCGTTTATGCATGCGTTAGGGTTTACTGCGCAGGCGGATGGCTGGGAGAAAAGATAAAAAAACCGCCTCGCAATTTTCCAAGAATTTCGCGTTGCAGGAAGGCGGCAAGGGAGTGACAAATTCGTCTGGAACGAATTTGAACAGCCAAAGGCTGCCTTCGGTGAGGGACAGGGATGTCCCTCATTAAATCCCCGGGAACTTACATAAGTAAGTTTCCGGGGGGGAATAACGCAGCCAACGCCCCTGCAGCGCGAAAGGCGCAGGAAAATTATTTAGCGTCGGTTGCAGTACCGTTAGCGTGCCAGTCGAACACGCCAAACTCGAAGCCTTTCAGATCACCCTTCGAATCCCAGGACAGCGGCCCCATGACGGTTTCCACTGAGTTTGCTTTCAGGTATTTGGCAATTTCAGCTGGATCTTCAGACTGGTTCAGACCGGCCTGCAAAGACTGCAGTGCAGCGTAGGTCGTCCACACGAAGGCTCCGCTCGGATCCTGTTTCTTGGCCTTAATCGCATCTACGATTGGTTTGTTCGCAGGAACCTGATCGTAGTTCTTCGGCTTGGTTACCAGCAACCCTTCAGCAGATTCACCGGCAATGTTAGACAGCGATACGTTCGCAACTCCTTCCGGCCCCATAAACTGCGTTTTCAGACCTGCGGCGCGCGATTGACGTAAAATCTGCCCCATTTCCGGGTGATAACCACCATAGTAAACAAAGTCGATGTTCTCTTTCTTCAGGCGCGCTACCAGGGTAGAGAAGTCTTTCTCACCGGCGGTGATCCCGTCAAAGAATACTACGTTGGCGTTGCCTTTTTTCAGACCGTCCTGCACTGCGCGCGCCAGACCTTCACCATACTGCTGCTTATCGTGGATGATAGCGATGCGCTGCGGCTTCACTTTTTCCAGAATGTATTTCGCGGCGGTTGGCCCCTGATCGGAGTCCAGGCCGGTCGTACGCATAACCAGGTTATAGCCACGCGCAGTCAGTTCCGGTGCCGTAGCCGCCGGGGTGATCATCAGAATACCTTCATCTTCATAAATATCTGACGCTGGCTGAGTGGATGATGAGCAAAGGTGACCGATAACGTATTTGATCCCGTCGTTGACCACTTTGTTAGCGACCGCTACCGCCTGCTTAGGGTCACAGGCGTCGTCGTATTTCACTACGACCAGTTTGTCACCCTTAACGCCACCTTTTGCGTTGATGTCCGCAATCGCTTGTTCTGCACCGGTAAATTCCTGGTCGCCATACTGCGCCACCGGGCCCGACATCGCGCCGACGACGGCAACCTTAATATCCTTAGCAAACGCCATATTGCTCAAAGACAGGGCGATACATCCTGCCAATAACGCTTTACCCTTCATATTCATCCTGACAATCCCCATTATTGTGGTTATTACGTGTGTTGTGATGTTGTTGTTCAGCACTTTATTTCAATTATTGGATAGCCACCCGTGCTTTAGCAGCATACTCTGCTAAAACATACCCGATTTTTATTATTTTGGAATAGCTAAATTTGACATGCAGATAACAACTTGATGACAAAAAGCATAGACCTCAGGAGAGAGCAGGAGAGATAAAAACAAAAAACCCCGGATTTTCATCCAGGGTTTATAAGCATTTCCAGGTTTACTGGAAGGTTACGCTTCGATTGCCGCGCGCAGTTTTTTCATGGCGTTCTTTTCAAGCTGACGCACACGTTCAGCGGAGACGCCGTAGCGATCGGCCAGTTCCTGCAACGTCGACTTGTTGTCTTCGTCCAGCCAACGGGCACGAATGATGTCCTGGCTACGCTCGTCCAGACCCTGCATTGCGTCGGTCAGTCGGTTAGCCGCCTGCTCTTCCCAGTTGTCATCTTCGATGCCGTCAGCAAAGTTAGACGATTTATCCTGCAGATAAAGCACCGGAGCCATCGGCTGGCTGTCGGACTCGTCGTCCGAAGACATATCAAACGTCATGTCCTGCGCCGCCATACGGGATTCCATTTCGCGGACGTCTTTGCTGGAAACACCCAGCTCACGAGCAACCATTTCAACTTCATCCTGATTAAACCAGCCCAGACGCTGCTTGGTTTTACGCAGGTTAAAGAACAGCTTACGCTGTGCTTTGGTGGTCGCGACTTTAACGATACGCCAGTTACGCAGAACGTATTCGTGGATCTCAGCTTTGATCCAGTGCACGGCGAAGGAAACCAGGCGCACACCCACTTCCGGGTTGAAACGGCGCACGGCTTTCATCAGGCCGATATTACCTTCCTGAATCAGATCCGCCTGCGGCAGGCCATAGCCCGCATAATTACGAGCAACATGAACAACAAAGCGCAGGTGAGACAGGATCAGCGTTTTAGCTGCTTCCAGATCGCCCTGGTAATGCAGCTTTTCAGCCAGTGCCCGCTCCTCGTCAGCCGACAACATCGGCCACGCGTTCGCAGCCCGGATGTAAGACTCCAGGTTACCAACAGGGGCTAAAGCTAAATTTTGCATTTCTTTGGTCATTCAAATCCTCTCAATCTGTATCATCTGGCGCGATGGAAAACCAATAGCAACAACCATGCCAGAGCTTATGAGCAACGAGAATATCATTCAATCTTTTATCAGACAGTGATTTTATCCACAAGTTCCATGTCGTATTGTGTATAAATTACGCACAAAATGTGACATCACGATGAATGCGCCGGGAAGAGAAAACAGTGACTCTTTCCCTGCAGAGCGAACTACTCAGTGCAGGGAAAGATTATACCAGAGATTTTTTAATCGGGGGTAAAGTGGCGTAAATGTTGAACCGTGGCAAGCCAGGCTGCCACCCAGCCAATCATCGAGCACACCAGCAGAAGCAGCAGGCATTCATCAAATGATAAGCCATTGATATCAAACTTTGTTCCAAAAATCTGCGCCACTTCTGTTACCGCTGACGACAGCCGCATCACCAAAATTTCTGACAAAATCAGTGAAAGAAATGCGCCAGAAAAACCTAACAGCGCTCCACCGTAGAGGAACGGTCGCAGGATAAATCCATCCGTTGCACCAATCAGTTTCTGTACGTTAATGGTATCGCGACGAGCAAAGATACTCAGACGTACACTGTTACCGATGACCAGGAAGACCGCTGCCACCATCAGCACGCCAATCATCGCTGACACACGCCCAACCAGTCCCGTCAGCGCAGCCAGCCGCGCAAACCAGCTGTCATCCATGCGAACTTCATCAATACCATTGATTTGCGTAATACGGTCACGCAGCGTATTCAGCGACTCCGTGCCCTGGAAATCCAGTTTCGGGATCACCACCGCCACAGCCGGAAGCGGGTTCTCTTCCAGCATATCCAGCGCACCACCAAAACCGGACCAGTTGCGGAATTCGCCCAGCGCATCATCGCGGGAAAGATAATTCACTTTCTCCACGCCCTGCTCTGCCTGCAATTGACCCACCACCCGCGCCGCCGCATCGTCATCCAGCGTTTTTTGCAGATAAACAGTGATCTGCGGGGACGGATAATACTGGCTTGCCGCCTGGTTAACGTTCTTATAAACCATGTAGCAGACGCTTGGCAGCGTCAGGGAGATGGCGATTACCATCACCGTCAGGAATGTCGCCAGTGGCTTACTTTTCAGATCCTGTAACGCCCCCTGGAATGCATAGCGCACCTGCTCGTTAAAGACGTTGGTTTTACGCGAGTTCGGCTTCGGCGATGATTTTGCACGCTTTGGCGCGTTGCGACCACCGTCCCCCGGAGCACCGCCCGATTTACGGAAGCGGTCCAGTCGGCCACCAAACTGTTTAATTTGATTGATAGCGTCGCGCCTATTCATGAGCCAGGCCTCCATGCAGATGTCCATCGCTCAGGACAAGCTGACGATATGAACGTCGGGAGATCAGCCCAATATCGTGCGTTGCCATTAATACCGTTACTCCTACGCGGTTAAACTCTTCAAACAAGCGTAAGATCCCTTCCGACAGCGCATCGTCGAGGTTCCCTGTAGGTTCATCCGCCAGAAGTACCGCAGGCTTATTCACCACCGCACGGGCAATCCCCACGCGCTGCTGTTCGCCGCCGGAGAGTTGAATCGGGAAGTTCTTCGCTTTGTCCAACAGCCCGACCTTGTCCAGTGCCGCCGACACGCGGCGACGGATATCGTCCCCGCTGGCACCCGCAATGATGAGCGGGATTGCTACGTTGTCAAAAACGGTTCGGTCCATCAACAGATGGTGATCCTGAAAAATCATCCCGATCTGACGGCGCAGAAAAGGCACTTCACGGTTTTTTAAACGGCTAATGTCATGCCCACTGAAGTAGATTTTCCCGGCGCTGGGCCGCTCAATTCCACAGATCAGCTTCAGCAGGGTACTTTTCCCCGCACCGGAGTGGCCGGTCAGAAACGCCATCTCGCCAGGCTGCATATGGAATGTGACTCCCTGCAGCGCTTGTCTCCCACCGAGATAGGCCTTGCTGACATGTTCAAAGCGAATCATTGTTAATCCTCTCGGGCAAAAAGTGCCTCTATAAAATCGTCCGCTTTAAACGGACGTAAATCCTCGATACGTTCGCCCACGCCGATATAACGGATAGGGATGCCAAACTGGTCGGCAACCGAGAAAATTACTCCACCTTTCGCCGTACCGTCCAGCTTGGTCAGGGTAATACCGGTCAATCCCACCGCTTCATGGAACAGTTTGGCCTGGCTTATTGCATTCTGCCCGGTACTGGCGTCAAGGGTCAGCATAATTTCATGCGGCGCATCCTCGTCCAGCTTCTTCATGACACGAACGATTTTTTTCAATTCTTCCATCAGGTGCGCTTTGTTCTGCAAGCGACCTGCAGTATCAGCGATCAGCACGTCAACGTTACGCGCCTTCGCAGCCTGAATAGCATCAAAGATAACGGATGCGGAATCCGCGCCGGTATGCTGAGCAATCACCGGGATGTTGTTACGCTGACCCCAGACCTGCAGCTGTTCTACCGCCGCAGCACGGAAGGTGTCTCCGGCTGCCAGCATCACCGACTTACCCTGCTGCTCAAACTGGCGCGCCAGCTTACCGATGGTGGTCGTTTTACCCACACCGTTCACACCCACCATTAAAATAACAAATGGCGTTTTACCATCAACATTCAGCGGTTCATCAACCTTTGCCAGAATCTCGCCCATTTCATCTTTCAGCAGACCATACAGCGCTTCTGCATCACGCAGTTGCTTGCGGCTGGCGCCTTCCGTCAGATTGGCGATGATCTTGCGGGTGGTTTCCACACCCACGTCAGCGATCAGTAACTGCTCTTCCAGCTCTTCAAACAGATCATCGTCGATCTTTTTACCACGGAACAGACTGATAAATCCGGAACCGAGGTTTTCTTTTGTTTTCAGCAAGCTGCGTTTAAGACGCGCAAAGAAACCTTCTTTCGTCGGCTTTTCCTGCTCCTGCGCGGCCTCTTCTTCTACCGTTTCCTCTACCAAACCCTCTTCCGCTGGGGTGCCTTCAACCGGTACAACAGTTTCGGCTTCTTCCACCGCCACGGCTGCCAGCGCCTGCGCTTCCAGCTCTTCGTCAGTCAGTTGCGGTTCGTTATCCGCTTCTTCTTCAACCGCCTCCACAATTTCAACGGTTTCCGCTTCGGCCTGCCACTCCTCAGGTGAAGTTTCTTCAGCTTTCACCTCTTCCGGCAGCGGCAACTCTTCGCGTTCAATAACCTCAACGGCGGCCACTGTCGGTTCAGGTGCTTCAACAACCGGCTGAACATGTTCGGCAACGGGCTCTATTTCAGGCTGCAGCTTTTCGATTTCCGCAACCTGTTCCGTGACTTCAACAACTTCAGCAGCAAAAGCTTCTGATTCCGCTTCACTATGCGTTTCCTGCGCGCGAGGTTGTTCCTCTACGACGACAGTTTCTTCGGCAACCGATTGTTGTTCTTCGTTTTTTAATTCTGTCTCGTTTTCCGGTGCCTGCTCTTTTTGACCAAAGCCCAGCCAGGAAAAAAAGCCACGTTTTTTCTCTTTCGCCATTTGCGACTACACTCCCCCGCTGTTGCTTCATGGCACAGCGTCAACGCTATGTACATAGCAGCTATAAAAATGATGAAATAGTCTATCACTTAACTCAACTCACATCACCGCCTGGAACGACATGCTATAGGCGGATTGAGCAATAATCGAAATGAAAAAACCGAATCACTCAGGCAGCGGTCAGATCCGCATTATTGGCGGGCAATGGCGGGGCCGTAAACTCCCGGTTCCGGACAGTCCCGGTTTACGACCGACGACCGACCGAGTCCGCGAAACATTGTTTAACTGGCTGGCCCCGGTGATGGTCGACGCGCGTTGCCTCGACTGCTTCGCCGGAAGCGGCGCGCTGGGGCTGGAAGCCCTCTCCCGTTATGCAGCAGACGCCACGCTGCTGGAGATGGACCGTGCGGTATCGCAGCAGTTACAAAAGAATCTTGCCACACTTAAGGCAAGCCATGCCCGCGTCATCAACACCAACACGCTCGCGTTTCTGGCCCAGGCGGGTACGCCGCATAATGTGGTGTTTGTTGATCCACCTTTTCGCAAAGGTTTACTGGAAGAAACATTAACTCTTCTGGAAACAAACAACTGGCTGGCAAACGAGGCGTATATTTACGTGGAAAGCGAAGTTGAAAACGGTCTGCCTCCGGTTCCTGTTAACTGGTCGTTGTATCGCGAAAAGGTAGCCGGACAGGTCGCCTATCGCCTGTATCAACGCGAAGCCAAAGGAGAGCACAATGCTGATTAATCTGGGACGCTTATTGATGCTGTGCGTCTGGGCCTTTTTACTGCTTAATATTTTTCAGCCGTTTCCACGCCCACTCAACATCTTCGTTAACGTTGCACTGGTGTTTATGGCACTGATGCATGGGATGCAGTTAGCGCTGTTAAAAAGCACGTTACCAAAAGATGGCCCGCAGATGACCCGCGGTGAGAAAATCCGCATTTTTCTGTTTGGCGTGTTTGAGCTACTGGTCTGGCAGAAGAAAATTAAGACTCAGTTGAAGAAGTAACCGCAATGCCGGATGGCGGTTTACGCCTTATCCGGCCTGCTCAATTACGGTTGTGCGCTAAACCCCTCAAAGCGCGAGCCTTTGTAACTCAGCGTGCCCTTGTCCCCGACCGTTAATGCATGATATTGCTGCGCATCAAGACGAAACGTCTGCTCCAGACCTCCATTTTGCGGCTTGAAGCTCGCTTCATAACGCATGCTGGTGCCCGCCGGAGTCACTTCCTGCTGACGTGAACGCCTGTCGTTAAGCGGCTTTTCTCGTTTATTACTTACCACCACCTGCTTTTGCACCAGCGGTGCGGCATCATTATCCGCTTTTTCACGTCGCTGCTGAACAAAGCGAAACGATGCGGCGATAACAATTAATACAATGATAACAATGAAAAAAAGTGGTGGTTTACTCATATTATTAACCCATCAGAAAATGCGGAAATAAGCATAACCTGCCTGTTATGGTGTTGTCATCTGGCGCTATCGGCCTCTACACTGGTCAGAAGAGCCGTAGGCACCCCGCTTACGAAAAAATAACGAATTCAAGGAACTAAGATGCTTTGGTCGTTTATCGCTGTCTGTCTTTCCGCATGGCTGTTTGTAGATGCCTCTTATCGTGGCCCCGTCTGGCAACGTTGGGTCTTTAAGCCACTCACATTATTACTCCTGCTGTTACTGGCCTGGCAGGCGCCGATGTTTAACGCCGTCAGCTACCTGGTGCTGGCAGGCTTGTTTGCCTCACTACTGGGCGATGCACTGACACTGTTGCCACGTCAACGCCTGTTGTATGCCGTGGGCGCGTTTTTCCTGTCGCATTTGCTGTATACCATTTATTTCGCCAGCCAAATGACACTGTCGTTCTTCTGGCCACTGCCGTTGGTGCTGCTGGTGATAGGAGCCTTACTGATCGCCGTGATCTGGACGCGACTGGAAGAGCTTCGCTTAGCAATATGTACCTTTATCGGCATCACCCTGATGATGGTATGGATGGCCGGTGAGCTCTGGTTCTTCCGCCCAACTGCCCCGGCGCTGTCAGCATTTATGGGGGCCGCGTTACTGTTTGTCGGCAATATTGTCTGGCTGGGAAGTCATTATCGTTGCCGCTTCCGCGCTGATAATGCAATTGCCGCCGCCTGCTACTTTGCCGGACATTTCCTGATTGTTCGTTCGCTGTATCTTTAAAAACGCTTGACTCTGGAGTCGACTCCAGAGTGTATCCTCCGGTTAATACGAAATGATTATCGACCGGAGGATGCCATGTCGACACCAGATGCCAATGGCAAAAAGGCCCCACAGTTTTCTTCATTCAAGCTTGCTCCTGCACCACAGAAGGCAGATGACTGCTGCTGTGAAGGGAGTTGCTCAACCCCACCGCCCGTTTCCGATGCCGTTGAAGGTACTCGCTATTCCTGGAAAGTAGCGGGTATGGATTGCGCTGCCTGCGCCCGTAAAGTTGAAAATGCGGTCCGTCAGGTCAGTGGTGTCAATCACGTTCAGGTGCTGTTCGCGACTGAAAAACTGGTGGTCAATACCGACGCCGATATCCGCCAACAAATTGAAAAAGCGGTGCAAAAGGCAGGCTATACCCTGCGCGATGAGCAGGCTCCGCAAGAGGCCCCCGAGTCCCGATTTAAAGAGAACCTGCCGCTGATTACGCTGGTCATCATGATGGCTATCAGTTGGGGACTGGAGCAGTTCAATCACCCCTTTGGTCAGATGGCGTTTATCGCCACCACGCTGGTTGGTCTGTATCCCATTGCCCGTCAGGCCCTGCGCCTGATGAAAACCGGCAGCTACTTCGCCATTGAAACACTGATGAGCGTTGCCGCCATTGGCGCGCTGTTTATTGGTGCCACGGCTGAAGCCGCGATGGTTTTACTGCTGTTCTTAATTGGCGAACGCCTGGAAGGATGGGCAGCCAGCCGCGCCCGTAAAGGCGTCAGCGCCCTGATGGCACTGAAACCAGAAACCGCCACACGCCTGCATAATGGCAAGCGTGAAGAGGTCGCCATTCATACTCTCCAGCCTGGCGACATTATCGAAGTTGCCGCGGGTGGACGTTTACCTGCCGATGGCAAACTGGTCTCCGATTTTGCCAGTTTTGATGAAAGCGCACTCACCGGCGAATCTATCCCGGTTGAACGCGCAACCGGCGAAAAAGTCCCGGCGGGCGCAACCAGCGTCGACCGTCTGGTCACACTTGAAGTTCTCTCTGAACCCGGTGCCAGCGCCATTGACCGCATTCTGAAACTAATTGAAGAAGCCGACGAGCGTCGCGCGCCCATTGAGCGTTTTATTGACCGCTTCAGCCGGATTTACACCCCAGCTATTATGGCGGTTGCCCTGCTGGTCACCCTCGTGCCGCCGCTGCTGTTTGCTGCATCCTGGCAGGAGTGGATTTATAAAGGGCTGACGCTGTTGTTGATTGGTTGTCCATGCGCATTGGTTATCTCTACGCCTGCAGCGATCACCTCCGGTCTGGCAGCAGCGGCACGTCGTGGGGCGCTCATTAAAGGCGGTGCGGCACTGGAACAACTGGGCAGAGTCACTCAGGTGGCGTTTGATAAAACCGGAACGCTGACTGTAGGTAAACCCCGCGTAACAGCCATTCATCCAGCGAGCAATATCAGCGAGTCCGAACTCCTGGCACTGGCGGCGGCGGTAGAACAAGGCGCCACGCATCCACTGGCACAGGCGATTGTTCGCGAAGCACAAACCCGTGAATTGACTATCCCAGGGGCCAAAGCACAGCGTGCGCTGGTTGGTTCAGGCATTGAAGCGCAGGTTAATGGCGAACGCGTGCTGATTTGCGCCGCAGGTAAACAACCTGCCGAAGCCTTTACCGGGCAGATAAGTGAACTGGAAAGCGCAGGACAAACGGTAGTGCTGGTGCTGCGCAACGATGCCGTGTTGGGTGTAATTGCCTTGCAGGATACGTTGCGTGACGACGCCCGCACCGCCATCAGCGAGCTTCATCAGTTAGGTGTGAAAGGTGTGATCCTCACCGGCGATAATCCACGAGCGGCAGCAGCGATTGCCAGTGAGCTGGGTCTGGAGTTCAAAGCCGGGCTACTGCCGGAAGATAAAGTTCGGGTGGTAACCAGCCTGAACCAGCAGTCGCCGCTGGCAATGGTCGGTGACGGAATTAACGACGCTCCGGCAATGAAAGCCGCCACTATCGGCATTGCAATGGGAAGCGGGACCGACGTCGCGCTGGAAACGGCAGACGCCGCCCTGACCCATAACCGTTTGCGTGGTCTGGTACAAATGATTCAACTGGCGCGTGCCACTCACGCCAATATTCGTCAGAATATTGCGATTGCGCTGGGACTGAAGGGAATTTTTCTGATTACCACACTGCTCGGGATCACCGGATTGTGGCTGGCGGTGCTGGCAGATACGGGGGCGACGGTTCTTGTGACTGCCAACGCGTTGCGGCTGTTACGTAAAGGATAACGCGTTATGTCGGCCGGATGGGGCGCTTTAGCGTCGGCATCCGGCAGCGATTACTGACCCTTACGCACTAAATAACGGTACGGCAGAGAGTCGGTCTCTTTTGCCACCAACTCATGCTCCATAAACGTGCAGAAGCCGGGAATATCGCGGGTTGTCGCCGGATCGTCCGCGACAATCAGCAGCGTTTCTCCGGCCTGCATGCCGCGTACGGTTTTACGCACCATCATTACCGGTTCCGGGCAGCGCAGTCCCTGTGCATCAAGGGTATGGTCGGGAGAGGTAAACAAATCGCTCATCATTATCTCGTTCAATAAAAAACGGCGTTATTTTACGCTCTGTTGGTCAGTAAGCCAATCAGGTTAACGATTGCGTGAAAAACAACCATTGCAATGTGCTCTTAAAGCAGTATCATGCGACGGTTTTTTATTGGGTTCCCTCACCCCATCCAACAAAAAGGTCACAATATGACTCCGTTTACACAAACTCAGCGCGTAAAAGCGTTGTTCTGGCTATCGCTATTTCATCTGCTGGTGATCACCTCCAGCAACTATCTGGTGCAGCTTCCGATCTCCATCTTTGGTTTTCATACCACATGGGGTGCTTTTAGCTTTCCGTTTATTTTCCTCGCAACCGACCTGACCGTACGTATTTTTGGCGCACCGCTGGCACGACGCATCATCTTTGCAGTGATGGTCCCCGCGCTGCTGATCTCATATGTTATTTCAGCACTGTTTTATATGGGATCCTGGCAGGGATTCGGCGCGCTGCTGCACTTTAACCTGTTTGTTGCCCGTATCGCCGCCGCCAGCTTTATGGCCTACGCGCTGGGACAAATTCTGGACGTGCATGTCTTCAACCGTCTGCGTCAGAACCGTCGCTGGTGGCTGGCACCCACGGCTTCAACGTTGTTTGGCAATATCAGCGATACGCTGGCCTTCTTCTTTATCGCCTTTTGGCGTAGCCCGGATGCCTTTATGGCAGAGCACTGGATGGAAATCGCGCTTGTTGATTACTGCTTCAAGGTGCTGATCAGTATTATTTTCTTCCTGCCGATGTACGGCGTGCTGTTGAATATGTTACTGAAAAGGCTGGCAGATAAATCCGAAATATCGGCATTGCAGACGAGTTAAAGGTTCATTTTCCGAGTTGTGATAAGATGGACGAATGAGCCGTTATGGCCGTTTATCGAAAGGAAGAAGTCAATGCGCAATCTGGTTAAATATGTCGGTATTGGCCTGCTGGTTATGGGGCTTGCGGCCTGTGATAATAGCGATTCAAAAGCGCCAGCAGAGGGTGCTGCCGCAGAAAGTAGCGCTACCGGACAACCGGTTAGCCTGCTGGATGGCAAACTCAGTTTTTCCCTGCCAGCAGACATGACCGATCAGAGCGGCAAGCTGGGTACTCAGGCCAACAACATGCACGTGTACTCTGATGCTACCGGCCAAAAAGCAGTGATTGTGATTGTCGGCGATGATACCAGCGAAGACCTGGCTGTTCTGGCAAAACGTCTGGAAGATCAGCAGCGCAGCCGTGACCCGCAGTTACAGGTGGTCACTAACAAGTCGATTGAACTGAAAGGTCACACTCTTCAGCAGTTAGACAGCATCATCTCCGCGAAAGGCCAGACTGCTTACTCTTCCGTGGTACTGGGGAAAGTCAACAACCAGCTGCTGACTCTGCAAATCACGTTGCCTGCTGACGATCAGCAGAAAGCGCAGACTACCGCAGAAAATATCATTAACACCCTGGTTATCCAGTAATCGTTAAGATGATGATGCGGCCTCCGATGATGCAATCGGGGGCCGTTTTTTTAGCCTCCAGGTCAGCAGGAACGCCACCGCAACCAGCCCGGCTGCCGCCAGATAGATAACTGGCACGTCCGCCCATGTCATCACCAACCCCGCCAGCGGCCCGGTGACCCCTAGCGATAAATCCATAAACACCGTATAAGTTGCCAGCGCAGCACCCTGATTCTGTTGCGGTACAGCTTTTACCGCCACTACGCCCAACGCAGGGAAGACCAGCGAGAATCCCGCACCTGCCAGCAAAACGCCTATTTTCGCCATCCACGGCATGGATGCCATCCCTACCAGCAGCAGCCCAACGATCTCTACGCTGAAGCAGATCATCGCCACATTCAAACCACCTAACCGATTGATACCATTTGGGAATAACAAACGAGTACCGACAAACGTGCAACTGAACAGCGTTAGCGCAAATGCAGCACCGTCCCAACCTTTGGCGTCATAAAACAGCGTAATAAAGGTGGCGATCACCCCAAATCCTGCGGAGGCCAGCGCCAGCGCCATGCCATACAACCAGACGCGTCCGAGTACCGCGCGAAACGGCAGCGGTTTGCCCTTGCTGGCCTTCACTGCCGGGCGAGGGAGTGCCAGCAGTATCGCCAGTAGCGCCACCCCCATGACGGTTAATGCCAGTCCTTGTAATCCGCCCCAGGCATAGCACAGTACGCCTAGTGGTGCGCCTATCGCCATCGCGCCGTAGGTGACGATGCCATTCCACGAAATCACCCGGCCAATGTGTATTGACCCCACTACTCCCACGCCCCACAACGTGGATCCCGTGCCAGCAAAACTTTGCCCAATTCCCAGTATCACGCGTCCCAGACACAGCAGCAGCAAACTCGCCATTGGCCAGCCGCTGGTCGAACCTGCCAGCAAATAGCCCAGACCACTTAAAAAGCAGCCACACAGTCCGAAAACTACGATCTTCTTCGGCCCCAGCAGATCGGCATATCGACCAGCATGGGGACGACTCAGTAGCGTGGCGAAATACTGCAGGCTAATCACCAGTCCGGCCCAGAAGGCGCTAAAGCCCATAACATCATGGACATATCCCGGCAGAACCGCGAGCGGCAAGCCGATAGTCAGGTAGCTGGCGAAGTTAAACATCACCACGGAGACAATGCGCAGATTGAGACGTAATCCGCTAAACGTTGGTTCAGCGACGGGTTCGGGCATGGAGGGTCACCACATTTTTACAACAGTGTTTCATATCTACCATGTTGCAGAAGAGAAATCAGCAGCCAGATTAGGAATATCTGTCGCAAGCCAGCCGCTACACTTAATGCAAAACGTAAAAAGGAAGAATACATGACAACCTCTCCGCCCGATAAAACGGGTTTGCACATTCTGCTCAAACTTGCCGCTCTGGTTGTTATCCTCGCAGGCATACATGCCGCCGCAGATATTATTGTGCAACTACTGCTGGCCCTCTTTTTTGCCATTGTATTGAATCCACTGGTCACCTGGTTTATTCGCCGGGGAGTACGTCGACCGATCGCCATTACGCTGGTAGTGATGGTGATGTTGATCGTTCTCACCGCGCTGGTGGGTGTTCTTGCTTCCTCAGTCAATGAGTTTATCGGCATGCTGCCAAAGTACAACAAGGAGCTAACACGCAAAGTACTGTATCTGCAGGATATGATGCCCTTTCTTAATCTGCATATGTCGCCAGAGCGCATGCTACAACGCATTGATTCTGACAAGCTGATGACCTTTACAACCACGCTGATGACCGGAGTTTCCGGTGCGATGGCAAGCGTCGTCCTGCTGGTAATGACGGTGGTATTTATGCTGTTTGAAGTACGCCATGTCCCCTACAAAATGCGTTTTGCGCTGAATAATCCGCAAATCCATATTGCTGGTCTTCATCGGGCATTAAAGGGCGTCTCTCACTATCTGGCGCTAAAAACGCTACTCAGCCTATGGACAGGAGCTATCATCTGGCTTGGGCTTGCGCTAATGGGTATTCAGTTTGCTCTGATGTGGGGCGTACTGGCATTCCTGTTAAATTACGTACCCAATATTGGTTCCGTCATTTCCGCCGTACCACCGATGATCCAGGCACTGTTGTTCAATGGCATCTACGAATGCGTGCTCGTTGGCGCACTTTTTCTGGCGGTACATATGGTGATTGGTAACATCCTTGAGCCACGCATGATGGGACATCGCTTAGGATTGTCGACGCTGATCGTATTTCTCTCCTTGCTGGTATGGGGATGGCTACTCGGCCCGGTAGGAATGCTGCTCTCCGTACCATTAACCAGCGTGTGCAAAATTTGGATGGAAACCACCACAGGCGGCAGCAAACTGGCTATTTTACTTGGACCAGGCAGACCCAAAAGCCGGCTTCCCTGAAAAAACTACCAACCGGGGTAGTTCTTACACGACCATTAAACTGGTATAAGCGTAGATATATATGCCGATTTGCCATAAATAAGATAATGAAAATAAGTTCATTATCTTATTTAAGGAAACACATTAAATTCATGAATTGAATATATAAAACAATAAATTTCAAAAATCATTTAACCCAAACCAACCCTCTATATTTAAAGGTTATTTCCATTGATATCGTTTGCTTGACAACCTATACTTATCACCGACAATAGCGACGTAGACTTTCCGTTGCAGAAAAACATAGAATATTATACTCAGGTAATTCCATCACCTTGCTATCAGTCTTGTGAAATAGACCACAAATTTAGCTTAAATAAAATCACAAGGTGATGCGGGTGATCATTATTTCGCAGCTTATTATTTAACACGTATAAACAGTACTTTGATAGGGAGTTTTAATGAAACAGTATATTAAATGGTTTGCGGCAATTGCTGTTGTCGGTGCGCTGGCAGGTTGTGCGCGTACCGCGCCGATTGATCAAGTACACTCCAGCGTTAGCGCAGGGCACACTCAGGATCAGGTTAAAACCGCAATTCTGAAAGCAGGCGTTCAACGCCAGTGGATCATGTCTGAGGTTAGCCCTGGCGTCATCAAAGCACGTCAGCAAACCCGCGATCATGTGGCTGAAGTCCGTATTACCTATACCGCCACCAGCTACGACATCAAATATGACAGCAGCCTCAATCTGCAGGCTTCAGGCGGGAAAATTCACAAAAACTATAACCGCTGGGTGCGCAATCTGGATAAAGACATCCAGATCAATTTGTCAACCGGTGCCAATCTGTAATTATGCCTAAAGTCGGGCCGATAAGGCCCGATACTCTAACTATCTGCCATTTAACAGGTTGTTCCCACATGTACGAACAGGATTCGCTTAGCGCACTGGATGCCATTACTGAAGCACAACGAATCGCATTTGCCCCTATGCTTTTTCAAACCGCGTTGTGCCTGCGAAATGCGGGAGTACTCGCCTGGCTGGACAAGCAAGGTAAACGCGGCGCGACACTCGACGAAATTACTGAAAACAGTACCATCAACGAATATGCCGCCAGCATACTGCTGGATATGGGGTTAAGCGGGCGAATCATTACCTATAAAGAGGGGCATTATTACCTCGCTAAAGTCGGTCATTTTCTTTTACATGACACGATGACGCGTGTGAATATGGATTTCACCCAGGATGTTTGCTATCAGGGTTTGTTCTATCTGGAGAATGCACTGAAAGAAGGTAAACCCGCTGGATTAAAAATCTTTGGTGACTGGCCAACAATCTATCCCGCTCTGTCGCAATTACCGCCGGCTGCGCGTGAAAGTTGGTTTGCTTTCGATCATTACTATTCAGATGGGGCATTTGACGCCGCACTGCCATATGTATTCGCCAGCGCCCCTGCAACCCTGTACGATATTGGCGGAAATACCGGGAAATGGGCATTACGTTGTTGTCAACATGATGACAATATTGCAGTAACCCTATTAGATTTACCGCAACAAATTGCACTTGCACGTGAAAATATCGAAAATGCAGGATTATCTCATCGCATAAATTTCCATCCTGTGGATATGCTTAGCGATTCGCCTTTACCCGCCGAGGCGGATATCTGGTGGATGAGCCAATTCCTGGATTGTTTTTCTCCGGAACAAATTATCACCATGCTTAGCAATATTGCCCGCGTGATGAAACCCGGCGCAAAGTTGTGCATTATGGAACTGTTTTGGGATGCCCAAAAATTTGAAGCGGCCTCATTTAGCCTGAATGCGTCTTCGCTTTATTTTACCTGTATGGCGAATGGCAACAGCCGTTTCTACAGCGTAGAGAAGTTTTATCACTATCTGAATCAGGCAGGATTTCAGGTAGATGAACGCCACGACAACTTAGGTGTTGGACATACTTTATTGATATGTCAGAAGAAAAAATAATAAACAATCGGAACTACCGATTTATCGCGGACGCGCGTTGATGAAATTTGCATTAAACATTATCGACTGGCAGGCCAAGGCGCCAGGGTTAAGCGAAAGGACACAGTGGCATGAATGGTCACGGCTTTCGCACGCTATCGATCCAGCCGCACCACTGGCTAAACTCAGTGAGTTACCGATGATGACGGCTCGCCGCCTCAGTTCCGGCAGCAAGCTGGCCGTCGATTGCGGGCTGGCGATGCTACGCCGCCATGAGATCGATGCCATCCTCTATACCAGCCGCCACGGTGAACTGGAGCGTAACTACCGGATCCTGCACGCCCTGGCAACAGAGCAGGCACTCTCACCGACCGATTTTGCCCTTTCTGTGCATAACTCCGCCGTGGGTAACCTGACTATCGCTGCGAAAAAACCGATCGTCTCTTCCTCACTCTCTGCAGGCAGGGATACATTCCAGCAAGGATTATGCGAAGTCATGAGCCTGTTGCAGGCGGGATATCAGCGCGTGTTAATGGTCGATTTCGACGGTTTTCTGCCTGAGTTTTATCACCCACAACTGCCTCCTGAAATGCCGACATGGCCATTTGCCGTCGCGCTGGTAATTGAATCAGGTGATACCTGGCAATGCAAAACCCGTCCGCATAGCGCCCATAGTGAGACCACGTTGCCGCAAAGCTTGTTGTTTTTACAGCACTATCTACAGGATATCGATACGTTTACCCTGCCGGGTGAACGCGTGCAGTGGCAGTGGAGTCAGGGATGAACAGGATACTTCTGCGCCTTAATTGGGGATGGCGGCTGGTAATGACCGGATTTTGCTTTGCCTTGTTTGGTCTCGGGGGACTACTGCTTTCTACTATCTGGTTTAACTTATTGTTAGTTGCGATATGGAATAATACCAGACGTCGGCGCATCGCCAGACGCAGCATTGCCGCCAGTTTTCGTCTCTTTTTAACCGTGGCGAAACGACTTGGCGTACTGGATTACCGCATTGAAGGACGAGACATCTTGCGCAAAGAGCGAGGGTGTCTGGTGGTCGCCAATCATCCGACGCTAATCGACTATGTGTTACTGGCCTCGGTTATGCCGGAAACGGACTGCCTGGTGAAAAGCGCGCTCCTGAAGAATCCGTTCCTCGGCGGCGTAGTCCGGGCGGCAGATTACCTGATTAATAGTCAGGCCGATGCGCTATTGCCTGCCTGCCAGCAACGGCTGGAACAAGGCGATACAATTTTAATTTTCCCCGAGGGTACTCGCACACGCCCCGGAGAGGAAATGACGCTACAGCGCGGTGCAGCAAATATCGCTGTGCGCTGCAGCAGCGATTTACGCATAGTGACCATTAACTGCAGCGAACAAATGCTGGATAAAGAAAGCAAATGGTATGACGTCCCATCGGTAAAACCCGTATTTACTATTTCAGTACACGAACGAGTTAAAATCGATCAATTTTACGATGCAAATTCACAAGAACCGGCGCTGGCCGCAAGGCAGTTAAACCGGCATCTTTTGCTTCAATTACAACCAGGTAATTTACCTCTTTCAGGAATTAATGATGCAAGCGCTTTATCTTGAAATCAAAAATCTCATTATAACGACACTGAATCTCGACGAACTGACAGCTGACGATATTGAAACCGAAGCGGCACTCTTTGGTGATGGCTTAGGGCTGGACTCGATCGATGCTCTGGAGCTGGGTCTGGCGGTGAAAAACGAGTATGGCGTGGTGCTCTCTGCTGAGAGTGAAGAGATGCGCCAGCACTTCTTCTCCGTCGCCACGCTGGCATCTTTCATTCACGCGCAACGTGCCTGAGGATAGTCCGTTATGACCGAACAAAAAGCCATTTACGAAGAAGTCTCCTCGCTGCTGGTTAAGCTATTCGAAGTCGACCCACAGGATATCAAGCCTGAGGCACGCCTGTACGAAGATCTGGAGCTCGACAGCATTGATGCCGTCGACATGATCGTGCATCTGCAAAAGAAAACCGGTAAGAAAATCAAGCCGGAAGAGTTCAAAGCAGTACGCACCGTACAAGATGTCGTCGATGCGGTAGAACGCCTTCTCAAAGAAGCGTAACTCACCGTGTCGGGCACTCGCTCGCTGCCAGTCGTACAACTGCTAACAGGTTTACTGCTGTTGGCCTGGCCATTTTTAATCTGGTTTGGCCTGGCGCATAACAGCCTGCACTGGCTGCTGCCGTTGATGGCGCTACTCCTGTTTTTACGCTTTCGCCAGACCCGGCGACAGGCGGGGCCGTTGCGCGTCGTGACACAGGTAGTGGCGGTCGCTGGCATCACACTGTGCATTGCCAGCTATCTGCTCAAAACGCACCAACTGTTGCTGTTTTATCCGGTGGTGGTAAATGGCGTCATGCTGGCGGTATTTGGCGGCTCACTCTGGTCAGCCATGCCAATTGTCGAACGGCTGGCGCGACTGCGTGACCCAAACCTTCCCGAAGCAGGTGTGCGCTACACTCGCCGTGTGACGCAAATCTGGTGCGCCTTTTTCATCCTTAACGGCAGCGTTGCGCTTTTTACCGCACTGTATGGCGATATGTCACTGTGGACGACCTGGAACGGTATGATCTCCTATCTGCTGATGGGAACACTCATGGCGGGTGAGTGGTTAGTTCGCCAACAGATGATAAAACGAGATACCCAATGAAGCAGCCCCTCACTCTTGCTCAATGGCTCAGTGCCCCACGTCCGGACGGAGTGCCTGTAGCGTGGCAGGAAGAGCACACCTGGACACTTGGTCATCTGCGCCATGATGTGGCCCGGTTGATAACGCATCTGCAGCAGCAGGAAGGTGAACGCTGGGCATTGTGCTTCGAGAACAGTTATTTATTTATCGTCGCACTGCTGGCAACGCTCCACGCAGGCAAAATACCGGTGATCCCTGGTCATTGCCGTGTTTCATTATTAAACGAGCAGCATGCGCTGTTTGATGGCGTACTGAGCGATAAAGCGCTGGACTGGCAAGGTGCACTGCTGGTTGTCAGTTCTGCCATGAAACCCGCTACCTACGATATTACTTTCCCGGCAATACCCAGCGACGCCTTCGTGGAACTCTTCACCTCCGGCTCCACCGGCCAGCCGAAACGGGTCATCAAGCCAATCAATCGTCTGGATAACGAAGCCGCGCTGCTCGCGACGCGTTTTGCCGATCGCCTGGCAGGTTGTCGGGTGGTCGCGTCAGTGGTGCCACAGCATCTGTATGGTCTGACGTTTCGTATCTTCTTGCCAATGGCCTTAGGTTTACCGTTACATGCTGCAATGCTGTGGTACGCCGAGCAGTTGGCGGCGCTAAGCCATGAACATCGCTATGTGTTTATCAGCAGCCCGGCGTTTCTGAAACGCCTCGATCATCAGCTTACCCCGCCGCCGGTCGAGATGATTCTGTCCGCAGGCGGCATGCTGCCCTGGCAGGACGTCACGCAGGCCGCTGACTGGCTGAACGTATGGCCCGATGAGATCTACGGCAGCACCGAAACCGGTATCCTCGCCTGGCGTTATCGCCAGCGGGATGATGTGGCATGGCAGCCCTTCCCTGGGGTCAGATTCCAGCCAGAAAATGAGGCATTTCGCGTGTTTTCTCCACTTATCGCCGCTGATGATGGCCTGTTGCTCGACGATATTCTGCATTTTACAGAAAGCGGGCAGTTCCGTCTGATGGGTAGACGGGGTCGCGTGGTCAAAATTGAAGAGAAGCGTATTTCACTCAGCGAAGTGGAGCAACGCTTACTGGCTCTGGACGGTATCCGCGAAGTCGCGGCATTGCCCGTCTCACGCGGAGGTCGTCAGGGAGTTGGCGTCTTGTTAGTGCTGGATAACGAGGCGCGTCAACGCTGGCATGAATGCGGGGGTAAACCGCAAGAGCTGAGCTGGAGGCGCTCGCTGCTGCCGTGGCTGGAGCCGGTCGCCGTTCCTCGCTACTGGCGCGTGATTGACGAAATCCCGGTCAACAGTATGAACAAGCGTGTCTATGCGCAATTACAGGAGTTATTTCATGAAACCCCATGAAATCGAGCGCCACCAGGCACAGCCTCAACAGGCTGAGATCGTTTTACATCTCGACCCTTCTTTGTTCTGGTTCAGCGGGCATTTTGCTGTGCAGCCGCTGCTGCCTGGCGTTGCACAGCTGGATTGGGTGATGCATTACGCCACCACGCTGCTGATCCCCGGCTGGCGTTTTCACAGTATTCAGAACGTGAAATTCCAGTCACCGCTCCTGCCGGGAACAACCGTAACCCTGAGTCTGAGCTGGCAGGAAGAGCGTCAGATGCTCTCTTTCAGCTACCAGCGTCACGACGGCGAAGCGCGTCATACCGCCAGCAGCGGGAAGATTCGGTTATGTCACTAACCTTTTCCCCTTGCGTGCTGATCCCTTGCTACAACCATGGCGCGATGATGTCGCGCGTACTGGCACGTCTACAGCCGTTTGACCTCCCCTGCATTGTGGTCGACGATGGCAGTGATGACGCCACACGGGATGAACTGGCTCGCCTGGCAGCTGAAAATAGCAATCTGACATTAATCCGCCTGCCTGTAAACGCGGGCAAAGGTGCTGCGGTGCTCCGGGGAATGCAGGCCGCGGCAGACGCAGAGTTCAGCCATGCGGTGCAAGTGGATGCCGACGGACAGCATGACATTGAAGATATTCCCAGACTGCTTGCGCTGGCGAAAGAACATCCGACGGCACTGATTTCCGGACAACCGATTTACGATGGCTCAATTCCCCGCTCGCGCCTGTACGGACGCTGGGTAACCCACGTCTGGGTGTGGATAGAAACGCTTTCGCTGCAGTTAAAAGACAGCATGTGCGGTTTCCGGGTGTATCCGGTTGCGCCAACGCTTCAACTGGCGCAGCGCGTGACGCTTGGCAAGCGAATGGATTTTGACACCGAAGTGATGGTACGCCTCTACTGGCAAGGCAACACCAGCTATTTTATTCCAACCAGGGTTACCTACCCACTGGATGGACTGTCCCATTTCGACGCGCTCAAAGACAACCTGCGCATTTCACGGATGCATACACGCCTGTTCTTTGGCATGTTGCCGCGCATCCCTTCCCTGCTTCTTCGCCGCTCATCCACACACTGGGCACATCAGCAAGAGGTCAAAGGGCTGTGGGGAATGCGTCTGATGGTGCTGGTCTGGCGTTTTCTGGGACGCAAGGTATTTTCCCTGATGCTATATCCGGTAGTCGGCGTTTACTGGCTCACGGCTTCGGCCGCTCGTAAAGCATCTCAGAGCTGGATTAGCCGCGTACGGGCACAACTGACCGCACGTCAGATGGCAGTGCCGTCAAACCTAACCAGCTATCAACATTTCCTGCGTTTTGGCGACGCAATGTTAGATAAAATTGCCAGTTGGCGCGGTGAACTGCACTTTGGTCGCGATGTGGTTTTCGCGCCAGGCGCAGAAGAGGCGTTAAACGTCAGCGATCCGCGGGGAAAACTACTGCTGGCTTCACATCTGGGCGATGTCGAAGCCTGTAGGGCTCTGGCCCAACTACAGGGCAGCAAAACCATCAATGCACTGGTATTCAGCGAGAACGCCCAGCGTTTCAGGCAAATCATGGAAGAGATGGCCCCACAGGCCGGACTAAACCTGCTTCCGGTGAACGATATCGGCCCGGATACCGCCATTCTGCTCAAAGAGAAACTGGAGCGCGGAGAATGGATCGCCATCGTCGGCGATCGCATCGCGGTAAATACCCAACGTGGCGGCGAATGGCGCGTCTGCTGGAGCCGCTTTATGGGACAAGCTGCTCCCTTCCCGCAGGGGCCGTTTATCCTTGCGTCTATTTTACGCTGCCCGGTCGATCTGATTTTTGCCCTACGCCAGCAGAATAAACTACGCATTCACTGCGAGCCGTTTGCCGACCCGTTGCTCTTACCGCGCGCCAGCCGGCAACACGCGTTACAGAATGCTATCGATCGCTACGCCGAACGCCTGGAGCACTATGCGCTTCAGTCGCCGCTTGACTGGTTTAACTTTTTCGATTTCTGGCAACTGCCGGATACCAAAGACAAGGAGTAAAGGGTGCTTAACGATCCCCGATTTACGGCTGAAGTCGAGCTGACTATTCCGTTCCATGACGTCGATATGATGGGCGTCGCGTGGCATGGCAACTACTTCCGCTATTTCGAGATTGCCCGTGAGGCACTGCTGAACCAGTTCGATTACGGCTATCGGCAGATGAAAGAATCTGGCTATCTGTGGCCGGTGGTCGATACACGGGTGAAATACCGTAACGCCCTGACCTTCGAACAGCGTATCCGTGTACGTGCTCAGATTAAGGAATTCGAAAATCGTCTGCGTATCGGCTACGAAATTTTCGATGCTGAAACAGGGAAACGCGCCACCACGGGCTACACCATTCAGGTCGCGGTGGACGAAAAAAGTCGTGAGCTATGCTTCGTCAGCCCGGATATTCTGTTTGAACGCATGGGGGTCACACCATGAAATTATGGCCACTGCTGGCGCTACTCATCAGCCCATTCGTCAGCGCCCTGACGCTTGACTCCCTGCAACAGCGTTTTACCGAACAGCCGGTAGTCCGTGCCCACTTCGATCAAACCCGGACGATAAAGGATCTGCCGCAGCCGTTGCGATCTCAGGGCCGGATGCTGATCGCACGCGACCAGGGCTTACTGTGGGATCAAACCGCTCCGTTCCCGATGCAGTTGCTGCTGGATGACAAACGGATGGTTCAGGTGATTAACGGTCAGCCACCACAAACCATCACCGCCGATAACAACCCGCAAATGTTCCAGTTCAACCATCTGCTGCGTGCGTTATTCCAGGCGGATCGTAAAGTGCTGGAGCAGAACTTCCGTGTAGAGTTTGCAGATTTAGGTGAAGGCCGCTGGACGCTACGCCTGACGCCTATTACCACACCGCTGGATAAGATTTTTGCGACTATTGATTTAGCCGGAAAAACCTATCTGGAGAGTATTCAGCTCAACGATAAACAGGGCGATCGCACCGATATCGCGCTTTCTCAACACCAACTGACGCCAGCGCAACTGACCGATGACGAACGCCAACGCTTTGCAACCCAGTAAACGTCCCGCGCTGTTATGGGGAATCGCCTGCCTGATACTGCTGGGCGTTTTGCTGACGCTGCTACCTCAGGCGCGTCTCAACAGCAGCGTGCTGGCAATGTTGCCAAAACAGACGTTGGGGACCATACCACCGAGCCTGAACGAAGGTTTCATGCAGCGCCTCGACCGGCAACTGGTCTGGCTGGTGAGTCCCGGTAAACGGCCAGACCCGGCGGTGGCCCACGGCTGGCTGACGTTGCTGCAAAAATCACACGCGCTGGCACAGGTGAAAGGCCCGATGGATGCCGACAGCCAGCAGGCATGGGGGGCATTCTTCTGGCAAAATCGCAACGGCCTGATAGATAACGACACCCGCGCCCGACTGCAAAACGGCGGTGAAGCGCAGGCCCAGTGGATCCTCTCCCAACTTTACTCAGCCTTTTCCGGCGTCAGTGGTAAAGAGCTGCAAAACGATCCACTGATGCTGATGCGCGGCTCGCAGCTGGCGATGGCCAAAAACGGCCAGCGCTTGCGCCTGATGGATAGCTGGCTGGTCACTCAGGATGAACAAGGCAACTACTGGTATCTGCTGCACGGCGAACTGACCGGTTCATCGTTTGATATGCAACAGACACACCACCTGGTCACCACGCTTACTACGCTGGAAAATGAACTCAAAGCACAATATCCCCAGGCACAACTGTTGTCGCGCGGGACGCTGTTCTATAGCGATTACGCCAGCCAGCAGGCGAAACAAGACATCTCTACCCTCGGTATAGCTACCGTGATCGGGGTGATACTGCTGATTGTGGCAGTGTTTCGCTCGCTGCGCCCGCTGCTGCTATGCCTGATTTCGATTGGTGTTGGCGCGCTGGCAGGTACTGTCGTCACGCTGCTGATTTTCGGTGAACTCCACCTGATGACGCTGGTCATGAGCATGAGCATCATCGGTATTTCCGCTGACTATACGCTCTACTATCTGACCGAGCGGATGGTACACGGTGCGGAAACATCGCCATGGCAAAGTCTCGCCAAAGTGCGTAACGCACTGCTGCTGGCCTTACTCACCACCGTCGCAGCATACCTGATCATGATGCTGGCCCCCTTCCCCGGAATCCGTCAAATGGCGGTATTCGCGGCGGTGGGTCTGAGCGCCTCCTGCCTGACGGTGATTTTCTGGCACCCATGGCTGTGCCGCAGTCTGCCGGTGCGTCCGGTTCCGGCGATGGTGCTGATGTTACGTTGGCTTGCCGCCTGGCGACGCAATAAAAAACTTGCCGTTGGCCTGCCGGTAGCGCTGGCGCTGTTCTCGCTGGCAGGCATGGCGACGCTGCGCGTGGACGATGATATCTCCCAGCTACAGGCGCTGCCGCAGGATATTCTGGCTCAGGAAAAAGCGATTACTGCCCTGACCGGGCAAAGCGTCGATCAGAAGTGGTTTGTGGTGTACGGCAAATCTGCACAACAAACGCTGGAGCGGCTGGAAACCTTTATTCCGGCGCTGGAACAGGCGAAAAAAGAGGGATTACTCGGCGGATATCGCACTATTCCGCTAAATTCGCTCGCCCGACAGCAACAGGATCTCACTCTGCTTAAAGACGCTGCGCCCGCTGTAACGAAAGCCCTGAATCACGCCGGACTGGCAACGGTAAATCCCGACCTTACCGCCATGCCGGTAACAGTCGAAGCCTGGCTTGCCAGTTCAGCCAGCGAAGGCTGGCGGTTACTGTGGCTGACACTGGCTGATGGCGAGAGCAGCGTACTGGTTCCCGTTGAAGGCGTTAAACAAAGTACGGCATTAAACACACTCAGCGCGAAATATCCCGGCGTCGCGTGGGTGGACCGTAAGAGCAGCTTCGACACGCTTTTCGCCCTGTATCGCCATATCCTGACCGGCCTGCTATGCATTGCGCTGGCGGTAATCGCTTGCGGGGCTGTCATCCGACTTGGCTGGCGTAAGGGTTTTATCAGCCTGGTACCCTCAGTGCTGTCTTTAGGTTGTGGCCTGGCGGTACTGGCCCTGAGTGGTCATGCGCTCAACCTGTTCTCACTGCTGGCCCTGGTGCTGGTATTGGGAATCGGCATTAACTACACGCTGTTTTTCAGTAATCCACGCGGCACACCGCTGACATCGCTGCTGGCTATCACTCTGGCGATGATGACCACGCTCCTGACGCTCGGCATGCTGGTATTCAGCGCCACTCAAGCCATCAGCAGTTTTGGCATTGTACTGGTGAGCGGTATTTTCACCGCATTCCTGCTTTCACCACTGGCGATGCCTGGTAAAAAAGAGAAAAAAAGAAAATGATCAAACAGACATTCTGGCGCGCCGCCGCACTGGTCGCTACGTTAATTCTCACCGGATGCAGCCACTCACAACCGGAACAGGAAGGCCGTCCGCAAGCGTGGCTGGAGCCGGGCACTCGCGTGACGCTGCCTGCCCCGGGGATTATCCCCCAGGTTAATTCACAACAGTTGCTGACCGGCAGTTTTAATGGCAAAACCCAGTCACTGTTGGTAATGCTTAACGCCGACGACAGGAAAATAACGCTTGCCGGGCTGTCGTCGGTCGGCATTCGTCTGTTTCTTGTGACTTACGATGAAAAAGGCTTACATACCGAACAATCAATCATCGTGCCGCAACTGCCGCCAGCCAGCCAGGTGCTGGCTGACGTGATGCTCAGCCATTGGCCAATTAGCGCCTGGCAGCCACAATTGCCGAAAGGCTGGACGCTCATTGATATGGGTGACACACGCGAACTGCGCAACGCCAACGGCAAACTGGTTACGGAAATCACGTATCTGAATCGGAAAGGAAAACGCGAGCCGATCAGTATCGAGCAGCACGTTTTTAAATACCACATCACCATTCAATATCTGGGTGACTGAAATGATCTACATTTCTGCCGTTGGCATGATTAACGCATTGGGCAACGACGCCGATGAAATCGCAGCTAACCTCACACGTGGCATAGCACCCGGAATGCGCGCCCGCACAGACTGGCTGCAAGGGCATCCGTGCGCCGTATTAGCAGGCATTGACGGTGAACTTCCAACCATTCCCGACAATTTTCGCGCTCATCGTTCACGCAATAATCAGCTGCTGCTGGCGGCACTGGCGCAAATACAGCCACAGGTGGATGACGCCATCGCCCGGTATGGCCGCGATCGGATTGCTATCGTGCTCGGCACCAGTACCTCCGGACTGGATGAAGGTGACGTTCACGTTGATCTCACGCTCAATGGCAAAGAGAGCACCGAATGGCACTATCCGCAGCAGGAGTTGGGCGATCCCTCGCGCTTTCTCAGCCACTGGCTGGCGCTGGATGGTCCGGCCTTTACCCTCTCAACTGCCTGTTCATCCAGCGCGCGCGCTATTATGAGCGGACGTCGCCTGATTGAATCCGGTCTGGCGGACATCGCGATTGTTGGCGGTGCTGATACGCTCAGTCGGATGCCAATCAACGGCTTCCACAGTCTGGAATCTCTCTCCCTGACGCGGTGTCAGCCGTTTGGCCGCGACCGTAGCGGGATCACCATCGGCGAAGGTGCCGCGTTGATGCTATTGACCCGTGAACCACAGCCCATTGCGCTACTGGGCGTCGGTGAATCCAGCGACGCTTACCATATTTCAGCTCCCCATCCACAGGGGGAAGGTGCTATTCGCGCCATAGGCCAGGCGCTTAACGACGCGGGGATTACGCCGGATCAGGTGGGCTATATCAATCTGCACGGTACCGCTACACCGTTAAACGATCAGATTGAGTCCAAAGTCGTGAACGCGATTTTTGGCGAAAATGTCCCGTGCAGTTCGACTAAACACCTGACCGGGCACACTCTGGGCGCGGCCGGGATTACCGAAGCAGCCATCAGTATGTTGATTTTACAACGCGACCTGCCGCTGCCGCCGCAGGATTTTAGCCAGTCGCCACGCGATGAAACGCTGCCGCCCTGCGGCATCATTGAGCAGCCGCAGCCGCTGGCTCGCCCGGTAATCTTGTCTAATTCGTTTGCCTTCGGCGGGAACAATGCCAGTATCCTGCTCGGGAGAATCTCATGAGCCACTATTTATCGCCTGGCGACTATTTACCGCACGATGCGCCGATGCTGCTACTCGAAGAGGTCGCAAGCGTGACGGACGAGACCGCCATCTGCCGCGTGACAATATCAGCAAACAGCGTGCTGGCCCTCTTTCTCGATCCAGACGGCAACCTGCCCGGCTGGTTCGCGCTGGAATTAATGGCGCAGACCATCGGCGTCTGGTCTGGCTGGCACCGTCAGCAACAAGGTCAGGAGAGTATTGCTTTAGGCATGGTGCTTGGCGCGCGCGAGTTAGTCTGTGCTGCGGGGGTTCTGCCTGCAGGCAGGATGCTAAGTATCAATGTCAAATTGCTGATGCAGGACGCACGTTTCGGCAGCTTCGAATGCGCCATTCAGGCGGGCGAAGAGACGCTGGCAACCGGTCGCGTCAACACCTTCCAGCCGACATCTGAAGAAATTAACACGCTATTTCAACAAGGAGCGTCCACATGAGTCGTTCAGTTTTAGTTACGGGTGCCAGCAAAGGTATCGGTCGCGCCATCGCCCTACAGTTGGCGGCGGACGGTTTTGTGGTCGGCGTTCACTATCATCGTGATGCGCAAGGTGCGCAAGAAACGCTAGATTCTATCCTCACCGCTGGTGGCGCAGGGCGTCTGCTGACGTTTGATGTTGCTAATCGCGAACAGTGCCGTGAAGTACTGGAGCAGGATATTGACGCACATGGCGCATGGTACGGCATCATCAGCAACGCCGGGGTCACCCGCGATGCCGCTTTCCCTGCGCTCAACGATAATGACTGGGATGCGGTGATCCACACCAACCTCGACAGTTTCTATAACGTCATTCATCCATGCATTATGCCGATGATTAGCGCACGCCAGGGCGGACGTATCATCACGCTGTCCTCGGTTTCCGGCATAATGGGCAATCGCGGCCAGGTCAATTACAGTGCAGCAAAAGCAGGGATTATCGGTGCAACCAAAGCGCTGGCCATTGAGCTGGCAAAACGCAAAATCACCGTAAATTGCATCGCACCGGGACTCATTGATACCGGAATGATCGAGATGGAGGAAGCCGCGCTGAAAGAGGCCATGTCGATGATCCCAATGAAACGGATAGGTCAGGCCGAAGAAGTGGCCGGACTTGCCAGCTATTTAATGTCGGATGTGGCGGGTTATGTGACTCGTCAGGTGATTTCCATCAATGGAGGGATGTTATGACACGTCGTGTCGTGATTACAGGCATGGGCGGCGTCACCGCCTTTGGGGAAAAATGGCAGGATGTCTCCGCCAGGTTACTGGCGTATGAAAATGCGGTACGCAAAATGCCGGAGTGGCAGGTTTATGACGGACTGCACACGCTGCTTGGCGCGCCGATCGACGATTTCACCCTGCCGGAACACTATACCCGCAAGCGTATTCGCGCCATGGGACGCGTGTCGCTGATGTCCACGCGCGCATCCGAACTGGCACTTGAACAAGCAGGGCTGATTGGCGATCAGATACTGACCAACGGTGAAACTGGAATCGCGTACGGTTCCTCCACCGGAAGTACCGGCCCGGTGAGCGAGTTCGCCACCATGCTGACCGAGAAGCACACCAATAACATCACCGGCACAACTTACGTGCAGATGATGCCGCACACCACTGCCGTTAACACCGGTCTGTTTTTCGGCCTGCGCGGGCGGGTAATCCCAACCTCCAGCGCCTGCACCTCTGGTAGTCAGGCGATTGGTTACGCATGGGAAGCTATTCGACACGGTTATCAAACGGTGATGGTCGCAGGTGGCGCAGAAGAACTGTGTCCTTCTGAAGCCGCAGTGTTTGATACACTATTCGCCACCAGCCAGCGCAACGATGCACCGAAAACCACCCCCTCCCCGTTTGATGAAAAACGCGATGGTCTGGTGATTGGTGAGGGCGCGGGCACGCTGGTGCTGGAAGAACTGGAACACGCTAAAGCGCGCGGGGCCACTATTTACGGCGAAATCGTCGGTTTTGCTACCAACTGCGATGCTGCGCATATTACCCAACCACAACGCGAAACGATGCAGATTTGCATGGAAAAATCGTTGAAGATGGCCGGTATTGGTGCCCGGGATATCGGTTATATTTCTGCACATGGTACCGCAACCGATCGTGGTGATATTGCAGAAAGCCAGGCAACCGCCGCAGTTTATGGTGATAATGTACCGCTCTCCTCGCTTAAAAGTTATTTTGGGCATACCCTTGGCGCCTGTGGCGCACTGGAAGCCTGGATGAGTCTGCAAATGATGCGTGAAGGCTGGTTTGCACCTACGCTAAATTTGAGCCAGCCAGATGCCAATTGCGGCGCGCTGGATTACATTATGGGTGAAGCCCGCAAGATTGATTGTGAGTTCCTGCAGAGCAATAACTTTGCGTTTGGCGGCATCAATACTTCCATTATCATCAAACGTTGGCCCTGATATGTACCGGATCGTTCTCGGGAAAGTTTCTACTTTAAGCGCTGGCACATTGCCTCCCGCGCTCTTCGAGCAGGCACCGCAGGGTGCTCGCCGTGAACGCTGGCTGGCGGGCCGCGTGCTGCTTTCCCATACCCTTTCGCCATTGCCTGACATCATCTACGGCGAGCAAGGAAAACCGGCTTTTACAGCCGACACGCCGCTATGGTTCAACCTTAGCCACAGCGGCGATGACATCGCTCTGCTGCTCAGCGACGAAGGGGAAGTGGGCTGCGATATTGAAGTCGTACGCCCACGCGACAACTGGCAGACGCTGGCAAATACGGTGTTCAGCCTGAGAGAACATGCCGAAATAGAAGCAGAACATCCAGACCAACAGCTGGCGGCTTTCTGGCGTATCTGGACGCGTAAAGAAGCCATCATTAAACAGCGAGGCGGTAGCGCCTGGCAAATTGTCAGCGTCGACAGCACCACGCTGACATCCTCGCTCTCTGTTAGCCAGTGTCAGCTCGATACGCTGAGCCTGGCAGTGTGTACTCCGACACCATTTACCCTGACAGCCGACGCCGTTCAGAGGCTGTAACTCCCGCATTCCCTGTGCGCCGACGCACCATATGAAAGGTTAACTGCAGATGCAACGAGTCACCATTACTCTCGATGACGATTTACTGGAAACGCTGGATAGCCTGAGCCAGCGCCGTGGCTACAACAACCGCTCCGAAGCGATCCGTGACATTCTGCGCGGTGCGCTGGCACAAGAGACCACCCAGGAGCACGGCACTCAGGGTTTCGCCGTGCTGTCCTATGTTTACGAACATGAGAAACGCGACTTAGCCAGCCGCATTGTTTCAACCCAACATCATCACCATGATTTGTCAGTCGCCACGCTACATGTTCACATCAACCATGACGACTGCCTTGAAATCGCCGTTCTGAAAGGCGACATGGGCGATGTCCAGCATTTTGCTGACGACGTCATTTCCCAGCGCGGCGTACGCCATGGCCATTTGCAGTGTTTGCCAAAAGAAGAGTAATTGCCCGTTACGTTGCCGGGGGCGCTTAGCTTGTCCGGCCTACGTCGGTTCTGTTTTCCGGCACTACGCCATTGTGCCAATCGTCTTTCTGAAACGCAGCAGTGCTATCAGGAAGAACGCGCAGCCGATCGCCAGTAACGTCAGGAACTGCGGCCAGACGATGCTGAACCCTGCGCCACGATAGAGTATCGCCTGTGCGAGACTGACAAAGTGGGTGGTCGGCATGGTCAGCATGATATCCTGCACCGCCTGCGGCATGCTTTCGCGCGGCGTAGAACCCCCAGAGAGCATCTGTAATGGCAGCAGCACCAGAATCATCAGCAACCCCAGTTGTGGCATTGAACGCGCCAGCGTGCCCATAAAAATGCCAATGGACGTTGTGGCAAACAGGCTCAGCGCCACGCCGAGCATAAACAATGGTATGGAGCCTTCAATCGGCACGCCGAGAACGCCTTTCACCATCAGCATCAACGACAGGCCAGAAACCACCAGCACCACCAGCCCCATCGACCAGATTTTTGCCATCATTATCTCAAACGGCGTCACCGGCATCACCAACAGGTGCTCAATGGTCCCGTGTTCGCGCTCGCGGATCAGCGCCGACCCGGTGAGTACAATCGCCAGCATGGTGATATTGTTGATGATTGCCATTACCGCCCCGAAACGCGCGGGTTCCAGATTCGGGTTGAAGCGCATACGGATCTCCAGCCCGACCGGCGTCATACTGTTATCACGATAGCGAGCAACAAAGCTGTTCACCTCACCACTGATAATATTCTGGATATAGCTGTTGCCAGTAAATGCCTGGCTCATACGCGTGGCATCCACATTAACCTGTAGCTCTGGTTGCCGCCCTGCCAGCACATCACGCTGAAAGTTGGGGGGAATATTCACCGCAAAGGTATAACGTCCGGCATCAAGGCCAGCATCCATTTCATCCGCGGTGATCATCTCCGGCGGTAAAAACCATGGGCGATAAAAACTGTTCACGATACGGTTCGACAGTTGTGACTGGTCCATATCGGCAATAGCAATCGGCGCAAGATGCAGAGAACCCGGCAGAACCGTTGCAGAAGAATAAACCGAAATGGTGAAGGCGAAGACAATCAGTGCCAGCATCGCCTTATCACCCAGCAGGCTGCGCAACTCTTTGACTCCGAGGTTATAAATATTGCGTAATCGGCGCATCACCCCTCCTGTTTTTTCAGCAGCAACACGCTCAGGCCAATCACCACCGGAATAGCGATCACCAGCGGGATAAACAACTGCCAAAGATCCATCAAATCCAGCGCTTTCGAAAACGTGCCGCGCGCAATGGTCAGAAAGTGGCTGGTCGGGTAAATTTCACCGATCCAGCGCCCCGGTCCTTCCAGCGACGCCACCGGATCGATCATCCCGGAAAACTGCGTTGCCGGGATCAGCGTAATAATCGCCGTACCGAAGATGGCCGCAATCTGGCTTTTCATAAACGTGGAGATCAGCAATCCCAGACCGGTAGCGATAGTGACATACAGCAACGCAGCAAGCGTCAGCGTCAAAAAACTCCCCTTATGTGGCACGCCAAAAACAAATACCGATAGCGCACACAGCAGCAGAAAGTTCAGCATCCCCAGTACGATGTAAGGCAGTTGTTTACCGAGTAAAAACTCACTGCGGGTAGTGGGCGTGACATACAGGTTGATTATCGACCCCAGCTCTTTCTCGCGCACCACGCTCAGGGCGCTAAGCATCGAAGGGATCATCATCAACAGTAATGGGATCACGGCAGGAACAATCGCAGGCAGGCTCTTCACATCCGGGTTATAGCGATAGCGTGTTTCAATGGTCATCAGTCCGTTCTGCCCGCTGGCGTTTGGTTGACGCGCCATCACGTCTTGTAGCCAGGCCTGGTGCATCGCCTGTACGTAACCCCTCACCGTTTCGGCACGGCTGGGCATCGCGCCATCCACCCAGACACCAAGCTGCACCGGCGTGCCGCGTGCAATGTCACGACCAAAATTAGGTGGAATTTCTATTGCTACCGCCACCTCACCCGAGCGCATCCGTTTGTCCAGTTCGTCATAACTGGTAAGCGGCGGTTGCTCGATAAAATAGCGGGAACCAGACAGATTCAGCGACCACGCCTGGCTACTGACGGTTTGGTCACGATCGAGCACCGCAAAACGCAGGTTTTCCACATCCATGCTAATGCCGTAGCCCATAATCAACATCAGGATCACCGTACCCATCAATGCCAGTGTTGAGCGGACCGGATCGCGCCGTAGTTCGAGTGCTTCACGGCGGCTGTAACTGAACAGACGCCGCAGGCTAAATCCCTGACGTGGCGGCAAGCTACTCTCATGCTCAACCGGAGCATCTGCTGGCGGTAACTGAGTTTCAGGGGCCGGCCCTGCTGCTTCCTGTAACCAGGAGATAAATGCCTCCTCCAGACTGGCTGCACCACGCTGCTTCACCAGTTCCCGAGGCGTACCACTGGCGAGCACTTTTCCGGCGTGCATCAGCGACATACGGTCGCAGCGCTCCGCCTCATTCATAAAGTGGGTGGAAATAAAAATGGTTACTTTATCCTGACGAGACAAATCAACCATCAGTTGCCAGAACATATCCCTGGCCACCGGGTCAACGCCGGAGGTAGGCTCATCAAGAATTAACATTTCCGGGCGATGAATCACCGCCACTGCCAGCGACAGGCGCTGACGTATCCCCAGTGGTAACGCGCCAGGCAGTACATCTTCGACATCGGCCAGCGTAAAGCGCTCACTCATCTCTTTTACGCGCTCAGGGATCTCCGCTTCCGGAATATGAAAGAGACGTGCGTGTAGTTCCAGGTTTTGCCGCACGGTCAGTTCGCTGTAGAGCGAAAAAGCCTGCGACATATAGCCCACCCGACGACGAGTGTCTATATTCTTCGGATCAACCGCTTGTCCGAACAACCACGCCTCACCCTCACTGGCTGGTAGCAGCCCGGTGAGCATCTTCATAGTGGTGGATTTACCGCAGCCGTTCGAGCCGAGAAAACCAAAGATCTCTCCGCGTGGTATGCGAAAATTAACGTGATCAACGGCAACAAAATTACCGAAGCGCATGGTCAGATCCCGCGCTTCGATGGCTATCTCTTCTTGTTCTGCGTGATAAGGCGGGATCACGACCGGTTTGTGCGCCTGACGCTGGGCTTCAGGTAACAGTGCGATAAACGCCTGCTCCAGCGTGTCGCTGTTGGTTTTTTCACGCAGGTGCTGCGCACTACCTGTGGCTAATACCTCACCCGCGTTCATCGCTACCAGCCAGTCAAAACGCTCGGCCTCTTCCATATAGGCAGTCGCGACCAGCACGCTCATGTTGGTCTGACGCTGGCGAATGCTGTTAATCAACTCCCAAAACTGGGCGCGGGAGAGCGGATCCACCCCGGTGGTAGGTTCATCAAGGATTAATAATTCCGGGTCATGGATCAACGCACAGCACAACCCCAGCTTTTGTTTCATCCCACCCGAGAGTTTCCCGGCAGGACGATCGCGAAACGGCGCCAGACCTGTGCTATCCAGCAGCTCTGTTATTCGCGCCTCGCGCTCTGCTTTATCATGGCCAAACAGGCGTGCGAAAAAATCGACGTTCTCATACACCGACAGCGTGTGGTACAAGTTTTTCCCCAACCCCTGAGGCATCCAGGCTATGCGCGGGCAGACATCGCGGCGGTGCTTCGGGTCACGCATGTCGCCGCCCAGCACCATCACGTTGCCGCGCTCAATAACCCGAGCGCCGGAGATGAGGGACAGTAAGCTCGACTTACCCACACCGTCCGGGCCAATCAACCCCACCATGCAGCGGGCGGGGATATCCAGCGTGATATTGTTCAGCGCTACCGTTGCCCCGTAATGCTGACTCACGCCGTCAAGGTGCGCCACGGGAGGAACGGGAACCAGCGCCAGTTGCGTCATTGCGGTAACCTCACCACCAGATCATCCGGCCAGGCACGACTTTCATCAAGACGTACCCAGGCCATGCCCGGCAGCCCGGTTTTGACGTATTCCAGATGCTGCTGTAACAGCTCCGGTGGGATGCGGGCTTTTACACGAAACATGAGTTTCAGCCGTTCATCGCTGGTTTCGACCGTTTTTGGCGTAAATTGCGCCACGCTGGCAACAAAGCTGATGGTTGCCGGAATACGCAGATCGGGCGCGGCATCCAGTACCAGACGCGCTTCACCACCAATTTTTAGCAGACCAGCCTGTTCAGTAGGCAGGAAAAACGTCATGTAGACATCGCTGAGATCGACCATATTCAGCACCCGCCCACCGGCTGAAAGCACTTCACCCGGTTCAGCTACGCGGTACTGCACGCGACCATCGCGCGGAGCCTTAAGCTCGCTATCATCGATATCTGCCGCAATCCGTCGTTCGGTTGCCTGCGCAGCTTCAACACGAGTTTGCGCCTGAATAATGCTGGTGCGGGCTGCTTCAATAGCCGCTTTCGCCGCAGAGACCTGTGCCTTTGATGATTCCAGCGCAGCCCGCGCGCTTTCGGCAGCGGCACGATCGTCATCCAGTTGTTGCTCAGACACCGCTCCACGTTGTGACAGCGAACGGGAACGAATATGACGTTTAGAGACCGACTGCAGTTCCGCCTCGCGCTGCTTTACTACCGACTGCGCGGCGCGCATTTCACTTTGCCGCTGTTCCAGCAACGCGCGCGCCGCCGCAACGGCACTTTCTGCCTCTTTGATTTGCGCGACCGCTTCCAGCCGCTGCTCGTGTAGCACGCGGGTATCCATTTTCGCCAGCACCTCGCCCTGGCGAACGAACTGCCCTTCCGACACGAGGATCGTGTCAATACGCCCGGCAATCTTGGTGGCTATATCTACTTCGGTAGCTTCAATTCTGCCATTACTGGCAGCAAATCCTTCCGGTACTCCTGCCGGACGTAGCATCCACCATACTATCGCGGCGGCCACCACCAGGAGGCCTGCCCCCCACCACACCAGATGACGCTTAATTTTATCCATATTCGACCCGCTATAATCCCTGTTACCAAACGATGCGTGTCACAAAGACCACTGAACAGCTATTCAGCGGGAGATTCCATCCGGGATGAGAAGGAATGAAAAGTAAAGGCCAGACGGTGGGCAGGCGTCACGACAACGCTCACCGCAAAGGAAGTGAATGACGAAGATGCTGTGAAATCGGGTAGTAATGTTGTCATCATCAGCGTTCCTGGCCGGAAATGAAACACGCATACTCATAACTGCTATCTATTGAATACTAACACCTGGATTCGATATGTCTATTCGGTTGTAGTTTCCAGTTCTGCTCTACCGCGCTCCGACTCAGAAATTATTCCGTATATCAACGATTGATAAACAAACGTAACTATAAACATAATCAATAATTAGACATCCCTATAATAGCGGCTCATTTACCGATCTCGTTATGGCGAGGCTCCTGCACAAATATAAGTTACCGCCCTGCTGGTATCGAGAGAGACCACTCAGGGAAATACAGGCATCCATCGAATCAAGGTGTTGCCAAGGTAACTTCTGACGATCTCACCATCGGACAGATACGTTGTTCAGTGCTAAAACCAGGACGTAGGGATCTGCCTGTGCTAATCCTGTCTTGTTCGCCCCTATGAGAGCTTTTTATAGGGAATTACACCATGTCATCTATGCAACTCTGCGCCGCCCATCTTCCTGAGCCGGATTTTAATGGCGATGCCATCGCGCAATATATGCGTACCGATTTTATTACCCTGCCGGATCATCTCAGCGTGAACGGTGCCCGCGAATACTTTGTCTCACAGCTCACGACGGATGATATTCCTGGTCAGGTTTTTGTGGTTGCAGGGAAAGCGCTACGCGGGGTGTTATCCGTCAAGCGCCTGCTGCAGGAAAAAGATACGTCGCTGAACATCAACCATATTATGGACAGCTGTCTGTTCCATGTTAAGCCTGATGATGAACGGGCAATGGTCGTTGCCGAGCTAGCCGAGCGTGAACTCGATCTGGTTGCTGTAGTTGAGAAAGGCGATCTGGTCGGCTGTCTGATGGAAAAAGAGATAGCCCATCTACAGGAGGATGATGTTACCGAAGACGTACAGCTTCAGGGAGCGACACTGCCGCTGGAGAAACCCTATCTGGAAATTAGTCCGTGGACATTGTGGAAAAAACGTTCGGTCTGGCTCCTGCTGCTGTTTGTCGCGGAAGCCTACACAAGTAGTGTAATTCAGCACTTCGAAGAGGCGCTGGAATCAGCGATCGCGCTGGCCTTTTTTATTCCGTTGCTAATTGGTACCGGCGGAAACAGCGGTACGCAGATCACTTCGACGCTGGTACGTTCAATGGCGCTGGGAGAAGTGCGGCTACGGGATATGGGCCGGGTGATCCGCAAAGAGGTTTCAACTTCCTTGCTGATCGCCCTGACACTAGGTCTGGCAGGCTGCATACGCGCCTGGATGATGGGCATCGGCATGGAAATCACACTGATCGTCAGCCTGACACTGGTCTGCATTACGCTGTGGAGCGCCGTGGTGTCATCAGTGATCCCAATGTTGCTCAAGCGTATTGGCATTGACCCGGCCGTCGTATCCGCGCCGTTTATCGCCACGCTTATCGACGGTACCGGGTTGATTATCTACTTTAAAATTGCCCAGTATTTTCTTGGCCTGAACTAATATAGCGCCCGGTAACTCAGGTTATCGGGCATCACATTCACGCAGACGCCAAATCCTGCGCACACGCCCAGGCGCTCGACCATGCCCACTGGAAGTTATACCCGCCCAGCCAACCAGTGACGTCCATCACTTCACCGATAAAATAGAGACCTGGTACTTTACGCGCTTCCATCGTACGTGATGACAGCTCATTGGTATCCACGCCGCCCAGCGTGACTTCCGCCGTGCGATACCCTTCTGTGCCGTTTGGCTGCACGCGCCATTCGGTCAGGGTTTCCACCAGTGCCTGCTGATCGCGCACGTTAAGCTGTTTCAGCGTCACATCCGGAAGTTGCCCTAACTGCTGCAAACACTCGACCAGACGTTTGGGCAACTGCATCGCCAGTGTGTTCTTCAGGCTCTGATTAGGGTGTGCGCTACGCTGTTCGTCGAGGAAAGCCTCAAGGTCTACATCGGGCAACAAATTAATGCTGACAAATTCACCTGGCTGCCAGAAACTGGAAATCTGTAAAACCGCCGGACCTGAAAGGCCACGGTGCGTAAAGAGCAGGTTTTCACGAAACACAGTGCCGTCTTCAGCGGTGATAACGGAAGGTACAGACACGCCAGAGAGCACCTGAAGCTGCTCCAATAGCGGCTTGTGCAGCGTAAAAGGCACCAAACCTGCACGCGTCGGCAGCACGTTCAGACCGAACTGTTCAGCAATTTTATAACCAAACGGCGAAGCGCCAAGACCCGGCATGGATAGCCCTCCGCTCGCAATAACCAGCTTTTTCGCACTGACCGTCATGCCGTTCAGCAAAATCTGGAAGCCGTCATCATCACGCGCTACGCTCAGGACTTCGCTACGTAACCGCATTGTAACGTTACCTTTTTCGCATTCTGTCACCAGCATATCGACAATTTGCTGAGCAGAGTCGTCGCAGAACAACTGACCGAGCGTTTTTTCATGCCAGGCAATGCCGTGTTTGCCGACCAGATCGATAAAATCCCACTGCGTATAGCGAGCCAGCGCTGATTTGCAAAAATGCGGGTTTTGACTCAAATAAGCCGCCGGCTCCACATAAAGATTGGTAAAGTTACAGCGCCCCCCGCCAGACATGAGGATCTTGCGCCCAGGCTTTTTACCATTATCAATCAGCAGTACGCGACTACCTGCTTGTCCTGCCTGCGCGGCACAGAACATACCCGCTGCGCCAGCGCCTATAATAACGGTATCAAACCTTTCCACGTTGCGATCCTCTCTAAAAAGCGGGCGTGAATTGTAAAGATTCCTCAGTGGTCGCACCAGCACCAAACTATCAATAATAGGTATTTATCTGAATTCTATAGGATAATTCTTTAGTGGTGTAAAACAAAGCAGGAGATATATCAAAAAAACTCTATATTTCACTTTGCCCGCGCCGCCAAAGTCACTGATAATGCGCCGCGTTCATGTCCTCAAAATGGCGTAACGTCCTATGCTACATTTGTTTGCTGGCCTGGATTTACATACCGGGCTTTTACTATTGCTTGCTCTGGCTTTTGTGCTGTTCTACGAAGCAATTAACGGCTTCCATGACACAGCAAATGCTGTCGCAACCGTGATCTATACCCGTGCAATGCGTTCGCAATTGGCGGTTATCATGGCTGCGGTATTCAACTTCTTTGGTGTTTTGCTGGGTGGTCTCAGCGTAGCTTATGCCATCGTGCATATGCTGCCAACGGATCTGCTGCTCAACATGGGTTCCTCACATGGCCTCGCCATGGTGTTCTCTATGCTACTGGCGGCAATTATCTGGAACCTCGGTACCTGGTACTTTGGTTTGCCAGCATCCAGCTCCCACACGCTGATTGGCGCGATCATCGGTATTGGTTTAACCAATGCGCTGATGAACGGCACTTCGGTGGTGGACGCACTTAACATCCCGAAAGTTATCGGTATCTTTGCCTCGCTTATCGTCTCGCCGATTGTCGGTCTGGTGGTTGCAGGCGGCCTCATTTTCATTCTGCGTCGTTACTGGAGCGGTACTAAAAAACGGGCCCGTATCCACCTGACGCCAGCGGAACGTGAAAAGAAAGACGGTAAGAAAAAACCACCTTTCTGGACGCGTATCGCACTGATCCTCTCTGCTATCGGCGTGGCGTTCTCTCATGGCGCGAACGACGGACAGAAAGGCATTGGTCTGGTGATGTTGGTACTGATTGGCGTAGCGCCTGCAGGTTTCGTAGTGAATATGAACGCCTCCGGTTACGAAATTACTCGTACCCGCGATGCTATCAATAACGTCGAAACCTTCTTCCAGCAGCGTCCTGATCTGCTGAAGCAAGCCACTGGCGTAGATCAGCTCATTCCGTCGCCGGAAGCTGGCGTGCCAACGCAAGCTAACGAGTTCCATTGCCACCCGGCAAATACCATCAACGCGCTTGAGCGTGCAAAAGGTATGCTGGCGAATCTGGAAACTTACGACAAGTTAAGCGTTGAGCAGCGCGGACAACTGCGCCGCATTATGCTGTGCATCTCCGATACCACCGATAAAGTGGTTAAGCTGCCTGGCGTAAGCGCTGACGACCAGCGTCTGCTGAAGAAACTGAAAACCGACATGCTGAGCACCATCGAGTATGCGCCTATCTGGATCATTATGGCCGTTGCTCTGGCTCTGGGCTGCGGTACGATGATTGGCTGGCGTCGTGTGGCAACCACTATCGGTGAGAAAATTGGTAAGAAAGGCATGACCTATGCTCAGGGGATGTCGGCGCAGATGACCGCCGCTGTCTCTATCGGTCTCGCCAGTTATACCGGTATGCCTGTTTCCACCACCCACGTTCTCTCCTCTTCTGTTGCGGGCACGATGGTTGTTGACGGTGGCGGCTTACAGCGTAAAACAGTGACCAGCATTCTGATGGCCTGGGTCTTTACCCTGCCTGCGGCGATTATTCTTTCTGGGGTACTGTACTGGCTCTCCCTGAAGCTTATCTAAGCGAATGCACAGTAAAAAAGCGGGCCAGGAAACTGACCCGCTTTTTTTATATCTGCCGTAGAGTGACGTGGCTTAGTGCCAGATTATCAACGCAACCATACTGATTAATACCAGGCCGCATAACGCGCTGGTGAGAATGAACTGACCGCGAACCCGCTCACAGCGGCGTATAAATTCATCATCATGATGATCACGGTAGCGCTGCGCGTAGATATACCACACCAGCCGCATCTGCTTATTGGGTTGCCCATGCGAGGTAAAAAAGCCGCCTCCATCTACATACTGGTAGAGCAATGGATCGCAACCACGAAGTACGACTAACAGTGCGCGCAGCGAAGAAAAATAGCGCGCCATATTAACAATGCAAACGACACATAAAGCCCAGAATAATGCAATGGTGCTTATCATATCCCCTCCCCGGCGACCCGCCCACGGAACTCCTCTCCGGGGCTACCGCTACCCGATACCCTGCCAAACCATTCAGTGAAGAGTGCTACCGAAACCGCTCGTGTTTGTATCTCGTATCCGAACGCCTCTCTAGATAGTGTAGGAGATTAGTTAATTTTTTTGCCAGAAGGTTAATCACTATCAATGCAATTAGCTGAAAAATTTGTTTAACTAATTGGCAATCAAGGCGGATTGACGGATTATCCCGGTCGCTATAATGTAAGGATAGTCCTTAAATGGTACGTCTTTACGACTGGGCTAGCCCCGCGCACAACGTTCGCAGGACGCGGATGACGCGGCGGCAAATGAACGCCAGAAGGCTAGTCATCGACAACTTATGGAAGGAGTAACACTATGGCTTATAAACACATTCTTATCGCGGTTGATCTTTCTCCGGAAAGTAAAGTTCTGGTTGAAAAAGCGGTCTCTATGGCGCGGCCTTACAATGCAAAAGTCTCCCTTATCCACGTTGACGTAAACTATTCCGATCTGTACACCGGGTTAATCGACGTGAATCTGGGTGATATGCAGAAACGTATTTCTGAAGAAACTCATCACGCGTTAACCGAGCTGTCCACCAATGCTGGCTACCCTATCACCGAAACCCTGAGCGGTAGCGGCGACCTGGGTCAGGTTCTGGTTGATGCCATTAAAAAATACGACATGGACCTGGTCGTTTGTGGTCATCACCAGGATTTCTGGAGCAAGCTGATGTCCTCCGCACGTCAACTGATCAACACCGTTCACGTCGACATGTTGATTGTTCCGCTGCGTGACGACGAAGAAGCATAAAATGCTTGCCGCCGGGAAGTAACCCGGCCTGCTGCAAACATTTACGCCTGTAAGCGCCCGCCTCTGCGGGCGTTTTTGTTTTTATCCCTTCGGCACTTATCAGTACATCAACCCAACAAATAAATCATAATTAGTGTGATCAACTAATTGGATCGAAAACTATCTCTATAATAATCTACTCTCGCGGCTAATCTCCGCAGTCTATAACAAAATAAGACTTTTTCGGCGCGTTTTAGCATACGCGTTCATACTTTTCGGGATGGCTTTGAAAGGCGAAGGAATATGAATACAAGTGCACCTACGGGCTTGCTGCAGCAACCTCGTCCGTTCTTCATGATCTTTTTTGTAGAATTATGGGAACGATTTGGCTATTACGGCGTTCAGGGCATCCTGGCGGTTTTTTTTGTTAAGCAACTCGGGTTCTCCCAGGAACAGGCGTTTATCACCTTCGGTGCGTTTGCCGCATTGGTGTATGGCCTAATCTCCATTGGCGGCTATGTCGGCGACCACCTGTTAGGGACAAAACGCACGCTGGTTCTCGGTGCTATTGTGCTGGCAATTGGCTACTTCATGACCGGGATGTCACTACTCAAACCCGATCTGATCTTTATCGCGCTGGGTACTATTGCCGTAGGCAACGGGCTGTTTAAAGCTAACCCGGCAAGTTTGCTGTCAAAATGCTATCCCCCAAAAGATGCCCGACTGGACGGCGCCTTCACCCTGTTTTATATGTCGATTAACATCGGTTCGTTGCTGTCGCTGTCGCTGGCACCGGTAATTGCCGATAAGTTTGGTTACGCCGTTACCTATAACCTGTGTGGTGCCGGACTTATCGTCGCGCTGCTGGTCTACTTTGCCTGCCGCGGGATGGTGAAAGACATTGGTTCTGAGCCAGACCATAAGCCGCTGGTATTCCGCAACCTGCTCTATGTGCTGGCCGGTACAGTGGTAATGGTGTTTATCTGCGCGTGGCTGATGCACAACGTTAAAATCGCTAACCTGGTACTGATCGTTCTGTCGATTGTTGTGACTATTATCTTCTTCCGCCAGGCATTCAAACTGGATAAAACCGGACGCAACAAGATGTTTGTGGCCTTTATTCTGATGTTGGAAGCGGTGGTGTTCTACGTTCTGTATGCGCAGATGCCGACGTCACTGAACTTCTTTGCCATCAATAACGTACACCACGAAATCCTGGGATTCGCCATCAACCCGGTTAGCTTCCAGGCGCTGAACCCGTTCTGGGTCGTTCTTGCCAGCCCGGTACTGGCAGCGATTTATACCCGTCTGGGTAACAAAGGCAAAGACCTGACCATGCCGATGAAGTTTACTCTCGGTATGTTCTTGTGCTCACTGGGATTCCTGACCGCCGCCGCCGCCGGCATGTGGTTTGCTGATGCACAGGGCCTGACATCGCCGTGGTTTATCGTACTGGTGTACCTGTTCCAGAGCCTGGGTGAGTTGCTGATTAGCGCCCTGGGACTGGCAATGGTCGCCGCACTGGTGCCGCAGCATCTGATGGGCTTTATTCTTGGGATGTGGTTCCTGACGCAGGCAGCAGCCTTCCTGATGGGGGGTTACGTTGCGACGTTCACCGCAGTACCGGAAAACATCACCGACCCGTTACAGACATTACCTATCTACACCAACGTGTTCAGTAATATCGGTCTGGTAACGCTGGCAGTCACAGTGGTGATGGCGATTATGGTGCCGTGGTTGAACCGGATGATTAATACGCCAAGCACCGAACAATAATACTCAGTGCCGGATGGCGGCTATCGCTTGATCCGGCCTGTATTCAACATGCCCGATACACCTTTCGCTATCGGGCATTTCCAACCGTTATCCTTTGCGCGCGTCAATCCACTCCTGCACTTCAATGACAAAAGTGTCCGGCGCTTTGCGGTACATCTTGCGGGCCAAATCCAGAATTGTGTGCTGGCCGAGCGCTTCTTCCATCCGCTGCTGAGCCATATCCATCACTGAACGCACACCGCAGATCCCTACACATGCCCACTCTGGCGGTTGCTCGTCAAATACCGCCAGTCTTTGGCGTATTTCACGGCATTCAAAAATGCGCTTATCGCCATCAATCGCGTTTACCACATCCAGCACCGTAATATGTTCAGCTGGTTTGGCGAGCTGAAAACCGCCGCCCTTACCCTCGATACTGCGCACCAGGCCCGCTTTCGACAGGCGGGTAAATATCTTGGCCAGATAGTCATACGGCACACTTTGCAATTCAGCAATTTCCCGAACGCTCATATCCCGCGCGTCGCCTCTACTGTCGACCATACACATCAGGCTATGAATGCCGTACTCAACCCCGGAACTGTAGAATGCCATTATCTTATCTCAGCCAAAATTAATCTGAGTTATTGTAGCTTTTTCAACTGAATCTTGCCATAGACCGCGTACACACGCGCTGAAACTAAAAAATAAATAATATAAATATCAAATAAATAGTTGCATTTAAGCACCTTGTTCCCTTCATATTTTGCAAATCGCATTGCATTTAATAACTACGACCAATAAAATCCGAGTAAATAAATCGTGATGACCAGTGAGAAAACCGAATGCGTAAACAAATTCTGATCGTAGGCGCCGGCTTTGCCGGTATGTGGGCAGCGCTGAGTGCCGCGCGCCTGGCAGATAAACACCAGCAATCCATTGATATAACAGTTATTGCACCCCAGCCAGAGCTGCGTGTTCGCCCCCGTTTTTATGAAAACAACGTCCAGACGCTGGTCGCACCTCTGCAACCGCTGTTTGACGTAACTGGCGTAAAATTCCTCAGCGGCACAGTATCTCAGTTGCTTGTGCAATCAAAAGAGGTGAGCTGGACAGATGCGGCTGGCAACACGCAACTGCTCGGCTACGACCGATTGATTCTGGCAAGTGGCAGCCAGGTAAACCGTTCAATGGTCGCTGGAGCGGCTCAGCACGCTTTTGACCTCGACCAGCTGGAAAGCGCAGCCGTACTGGAGCAACACCTGAATGATCTGGCACATCAGCCAGAAAGTGAGGCACGCAATACCGTAGTAGTGTGCGGCGGCGGTTTTACCGGCATCGAAATGGCGCTGGAGTTACCTGGCCGTCTGCGAGAAATTCTTGGTGCCGATGCTAAGACCAGAGTTGTCGTAGTTGAACGAGGCGCACAACCAGGCGCACGCTGGAGCAAAGCGTTGCGCGATGTGATTGCTGAAGCCTCCGCTGAGCTGGGTGTAGAGTGGCTGGTAAATGCAGAGGTCGAAAGTGTAGATGCTTCTGGTGTCACACTGAAAGACGGACAAACCATCGGTTCACACACCGTTATCTGGACGGTCGGTGTGCAGGCAAACAGTTTGACGGCGCAAATTGACGCCCCGCACGATCGCCAGGGTCGTCTGCACGTAAATGCAAATTTGCAGGTGGTGGGACATGACGATATTTATGCCACTGGCGATGTGGCGTACGCCGCCACCGATGACAAAGGCAATCATGCCTTAATGACCTGTCAGCATGCCATTCTGCTGGGCAAATTTGCCGGTAACAATGCCGCAGCAAGCCTGCTCGACGTGCCGCCGCTGCCGTACCGCCAGGAAAACTACGTCACCTGCCTGGATCTTGGCGCATGGGGTGCGGTGTATACCGAAGGTTGGGATCAGCAAGTGAAACTGACCCGCGCAGAGGCGAAGAAGTTAAAACTGTCGATCGTCAGCGAGCTGATTTATCCGCCGAAGGCTGATAAAGCGGTCGCGTTTGAGATAGCCGATCCGCTGGCACCGTTTGTGTAATCGGAATTGCCGGATGCGGCTAACAACCTTATCCGGCCTCTACACGCTACTTAACCATGAATTGACGGCGTTCCGGCGTAAATATCAAACCGGTGTCCTTTGGTCACCACTGCGTTGGGAGTTGCGATATCTGCAAGCGGTGGGGCGTAATCCGGGCGCTTCACCACCACGCGTTTGGTGGCAAGCTGGCGAGCAGGCTCCAGCAGGCCATCAGCGTCTAAATCCGGGCCCACCAGCGACTGAAACACGCGCATCTCTTTTTTGACCAGCGCGCTTTTCTGCTTATGCGGGAACATCGGGTCAAGATACACCACCTGTGGACGTGGAGTGATATCGGTTAGCGCCGTCAGACTGGATGCGTGGATCAACTGCAACCGTTCCTGCAGCCATGGACCAATCTCAGCATCGGCATAGCCACGCGTCAGACCATCGTCGAGCAGCGCCGCAACAACCGGATTGCGCTCCAGCATCCGCACACGACAGCCAACAGATGCCAGCACAAAAGCATCACGTCCCAGCCCCGCCGTGGCATCCACCACATCCGGCAAATAATCACCTTTAATGCCGACCGCCTTTGCCACCGCTTCGCCGCGTCCCCCGCCAAATTTGCGCCGATGGGCCATCGCCCCACCGACAAAATCCACGAAGATGCCGCCAAGTTTTGGCTCATCACGTTTGCGCAACTCCAGATGCGACGTCGTCATCACCAGCGCCATCAGATTGTCTTCATCCTGCTCCAGTCCCCAGCGGGTAGCCAGAACAGATAAGGCGCCGTTTCCGGCGCCCGTCTCATCAATTAAGCAGATCTTCACTTACGCTTTAATACCATAGTGTTCAAGCATCGCATCCAGCTCCGGCTCGCGGCCACGGAAGCGTTTGAACAGCTCCATCGGTTCTTCAGAGCCGCCACGAGTCAGAATATTATCGAGGAACGACTGACCGGTTTCACGGTTGAAGATCCCCTCCTCTTCAAAACGAGAGAAAGCATCTGCTGCCAGCACGTCTGCCCACAGATAGCTGTAGTAGCCCGCCGCATAACCACCCGCGAAAATATGACTGAAGGCGTGCGGGAAACGACCCCAGGCAGGCCCCGGAACAACGGCAACCTGCTTTTTGATCTCTGCCAGGGTTTCGAGAATTTTCGCCCCTTGCTGCGGATTAAACTCGGCGTGCAGGCGGAAATCGAACAAACCGAACTCCAGTTGGCGCAGAATGAACAACGCTGCCTGGTAGTTTTTCGCCGCCAGCATTTTATCCAGCAGCTCTTTCGGCAACGGTTCGCCGGTTTCATAATGGCCGGAGATAAACGCCAGCGCTTCCGGCTCCCAGCACCAGTTTTCCATAAACTGGCTCGGCAGTTCGACCGCATCCCACGGCACACCGTTAATACCGGAAACACCTGCAGTTTCGATGCGGGTCAGCATATGGTGCAAGCCGTGACCGAACTCGTGGAACAGGGTAATCACTTCATCGTGAGTAAACAGCGCCGGTTTGCCATTAACCGGACGGTTGAAGTTACAGGTCAGGTAAGCGACCGGTTTTTGCAGCGTGCCGTCGGTTTTACGCATCTGGCCAACGCAGTCGTCCATCCACGCCCCGCCACGTTTGTTTTCACGCGCGTAGAGATCAAGATAGAAGCTGCCGCGTAGCTCATTGTTTTCGTCATACAGTTCGAAGAAGCGCACTTCCGGATGCCAGACATCGACGTCTGAGCGCTCTTTAGCGGTAATGCCGTAAATGCGCTTAACCACCTCGAACAGGCCGTTAACGGCTTTGTTTTCCGGGAAGTACGGGCGCAGTTGCTCATCGCTGATGCTGTAAAGGTGCTGCTTTTGCTTCTCGCTGTAGTACGCGATATCCCACGGTTGCAGCTCATCAACGCCAAATTCAGCGTTGGCAAAAGCACGCAACTGGGCCAACTCTTTTTCACCCTGCGGACGCGCGCGTTTCGCGAGATCTGTCAGGAAGTCGAGCACCTGCTGCGGGTTTTCCGCCATTTTGGTGGCGAGTGATTTATAGGCGTAGCTGTCAAAACCCAACAGTTGAGCCAACTCGTGACGCAACGCGAGGATCTCTTCCATGATCGGGCTGTTGTCCCATTTACCCGCATTTGGCCCCTGGTCAGAAGCGCGGGTTACATAGGCGCGGTACATCTCTTCGCGCAACCCCTGGTTGTCACAGTAGGTCATCACCGGCAGGTAGCTCGGGATATCCAGCGTCAGCAAATATCCTTCCTGCTCTTTGGCTTCTGCCTGCGCTTTCGCGGCAGCCAGCGCACTTTCAGGCATTCCTGCCAGCGCTTTTTCGTCGGTAACAAGTTTCGTCCAGCCCATGGTGGCGTCGAGAACGTTGTTGCTGTACTGGTTGCCCAACTCAGACAGACGCGTGGCTATTTCGCCATAACGCTGCTGTTTTTCCTTCGGTAAACCGATACCAGAAAGCTCGAAATCACGCAGCGCGTTATCGACAGCTTTTTTCTGTGCAGTATTCAGAGAGGCGTAATGAGCACCATCTCGCAAATCACGGTACGCTTTGTACAGACCTTCGTGTTGCCCAACCCAGGTGCTGTATTCGGACAACAGTGGTAGCGTCTGTTCGTAGGCTTCACGCAGTTCCGGGCTGTTTTTCACCGAGTTCAGATGGCTTACCGGAGAGAAGATACGCCCCAGTACATCGTCCACTTCCGCCAGTTTTTGGCAGAGATTTTCCCAGGTGTACGGTGCACCCTGCGCAACCACTCGCTCAACGTTTTCACGGCAATCATTCAGTGCCTTAGTCACTGCAGGCACAACATGCTCAGGCTGAATTTTGGAAAACGGCGGCAGTTCGAAGGGCGTCAGTAATGGATTTGTCATATGCACAGTCCTGGTTAAAAAAAGGAAACGAAACGCTCAGGCGTTTTCGCGGGATGACGACGCCAAAGCATCTTATCCGACCTACAGGTATCACCATTTGTAGACCGGATAAGGCGTCAGCCGCCTTCCGGCGCGTAATACTCAGTAGAATGGGGTTAAGTGTAGAGGATTTCAATGCCGGGCGTGGCGGAAAAACGCCCGCTGGCGCTTAGCGATCGGGCCTGCGGGTAATCTGTACCGTTCTACTGTAAACTGTGGCAAATCGTTTATTATATTACCTGGAATACGTTTACCCATGCTCAGTTATCGCCATAGCTATCACGCTGGCAACCACGCCGACGTCCTTAAACACACGGTTCAGAGTCTGATCATCGAGTCACTCAAAGAGAAAGAAAAACCGTTTCTCTATCTGGACACCCATGCTGGCGCTGGCCGTTATCAGCTGAGCGGTGAACATGCCGAGCGTACTGGCGAGTATCTGGAAGGCATCGCCCGTATCTGGCAACAGGACTCCCTCCCGGCTGAACTCGAACCCTATATTTCCGTCGTGCAACATTTCAACCGTAGTGGTCAGTTGCGCTATTACCCAGGATCTCCGCTGATTGCCCGCCAGTTGCTGCGCGAACAAGACAGCCTGCAATTAACTGAACTGCACCCGAGTGATTTTCCGCTGCTGCGCTCCGAATTCCAGAAAGACGAGCGTGCCCGCGTAGCCAAAGCTGACGGCTACCAGCAGTTAAAAGCAAAATTACCGCCGGTTTCCCGTCGCGGGTTGATCCTTATCGATCCACCGTACGAAATTAAAACCGACTATCAGGCCGTGGTTACCGGCATCAATGAAGGCTATAAGCGTTTCGCAACCGGCACCTATGCACTGTGGTATCCAGTGGTCCTGCGCCAGCAAATCAAGCGTATGGTGCACGATCTGGAAGCCACCGGCATCCGCCGCATCCTGCAGATTGAACTGGCGGTTCTCCCGGACAGCGATCGGCGCGGTATGACGGCTTCCGGCATGATTGTGATTAACCCGCCGTGGAAGCTGGAGCAGCAGATGAACAGCGTGCTACCGTGGCTGCACAGCAAACTGGTTCCGGCAGGAACCGGGCATACTTCGGTAAGCTGGATCGTGCCGGAGTAATCGCAGCCATCGGTGGAACCTTTCGATTTCAGGTATACAATCGCGAATATTTTGGCGGATGGCGAAACGCTTCTCCGCCCTACAATGAACATGAAGGAGCGGTCATGACCAAACACTATGATTACATCGCTATCGGCGGCGGCAGCGGCGGAATTGCCTCCATTAACCGCGCGGCAATGTACGGCCAAAAATGCGCATTGATTGAAGCCAAAGAACTGGGCGGCACCTGCGTCAACGTTGGCTGTGTACCGAAGAAAGTGATGTGGCATGCTGCTCAAATCCGGGAAGCGATCCATATGTATGGCCCGGACTACGGTTTCGATACCACCATCAACAAATTCGACTGGGACAAACTGATCGCCAGCCGCACCGCTTATATCGACCGTATTCACACCTCTTACGACAACGTGCTGGGTAAAAATAACGTTGATGTGATCAAAGGCTTCGCCCGCTTCGTTGATGCTAAAACCATTGAAGTAAACGGTGAAACCATCACTGCCGACCATATTTTGATTGCAACCGGTGGTCGCCCGAGCCACCCGAATATTCCCGGTGTGGAATACGGCATTGATTCAGATGGCTTCTTTGAACTGCCAGCCCTGCCGAAGCGCGTTGCGGTTGTCGGTGCGGGTTACATCGCCGTTGAGCTGGCTGGCGTAATTAACGGCCTGGGTGCAGAAACACACCTGCTCGTGCGTAAACATGCGCCGTTGCGCAGTTTTGACCCGATGATTGTTGAAACCCTGGTTGAAGTGATGAACGCCGAAGGCCCGACTCTGCATACGCATGCCATCCCGAAAGCAGTGGTTAAAAACGCAGACGGCAGCCTGACCCTGGAGCTAGAAGATGGTCGCAGCGAAACTGTGGATTGTCTGATTTGGGCAATCGGTCGCGAACCGGCAACCGATAATTTAAACCTGGCGGCAACAGGCGTGAAAACCAATGAAAAAGGTTATATCGTCGTTGATAAATTCCAGAATACTAACGTAAAAGGCATTTACGCTGTCGGTGATAACACGGGTGCCGTTGAACTGACACCTGTTGCCGTTGCCGCAGGTCGCCGTCTGTCCGAACGTCTGTTTAACAACAAACCGGACGAACATCTGGACTACAGCAACATCCCGACCGTGGTCTTCAGCCACCCGCCGATTGGTACTGTAGGCTTGACCGAACAGCAGGCTCGCGAACAGCATGGCGATGACCAGGTAAAAGTGTATAAATCATCGTTTACCGCGATGTACACCGCGGTGACAACTCATCGTCAGCCGTGCCGTATGAAGCTGGTTTGTGTAGGGCCGGAAGAGAAGATTGTCGGTATCCACGGCATCGGCTTTGGTATGGATGAAATGTTGCAGGGCTTCGCGGTCGCACTGAAAATGGGCGCAACCAAGAAAGACTTCGACAATACCGTTGCAATACACCCGACCGCAGCGGAAGAGTTTGTCACGATGCGTTAATATTGAAAACGCAGCTATACATGTTCTCAGCTCTGGAAAACTGGTTGTAAAAGGCCAGTTTTCCTTACTGAATAGTGTGTATATGTAAGCCCCCAGAATCATTGGGCCATTCACATTTGAAAGATCCATTCTCTATCAGTCATGACAAGGCGATATGACTGGCCGCAATGTATTCTGAAAGAAATAAAGTGTGAATGCTTACGTTCTCGATGCCTACAGTTTTAATAAGAGCCCGGTGATGACTGTGAGCGGCCTGGTGTGAAATACTGCGTGCTCTTACCCAGCGCATATAACGCTCCAGCCCCGCCGCAGCCATGCTCATACGCGCACGACCTGACAGCGTAGTATTTTCCGGGCAACTCCTGCTGAAATATCTAGCAACCTGCGCCGATCGCTCACGAAAACTTTTCGCTGATATTCTGGCGGGCCAGAAACAGGGCAACAATTTCGTTCCACTGCGGTAACGCAAACCGGGCAGAAAAAAAATAAGGTTGCAGTTCGTCTGCTTCAAATAACAGCACAGACGGCGATGCAACACCCTGTTCCGGACGAAAATATAGCAATCGCCACTACTGATCCCTGGGTTCTGATTTAGCAGTTCCTCAGGAGAAACAATGATTGCTTGCTGATGCTTTATTAACGCTGCAGCACCAAGCGCGAAATACTGATTATCTGAAATAATATATACAGCCTTCATTTTGAACATCCTATAAAAAAGCCGTCGACTACAGACTTGAGAACTATTTCGCAACTACCGTAATCTGGTAACGATAAAAAATTATAAGTAATAAAAATGAAACGCTTTTATATATTACAGGATATCTTCCACCCCAAATATAAGCTATATAATAATCAGATCATGGTATAAAAAGACAACAAATAACAATTTATAAACAAATACATATAATCCGACGTAGCGGTATTTTTTCTTATTTCTGTACGTCTTCATCGTTTAAAATAAGTGTTACAAATAATTCGGGGCCGAGAGTATTGAAGATGAACCGAAAAATATACAGTTTTATTGATGTATGAGATGGTAGGCTTGTTGAAGTGTCGTCGAGTTGGCCGTCGCCAGAGATGAATTCGTTCCCCTACTGACCGTCGAATAGTAACAGTGACATGCGTCGGCGTTACGCTTACCAGGCCTAAAAGTCACGGCAATCAGTAGGCCGGATAGGGCATCAGCCGCCATCCGGCATTGTATTGATTACTTACTCTGCATATACGGCGTATAAACCCCGTTAAGGCTTTCAAGGAACGCAACGATATCGTCGATATCTTCCTGCGGGAGTTCTTTGCCAACCTGATAGCGCAGCATCAGTTTGACAGCACCGTCGAGCGTTGGAACATCACCCCGATGGAAATAAGGTGCCGTCAGTGCAACGTTACGCAATCCCGGTACTTTCTGGCGCAATTTGTCACGTAATTCATTGGTAACATTCATACGGCCAATATCAGCGGCTGTCACTTCACCGAAATTAAAGTCCTTTTTCAAACCCAATGGTTCAAATGAACGTCCACCCAGAATAATACCGCCATGACAGGTCGCGCACTTGTTATCCTTAAACAACTGATAACCATGCTTTTGCTGGGCAGTTAACGCCGCTTCATCACCGCGAAACCACTTATCGAACGGCGAATTTGGCGTAATCAGCGTTTTCTCAAACTCAGCAATGGCATCGGTAATATTATCGCCGCTGAATCCCTGGGGGTAGACTGCGGTAAACTCTTGTTTCAGTAGCGGATCTTTATCCAGTTTCTGGATAATTTCATCCCAGGATTTCGATGCCATTTCAATCGGGTTCAACGGTGGACCGCCCGCCTGAGCCTGCAATGTCGGCGCACGACCATCCCAGAATTGTTCAACGTTAAAGACCGAGTTAAATACCGTCGGCGCATTAATAGGACCGACTGCACCACCCACACCAATTGACGTTTTTCTGCCATCCACGCCGCCCGCATTCAGGGCATGGCAGTGGGCACAAGAGATCGTACTGTCTCCGGATATACGCGGATCATGATAAAGCGTAAATCCAAGGGCCACTTTTTGGGCGTCAGTCGGGATGCTTTCCGGTATCGGCTGAACAGGTTCATTACGATGTTGAGGTGCGGTATCACGACTGGCGTAGTACTGCTCACGTTGTTTCGCGATCCAGCCAAGGATCTCTTCGCGCTCCGCATCACTCACCTTACCGGCCCAGTGCAGCGCGGTGTAGCGCGTCGGCGGCATGGTGTCATACTGCATTACCCATTCGATTTTATTCAGATCGCTTTGAGAGACAGGTTTATCCGCGACCAGCGCAGCACGAACAGCTTCAAGATTGAAAGATTTATATCCCAGTTGGATGTCGTAATTCATCAACTGTTTAGCGACAGGAAAAGAAGAATAAAAAGGCAATTCTGCCGAAGGCGTGTGGCAATAATCGCATCCTTTTTCGCGTAAAAAACCTAAAACTTTATTATTGGCTTCCAGTGTAGAGGCCTGAACATCAGCCTGTTTACTTCGTTGATTATCGTGGTACCACACATAACCGGATAATCCAAAATAACCGATCACGATGCCTGCTATAGCAATCGCGGTAAGACGGGTAATGATTTTCATTATTTTACCCTCACCGTTGTGAGTTATTGTGACCCAGAAAATTAAAATAATTAATGCGCAGTCTTTGTCAGACCTGACCATCATAGGAAATGAGGGGGATATTATTTTGATAAGTATCAATCAATTACATGGAGCAGAACTATCAATAGAATAGCCTGTGCCTATTATAAGCAGGAGCCACTACGTATTTCTGTTCACATATCGTTGCAATCGAATGTTCCGAAAATGAAATATATCCATTTTCGCGTAATTAAAAATTACCCATTGTTATCATTGAGATACATTTATTCATTGATTCCTGAAAACCATAAAAGTGTGATTGAACGCACGCTTTATCCATCAAATACCGAAGCGAATGTCTACGCTTAACAGACAGCCGGGCAATAGCCTTACCCTTTCCACATCCACCGGAGGTCTTTCTCATTATGCTCAACCAGAAACTATCCCACGCCCCTTCAGAAGAACTCACGATCGATGTCGATCTGCTTTATGAAATGGATCCGCGCGAGTTAAAGCTGGATGAAATGATTGAGGCAGAGCCCGAGCCAGAGATGATTGAAGGGCTACCCGCCTCTGACGCCCTGACGCCAGCCGATCGCTACCTTGAACTGTTTGAGCACGTCCAGTCGTCAAAACTGTTTGCCGACAGTAAAACATTCCCCGACTGCGCGCCCAAAATGGATCCGCTGGATATTCTTATCCGCTATCGCAAAGTCAGACGACATCGTGACTTTGATCTGAAACGCTTCGTCGAGAACCATTTCTGGCTACCGGAAACGCCCTCCAGTGAATACGTTTCCGACCCGGATAGCTCGCTGAAAGAGCATATCGACCAACTGTGGCCAGTACTAACGCGCGAGCCGCAGGATCACATTCCCTGGTCTTCGCTGCTGGCGTTGCCACAGTCGTATATTGTACCAGGCGGACGGTTTAGCGAAACCTACTATTGGGACTCCTACTTCACCATGCTGGGCCTGGCGGAGAGCGGCCGGGAAGATCTTCTGAAGTGTATGGCGGATAACTTTGCCTGGTTGATTGAAAACTATGGCCACATCCCAAACGGTAATCGCACTTACTATCTGAGTCGCTCTCAACCACCGGTATTTGCGCTGATGGTGGAATTGTTTGAAGAGGATGGCGTGCGCGGTGCGCGTCGTTACCTGGATCACCTAAAAATGGAGTATGCGTTCTGGATGGATGGTGCCGACTCCCTGGTACTAAACCAGGCCTACCGCCACGTCATCAGAATGCCGGACGGTTCATTGCTCAACCGTTACTGGGACGATCGCGATACTCCTCGCGATGAATCCTGGCTCGAAGACGTAGAGACCGCCAAACATTCAGGTCGTCCCCCCAATGAGGTCTACCGAGATCTGCGTGCTGGCGCTGCCTCCGGTTGGGATTACTCCTCACGCTGGCTTCGCGATGCAGGTCGCCTTGCCAGTATACGCACCACCCAGTTCATCCCTATTGACCTGAACGCATTCCTGTACAAGCTGGAAAGTACCATTGCCAATATTTCCGCGCTAAAAGGCGATCGAGAAACCGAAGCGTTGTTCCGTCAGAAAGCGGGTGACCGCCGTACCGCCGTGAACCGCTATTTGTGGGACGATGAAAATGGCTGTTATCGTGATTACGACTGGCGCCGCGAACAAATGGCTCTCTTTTCTGCAGCCAGTATTGTGCCACTGTATGTAGGTATGGCGACCCATGAGCAAGCCGACCGACTCGCCAACGCAGTACGTAGCCGCCTGCTAACACCCGGTGGAATTATGGCGACGGAATATGAAACTGGCGAGCAGTGGGATAAACCTAATGGCTGGGCGCCGTTGCAGTGGATGGCAATTCAGGGGTTCAAACTGTATGGTGATGACCATCTGGGGGATGAAATTGCCCGCAACTGGCTGAAAACAGTTAATATTTTTTACCAGGAGCATCACAAACTCATCGAGAAATACCACATCGCGGACGGCACGCCGCGAGAAGGCGGCGGCGGGGAATATCCGTTACAGGATGGCTTTGGCTGGACCAATGGCGTGGTCCGTCGCTTAATCGGCCTGTATGGGGAACCATAGTCGCCTGACTGCCTGATAATGCAATACTTGTCAGGCAGTTAGTTAATCGCATCATAAAGCGCTGCGTGAATTTTCTGCCATTTTTTGTTCTCTGCGCTTGGCTCTGCGGCCACACGCAACTGAGCTTGTTCGGCGTTATATTGTTGACGTGCGACAACGTCCGGTACCGAGCAAAAACTTTTTAAATAGCTTTTATGCAGCGACGTTAAGGATGCTCCATTCGACATTGCGTGGCTTAGCGTACTCATAAACTGCTGACAAGGTTTAGCCTCATCCATCTGCGAGGGATAACGTAAAAGCAGTTTCAGAACATCGGTATTGCCTGTCGAGAACGCCTGCTCCGTCCATGCCAGTTTCCAGTCCATACCGCCCTGCAAAAACAGTGACGTGACGCGAGTATCGTTGCGATCGATGGCAGCCCGCATATTGAATGAATCCCAGGAGATTCCCATTCGGGTCACCGTTTCCCGGGCTGAAGGCGCATCACGCCGCGGTTCTTCCTGCACAATTTCAACGGACTTCCCGGCGGACGCAAGCGGAGCAGGTGTACTGAAGAGCCAGAATGCCCCCAGCGATATCACCAGCACCATCACACCAACAGCAACCCACAGCATGCCTGAAATGAGCTGCTCGCGTTCTTCTGCCGTACGCTTTGCCCGTTTATCTGGCGGATCGATACTGTCAGCGATTTCCTGTTTATCTCCCCCGGCCTGCTCATCTTTTTGCCTTGCCGTTTCCCAGAACTGGCGGACGAGGTCCTCATCTGATTCCAGATACGACGGGGGATTAGTACGGATACGCCGCTCTTCAAACGCCCGCTGCACAGGGTGCGTAATTTGCCCGTACTGGTGATTTAACAGCATCAATTGTACTGATGTCAGCGGCTGCTGAGCGATAACGCGGTTTCGTGCCTGACGGCAGTCATCCAGAAACATACGCAGCGTTAAGCGCGGTTCGACAAACAGTGTGAGCACCGAAGTATCATTAAAAATCTGGGTAAAGTGACGAACAAACAGCTTCTTATCAACAACCATCAGCGCCAGTTCGCTAAACATCATACCGTCCAGCGCATCACGCCCTTCACCCAGCTTTAGCCAGCGGCGCAGACGATCGGCGCCAAAATGCTGTTTCAGAAAACTGTTTAGCGGGTGTTGATCCGGCCATACCCGGGCGACGAGGGATTTTAGCGTTAACTCTATTGCACGTAGCTGGCGCTGGGCCTTTACCTGTGCGTCCTGACTCCCTGTGTCAAACTCGGTTTGATAGTTCAGCAGCGGCTGCTGCTGGCGCAAATGTTCCAGGGAGGCCACAAAGCGCAGCGCAGAGATCAGCTGATTTTCACTGACATCCTGACCACTTTCATACTGAGGCACATTCTGTTGAAGATGGCGCAATCGCAGGGTGAACTGGCTCAGTTGCGCATCATTCATCTGAAGCCGTCTGGCCACAATCCCCCAACCGCCTAAATTCAGCCGGGCCTGATCGAGTTGCTCCAGAAACCAGCGTGGATCCTTGCCCTCAGCGACGTGTACGCCTAACAGCAGTAAGATTTCCACCGATGCCTGGCGGATGATCCCCAAACAGTGTTCAAATGGCGTACATGTCGCCTGTAACGCGCTATTGGTCATTATCATCCCTAAAAGAGCCGCGAAAATGCGACTTCACAATGTATTTATTTATCTTTTTATAAAGCGGCACTCCACAGATGTGTGCCGTTGTAGACTAAAACATATTCATATACCAAATAGATACGTTTTACAGTGATAACCGCGTAATCGTTGAAAATTATTCAGGAGATAAGCCTGTGCCGGTATTAAAAACATCACGTCTTACCTGTCGCCCACTGGATCAAGGCGATTGGGCGTTCTTTTTAAAATTACAGCAAAACCCTGATGTGATGCGATTTGTCTCCGACGCACGCACTGAAGAAGATGTGCTGGCGGTATTCAACTCACGTTTACCCGAGTGGTCTCCAGGAAGCCCACACTGGCTATGTCTGGTGGTTTGCGACAACGACACAGGGTTACCGCTTGGCGTCACTGGATATATTCATGAAAACAATGAATGTGCCGAAGTCGGTTTTTTGTTCGCGCCAGAAGCACAAGGTAAAGGATATGGCGCAGAATCCCTGCGTGCCATCTGCGACTTCGCGTTTACAATTGGAGGCCTACGCCGGTTGACGGCCTGCGTCACCGCAGGCAACCATGCTTCACGACATGTGCTGGAAAAGGTGGGATTCATTCATGAAGGCACGCTACGCGAAAGTTACTGGCTGCATCAAACCTGGCATGACGACTGGATTTTCGGCTTGTTAAAGCGTGAATACCTCTCACCAATGCCATAAGGCGTTTTACTGAAAAAACCGGCTGAATGGCAACTACTATAGCGAGCCGTTCTCTTTAGAATGATGATCTTTACATGAAGAGAGATCGGTATGCAGCTCTATTCAGCACATTTTACGCCGACCTGTATCGCATTTATTAAACAATGGCAGGGTCTGTCACTGGAAAAGTATCAGGACAAAAAGGGTATATGGGTCATTGGTTACGGGCATGAAATCACTGCAGATGAAAACTTCGATAAACCTATTTCAGTCATGCAGGCAGATAAACTGCTGCTCGATGATTTGTATGCCTGCGAGGCATTAATACGGACGAAGTTGCCACAACTTAACGATCTGTTTCAGCAGGAAGCGCTTATTGCGTGGATACTCAGCATTGGGATGAAGCAATTTTGTACTTCAGAAATGGGGTCGCTCATATTTCACAGCCAGACACTTTCTGACTGTGAAATAAGTACCCGTTAGTATGATTCGTTTAACATCATTGCTGCCTGAGTACGGTTTTTTACCTCCAGCCGCTGATAAAGCGATTCAAGATGTGCTTTTACCGTCCCGGTACTGATATTTAACGCCCGACCAATTTGTTTATTAGATTCTCCGGCTGCCAGCATAGTCAGGATCTCTCGCTGACGTGCGCTTAACGCTTTTATACTTTGGTTACCGTTTTCTGATACCGCTAAGTAATCTCTGGGTAAAAACATCATACCCATCGCTACGCTGTTGATCGCCAGCGTGAACGTTTCCGCGTCAGAATCGCGCGGGACAACCGCCAGTACGTTTAACTGAGTGACTTCCTGCAGCCATTTTTTTCGGCAATCTGTTGCCGTTATCAACACTTTTACCGCCGAAAATAGCTCCGCTATTCGCTGCAGTATTCCACGGCAGAATTCGCCATCAAGATCGCCGTCAAGCATCACCAGCGCATCAGGATTTTCTTCCAGTTTTCGCCAAAGGTCATCTGCCTGACTGACACCCTGAACATCCACTCCTGGAATACGTTGTTGTAAACTTACATTCATTCCATGAATAAATATTGACTGCCTGTCAAACATTATTACCTGCATTATTTCTCTCCGTCCAAATAAGATATTAGCCTTAACACGCGAAGGGTATTACCTACGGGGTAAAATAAGAACTCACCATTTGGCAGAGGCCATTCTACCGATGACAGGATAGGAAAGAAGCAGAAATTATAAATAGTTACAGCTCACAAAAAAGGATTACATAAAGCGTTTAAAATTACGTCAAAGCTTAAGGAACTTCTTATTTTTAGCGTTCAAAAATACCTTTGCAAATATTAATTTCTAAGAGTCTATAACGTTGGCTAAAAATAAGGAACCACGGATGATCGGAGAATATGTTACAAAACACAATATAGCATTAAGTGCTTACTCAGCAGGTACCGCGACCTACTGAATAAGCACCCTGCAGATTTACAGGAACATCCCGCCAGATACCTCGATACGCTGCGCTGTCATCCAGGCCAGGTCATCGCTGAGTAGTGCAGCAATGGCATCACCAATATCATCCGGTAATCCGACACGCCCCAGCGCCGTTTGCGAGGCGATATAGGCATTCAGCTGTGCATTGTCCCGTACGTTCCCACCGCTAAAATCAGTTTCTATCGCCCCTGGAGCAATAATATTTGCAGTAATCCCGCGCTCACCTAGCTCTTTGGCCTGGTAACGGGTTAACACTTCCATCGCCCCTTTCATGGCAGCATATGCACTGTAGCCAGGCAGGGCAAAACGCGATAATCCGGTCGAGACATTGAGGATCCTGCCCCCCTTTTTCATCAGCGGTAAAAGGCTCTGCGTCAGGAAAAAAGGCCCTTTAAAATGGATGTTCAAAAGTTGGTCAAATTGCGCTTCGGTGAATGCCGAATACGGCGCGTTAATGCCGATCCCGGCATTGTTCAATAAATAATCAAACCCATCGCTTTGCCACTGCGTCTGTAATGCTTCCTGCATCTGTTCAACAAACAGAGGGAAAGCGGAAATATCTCCGACATTCAACGACAATGCTGCTGCTTTGCCACCAGATTGTCTGATTTCATGCACAACCTGCTGCGCTTCTTTTTCATTGCTGTTCCACGTCAGAATAATACCAATTCCTTTGTTCGCCAGCTTCAGCGCCGCGTTTTTACCGAGTCCACGACCGCCACCGGTCACCAATGCGATACGTTGCGTCATAAGAAACCTCATTTCAGGTGTTGTGAAGATTGAGACAGAGCTTATTAGGTGTTAAAAAAACAATAAATATCGCTGATTACGCATTACTGTTTCATCCAGAACAACAATAAGGTATGGCAATGGATAAAATTCACGCAATGCAGTTGTTCATCCGCGTCGCAGAACTGGAAAGCTTTTCTCGCGCAGCGGAAACGCTCGGACTCCCTAAAGGTAGCGTATCGCGCCAGATACAGGCCCTGGAAAACTCGCTGGGTACGCAGCTTCTTCACCGCACCACCCGACGCGTACAGCTTACCCAGGACGGTATGATCTATTACGAACGTGCTAAAGATCTGCTGAGCAATCTGGATGAACTGGACGGGTTATTTCATCACGATCCGGCCAGCATCAGCGGTAAGCTGCGGGTTGATATGCCGGTTGGCGTCGCAAAGAATCTGGTAATACCCCGCCTGCCGGATTTTTTACATCAATACCCAGGTCTTGAAATTGAACTGAGCAGCAGCGATCGCCTGGTAGATTTGATTCGTGAAGGTTTCGACTGTGTGGTGCGTGTTGGTACGTTAAAAGATTCCGGGCTAATTGCTCGCCCGCTGGGAAAACTAACGCAGGTTAACTGTGCCAGCCCACAATACCTGGCCCGTTTTGGCTATCCGGAAAGTCTGGAAGATTTGGCTTCACATGCGGTGGTGCATTACTCAGTGAATTTAGGCTCGCGTTCACAGGGTTTCGAGGTGGCGACAGAAAACGGCACAGAATGGGTGAAAACCGGCGGCATGCTGACGGTGAATAGCACCGAAACATACCATGCGGCATGCCTTGCCGGGTTAGGCATTATTCAGGTACCACGCATAGGTGTACGTGAGGCATTACGCGCCGGAACGCTGGTCGAAGTGTTGCCGCAGTATCGCCCAGAGCCTATGCCGGTTTCTTTATTGTATCCGCACCGTCGCAATCTCTCCCGTCGGGTGCATCTGTTTATGGAATGGTTAACCGGCGTGATGAAAGACTATGTGGATTAGTCTGTTAGACCGATTTTCGGGATTCTGGCTTGAGCAGGCTATAATGACTTGAGTGCACAAAATAAGGACTACCGACCGGATGACGCAGGAACACGATGCAAAACACCCTACGCATACACAAGAACCAACTCCCACAACGCCTGAGAGCAACGCGAAGGCGAACCAGGCTCTGAAAACGGCCATAACCCTGGCGGAAAAGGTCCAGCGCCAACCTGTTATCGCCCACCTCATCCGCGCCACGGAGCGTTTTAATGACCGAATGGGGAATCAGTTTGGCGCAGCCATCACCTATTTCTCGTTCCTGTCGATGATTCCCATCCTGATGGTGTCGTTTGCCGCTGCCGGTTTTATTCTCGCGTCACATCCCACGTTGTTGCAGGATATCTTCAATAAAATCCTGATGAACGTCAGCGATCCTACCCTTGCGTCCACGCTGAAAAACACCATCAATACCGCCGTTCAACAACGTACCACCGTCGGTTTGGTGGGGCTTGGGATCGCGCTCTATTCCGGTATTAACTGGATGGGAAATCTACGTGAAGCTATTCGCGCCCAGTCGCGGGATGTCTGGGAGCGCACACCGCAGGATCAGGAAAAAATCTGGATAAAATACCTGCGCGATTTTGTCTCATTGATTGGTTTGCTGATTGCGCTGATCGTTACCCTCTCCATTACGTCCATCGCCGGTTCCGCTCAGCAGATGATTATCTCTGCACTTTATCTCGACGGTATCGAATGGCTGAAGCCAGCCTGGCGACTGATCGGCCTGGCCATCTCAATTTTTGCCAACTATTTGTTGTTCTTCTGGATATTCTGGCGATTGCCGCGCCACCGTCCGCGTAAGAGAGCGCTTATTCGCGGCACATTTATTGCGGCGCTTGGGTTTGAAGGGATTAAAATTATTATGACGTATATGCTGCCGTCGCTGGTGCAATCACCATCAGGTGCGGCGTTTGGCTCCGTGCTAGGGCTGATGGCATTCTTCTATTTCTTCGCCCGCCTGACCTTATTCTGCGCGGCCTGGATAGCAACAGCTGAATACAAAGATGACCCGCGCATGCCGGGGAAAACTCGCCGCTAATTCTCATCCCAACAGCGGATTCGTGAGCCGCCTCCGGCTTACGTTCCGCAAGGATCTGTAGGCCAGATAAGATACCTGTATCGTCATCCGGTACTCTTTTTAGAATATAAATCCAGTACGTAACTTTTATTTAACCAAAAACCAGTTTTATTATCCAAGTTTTAAATTATGTGAAGCATTTCATGGAAGAGAAATCTTCAGCCTAAAAATTATCCCCTTTTTGACATATTTTTGACCAGACTCAACGCTTGTTACAGATTGAAATGTCTCTTTTGCTGTGCGTAATATGACCTTTCGTTCGACCAAAAATAAGAAAATATTATGCAAGCAACAGCCACAACGCTCGACAATGAACAGGAACACACGCCGGTCAACTCGCGCAATAAAGTCGTCGTCGCCTCACTTATTGGCACTGCCATTGAGTTCTTTGACTTCTATATATACGCGACCGCTGCAGTGATCGTGTTCCCCCATATCTTCTTCCCGCAGGGCGACCCAGCAGCGGCAACGCTTCAGTCTCTCGCGACCTTTGCCATCGCCTTTGTCGCACGGCCAATTGGTTCTGCCGTGTTCGGACATTTCGGTGACCGCGTAGGGCGCAAAGTGACACTGGTTGCGTCACTGCTCACCATGGGGATTTCTACGGTCGTCATTGGTCTGCTGCCGGGTTATGAAACTATCGGTATTTTTGCACCACTACTGCTGGCACTGGCACGTTTTGGTCAGGGTTTGGGACTTGGTGGCGAATGGGGCGGCGCAGCGTTGCTGGCAACGGAAAACGCCCCTCCGCGTAAACGCGCGTTGTACGGCTCGTTCCCACAGCTGGGCGCACCTATCGGCTTCTTCTTTGCCAACGGCACGTTCCTGTTGCTCTCCTGGCTGCTTACCGATGAGCAGTTTATGAGCTGGGGCTGGCGCATACCGTTTATCTTTTCTGCTGTGCTGGTGATCATCGGCCTGTACGTTCGTGTTTCGCTGCATGAGTCGCCAGTTTTCGCTAAAGTGGCTGCGGCGAAAAAGCAGGTTAAAATCCCGCTGGGTACCTTGCTGACAAAACATGTACGCGTAACGATCCTCGGTACGTTTATCATGCTGGCAACCTATACACTGTTCTATATCATGACCGTCTATTCAATGACGTTCAGTACCGCAGCTGCCCCGGTGGGTCTTGGCTTGCCGCGTAATGAAGTGTTGTGGATGTTGATGATGGCGGTGATTGGCTTTGGCGTAATGGTTCCCGTGGCGGGACTGTTGGCCGACGCGTTTGGTCGTCGCAAGAGTATGCTTATCATCACGACGCTTATCATTTTGTTCGCGCTGTTCGCCTTTAAACCGTTGCTGGGTTCCGGCAATCCGGCGCTGGTGTTCGCTTTCTTGTTGCTGGGGTTAAGCCTGATGGGGCTGACATTCGGTCCGATGGGCGCGCTGCTACCAGAGCTCTTCCCGACCGAGGTTCGCTACACTGGCGCATCATTTTCGTATAACGTTTCGTCAATCCTTGGGGCTTCCGTTGCTCCGTATATTGCCGCCTGGTTGCAGGGAAACTATGGTCTGCCAGCGGTCGGCATTTACCTGGCGTCAATGGCGACATTAACGCTGATAGCACTGTTGTTAACCCACGAAACACGTCACCAGTCGTTATAATTTGCTTGCCGGATAGCGGTGCTATCCGGCAATTCTCTTCTGCAATCACTTCTTCATCTGCGACAAAATAGTCCTGCACTGGTTGGCCTCACCTTCAGAGGGTGAAATCAGCGCCAGCAGGGCAGCCGCAGGTGTGACTAAGGTTGCCAGCGCTGCGGCAACCGCGCCACGCGCAATCAGCGGCCCGGCTTTCACCCCGGCCTGTGGATCCTTGAATGTCCCGCGAACATACAGCGGTGAACGCAGGGTGATAATACGGATACCTTTACTCTCGGGATCAATGGTTAAATCCAGCTGTTCAGAGGCAAAGCTCGCGGTTCCGGTCACATTGATGACCGCATTTTCGGTATCGAACGCAAAAATCTGCGGACGCGCAACACCATTGACGATATCCAGATTCGCCGCCGCACAGTTCACCCGGACCTCGTCATCACCGAATATCTGCCCGACGATATAGTTACCCAGATTCAGTCCAACAATTTCCATCAGATTTCGACTGATAAGACCATCATTCATCAGCAGCTTCAGATTGCCATTACTGTTACCAAGCAGTGCCGCCACTGAATTCCCGCTACCGCTAAATCTGGCATCTCCGTTCATTTCGCCCAACGTTTTCTGCATCAGTTCCACATCCGGCATTAGCTCTTTCAGCTTCAGGCGGCGAGCCTGTATATCCGCACTTCCTTGCATCGGCTTTTTATTCCCTTGCAAATGGATGCTTGAAACAATGCTGCCCCCCGCCAGACCAAATTTCAGCGGCTGCAACCGCAAGTCGGCATTTTTCAGGATGATATGAGTGGAGAGATCGCTGATGGGCAGGCTACTGCCGTGCTCAATACGTCGTCCTTTAAAACGCACGTCAGCGTCCATCACGTTCCATTTATCGGTTTCGAAGCGGTCGTATGGCAACACTTTACCCGCAGGCTGAACGCTTTTTTCACCTTTGCGTTGTTCAGATTTTTTCGCCCGCTCCGCACCTTTCCCGGAGTCGACGCCAATCAGTGGTCCCAAATCAGCTAACCGCAACTGGCGCGACTCAACATCGCCTTCCAGCTTCGGACGCGGCTTACCAGTGGTATAGGCGAGCGTACCGTGAATATCGCTGTCGCCAATGCGGCCATTAAAATCACGATAATTAAAAACTGAAGATTTGCCGGTATCGATTTTTGCCACCAAGCGCCCGTCAGTTTCAAATGGTGGGGTGTCCGGCAGAAGTACCCCCGTCAAATCGTACAAATCCCCTAATGAATCACCTGAGAATTTAAGCTGGAGATCCACGCCCCCCATCTTCATCGGATCCTTCACCGTTCCTGTAAATGCCACACGCGTGTTATCCGAACGGAAATCGGCCTGTACCGGGAAAGGCGTACCTTCCCCCCGTAATGCCAGCATTCCACCTATTTTCCCTGTCCCGGTTAGCGGTTCGCCGTTATATCGCCCTTGCGCTTTCAGACCAAAAACGTAGTCTCCGACGCTGGCGCTACTCTCTTTGCTTTTCGTTCCGGTCACTTCACTAAAGGGAAGCGGCTTGCCCAACGGATCGACCAGAATTTCAATCTCAGAGCGAGTCACCTTATCGTTGATGGCTATGCGCCCCTGATCGAACAGAATGTTATCCAGACGAAAAGACCAGGCAGACGGCGAAGTATTGGGTTCGCGATTGTCATCTCCCGCCAGGGTAAAGGTCCAGTTGTTGTTTTTCTCCGACAGGCGGATAAGTCGTGCATCCGGTTTCACCAGCTTGATCCACGGTAGCCAGACGGTTTTCGTCAACAAAGCCAATGGGGCAAGCGTCGCTTCAACACGGGGAAGATGTACCATCGTGACATCAGGAATATCTGGCGGGTTGCCGAGGATGATATCTTCAGCATGAACATGCGGCCACGGAATCCAGCTTCGCCAACCGGTCTCCTGCTTCTGGCGCTCCCAGACAACGCCTAAATCACCCCGAATGGCGAATGGTCGGTTAAGTTCAGTAGAGACTTTCTGGTTGATGGTCGGTTTGAGCCGGTTCCAGTCAAATGTCGCAATCACCATGATGAGTACGACGATCAACAACAAGAAAACCCCTGATACTATGGCGGTTATTTTGCCTGCTTTCGTCATATATTACGTCCTCGTTTCCATCCTTGCCTGTCCTAAAGATAGTCCAGCAGGGCAAAAGGAGACACGCTACGACCATATCAAAGCGACAATATCACCTCTTCAAGGGTATCCAGTGGGACCGGACGAGAGAGGAAATAGCCCTGTGCGGCGAAAGCCGGTGAGTTTTGCACATCACGCCACTCTTCCAGCGTTTCTACACCTTCGACGATCACGCCACGGCAATAGCGGTTCATTAACTGTAATAACAGCGTGAACAGGTTCCGACCTTCCGGCGTCTGGCGCAGCATAACAAACAGGTCCCGCGCCACTTTAATGTAGTCATAACTGACTTCGCTGAGGGCCGAAAAATTCGCCATTCCGGTACCAAAATCATCCAGCCAGAGTGGCCCGAACTCGCACATAGAGGCGAAAGACGATCCCTTCGGCAGGCGAATATGCTCCACCAGCTCGAATCGCAGCCAGGGCAGGCATTCGATGATTTTCAGTATTTCAGCATCCTGGCGCATCGCAATTAACGTCGGTCCATCAACATTCACTGACGCCAGCAGACCGTGGGCCCTGAAAAATTCGCCTTTTAACTGCAACTGGTGAAGCTGCTCTTTCACCACGTCAACCCGGTGTCGAACGGCCACTTCAGCAAAATAACGATCCGGCGCAATACGGTGGGAAGGGTTATCAGGATGGCTCACGACAGTCAGCAGCTCAACGGCCATCAGTCGCCCATTGGTCTGGTAAATCGGCTGATAGGTGTAAGCACGCTCGCACTGCAGCCAATAGCGTCGCTCAAGCAAGCTTTCGATACTCGCATCAGGCGTAATTAGCTGCTGGGTAACCTGCTTTATCATCTGAGGTGTCCTGTAAATAAGAGTGTGACTGACCGGACTCGTCAAAGGTTATCGGCGCTCGGGCGCAGAACTTTACGTTCAGCGCAACGCAAAATAAAAAACTAAGCGGCAAAAATCACACAGAACACGTGCTGGCTCAAAAAATTAATGGAACGATGTTTTAATATAGTTGACCACATACTACCCACAGCGCACACTAACGCTAATTTTTTTCAGAGCAGGTTACGACTATGTCCAGAAAGATTGCCGTGATTGGCGAATGCATGATTGAGCTGTCACAGAAAGGTGCTGATGTTCAGCGCGGATTCGGTGGCGACACGTTGAATACATCCGTTTATATCGCCCGTCAGGTCGATTCTGCGGCACTTTCCGTACACTATGTGACGGCGCTGGGCACTGACAGTTTCAGCCAACAAATGCTGGAATCCTGGCACAGCGAAAACGTCGATACCTCTTTAACGCAGCGTATGGAAAATCGCCTCCCAGGTCTCTATTACATTGAGACAGACAACACCGGTGAACGCACCTTCTATTACTGGCGTAATGAAGCTGCGGCAAAATTCTGGCTGGAGAGTGAACAGTCTGCCGCCATTTGCGAAGAACTGGCCACATTCGACTACCTGTATCTGAGTGGAATAAGCCTGGCGATATTAAACCCATCCAGCCGTGAGAAGCTGCTGTCGCTGCTCCGCGAATGCCGCGCCAACGGTGGGAAAGTCATATTTGACAACAACTACCGTCCACGTCTGTGGAGCAGTAAAGAAGAGACGCAGCAGGTGTATCAGCAGATGCTGGAATGCACCAATATCGCGTTCCTGACGCTGGATGATGAAGACGCATTGTGGGGCGAAAAACCCGTTACCGAGGTGATTGCCCGCACTCACGCAGCTGGTGTGCAGGAAGTGGTTGTGAAGCGTGGTGCAGACTCTTGCCTTGTTTCCATCGCTGGCGAAGAACTCATTGATGTACCGGCTGTAAAATTACCGAAAGAGAAGGTCATTGATACCACGGCTGCAGGAGACTCCTTCAGCGCAGGATATCTGGCAGTACGCTTAACCGGTGGCGATGCCGCAGAAGCCGCCAAACGCGGCCACCTGACAGCAAGCACTGTTATTCAGCATCGTGGGGCGATTATTCCACGCGACGCAATGCCACAATAGAATGTCACACTAGTTTTATTCCCCCTCTCCCGACCGGGAGAGGGAAATTCCTGCTTATTGCACCGGCGGAATATCCGTCACTTCAGGATGAGCCTCATCCGTTTCGACAGCAGTCGCCGCGGTTGTCACAGGTGCCATGATTTGATCCCACGTAGCCTGCAAGTCCTTCATATTGAATTCAGGTTCACCTTTCGGCTGGAGCAGAATTAACGCCATCTCTTGCGATAATTGCTGGCGCAGGTTCTGGTTCAACATTTCGACGGTCAGGCCGTTGAGGAAGTTCTGGCGTAAACGCTGGTACTGCTCTGGCGCGATATCCACTACCTGATTTTGCAGCGAACGCAGCCGCTGGCTGATCAAAATATCGGTATCGGTACGACCATAGGTGGCAAACAGTTTCTGCAGCTCCAGATTCTTTTGCGCCACCAGCGCATTGAACTCTTCTTCCGGTAGACCTTTATCACGCACTTTCGCCAGTTCACGCGCGACCATGCCAAGATTCGCGTTCAGTTTATCGTTCGGAGACTCAACGTTAATGGCGCACTGCGCGCGCAGGAACAGAACCCGACAGTCAAAACCAAGGCCGATATCTTTAGCGTTGTTTTTGGTTAGCGTTTGCTGAATATGCCAGAACAGCGCCTCACGGGCTAAATCAGCACGCCAGTAGCGCAACAGCGCGGAGGATTCGCGGATAGGCTGCCACGGTGTATCCCACATGATGGAAAGGCGATCCTGACGCACTGCATCGGTCATAATGCTAACCGCTTCGGCACGCAGTGGAGAGAGCGTAGGTACTGGTGCCGGCGTTTCGCGTTTTCCTTTTAACTCACCAAAGGTTTTATTGATTTGCTCAGCCACGCTGCGCGCATCAACATTACCGACGATAATCAGCGTCATGGCATCCGGGGTATACCATTTCTGATAGAACGACTGAATTTTCGCCGCATCAATTGGTGTTTTCAGCGGATCGGCGGGATCATGTCCCAACAGCGTCGATCCCTTCAGACGATAACGCCACCACCCTTCTTTGGTATCCATAGGCCAGGTCGCAACCATATCTTCGCTATTCAGCGCATGATTGACCGTTTCAGGCGTGATGGTCAGCTTGCCGGAAATGTTCGCCAGATAAGATAACGACTCTTTCAGCAGGTCATTGCGGCTGTTAGGCAAACTGAGGTTATACAGTGTGGAATCATAGGAAACGATAACGGGCGGCATGGGACGTTTTGGATCGAACCCCTGCTGCCACAATGAACGGGCTTGCGCGGCATCCAGACCACCGCTTTGCGTCAGCGCAATGCGAGGGATCGCATGGCTGAAACCACTCTGTTGCGTACTTTCGGTGAGTGAACCGGTATTAACCAGCAGGCGAACCTCTATGCGGTCGCTGGGACGCTGGGGCGTGGCGAGAACTTGCCACTGTAAGCCATTTGCCAGCGTGCCCTGTTGCCACGCCGGGTCAGGCTGGAGCGCATCTGCCTGCACATAGCCGGCAGAGGCCATCATCAGCAAGCCGCCCGCTAAAAGTCGAATTTTTGTGCCCTGCATGTGAACCCCTGATCAACAATCCTGGTAATAAAAAGACAGTCCTGAAAGGACTCTCTGAATATGACGTTAAAAACACTTCGTGTTAGACCGCGAGAACATAAAAATGTCACGGAAGAAGTGAAAAAATCCCAAAGCCATCGTATTGATGAATTCGGGCACAGGGGTCAATTATGCGCAGGAGCCCGTAGCCCTACAAGGGACTACGGGCATAAGTGACGAGATTAAGAGGATAATTCGTGCGTTTTGCCATCCGGCGCACGATTATTCAGCACATCATCCAGCTTTTTGTGGTCCAGTTCTTTCACCCATTTAGCAACGACAACCGTTGCCACACCGTTACCAACCAGGTTGGTCAGCGCGCGGGCTTCAGACATGAATCGGTCAATACCAAGAATCAACGCCAGACCGGCAACCGGCAAATGACCCACGGCGGAGATAGTCGCAGCCAGAACAATAAAGCCGCTTCCGGTAACACCCGCAGCCCCTTTCGAGGAGAGCAGCAGCACCACCAGCAGAGTTATCTGATGGAAGATATCCATATGACTGTTCGTTGCCTGCGCGATAAATACCGCCGCCATCGTCAGATAGATCGACGTACCATCAAGGTTAAACGAGTAGCCTGTAGGGATAACCAGTCCGACCACCGACTTCCGACAGCCCAGCTTTTCCATCTTATCGAGCATACGCGGCAGCGCCGACTCGGAAGAAGATGTGCCCAGAACGATCAACAGTTCTTCACGGATATAGCGGATGAACTTGAAGATGCTAAAGCCGGTTGCACGGGCAATCGATCCCAGCACCACCACCACAAACAGAATACAGGTGATGTAGAAGCAGATAATCAGCTGACCCAACTGTACCAGCGTTCCGACGCCATATTTACCGATGGTAAAGGCCATGGCACCGAAAGCACCGATTGGCGCCAGGCGCATGATCATGTTGATGATGCCGAAAATGACCTGCGAGAAGCTTTCAATTACGTTGAAAATCATCTGGCCTTTGCTGCCCAGACGATGCAGAGCAAAACCAAACATTACCGCAAACAGCAATACCTGCAGGATGTTGCCACTGGCGAACGCCCCAATGACGCTACCCGGGATGATATCCATCAGGAAGCCCACAATCCCCTGGTCTTTTGCCTGTTCAGCGTAAATCGCTACTGCTTTAGCATCCAGCGTCGCCGGATCGACGTTCATCCCGGCACCAGGTTGCACCACGTTGACGATGATAAGACCGATGATCAGTGCAATTGTACTGACCACTTCAAAATAAAGCAGGGCAACCGCACCGGTGCGGCCTACTGCTTTCATACTTTCCATACCTGCAATGCCGGTGACGACAGTACAGAAGATGACAGGTGCGATGACCATCTTAATAAGCTTAACGAACGCGTCGCCAAGCGGTTTCATTTGGGCGCCTAATTCAGGGTAGTAATGGCCAAGGAGAATACCAATGGCAATTGCTGTCAGGACCTGAAAGTAAAGGCTTTTGAAGATAGAGGTTTTCATAGGGTGTCCTTAAAGTAAAAACCACAGGTCTTGTAAGGTTTTATTTAACCTGCGGCCTTAAAGTAACACCCACACAACATCACAGAAATGTACAAAGATCATAATTGATACAAAAATGTTAAAAAATTTGAGCTGGCTCGCACAAGCGCTACCTTTTTTAACTTTTGTAATCAGGCCATTCCTTCGTTAAATAACGTTCTTCGAAGATATCTGCCGGAACCGGACGGGCAAACAGGAATCCCTGGGCCACTTCCACTCCCGCCTGCGATAACCACTCTCGCTGCGCTTCGGTTTCGACACCTTCGGCGATCATCTGCAAATCGAGGCTGTGGGCCAACTGAATAATTGCAGTGATCATGCTGCTGTCTTCCGGTAATCCTTCAACAAACATCTTATCGATTTTGAGCACATCTACCGGCAGCGACTTCATGTGTTGCAGCTGTCGAAGCCCCGCATAGCCCATGCCAAAGTCATCCAACGCGATACGTACACCCGCATTACGCAGTGGCCGCAAAATAGCCACAGCGGCGTTCGGATCATCGATATGTCGGCTTTCGGTCACTTCCAGAATCAATGTGCCTGGCTTAATACGATAGCGGTTTAGCAGTTCCAGCAGGTCAGACACCATACTCGGGTGCATCAGTTGCAACGCCGAAAGATTCACCGACAGCGGCAACATCAGGCCGCGCTCCTGCCAGGCGGAAAGCTGGCGACAGGACTCTTCAAGTATCCAGTAGCCGACCGTTATCATCAGACCGCAGGATTCAATCCTGTCGATTAACCCTTCCGGCAGCTCCCAGCTTCCGTCCGGTTGTTGGATCCGCAATAACGCTTCTGCACTCAACATCTTACCGCTGGATATCTCTACCTGTGGCTGTATCCAAAGCGCAAACTGCTGATTATCCAGTGCGGTGAGAATGTCATTCTCTTCCGTTAAACGCTGCTGTGCTTCTTCCATTTGCTGCGGGTCAAAGAACTGAATTTGGTTTTTACCTCTGCGACGCGAGGTTAATGCTGCCGAGAGTGCGCGACTGTATAGCTGTTCAGCACTCAAGTCACCGTAATACATCGCCACTCCAATGTTGCAGTTTGGACGTAGCTGAATGCTTTGAATAGGCAGCCGCTCATTCATGATAGTGAGTACTTGCTGACCTAATGTAATCGCATGCCAGGGTTCCTTCACACCGTGTGCAATAATGGCAAAGTCATAGCCACTCACCTGGGTCAGCACCATTCTGGGCGCCAGCACCGATTTCAGTTTCTCGACCAGCGTTAGCAACAGGATCTCCCGCTGGGTTTCGGTCAATACACCCGCGGTATCACGCAGGGTCTCACAGGTGACAATCATTAGCGCCGTGGTTTGCTGGCGGGTAACGACCTGCTCCAGTAGCCCCATCAGAAAGGTCTTGTTGGGTAGATCAGAAACCGGGAACCGCATCGAATGGTCGTTTTGTTCTTCAGTGTAGCGCTGCACCATCTGCTGATTCAGGTTATAACTGCGCACCAGCATACCAATCTCATCATCCTGATGCAGGCGTGGTAACGCCAGTTGGTAGCCAATCAGCTGCTGTTGAGGAATATCGTTCAACTCGCGAGCAATTTTGCGTAACGGATGCACAATCAAACGGTTAATGCACCAGGAGATTGCCACCGTCAATATTAAGGACAAAAGTAAGTAAATGGTCACTAACGTTGAGAGCGTGCTCATGACGAATTTGTACATGCGATACGAATCCGCCTGCAGAACCAGATACGCCAGAGGCTGCGGGTTGGCGGAGCGCTCAAGAGAATAGACCGGCAATGAAATCTGTACCGGCAGTTCAAACAGGCGAGTCACCATCACCGGGACAGGGCGTTCGGGAATAAAGCTCATCCGTAATGCCTGAAACTGATTAGGCAGGACAACATCAGCGCGGCTGACCACGCCCGCGGGCTGAATTCGGCTTAAAATCGTTTCCGCTTCGGGGATATCCGCTTTCAGAATAGAGGCCGACAGAGGTTCACGGACGGAGCGAGCGATGCTTTCAAGTTGCGTAGCCGTGTTGTAGCGATTCTGCTGTACCAGATGAAACAGCAAAACGGTGCAAAAAATAAAAACAAACACCATGACAACGGCCGCAACCATCGCCATCTGCTTAATTGTTAACGAGCGACTGACACGCAAACTGACTCTCCACGGATAGACGAAACTGCCGTCAGAGTATACCCGATCGTAGCCGTATTAAGAGAGGCGCTATCTGAAAACTTCCCCGCACGCATTATCGCAGCAGGTTAGCCACATAGCGATGGAACTTACCTGCAATAAAGACGAAAAAGACCGCAAGGTTTATCCCTGCGGCCTGGTCCGGGCGTATATTGCCATTACAGCAGGCTGACGCCCATAAGCCCTGTCACTTCCTGTTACGCAGCCAGTTCACAATCAGACTGGCAGTAATGCCAGCGATGACCGGAGCAACCAGACCGTGCCAGAAGGGAATGCCTAACTGCGCGAACGTCATATAACCGCCTGTATTGCAATGGCAACTTTTCGCGGCTATTCTTGAATTGTCTGGATTCAAGTTAGCCCCCGTTATGTTGCCGGTTTATACCAAACAACGTGCGGGGGTTTTCTCTTTCCAGCAACCTATGCCGCCAGGGATCAAGCCCCCGCAACATTGCGCCTCACCGGACGAGTCCGGCTTGACGCGGATTCTATGTCAACAATTACGGCCTATCACCCCACCATAACTCAGTCTGCGTGAAGCTTCGCAATCAGACTTGTACGCGCACATCCTTCATGGCTGGAAAATTTTTTGCCAGATGGCAACTTTCCTGACAGCTTACTAAACAGCGATTTATCTAATGCATTGATATCCATAGGTTCATTTTATGGCACAGCGATTGCTATTTGAGTGTGAGCTGTTCTGTTCCGAATTAAAGGAGATATCATGTCTGACTGTCGTACTTACGGATTCAATACTCAGATCGTTCACGCGGGGCAACAACCCGATCCTTCCACTGGCGCGCTTAGTACGCCTATTTTCCAGACTTCAACGTTTGTTTTTGACAGCGCCGAACAAGGTGCCGCCCGCTTTGCGCTCGAGGAGTCCGGGTACATTTATACCCGTTTGGGTAACCCCACCACCGACGCGCTGGAGAAAAAGTTGGCGGTACTGGAAAAAGGCGACGCCGCATTGGCAACCGCATCCGGTATCTCAGCCATCACAACGTCACTGCTGACCCTGTGCCAGCAGGGCGATCATATCGTTTCCGCCAGTGCAATTTACGGCTGTACTCATGCTTTTCTGTCCCACAGCATGCCGAAGTTCGGTATTAACGTGAGCTTCGTTGACGCCGCAAAACCCGATGAAATCCGTGCTGCCATGCGCCCGGAAACTAAAGTGGTATATATCGAAACGCCAGCCAACCCAACGCTCTCACTGGTCGATATTGAAACGGTGGCTGGCATAGCCCATCAACAAGGTGCATTGCTGGTCGTGGATAACACCTTTATGTCGCCATACTGTCAGCAGCCTCTGCAGTTAGGTGCCGACATCGTGGTGCACAGTGTGACCAAATATATCAACGGTCACGGAGACGTGATTGGCGGCATCATTGTTGGCAAGCAGGATTTTATCGACCAGGCACGATTCGTCGGGCTGAAGGATATCACCGGCGGCTGTATGAGCCCCTTCAACGCCTGGCTGACGCTGCGTGGTGTTAAAACGCTGGGCATTCGTATGGAACGCCACTGTGAAAACGCGTTAAAAATTGCTCGCTTCCTGGAAGGTCATCCGTCTATTACCCGAGTTTATTATCCTGGCCTGCCTTCACACCCGCAGTATGAGCTGGGTAAACGCCAGATGAGTCTGCCGGGAGGAATTATCAGCTTCGAAATCGCCGGAGGCCTGGAGGCTGGCAGACGGATGATCAATTCTGTAGAATTGTGCCTCCTCGCGGTCAGTCTCGGTGATACCGAAACCCTCATTCAGCACCCAGCGTCTATGACACATTCGCCCGTTGCGCCAGAGGAACGGCTTAAAGCAGGTATTACCGACGGACTTATCCGTCTTTCTGTAGGTCTTGAAGATCCAGAAGATATTATTAACGACCTTGAACACGCCATCAGAAAGGCAACATTCTGACCATTACGACCTGAACCGACGCCGCTCGGTTCAGGTCGTTGAGAATCAAGGCACAACAGCCTGGTTATACGCACAATCCTTTTTCAGGGAGAGTGGGTATTTTGGGCAGGGGGTTCTATGCAGGACAACACATTACAATTAAGCAACAATACAGCAACCGCCGTACCATTCTCACAAAAAATACCGTTCACGAAATACGATTTTGGCTGGGTGCTACTCTGCATCGGCATGGCAATTGGTGCCGGAACGGTACTGATGCCAGTACAAATTGGCCTGACAGGTATTTGGGTATTTATTGTCGCATTTATTATTGCCTACCCAGCAACCTATATTGTGCAGGATATTTATTTAAAAACATTATCAGAAAGCGAAACCTGCAATGACTACACCGATATTATTAGTCATTACCTGGGAAAAAACTGGGGAGTGTTTCTCGGTGTCATTTATTTCCTGATGATTATCCATGGTATATTTATATATTCATTATCCGTTGTTTTTGACAGCGCTTCATATATAAAAACCTTCGGGCTGACTGATGCCGATCTTTCACAATCGATCATCTATAAAGTAGCTATTTTTGCTGTACTGGTTGCTATTGCCTCCGGTGGGGAGAAGCTGCTATTCAAAATCTCCGGTCCAATGGTAGTGGTGAAAGTGGGTATCATCGTTGTGTTTGGTTTTGCGATGGTTCCACACTGGAATTTTAGCAATATCAGTGCGTTCCCAGAGGCGTCAGTGTTCTTTCGTGACGTACTGCTGACCATCCCATTCTGCTTCTTTTCGGCGGTGTTTATTCAGGTGCTGAACCCAATGAACATCGCCTACCGCAAACGGGTGTCTGACAGAATACTGGCTACACGCATGGCCATTCGCACCCATCGAATCAGTTACATTACGCTGATTGCGGTGATCCTGTTCTTCTCGTTTTCATTTACCTTTTCCATTAGCCATGAAGAAGCTGTATCGGCCTTCGAGCAGAATATTTCTGCGTTGGCACTGGCGGCTCAGGTTATTCCAGGACAAATCATCCATATTACCTCAACGGTATTAAATATCTTTGCCGTGTTGACTGCATTCTTCGGTATTTATCTGGGGTTCCATGAAGCGATTAAGGGCATTATTCTTAACGTACTAGGGCGCGTAATCGACGTTGAGAAAATTAACCCGCTGGTTTTAACTCTGGGTATTTGCGCGTTTATCGTAACAACACTGGTTATTTGGGTGTCATTCCGCGTGTCGGTGTTGGTATTCTTCCAGATGGGCAGCCCACTTTACGGTATCGTTTCGTGCATTATTCCGTTTTTCCTGATCTATAAAGTGACGCAACTGGAAAAACTACGCGGGCTGAAAACCTGGCTTATCCTGCTGTACGGAATTTTGCTGTGTCTGTCGCCGTTATTGAAACTGATTGAATAGTCCGCATTGTGCGCCGTCAAATCCTGGCGGCGCTTAACTCACACTCTCCAGTTGATAGCTGCGGATTTTATTCAGTACCGTGGTATGAGATACCCCCAACGCTTTGGCAATATGCCGCGACGAGACATTTTCTTCAACCATCTGCTCGATTAGCTGACGCTCAGCGTACTGAACTTGCTCTTTAAAAGGGCGCTCGGCATGGACCTGCTTAGCCGATGGCATATTTGTCATCCCCAAATCCTCTCTGGTAATAACATCGGATTCCGCCATCAGCATCAGACGAATAATAGTGTTTTCCAGCTCGCGAACGTTTCCCGGCCAGGCGTGATGATGCAATGCCTCAAAACAGGCTTTATCCAGAATCAGACGTCGCTGGAATTCCTTTGCGTATTTCTGCACAAAATGGCGAATAAGTTGGCTGATATCCTGCGGGCGCTCCCGTAAAGGAGGAATGGTGAGGGAAAGCACGTTAATACGATAATAAAGATCGGCCCGTAGCAGGCGTTGTTCGACCATTTCCTCCAGATTTGCGTTGGTTGCCACAATAATGCGCACATTTACTGGAATAATTTGTGCCCCACCAACGCGACGTATCCCACCATCCTGAAGAACACGCAGCAATTTAGCCTGTAAACTCAACGGCATTTCACCAAATTCATCCAGAAACAGGGTGCCTTTATCAGCCATTTCAAACAGCCCCTTTTTACCTTTGCAGTCAGCACCGCTGAATGCCCCTCTTTCATAGCCGAAGAATTCACTTTCCATCAGCGCCTCTGGTAACGCTGAGCAGTTAACGGGAATAAACGGGTAAAAGCGCCGATGCCCGGAATTATGGATAGCCCGGGCCAGCAGCTCTTTTCCGGTACCGGTTTCACCCCGGATTAAAACGGTATATTTGCTATCCGCGATTCTGATCGCCTTTTCAATCAGCAACTGCATGCTCTGGCTGCTGCAAATAATGTCTGAAAAATAACGCGGGCGAGTCAGATCCGGTGACGATAGCCCTGCAATCTCTTCAGAAAGCCAGGCAACGTTAATAATATCAGTACGCTGGTTTAAACGAGATTCAACGCCAGAAATATCCTGCAGTTGACGACACCACGACTTAATCAGGATCCTGCCCGTCGTCACTTTCATTGAAATGATATTAATGTCACAGAAAGAGAACTCCTTAAGAACGTCCTCAACCATAGACAGGCGGTCAATTGTTTTAATATCCCAGCGTATCGTAACCACATTTGCTCCAAATAGTTAGCAACTGCGAAGTAGATATTTCTGTGATGCTTACAGTACTGAACACATTCTAGCCGACACGGCAGAATGTTCTGCCAATAACCTCACACTGTGGGGATAAAAACAAAGATATAAAAAACCGGAGCACAAGGCTCCGGTTATCAGGTCATAACCCACGTTTATTGCTGTGGGTTCTCATCCTGGTCGACGGCAAAGCATGCCACCAACTGACCACCATAGTCTTTAAGCTGGGGTTGTAGCTGAGTACAAGGACCAAAACGACGGCGGCAACGGGCATTAAACGCGCAGCCCGGCGGTGGGTTCAATGGGCTTGGCAGCTCGCCGGTCAGCTTGATACGCTCCCGGCGGTCATCCGGGTTCAGCCGTGGCGTCGCGGAGAGCAAAGCCTGCGTATAAGGATGACGCGGATTATTGAAGATTTGATCCTTGGTTCCTTTCTCCACACAGCGGCCGAGGTACATCACCATGACTTCATCGGCAATATGTTCCACTACCGACAAATCGTGGGAGATAAAGATATAGGACAGCCCCAGATCCTGCTGCAGATCCATCATCAGATTCAGTACCTGTGCGCGTACGGATACGTCGAGCGCGGAAACAGGTTCATCGGCAATCACCACGTCCGGATCAAGCATCAGACCACGGGCAATCGCGATGCGCTGACGTTGACCGCCGGAGAACATATGCGGGTAGCGGTCATAGTGCTCAGTTTTGAGACCCACTTTCGCCATCATCGCCAGCGCTTTTTCACGACGCTGTTCTTTGCTGAGCGAGGTGTTGATCAGCAACGGCTCCTCCAGAATCTGCCCCACTTTTTTACGCGGATTCAGAGAACCGTACGGGTTCTGGAACACAATCTGGATTTTCTGTCGACGCAGTTTTTGCGCCTGCGGGTCGTGTTTAAGCAGATCCTGTCCCTGGTAATACAGCTCACCGCCGGTTGGAACTTCAATCATCGTCAGCAGGCGACCGAGCGTCGATTTCCCACAGCCTGACTCTCCGACCACTGCCAGCGTTTTACCGCGTTCAAGGGTGAAAGACACACCGTCCAGCGCTTTCACCAGGCGCTCCGGAGCGAACATGCCCTTCTTCACCGGATAATGTTTTTTCAGGTCAATTGCCTGCAACAATGGTTGTTGCGAGGTGGCATCATGCGTACTCATAGCCCAGGCCTCCCGGCATCATCGAGTGGGTAATGGCATTTCGACTGGCGACCGTCGCCCAATATGTTCAGCTCCGGTTCAACGCTACGGCACTTATCCGTTGCATACGGGCAGCGCGGGTTCAGCAGACAGCCGTTCGGACGATCGTATTTACCCGGAACCACGCCCGACAGCGATGCCAGGCGCGCTTTATCCTGGGCAAACTCCGGTAGCGCACGCAGCAATGCCTGAGTGTACGGATGCCGAGGAGCGCGGAAAATATCGTGCGCAGCCCCGGTTTCCACCACCTGGCCGGCATACATCACAATGATTTTGTGCGCCGACTCAGCCACCAGCGCCAGATCGTGAGTAATCAACACCAGCGCCATATTTTCTTTCTGCTGTAGCTCCAGCAGCAACTCAATGATTTGCGCCTGGATGGTCACATCCAGCGCCGTTGTCGGTTCATCGGCAATCAGCAACTTCGGACGGCAGGCAATCGCCATCGCGATCATCACACGCTGGCTCATACCACCGGAAAGCTGGTGCGGATAAACATCCAGACGCGAGGCGGGATCGGGGATGCCCACCAGCGTCAGCAGGTCAATCGCCCGCTGAATGCGGGTTTTCTTGTTACCACCCTGATGAACCTTTATGGCTTCCATAATCTGGTAGCCAACGGTATAGCACGGGTTCAGGCTGGTCATCGGATCCTGGAAGATCATCGCCACTTCTGCGCCCACCAACTGACGGCGCTCTTTCTCAGAGATACGCTTCAGGTCGCGACCGTTAAACTCCAGCGCCTCAGCCATTACGCGGCCAGGGTAGTCAATCAGCCCCATAATCGCCAGCGAGCTGACGGATTTACCCGAGCCGGATTCCCCCACAATGCCAACCACTTCACCCTGGTTTACACTGTAGCTAATGCGGTCTACAGCGCGGAACTCGGAACCCACATCGCCGAAATGCACTGATAATTTATCTACATTTAATAACGCCATCTCGAACCTCTTACTGCTTCAGTTTGGGATCGAGCGCGTCACGCAGACCGTCACCCATCAGGTTAAATGCCAGCACCGTCAGCAGGATCGCCAGACCCGGGAAGGTCACGACCCACCATGCACTTTGCGCGAACTGCAACACGTCGGAGAGCATGGTGCCCCACTCCGGCGTCGGCGGTTGCGCACCCATGCCAAGGAAGCCAAGCGCGGCCATATCGAGAATGGCGTTAGAGAAGCCGAGCGACGCCTGAACAATCAGCGGCGCAAGACAGTTAGGAAGAATATTAACGAACATCTGGCGCATCGCTCCGGCCCCCGCCACACGGGAAGCGGTAACATAGTCGCGGTTGACTTCCACCAGTACGGCGGCGCGCGTCAGACGCACATAGTGTGGCAATGCCACAAACGTCAGCGCCAGCGCGGCGTTACCGATAGACGGACCAAATACCGCTACCAGCACCAACGCCAGTAACAGGCTCGGCAGCGCCAGCATGATATCCACTACGCGCATGATGATGTTATCAACAATACCGCCGAAGTAGCCCGCAACCAGCCCCAGGACCACTCCCATCATCAAGGAGAGTACTACCACCAGACAGCCGACCAGCAGCGACAGACGAGCACCGTACATCAGGCGAGACAACACATCGCGCCCTACGTCATCCGTACCAAACAAATGCGCCATCGTACCGCCTTCCTGCCATGCAGGCGGAGCCAGCAGCGTATCGCGGAACTGATCAGCCGGGTTGTACGGCGCGAGGACGTTTGCAAAGACCGCAATCAGGATCATCACAACAACGTATACCAACCCAACAACCGCACCTTTGTTGCGTTTGAAATAGTGCCAGAACTCCTGCAACGGGGTCATGGGCACCGGTGCAGTAATAACTTTATTTTCAGTAACCTGTGACATGATGGCCCCTTACTTCTTATGCCGAATACGCGGGTTCACCACGCCGTACAGCAGGTCTACCAGCAGGTTGACGAGAATAATCATCGTCGCCACCAGCAATACGCCGCCCTGCACAACCGGATAATCACGGCGTTGTAACGCATCAATCAGCCACCGCCCCAGACCCGGCCACGAAAATATGGTTTCGGTCAGGATTGCCCCTGCCAGCAGCGTACCGACCTGCAGGCCGATAACGGTCACGACGGGCAGCATGGCATTGCGCAGCGCATGAATGATGATTACACGCATCCGCGTCAAACCTTTGGCGCGAGCAGTGCGAATATAATCTTCACCCAACACCTCCAGCATTGACGAACGGGTCATACGCACTATCACCGCCAGCGGAATTGTCCCCAGCACCATCGCAGGCAGGATCATATGCACCACGGCATCAATGAAGTTGCCCTCTTCACCCCAGATGGCGGTGTCGATCAGCATGAAACCGGTGAGTGGATTGGAATCATCAAGGAACACCATGTCGCTTACCCGCCCGGAAACAGGCGTCAGATTCCACTGCACGGAGACCAGCATGATCAGCATCATGCCCCACCAGAAGATAGGCATGGAATAACCGGTCAGAGCCAGGCCAACTGCGGTATGGTCGAAAATGGAACCACGCTTAACAGCAGCGAGTACACCGACTGGAATTCCCACTGCGGTAGCAAAAATCATGGCGCAGACGCCTAACTCCAGCGTCGCTTTAAAGCGAGGCACAAACTCTTCCCACACCGGTAAACGGCTTTTCAGTGAGATACCCAAATCGCCATGCATCACCCCCCAAATATAATGGAGGTATTGTTGCCACATCGGCTTATCCAGACCGAGTTCAGCTAAGAGTTGAGCATGGCGCTCAGGGGAGATACCACGTTCACCTGCCATGATCATCACCGGATCACCGGGGATCATATGGACGAAGGCAAAGGTGAGAAGAGTGATACCGATAAACGTGGGGATGACGAGTCCCAAACGTCGGAGAATGAACTGCAACATAACCCGGATTCTCTCTAATGACGTGCAGCCTGGTGACAGCACGTCTGTATTGCTCACAAATCTTATCTCCCCCTCAAGCGAGAAGGAGATAAAGCATTACTGCCAGATCGCGTTACGCGGGTCCGACTTAACGGTACGTAACGCGGCCTGGCTTGCTTTTAATTATTCGACAGAGACATTTTCGAAGTGGTGTTTGCCTAATGGATCAACCACATAGCCTTTGACTTCTTTACGCACCGGCTCATATACGGTGGAGTGAGCAATAATCAGTGCCGGAGCCTGGTCATGCATCACCACCTGAGCCTGTTTGTAGAGTTCAATACGCTTATTGTGATCGTCGGTCGCACGCGCCGGCTGAATCAAATCTTCAAACGGCTTGTAGCACCAGCGAGAGTAGTTGGAACCATCTTTCGCTGCTGCACAGCTGAACAGCGTAGCGAAGAAGTTATCCGGATCCCCGTTGTCGCCGGTCCAGCCCATCATAACGGCCTGGTGCTCACCAGATTTGGCGCGCTTGAGGTACTCGCCCCACTCGTAGGTGACAATCTTGGCCTGAACGCCAATTTTCGCCCAGTCAGCCTGGATCATCTCAGCCATACGGCGTGCGTTCGGGTTGTACGGACGCTGTACCGGCATTGCCCACAGCTCAACAGTGAAGCCTTTGTCCTGACCCGCTTCTTTCAGCAGCGCTTTGGCTTTCTCTGGATCGTAGCTGTAGTCTTTAACGTCATCGTTGTAGCCCCACATAGTTGGTGGGATCAGGTTTTTCGCAGCAACACCTGCACCCTGATAAACGGCTTTGATGATTGCTTCTTTGTTCACCGCGTAGGTCAGCGCCTGACGGACTTTCACGTCATCAAACGGTTTCTTCTCGGTGTTGAAAGAGAGATAGCCAACGTTCAGACCCGCCTGCTCCATCAGATTGATGTTTTTATCCTGCTTCATACGTGCGATATCAGCCGGATTCGGGTATGGCATTACCTGGCACTCATTCTTCTGCAGTTTGGCATAACGCACAGAAGCGTCAGGCGTAATGGAGAAGACCAGACGGTCGATCTGCGGTTTGGTGCCCCAGTAGCCTTCGAATGCTTTATACAGAATACGGGAGTCTTTCTGGTACTGCTGCAGCTGGAACGGACCGGTACCGATTGGGTTCAGATCCACTTTCTCCGGGGAGCCCGCTTTCAGCATGTTGTCAGCATATTCTTTGGAAAGAATAGAGGCGAAGTCCATAGCCAGGTCCGCAAGGAACGGCGCTTCAGGACGCGTCAGCACGAACTGAACGGTTTTATCGTCAACTTTCTTCACTTCGCTTATCAGGTCTGGCAGGCCCATTCCTTCGAAGTATTCATAGCTGCCGCCAGACACTTTATGGTACGGGTTCTGAGCATTTTTCTGACGATCGAAAGAGAACACCACGTCATCGGCGTTAAAATCACGCGTTGGTTTAAATTCTTTATTGTCCTGCCACTTCACACCCTGACGCAGGTGGAAGGTATATGTTTTACCGTCTTCGCTGATTTCCCACTTCTCAGCAAGGCCCGGAATAACTTCAGTCGTACCAGTTTTGAATTCAACCAGGCGGTTATAAATCGGCACTGAGCTGGCGTCATAAGTGGTACCAGAGGTGAAAAGCTGTGGGTTAAAGCCTTCAGGAGATCCTTCTGAACAATAAACCAGAGTTTTAGCCTGTACGCTTGCTGCGACGGTCATAGCCACCAGGCTCAGACCAAGCTTCAGCATCCCTGACTTCTTCAAGGAAATACTCATTCTTCTGCTCCAAATGTGATGTTTGTTGTTTTACCCTTTGCAGTGGGTTTGCACCGCCTGGCCTTTTTTGTTTTTTACCCGGCCGGGTCGGCGTTAAGAGGATAGGGATTCCGTTCACATAAGCGACTGAGTTGCAGTGCGGATTCTCCATGAAATGCCCCTCATGCCCTACAATCTGTCAACAGAATGTGAAAACGTCAATACAGGTAACCGTGATTTACACCAAGGGTGAGAATTCGCAAACAAAGATTAAAAAAAGTGCAGACTGATATTTTCAGCAGGGAAATTTGTGCTACGCGTACTATGCCAGAATAAATATCTTCATATTTAGCAACATTTGGTGATTAACATTTATGCAGATTATGAAAAATTTCTAAATTAATGCTGCATATCTGAGCGATTAATACCATGAACGTTAAAACGCACAGCGGAAAATGCTAGGTTCAGCCATAAGTAACGCAAAAAAAGATTCAAGCTAATATAAAAAAAGACAATGGAATATGTCACAGAATCGTTAACTGTCAGTGGGAAGTGGTGCACAATTTTTGCAGATGAAATGAAGGTAAGTTTTTAGTCGGTGATAGAGGACTACTCGCCACTTCGTGGCTCGCCCTGCGGGCCGTTGCTGTTGCAACGTTCTCTCGCGCTGCTCGAGTCGAACCTCTTACCCCCGGAGGTTCTCATCCTCGCGACTACAAATGCAAAAAACCCTGCTCGTTGAGCAGGGTTTTAAATTTGGTCGGTGATAGAGGACTACTCGCCACTTCGTGGCTCGCCCTGCGGGCCGTTGCTGTTGCAACGTTCTCTCGCGCTGCTCGAGTCGAACCTCTTGCCCCCGGAGGTTCTCATCCTCACGGCTACAAATGCAAAAAACCCTGCTCGTTGAGCAGGGTTTTAAATTTGGTCGGTGATAGAGGATTCGAACCTCCGACCCCTTCGTCCCGAACGAAGTGCGCTACCAGGCTGCGCCAATCACCGAATGCGGGGCGCATCTTACTGCGCAGGTGCGCGCCCGTCAATCCCTACGTCACAAAATGGCATTCGATCGGCGAGAAAGTCAGCAGCCCCGTTACTGAGCCGTAGCCTTCTGTTCGTCCGGGATACGACACCAGTTATTGTTCTCGTTAATACCACCATTTGGCGAGGTATAACCAAGGCAACCTAAAATGGTGTCATACAGTTCCACATGGCGACGCGGCACCTTCATATCGGCCTCTTGCTTCAGGTGGGCAAACGCCTTCGAATGCTCGGGATCTTCCAGATACTTGTCAGACATCCACACCAGCATGGGAACGCGGAACTGCTCTGGCGGAGCCATTTTACGCGGCGTACCGTGCAAATGCTCACGCTCGTTAATCGACTCACCGTGATCCGCGGCGTAGAACACTATCGCTTTCTTATCTCGCAACTGGTCATACACTTTGGTAATAAAGTGATCAACATAGGTCACCGAGTTATCAAACGAGTTGATCATCTGCGCCTTCGAGCAGCCGCTATCAACATCGACACACTCTGGCTTCCATTGGGCATAATCGCGGGTGTAGCGCTGCGTGTAGTTAAAGTGCGATCCTTTGGTATGCAGAATAATCAGATGCTTGCCATTATCATCCTGCTTTAAGGATTGCTGCATCTCATCAATCAGCAGCATATCGTCAACCGTTTTGCCACGGTTCCGTGGTTCAGCGCCAATCTGCTCACGATAGGCGATGTTTTCCGCCATCGTATTGCTGTAGAACCACATCTCACTTTGCATCGCGTAAAGATCGGTACTAAACCCTAACTGACTGAGAACGGAAAAGATGTTTTGTTCTTTCAGAGTACGCTGCGGGTTATCGTCTGCCCCACCCTCACGTACGAACATACAGCGCAGTGAAAGCTTGGTTGCGGTATCACACGAATAGCCACGGAATGCCGCGAGGTTTTTTTCCTGAGCCAGTCTTGGGGTGGTATTTCGCTCGTAACCAAAAATACCCATGTGATCCCAGCGCGTCGTTTCACCGATAATAAAGACGACATAGGTATCATCGATATTCTTTGGTGCAACGTAGGTAAACTTCTTCGCCGGATTCATCAACGATTTGTTATCTGAAGACTCATCAACCTGTGCCCAGGCATACAATCCAAGCGCGGAAAGCCAGTTTGAAGGCAGATAGGAGTTCGCCACTACGCCGCCGTAGCTGGGTAAATCAATTCCCGTTTCGCGTTCAACTGTTTTCTGCTGCATACCAAGCAGACGAATCGGCGCCCACACCATCAGGCCAGCCAGCACGACCACGGCCACGCTACGCCACCTTTGTCCTGGCGTACGAACCTGTTTTAACAGGGTGTAACGACAGCGATTACTCCAGATCAGGAGCAAAGGAAAAACGCTGACAGAAACCAGCCAGGCGATGAAATGCCAGCCCACAACTTCCTTCGATAAATCAATATCTGTGGTTATTACCGAGGCAATAATGCCGTAACCAATCACCACATTCAGGAAGGTCATGTAATAGCTTGCACCTGCGGAGCAAAGCACTACAAAGGTGGCCAGTACACGCCAGACGCGTCGACCAAATAAAGAGAGAACACGAAGTAAAAAGAAGGTCGCCAGCACCGCGCCAGCTAATTCAACGACCGCAGAGATTCCTTTCCAGGCGGTAAATTCCTGCGCAAAGCTGCCGAATCGGCGATAAAAAACTGCGCAGTTCATAAACAGACCGATATAGAGCGCAAGCAAGAAGCTAAGCTTTTGCTGCGTCATCGACTTAATATATCTCATGCAAAAAAACCCTGGAAATCGGGATAAAAACACCCTGTGCAACAGTCAATCAGACCAGACAGGTGAAAGATGCGACAACAGCAGAGATGAAATGTCTACAAGCGCGGGTAAGTAGACCACAGGAGGGAGCAAAAGTGCTTATGGAGAATGCAAACAGCGCACATATTTTTGTAAATATATGCGCCGTGTATTAATCAGACGACTAAATAAGATTAGGCGTGCGCCTCGGTAAATACGCTTCGCTGTGGCTGACGAATGGTGGTAGACAGTGCCAGTGAGATGATAAGCAGCGCGAAGATAACACAGAAGGTCACATAGAAGCCGCCAAACAGCGAGGCGATGATTGAACCGCAAATGCTGCCGATCCCAAAGCCAAGGTAGATAACACCATAGTTTTTCGCCAGATTATTCAGGCCGAAGAACTCACTTACCAGTGACGGGAACACGGTAATGGTGCCACCAAAGTTAAACGCCACACAGGCAATCGCTGCAAAAAAGGTCGTGCTATTAAGCGGAGCGAAAAGCAGTGCCGCCATACCGACCAGAGAAACAACCTGACCAATGGTGATAACACGAATACGGGAAATTTTGTCAGACAGAATACCCAGCACCAGACGACCTGACAGGTTAGCGATAGAAATCACCGTTACCGCATTGGCCGCCGTCGCCACATCCATATGCGCCAGGCTTTGTGCGATATCTTTCGCCACACCAATCACATACAGACCACTCATACACGCTGTCAGGAACATCACTGCCAACATCCAGTACTGTGGTTTACGCATGGACTGTGCCAGGGTGTAGTCGTTCTCAACAACGCCATTTACTGACTTCACTTCCTGATTTGGTGCATCTTTCATCAGCGTGGAACCAAAGACAATCATCACCAACGCAATTGCACCCCAGATGATGAACGTTTTTTCCAGTCCAACGGTGGCCAGCAAATGGGTGTCGATAAATTTAAACCCGAGGCTGCCCAGACCATAAGAGCCGATAGCAAAGGCGGAAATCAGCCCTTTACGCTCAGGGAACCATTTTACGCAGTTAGAAAGCGTTAACAGATATCCAGCGCCGTCCGCCAGGCCGACCAATACCCCTGCGCTCAGCCACAACATAATCAGGCTGTCTGAGTGTGCCGTTAAGAAAAAGCCCACGCCCAGCAGGATACCGGATGCCATGGTGACGCGTTTCACGCCAAAACGTTCCTGAAGTTTACCGGCGACAGAAGAAGAAATCGCCAGGCCCAGGCTCAGCAAGCCAAAGGAAAATGCGACCTGGCTGACAGGCGCATCCAGCTTAGAGGAGAGCGCGCCATTAAACAGGCTCCAGGTATAAACAGAACCTAAGGCAAATTGGGTAATGATAGTGCCGATAAGTGTTAGCCAGCGGGTACGCTGATAATCAGAAGTTTTCATGGCAGTCTTCCTGCATAAACAAAAGGGAAATTCTCTGCTGACAACCATAACGAAGTGCAGTTTATGCAGGGAGAAAAAGGCATGAGATGCCATCAGGACGGAATGAAATGCCTGGATTGCGGAATGAATGACTAGACAAAAAGTCGGGGGACTGAGTTTTCTCGCATGAGTTAGTACACACTATCGCTGGAAGGCGTGTGATTATTGATCTAAATATGTAAAAAAGTTGTTTTGGTTACGCATCATCTGGTTAAAATTTGGCACTCACCCCCATGGTGTACATATAGTCACTATTATTTGTACTTTTTTCCGCCTGAGAGAGCGCTGCATAAGCAGCCATGTGCGGGTTGAGCAGCATATCTGCCCCCACGGTAACATCCAGCCAGTTACCGTCCTGGCTCGCTGCCGTCATACGGCTGAGGCCAGACTGCGCCTTCCAGATATTCTCGCCAAACTGCTGGTTATAGCTGATTTGCGCCCACGGTCTAACATCGCCAAACTGCGAATCTACCCGCCAGCCAACTGTACTCACGCTGGCATGCCACAGCGGATCGATTTGTGTCACAGAGGTCGCGCTGTCACCAAACTCGTTATAGGTAGAGGTTGTTGAACCGTCATAATGCAGGGCAGCAACCGGACCAGTAGTTACCTGCCTGGCCAGGGGAAAATTCCAGCCCATGCTCATACCGCTGGTTGCATCCAGAGTCTTTTGGTCCGCCATATTCATCACCGGTCCTGCTACGTTCTGAGTGGAGCGAATGCGCTCTTCCAGTACGTCGTTATAACGCGGTTGGTGATCGCTGTCCCATGTATAACGTTCAGCCGTATGACCTGACATAGCATCAACGATATATTCTTGTTGCCAGCCATATGCGGTATTGGTGGACAATGCACATACTACGACGCTCACCAGAAAGCTTAACCTCTGGCGACCACTACTGTTTCTTATAATCATCAACGCGACTCCAGAAAAGAGCCGAATTCGGCGATATTATTGTCATTGTGTGAAGGATATCGGGCACATCAGGCCCTGTATTAAATATTGTCTTTTTAGCTGGCGCGTCAAGGCGGGCCGAATGAATTTTTTACGCCAGTAAAAACAGCGAGGAAGAATATGCAGCGTTGCGGCTGGGTCAGTCAGGATCCACTTTACATTGCCTATCACGACAAGGAATGGGGCGTCCCCGAAAACGATAGCAAAAAGCTGTTCGAGATGATCTGTCTGGAGGGACAGCAGGCCGGATTGTCGTGGATCACCGTATTGAAGAAGCGGGAAAACTATCGCCACGCTTTTCACCACTTCGAGCCAGCAACCGTTGCAGCAATGACCGAAGATGACGTAGAAAGGCTGGTACTGGATGCCGGCATTATTCGCCATCGCGGAAAAATTCAGGCCATTATTGGCAACGCGCGTGCATACCTGGCGATGGAGAAAAACGGTGAACCCTTTAACGAGTTCGTCTGGTCATTCGTCAATAATCAACCGCAGGTGACGCGCGCCGCCAGTCTGAGCGAAATTCCCACCTCCACCCCTGCGTCTGACGCACTCTCTAAGGCATTAAAAAAACGCGGGTTCAAGTTTGTTGGCACCACTATTTGTTACTCCTTTATGCAGGCCTGCGGCCTGGTTAACGACCATGTCACCGGTTGTATTTGTTACCCGGGAGGATCTACATGATTCGCGAATCAAAGGCTGACGATCTTGCACCGATTCTGGCGCTATGGATGGAAAGCACTATTTATGCCCACCCCTTTATCGATGAACGCTACTGGCGCGAAAGTGAGTCCGTTGTACGCGATGTCTATTTGCCAGCCGCACAAACCTGGGTATGGGAGGAAAACGGTGTGCTAAAAGGCTTCGCCAGCGTGATTGAAGAACGCTTTTTGGGCGCACTGTTTGTTGAGCCTGCCGCCATCAGAAGTGGGATCGGCAAAGCGCTGGTGCAGTATGTGCAACAGCGCTTTTCATTACTCAGCCTGGAGGTCTACCAGAAGAATCAATCTGCGGTGAATTTCTACCATGCGCTGGGTTTTCGAATAGAAGACAGCGCATGGCAGGAAGAGACTCACCATCCAACATGGATTATGAGCTGGCAGGCGGATCAAACGCCGTAAGCGCAAGCGCAGGCCCGCTGTACTTTTCGAGCCACGCCAGCGCGGTATTACCCGCGCAGCCGTTCCCCAGCTTTGAGCTGGGGAGATCTTTGGTCAGTACATTCACCGCACCATTTTTACAGATCCCCCCGGCAGACAGATCTAAATCAGGCCAGGCACCTTCGTGAATACAAATGACTCCAGCTTTAATGCCTTCAGTCACCACCGCACCGGCCAGAATATGGCCGCGATGATTCCACACTCTGACCGTATCGCCATCCACGATGCCACGCGCTTGCGCATCCTGTGGGTGAATTGTCACTGGCTCCCGATCTGCTACCGCATACTTCTCACGTAGCGCACTGTAATTCAGCTGGCTGTGCAAACGGTGTGCCGGATGGGCTGAAAGCACCTGCAACTGGTCGGGTTCAGCATTCCCGAACCATTCATCCGGCTCCAGCCACATAGGGTGTCCCAAACAATCTGCATAGCCGTAACCCGCAATCTTCTGCGAGTAAATTTCGATCTTTCCGCTCTCCGTTTTCAATGGATACTTATGCGGGTCTCGGCGAAAATCGGCAAAACGGATAAACTGCGCATTGGCTGATTCTTCCGGCATTTCGATGAGTGTATTTGCCTGCCAGAATTCGGTGAATGGTGGCAACGTCACCTGCTGGCTGGCACCGCGTTGCCCGGCAATGTTGTAAAAAGTCTCCAGCCACTCCAGCTCGCTTTTGCCTTCCGTAAACCGTTCGTAACCGCCTTGCTCCCAGCGCTCGCTCAGTTCGGCAAAAACATCAAAATCATTGCGTGCTTCATCACGCGGCGCAACAACCTGTTTCATCGGCACCAGATGCTGATTGCTGTAATCCCCGGTCATGGTTAAATCGTTGCGCTCAAAAGAGGTCGTTGCGGGTAATACAATATCGGCGTGCCTGGCTGCCGCAGTCCAGAAACACTCCGAGATAACCACCAGCTCTGGCTTTTGCCAGGCACGGATCAGGCGATTCGTGTCCTGGTGATGGGTGAAGTTTGCTCCGCCCGCCCACCAGAGAAAACGGATGTCGGGAAAATGTCTGTCCATACCGTTGTGCTGATAGAAACCTCCGGGGTTCTCCAGCGCTTCGACAATACGCGCCACCGGAATTTTATCTACCGCATCGGTGCCGCCTTTTACGCTCCCCTGCATCGAGGCCAGGACAGCAGCGCGACGTGTCGGATTACCGCCATTAGCAAAATGGTACGAGAGGCCAAACCCTCCGCCAGGAGTGCCAATTTGGCCGAGCATGGCGGCAAGTGTGACAATCATCCAGTGCTTTTGCTCACCATACTGCTGGCGTTGCATACCCCATCCAGCCATCAACATAGTGGTATTTTGGTGAAATATTTCGGCAAGTTCGCGTATTTTCGCCGCCTGAATTCCACAAATATCCGCTGCCCACTCTGCTGTTTTGGCCATATCATCGGTTTTTCCCAGTAGATAATCAGCAAACCGTTCATAACCGGTAGTACAGCGAGCCAGGAAGGCCTCGTCATGCCAGCCGTTCTCCACCAGCGTATGCGCAATCCCCAGCATCAGCGCAACGTCGGTCCCCATATGTGGGGCTATCCATTCCATCTTGTCACCGAAGAAATCGACGCTTTCCGATCGCATAGGATCAATGCAGATCAACCGCTTACCGCTGTTTCGCAATGCCTCAAAGTACGTCAGCCCTTGTTCGTCAGAGGCATTCCAGGCAATCTTCAGAGTGTTGAGCGGATTAGCGCTCCATAACACCACCACATCGCTGTGTTCCAGCACCACCGGCCAGCTGGTCTGCTGCTGGTAAACTTCGTTTCCACCCACCACATACGGCATGATGGCCTGTGCAGCCCCGGTAGAGTAATCCCCCAGATGCCCGGTATACCCTCCTGCCAGCGCCATGTAACGCTGCAACAAAGTTGATGCTTTGTGTAACACACCGTTTGAACGCCAGCCATACGAGCCGGCAAAAATCGAAGCAGGTCCGTAGCTCTCACGGATGCGTTTATGCTGCGTATGAATAAGATTCAGCGCGTCATCCCAGCTTACGCGGACAAACTCATCCTGCCCACGCACGCCCAGCGGAGCCTCTGGCGAGGCGAGAAACCCTTTACGTACCATAGGAAAACGCACCCGCGTTTTGCTGTGTACCTGATCGCACACAACGGTTTGCAAAGAGTTGGGGTGGGATGTGGGCAGTGCGCCACGGGAGGAGAACACGGTATCGCCATCTGTCTCCACGAGAATGGGTCCCCAGTGTGCGGCGGTTAATACCGAGTAACGTGCGGGTGAATTAGCCAAGATGGCACTCCTGAATGCGATGTGACGGGGATATTTATTATGCCGTTCAATGTTACTTACAAATTTCAGAGTCTTCCCTGGAATTTTCTTCATGTTCACACGTCATAATCATCCGCCACGGTCGCTGTGGTAAAGAAGAAAAAAGTCATTAAGGAATTGAGATGAAGAAACGTGTATTTGTGATTGCTGCCATCGTGAGCGGCGCCCTGGCAGTTTCTGGCTGCACAACAAACCCATATACCGGTGAGCGCGAAGCGGGTAAATCCGGCATGGGTGCGGGCATTGGTTCGCTTGTTGGCGCTGGCATTGGCGCGCTCTCCTCGTCGAAGAAAGATCGCGGCAAAGGCGCGCTGATTGGTGCAGCAGCAGGCGCTGCTGTTGGTGGTGGCATTGGTTATTACATGGATGTGCAGGAAGCGAAACTACGCGAAAAAATGCAGGGAACTGGCGTAAGCGTGACGCGCAGTGGCGATAACATCATTCTGAATATGCCAAATAACGTCACCTTCGACAGCAGTAGCGCTAACCTGAAACCAGCAGGGGCAAACACCCTTACCGGCGTGGCAATGGTGCTGAAAGAGTACAATAAAACCGCAGTAAACGTATTAGGCTTTACTGACAGCACCGGCAGCCAGGATCTGAATATGCGCCTGTCACAACAGCGTGCTGACTCTGTAGCCAGTGCCCTGATCACTCAGGGTGTGGAAGCAAACCGTATTCGCACCCGTGGTATGGGCCCGGCGAACCCGATCGCCAGCAACAGCACCGCCGAAGGCAAAGCACAGAACCGTCGTGTAGAGATCACCTTAAGCCCAATCCAGTAAACGTATGCGCCGGGTGGAGGCTCCGCCTTGCCCGGCCTACGTCCGGCAGGAAGCACTTGCCATCGTCAATTTTCGCGTTAAGGTGTTCTCACTTTCTGGCGAGGGAACCTTAATGGCAAAATCAGCACGCCCAACCATCAGCGATGTGGCAAAAGCCGCTAAAACGGGTAAGACCAGCATTTCACGTTACCTTAACGGTGAGAAACATCTGCTATCCGACGCGCTGTTGGCCCGTATTGAACAAGCCATTGCCGATCTCGACTATCGCCCCAGCCTGATGGCGCGAGGCCTGAAACATGGCCGTACCCGTCTGATCGGACTGATTATCGCCGATATTACCAATCCCTACTCCGTTAATGTCCTGAGCGGTATTGAAGCGGCCTGTCGCGAAAAAGGTTTTACCCCTCTGGTCTGTAACACCAACAACGAAGTGGATCAGGAACTGCATTATCTCGACCTGCTGCGAAGCTACCAGGTTGAAGGAATTGTGGTGAATGCTGTAGGCATGCGTGAAGAGGGGTTAAACCGCCTGCAACAGTCCGCACTACCGATGGTGCTAATTGACCGTAAAATCCCTGATTTCGCCTGCGACATGGTCGGGCTCGATAACACTCAGGCAGCAACGGTCGCCACTGAGCACCTGGTCGAACAAGGTTTTGAAGCTATTCTGTTTCTCAGCGAACCTTTAGGCATGGTTAATACCCGCCGCGAGCGCCTGAGTGCCTTTCGCGCGACGCTGGCGCAATACCCTGGCGTCATCGCAGAAAATGCCGAAGTCCCGTTGGCGGAAAATATGCAACTGGATGACACGCTGCGCCAGTTTCACCAACAACATCGGGGAATGCGCAAAGCTGTTATCTCAGCCAACGGCGCCCTCACGCTACAGGTTGCCCGCGCACTGAAGCGGATTGGCCTCAATTGGGGCAGCGACATCGGCCTGCTCGGTTTTGATGAGCTGGAATGGGCCGAGCTGGCAGGCGTGGGCATTACTACTTTGAAACAGCCGACGTGGCAGATTGGTTATACCGCCGTAGAGCAGGTTGTGCGCCGGATTAATGGTGGATCCGATGCCATTCAGGAGCAGGTTTTCTCCGGTGAACTGATCGTTCGCGGCTCCACCGCCCGCTAAATTTCCTTCGTGATGGTGATCATAAATTCGGCATCATGCCCTTTTCTTTGGAACCGGTTCCATCTAGCGTTATAGCAAGAGCGATAGTTTTGGAGTTTCCATGAACAGAAAAATTATGGTGGTCACCGCCGCCTACGGCTATGACCAGGTACGCGCAGCCGGTGGGCAAACCGCGATATTGCCCGTCATTGCAGAAGCTGGCGCGGACGGCGTCGAAATTCGCCGCGAAATGTTGACCAACACCGAGCTCAACACGCTGTCAACCATGGCGTCAGCTATTGAAATTTTTGGTCTGCTGGCCTGCTACTCCGCACCAGAGCCGCTGTTCCTTGAAGATGGTAGTCTCAATCCCCGGATCCCATCACTGCTTCAGGAAGCACAGGTCCTGCAGGCTCTGTGGTTAAAAGTATCCCTCGGACATTTTTCCCATACAGATCAGTTCGACACATTGCGTAACTGGCTGGATACCAGTGGTATGGAGCTGGTCGTCGAAAATGATCAAACACCTTGTGGCCGCCTGCAACCAATGCAGCGTTTTAACGAAGCCTGCCAGACCCTGAACCTGCCGGTAACTCTGACCTTCGATATGGGCAACTGGTTGTGGGTAGGCGACACCCCGGAAGAAGCAGCGCAGCAGCTGGCATCTGCCGTGGGATATATACATGTGAAAGCCGCCACACCACATCACGACAGCTATCGTGCTGTGCCGCCTGATGAAGCAGACTCACGCTGGATGACGCTGCTAAACAAACTGCCCGCAGATGTGCCGCGCGGCATTGAGTTTCCCCTGGAAGGGCAAGATTTGGCGGCGGTAACCCGTCACTACGTCGATCTGTTACGCAAGGAGTAACGCATGAAAAATTCACTGGATGTCGTCACCATTGGTGAAGCGATGGCGATGTTTGTCGCCACGCAAACGGGTGATTTGGCGGACGTAGAGCAGTTTATCAAGCGCGTAGCGGGCGCTGAACTCAATGTGGCAACCGGCCTTGCCCGCCTGGGCTTGAAGGTCGGCTGGGTGAGTCGCGTGGGTAACGACAGTTTTGGTCGTTTTATTCTTAAGTCGCTGGCGAAAGAAGGGATTGATGCGCAGGGAGTTACCCAGGACGGGCGCTACGCAACCGGCTTTCAGTTAAAATCTAAAGCCGAAAATGGAACCGATCCCATTGTGGAGTATTTCCGCAAAGGCTCCGCCGCCAGCCACCTCAGTGTTGAGGATTATCACGATGGATACTTCTCCAGCGCGCGTCATCTGCACCTGAGCGGCGTTGCGGCAGCACTGTCAGCAAGTTCATATGCGCTGCTGTCTCATACTGCCCGCACCATGAAAGCGATGGGTAAGACAATCTCATTTGACCCGAACCTACGCCCGGTGCTGTGGAAAAGCGAAACAGAAATGGTGGAGAAACTCAATCGATTAGCCTTTCAGGCTGACTGGGTTCTACCGGGGTTAAAAGAGGGCATGATTTTAACCGGGCAACAGACCCCTGAAGGCATCGCAGACTTTTATCTGCGCCACGGCGTCAAGGCAGTGATCATCAAAACCGGGGCCGATGGCGCCTGGTATAAAGCCGCCAATGGCGAGCACGGTAGTGTCGCGCCAGTGAGAGTCGACAACGTAGTCGACACCGTTGGCGCGGGCGATGGTTTTGCCGTGGGTGTAATCAGTGCACTACTGGAAGGACGCTCTCTGCATCAGGCAGTAACCCGAGGCAACAAAATTGGTGCACTGGCCATTCAGGTTCAGGGCGACAGCGAAGGCTTACCCACACGTGAACAATTAGGGGAATAAACCCCCGACCCTCTCTGTACCCTACATGCAGAGGCGGCATAACAGCATAACCAGAGGGCAATCTATGAATAGCTCAACAAATGCAGCAAAACGCTGGTGGTACATCATGCCGATCGTGTTTATCACGTACAGTCTGGCGTACCTTGATCGCGCGAACTTCAGCTTCGCATCCGCCGCCGGAATCAACGAAGATCTCGGCATTACCAAAGGGATTTCCTCCCTGCTGGGTGCCCTGTTTTTCCTCGGTTATTTCTTCTTCCAGATCCCTGGAGCGATTTACGCCGAGCGCCGTAGCGTACGAAAACTGATTTTTATCTGCCTGATCCTGTGGGGAGCCTGCGCGTCACTGACCGGTATGGTCAGTAACATCCCCATGCTCGCTGCCATTCGCTTCATTCTTGGCGTTGTTGAAGCCGCGGTCATGCCCGCGATGCTGATTTATATCAGTAACTGGTTTACGAAGTCCGAACGTTCACGCGCCAATACCTTCCTGATCCTCGGCAATCCGGTAACCGTCCTGTGGATGTCCGTTGTTTCCGGTTATCTGATTCAAGCGCTGGGCTGGCGTGAAATGTTCATCATTGAGGGCTTCCCGGCCATCATCTGGGCGTTTTGCTGGTGGGTGCTGGTAAAAGACAAACCTTCACAGGTGGGCTGGTTGTCGGAATCCGAGAAAGCGGCGCTGCAGGCCCAACTGGAAAAAGAGCAGCAGGGTATTAAAGCCGTACGTAATTACAGTGAAGCTTTCCGCTCACGTAACGTGATCTTGTTGTGCCTGCAGTATTTTACCTGGAGTATTGGCGTCTACGGCTTCGTCCTGTGGCTCCCGTCCATCATCCGTAGTGGTGGCGCAAATTTAGGTATGGTGGAGGTCGGTTGGCTTTCATCAGTACCTTATCTGGCAGCAACGGCAGCGATGATTCTGGTCTCATGGGCTTCAGATAAACTGCAAAACCGTAAACTGTTTGTCTGGCCGCTGTTACTGATCGCCGCTTTCGCCTTTATCGGCTCCTGGGCCGTTGGTGCTGACCACTTCTGGGTTTCTTACACCTTGTTGGTGATTGCAGGTGCGGCAATGTACGCTCCTTACGGTCCCTTCTTCGCCATCATTCCAGAAATGCTGCCTCGTAACGTTGCCGGGGGAGCAATGGCACTGATTAACAGCATGGGCGCATTAGGCTCATTCTTTGGTTCCTGGTTTGTCGGCTACCTCAATGGCACCACCGGCAGCCCTTCCGCCTCATACATTTTTATGGGGGTAGCGCTTTTTGTCTCAGTATGGCTAACTCTGATTGTCAGACCAAGTTCTGCTAATAATCAGCAACTTCCAACTGGCGCGCACCACGCTTAAACACTAACTTACGGAGATTCGTATGAAGCCGTCCATTATTCTCTACAAAGCGTTACCTGACGATTTGCTGCAACGCCTGGAAGAGCATTTTACTGTGACTCAGGTGCCCAACTTGCGCCCGGAAACAGTAACACAGCACGCACAGGCCTTTGCCAGCGCGGAGGGACTGTTAGGCTCAAGTGAAACCGTCAATACCGCCCTGCTGGAGAAAATGCCCAAACTGCGTGCGACATCAACAATCTCCGTCGGCTATGACAATTTTGACGTCGATGCTCTCAACACACATAAGGTGCTGTTGATGCACACGCCAACAGTGCTGACAGAAACCGTCGCTGATACGGTGATGGCGCTGGTGCTAAGCACAGCCCGCCGCGTGGTTGAAGTAGCTGAACGAGTGAAAGTCGGTGAATGGACCAAAAGTATTGGCCCAGATTGGTTTGGCACCGATGTGCACCACAAAACGCTGGGGATTGTCGGCATGGGCCGCATTGGGCTGGCTCTGGCGCAACGTGCTCATTTCGGTTTTGGCATGCCGATTCTCTACAACGCGCGACGCCACCATAAGGAAGCAGAAGAGCGCTTCAACGCGCGTTACTGCGATCTGGACACACTGCTGCAGGAGTCTGACTTTGTCTGCCTGATTCTGCCGTTAACAGAAGAAACGCATCACCTGTTTAGTACAGAGCAGTTTGCCAAAATGAAGTCCTCCGCCATTTTCATCAATGCGGGTCGTGGTCCGGTCGTGGATGAAACCGCGCTGATTGCTGCTCTAAAAAACGGGGAGATTCATGCGGCAGGTCTGGATGTGTTTGAGCAGGAACCGCTGTCGGTAGACTCACCGCTGCTGTCAATGCCAAACGTAGTGGCAGTACCGCATATTGGCTCAGCAACCCATGAAACACGCTATAACATGGCGGCCTGTGCGGTAGATAACTTAATCGATGCGCTACAAGGAAAGGTCGAGAAAAACTGCGTGAACCCGCAGATTTTGGGGTAAAAAATACCGGGTTGCGTTAACGCATACCCGGCATTTTGTATATAGCTGTAGGCCGGACAAGGCGAAGCCGCCATCCGGCATACTGCCATTACTGGGCTGCACTCACCGCAGCAGTCCAGGCTTGAGTAAAGGCCTGGTGCTGAGAAGCCAGCGGGCCAATCAGCGTATTGTACTGACTTGCCTGTTGTGATGTTGGGAACTGGATACCGTTCGCAACAAAGCTCACCTGCGTATCCTGTTGCGCCACAAAATCACCTACCTGTACCAACTGCTGCGTGAAGATTTGCGCGGCAGGTATCAGCGGCTGTAACGCCTCAGCAGGCGCGGTTACCACTTTGTTGTAGACCTGATCAAAAACAGGCTTCAGGTCGTCGCTCTGCTTCAACGCACCGTGTGCAGCATCGGCCTGGAGTTTCGCGTTCTGCAACTGCTGTCCTAACACACCCAGCGCACCATTTGCCTGACGTAGCGGTTCACGCTGAGTCACATAATCCTGAGGAACACGAATTGCATTGACGCTATCAACAACCGGACGCAGACCGGAGTCCATCGCCTGATTTACCTGCTGCGAATAGCCGTAAAGAATCGCGTAATCGGACACAAACGGGCCAAACTGTTTTTTCTGATCGGCGGTAAGCGTCGGTAAACGCTCCCCACTACGCATTGCAGTATTCTGCAGAAAATCGATAAACGCTTTACGCTGATCGCCTTCTTTATCAAAACACCCACTCAGGCCAACTACCATTAAGAGCGCCAAAACAGGCGCAAACCAGCGAGAGCAGGACTTACCTGTCGCCATTTTAATACTCCTTTCACCCAAAAATGCGCACAACGACACCCGCGTGCCTGACGATGACAAGGATAGTCCAGGTCAGCCCCGCAAGATACCCTTTCCACATAATCTTGTAAGGGAAAATCCCCCTCCCCATCGTCCTTCCTTTACTAACCAATGTTCCATTCCTCGCACGGTGTAATTTTTTAGTAATCTTTACAATTGGAATCCGTTGTCTGGAGATCCCGACCGTTATCAAATCGTTAGCAAACTACAGGTTGCCCCATGCGAGACGCTGAAACGAATCCATAACCAGAACCTTCAGCCCGCCTTCATTTTTTACGACTATTCTTAATGAGCTTTGATCAAATTCACGATCCCGTTGTGTGATTTTAGGAGTTCTCAATGGAATACAAAGATCCTATGTTTGAACTGCTGAGCAGTCTGGAACAGATTGTTTTTAAAGATGTATCGCAGACGGTAACCCTGACGCAAAAATCCAACCCTTTCACCGAATTTGAACAGCTACGACGAGGGACTGGATTAAAAACAGATGATTTTGCCCGTGTAATGGGCGTTACGGTCGCGATGGTTCATGAGTGGGAGTCTAAACGCGTAAAGCCTTCCAGCACTGAATTGAAATTGATGCGCCTGATACAGGCGGACCCAAGATTAAGTAAGCAGTTGATGGATTAGAACATTTTTCACATTTGATTTAAGAACGGCCCTGAAAAAGGGCCGTTTTCTCGCCGTCGCTATCCACAAAAAAGAAAATAGTAGTTGCATCCCTATGCGTAAAATGAGTTAATGCACTCAACGGTTTGACGTACAGACCATTAAAGCAGTTTAGTAAGGCAAGTCCCTTCAAGAGTTATCGTTGATACCCTTCGTAGTGAGCATTTCCTTTACTGTTAAAAAATCTGTAAAGCACGCCATATCGCCGAAAGGCACACTTATTTTTTAAAAGGTAATACACTATGTCCGGTAAAATGACTGGTATCGTAAAATGGTTCAACGCTGACAAAGGCTTCGGCTTCATCACTCCTGACGATGGCTCTAAAGACGTGTTCGTACACTTCTCTGCTATCCAGAACGATGGCTACAAATCCCTGGACGAAGGTCAGAAAGTTTCCTTCACCATCGAAAGCGGCGCTAAAGGCCCGGCAGCTGGCAACGTAACCAGCCTGTAAGCTTAAAAAAGCTCAGAATTCAAGATCCCTGCCAAACGGCGGGGATTTTTTTATTTGCACGTTGCGATAAATCCCTCTCCTCTCTTCTTTGCATTACTTTACCCACTACACCTTTGACCTTTCCCTAAGGGCAAGCTTTATAGTACGTCGGCATGTATTCCACAATTTTCACAAGGAATTGAAGCTATGTCGAAATCCTCACTGCTGCTGCTTTTGGGTTTATTCACAGCCAGTAACGTATTTGCAGCAACCCCAGAGTCAACCTTTCTGGCGCAACATGGGCTTAGCGGGAAATCCGTCGAACAAATGGTAGAAACCATTGACCAGTCGCCTCAGAGTCGTCCATTACCCTACTCTGCTTCCGTTACCAGTACGGCTCTTAAGCTGTCTTCCGGTGAGCAGGTTTATACACTGCCGCTCGGCGATAAATTCTACCTATCCTTTGCCCCTTATGAATGGCAAACGCACCCCTGCTTTAACCACAGTCTCTCTGGCTGCCAGGGCGAAATGCCTGAGAAGACTTTTGATGTCAAAGTGACGGATAACAGAGGTGATGTTGTCGTACAAAAAGAGATGAAAAGCGGCCGTAATGGATTTATCGGCGTATGGCTACCGCGCAATATAGAAGGCACGATCGAAGTGAGTTATAACGGTAAAAGTGCGGCTCATTCCATTAAGACGATGAATGATAGCCAGACCTGCCTGACAGAATTGCAACTGCGCTGATAGCATAAAAAATGCCGGATAGCGCAATTTTGCTTATCCGGCATTTTCTAAGTCATTTCACGACAATTACTGCAGCAGTGAAATATCCGCCACGCGCAGGAACAGCTCGCGCAGTTTTTCGAGCATAGAGAGACGGTTAATACGTAGCTCTTTATCCTCGACGTTCACCATCACTTTCTCGAAGAAAGCATCCACAGGCTCACGCAGTTCAGCCAGCTCAACCAGCGCTTCCTGGTAGCGGCCTTCAGCGAAGAACGGCTCGAGCTTGTCACGCAGCACGACAACCTGCATCGCCAGCGCAATCTCTTCCGGCTCTTTCAGCGTTGACGCATTCACGCGGTCATTCAGCTTCTCTTCTGACTTCGCCAGAATGTTCGATACACGTTTGTTGGCAGCAGCCAGCGCAGATGCAGCTTCCAGCGTACGGAAGTGCGAAACCGCCTTCATGCGTGCGTCGAAATCAGCCGGACGAGTCGGACGACGCGCCAGCACAGCCTGAATGGTATCAACGCTGTAACCTTCATCCTGATACCAGGCGCGGAAGCGGCCGAGCATAAAGTCGATAACGTCATCAACCACATTAGCGTTAGTCAGCTTATCACCGTACAGACGAACCGCTTCTTCGGTCAGCGTTTGCAGATCCAAAGTCAGGTTTTTCTCAACAATGATACGCAGTACGCCCAGCGCAGCACGACGCAGTGCAAACGGGTCTTTGTCACCTTTCGGATGCTGGCCGATACCGAAGATACCCGCCAGGGTGTCCATCTTATCGGCAATCGCTACCGCACAGGCAACCGGGTTGGACGGCAACTCATCGCCGGCAAAGCGAGGCTGATACTGTTCGTTCAACGCCACAGCAACATCTTCCGCTTCGCCATCATGACGTGCGTAGTGCATGCCCATCACGCCCTGAGTGTCAGTGAACTCGAAGACCATGTTGGTCATCAGGTCACATTTTGACAGCAGGCCCGCACGGGTCGCATGATTAACATCAGCGCCAATCTGACCGGCAATCCAGCCCGCCAGCGCCTGAATACGATCGGTCTTATCACGCAACGTACCCAGTTGCTGTTGGAACAGCACGGTTTGCAGGCGCGGCAAATGGTCTTCCAGACGTTTTTTGCGGTCGGTATTGAAGAAGAACTCGGCGTCAGCAAGACGCGGGCGAACCACTTTCTCATTACCGGAGATGATTTGCTGTGGATCTTTAGACTCGATATTGGCGACGAAGATAAAGTTCGGCAGCAGTTTGCCGTCGTTCGCATATACCGGGAAGTACTTCTGGTCACCTTTCATGGTGTGGACCAGCGCTTCAGAAGGTACGGCGAGGAATTTTTCTTCAAATTTTGCCGTCAGCACCACTGGCCATTCAACCAGAGAGGCGACTTCTTCCAGCAGACTTTCGCTCAGATCGGCGTTACCACCAATCTTACGCGCCGCTTCTTCGGCATCGGCTTTAATTTTTGCCTTACGCTCGGCGTAATCGGCAATCACTTTACCGCGCTGACGCAGGATTTCAGGATACTGATCGGCATTGTCGATGGTGAATTCCGGCTCGCCCATAAAGCGGTGGCCACGAATCACGCGATCGGACTGAATACCCAGGATCGTTGCCGGAATAACTTTGTCGCCCAACAGCAAGGTCACAGTGTGAACCGGACGCACAAAGTGAACGTCAGACGCACCCCAGCGCATCAGTTTCGGGATCGGCAGCTTAGCCAGCGAGGTGGCGATCATGTCAGGCAGCAGCGTTTCAGCACTTTCGCCTTTCACATGCGCACGATACAGCAACCACTCACCTTTATCGGTGGTCAGGCGTTCAGCCTGATCAACAGTGATGCCGCAACCACGCGCCCAACCCTCTGCCGCTTTGCTCGGATTACCGCTGGCATCAAATGCCTGGGCAATTGCCGGACCGCGTTTTTCAACTTCGCGGTCAGGTTGAGACTCAGCCAGAGCGGCTACCTTCAGCGCCAGACGACGCGGGGCGGCAAACCACTCAACATTGCCGTGCGCGAGGCCGGCGTTATCCAGCTCCGCGGTAAAGTTCGCAGCAAAGGACTCTGCCAGGCTGCGCAGTGCTTTTGGTGGCAGCTCTTCAGTGCCGATTTCCACCAGAAAAGTTTTCTCAGACATGGCCGCCTCTTATTTGTCTTTGTTGCACATCGGGAAGCCAAGGGCTTCACGGGAAGCGTAGTAAGCTTCTGCCACTGCTTTAGTCAGGGTGCGAATGCGCAAAATATAGCGCTGACGCTCGGTGACGGAGATGGCTTTACGCGCATCCAGCAGGTTGAAGCTATGGGCGGCTTTCAGAATACGCTCGTAGGCAGGCAGCGGCAGCGGATTTTCCAGTGCCAGCAACTGCTGAGCTTCTTTCTCGTACTGCTCGAAGCAGGTAAACAGGAAATCCACATCGGCGTATTCGAAGTTGTAGGTGGATTGCTCCACTTCGTTCTGATGGAACACGTCGCCGTAAGTGGTTTTACCCAGCGGGCCGTCGCTCCAGACCAGGTCGTAAACGCTGTCTACGCCCTGAATGTACATGGCCAGACGTTCCAGACCGTAGGTAATTTCCCCGGTCACCGGCTTGCATTCCAGACCACCCACCTGCTGGAAGTAGGTGAACTGCGTGACTTCCATGCCGTTCAGCCACACTTCCCAACCCAGACCCCAGGCACCCAGCGTTGGGTTTTCCCAGTTATCTTCCACGAAACGAATGTCGTGAATGGTCGGGTCCATACCCAGCTCCTTCAGAGAGCCCAGGTACAGTTCCTGAATATTGTCCGGTGACGGCTTAATGACGACCTGGAACTGATAGTAGTGCTGTAAGCGGTTCGGGTTTTCGCCGTAGCGACCGTCGGTCGGACGACGAGAAGGCTGCACATAAGCAGTTGCCATCGGCTCCGGCCCCAGCGCGCGCAGGCAGGTCATTGGGTGAGAAGTCCCCGCGCCGACTTCCATGTCCAATGGTTGAACAATGGTGCAGCCCTGGCGAGCCCAGTAATCCTGTAAGGTCAGGATCAAGCCCTGGAAGGTCCTGGTATCAAACTTTTGCATATTATTTCGTGCTGGATACGTGTGGATTTAAAGGAAGCGGTCAGTATACCCGCTGGCTGCAAGATATACAGTACGAAACGGGAAAAAGGGGGCACTTAGCGCATGGAAAGGTGCAAAAACTGCCCGTCTGCATCAAATGAGCAGACAAAACTCTCTTTACGGAAGGTAGAACCGCGCATCTCATAGCTACCCTGGAATTGTTCAAAGCCGGTAACATCAATTTTCTGGGTCGCAGTGTTATAGCGTTCGGCAGCCTCATTTTTGCACAATGATTCCATATCCAGCGAACGCGTAGGAGTGACTTTGACCTTTTGCGCCTTCTGTTCGGCCGCGGACGATTGAGGGTCGGCGCATCCTGCCAACAGGAAGGTTGTCACCATCACAGGAAAGAAATACTTCATCATCATTTTATTACCGCCTGTTTTGCTGGTCAGTCTTATTATTATTTATGTCTGAAACTCGATTCCTATTGTGAGAATCTCCTCGGACCACCACAAGCTTTAGCGTAAGAACTCGGATTATTCCAGTGAGACACGCCGACAAAATGCCAGTCAGATTATTTTTAAATGGAAACAGAGGAACTGATGCAGCCCAAAATTTTCTGGATTGATAACCTGCGAGGGATTGCCTGTTTAATGGTAGTTATGATTCATACCACTACCTGGTACATCACTAATGCGCAAATCGTCAGCCCAGTAAACTGGGATCTTGCCAATGTGCTAAATTCAGCCTCACGCGTCAGCGTACCGTTGTTTTTTATGATCTCGGGTTACCTCTTTTTTGGCGAGCGAAGTGCTCAGCCACGACATTTTGTGCGTATCGCACTCTGCATTCTGTTTTACAGCTCCGTAGCACTGGCCTACATCCTGTTATTTACCTCAATCAATGCCAGGCTATCGCTAATAAATCTGTTGCAGAAACCGGTTTTCTATCACCTGTGGTTTTTCTTCGCCATCGCCGTCATCTATCTGGTATCACCACTGATTCAGGTAAAGAATATCAGCGGGAAAACGCTGCTGGCGCTAATGGTTGTACTTGGTGTCATTGCCAATCCCAACACCGTATCGCAAAAAATCGGCGGTTTTGAGTGGCTGCCCATCAACTTATACATCAACGGCGATACGTTCTATTACATCCTGTACGGCATGCTGGGGCGGGCAATTGGCATAATGGAGACGCAAAAACGCGCATTAACCTGGCTCAGTGCGTTACTGTGTCTCGTTAGCGTGGTTATTATTTCTCGGGGGACGTTGCATGAACTCCACTGGCGAGGCAATTTTGCCGATACCTGGTATCTCTATTGCGGTCCAATGGTATTTATTTGCGCTATATCACTGCTGACACTAATCAAAAATACGCTCGGCACGCGCACCATACCGGTACTTGGCCTTATTTCTCGCCATTCACTGGGTATTTATGGCTTCCATGCGCTGATCATTCATGCATTGCGCACGAATGGGATCGAGTTTAAAGCGTGGCCCCCGCTGGACATGCTGTGGATTTTTAGCGCCACCCTGGCAGGTAGCTTGCTGCTTTCCATACTGTTGCAACGAATAGATACGCGCAGACTGGTGAGTTAAGTCTCATCAGGTTGATCTTTTTTCAACGGACGCAACAGCAGGATCTGTCCCAGTAAACCCATTACGAATGCCGCCGGATACAGCCCCATTTCGACAGGTAATAACGGGGCATTCCATATTCCTACCAACAGTAATCCTGTTGTTATCAATGCCACCATCTGACATACAGAGGAAAAGCGTTCATCATTCTGATTAAGATTTTTAGCATGATGATAAGCATACGTAACGAACATCCCCGTCACCAACACACCCAAAAAATACCCTTTTCCGCTCAACAGTGGGCATGCCCGCCATAAACCAACAATGTAAATAAGTGCGCCAGAAAGGAATAACATCCATGACCACAACCTCAAAGTCTTCATTGGGATCTCCTTATCCATCAGGGATGATGATATGAAGTACCCAAAGGAGATCACACAGGAAATAGTGCCAACGCTGAGATTTAAGAATTAATTCATACTCAATTTCTATTGTTTTGATTTAGTCATACAGAAGATTTATCCCCCTCTACTGAGCAGAGAGGGATAAGGTCAGGACATTAGCGGTAGCAATTGCTGGTAGATACGACGGAAGGTTTCGCGACGTTGCTGAAAGAGAGCATGGCGCTCTGCGTCAGGGTAATGCGACTGCTCCAGCACAAGCTGAGGCAGTAAATCAGATAATGGCTTCCGGGGGTTTATTGCAATTTGCGCCAAACGTGCCGCCCCCAAAGCAGGGCCGACATCGCCACCAGTACGGTAATCCAGTTGCAATCCACTGATATCAGACAGCATCTGTCGCCAGTATTCACTGCGCGCCCCACCACCAATCAACGTAATGCTGGCCGGTTTAACGCCGCAGGCATGCACCACATCCATCCCGTCTGCCAACGCAAAACCGACCCCTTCCAGAACAGCTTGAGCCAGTTCAGCCGGACCATGTTGATGGGTCAAACCAAAAAACACGCCCTTCGCCTGCGGGTTGTTGTGCGGCGTACGTTCACCGGACAGATAGGGTAAAAACCAGACAGGACCGGCGTTGTCATCCGCCTGTTGCGCCGCGCTAATCAGTGCCGGAACGTTCGCCAGCCCGGTTAATTTCGCCGCCCAGTCAAGGCAGGACGCCGCGCTGAGCATAACCGACATCAGGTGCCAGCGCTCAGGTAAGGCGTGGCAAAAACTGTGCACCGCGCTTTCTGGTTTGCTGAGGAACCCATCACTGACCGCAAAATAGACACCAGATGTACCTAGCGAGAGCATCGCCTGACCAGCATTCATCATGCCTATGCCGACCGCTCCTGCCGCGTTGTCACCACCGCCAGCAACGACCGGGACTTCCGACATTCCCCATGATTGGGCAACAGCAGGCAACAGTGTCCCGGTAATTTCGCTACCTTCATACAAAGCAGGCATATGCTCACGGGTCAGACCACATGCTTCCAGCATGACATCACTCCAGTCACGCTTCGCCACATCCAGCCACATCGTACCCGCCGCATCAGACATATCGCTGGCAAAATCACCGGTCATGCGCAGACGCAGATAATCTTTCGGTAACAGGACTTTCTCAGTCTGGCGGAAAATCTCCGGCTCATGGCGTTGAACCCACAGCAGTTTTGGCGCAGTAAAACCAGGCATCATCAGATTGCCCGTGATCTTACGGGACTGCGGAATCAGATTTTCCAGCATCACGCACTCTTCAGCGCAGCGTCCGTCATTCCACAAAATTGCCGGGCGTAATACCTTCTGTTGCTTATCAAGTAGTGTCGCACCGTGCATTTGTCCGGCAATCCCTAGCGCCTTCACCCCTCTGAGTGAATGTTGCTGAGACAGCGCTTTTACGGCGCGATCCGTTGCCAGCCACCACTGTTCAGGATCCTGCTCCGACCATAACGGATGAGGACGTGAGACCGTGAGCTTCTCCGCTTGTGAGGCCACCACATCACCCTGCTCGTTCAGCAGGATTACCTTTACGCCTGATGTACCAAGATCTATCCCGATATACATAGGGTATCTTTCCTTAAAGAAATGCCCGGTAGCGCAAAGCTATCCGGGCTTACGCACGCTCTCAGAGGCCTGTTATTTGTCGAACAAATACTGGTTTACCAGATTTTCCAGCAGTTCCTGATGACCGCTTTGGTGCACTGGTGCCAGGTTATGTTGTTCAGCGTACTGCGCAATTTCCGTTAACGTCATCTGACCTTTCAGAATTTGCTGGCCCAGCTCACTATTCCAACCGGCATAGCGTTTTGCCACTCGCTGATCCAGACCACCGTCTTCAATCATACGGGCCGCGACTTTCAGCGACAGCGCCATGGTATCCATAGCACCAATATGCCCATAAAACAGATCGTATTTATCGGTGCTCTGGCGACGTACTTTGGCATCAAAGTTCAGACCGCCGGTGGTGAAGCCACCTGCTTTCAGGATTTCGTACATCACCAGCGCATTCTCTTCCACGCTGTTCGGGAACTGGTCAGTATCCCAGCCCAGTTGCGCGTCACCGCGGTTTGCATCGACAGAGCCAAACAGACCAAGGGCGATAGCGGTGGCGATCTCATGATGGAATGAGTGACCCGCCAGTGTGGCGTGGTTTGCTTCGATATTCAGTTTGATCTCTTTTTCCAGACCGAACTGCTTCAGGAAACCATAAACAGTCGCTGCATCGTAATCGTACTGGTGTTTTGTTGGTTCCTGCGGCTTCGGTTCGATCAGCAGCGTCCCCTGAAAACCAGTTTTGTGTTTGTGCTCCACCACCAGTTGCATAAAGCGTCCAATCTGCTCGCGTTCCTGACGCAGATCGGTATTCAGCAGCGTTTCATAACCTTCACGACCGCCCCACAGGACATAGTTCTCGCCGCCTAATTTATGCGTGGCATCCATGGCCGTCACGACCTGCGTGGCCGCCCAACTGAAAACTTCCGGGTCCGGATTAGTGGCCGCGCCTGCGCCGTAACGCGGGTTAGTAAAGCAGTTTGCCGTACCCCACAGCAGTTTTACACCGCTCTGTTCCTGTTTTTCCGCCAGAACATCAACCATCTGGGCAAAGTTGTTTTTATACTCTTTCAGCGAGGCACCTTCAGGTGAGACGTCAACATCGTGGAAACAGTAGTAAGGCACGTTCAGTTTGTGGAAAAACTCAAATGCCACATCCGCTTTCCGCTTCGCTAATTCCAGCGCTTCACCAGGCTGTTGCCACGGGCGATTAAACGCGCCAACGCCAAACATATCTGCACCATTCCAGCAAAAGGTATGCCAGTAGCAGGCCGCAAATCGCAAATGATCTTCCATGCGCTTACCCAACACAATTTCATCTGGGTTGTAGTGACGGAATGCTAATGGATTGGTTGATTTAGTGCCTTCATAACGAACACGATCAAGCTGGTCAAAATAGGCTTGCATAATGAGCTCCATAATCAGGTAATGCGGCGGGTGATTGATAATGTCGTAATATTGGGCACTCCCCACATATTGCTCAATTATGTTATTTCACACTGCTATTGAGATAATTCACAAGTGTGCGCCACTTCTCAAAATAAAAACCTTCAATTAAAAAAACGTTACTTATCAAAGATAAATGTAATCATGCTGGTCAATCATTTAAAATAAGATCCCGGTCATAAATTAGAAAATAAACCAAAAAACGTAACTGGAAGATAAAAATCTATAATTGCCTTCTGTGCATTACCTGTTAAAAATCTGCTACGTCTTACGCTGTGATTGTTACTTTTACTGTTGTCTATCCCCTACAAAAGGCATCACGATTATGAAGATGAAAAATATTTTACTCACTGTCTGTACCTCTCTTTTACTCACCAGCGTCGCAGGTCATGCCAAAGAAGTTAAAATCGGTATGGCAATTGATGATCTCCGTCTGGAACGCTGGCAGAAAGACCGCGATATTTTCGTCAGCAAAGCTGAATCTCTCGGGGCGAAAGTATTTGTGCAATCGGCGAATGGTAATGAAGAAACCCAAATGTCGCAGATTGAAAACATGATCAACCGAGGCGTTGATGTCCTTGTGATAATCCCTTACAACGGCCAGGTATTAAGTAACGTTATCAAAGAAGCAAAACAAGAAGGGATAAAAGTACTGGCTTACGATCGCATGATCAATGATGCCGATATCGACTTTTATATCTCTTTTGATAATGAAAAGGTCGGAGAATTACAGGCTCAATCATTAGTCAATATCGTACCACAAGGAAATTATTTTCTGATGGGCGGTTCACCAGTCGATAATAATGCGAAACTGTTCCGTGCCGGACAAATGAAAGTATTAAAACCGTATATCGACAGCGGAAAAATTAAGGTTGTGGGCGATCAGTGGGTTGACGGTTGGTTACCTGAAAATGCCTTAAAGATTATGGAAAATGCGTTAACCGCCAACAATAACAAAATTGATGCAGTGGTTGCCTCAAATGACGCAACGGCTGGCGGTGCGATCCAGGCGCTGAGCGCACAAGGGTTATCAGGAAAAGTCGCTATTTCCGGACAGGATGCAGACCTTGCAGGTATCAAACGCATCGTTGCTGGAACACAAACGATGACAGTTTATAAACCCATTACTCTGCTCGCTAATACTGCCGCAGAGATCGCAGTCGAACTCGGAAATGACCAACAGCCAAAAGCTGATTCCACGCTGAATAATGGCCTGAAAGATGTTCCTTCCCGGCTACTAACGCCAATTGACGTGAACAAAGACAATATTAACGAGACAGTCATCAAAGACGGATTCCACAAGAAAAGCGATCTATAAGCGTTATGCCCTCTGCAAAATCGGAGGGCAACAAACGTGGTTTCAAAATAGCCACGGGTATACGTGAACGTCCACGCAGGGTTCTCTTATTGGCTTATGTGGAGCAGTTATGCCATATCTTCTTGAAATGAAAAACATTACCAAGACATTCGGCGTAGTGAAGGCTGTTGATAACGTTAGCCTCAGGGTCAATGCTGGCGAAATCGTTTCACTATGCGGTGAAAATGGTTCAGGTAAATCGACATTAATGAAAGTGCTGTGTGGTATTTATCCACATGGAACCTACGAAGGCGATATCATTTTTTCCGGCGAAACCATAAGGGCCAGCCATATTCGTGATACCGAACGCAAGGGTATTGCAATTATTCACCAGGAATTAGCACTGGTTAAAGATCTGACCGTTCTGGAAAATATCTTCCTAGGCAGCGAAATCACCCTTAACGGTGTTCTTGATTACGACATGATGACGCTACGCTGCCAAAAATTACTCGCTCAGGTCAGTTTGTCTATCTCACCAGATACGCGCGTGGGCGATTTAGGTTTAGGCCAACAACAGTTGGTTGAAATTGCTAAGGCGCTGAATAAGCAAGTTCGGTTGCTTATTCTGGATGAACCTACCGCCTCGCTCACCGAGCAAGAAACCGCAATACTGCTGAATATCATACGTGACCTGCAGCAGCATGATATTGCCTGCATTTACATTTCACACAAACTGAATGAGGTTAAAGCCATATCAAATACCATTTGCGTTATTCGCGATGGTCAACACATCGGCACGCGCGATGCCACCAGCATGAGTGAAGACGATATTATCACCATGATGGTAGGCCGTGAGCTCACTGCGCTTTATCCCAGTGAGCCTCATACGGCGGGAGAAGAGATTTTACGGGTTGAACACCTGACTGCCTGGCATCCCGTAAATCGTCATATAAAGCGCGTCAACGATATTTCTTTCTCCCTCAAGCGTGGTGAAATTTTAGGCATTGCCGGGCTGGTCGGCGCCGGACGCACCGAAGCCGTACAGTGTCTGTTTGGCGTCTGGCCGGGTCGCTGGGAAGGTAAGATATTTATCGAAGGCACTCAGGTGAATATCCGTAATTGCCAGCAAGCGATTGCTCAAGGTATTGCCATGGTGCCCGAAGACAGAAAAAGAGATGGCATTGTTCCGGTGATGGCGGTGGGAAAAAATATCACGCTGGCTGCGCTCGATAAATTTACCGGGGGTATGAGCCATCTTGATGATGCCGCAGAACAAAAATGTATTCTGGAATCTCTTCAACAGCTCAAAGTGAAAACATCATCTCCCGACCTTGCAATCGGGCGTCTGAGCGGAGGTAACCAACAAAAAGCGATACTCGCCCGTTGCCTCCTGCTAAATCCCCGAATCCTCATTCTTGATGAACCCACCAGGGGAATTGATATCGGCGCCAAATATGAGATCTACAAACTGATCAATCAGCTCGTTCAGGAAGGGATCGCCGTGATTGTCATCTCTTCTGAATTACCTGAAGTTCTCGGACTGAGCGATCGCATCCTGGTGATGCATGAAGGAAAACTGAAAGCTAACCTGGTAAATCATAACCTGACTCAGGAGCAGGTGATGGAAGCCGCATTAAGGAGCGAACATCATGTCGAAAAACAATCCGTCTGACGCGAAACTTTCAGCCCCACAGGCAAGCGGTTTCCCCGCAATTAAATCGCTTAACTTACAAGTCTTCGTCATGATTGCGGCAATCATCGTGATTATGCTGTTCTTCACCTGGACCACGGACGGTGCTTACCTGAGCGCACGTAACGTCTCTAACCTGCTGAGACAGACCGCGATTACCGGCATTCTTGCCGTTGGTATGGTGTTCGTGATTATTTCCGCCGAAATCGACCTTTCAGTTGGTTCAATGATGGGGTTGCTGGGCGGTGTAGCGGCGATCTGTGACGTCTGGTTAGGCTGGCCGCTACCACTGACTGTGATCGTCACGCTGGTTCTGGGCTTACTCCTCGGTGCATGGAATGGATGGTGGGTAGCCTACCGCAAGGTACCGTCGTTTATTGTTACCCTCGCGGGTATGCTGGCGTTCCGCGGTATTCTTATTGGGATAACCAACGGGACAACGGTATCACCCACCAGCGCTGCAATGTCTCAGATTGGTCAGAGCTACTTGTCCGATGGCACAGGCTTTATCATCGGCGCTCTCGGTTTAATGGCGTTTATTGGCTGGCAGTGGCGCGGGCGTATGCGTCGTCAGACTTTAGGTCTTGAATCTCCCGCATCAACGTCGGTTGTGGGTCGCCAGGCATTAACCGCCATTATCGTATTAGGGGCAATCTGGCTATTGAATGATTATCGCGGTGTCCCTACTCCCGTGCTACTGCTGACGTTGCTGTTGCTCGGGGGGATGTTTATGGCAACACGAACCGCATTTGGTCGGCGGATCTACGCGATTGGTGGCAACCTGGAAGCCGCCCGCCTTTCCGGCATCAACGTTGAGCGCACCAAACTGGCCGTCTTTGCCATTAACGGTTTGATGGTTGCCATTGCCGGGTTAATTCTTAGCTCGCGACTTGGTGCAGGCTCTCCTTCTGCCGGAAACATTGCCGAGCTGGACGCCATTGCCGCATGTGTGATTGGAGGAACCAGCCTGGCGGGAGGGATCGGAAGTGTTGCCGGTGCCGTCATGGGCGCATTTATTATGGCATCTCTGGATAATGGAATGAGTATGATGGATGTTCCCACCTTCTGGCAGTATATAGTGAAAGGGGCGATTTTATTGCTGGCGGTATGGATGGATTCAGCAACTAAACGCCGCGCCTGAATTTAAGAAGTGGGTGAGTCGCAATGCCGGTTAATGCAACCGGCATTGTCTTTTCTACATGATTCAGCAGGAAAAGAACCATGTTTGATAAACGTCATCGCATCACGCTGTTATTTAATGCCAATAAAGCTTACGACCGCCAGGTTGTTGAGGGTGTGGGCGAGTATTTACAAGCATCACAATCAGAGTGGGATATCTTTATTGAGGAAGATTTTCGTGCTCGCATTGATAACATCAAAGAGTGGTTAGGGGATGGCGTCATCGCCGACTACGACGACGATGACATCGCGCAACTGCTTGCTGACGTCGACGTTCCCATTATCGGTGTCGGTGGCTCCTACCATCTTCCTGAGCATTATCCACCAGTCCATTACATCGCCACCGATAACCATGCTCTGGTAGAAAGCGCCTTTCTGCACCTGAAAGAAAAAGGGATTAACCGCTTTGCGTTCTATGGCCTCCCCGCCTCCAGCGGCAAGCGCTGGGCCGCAGAACGTGAATATGCGTTTTGCCAGTTGGTTGCAGAAGAGAAATACCGTGGCGTAGTGTATCAGGGCCTGGAAACCGCACCTGAATACTGGCAGCACGCTCAAAACCGGCTGGCGGACTGGCTACAAACCCTGCCGCCACATACCGGTATTATTGCCGTCACAGATGCGCGTGCTCGACATGTTCTACAGGCCTGCGAGCATCTGCACATCCCGGTACCAGAAAAGCTGTGTGTCATTGGTATTGATAACGAAGAACTGACCCGCTACCTGTCGCGGGTGGCATTGTCATCTGTTGCGCAGGGGGCAAGACAAATGGGGTATCAGGCAGCCAAACTACTGCACCGACTGCTGGCTAACGAAGAGATGCCTTTACAGCGCATCCTGGTCCCTCCCGTGCGCGTTGTTGAGCGTCAGTCTACAGACTATCGATCCCTCACCGACCCTGCTGTCATCCAGGCCATGCATTACATTCGCAATCATGCCTGTAAAGGAATCAAGGTTGATCAGGTGCTGGACTCTGTTGGGATTTCGCGTTCGAATCTGGAGAAGCGGTTTAAAGAGGAGGTTGGAGAGACCATTCATGCCGTGATCCACGCTGAAAAGCTGGAAAAAGCACGCAGTCTGTTAATTTCCACTACATTATCAATAAACGAGATTTCGCAGATGTGCGGCTATCCGTCCTTGCAGTACTTCTATTCTGTCTTCAAGAAGGAGTACGACACAACGCCGAAAGAGTACCGCGATCGATACAGTGAGGTATTGTTGTAGTCGTGCCAGAGGAGGCTGAGCTTAACAGGTCTACGCATTCACCACGCAGGCCTGTTAAAGCAAAGCTGCTTACATATGCGCAGCGATTAAGCGCTGATTATCCTGGTACATAGCGAACAGATAGTTATTGTAGCTCTGCCCTTTAGTGGAATAACCCTTCAGCTTATGGATCATCGCGGTTGCCGTAACTTCCTGATCGGCTTTACGCAACTGAGCGCGAGATTTACGGAAGGAAGAGTAAGCCGGATGCGTATTCAGGTTAATGACATAGGCATTTACCGACTCTTTCACCGATTCAAACTGTGAGTAACCTTTCACCTTGCCCGGTGCATTATTACAACGACCTTTACCGCATTTCATGCCAAACAGGTTGTTATTGCTACGTGCCAGCTTAGACGTTCCCCAGCCACTTTCTGCTGCGGCCATCGTTGCCACCATGCTGGTTGGGATAATGTCTACACGCTCAAGCAGCGTATTCCACGGAATTTTACGCGTGTTACCAGACCAGTTCACCTTGTAACGTTTGGCGATATCTTTCATACGCGCACGTTCAGTCGGCGACCAGCGATTCTGGTACTGCTTTGAAATCAGCCAGTTACGTTCAGCAGTAATGGCAGCATTTTGACTGGTAATAAAAGGCATAACCGTCCGGAGAAACGCTTTTTTTCTAGGTGTTCCGGAAGGGTATTTTCGCAAATCAGGAAGTGAACTGCTCTTTGCACTATTGCGAGAATACTCTTGTTTACTGCTTACCTGTTTAATACTTGTCTTGGTTATGTGGGACTTCTGACTCGTTGTCGTCGTGTGCGTCTTTGCCAGCACCTCACCCGAAAATGCAATGGTGAGTAACATGAGAATCATTGCCCCATATCGTCGAATGGGAGTCAATATCATTAGGTCTCCTGGTCGGATTTATACATTCCAACACCTTATATTTTTCACAAAAATGAGAGATGAATCTCAAATCATATCAAAAATAGCCGTCAAGAGCACCCAAAGGAATAGTCCAATTCTGAAACTATGTCACGCACTAGCGGTTAAGATTGTCATTAATTCGAAGAAAATGTGGTGGTTATCGCAAAATACGTGCGTTTTTTGCACTTGATCGCTCACCCTCACTCCTCATCCTGACGGAATGCGCTCAAGGGATGAGTTTCTGGCCCCATTTCACTGGCAAACTGGCGAAAATCGCAGCATCAAGGACAGCATTATGAAAATGGCCGCCGTTGCGCTGGCACTCTTGCCCGGCATTACAATCGCCTCAACATGGACTGCTCAAGGCTTCCCTGTCTTCGAAACAGAAGGTACGGGTAAGTTTGTCAGCCATGCAGCGTTGACGAAGGGTACTCGTCCTTTAATCCTAAATTTTGACCAACAGTGCTGGCAGCCAGCCAATACCATAAAACTCAACCAGATGCTGTCACTGAAACCCTGTGAGGGCACACCACCACAGTGGCGTTTATTCAAAGACGGCAATTACACGCTGGAAGTTGATACCCGTTCCGGAACACCGACGCTGATGCTCTCGGTAAAAAACGCTGCAGAACCCATCACCGCTCAGATTCAACAATGTCCAAAATGGAATGGTTCGCCGCTGACGCTGGACGTAAGCCAGACCTTTCCTGAAGACACCGTCGTACGCGATTACTACAGTCAGCAAACAGCTACCGTAAAAAACGGGCAGATTACATTGCTGCCTGCCGCAACCAGCAACGGCCTGTTATTGCTCGAGAGAGCAGAAACGAACGCACCCGCCGCATTCGACTGGCATAACGCCACGGTCTATTTCGTGCTGACGGATCGCTTTCAGAACGGCGACCCAACCAACGACTACAGCTACGGTCGCCATAAAGATGATATGCAGGAAATTGGGACGTTTCACGGTGGCGACTTACGCGGCCTCACCAGCAAACTGGAATATCTGCAACAGTTAGGGATCAATGCTCTATGGATCAGCGCACCATTTGAGCAAATCCACGGTTGGGTTGGTGGCGGCACAAAAGGAGATTTTCCCCACTACGCTTATCACGGCTATTACACCCAGGACTGGACCACACTTGACGCCAATATGGGCAACGAAGCAGATCTGCGCGCACTGGTGGATGGCGCACATCAACGCGGCATCCGTATTTTGTTCGATGTCGTCATGAACCACACCGGTTACGCCACGCTTGCGGATATGCAGGAATATCAATTTGGCGCATTGTACTTATCAGGTGATGAGCTAAAAAAAACGCTCGGGGAACGCTGGACGGACTGGAAGCCTGCCGCCGGGCAAAGCTGGCACAGCTTTAATGACTACATTAATTTCAGCGATAAAGCCGCATGGGAAAAATGGTGGGGGAAAAACTGGATCCGCACCGACATTGGCAACTACGACAACCCGGGTTTTGACGACCTGACCATGTCACTGGCCTTCCTGCCCGATCTTAAAACTGAATCCACCACACCTTCCGGCTTGCCGGTGTTCTACAAAAACAAACCAGACACTCGCGCCAAAGCTATCGCGGACTATACGCCACGGGATTATTTGACCCACTGGCTCAGTCAGTGGGTACGAGACTACGGTATTGACGGATTCCGGATCGATACAGCCAAGCACGTCGAACTTCCCGCCTGGCAGCAACTGAAAACACAGGCCAGCGCAGCGTTGGTTGAATGGAAGCACGCTAACCCTGACAAAGCGCTGGATGATAAATCCTTCTGGATGACTGGCGAGGCATGGGGACACGGCGTCATGCAAAGTGATTATTACCGCCACGGCTTCGATGCAATGATTAATTTTGATTACCAGGAGCAGGCAGCCAAAGCTGTCGACTGCCTGGCCAATATGGATCTCACCTGGCAGCAGATGGCGGAAAAATTGCAGAGTTTCAATGTACTCAGCTATCTTTCATCGCACGATACGCGTCTGTTCCGCGAAGGTGGGGATAAAGCCGCCGAGCTGTTGCTGCTGGCTCCGGGGGCAGTACAACTCTTCTATGGTGACGAATCCGCCCGTCCTTTTGGACCAACCGGTTCTGATCCATTGCAAGGCACGCGCTCAGATATGAACTGGCAGGACATTAACGGGAAATCAGCCGCCAACGTCGCACACTGGCAGCGAATCAGTCAGTTCAGAGCCAGACATCCTGCCATCGGCGCAGGAAAACAAACCACGCTCACATTACAGCAGGGATATGGATTTATACGCGAACATAGCGACGATAAAGTGATGGTTGTTTGGGCAGGCCAGCCCTGATCCCACCGAGCTTCCCGTACCGAATAGTGCGGGAAGCCGGATGCAATATAAAAAACCAGCCATTCAAAAATCTGCAGCACAAAACATCAATTCGGACTTCGGGACCTGATTTGCACCCTGCCATAGGGAGCGTTATGGTTAGCCACTTTAATACTGAGTTCGACAGACCACCTGCTATGACATTCTCACTTTTTGGCGACAAATTTACCCGCCATTCAGGCATCACACGCCTGATGGAGGACCTCAACGACGGTTTACGTACCCCCGGTGCCATCATGCTCGGCGGCGGCAATCCGGCGCAAATCCCGGAGATGCAGGATTACTTCCAGACTCTGCTGGCAGAGATGCTGGAAAACGGCAAAGTCACTGATGCGCTTTGCAATTATGACGGTCCACAAGGTAAAACCGAGCTACTGTCTGAGCTGGCGAAACTGCTGCGCGAACAACTGGGCTGGGATATCGAACCACAAAATATTGCACTGACAAATGGCAGTCAGAGCGCGTTTTTCTACTTATTCAATCTCTTCGCAGGACGCCGCGCTGACGGAACCACCCGAAAAGTGTTATTCCCCCTGGCACCGGAATACATTGGCTACGCCGATTCAGGGCTGGAAGAGGAGCTCTTCGTGTCGGCACGGCCGAACATTGAGCTGTTACCGGAAGGCCAGTTCAAGTATCACGTTGATTTTGAACACCTGCACATTGGTGAAGAGACAGGCATGATTTGCGTGTCGCGTCCAACCAACCCCACTGGTAATGTGATCACTGACGAAGAGTTGATGAAACTGGATCGTCTGGCCAACCAGCACGGTATCCCGTTGGTGATTGATAACGCCTATGGCGTCCCGTTCCCCGGTATTATTTTTAGCGAAGCACGCCCGCTGTGGAACCCAAACATTGTGCTGTGCATGAGCCTTTCCAAGCTCGGCCTGCCAGGCTCCCGCTGCGGCATTATTATCGCTAATGAGAAAATCATCACCGCCATCACCAATATGAACGGCATTATCAGCCTGGCGCCTGGCGGTATGGGACCGGCGATCATGTGCGAGATGATTAAGCGCAACGATCTGCTACGTCTGTCAGAGACCGTTATCAAGCCGTTTTATTATCAGCGCGTTCAGGAGACAATTGCGATCATTCGTCGCTATTTATCCGAAGATCGCTGCCTGATTCATAAACCAGAAGGGGCAATTTTCCTGTGGTTGTGGTTTAAGGATTTACCGATCTCCACCGAACTGCTGTATCAACGCCTCAAAGCGCGCGGTGTCCTGATGGTTCCCGGCGATTACTTCTTCCCGGGGTTGGATAAGCCCTGGCCACATACCCACCAGTGCATGCGGATGAACTACGTTCCGGATCCGGAAAAAATCGAGGCTGGCGTGAAAATTCTGGCAGAAGAGATCGAACGCGCCTGGCTTGAAGGCTGACAGAAAACCCGACCGGAATACAGGTCGGGCTTCGCATTACAACGGCTGGGAACGCAGACGCTGCTGCTGAATCTTATTGGCATCCATACACTGCAACGCACTGGTTGGGCAGGCTTCAACACACGCCGGGCCAGCTTCACGATGCCAGCACAGATCGCATTTAATCGCCTGCACCCGTAACGTATGCGCGACAACATTCATCGCCCCGAACGGGCAGGCCAGCATGCAGCTTTTACAGCCGATACAACGTTCCTGTTCTACGAAGATATGCCCATGTTCGCGACGAATAGCGTGAGTTGGGCAGACATTGGCACAGGGAGCATCTTCACATTGATGACAGGCGACCGCAGTGGTAAATGCGTTGTCTTTAATGACCTGAATGCGTGGGACAAACGCGTCGGAGGAGATCGTCGCACAATCCTGGTTTTCCTGATGAGATACCACACAGGCAACTTCGCAGGTTCGACACCCAATACATTTCGCCGCATCAGCCATAATAAACCGGTTCATTGCCCTCTCCCTCTGCGTTAAAACCACAGAGTGCCAGAGAGCGCGCCCCGGCTGCCTTGATCAGACAGGGGAATCGGTTAAATTTTGTCAGGTGCCTGAACGACTACGGGTAAACGCCTAATCGCGAACGGTAAAGCCCATCGCTGAATAATCGATATAAGCGCGGGTAAGCAGAATACAGGTCCCGGCGGCGGTATTAGTGCATTCGCACGGGCCGTTTACCTGGGGTAAAAATGCTGCTGACGCCGTACATAACGCCGTGGTTCTTGAGGAATGCGCCTATTACAGACGCTGCAATCATATAGCTGTAATGATATGACGGATGGCGACTGTTAGTGCTATCCGTCAAAGCATCATGAAAAGATTACCCTCTTCCGTGAGGGCAAACGGGTGAGAATCAGAAACGCCAGCTCACCCCTGACAGGAAAGTGAAGCTGTCGTCGCGATCGACCATTGGGCTATTCTTAATATCGTCTGGTAGCACGCTATAATTGGCGCTGGCCAGCAACGTCAGGTTTGTGGTTAACGCATATTTTGCGGACAGGCCGACATAAGGTGTCCAGCTATCGCCAGGGGAAAAGCTTGATAACCCGCTACGCCGAGATTCACTGCCAGACACGCCGTAGTAATATTCGTTGAAATTCTCGTCATAGTAGAGAACGCCAATGGCCGGGGTGAGCGTCAGTCTGTCCATCGGCATTTGGCGGAACAGAGACACTTCTCCAATCCAGCCATTGCTGTTGTCCAGAACATCCGCTGCAGCAGAAACTTTTACGCTGCCCCAATTCTCATGGTGATACCACGCAGCCCCTGCCATCGCAGTACTGTCGCGCTTGTCCAGTTGCTTCATAGCATGATCATCGTTATCAGCGGGATCAAACTCAAGCGGCATCCATGAGGCAGTAATGCTAAATTCATTACTTTTACTCTTGGACAGAATATAGCCTAACGTTGTTTGTCTAAAATAGAATGATTCACTTTCATAACTGACAAGCGGTACTGCGTGAACATTATCATTATATCCACGATAAGGAGATTCATTATATACAGCCCCACCGCCAATAGAAAATTCTGCGGCTGTTGCACTAGCCATAAAAGAAAAGGCAAATAGCACCACAATATTGCGTTTAATTAACATGCCAACATTCCATTTTAAAATAAGCTACAAAGCGCCAGCATAATAATGCTTACAATTTCATCAGTGCAAGATTCATATTTATATAGTAATATATAAATTCATATATATATTGGGTTTGGCGATGAATAAATTACAACTCAAACACCGGGAGCTGAAGATTATCTCTGTCATTGCTGCCAGTGAAAATATCAGCCATGCAGCGACTGTTCTCGGCATCGCGCAAGCCAACGTCAGCAAGTATCTCGCTGAATTTGAATCAAAAGTTGGGTTAAAAGTATTTGATCGAACCACCCGACACCTGACCCTCACGCCTTTTGGCACAGCGCTACTCCCTTACATCAATGACATGTTGGACAGAAACGATCAGTTGAATAATTTCATTGCTGATTATAAGCATGAAAAACGTGGTCGGGTAACGGTATATGCGCCTACGGGGATTATTGCTTACTTATCGCAGCATGTTATTGCCAAAATACAGAATATCGGTGGTATTACTCTTTCTCTAAAAACATATAATCTGGAACGTAAAGCATTTTATGAGGGCGCCGAATTCCCTGATGACTGTGATATTTTAATAAGTTATGCACATCCTAAAGATGAATCACTGGTTGCCAGTTTCATTACTAAATATGCCGTCACGGCTTTTGCCAGCGAGGAATATCTCAAAAAACATCCTATTACCAGTCCTGAAGAGCTGGAGCATCACTCCTGTATTCTAATTGATTCAATGATGATTGATGATGCTAATATTTGGCGATTCACCTCAGCCGAAGGTAAAGAGATACAAGATTATCGCGTGACGGGAAATTACGTCTGCGACAATACGCAGTCAGCGCTGGCGCTGGCCCGTAACCATCTGGGTATTGTTTTTGCGCCGAATAAAAGTGTGCAAAAAGAAACGCAGTCCGGGTTGCTGGTCCCTTGCTTCTCTGAGCAACATAAATGGTGGCTGGATCTCGTGGCTATTTTCCGTAAGCGCGAATATCAACCCTGGCGCGTACAGTTTATTCTTGATGAGATGTTAAATGAGATACGCCAACAGCTTACTCAGGCGCAACAGCAGCAACCTGAGTAGGCAAAAATGGCAAGCAGAACAGCCTACGCTTAGTGGTCGAGATACAGGTAATGCACCCAACTGGTCATCCGTAACAGCACCTTGCGCATCACTGACACGTGGGCAAAATGGTCAGAATAGACGGCTACCTGTGCATAAATACCATCGGGCAAAGCGTTTAAATCTTCATTTTCATTCAGATCTATCGTAGCAATAACGCCCTCAGAACCGGGGGTGGAGTTTAAGGATTGTAGCGTCCCATTTGACTGGTACGTACCACCCGGAACCGCAGGGCTAATCGCCGTCAACTTACCGCTAAATACCTTACCCGGCAGCGCATTAAACACCACTTCAGCTTCATCGCCCGGTTCCAGTCTCAGCAGCGAGTTTTGACGGAACTGGGCAATAATTTGCCGTTTTTGGTCTGGAATAAAGACCATTACCGGACGCATAGGCAGAGCTGCGGCATAGGTACCCGGTCGAATCAGCACCTGCGTGATATAACCATCGCTGGGCGCCCGTACCACAGTTTGCTCAAGGTTAAATTCGGCTTCTGCCAACTGGGCTTTCAGGCTGGCAATTTGTGAATGTTCCCCCAATACCATGCTGTCTAACTGACTCTGTATTTGCTGTTGCTCTGCGACGGATGATTTCACTGACGCTTCCTGCGCCAGATAGTTCTGCCGCGCCGCATCAATGTCGCGTTCAGAAAAAGGATTCACCTTCGCCTGGCTACCCTGCGCATAGCGCTGGTAATCTTTCGCCAGCTTGTCGCGCGTGGCTTTTGCCTGTTGCGTGTTAGCCTTCATTTCATCTAACTGCGCGGCAAGAGCCTGCTCTTTATGCTGTGCCGTCACAATATCAGCTTTCAGGCGGTCAACCCTCGCCTGATAGCGACCAGGGTTAAGTTTAAACAGGACCTCGCCTTTTTTGATTAGCGTATTCTTCTTATCCGTCACTTCTGTTACTACACCCGTTACCTGAGGCACTACGGGAATAGAAACCACTGCTTTTTGCGCCTTAAATGTATACGGATGGTTATAATTCATCAGTAATATAAGTCCGCAAACAATAAATATGCCGCCCAATGCTGCTGTTGGTACGGTCCATTTATTTACAGGGATTTTAAATATTTTAAATATCGACCATGCGCACGCCACATAGGTCAGAACGATCAGTAAATCCATCAATATTACTCCGCCGGGGAGGTCTTAACCTCGGCCAGTTTCTTTTCCAGATCGGCTACCCGTGCCTGAAGCTGGTTAAGGGAAGGATCAGCACTCTGCATACCCCACCCTCGCTCCGGGCGATAAAGCGTTGCCCAGATCCATAAAAATGGCCAAATAACATGCAAAGTAAACAAACTTACCCAGCCCGCAACATGTATTGCATCGGCATGAGGATGGTTACGTTTTTTTGCAATCAGATAGGGAATATCATGCAGAATAATAACCCCATAAAAAATAACCAGGAATACAAAAATAAGCACTCCTAATGCAAAATAATCAAGAAACATATTTGCCTCAGGGATTTAAATTAATAAATTTGTCTGCTATTTGTTTTAAACAATAGAGTTAAGAATAATAGATGAACGGCCAGAACGTATGCAATTCTCTTATTTATATAACGATATATGGGTTTCTATATACTCTAAATATTTCGGGCTGCAGGAAGACGAAAAGCATAACGATATGCCCGGTATCGCTTAGCGATACCGGGCAATGATTGAGGGGAATTTAAAACAGTCCCAGCGGTTTATCAGAGTAGCTCACCAGCAGGCACTTGGTCTGCTGATAATGCTCCAGCATCATTTTGTGGGTCTCGCGTCCAATGCCTGATTGTTTATAGCCGCCGAAAGCCGCATGTGCCGGGTAAGCATGATAGCAGTTGGTCCATACACGCCCCGCCTGGATACCACGCCCCATCTTATATGCCAGATTGCCGTTACGGCTCCAGACGCCAGCACCAAGTCCATACTGAGTATCGTTAGCGATTTCCAGCGCTTCCTCCATGGTTTTAAAGGTCGTGACAGCCAGCACCGGACCAAAGATCTCCTCCTGGAATACGCGCATATTGTTCTTACCGTACAGAATGGTCGGCTCGAGGTAATATCCCTCTTTTAACTCTCCATCCAGCTGCTTACGCCGCCCGCCGGTCAGCACATCAGCACCTTCTTTCTTACCAATATCGATATAGTTGAGGATGGTTTCCAGTTGACCATGCGAAACCTGCGCCCCCATCTGCGTTACGCTATCAAGCGGGTTACCGCTGCGAATACTCTCCACGCGGCGAATAGCACGCTCCATAAAACGCTCGTATATAGATTCCTGCACCAGCGCACGGCTCGGGCAGGTACACACTTCGCCCTGGTTAAAGGCAAACAGTGCAAAACCTTCCAGCGCTTTGTCAAAGAACGCATCTTCTTCATCCATCACGTCAGCAAAGAAGATATTGGGCGATTTGCCGCCCAGCTCCAGCGTAACAGGAATGATGTTTTGCGTTGCGTACTGCATGATCTGCTGACCCACTTCCGTTGAGCCGGTAAACGCCACTTTCGCAATGCGTTTTGACGTTGCCAGATACTCGCCAATTTCTCCACCAGCACCGTTGACCACGTTCACCACGCCTGGCGGCAGCAGATCACCGATCACTTCCATTAGCAGCAGTACGGACAGCGGTGTCAGGCGGGCAGGTTTCAGCACCACGCAGTTGCCGGCCGCCAGGGCAGGCGCCATTTTCCAGCTCGCCATCAACAGCGGAAAGTTCCACGGGATAATCTGCCCAACCACGCCCAGGGGTTCATGGAAGTGATACGCCACCGTATCGCTGTCGACTTCACTGATCCCCCCTTCCTGCGCACGAATGCAGGAGGCGAAATAGCGGAAATGGTCAATTGCCAGTGGTACGTCAGCAGCACTGGTTTCGCGAATGGGTTTACCGTTGTCCCAGGTTTCTGCGGTCGCCAGCAGCTCGAGATTTTGCTCCATTCGATCGGCTATTTTGAACAGAATCGCCGCACGATCCTGCACGGAGGTATGCGCCCATTTATCTTTTACTTTGTGCGCGGCATCCAGTGCCAGATCGATATCCTTCTTGCCGGAAGAGGCCACTTCGCACAGTAATTGCCCGGTTACCGGTGTCAGGTTCTGGTAATACTCACCGTCCGCAGGTGCGACCCAGTCGCCGCCGATAAAGTTATCGTATCGAGCTTTTAACTTCAGAGGGTAACCATACTCGCCGGGATAAATACGCGTTGAAGGGGGGTTATTAGTCATGACCATCTCCTTGCTGTAGGGGTACTACAAAGGTAGATGGGGCTGGCGAATTATTCGCCAGCCTTTTACTGCTTTACGACAGCGGTCACGGATTAAATGACATCAACTCTTTTCGGGGAATAGCAACGCATCCCGCAGTAAATGATCATTGCCCCGACGACGGGTAAAACCGATGCGGTCAAAATATTCCAGAATCTGGATAGCCAGTTTACGTCCCACGTTAAGCCGATCGCGGAAATCGGCGGCACACGTCGATCCTCTTTCCTGATCGAGTTCGCGGATCATATTAGCGAAGGCGACAATCCGATCGTTACGGTAATAGCGATCTTTAACGATCGCAGTAATGATGCCTTGCTGGGCTGCCTGTCGTAACGCCAAACGCATAGATTGCTCATCCGTGCCCGTCTCTTTCGCCAGATCCCGCACCCACCATGGTTCATCACCAAAAAGAGGTTCGACTTTTTGCCAGATCGCCTGCTGTTCATCACTGAAACCAGCTTTATGATCCGGCAAATGCAGCCAACCATGATGGCTATGGATAGCACCGCTATCGCGCATTTTTTCAATCAGCAACAGCACCAGCGCTTCGTCTTCCATCGGCAAGGCCATACGCCGCAGACGCTCACGCCCCGGTCCTGGCTCATCGCGATGCTGCTCATGGTACGTTGCCAGTGTATCGAGGATTTTGCGCTGCCAGCGTGCTGCAACAGGCGCATTCAGCAGACTGTAGCCGGCCTGAATAAAGCCATGCTGCTCAATCAACGGACGCATACCGTTGCCATTGAGTTGCCGCGCCCACGCGAAATCAGGAATATTCACCGCCCCGCGCGTCAGATGTATTGCCAGCGCGTCGCCGTCATCCTGCGCATTTTCCAGTGCTGACAGCCACTGCAGGTATTCCGGCTTACGCTTGCCCCGACGCGGCGGGTTGAGCGTTACCACGCGGGCGCCAGCTAACGTGGTACGCGCAGAAATGTCACGCAGCACCAGTCTGTCGTTATCAGCCAGCCACAGCGGAGTATCAAAAACCAGTTCCGCCAGCGTTCCTTCGAGCAGAGAAATCCGCCCGGTAACGTGGCTGGCCGCGTGATGAATGTGTAACGGTTGCCACTGCATTAGCGGGGCCGAATGTTCTAAGGAAACAATGACACGGGTAAAAGCCTCCGGCGGCGCATCAGAAAGCAGCCAGTCACCACGGTTGAGCTGTTCTTTTTCAGCATCTCCGACAATATTCAGCGCAATACGCTGACCAGCATGGGCATGCTCACAGGCCTGGTTCTGCGCATGCAGGCTACGCACGCGCATCGGTTTGTTAACGCCCGTCAGCCACAGCGAATCGCCCACATTGACTTCACCACTGAGCGCGGTACCTGTTACCACCAGGCCTGCACCTTTTACCGTAAAGGCACGGTCAATCGCCAGGCGGAAGCTGTGATTGCTGGCATGCTCGCGCGTAGGTAATTGCAGCAAATGGTCACGTAAGATATCGATCCCACGCCCTTCACTGGCGGCGGTCACAAAAAGTGCTGCATCCGCAAAACCATAGTTAGCCAGTGTTGTTTGGACCTCTGCACGCACCTCGTTAATACGCGCCTCATCCACGCGATCGGCTTTCGTCAGTGCCACAGTAAGCTGCGGATTACCCGTCAGTTGCAGGATCTGCAAATGCTCACGTGTTTGCGCCATCACGCCGTCATCGCAGGCAACCACCAGCAGAGCGTGGTCGATACCGCCGACCCCCGCCAGCATGTTGGACAGAAACTTTTCATGTCCGGGAACATCGATAAATCCAAGTACGCGTCCGTCAGGCTGCGGCCAGTAGGCATAGCCGAGATCGATGGTCATACCGCGCTTTTTTTCTTCTGGCAGGCGGTCGGCATTCACGCCGGTAATCGCCTGTAATAACGTCGTTTTTCCGTGGTCAACGTGTCCGGCGGTTGCAATAATCATTTCAGCATCATCTCCATAAACCGGGTCTCGTCTTCAAGACAGCGCAGATCCAGCCATAAGCGGCCATCATAAATCCGCCCAATGACCGGCACCGGTAGCTCGCGCCAGTGGGCGGCCAGCGCCTCAAGACGACTACCGCGCCCGTCATGCGGGGTAAACGTTAATGCCGCACTGGGCAGCCGATCAACAGGTAGCGAGCCGCTGCCAATCTGCGACAAGCAAGGCATCACGTTCAGTGCGAACGTGTCGCCGTAATGTTCTTCCAGCCGCGCCTGTAATCGTTGTGCCTGAGCGCGGATGGCCTCTTCAGTACGGGTGAGCAAACGTAACGTCGGTAATTTCTCTGCCAACACCTCCGGGTGCAGATAGAGCCGCAGCGTCGCTTCCAGTGCCGCCAGGGTCATTTTATCGGCCCGTAACGCGCGTTTCAGCGGATGGTGCTGTAATCGGGCAATCATCTCTTTCTTACCGACGATAATCCCCGCCTGTGGCCCGCCCAACAGCTTGTCGCCTGAGAAGCTGACCAGGCTTACGCCTGCGGCGATCAACTGCTGTGGCATTGGTTCCTTCGGCAAACCATACTGGCTGAGATCGACCAGCGAACCGCTGCCCAGATCCGCCACCACCGGAATATCCAGCTCCTGACCCATCACCGCCAGTTCCATCTCATCTACCGCTTTGGTAAAGCCTTCGATGCTGTAATTACTGGTATGCACTTTCATCAGCAGAGCTGTGTTTTCATTCACTGCCTGGCGATAATCACTGGCGTGGGTACGGTTGGTCGTGCCAACTTCACGCAACACACACCCAGCCTGGGACATGACATCCGGAATACGAAACGCACCGCCAATTTCCACCAGCTCACCGCGTGAAACCACCACCTCTTTGCCACTGGCGGTTGCGGCCAGCATTAACAGCACCGCTGCCGCGTTGTTATTTACGATACAAGCGTCTTCCGCCCCGGTAATGCGACATAGCAAATCCGCCAGGGCACGATCACGATGTCCGCGCCCTGCACCGTCCAGATCGTATTCCAGTGTGACCGGCGTACGCATAGCCTGCACAACAGCATCAATCGCTTCTTCCGCCTGCGATGCACGCCCAAGGTTGGTGTGCAGCACTGTCCCCGTCAAGTTGATAACCGGACGCAGCGCGCTTTGCGATTCCCGTTCCAGCCGGGTGCAGGCCTCTTGCGCCCAGTCGTTGCACCATGCCGGAAGCGCTTGTACGTCGCGAATCGTTTCCCTGGCTTCGTCGAGCATATGGCGAAGCAGGTCAACCACCCGGGTGTGACCGTGGGACTCACGCAAGACTGAAAAGGCGCTATCGCGCAATAAACGATCGATAGCAGGAAGCTGGCTGTAAAGTGAACGCATGTCGGTTGTCATGAAAGGGCCTGGCTGTTGGTGGCCCTCTCCACCGTGGAGAGGGCTATCGATATAGGGAGGATTGTACCGTGACTTTACTCATGCGGACATACATACACAAAATCAATCAAGATGCGTCGAGGTGGCAAGAGAATGAATCCCCAGGGGCGAACGAACGTTGCCAACAAAGAGGCAGCTTGATGGATGAGATGTATATGCCTATCAAGCTTTCGGCGGCTCTGTGCGGGCAAAGCTTTCTCGCTGAAAGAGTGTTTCCACCAGTTTGACCAACCGCGGCCGGTCCACACACCAACCGGGTGCAATCCGACGAAAATTGAGATAGCCCACCGCGCAGGCAATGGCGATGGTTGCAAGGTTAACCGAGTCTGTTTTAAGCGTACCGTCTGCCAGATAACCTTCCAGCACATCCAGGCTGCGGGTAATTTTCTCGCGCTGGCGCAACAGTTCGGTTTCCGATTGCTGCGCACCAGGACGAGCCTGTTCGCGAACAGAGACTAACCCAGCCTCCATAACACCGTCAGCCAGTGCTTCAAGCTGACGAATCTTAAGTGCCGCCAGCGGTTCGCGCGGCAACATGGCGGGCGCAATATCCAGCAGCTCAATGTATTGCGCAATAATCGGGGAGTCGAACCAGAACTCTCCCTCATCGGTGACCAGCGCGGGTACTTTTCCTAACGGATTATATCGTGCTACGCCGTTTTCAGCGTTATAGGGGAGTTCGTTAACAAATTCGAAAGTGATGCCCTTTTCCAGCAACAGAATAGAAATTTTTCGCACAAAAGGGCTGGTGTAGCTGCCAATGAGTTTCATACCGTGTCCTTTTTGCCAACAAAAAAATAGACTGCGCCTCTGGTTGCCCATAAGCGAACAATTTGGGATACAGCCTAGTATGGCTCAGATGATTTCAAAAAGACGGCAAAGGAAGAGAAATCCCAATAACAGGCTACTTAATACGATTGAAAATGAGACATATAGCTTATTTTTACCGCGCTGATGTAACAGGATGATCGATGCGCAACTCATCAACAAAAAAGTCGCAATCGCATAAGGCCATTCACCAAAATGAAGCCATCCCCGCAGCGTTAATACGGCGGGTACCATCATTGAAAACGCGGTACGTCTCCAGGAAAGTGCCGTGCGTTCAGGCTGAAGTCCAGGATCGCGGTTGGCGCTTACCCCCACAGCATTATTCCCAGTAATACCGCCACAACAACAAGAAACAGAGACAACGCAAAGATAAAGCGGGTATAGCACAACTGGCTGTCCAGGCGCATAGCGTATTCATTATGCCGCCAGCGCCGCCACGCCAGACCACCAAGCAGGGCTCCGCCCATGACAAGAAATAATGCAAGGGAGTGGCGTAAACCAGGAGAGGAGAGCTGCGGAGAAAATTGATCAACGCCCACCGCACCCGCCATTAATGCCAGAGCGGTGCGGATCCAGGCAAGAAAAGTACGTTCATTGGCAAGTGTAAAACGATAATCGGGTTTTTTACCCGCCAGCCACCATTTACCAACAGGTTTTGGAGCAAAATCATTATCCTGAGGACTCACGTTTAATCCTTTCTTTTATCAACAACTCTTTAATCGACAATCCGGTCACTCCGCTATCCCGCAGGTTGTGACGCGTAATTTCGGTACATAAAAACTCGATAATAAACAACTGCGAAATACGCGTAGAAATTGAATCCCCTTGCATCGGCCCTGCTTCACCACTTGTCAGCCAGAATGTATTCGCCAGCTCGTTCAGCGGTGAGTGATGACTATGTGTTATCGCCAGGGTGTAAGCGCCCCTTTTTTGAGCCAGACGAAACGCATTGACTACTTCTGGCGTCTCTCCTGAATGGGAAAATGCGACCACCAGGTCGTCAGCCTTCAGATTGGCCAGCTTAAGGGTCATCGTGAAGCGATCGGTAAACGCTTCAGAGTCAATTCCCAGACGATTCATCTTGTCGCGCGCCTCCAGCGCTGCCAGTCCAGATGCGCCAAATCCAACAAACATCACGCGCCGGGCCGCCAAAAAGCGCTCAACAACGGGCTTCACCACTTTCATATCCAGCAGGTCAATCGTCTCCCGACTTGAGGTCTCAATCATCAAGGCGATTTTTTGTGCTACTTCGTTGCGCGAATCATCCAGAAAAATATCCGGTGAAGATGGCAATGACAGATCGCTTTCCGTCAGTAGTTCCCGCTTGAGATCAGCCTTCAGGTTCAGCAACCCGTCATAGCCCACTTTCTTACAAAAACGCACGATAGTCGCTTCACTGACGCCAATTTCCAGCGCCAGTTTCTTTACTGGTAGCTGCACGACCAGGCCCGGGTTTTGCAAAATATAACCGGCAATTTTTCCATCAGTATCCCCAAGGCTACCGAGGATATTCGCAAGATAAACGCGCACGTTTTTTTTATTCACACTCATTACGGGCTCTCCTGACCGCGAGATAAGTCAGGTAGTTTATCCCGCTTACCGTCCGCTGTCTGCCGGGAACCTGACCGAGAGCCAATGGCTATGCTGCTCTCCTGCATTCAGCCATTGAATGCCTCTCTTATGCGCTATTTGTCCGTCAAAACAGGGATCGTCCGTGGTGCCAGATAAGGGTTCCACGCACAATAAATTCGCGCCAGGTATGCCCCACAGGGCCAGCCATTGCTGGTTTCCAGCAAAGACTATCTGTTCAACGCCATCCGGCGAGCAAACCGCCCAATGGTTATCATCACTCTGCGAAAAATAGACGGCACCATGGTTAAAGCTCTCCGGCAGAAGCGAAAATGTCGCGATACCGGGGGCATTATCGCTGATCTGCAATGTCCTCTTCTGCGTAGCAAACGGCCCCGTGCACACTGAATTGAATCGCACCGTCCAACCTGGTTCACTCGCTACAGGCAGTGCAAATCCTGGATGCCAGCCAGAGGAATAGCCCCACGTTTCATCACTTGTATTGAATACCGACCATGTCACACGTATACCGTCGGATTCTAGATACCATCCAATACGAACCTGCCAGGAAAATGGCCACACCTCGCGTGTGCTGGCCGTATCATGAGCTTCAATCACCAGGTGAGTTGCATCCTGCTCCACGCAGTCAAATATCTGATAACGCAGAAAACCGTGTGCGGAGAGCGGAAAAAAGCGCTCTCCCTGCCATAGCCCGTTATGGATAAGCTGGCCTACAACGGGGAAAAGCTGCGTCGCCGAGTTATTCCACACGTCTGGTTGCGGTTGCCATATCCAGTTGCGTTGGCCTTTGTTATCCCACAGCAAGCTAAGCTCCGCGCCGGTTGCCTGCACGGTCATACGAAAGCGGGCGTTTTCTAAATTCCATTCCACTTTCCCGTTCCTATGCCGTACGCAGTAATAAGCGCGTCTGGTAGACCATGGCGCGATGTTTATCACCGGTAAATAACTTATCGATTAATGCGAAAATATCAGCTTCATCAACACTGCACCCCACGGTCAGTTCCAATGCGTCTTCGCTGCTGTTGCGGATCAAAAACGCCAATGCCTCTGCAACGCCAGGATGCGCACAGGCATACCCTGCGCTCTGTTCATGTTGTCGTTGGATAAATTGCGCATCGCGCTCAGGCGTGAGTGGATCGAGTTCGAAGCGCGTATACAGTTCTGGCGGCGCATCATGCTGTTGCATCATGGGGATCAACGCGGCGGCATAGCGTTGAGATAAGGTTCCATCATTAAGTGGCTGAAACTGTCCCGGATCGTTTTTAACATCGAACAACTTATCGCCAAAGCGCCATGGATTAAGATAACCAAAGGTGGCGGGGATCTGCATCACCTGTACACCCTGGGTAAAATCGAAGCCCGGATGAATACGAATATCCTTTAGCTCATCAATTTTAAAAGGGCTATCAATACGCGTAGGCATCAACGTATATTCATACAGATTCGTTTTATTCTGCTCGCGCGGGCAGCGCATATAAACATATTCACCATCGGTGATATTGATATGGCCACCAAAATAACCAAACAGCGCATAATCACGGATCGACTCATCACGTTCAATGGCCGGGCGCAGCGGTTTTCCTGTCATGGTTGCCGGGCGGGGAATATCAAAATATTCCAGTAACGTCGCCGGAATATCTATTGTCTGCGCCAGTGCGCTACGTCTGACACCCTGCGTTTTACTGCGCGGATCGCGGATAAAGAACGGCGTATTAGCGATTTCGTTATACACCGGCATGATATTTTTACCCCACCACTGGTGCTCCCCCAGCAGGAACCCATGGTCGGTACAGACGATAAACAGAGTGTCATCCCACAGATCCAGCGCCTTAAGTTTATCCATCACCTGACCAAGATAATCATCACACATGGTGATTAGCGCCTGATAAAACTTACGGACTTTCTGATCTTCTGACCCGCCAGGCGCTCCACAGTAATAGGGTACCCAGCCGTCGAATTCACCGGGTTTACAGCCATACTTCGCCAGGTACTTTTCAGGAACGAAGAACGGTTCGTGCGGATCAAAACACTCGATTTGTAAAAACCAGTTATCCTGGTGTTGGTTAGTTTCGAGAAACTCTATACCCGCGCTAATCGTGCGGTGGGTAAAATGTTCCTGCTGGGTAGGCATAGCAGCACGATTGATTAAATCCTGGGTCATACGTCCGGCACGACGACGAAGCGTCTCTTCATCCTCGTTGCCCTGCCAGTGGATTAGTGGCTTTTCAACCTGTCCTTTCCAGCAATCCCCCTCTTGCCCGCGAATAAACTCAAATGTGGAATAACGCGTATGATACGTCGCGCCACCGTCGCGCCAGTAGTGCTTATGGTCAGTAACCATATGTGTATGCACACCATTCTGACGCAACGATTGCATCGCCGAGAAATCAAAAGGTTCCAGCGGTCCCCAACTACGATGCAGAAAATTATAGCGCCCGGTATGTAGCTCACGTCGTGCGGGCATGCAAGGCATGCTCCCTACGTAAAAGTTATCGAACTGGGCGGACTCCTGCGCCAGACGCGTAAAATTCGGCGTTATCGCATCACCGCCATAGGGCGCAAGGTGATTACGGGTTAGGGTGTCGAACATCAACATAACTGCTTTCATAAGACCGCTCTCTTTATGAACCGATAAATTCTTCAATTTCGTTTTTAATCAGCGTGACATGAGGTCCATAAACAACCTGTACGCCCTGACCGCGAATGAATGCGCCTTTACTGCCAAGCTGTTTGAAGTCATCCAGCCTCACCTTCTCCGGCTCATTTACAGTGATACGCAAACGAGTTGCACAGCAGTCCACATCGACAATATTGCTGCGACCGCCTAACGCCTCAACGATCCCGGCAGCACGTGCATCCGTTGCCACGTTCACGACCGGCGTTTCTTCGCTTTCATCTTCACGACCCGGCGTTTTCAATTGCCGCCATTGAATGATGAAACGGAAGGTAAAGTAATAGACGCTGAACATCACAACACCCAGCGGCAGCATGTAAACCCAATTGGTTTTGGCGTTCCCCTGCAACACCCCAAAAAGCAGGAAGTCCACCAGCCCACCGGAGAATGTCTGACCGACCGTAATCTCCAGGATATGCGTCAGCATGAATGCAACACCGGTTAAGACGATATGCACGGCGTAAAGCAGCGGTGCGCAGAACATAAATGCGAACTCGAGTGGTTCGGTAATCCCGGTCACGAATGCGGTCAATGCGGCAGAAAGCATCAAGCTGGCGACTTTCTTTTTGTTTTCCGGTTTTGCGCAGTGATAGATCGCCAACGCAGCACCCGGCAGACCAAACATGAAATCGGCAAAGCGTCCGGCCATAAAGCGTGAAACACCAATGTAGTACTGCGTTACCGAAGGATCGGCCAGTTGAGCGAAAAAGATATTCTGTGTGCCTTCGACGACATGGCCATTAACAACGGCTTCACCACCGACGCTTGTTAACCAAAATGGCATGTAGAAAAGATGATGTAACCCCAGAGGGATCAGGCATTTGAGGATCATGCCGTAAATTAACGTACCAAGATAACCGGTCTTTTCAACAAGAATGCCAAGGTGAGAAATCCCTGCCTGCACGTGCGGCCAGACCCAGAACAGCGCAACGCCAAGAAAGATGGCAAAGAACGACGTCATTATGGGGACAAAGCGCGAACCGCTAAAAAATGCCAGCATATTAGGTAGCTGAGTTTTTCCATACCGGCTATGTGTCCAGGAGGTTAGCAACCCACACATCACCCCACCAAGCACACCGGTTTGCAGCGTCGTGATCCCCAGAACACTCGCCTGCCCGGCAGCGGCGAGATTTTCTGTCGCCAATGTTCCCGTCAGCAACAACAGCGCATTGATTGCTTTATTCATCACCAGAAAGCAAAGGACTGCTGCCAGACCCGCAGTGCCTTTGTCACTGCGCACCAGTCCCACGGCAATACCGACGGAAAATAGCAGTGATAAGTTATCAAACACGACACTACCGCAAAGTCGCATAACGGTAAAAATAGCCTGCACAATCTCATTGTTGAGGAAAGGGTAGGTCGAAATGGTCACTGGGTTGGTAAATACGCCGCCAAATCCCAGTAACAACCCCGCAGCGGGGAGAATGGCAATTGGCAACATAAACGACTTACCCAGATTCTGTGCTCCAGAAAATAATCTGCTCATACGAATCCCTGATACTGGCGAATGAAGTTTTAATTTCACGATTAACATGCTTTAATGAAATTATTGTTCCGATCATTCGTTCACTTTGTCAACATAAGACGTTGGAATAGTGACCTTGATCACCAAAAACTTTCTACCGCCTTGAGGGAGAACGCCATGAAACGTCCATTTCATTTAATGGCAAAACCTGTTAGTTATCAGTGCAATATTGCTTGCGACTACTGTTTTTATCTGGGGAAGGAACACGGGACATTGAAACCTGCTCACCAGCAGCGCCATATGGATGAGAAGACGCTGGAGCAGTACATCAAACAGTACATCAATGCTCATCCGGGTAACGAAATTGAGTTTACCTGGCAAGGAGGGGAGCCCACTCTGGCAGGGCTACCCTTTTATCAGCGTGTCGTTGAACTTCAGCAGAAACACGCCTGCGGCAAGACCATCCGCAACAGTATCCAGACAAACGGTGTACTCATTAATGAAGTATGGGCTAACTTTCTGGCCCAAAACCGTTTTCTTGTTGGGTTGTCTATCGATGGACCCGCGTACTTACATGACCGCTACCGCAAAACACGCAGCCAGGACTCAGTATTTGAGAAGGTGATTAACGCTATGCGTGTGCTGACTCAATATGGCGTGGAAGTGAATGTACTGTGCGTAGTCAACAACGTCACAGCTGAACATCCTGTTGAAATCTATAATTTTTTGAGCCGCGATTTAGGGGCGACTTTTATTCAATTCATTCCGGCAGTAGAACAGTTACCCCTTGCACAACGCTACGGTGAACTACTGTATCCACAATCAATGGCTCAGCGTGCTGTCACTTCGTGGTCCGTTTCAGGTGAGCAATGGGGACGATTTATTATCCAGGTTTTCGATACCTGGGTACGAAGAGATGTCGGACGCGTCTTTATCCAGTTATTTGACAGCGCACTGGCCGCCTGGCTGGGTGAAAAACCTTCATTGTGCGTGATGCAATCGACCTGCGGATTCGGTCTGGTCGTAGAGCAAAATGGTGATGTCTACAGTTGCGATCACTACGTTTACCCTGAACACCGACTGGGCAATCTGCGACGCGATAATTTAGAAAAAATGGTGAACAGTAAGCAACAGCACAAATTTGGAATGGCAAAAGCACAAGTTGCTGCCCAATGTGAACGCTGTGAATGGCGTTTTGCCTGCCATGGGGGTTGCCCAAAACATCGGATTCATCCTTCAGGTAAACGCTGGCATAACCATTTGTGTGAGGGCTATCAAGCCATGTTCAGCCATATGGACCCGTATATGCAGTTTATGGCGGCGCAAATACGACGCCAGCAACCACCTGCAGCGGTAATGGATATAGCTGCAACTCTCAGCAACAAGACAACGTAATCACTCAATGATCCAAATAGAGGTAATGCATCCAGCTGGTCATGCGTAGCAAAACTTTACGCATCACGGAGACATGCGCGAAGTGGTCGGAATAGACCGCCACCTGGGCATAAATACCATCCGGTAAAGCGTCTACTTCAGCATTTGGCTCCAGCTCAATTGTCGCCAGTACGCCATCGGTGCCCGGCACAACCGTTAAAGACTGTAACGCGCCTTGTGCCTGATAAGAGCCACCAGGAACAACCGGCAAAATGCTGGTTAGCTTGCCAGAGAATACCTGGCCAGGCAGAGCATTAAACACCACCTCCGCCTCATCGCCCGGTTCAAGACGTAGCAGTGAGTTTTGGCGGAATTGCGCCACTATTTGCCGTTTTTGTTCGGGAATAAACACCATTACCGGTCGCAGCGGCAGCGCGGCAGCATAGGTGCCAGGTCGGATAAGCACCTGCGTCACGTAACCATTACTGGGCGCACGAATAACGGTCTGATCCAGATTGTATTTCGCTTCTGTCAGTTGAGCCCGCAGGCTAACAATCTGCGACTGCTCACCGTTGACCATACTGTCTAACTGACTTTGAATTTGTGCCTGTTCAGCGACAGAGCCTTTGACTAAGGCATCCTGAGCCAGAAAGTTTTGCCGGGCGTTGTCGATATCGCTTTCAGAGAACGGATTCACTCGCGCCTGGCTACCTTTCAGATAACGTTGGTAATCTTTGTACAGACGGTCACGTTCTGCAGAAACCTGGGTGGTATTGGCCTGCGCTTCGGCTAATTGCGCTTTCAAAGTCTCAATATTATGCGTTGCCGTCACCAGGTCAGCCTGTAATCTGTCGACGCGTGCCTGATAACGGACAGGATCGAGCTTAAAGAGCACCTCGCCTTTTTTAATCAACTGGTTATTTTTGTCTGTTACCTCGCTAACAATCCCAGTGACCTGCGGCGTAATGGGAATTGAGATAACGGCTTTCTGCGCGGTAAATGTGTACGGGTGGTTATAGTTCATTAATAAGATAAGTCCCGCGACAATAAACACCCCACCCAATGCTGCGGTAGCTAATGTCCACTGATTGACCGGAATTCGAAATATCTTAAATATCGCCCACGCGAACGCGACGTAGGTCAAAACAATCAACAGATCCATGATCAAATCTCCGGAAAGGTGGAGTCATCGGTTTTATTCGCCTCTGCCAGCTTTTTTTCCAGCAGAGTGATGCGCGCTGACAATGCGGCAATCTCAGGATCTGGCTCCTTTCCGGCCGGCGTGATGTGTGACTGCATTCCCCAACCCCGTTCAGGCTGGTAGAGCGTGGCCCATATCCACAGGAATGGCCAGATGACATGCAGCGTAAACAGACTCACCCACCCTGCGGTATGAATAGCGTCGGCATGTGGATGATTGCGCTTTTTCGCCATGTTATAGGGGATATCATGGATAGCGATGATTCCGTAGAACAGAACCAGAAAAACGAAGATCAGCACGCCCAATGCAAAATAGTTTAGAAACATAGCTGCCTCGGATTCACGCTAATTAGAATTTTGTATGTGCTGGCAGCCGTACGCACCCTGGCTGATATTTTGAACATAACTGCAGATAGGCATTTCCGCCATATCACAAATAAAATATTTTTTCTGGTGAGAAATTGCTCTATTTTGCGGAAAAACAGGCCAGAGAAGAATCAGCTATAGATCACATTTGGATTTATTCAAATGAAAATATCTTGCGATCAAGATCACAAAAACTCAACAAACAGAGAAATGAAAAACGTGAACTAATTCACATTTAACCGCCTTTTTTAGCGAATTCTTGCGCATCGATGTTTTTATGTACTGATATTTTGTGATCATGGTCACATTAACTAATACCACACACCCTATATTTACGTGACGCGAATCACATAAAAGCCCGTCGACTGGACAGTTGAACGATTCAGTGCCAGATTTCGCAGTATCTACAGGGTCCGGCTACCTCCTGCCGCTACATTAACAAACCTCGGGCTTTCAGCCTGCGCGATAGCAAACATAAGAAGGGGTGTTTTTATGTCATCCGATTTTAAGATCAAAGTGCAAAGCTTTGGTCGATTCCTCAGCAACATGGTGATGCCAAATATCGGCGCGTTTATCGCGTGGGGTATTATCACCGCATTATTCATTCCGACAGGGTGGTTGCCGAACGAAACGCTGGCGAAGCTCGTCGGTCCAATGATCACCTATCTCCTGCCGCTGCTGATTGGTTACACCGGCGGTAAACTGGTTGGCGGCGATCGTGGCGGCGTGGTCGGTGCTATCACCACTATGGGTGTTATCGTCGGTGCGGATATGCCGATGTTCCTCGGTGCAATGATCGCGGGCCCGTTGGGCGGCTGGGCAATCAAACACTTCGACGGCTGGGTAGACGGTAAGATCAAGTCCGGTTTTGAGATGCTGGTGAATAACTTCTCCGCTGGCATCATCGGTATGATCCTCGCCATTCTGGCATTCCTCGGCATTGGTCCATTGGTTGAAGCACTGTCCAAAATTCTGGCGGCAGGCGTTAACTTCATGGTTGTCCATGACATGCTGCCACTGGCGTCTATTTTTGTTGAACCGGCGAAAATCCTGTTCCTGAACAACGCCATCAACCACGGTATTTTCTCACCGCTGGGTATTCAGCAGTCCCATGAGATGGGCAAATCCATCTTCTTCCTGATTGAAGCAAACCCGGGTCCGGGTATGGGCGTCCTGCTGGCGTACATGTTCTTTGGTCGTGGCAGCGCTAAACAGTCTGCTGGCGGTGCGGCTATCATCCACTTCCTGGGCGGTATCCACGAAATTTACTTCCCGTATGTACTGATGAACCCGCGTCTGATTCTGGCTGTTATCCTCGGCGGTATGACTGGCGTCTTTACCCTGACTATCCTGGGTGGCGGTCTGGTTTCTCCGGCATCTCCTGGTTCTATCCTGGCCGTGCTGGCAATGACGCCGAAGGGCGCATACTTTGCCAACATCGCTGCAATCTGTGCGGCAATGGCGGTCTCCTTTGTGGTCTCAGCTATTCTGCTGAAAACCAGCAAAGTGAAAGAAGATGACGACATTGATGCAGCAACTCGCCGCATGCAGGACATGAAAGCGGAATCTAAAGGCGCATCTCCGCTGTCTGCTGGCGATGTCACCAACGACCTGAGCCACGTGCGTAAAATCATCGTAGCCTGTGATGCCGGTATGGGGTCCAGCGCGATGGGTGCCGGCGTACTGCGTAAGAAAGTACAGGATGCGGGTCTGTCGCAGATTTCCGTCACCAACAGTGCAATTAACAACCTGCCGCCGGATGTGGATCTGGTCATTACCCACCGTGACCTGACCGAACGCGCTATGCGCCAGGTTCCGCAGGCACAGCACATTTCACTGACCAACTTCCTCGACAGCGGTCTGTATTCCAGCCTGACTGAGCGTCTGGTGGCGGCACAGCGCCACAACGTCAACGAAGAGAAAGTACGTGGTCATCTGAAAGACAGCTTTGATGAGGGCGATAACAACCTGTTCAAACTGGGTGCGGAGAATATCTTCCTTGGCCGTAAAGCCACCAACAAAGAAGAAGCGATTCGCTTTGCCGGTGAGCAACTGGTGAAAGGCGGCTATGTTGAACCTGAGTACGTTGAAGCCATGCTGGACCGCGAAAAACTGACCCCGACCTACCTGGGTGAGTCCATCGCTGTACCGCACGGTACGGTTGAAGCCAAAGACCGCGTGCTGAAAACCGGGGTGGTGTTCTGCCAGTATCCGGAAGGCGTACGCTTCGGTGAAGAAGAAGACGACATTGCTCGTCTGGTAATTGGTATCGCCGCTCGTAATAACGAGCACATTCAGGTCATTACCAGCCTGACCAACGCGCTGGATGATGAATCCGTGATCGAACGTCTGGCGCATACCACCAGCGTGGATGAAGTTCTGGCACTGCTGGCTGGTCGTAAGTAAGTCCCATGGCCCGATGGCGCTAGCGCTTATCGGGCCTGCGTCCCACTCTCTCCGATGGCGGGAGAAGGTTGGGGTGAGGGGGAACGTATCGCTGTCCCTCACCCCAGCCCTCTTGGGTAAAAACATTAATGAAGGTTAATACTATGAAAGCATTACATTTTGGCGCAGGTAATATCGGTCGTGGCTTTATCGGCAAACTGCTGGCTGAAGCGGGGATACAACTGACGTTTGCGGATGTAAATCAGGTGGTCCTCGATGCCCTGAATGCCCGTCATAGCTATCAGGTTCATGTCGTCGGTGAAAACGAGCAGGTCGATACTGTTTCCGGCGTCAACGCCGTTAGCAGCATCGGCGATGATGTCGTGGAACTGATTGCCCACGTTGATTTAGTGACTACCGCCGTGGGTCCGGTGGTACTTGAGCGTATCGCTCCGGCCATCGCCAAAGGCCTGGTCAAACGTAAAGCCCAGGGTATTACCACCCCGCTGAATATCATTGCCTGCGAAAACATGGTGCGCGGAACCACGCAGTTGAAAGGTCATGTGATGAATGCGCTGGCAGATGCCGATAAAGCCTGGGTTGAAGAGCACGTCGGCTTTGTCGATTCCGCCGTAGACCGTATTGTTCCGCCTTCCGCTTCCGCAACCAACGATCCGCTGGAAGTCACCGTGGAAACCTTCAGTGAGTGGATTGTCGACAAAACGCAGTTCATAGGCGAACTGCCGAATATCCCGGGAATGGAATTAACTGATAACCTGATGGCATTTGTCGAACGTAAACTCTTCACGCTGAACACCGGGCATGCTATAACCGCGTACCTCGGAAAATTGACCGGCCATCAGACCATTCGTGACGCGATTCTCGACGAGAAAATCCGCGCAGTGGTAAAAGGTGCGATGGAAGAGAGCGGCGCGGTGCTGATCAAACGCTATGGCTTTGATGCAGCAAAACATGCGGCATACATTCAGAAAATCCTCGGTCGTTTTGAAAACCCGTATCTGAAAGATGACGTTGAACGTGTTGGCCGTCAGCCACTGCGTAAACTGAGCGCTGGCGATCGTCTGATTAAGCCGCTGCTGGGCACAATGGAGTACGCTCTGCCGCACGTTAATCTGGTCAAGGGTATTGCTGCGGCGATGCACTATCGCAGTGAAGAGGACCCACAGGCGCAGGAACTGGCGGCATTAATTGACGAAAAAGGGCCACAGGCCGCACTGGCGCAAGTGTCCGGGCTGGATGCCAACAGTGATGTGGTGGCGGAGGCGGTTAACGCATACATCGCGACCAAATGATAGAGAATCTGGCGCAGCTCAGCCTGCGCCCGAATAACAGATTGTCAGATATGCAGGCAATAATGGAACAAACGCAGGCCTTTGAAAATCGTGTGCTTGAGCGTCTGAATGCTGGCAAAACCGTACGCAGCTTCCTCATCACCGCCGTAGAATTACTCACCGAGGCGGTGAATATTCTGGTGCTCCAGGTATTTCGCAAAGACGACTATGCGGTGAAATACGCAGTAGAACCGTTACTCGACGGCGACGGTCCGCTGGGCGATCTTTCCGTCAGGTTGAAGCTTATCTACGGCCTGGGCGTACTCAGCCGCCCGGAGTATGAGGATGCAGAACTGCTCATGGCTCTACGTGAAGAGTTGAATCACGACGGCAATGAATATGCATTCACCGATGACGAAATCCTCGGACCGTTTGGTGAACTTCACTGCGTAACAGCACTTCCTCCACCGCCACAGTTTGATACCTCAGACTCGGGTTTGTACGCAATGCAAATCCAGCGCTACCAGCAGATGGTACGCTCAACCATGGTACTTTCCCTGACCGAGCTGATTTCTAAAATCAGCTTAAAAAAAGCTTTTCAGAAATAAGCGATGTCGATTTACTTTTCATCCTGCTGTGGCCGGTACAGCTGGCGATAGTACTCCAGACGCTGCAAATACAGCTGCACATTTTCCTGCGGGACTTCAGAAGGAACAACATTGCGCGGCGGTGTTTTATTCAGATACTCGCGAAAAGCCTGGCTTGACGCCATAAAATCGATGGTCTTATCAATAAGAATTGAAACGTTCTCGCCTAGTTTCGCCATAATGACCAATCCTCCATGTATTATCCGCATCCAGCCTGTGTGGCCGTTGATTTAAGTTTAGGATCAGAGAAAAGATTGTATTGAGGAAAACGTGCTTCGCGATAAACCCGCCAACAAAAGCGCCATCATTGATCTTATTACTTAAAATCCATTACCAATCAAACAACTAGTATTATTGTTAGCGATAAAATACTTGCGGCATTTGATTATTTATCTTCGATTAGTTGAGAATAATCCCGCTCTGCGCGCATACTATAGGATATTCATCCTATTTTTATCAGAAGCTATCCTATGAAAGAAGTCGAAAAAAACGAAATTAAACGTCTGAGCGATCGCCTGGATGCCATCCGCCACCAGCAGGCTGATCTCTCGCTGGTTGAAGCCGCCGACAAATACGCCGAGCTGGAAAAAGAGAAAGAAACGCTGGAAGCCGAGATCGCACGTCTGCGTGAAGTGCACGGTCAGAAGCTGAGCAAAGAAGCGCAAAAGCTGACGAAACTCCCGTTTCGCCGTGCTATCACCAAAAAAGAACAGGCAGACATGGGCAAGCTGAAGAAAAGCGTGCGCGGTCTGATCGTCGTACACCCGATGACAGAACTGGGCCGTGAAATGGGCCTAAAAGAGATGACAGGCTTTTCAAAGACCGAGTTTTGATAACAAACCGGGCAACATCCGCTTGCCCGGCCTTCCTTTCCTGCAAATTGGCCCTACCAATTCCAGCCAGTTCCGAAAACCACCTCACATTTCATTAAAATTAGCCTACAATACCGTTGCCAATAAATAACATTTGATTAACCATTCATTGTCATTATCCCTACACAACAATATTGGCAGGGCCACTTTTACACATAATGTGACCAGCAGATGAGCACAGACTCATCCCATTATGTCGGAGGCCCTCAGGAGACCTGCAATGAATCTCTGGCAACAGAACTACGACCCAGCCGGTAACATCTGGCTCTCAAGCTTGATCGCATCACTCCCGATCCTTTTCTTTTTCTTCGCGCTGATTAAGCTCAAGCTGAAAGGTTATGTCGCAGCATCGTGGACGGTGGTGATTGCCCTGTCGGTTGCCCTGCTGTTCTACAAAATGCCAGTCGATCACGCCCTGGCTTCGGTGGTGTACGGCTTCTTTTATGGCCTGTGGCCGATAGCCTGGATAATCATCGCGGCGGTATTTGTCTATAAAATCTCGGTCAAGACCGGGCAGTTCGACATCATCCGCTCCTCAATATTGTCGATTACACCTGACCAGCGCCTACAAATGCTGATTGTCGGTTTCTCATTTGGTGCATTCCTCGAAGGGGCCGCAGGATTTGGCGCTCCGGTCGCAATAACCGCCGCGCTACTGGTAGGTCTGGGCTTTAACCCTTTGTATGCAGCAGGTTTATGCCTGATTGTGAACACCGCACCAGTCGCTTTTGGTGCGATGGGCATTCCGATTCTGGTCGCGGGTCAGGTTACCGGACTGGACAGTTTTGAGATCGGCCAGATGGTAGGCCGTCAGCTGCCATTCCTGACAATTATCGTGCTCTTCTGGATTATGGCGATTATGGATGGATGGCGCGGGGTGAAAGAAACCTGGCCTGCAGTCATGGTCGCGGGCGGTTCCTTTGCCATCGCTCAGTACCTCAGCTCTAACTTCATCGGGCCGGAACTGCCGGATATCATCTCCTCTCTGGTATCACTGGTCTGTCTGACGCTGTTCCTGAAACGCTGGCAACCTGTGCGCATCTTCCGCTTTGGCGATATGGGTGCTTCACAGGTCGATCAGACGCTGGCCCGCACCAACTACACTGCCGGACAAGTTGTCCGCGCCTGGTCGCCGTTCCTGTTCCTGACGGCAACAGTAACCCTCTGGAGCGTACCGCCGTTTAAAGCGTTATTTGCACCAGGCGGCGCAATGTACCACTGGGTAGTCAATATTCCGGTTCCGTTCCTCGACAAGCTGGTTGCCCGCATGCCGCCCGTGGTGCATGAAGCAACGGCCTATGCGGCGGTGTACAAGTTTGACTGGTTCTCGGCAACCGGCACCGCCATTCTGTTTGCCGCCTTGTTGTCTATCGTCTGGCTGAAAATGAAGCCGTCCGCCGCTCTCCAGACCTTTGGCAGTACGCTGAAAGATCTGGCGCTGCCAATCTACTCCATCGGTATGGTGCTGGCATTTGCGTTTATCTCTAACTACTCCGGGCTTTCTTCAACGTTGGCATTAGCGCTGGCGCACACAGGCAGCGCTTTCACCTTCTTCTCACCGTTCCTTGGCTGGCTGGGGGTATTCCTGACAGGTTCGGATACATCGTCAAACGCGCTGTTCGCGGCCCTGCAGGCAACAGCAGCCCAGCAAATTGGTGTCTCAGATGTTCTGATGGTGGCAGCAAATACCACCGGCGGCGTAACAGGAAAAATGATTTCTCCACAATCTATCGCCATTGCCTGTGCGGCTGTGGGACTGGTGGGGAAAGAGTCTGACCTGTTCCGCTTTACCGTGAAACACAGCCTGATTTTCACCTGTATGGTGGGTGTTATTACCACCCTTCAGGCTTATGTCTTAACCTGGATGATTCCATGATTGTGATGCCCAGACGCTTGTCAGACGAGGTTGCTTCTCGTGTGCGGGCGCTGATTGAAGAGCAAAGACTGGAAGCGGGCATGAAATTGCCCGCCGAGCGCCAACTGGCCGTACAGCTGGGTGTGTCGCGCAACTCACTGCGCGAAGCACTGGCAAAACTGGTGAGCGAAGGCGTACTGCTCAGCCGTCGTGGCGGCGGGACGTTTGTCCGCTGGCAGCATGAAGCCTGGTCTGAGCAAAATATTGTTCAGCCCCTGAAAAGTCTGATGGCGGACGATCCCGATTACAGTTTCGATATTCTGGAAGCCCGTCACGCCATCGAGGCCAGCACCGCCTGGCACGCCGCAATGCGTGCCACGGTCGCTGATAAAGAGAAAATCCGGCTCTGTTTTGAAGCAACGCAAAGTGAAGATCCGGATCTCGCTTCACAGGCAGACGTTCGCTTTCATCTCGCCATTGCTGAAGCCTCACACAACGTGGTGCTGTTACAAACCATGCGCGGTTTCTTCGACGTCCTACAGTCTTCGGTGAAACAGAGTCGTCAGCGTATGTACCTCGTCCCCCCCGTATTTTCAAAACTTACGGAACAACATCTGGCGGTACTGGATGCCATTGTCACCGGGGATGCCGACGGGGCACGCAAAGCGATGATGGCGCACCTCAGTTTTGTCCACACCACGATTAAACGATTTGATGAAGATCAGGCCCGCCAGGCGCGTATCACACGCCTGCCCGGTGACCATAATGAGATTAGCAGGGAGAACAACACATGATTATTTCAGCAGCCAGCGATTATCGCGCCGCAGCCCAACGCATTCTGCCCCCTTTCTTGTTCCACTACATTGACGGTGGTGCGTATGCGGAGCATACCCTGCGTCGTAACGTGGCAGATTTATCAGAGGTGGCACTCCGCCAGCGCGTGCTGAAGAACATGGCAGACCTCAGTCTGGAAACTACCCTGTTCAACGAAAAACTGTCGATGCCGGTCGCTTTAGCGCCGGTTGGTTTGTGTGGCATGTATGCACGCCGGGGTGAAGTTCAGGCCGCCGCCGCTGCTGATGCCAAGGGTATTCCGTTTACCCTTTCGACGGTTTCCGTTTGCCCAATTGAAGAAGTCGCCCCGACCATTAAGCGTCCAATGTGGTTCCAGCTGTACGTCCTGCGCGACCGCGGTTTTATGCGTAACGCCCTGGAGCGCGCCAAAGCAGCAGGCTGCTCCACGTTGGTCTTTACCGTTGATATGCCTACGCCCGGCGCACGTTATCGTGATGCCCATTCTGGTATGAGCGGCCCGAATGCAGCAATGCGCCGCTACTGGCAGGCAGTAACTCATCCACAGTGGGCGTGGGATGTCGGTCTGAACGGCCGTCCGCACGATTTAGGCAATATCTCAGCCTATTTAGGTAAACCAACTGGCCTTGAAGATTATATCGGCTGGCTGGCGAATAACTTCGACCCTTCCATTTCCTGGAAAGACCTGGAGTGGATCCGTGAATTCTGGGATGGCCCGATGGTGATCAAAGGGATCCTCGATGCGGAGGACGCCCGCGACGCCGTGCGCTTTGGCGCGGATGGCATCGTCGTCTCTAACCACGGCGGCCGCCAGCTTGATGGCGTGCTGTCTTCTGCACGCGCGCTGCCCGCCATTGCCGACGCAGTAAAAGGCGATATCGCGATTCTGGCAGATAGCGGCATTCGTAACGGTCTGGACGTCGTGCGTATGATCGCACTGGGGGCCGACAGCGTTTTGCTGGGTCGCGCGTATCTGTACGCTCTGGCAACCCATGGCCAGGCGGGTGTGGCGAATCTGCTGAATCTGATTGAGAAAGAGATGAAGGTGGCGATGACGTTGACCGGCGCGAAATCGATCGGTGAAATCAGCAAGGACTCACTGGTACAAGAGCTTAGTAAACTTCCGATGGCGCTGGCACCGCTTGCCCATGGGGACGCGGCGTAGTGAAAATGCTATGCTGCCCCCCGCAATTAAGGGGGCAGCATGCTTAACATCGTTTTATTCGAACCAGAAATTCCGCCGAATACCGGCAATATCATCCGCCTGTGTGCTAACACCGGGTTTCGTCTGCATATCATTGAGCCGATGGGTTTTACGTGGGACGATAAACGCCTGCGCCGCGCAGGGCTGGATTATCATGAGTTTACGGCGGTGGTTCGCCATCACGATTACGCCGCGTTTATCGAAGCCGAAAAACCGCAGCGCATGTTCGCCCTCACCACCAAAGGCACCCCAGCACACAGTGCTGTGAGCTATCAGGATGGTGATTATCTGATGTTTGGCCCGGAAACACGCGGCCTGCCAGCGACTATTCTGAACGCCCTGCCAGCCGAACAAAAAATCCGTATTCCAATGATGCCGGACAGTCGCAGTATGAACCTGTCAAATGCGGTATCGGTGGTGGTGTATGAGGCCTGGCGCCAGTTGGGCTATCCTGGCGCAATATTGCGAAGTTGATTTTGAAGGATGGCGGCTGGCGCCTTATCCGACACGAATTTGCCATTTATTTTTCGAGCGTTATCGGCGCAGTCAGGTTGGACACGGACTGCGCGCAGCCACCGGAGCGTACACGCAGTACGTGAGGATGGCGAGCACAGCCCGGGTTCAAGATGAGCTCGAAATCAGATGCCGTCGCCGTACTCGAACGTATGGTGTATGCCATTGAAATGCTGATCCATATCCATAGATGGCTTATCACTGTCGGGTTTGCCGACAATCCGTGCTGGAACGCCTGCGGCGGTGGTGTGTGGCGGTACAGGCTGTAAGACGACAGAGCCTGCGCCAATCTTCGCGCCGCGTCCAACCTCTATGTTGCCGAGAATTTTCGCTCCCGCGCCAATCATCACGCCTTCACGAATTTTCGGATGGCGATCGCCCCCCGCTTTCCCCGTCCCGCCAAGCGTCACGGATTGCAGGATGGAAACATCGTTTTCAATTACCGCGGTTTCACCGACCACAATACCGGTAGCGTGATCGAGCATAATCCCGCGGCCAATTTTTGCCGCCGGGTGAATATCGACCTGGAAAGTGACTGACACCTGATTTTGCAGGAAGATCGCCAGCGCCTGTCGCCCCTGATGCCACAACCAGTGACCGATGCGGTAGGCCTGCAACGCATGAAAGCCCTTCAGGTACAGAAGTGGGGTTGAGTATTTATCAACGGCCGGGTCACGAGTGCGCACAGCCTGAATATCGCAGGCCGCTGAAGCAATCATTTCTGGATCAGCCGCGTAAGCTTCTTCCACGACTTCGCGGATAGCAATCGCAGGCATTATTGGAGAAGCAAGTTTGTTCGCCAACATATAACTCAGCGCACTGCCGAGGTTTTCATGCTTGAGCAGCGTTGCGTGGTAAAAACTGGCCAGCATTGGCTCACAGTCAGCCAGTGCCCGGGCTTCCGCTTTAATATTTTTCCAGACAATATCCAGTTCTTCACACGGCATTGCATACTCCAGAAGGTAGCAAAACGACCGACCCGTTCTATGCGGGTCGGGCCGTTATAGTAAAACAGATCCTGATAGCTAGTGGTTACTACGCTCGTCCTTGCGTGCACGACCTAATAACGTCAATGCTGCCTCGCGCGCGTTTTTTCCGCAATACAATACTTGATAAATTTCCTCGGTTATTGGCATTTCGACACCAAAACGGTGCGCCAATTCACGAACTTCTTTCGTATTACGGTAACCTTCAACCACCTGGCCAATCTTGTCCTGCGCGCCCTGCACATCCATACCCTGACCAAGCATCATGCCGAAACGACGGTTACGTGACTGGTTATCGGTACAGGTCAGCACCAGATCGCCTAAACCTGCCATTCCCATGAAGGTGGCAGGATCGGCCCCCAGCGCCACGCCAAGGCGCGACATCTCGGTGAGACCACGGGTAATCAATGCCGTACGCGCATTGGCGCCAAAACCGATGCCATCAGACATCCCCGCGCCAATCGCAATCACGTTTTTCACCGCGCCGCCAAGCTGAACACCAATGAAATCCGGGTTGCTGTAGACACGGAAGCTTTTGCCACAGTGCAGCAATTGCTGCAGATCGTCAGCAAAGGTATCGTCCGTCGAAGCCAGAGAAATCGCGGTAGGCATACCCGCCGCCAGCTCTTTAGCAAACGTTGGGCCGGAAATGACCGCCAGCGGGATAGCATCCCCCAGCGCTTCACGCGCGACGTCCTGTAACAGGCGTCCCGTTTCCGCTTCCAGACCTTTTGTCGCCCAAACCAGGCGCGCATCAGAGCGCATCAGCGGTTTGATCTGTCGCAGCACTTCGCCAAAGACATGGCTCGGCACCACTACAAGAATATTACGGCTGGCTGCCAGCGCCGTGGCTAAATCACTTTCCAGGCGCAGCGTTTCAGGAAAAGGCACATCAGGGAGGAACGCGACGTTGCAACGATCGTGCTCAAGAGTCGCGATATGTTTGGGATCATGGCCCCACAGAACAACCTGATGGCCATTTCTTGCCAGGGTGATGGCAAGAGCGGTGCCGTACGAGCCGGCACCAATCACAGTCATTGAAGCATTACTTTGGTTCATCAGGCATCCTGATGTTCTTCAGTACCTTCACCAGCCTGCTGCTGTAAATAGTTCATGAACAGCGCATCGAAGTTGACCGGCGCAAGGTTCAGTTGCGGGAACGTACCGCGTGAAACCAGGCTGGTGATGCATTCGCGGGCATATGGGAACAGAATGTTCGGGCAGTATGCACCCAGGCAATGCGCCATCTGAGTCCCTTCAATACCACTGATGGAGAAGATACCGCCCTGCTGAACTTCGCACAGGAACGCAGTTTCTTCACCCAGAGAAGCCGTTACGGTGACACGCAGCACAACTTCATACACATCATCTGCCAGTTGGGTAGATGCAGTATCAAGATCAAGTTTAACCTCTGGCTGCCAATCTTTCTGGAAAACATGCGGTGCATTTGGCGCTTCGAAAGATACATCCTTGGTATAAATACGTTGGATCTGGAAAGCCATTTCAGTGTTGTTTTGTTCTGACATGTTTAGAAAACCCTTTAGTGTTGTCCTTTAAATACTTTCTGTACGCCTTAACGCAGCAGGGGATCCAGTCCACCACGCGCATCCAACGCATACAAGTCGTCACAACCGCCAATGTGCTGTGCATCAATAAAAATCTGCGGAACCGTCGTACGGCCACTGCGCTTGATCATCTCTTCACGCTTCACGGCATCACCGTCAATCGGAAGTTCCTGGAAACTCACACCCTTGCTGTTCAACAGCGCTTTTGCGCGGTGGCAAAACGGGCAGGTTGCTTTGGTATAGATCTCGATGTTGGCCATGACTTCTCTCCGATATTACCTTACGGTGCTATTTGCCGCGAACCAGTGGCAGGTTTTCACCACTCCAGCCTGCTACGCCGTCTTTCAGTACAGATACCTGCTCAAAACCAGCTTTGATCAGTGCGGTTGCAGATTCCTGACACTGCATGCCGGAGCCATCAACCACAATGACCGGTTTGGCCTTGTGTTTTTCAAGCTCACCAAAATTATTGGCTTTGATTTCGCTTGGCAGCAGGTTCGTGGAGCCTGCGATATGACCTTTGCGGAAGTCATCGCGCTGACGTAAGTCCACAATAACCGCATCTTCTTTATTGATAAGACGCGTAGCTTCACCACGTGTGATTACCTTCACTTTCGAGGTCAGGCTTTTAAACGTAGTAAATAATACAGCCGCCAGTAACGCAATCCAGGCGATACTCAATACAGGGTGGCGACTAACAAATTGCATAATTTCTTGCATGGGGGGTAACAACTCCCGACTTAGTGATTAAAAAACAGGGAAAGAGTATACCTGCGCGTTGGCGCAAATACAGCCAGAGCGTGCATTGGATTGCATTTTTGCGGAGCGCTACCGAAAAAAAAACGTAAATCAGAGCGCTCCCCGGACCGCTCTACCCCATTATTTGATCTTCTGGGGCTATTTTATCGATTCAGCTGTAGTAAAATTACGCAATTACTTTTGTCTATTGAGTGTGAGGTTGTCGCAATGTCGGTTTCTAAAAAACCTATGGTACTGGTGATTCTGGATGGCTATGGCTATCGTGAAGACAGCCAGGATAATGCCATCTTTAATGCCAAAACCCCGGTGATGGATGCTCTGTGGGCAAAACGTCCGCATACCCTGATTGATGCGTCTGGTCTGGAAGTCGGGCTGCCTGACCGCCAGATGGGCAACTCCGAAGTGGGCCACGTCAACCTGGGCGCGGGCCGTATCGTGTATCAGGACCTGACTCGTCTGGATGTTGAAATCAAAGAACGTACCTTCTTCGCTAACCCGGTGCTGACCGACGCGGTTGACCAGGCAAAAAATAGCGGAAAAGCAGTACACATCATGGGTCTGCTGTCTGCTGGTGGCGTACACAGCCACGAAGATCACATCATGGCGATGGTTGAACTGGCTGCAGAACGCGGCGCAGAAAAAATCTATCTGCACGCCTTCCTCGATGGCCGCGATACCCCACCGCGCAGCGCTGAAAAATCCCTGCAAAAATTCGAAGAGAAATTTGCTGCACTGGGCAAAGGCCGCGTAGCGTCCATCATTGGTCGTTACTACGCAATGGACCGCGACAACCGTTGGGATCGCGTTGAACAAGCGTATGACCTGATGACGCTGGCACAGGGTGAATTCCAGGCTGATACTGCGGTAGCCGGCCTGCAAGCTGCTTATGCCCGCGATGAAAACGACGAATTCGTGAAAGCGACCGTGATCCGTGCTGAAGGCCAGGCTGATGCCGCAATGGAAGACGGCGATACGCTGATTTTCATGAACTTCCGTGCTGACCGTGCGCGTGAAATTACCCGTGCGTTTGTTAACACTGACTTCGATGGTTTCGCACGTAAGAAAGTCGTTAACCTCAACTTTGTGATGCTGACCGAATACGCGGCTGACATCAAAACTGCCGTTGCCTATCCACCAGCATCTCTGGCTAACACTCTTGGCGAGTGGATGGCGAAACACGACAAAACGCAGCTGCGTATTTCCGAAACCGAAAAATATGCACACGTCACCTTCTTCTTCAACGGCGGCGTAGAAGAGCCGTTCAAAGGCGAAGAACGCATCCTGATCAACTCCCCGAAAGTTGCTACCTACGATCTGCAGCCAGAAATGAGCTCCGCAGAACTGACCGAGAAGCTGGTTGCCGCGATTGAGAGCGGTAAATACGACACCATCATCTGTAACTACCCGAACGGCGATATGGTCGGCCACACCGGGGTGATGGAAGCGGCAGTTAAAGCAGTGGAAGCGCTGGATCACTGCGTTGAGCAGGTAGCCAAAGCGGTTGAATCCGTTGGCGGCCAGTTGCTGATTACCGCAGACCACGGCAACGCTGAGCAAATGCGCGATCCGTCTACCGGTCAAGCACATACCGCACATACCAACCTGCCAGTTCCGCTGATTTATGTGGGCGACAAAAACGTCAAAGCAGTCGAAGGCGGTAAACTTTCCGATATCGCCCCGACCATGCTGACGCTGATGGGTATGGAAATCCCGCAAGAGATGACTGGTAAGCCGCTGTTCATCGTGGAATAATCCCTCCCCATGAGGGGAAAGGCGATTAATACCATCACATGGGCCGTGAAATTGCGAAAGTTTTCAGTCAGGCCCTTGTTCTACGCCAGCGCGCTTAGCGCTGGCGTATTGTTGTGCGCCTTTTCCGCCCACGCGGACGAACGCGATCAACTCAAATCTATTCAGGCCGATATCGCGGCAAAAGAACGCGCGGTACGCCAACAGCAGCAGCAGCGCTCCACCCTCCTCGCCCAGCTTAAAGTCCAGGAACAGGCTATCGCCGTTGCCGCGCGTCAATTGCGCGAAACGCAAAATTCGCTGGTGCAGTTGAATGCACAAATCGCTGAGATGAATGCCTCAATAGCAAAACTGGAAAAACAACGCGCAGCGCAGGAGCGCAGCCTTGCGGCCCAACTGGATGCCGCGTTTCGTCAGGGTGAGCATACCGGTATCCAGTTAATCCTCAGCGGTGAAGAGAGCCAGCGTGGACAACGTCTACAGGCCTATTTTGGTTATCTGAACCAGGCGCGGCAGGAAACAATCGCCCAGTTGAAGCAAACTCGCGAAGAAGTCGATGCGCAGAAAGCCGAACTGGAAGATAAGCAGAGTGAACAACAGACGCTGCTGTACGAACAGCGCGCTCAGCAGGCTAAGCTGGAACAGGCCCGTAATGAGCGCAAAAAAACGCTCGCAGGGCTGGAGTCATCCATCCAACAGGGTCAACAGCAGTTAAGCGAGTTGCGTGCCAACGAATCCCGTCTGCGCAACAGTCTTGCCCGGGCTGAAGCCGCCGCCAAAGCACGCGCTGAACGTGAAGCTCGAGAGGCGCAGGCTGTACGCGATAAGCAGCAGGAAGCGTCACGCAAAGGCTCTACGTACAAGCCGACCGAAAGTGAAAAATCACTGATGTCTCGTACCGGCGGTTTGGGTTCACCACGCGGTCAGGCATTCTGGCCTGTACGCGGCCCGACTTTGCATCGCTATGGCGAACAACTGCAAGGTGAGCTACGTTGGAAAGGGATGGTTATCGGCGCTTCCGAAGGTACCGAAGTAAAAGCCATTGCTGATGGCCGCGTTATTCTGGCGGACTGGCTACAAGGCTACGGTCTCGTCGTCGTGGTTGAACATGGTAAAGGCGATATGAGCCTGTACGGTTATAACCAAAGCGCACTGGTCAGCGTGGGTACGCAGGTTCGCGCCGGGCAGCCGATTGCCCTGGTGGGTAGCAGTGGTGGTCAGGGCAGACCTGCACTCTATTTCGAAATTCGTCGCCAGGGTCAGGCGGTCAATCCACAGCCGTGGTTGGGAAGATAAGTTTTGCCTCAGTTTCATCGCATATTGTTCTCACTCGCCAGCCTGCTGGCATTCGCAACCCCTGTTTTTGCTGGCAAACTCGCTATCGTCATTGATGATTTCGGTTATCGCCCGCACACTGAAAATCAGGTACTGGCGATGCCGTCAGCGATCTCCGTCGCCGTATTACCTAACGCCCCACATGCACGTGAGATGGCGACCAAAGCGCATAACAGTGGCCACGAAGTCTTGATCCACCTGCCAATGGCGCCGCTGAGCAAGCAGCCGCTGGAAAAAGATACTTTGCGTCCGGAGATGAGCAGCGACGAGATTGAGCGGATAATTCGCGACGCGGTGAACAAAGTGCCGTATGCCGTCGGACTCAACAACCATATGGGCAGCGCGATGACTTCCAGCCTGTTTGGGATGCAGAAAGTAATGCAGGCGCTGGAGCGCTACGATCTCTACTTCCTGGACAGCATGACCATCGGCAATAGCCAGGCCATGCGTGCGGCTGCGGGAACGGGTGTGAAGGTCATCAAACGCAAAGTCTTCCTCGACGACACACAAAACGAGGCGGACATTCGCCGTCAGTTTAATCGCGCAGTCGATCTTGCCCGCCGCAACGGTTCCGCTATTGCCATTGGGCACCCTCACCCTTCTACAGTACGTGTCCTGCAGCAGATGGTTTATAGCCTGCCAGCTGATATTACGCTGGTGCGCCCGAGCAGCCTGCTCAATGAACCGCAGGTGGACACCTCCACGCCAAATCTGACGACACCGAAAAACGGCGCGCCTGATGCACCGCGAAATCCTTTCCGCGGAGTAAAACTGTGCAAGCCGAAAAAACCGTTAGAGCCGGTTTACGCCAGCCATTTCTTTAACGTGCTTGGAGAAAGCATCACCCAAAGCACGCTGGTGCAGTATATGCGACTGCAGTGGCAAGGCTGGCAGTAATCAGTCTTTCAGATTGAGCGTTAAATGGGCCAGTCGGCGCGGAGTCAGTGATGTATCGCGCCACTTGCTAAACCGGATGGCCCACAGAAGCACCTGATAACCCAGTTTGACGCTGCAAATATTACTCACCATGCGCTTAAACATACCAGAGGCGAAAACCTCGGCAATCATGCGCTGACGAATCTTTTCGTCAGGCTCTTTACGTATGCAATGACAAACACGCAGCGCTTCGTAAATCACCTGCTGTTTGAACTCTGGATAAATCGGGATCCGTCCGGCGTAATCATGATTCATCTTATCCAACAGACGGGTAATTTTTATGTAATGACGCTGATAGGCCAGGTTTTTCAATCCCGTACGTTTCAAACGGCTAACAGAAGCGCCGTGCAGGAAGTATTTATACAGCGGAACTTCCGTGTAGCGCGCACGTTTAGCGTTAAACATAAACTCCGTAGTCCAGATAATATCCTGATGGTGGAGGCCGGAAAGAAAAGTCAGCCCAGCGTCACGGATGGTTTGATGGCGGTAAACGCCCATCCAGACCACATGTCGCCAGCGGCGACTGGCTAACGCTTTTCGCAACCAATCCGGCCCGGTCATCACCTCGGTAGAGCGAATACGATCGGTTGGAATAGATGCCCAGGTATGGCCTGTTTCCGCAATACACCAGTCCGCGTTGCACTGCGCAACATCCAGATTGTCCTTCAGCGCCATAGTCATCAGCGTTTCGTACATTTCCGGATAGGCAATATCATCGCCGTCAACGTAAGCGATGTATTCACCTTTCGCAATCTTCATGCCGGTATTTCGCGCCGCCGAAACGCCCCCATTACGCTGGTGTAACAGATGAACGTGCGGATAACGATCCGCATAAGTCTGAGCGAGCTCCGCCGAGTTATCCGTAGAGCCATCATTAACAATAATGATTTCCAGATTTTTCCAGGTTTGCGCAATCAGCGAGTCCATACACGCAATGAACGGTTCACCCGTGTTGTAAAGCGGCATAATGACGCTCAGGAGACCAGGGGTATAGGTCATATAAAATCCTGTCAGACAGTATAATTAACGGCAATTTTAAACATATTAAGCGGCAAATGATCAGAGATAATGAGTCATATCTTTGACGGAAAATGCGCCGGACATGTGGGATCGTGCAAACAAAAAAATCCCCGGAGATTTAACGATAATAAATATCCGGGGACAACACACAGAATCCATTGAATGGATATGGTTAATCCCAGCTCAGGATCACTTTCCCTGACTGACCTGAACGCATTGCGTCAAAGCCCTGCTGGAACTCATCGATAGAGAATCGATGCGTGATGATTGGCGACAAGTCCAGGCCAGACTGGATCAGGGCCGCCATTTTGTACCAGGTTTCAAACATTTCGCGACCGTAGATACCTTTAATAAACAGTCCCTTAAAGATAACCTTTGTCCAGTCGACTGACATGTCTGACGGTGGGATCCCCAGCATGGCAATACGGCCACCATGGTTCATGGTGTCTAACATGGCGCGAAACGCTGGCGGCGCACCGGACATCTCCAGACCCACATCAAACCCTTCAGTCATCCCCAGTTCGGCCATCACATCGGTCAGATTTTCTTTCGATACATTGACCGCGCGAGTGATACCCATTTTGCGCGCCAGATCCAGGCGATACTCATTAACATCCGTAATCACCACGTGGCGTGCGCCAACATGCTTCGCTACCGCTGCGGCCATAATACCGATAGGGCCAGCACCAGAGACCAGCACGTCTTCACCCACCAGATCGAATGACAGAGCCGTATGCACGGCATTGCCGAACGGATCGAAGATAGATGCTAAATCATCGGAAATATTATCCGGGATTTTAAACGCGTTAAACGCCGGGATCACCAGATATTCTGCAAAGCAACCAGGACGGTTCACGCCGACACCAGTCGTATTCCGGCACAGGTGAGTACGCCCACCGCGACAGTTACGACAATGTCCACAGGTAATGTGACCTTCACCGGAAACACGATCGCCGATTTTAAAACCTTTAACTTCCTGGCCGATACCGACAACTTCGCCGACATATTCATGCCCTACTACCATCGGAACCGGGATGGTTTTTTGCGACCATTCATCCCAGTTATAAATGTGAACGTCAGTCCCGCAGATGGCTGTTTTACGGATTTTAATCAGCAAATCGTTATGACCGACTTCCGGTTCAGGAACGTCAGTCATCCAAATGCCCTCTTCCGCTTTCAGTTTGGATAACGCTTTCATTTCACATCCTCAGGCAATAACGCCCAGTTGTTTACCAATGCGTGTGAACGCGTCGACAGCACGCGTAATCTGCTCAGGAGTATGCGCCGCAGACATCTGGGTACGGATACGCGCCTGGCCTTTCGGAACCACCGGATAGAAGAATCCAGTAACGTAAATCCCCTCTTTTTGCAGCTCGCGGGCAAAGTCCTGTGCTACCACAGCATCACCCAGCATTACCGGGATAATGGCGTGATCGGCACCGGCCAGCGTAAAGCCAGCAGCTGACATTTGTTCACGGAACTGACGTGCGTTCGCCCACAGACGACCACGCAGTTCGCTACCTGCCTCGACCATCTCCAGCACTTTGATGGAAGCAGCAACAATTGCCGGGGCCAGAGAGTTAGAGAACAGATACGGGCGCGAACGCTGACGCAGCCACTCCACCACTTCTTTACGTGCCGCAGTATAACCACCAGATGCGCCACCCAGTGCTTTACCCAGCGTCCCGGTGATGATGTCCACACGCCCCATCACGTCACAATACTCATGAGAACCGCGACCGTTTTCGCCGACAAAGCCAACCGCGTGGGAATCATCAACCATCACCAGCGCATCGTATTTGTCTGCCAGATCGCAGACGCCTTTCAGGTTTGCAATCACGCCATCCATGGAGAAGACGCCGTCGGTGGCGATTAGCACATGGCGAGCCCCCGCTTCACGAGCTTCTTTCAGGCGAGCTTCCAGCTCCTGCATATCGTTATTGGCGTAACGGAAACGCTTCGCTTTACACAGACGAACGCCGTCGATGATTGATGCGTGGTTCAGGGCATCGGAGATAATCGCATCTTCTGCACCCAGCAGCGTTTCGAACAGGCCGCCGTTGGCGTCGAAACAGGAAGAGTAAAGAATGGCGTCTTCCATCCCCAGGAATGTAGCCAGTTTTTGCTCCAGTTGCTTATGGCTGTCCTGGGTTCCACAAATAAAGCGCACCGACGCCATACCAAAGCCGTGAGAATCCATACCCGCTTTTGCTGCCGCAATCAGTTCCGGGTGGTTAGCCAGTCCCAGGTAATTGTTCGCACAAAAGTTAATAACGTGGCTTCCGTCTGCCACGGTGATATCCGCCTGCTGGGCAGACGTAATAATGCGCTCTTCTTTAAACAATCCTTCCGCACGTGCGGTTTCCAGATCGTTCGTTAACTGCTTGTAAAAATTCCCACGCATTGCAATTCTCCAGACTGGGCAAATTTCAGCACATATTACCCAAAGCTATACGTTGATACGAGATGACGCATCATCACTTCTTTAAAATGAAGCATAAATCACGTGTACCCGCACAGCTTATCTGTGAATGGCTGAAGCCAGAGCCATGTAGTGATATGATTAGAGACATTCGTGTCTGAGATTGTCTCTGACTCCATAATTCGAAGGTTACAGTTATGATCATCGTTACCGGCGGCGCGGGCTTTATCGGCAGCAACATCGTTAAGTCCCTGAATGATAAAGGCATCACCGATATTCTGGTGGTGGACAACCTGAAAGACGGCACCAAGTTTGTGAACCTGGTGGATCTGAGTATTGCTGACTACATGGACAAGGAAGACTTCCTGATCCAGATTATGGCCGGAGAAGATTTCGGCGATATTGAGGCGATTTTCCACGAAGGCGCATGCTCCTCCACCACCGAGTGGGACGGCAAGTACATGATGGACAATAACTATCAATACTCTAAAGAGCTGCTGCACTACTGCCTGGAACGCGAAATTCCGTTCCTGTACGCCTCTTCTGCCGCCACCTACGGCGGTCGTACTTCTGACTTCATCGAATCCCGCGAATATGAGAAACCGCTGAACGTCTACGGCTACTCAAAATTCCTGTTCGACGAATATGTGCGTCAGATCCTGCCTGAAGCAAACTCCCAGATCGTTGGCTTCCGTTATTTCAATGTCTACGGACCGCGTGAAGGCCATAAAGGCAGCATGGCAAGTGTGGCTTTCCATCTCAACACCCAGCTCAACAATGGCGAAACACCAAAGCTGTTTGAAGGCAGTGAAAACTTCAAACGTGATTTCGTCTATGTCGGCGATGTTGCAGCGGTAAACCTGTGGTTCCTGGAAAATGGCGTTTCCGGAATCTTCAACCTCGGTACTGGTCGGGCAGAATCTTTCCAGGCCGTCGCGGACGCTACGCTGGCGTACCACAAAAAAGGCAGTATTGAGTACATTCCGTTCCCGGAAAAACTGAAAGGCCGTTACCAGGCATTTACCCAGGCGGATCTGACTAACCTGCGTGCTGCGGGCTATGACAAACCGTTTAAGACCGTTGCCGAAGGCGTAACGGAATATATGGCCTGGCTGAACCGCGACGCGTAAGTATGAAAATTTTGGTGATAGGCCCGTCATGGGTGGGCGACATGATGATGTCGCAAAGTCTCTATCGCACGCTCAAGGCGCGCTATCCCCAGGCGATAATCGACGTGATGGCACCTGCATGGTGCCGTCCGCTGCTGTCGCGTATGCCTGAAGTCAACGAAGCCATCGCCATGCCGCTGGGACACGGTGCGCTGGAGATCGGCGAACGCCGTAAACTCGGTCACAGTATGCGTGAGAAACGCTATGACCGTGCTTACGTGCTACCAAACTCTTTTAAATCCGCTCTGGTGCCGTTCTTTGCAGGCATTCCCCATCGTACCGGCTGGCGTGGCGAGATGCGCTACGGCTTACTCAACGATGCGCGCGTGCTGGATAAAGAGGCCTGGCCGCTGATGGTCGAACGCTATGTGGCGCTGGCCTACGATAAAGGCGTGATGCTTTCCGCCAAAGATTTACCGCAACCGCTGTTATGGCCACAACTGCAAGTCAGTGAAGGCGAAAAATCACTGACCTGTAACCAGTTCTCCCTCTCTGCTGAACGCCCAATCATCGGCTTTTGCCCTGGCGCAGAATTTGGTCCGGCGAAACGCTGGCCTCACTATCACTATGCTGAACTGGCGAAGCAACTGATCGACGAAGGCCATCAGATTGTGCTGTTTGGCTCGGCCAAAGATCATGAGGCCGGCAATGAGATTCTGGCAACGCTGAACACCGAACAGCAGGCGTGGTGTCGTAACCTGGCTGGCGAAACGCAGCTGGAACAGGCCGTTATTCTGCTTGCCGCCTGTAAAGCTGTTGTCACCAATGACTCCGGCTTAATGCACGTTGCCGCGGCGTTGAACCGACCTCTGGTAGCATTGTATGGCCCAAGTAGTCCTGACTTTACCCCGCCGTTGTCTCACAAAGCGCGGGTCATTCGTCTGATTACGGGTTATCACAAGGTTCGTAAAGGGGATGCAGCAGAAGGTTATCACCAGAGCCTGATTGACATCACTCCCCAGCGTGTACTGGAAGAACTCAATGACCTGTTGTTACAAGAGGAAGTCTGACGGATGCGGGTTCTGATCGTTAAAACATCGTCAATGGGCGATGTACTGCATACGTTGCCCGCATTAACGGATGCGCAGCAGGCCATTCCGGATATTCAATTTGATTGGGTAGTGGAAGAAGGGTTCGCCCAAATCCCCGCCTGGCATTCGGCCGTTGACCGCGTAATTCCGGTGGCGATTCGCCGCTGGCGCAAGGCCTGGTTTTCCGCACCGATTAAAGCGGAGCGTAAAGCCTTTCGCGATGCAGTTCGTTTGCAGCAGTATGACGTGATAATTGATGCGCAAGGCCTGGTAAAAAGCGCCGCGCTGGTCACGCGTCTGGCGCGTGGCATCAAGCATGGTATGGACTGGAGCACGGCACGCGAGCCCCTAGCGAGTCTTTTTTATAACCGCAAACATCATATTGCCAAACAGCAGCATGCCGTTGAACGAACCCGAGAACTGTTCGCAAAAAGTCTGGGATATGCCAAACCACAGTCACAAGGTGATTACGCAATCGCGCAGCATTTTCTGAATGAACTTAATGCCGATGCGGGACAGTATGCAGTCTTCTTGCATGCCACTACGCGTGATGATAAGCACTGGCCAGAAGCGAACTGGCGGGAGCTGATTGGCCTTTTAAATAATGCAGGCATACGCATTAAGCTCCCCTGGGGTGCTCCTCATGAAGAGGCGCGGGCCAGGAGACTGGCTGAGGGATTTGATTACGTAGAGGTTCTACCGCGAATGAGCCTGGAGGATGTGGCTCGGGTATTAGCAGGCGCTAAATTTGTCGTCTCAGTTGATACCGGATTAAGCCATTTGACTGCCGCACTGGATCGACCGAATATTACGCTGTATGGCCCGACGGACCCTGGGTTGATTGGGGGATATGGGAAGAATCAATACGCGCAGAAGAGCCATTCCGGAAAGTTACAGGATCTGGATGCCAGCGCTATCAAAGTATTGCTACTTGATATTAATTTGCTTTAATTTTAAGAGACGAATCATGCTTCGCCAACACATGTTTTCTCGCCTTATCTGCAGCATAAGAAGTAATCCATATGATTTTATATACGTACTATTTTATGCTGGGATCCTTGCAACCCTTGCAATGGTATTGGTCAACCCAGATGAAGCGCTAAAGGTATTTATTGTCTGTGCGATCCTGTCTCTACCATTGATTGGTAAAAATATTAAGCATGTGCTTAGCCACAAACAAAATCTATTTTTACCATTTATGTTGCTGCTCTTCGGTTTAGTCCAAATCATTTGGGTGGAAATCTTTAAGCAACCCGGTTCTGCTTTTACCGGCGCTTATCGTTCATACCAGAACGGCGGCAAGGTCATGATTTTTGCCGCACTGGTTATTGCCGCATTGACATCACAACCATCACGCGCAATAAAAAACCACATTGTCAGCATCTGGGTGATTATTACAGCGATTGGCCTGTATTTTTACGCTGGCTATCAGCTTGCCGGTGCCCCCGATCTTTCGACCTACCGTGTTGCACTCGGTTTTGAGCACCCAACCGGAGCGGCCTACGGCCTGACGTTTATCGCGTTATTAGCATCACAGGCGATTCTCAACCTGCGTTTAAAACATACCGTCTCACTTTACCTGCTACATTTCTTAATATCATTGGCCGTTATCATCACCACACAAACCCGGGCAGCTATTCTGATCTATCCGCTCCTGAGTATCGGTCTTTTTTTCATACACTATCGCCATAACCGCACTATATTATTAAGGGCACTGCTGGCCTTCGCGGTATTAGTCGGGCTGGCAGCGATCCCCCTGAAATCGGTTATTGAAAATCGCTACCAGAATATGATGGTTGATCTGCATTCTTATAGCCAGAGTAATAGTAATACTTCCATTGGCGCGCGATTTGCGATGCAACGAGTAGGAATTGATGCCGGCAAAGCACACTATTTGGGACAATCACTTGAACAACGTGATGCTGAAATCAAAGTATCCGCTTTACAAAATGTCTCACTGCAAGGGGCACTCGCGTATGTTGACATCCACCTGCATAATGAAGTCATTGATACGTTTTCACTTAAAGGCATCCCAGGGGTTGTTGTGCTAATCTTGCTATATAGTGCTATGTTTTTAATAGGTTACACGCAACGTAGTCCTTTACTATTCGCCATATCAGGCGCTATAGCTATCTATGGCTTAAGTGATTTATTATTATACGCTAAAGGCGAAGCCTTGAGCAGCGTTCTGACGTTATGCGTAGCAGTAATGCTGGTACCGGGTCCAACGAGAGAAAGATGCCATGATTAACGCTTCAGGTTATTTACTAAGCATTATTATACCTGTATACAATAATGCTGAGTTTATTACAGCTACGCTGACGTCTATACATCAGAGTATTACTGAAGATGTTGAGTTAATAATTATTAATGATGGCTCTACAGATTTGACTGATGAACGTATCAATGCGTTTTATCGCGAAAAAAACTGCAATAACATTAAATACATCAATAAGGAAAATCAAGGTGTTGCGATCACCCGCAACGTTGGGCTTGCGCATGCTACAGGGAAATATATTGGCTTTGTAGACAGCGATGATATCATCAGCCCAAATTATTTTTCTGTTCTTCTCCCTAAATTACGAGAAGAAAAATATGATATTGTCGAATTCAATTTAACTCGTGATATCAATAAGTTGTATCAGGCTCCATCAGATAATGAGAGCACTATAGCCCAGCATGAAATTATTTTAACTGACGACAACTACGCGCCCCTGTTACCAACATTCCGTGCCGGGCAATGGCATCTCATGACAAAGATCTTTCATCGCGACATTATCGGCGAAGATCGTTTTGAAGAACATCGCCGCTACGAAGATGTTATTTTCTGCCCTTTTCAGTATTTCAAATGTCATCGTATTTTAAAAATTGATAGCAAGTTATACTATTACCGGGTAAATGATAAAAGTATCACCGAGAATATTATCGATAGTGATGCTGATAATATCTTCTTTGCCATGAAAAAAATGAGCAACTACATAAGTAAAAATGATGAAAAGCGAGCTGTTGCTTCATTAATGATTATTAATTGTTTTTTAGAAGGGCGCAAAATTTTACGCAAAAAGAGAGGGTATTATCGCTATGACGAGGATATGATTAATAATATTCAGAATGCACTGGCTAACTGTGACACCAGAGTCGTTAAGAAAAAAATTATTTATAAAATGAAATATCCACATATTGATCGTTCCATTTCTGAATTGAGATATAAAATAATAACAGCTTGCAAAAATTTGTTTTTTGGAAAGGGAGCTAAAAATGTTTGATAAAGTAGAAAGAGTTCTCATTTGCAAGCTAAAATTTTATGGTGATGTACTGTTAATCACACCTGTAATTAACAGTATTCAGACTCGGTATCCGCACGCTAAAATTGATCTTCTTCTTTATAAAGATACCAAATCAATCTTAGCCGCTAATGAAGGTATCAACGATTTCTATCTCATTGAGAAAAAGAAAGGTCCACTGACAAGCGTAAAAAATTACATATCAATACGTCAGCAACTAAAAAAGAACCAGTACGATCTTATCATTAATTTAACCGAACAATGGCCGATTGGTGTACTTATCGCTTCGTTACACCGTCCATCTGTTGCGTTTGAACGCGACAAGAAACAATGGAACAGACTATTTTCACGAGTTACACCACTGACTGGCACACATATTGTCGAACAAAATTTATCAATCCTCAAAGGCATTGGCTTTAGCGAAACAGAACTAAAGAAAAAAATGAGTCTTCGCTATCGTCAGAATGACTATCAATATTTGGTATCTCAACTCCCGGCATTACCTACGCAAAAATATGTTGTTATTCAACCGACTGCAAGACAAGAGTTTAAATGCTGGGATGATGATAAATTTGCACACGTTATAGATCATCTGCATCAACTTGGCCTACATGTTTATCTTACCTGCGGACCAGCATTAAGTGAGCAACAGCAGGTCCAACGCATTGCTGCACTGTGTAAATTATCTCCTGACCTGACACTGGCTGGTCACACCACTTTCCTGCAGTTAGCCGCATTAATCGACCATGCCATTCTCTATATTGGTGTCGATTCGGCACCCATGCATATGGCAGCGGCATTAGGAACACCACAGGTATGTTTATTTGGTGCGACCAAATATCAACAATGGAAGCCATGGTCAGATAAAGCGATTGTGATTTGGGCTGGTGATTATCACCCTATGCCTTCCAGAAAGGAGCTCGACAGGTCAAAAAAATATTTAACATGGATACCAGAACAAGCTGTGATTGACGCTATCGATACGGTACTTCATGATAGTGATACTGACAAAGGTAATGAGAAAGAATAAATGGATAACAAAAATAACGTCATTAATATTGCTTACTGTACAGATGCTAATTATCTGGAATATGTAGCAGTGTCCATTATGTCGGTCATAATGAACAATCCAGGACAATCTCTTTCATTTTTCGTCTTTGTCTATGATGTCAATGATGAGGATATTGATAAATTACGTTCAACCAGCGAAAAAATTCAGGTTGTAAAGATCGATAAAGAAGAAATTGAAAAATATAATAACGACTTTGCAATCAAACATCTTAACCGCTCGACTTATATGCGTTTGGCCGTGCCGCGCTTACTAAAAGATAAGGTAGAGCATTTTATCTATTTAGATGCCGATACTTTGTGCTTTGATAAGCTCAATGAGATTAATAACATTGATATTAGTGATGTCATCTGTGCTGTTAGCCATGACTCGCTCGATATTCATGATAATAAAAATGCAAAACGTTTAGGTTTGCGCACTGATCACTATTTTAATGCCGGGTTCCTGTACATTAATGTAGCCAATTGGATCAAATATGATATTGAGCATAAAGCAAATACTGTCCTATTTGAACAAGGGAAATCATTACCTTATTTCGACCAGGATGCATTAAACATTGCTATGGATGGCAACGTTGCGTTTATTGATAACCGATGGAATTTTTTATTCAATTGGTTCAACGATGAACAAAGGGAGTCTTTTTTCTACAACTCAGAGTTCCTCCCTCGAATTGTCCATTTTACCGGCGGAAGAAAACCATGGTATAAGGAACATACAGGGCTTTCACAGCAACTCTATCTTTTCTATCATCATTTCACGCCATGGCGAAATACAGAATTGCGCTCATATGCACCACGTATGAGACCTACCGATTATAGGGTTTACTCTCGCCAGGAAGCCAAAAAAGGGAATTATTTCACCGCAATAAAATGGTATATGAAATATCTCAAAACTAAATTGCAATAAAAAAACTCCCTCACGGGAGTTTTTTTATTTTTGCTTTAATTTTTGTATTAAATAACCTGCATAACTTATCAGCGAGGCGAAAAATTTACCCTGTAATCGCTCATGCCGAGATTTCTTTTTATATTGTTTTGGCGTTCTGGCTGGTAACAGGGGAACATCAGCCCATGGTGATGCCTTCCATGCCTCAACAAAATACTGTGCAGAGGGGTAGTTAGCCCAAGAATTCCATGGTTTAGTTACGCCAACATAATGAATAAGGATTGTATCATCCGTAATATATTTTTTATATCGAGAAAGATCTTTGCTTTTCAATTCTTGTTTAATACCATAAATGGCGTTAAATTTTCTCGGTAAAAAAATAACTTTATTTAAAAAAATAATATTTAAAACATCCTGGTCAGGGAAAGATAGTTTATTTCTTTTATCTAACAGAATATCAAAAGCAGCATTAATAAAATTCTGTTCTTTCCACTTTTTAAGATTTGCGTAGATAACTCCAGAATTAAAATATTCACTGTTTTCTGTAACATCTCTGGCGGGACTATCATCCACATCGGTAACTACAGCGGCAACATGCTGATTAATATCAATTTGACTAAGTTCAATGAGCGAACCTTTACACATCACATCGGCATCGATATATAACAGAGAATCTATTTTTTCGCCCAAATATTCGAATGCAACAAATCTAAAGTACATTGCATGGGACCAGGCATGGCCGCTCGGCAATACTTTTAATCCTTCGGCATCCATAACATAAATTGAGATATTTGTGGAAAATTGTTTTGCTAGTTTTATAATTCTTTGTTGATAATCGTCGTCCAGATAATCTGTAAAGAGATGGAAATGTATATTTAAACCTCTATTATGTAACAGTACTGATGTCATCGAGATCGCAGCACCAAACATAAAATTTTTATCAACACCCCAGGCAATGTTAAATTCTGTTTTTTGTTCAGTGGGTGCCTGATTAAATTCAAGTATCTTTTTTATGGATCGATGACAATCAAAGTTCATTCGCTACACCTATTTAATCTTATTATCAATAAATTACAGTTAGTGTTTTCAGTGCACTTTAGGACTATGTAACTTAGTCTTTATATACATCACATGACTAAGAACTGATCGGATATATTTTCGCTGTACTCTCTCATGCCGCGATTTACGTTTATACAGTTTTGCTGTATTTGCGTTAAGTAAAGACTTTTCCGCCCATGCCGATTTTTCATAAGCGTCAATGAAGTATTTAGCTACTGGGTATTTAGCCCATTTATGCCATGGTTTAGTAACACCAACATAATGAATCAACACCGTATCATCAGTAATATAATCTTGATAGATTTCATCATTTTTATTCTGCAGTTCCTGATCCACACCGTAGATACAGTTAAAATCTCTTCTCAGAAAAATGACATTATCCACGAACAATATATTCAGAACATCCTGATCAAAATAAAGGAGTTCCTTCTGGCGCTCCTCTAAAATAGAAAACGCCTTAGTCAGGAGCTGTTGTTCTCGCCAAACATCTAAATTCGCATATACAACACCAGAATTAAAATAACCATTACTCAGCGCTGGTATACCGAGCCGGTTACCTGATTTGATACGCACTTCATCGATATCATTGATAACAGCAGCATATTCCCCACAGAAATTAACCTCAGTAAACTCTCGCAAAGAACCTTTGCATATAACATCAGCATCAAGATACAGTACGGAGCTTAATTCTGCGCTTAAATATTCAAAGGCAAAATAACGATAGTACATTGCATAAGTCCAAGCTTTCGTGCTCGGTAGCTTACGAAATGCAGCGTTATCGAAAACAAGAATCGTCACCGTCGTACTATACATTTGGGTCAGTCGATTTATGCTTTCCAGATAGTCATTATCAATATAGTCTGTTGCTATATAAAAATTGATATCGATATCAGGATTATTAACTAATACTGATGTCATTGAAATCCCGGATCCAAATAAAAAATTGCGATCGACGCCATACGCAATATTTAATTTCTTATCTTTATCGTGCGTAGAGCTGTCAATAACATGCTTTTGAATAATTACTTTTTGAAAATCAATGTTCATAATAAAATGGCCTCAAACTTTTTATGCATTTTATAGCGCTTTTCTTATTGTTCTTTGTCTTATTTTTTGCGCTTTTGTGACAGCTTGTTGAAACAATCTGGCTTCGTGGCGGAGAATTTCACGCAATGGCATTGCGAAATATACACGTAAGAAACGATAGATATCCCTGGATGTCAATCCGATCTCCAGTGAGGAGAAATAGAGCCCAATTAAATCCTTGTCACGCCAACGGCGCGGTACATGCTGACGTATTTGTGCACGATGCAGGTCAATTACAGAAAGTTTAATATCCGCGATTTCTGTTGGCATCGGCTGTTGAAGCAGAAAGTGACAGATATAACAGTCCCGATGGTTCACCCCACCACGATGCATTTTTCCGACCATCTCTGCTACACGGGTAATAATGGCCTGTTTTAAGACAAAATCAGGGCGCTCGACACCCCATCTGGCGCAAAAATCTTCAAGGCTGATTGCAGGAGACAGGTCTTCAGTGATGATAAATGACGTTCGCTCTAACGGGTTAAGTCCTTTCTGACCAAATGCAACACCGTTCATTGTATCAACATTCAGCTCTTTCAAACGGTGAATAGCTAACCATTCTCGATCTGCGCCAAGAACAGGCATGCGGAGAGAAATGAGGTTCTTCACCACTTCTTTTAGCGTGGTTCCGTGATGATATTTAAGAAAATACCCCTTACCCATCATCTCAAAACGCAGGGTACGCCGTGTTTCCAGAGCGCGGAAGACTTCACCATCCAGCTTAGACACTTCCGCGAACGGATCTTTTCCTTGCCATTGCGTGGCAAACGGTTCTTTTAGTTCAATCATTCTCAATGACCTAAAATGATATCTGCAGCCCTGTCCGCCAGGCTGAAGAGATCCTCTGTATCAGCAAAATGCCGGGCATGGCCTGCCCAGCTATTTCTCTTCTCATTATTTTGCAGCGCATCGAAAAGTGCTGTATTCAGATTTGTCTGCTCGAACGGTTCAGAAATTACCACTCCACATTGGGCGGCATTGATGTAATCGGCATATCCGCATACTTCCGTGGTTAATACAGGCAAACCTGCAACCACAGCCTCTAACAATACAATACCAGCGGCTTCCTGAACGGCAGGATGGAGCAATAAATCAGCAGCGGACATCAATTCAGCAATATCATCTCGCCCCGAGAAAAATTGTACGAGCTCTTCAATACCCAATTGGCGGGCCTGAGCACGGTAGCGATCGGCTTTATCCTGGCCTACTACCATCAATCGCGTCCGCTGGCGTATTGACTCTGGTAAAGACGCCAACGCCTGCAATGTTCTCGATACACCTTTGCGCTTAAAATCTGATCCCACTTGCAGGAGAAAAAACTGATCGCGTTGTATACCATTTTTATTCCTGACATTCTGCCTGCTGTTTTCAGGTTGCTGGCTATATTTCCGATCAGGGTAAATCCCAGGGGGAAGAATATGAAAACGCTGGTTCTCTGTTCGATAATGATGTTTGAAATCGCCAATTTGCTTGTTGGTTAACATCAATAACGCGGTGCGGGATCCTTGCTGAAATACGGCTTTTTCAAATGAAGAATAATGCCGATATCGCTGCGTCAGCTTGTAAAAAAAACCTTTTTCCCGGGCAACTTTTTCGGCATAACAGACGTCAGCTGCATAATAAACATCCAACCCCGGCATTTTATTAAACCCTACGATCCGATCAACTGGGTGCTGGCTTAAATATTGCTGAACCCACTGATAATATTGCTCATTTTTTCCATGGTTAGTTCTGGATGTTACTGGGACGAGTATAATTTCAAGCCCCTCAGGACGCTCCCCCTGCCAGCTCTGGGTAAAAACCTGAACACGGTGGCCACGTGCAGCAACCGTAAGCGCAACCCGCAGGAAATCACGTTGTAACCCGCCATAGGGAAAATACTTGTACAAACAAAAAGCAATGATCATCCATTAATATCCGCATCGCGTCGCCAGCCACACCAAACCTGATGCATAAGAGTACTGTAATCTCTGCTTGCGCTATCCAAAGATTGCCTCCCATGGCTCCGAAGCGTTGATGGCTGCTAGCTACCTGAAATTATGCAGCAGTATACCATTTATTATCACTCAATCCGAAATGAATATTTTTTAACCATATAAAAAATTTATCAATTAAAAACAATCAGATAATAAGAAACGCAATTCACCAAAAAAGTCGTACCGCACAAGACGCTAAGCCTTACAAATGGGAATATGTGCCTTTTTGATACAGTCGCAGCTAAAACAAGGCATTGCCAATTCAATCCTTTTGATACAACCTGGATAAAAATGATGGTAAAGCCATAGTTAAATACATAGAATCCCCAGCACATTCATAAGTCAGCTACTATTATGCTCGAATTGCTTTACACCGCCCTTTTCTACCTTATTCAGCCCCTGATCTGGATACGGCTTTGGGTGCGCGGACGTAAGGCTCCGGCCTATCGTAAACGCTGGGGTGAACGCTATGGATTTTATCGCCGCCCACTGAAACCTGGCGGCATCATGCTTCATTCCGTTTCTGTAGGCGAAACGCTGGCGGCGATCCCTTTAGTTCGCGCTCTGCGACATCGTTATCCCGATCTACCGATCACGGTAACGACCATGACGCCAACAGGTTCCGAGCGCGTACAGTCTGCTTTCGGTACTGACGTTCAACACGTCTATCTCCCTTACGATTTACCAGACGCACTGAACCGCTTCCTGAACAAAGTTGACCCCAAGCTGGTGTTAATAATGGAGACTGAGCTATGGCCAAATCTGATTGCTGCACTGCATAAGCGTCATATCCCTCTGGTCATTGCCAACGCACGTCTTTCTGCCCGCTCAGCTGCCGGCTATGCGAAACTGGGTAAATTTGTTAGCAGGCTACTACGTCGCATTACGCTGATTGCTGCACAAAATGAAGAAGATGGCGCACGCTTTATTACCCTTGGCGCAAGAAACAATCAGGTAACGGTTACTGGCAGTCTTAAGTTTGATATTTCCGTCACTCCGCAACTGGCTGCCAAAGCGATTACCTTGCGCCGCCAGTGGGCACCACATCGCCCGGTATGGATTGCAACCAGCACGCACGATGGTGAAGAAAGCATCATCATTGCTGCTCATCAGGCGCTATTAAATCAGTTTCCGAACCTTTTACTGATTCTGGTTCCCAGACATCCAGAGCGATTCCCGGATGCTATTAACCTCGTACGCCAGGCTGGGCTAAGCTATACCACACGGTCCTCGGGTGAAGTCCCGTCCTCAGCTACCCAGGTCGTTATCGGCGATACTATGGGCGAGCTGATGCTTCTGTACGGCATTGCCGACCTTGCTTTTGTCGGTGGCTCACTGGTGGAACGTGGAGGTCACAACCCATTAGAGGCCGCAGCGCATGCCATTCCGGTACTGATGGGGCCACATACCTTTAATTTTAAAGATATTTGCGCGCGACTGGAGCAGGCAAGCGGATTGATCACCGTTACCGACGCCACCACGCTGGTTAAAGAGATCTCTTCTTTACTGACAGATGCAGATTATCGTAGTTTTTATGGTCGTCATGCGGTTGAAGTTCTGTATCAAAACCAGGGTGCGCTACAACGTCTGCTGCAGCTGCTGGAACCTTACCTGCCACCCAAAACGCATTGAGGGTTGTCATGCAAAAACGGGCGATTTATCCAGGAACCTTTGATCCAATTACTAATGGCCACATTGATATCGTGACGCGCGCAACGCACATGTTTGATCACGTTATCCTGGCGATTGCCGCAAGCCCCAGTAAAAAGCCGATGTTTACGCTTGAAGAGCGCGTTGAACTGGCACAACAGGCAACGGCACATCTTGGCAATGTGGAAGTTCTGGGATTTAGCGATCTGATGGCAAACTTCGCCCGCGATAATCAGGCTAACATTCTGATACGCGGTCTGCGTGCGGTCGCGGATTTTGAATATGAAATGCAGTTGGCGCACATGAACCGCCATCTGATGCCCCAGCTGGAGAGCGTCTTTTTGATGCCTTCCAAAGAGTGGTCATTTATCTCATCATCGCTGGTTAAAGAGGTCGCCCGCCATCAGGGTGACGTGACCCACTTTTTACCAGAGAACGTTCATCAGGCGTTAATGGACAAGCTAAAGTAAAATGCGTTATTCAGCCTGCTGATTAACTTTATTTCTGACAGCGGCGACAATAGAACGTCGTCCGCTGGGCATGTTTAGTGGCGACAACGGGCGCACCACATGCGCGGCAGGGCTCACCTTCACGCCCATAGACTTGCAATTCTTGTGCAAAATAGCCCGGCTTACCGTCGCTTTGCAGGAAATCCTTCAGCGTCGTCCCGCCCTGCTCGATAGAGCGCAGTAAAACCGCTTTGATAACGCGCACCAGCAATTCACACTCGGCTTTTGACAGTGACGATGCCAGACGGTCAGGATGGATGCCAGCCGCAAAGAGCGACTCACTGGCATAGATATTACCCACGCCCACCACCAATTTGTTATCCATCAGCCAGGGTTTAATCGCCGTTTTCTTCTTCGCACATCTGTGCTGGAGATAATCGGCGTTGAAATCATCGCTCAGAGGCTCGGGACCAAGATGTGCGAGAACATTGTGTCCTTCCAGCTCTTTTGTCCACAGCCAGGCACCAAAACGACGAGGATCGGTGTAACGCAGGACTTTGCCATTACTCATCACTAAATCGACATGGTCATGTTTTTCTGCCGGAAGCTCTTCAGGGAGGATACGCAGGCTGCCTGACATGCCCAGATGAATGATAATCCAGCCATCCGGTAGCTCCAGCAACAGATATTTCGCACGGCGCTGTACGCTAATGACGGGTTTATCACTAAGACGATAAATTTCCTCTGATACCGGCCAGCGCAAACGACCATTCCGAACATTGGCATGCAGAATCATTGCCCCTACCAGATGAGGTTCAATACCACGGCGACTGGTTTCGACTTCAGGTAATTCAGGCATAGCATCTCCGGCTGTATATCAGGTTTTATTAATATGGGGACGGCCAGAAAACAAAAAACCCCGCCGAGGCGAGGTTTTTCGTGACATCGAAACTAAAATTATTTGATTTTAGCTTCTTTGTACAGAACGTGCTGACGGACAACTGGATCGAATTTTTTCAGTTCCAGTTTTTCCGGCTTAGTACGTTTGTTCTTCGTAGTGGTATAGAAGTGACCAGTACCAGCAGAAGAAACCAGCTTGATTTTCTCACGAATACCTTTAGCCATGATTTATTTCCTCTTAGTACTTAGTACTTTTCGCCACGGGCACGCAGTTCAGACAGAACTGTTTCGATGCCTTTCTTATCAATTACACGCATACCTTTAGCAGATACACGCAGGGTGACAAAACGCTTCTCGCTCTCAACCCAAAAACGGTGAGAGTGCAGGTTAGGCAGGAAACGGCGTTTAGTCGCGTTCAGTGCGTGGGAACGGTTGTTACCGGTCACCGGACGCTTGCCAGTAACTTGGCAGACTCGGGACATGTCTATTCTCCAAAAATCAAATTAGCTCGAGCTTCGTATGGGGTATTGGCGCCTCGTCAGGCTTCTCAGCCCGGTTATCGCAGTTCAATACTCTTAATCGTTCATACTGCATCATCATTGGACGCCGAATGAATGATCTCATGTATTCGCGAACTCTCGATTGCCAGGCCCAAATGCCAAACCCGAGATTCTCAAAGGTGGCGTAGTATACGCTGAGTCAGCGATGTGCTCAAGTCCCGAACAGACAAAGATCCCGATGGATCGCGTAAAGTGCGCTAAATCCAACCACGTTCCGCAAAAGAAACGTACTCTCCACGCCCAATTACAAGATGATCAATCACCCGGATATCCATGAACTGACAGCATTTCACCACACGCTCGGTGATGAGTTTATCTGCTTTGCTCGGCTCTGCACACCCCGAAGGGTGATTATGTGCAAGGATCACCGCTGACGCATTCATTTTTATCGCCTCACGGACAATCTCTCGCGGATGCACCTCTACGTGGCTAAGCGTACCGGAAAAAAGTTTGCTGTGTTTAATTACGCGATGCTGAGCATCCATAAAGATCACCAGAAAGATCTCCCGCTCCTCTTCCGCAAGCTGACTTTGCAGAAATTCTCTCGTCATTTCCGGGCTAAGTAGCGCCCTTTCCTCAATCACACGCACGTTGTAGTAGCGCCTCGCCAGTTCGGCAATCCCCTTGAGTTGCGCATACTTCGCCACGCCAATACCCTGAACGTGACTAAACTCCATGTAATCTGCAGACAAAAGGCCATAAAGCGAATCAAAATGCTGAAGCATTTCTTTCGCCAGCGTGAGTACATCAGTACCGCGTAATCCGGTGCGTAAAAAGAGCGCTAGTAGCTCAACATCCGTAAGAGAACGTACTCCCAGCTTCATCATCTTTTCCCGGGGCATCAAACATCCTGTATTTTTCATGCCTCCCTCCTTTGGCGTCAGTATGGTGGCATAACGCCAACAACGAATCGACGCTCAGTTCTCACTTCTTCGTAGCGCCTCGCAAAGTGGATCGCGGTCAAAAGCACGACAAATGGTGGATTGTGATAAAATATCCGCCTTCTGGTGTAACCCAACAGGAAAGATCATGATGAGCCTGGCCGGTAAAAAAATCGTACTTGGCGTCAGTGGCGGCATTGCTGCATACAAAACCCCTGAGCTGGTGCGTCGTTTACGGGAGCGTGGCGCAGACGTCCGCGTGGCAATGACCGAGGCGGCAAAAGCGTTTATTACTCCCCTGAGCTTACAGGCGGTTTCGGGCTATCCCGTTTCCGATAGCCTGCTTGACCCCGCAGCAGAAGCCGCGATGGGCCATATTGAACTGGGAAAATGGGCAGATTTAGTTATTCTTGCCCCCGCTACGGCAGATCTGATTGCACGCGTCGCCGCAGGCATGGCTAACGATCTGGTTTCAACGATCTGTCTGGCAACACCAGCGCCTGTTGCCGTTCTGCCCGCCATGAACCAACAGATGTACCGTGCCGCTGCTACGCAACACAATCTGGGGATTCTCGCCTCACGTGGATTACTCATCTGGGGGCCAGACAGCGGCAGCCAGGCATGTGGCGATGTCGGCCCTGGGCGCATGCTGGATCCGTTAACGATTGTCGATATGGCTGCTGAACATTTCTCATCTGTCAACGATCTGCAACATCTCAACATCATGATTACGGCTGGCCCGACACGTGAACCACTTGATCCTGTACGTTATATTTCCAACCACAGTTCAGGGAAAATGGGATTTGCCATCGCAGCAGCAGCGGCAAAGCGTGGTGCAAACGTCACGCTGGTATCGGGTCCCGTTACGCTATCAACCCCCCCCTTTGTACAGCGCATAGATGTGATGACAGCGCTGGAAATGGAGGCCGCCGTACAATCTACGGCACAACAGCAGCATATTTTTATCGGCTGCGCCGCAGTTGCTGATTACCGGGCAGAAACCGTCGCCAGTGAAAAAATCAAAAAGCAGGCCACGCAGGGTGATGAATTAACAGTAAAAATGGTCAAAAACCCGGATATTATCGCTGGCGTTGCCGCACTGGATGCTAATCGTCCTTTTGTCGTTGGATTTGCCGCAGAAACGAATAATGTGGAAGAATACGCCCGGCAAAAACGTATTCGTAAAAACCTTGATATGATCTGTGCAAACGATGTTTCACTGTCTACTCAAGGGTTTAACAGCGACAGCAATGCATTACACCTTTTCTGGCAGGATGGAGATAAAGTCTTACCGCTTGAGCGCAAAGAACTCCTGGGCCAATTATTACTCGACGAGATCGTGACCCGTTATGATGAAAAAAATCGACGTTAAGATTCTGGACCCGCGCGTAGGGCAACAATTCCCACTCCCGACGTACGCAACTTCTGGTTCTGCTGGACTTGACCTGCGCGCCTGTCTGGATGACGCCGTAGAGCTGGCACCTGGTGCAACGACACTGGTACCGACCGGATTAGCCATTCATATCGCCGATCCCTCGCTGGCGGCAGTGATGTTACCGCGCTCCGGACTGGGTCATAAGCACGGCATTGTGCTGGGCAATCTGGTCGGTCTGATTGACTCCGACTACCAGGGACAACTGATGGTGTCCATCTGGAACCGTGGTCAGGATAGCTTCACTATTGAGCCTGGTGAACGCATTGCACAAATGATCTTTGTACCAGTCGTGCAGGCTGAATTTAATCTGGTGGAAGAGTTTGAAGCCACCGATCGTGGCGAAGGTGGCTTCGGCCATTCCGGGCGCAAGTAACCCGTAGAGAAGTATCCCACAGCGCAATAACGCAATAACAAACCGCAAACAGCAGTTTGCGGTCGCTGTGTGGATGCCTGCCTGGCAAGTGCTTATTTTCAGGGGTATTTTGTAACATGGTAGAAAAGCAAACTGCGAAAAGGAATCGTCGCGAAGAAATACTTCAGTCTCTGGCGCTGATGCTTGAATCCAGCGATGGAAGCCAACGCATCACGACAGCAAAACTGGCGGCCTCTGTTGGCGTTTCCGAAGCGGCATTGTATCGCCATTTTCCCAGCAAGACCCGCATGTTCGATAGCCTGATTGAGTTTATCGAAGATAGTCTGATTACCCGTATCAATTTGATTTTAAAAGATGAAAAAGACACAAGCGCACGTCTGCGTCTGATCGTACTGCTGATTTTAGGTTTTGGTGAACGAAATCCCGGCCTGACGCGTATTCTGACCGGACACGCGCTCATGTTTGAGCAAGACCGCCTGCAAGGTCGTATTAACCAGCTTTTTGAGCGCATTGAGGCGCAATTGCGCCAGGTTCTGCGAGAAAAAAGAATGCGTGAGGGCGAAGGTTACGCTGTGGATGAAACGCTGCTGGCCAGCCAGTTACTGGCTTTCTGCGAAGGTATGCTGTCTCGCTTCGTGCGTAGCGAATTTAAATACCGTCCAACGGACGATTTTGACACCCGCTGGCCGCTACTGGTTGCTCAACTGCAATAACGTCTTAGCCAGACTGCGGCGTTGCCTTATCCGGCCTACTGCTTTGTAGGCCAGGTAAGCGCAGCACCGCCGGCGATTAAACCCCAAACTCTTCGCGATACGCCCGCACAGCGGCCAGGTGTTCCGCCATTTCAGGCTTCTCTTCCAGATACGCAATCAGGTCTTTCAGGGTAATTATTGAAATCACCTTGCAGCCATAGTCACGCTCTACTTCCTGGATTGCAGAAATCTCACCACGACCACGTTCCTGGCGATCAAGAGAAATCAGTACCCCAGCCAGCGTCGCACCATTGGCCTGGATTATCTCCATCGACTCGCGAATCGCTGTACCGGCGGTGATCACATCATCCACCAACATCACTCGACCCTGTAGTGCACTGCCTACCAGGTTTCCACCTTCGCCGTGGGTTTTCGCCTCTTTACGGTTAAAGCAGTACGGCAAATCTTTATCGTGGTGTTCCGCCAGCGCAACGGCCGTGGTAGTGGCAATAGGAATCCCTTTGTATGCGGGGCCAAACAGCAGATCAAAATCAATACCGGAATCCACAAGCGCTTCAGCATAAAAACGACCTAACAGTGCCAGATCGCGCCCGGTATTAAACAGCCCGGCGTTGAAGAAATAGGGGCTCTTGCGCCCGGATTTCAGCGTAAACTCGCCAAACTTTAGTACCTGCTTGCCAAGCGCAAACTCAATAAACTGGCGCTGATATGGTTTCATGGATTCGCTCCTCTTTTCACTTTCATCATTTACGAAATCTGCAGACAAAAAAAAGGGCGACTACGTCGCCCTTAAAATCAATTTTCTAACGCCGCCTTCTGCGTCGCTACAATGGATTCGATCCCCCCTCTGGCCAACGCCAGTAGGGTGAGTAGTTCTTCATGGCTGAACGGTTCACCTTCTGCAGTACCCTGCACTTCGATAATGCGACCATCTTCAGTCATCACCACGTTCATATCGGTTTCTGCCGCAGAGTCTTCAACATACTCCAGGTCACAGAGCGCTTCGCCATTAACAATACCTACTGAGACCGCAGCGACCATCCCTTTCATTGGGTTGGTTTTCAGTTTACCGCTCGCCACCAGCTTGTTTAGCGCGTCAGCCAGCGCAACACAAGCACCTGTAATCGATGCGGTTCGCGTGCCACCATCTGCCTGAATAACATCGCAATCCAGGGTAATAGTAAATTCGCCGAGAGTCTTCAGGTCAACGGCTGCACGCAGCGCACGTGCAATCAGACGCTGTATTTCCATGGTACGGCCACCTTGTTTACCCTTCGCCGCTTCACGTGCGTTACGGGTATGAGTGGCGCGAGGCAGCATGCCGTATTCGGCGGTGATCCAGCCCTGGCCCTGGCCTTTCAGAAAACGCGGAACGCCTTCATCAATAGAGGCAGTGCACAGCACTTTAGTATCACCAAATTCGACCAGTACGGAGCCTTCAGCGTGTTTTGTATAATTACGGGTCAGGGTGACAGGACGCACCTGATTGGCACTACGACCGGCTGGACGCATGATAAAATCTCCGACTTGAAACGAATGTGGCTGCGCATTATACGGACTTCCGACGGTTATTCCTATCCTGACAAGACGTGGATGGCTATAATCCTCCCATCTCATCTTTAAAAACAGGAACGTCTATGATCCGCAGCATGACCGCCTACGCCCGGCGTGAAATCAAGGGTGAATGGGGTAGCGCCACCTGGGAAATGCGCTCGGTAAACCAGCGTTATCTGGAAACCTATTTTCGCCTGCCGGAGCAGTTCCGTAGCCTTGAACCTGTTGTACGCGAACGTATCCGCTCACGTCTGACGCGCGGTAAAATCGAATGCACACTGCGTTTTGAGCCTGACGCCAGTGCGCAAGGTGAGCTGATTCTGAATGAGAAGCTCGCTAAACAGCTCGTTACCGCCGCAAACTGGGTCAAAATGCAGAGCGATGAAGGTGAAATTAATCCGGTTGATATCCTGCGTTGGCCGGGTGTAATGGCTGCCCAGGAGCAAGATCTGGACGCTATTGCCGCCGAAATCCTCGCCGCACTTGACGGTACGCTGGATGACTTTATTGTCGCGCGTGAAACCGAAGGCCAGGCGCTGAAAACACTGATCGAACAGCGTCTGGAAGGCGTCAGCACCGAAGTGGCGAAGGTCCGCGCGCACATGCCGGAAATTCTGCAATGGCAGCGCGATCGTCTGGTTGCCAAGCTGGAAGATGCACAGGTGCAGCTGGAAAATAACCGCCTTGAACAAGAGTTAGTGCTGATGGCACAGCGTATTGATGTGGCAGAAGAATTGGATCGTCTCGAAGCCCACGTTAAAGAAACCTACAACATCCTGAAGAAAAAAGAAGCGGTCGGCCGCCGTCTGGACTTCATGATGCAGGAATTTAACCGTGAGTCGAACACTCTGGCATCTAAATCCATCAATGCTGAAGTCACTAACTCCGCGATTGAACTGAAAGTATTGATCGAGCAAATGCGCGAACAGATTCAGAACATCGAGTAAATTCTTTCAAAGTCCACAAAAATCCATAAGCCCATGTTAAATGGGCTTTTTTATGCAAATCATAGTCTATTAAAGACCACTTAGATACATTAAAAACCACCAATAAGTGGGGAGTAAAACGGGGAGCGCTTTTGCTTTACTAGTCTCATCTGGCAGTTTATAACCATATACCCCCCACAACGATTTTTCATCAGGATAGGTATATGGCCTCACTCACTGTCAGGACGGTTCAGGCTCTCATCAAAGCAAGAGAACCGGGGAAGTTTGGAGATGGGCGAGGCTTGTACCTGAAAGTCCCACAAAAAGGTGAGGCGTATTGGATGCTTCGATACACAATCGGCTCTAAGAGACGAGAAATCACCTTAGGTAAGGTATCTCATCTATCTCTGTCCGAGGTACGTAGCCTCGCTGAAGATACGCGCAAAAAAGTTGCCACCGGAGATGATCCTATTGCTGAACGGAAACTTAACCGACCCAAGCAACTCACAACGGTAGATGGATTGTTTGAAGACTGGCACAAAGACCTGGTTAAGCGGTTGAAGCATCCACAAATCCCAGAAAGAGTATACAGGAAAGATATTGCTCCGACGATTGGTCAACTTTCTTTGACGAAGATAACCCCCATTGATGTCCGAGCCATTCTGCAAAAAATTACAGATAGCGGAAGACCAACTATTTCAAATGATGCCCTACTCTACATGAAGCAACTCTTCGACCATGCAATCAAGCTTGGATTATTGTTAAACAATCCAGCTTCTGCGTTTAAGGTCAATGATGCTGGTGGAATCGAAAAAAGCAGAGAAAGAGCATTGAGTCTGGAAGAAATTGGGCAGGTGTTTAAAGTTTTCAGAGAACACTCTGACAGCTTCTCTCGTGATAATTACCTTGCCTGTGCCCTGCTACTACTCCTTGCAGTTCGCAAAAGTGAACTAACCGAGGCTCCTTGGGCAGAATTCGATTTGGATGAGAAAAAATGGTCTTTACCCAAGGAAAGAAGTAAGTCTGGTGTAGCAATCGTCATCCCGCTTCCCCCGCTCGCTATGAAGATTCTTGAAGAGCTAAAGGTCAGAGCTTTTGGTTCTGATTATGTCTTTCCTAACCGCAGATCCAGTAAGAATCTACACATGGGAAAAGACACGCTCAACAGAGCCATAGCGAAGCTGTTCGGTATCGAGCCTGGCAGGAAGCAGCAGCCACCAAATGTTATGGGTGATATTGAATATTTCACAGTCCATGACTTACGAAGGACTTGCAGAAGTTTACTTGCATCACTGTCTGTTCCCCCACATGTCGCAGAAAGATGTCTGAACCACAAACTCAAAGGAGTCGAAGGGATTTATGACAGATATGATTACTATCAAGAACGAAACGAAGCTCATTTAAAAGTGTCAAAATCACTTAAGCCATTTATTTAGCATGAGAGTTCTACGTTTAAACTTTCTAAAGAAAGTTTATGCAGAACTAGCTCCCTGACATACCTGAAGTTATTGAACCTATAAAAATTATTTTCCTTATCAAGTAATTCTATATATCGATCAAATACTTTTTTTACTATCGAATTACAAAATATATCCTCACAAAGAATATACTGAATTACTTGCAGAGCTTTTTTACAATCAAATAATTGAATCAAAAGAACAACCTCTCTTACAATATCATCCTCATCAAGCTCAATTTTATTCAATAATATTTTCTTTAGCAAACTGTGGTTCTCAAGAAAAAGGAAATAATCTTTTCCAATTAGGTATGCACATGGACACTCAATTATCTTAACAATATTGAAATCCATTTCGATGTATAGATTCTGTAAATTACATTCATTTTTGTACTCAATGATTTTTTGTAAAATATCAACATTATTATTTATAAACCTGCTGTTGTCTTTAATATATTCAAAAGGAATACAAAGTAAATTCAAATGAGTAGTGTTTTTCTCGTCTATATATATCTTCTGAAATGGGAATGGTTTCACCATACTCTTGCATATAAAGTTAATTTTATATTTAAACTCGGATAAAATACTTGTCATATAAAAACCTTTTTATTTTTTTATACAAGGTTTTAACGACTAGTCAATATAAATAGAAAAACATTGATTAAATTAATCATCAGATATAAAATATTAAGCGACACTCATATTATTAAAAGGTAATCCAATGTTATCCAACAGGTATTATATTTTGAGAGTATGTATTCCTACTTATTTACTTCCTTTTTTACCACCGATAAGAGAACAATTCATACTGGAAAGTGAATGTGCTCATGATTACATTAGCATTTATATAATTATTGATAAGTACAAAGTTAAAAATCCTATTATCTTCTATGGACTCTTCGCGGCCACTTTAAAATGCAATAAATTAAACGATGAAGAATTAAGTGAAGAAGAAAAACAAAGAGTAAAAGAGAAAACACTGGAGACGGCGAAGATATCTATAATATTTTCAGGTAGCACTGAACTTGCAGATAAAATACATCTAACCCAAGCAGCGTTTAATAGTAAAGAGACTAATCCTCAAATTTCTGATGAAGAATTATTATATAACGAATTTGAAGTATACAAGGATATTAGTGCTGGCGATTTTGAAGTAATTATATTGGATGATGAAAAGCACAACTTAATTCCCACTGAAAATGAAGAACAGACGGAATTATTTAAAAAATGTATTGAGTGCGTCTTTGACCATAGAATTAGTTTACTTTCTAGCATTAAAAATTTAGCGACAGCGCAAGAAAAAGCAAAACCGAACAATCCTCTTTTTAGATTTAAATAATAAATTACAGCGCTCTTTTTTATAAACTTAATTTATAATTCTGCGCACTCGATAAAACCAAGGGCAAATAAGTCATAATTAGATTATTTGTCCTCTATTGTTTAACAAGCATAAAGTCCTTTTTCTGATAAGCAGAAAACAAAACCTTGATCAGTTCGCCCATAATGTTAATAGAACAATCGTAATACACTTTATACTCATCATATTCAATCTTAGCTTTATCAACACCATGAGATATATCATTCCTTTTATTCTTCAAGCGTGTTAATGGACCAATAACATTATTTAAAGATGTATGAGACAATCCAACTTGATATAACAATTTTTGGAGAACTTCTTTTCCCACATTACTTTCGGTATTAACATAACCATCTTCAATAAAAATTGTCTCATCCATAACATTAGAAATTTTCTCAAAAAATTCTTCATATCGACAAATTCGATGTAAGTGGGAATCATCGGGTAAAACTTTTTTAAAAATTCTATTTTTAATATCGGGATTGTTCATTTTTAATAAATCAGAATAATGAACTGCCGCTGCTAGAATAGGCTTAACTTGGCTACATTTTAGTTCCATTTTATTTATGCCATCAATATATAGATTGAAGGAAAACTTAACAAACCCCTCAATGTGAGCATACAATAAACAAACAACTGCTCTTCGCATCATATATGCGTTATTATCATCAGATCTCTCCATAATATTATTGAGAGAGCGAATCTCTTCCTCTCTCCAGCTACGCTCTAACTCTACTTGAGTAAGAAAATCTTCAGGACTCATTTCAAAGCTTCCTCAAGGTATTTTGTAGCTACATCAATTCTACTTTTAAGCGGGCCTGGAGAGTTTTTTCCACCACCAGTTGTTTGAGCTTTGAAAACTTCATCTTTCTTAAGTGAAAGAATACCATCTCTAATCTTAGCGATTACGGCATCATCATGCTCATTAATATTATTAATTACAGATTGGATTCCTATTGTAATAGACTCGAAATGATAAATATTGAAGTTTGATTGTAATTTGTCCTCGGCACCAAGACGACCAAAGATCCTCTCGCCATGTGCTTTTGAGAGCACTTCGAATACCTTTTTGAAATTCCTTTCATTATCATCGTAATCAAAAGGAATGTTTCCAGACGATACGTTTTCCATATATTCAGTTAAAAAATCAGAAATATCGTGCTTGAAAGCAGCTCTGTTATTTTTAAATGTAAAATACCTCAACACTAATTCTTGGTCAAAAGCACCAAGTCGTTGAGACTCTGATAAATAAGAAATACATTTTTTAAAATGATCATAAGTCGAAAGTTTAATGATGAAATCATTAAATTTCGGGTCCAGCATCCTAATAGTACAATTTCTTACCTGCTGTTGAGTTAGAGCTTCTCCGCCAGTATTTAATCTTTTGAACATATGATATTTAAATTTATTATCACTACCTTTCCTAACAACTTCGACACGAACAAAAGAACGCTTAAGTTTAATTTTTAATGCCAAAGGAAGATCATCATAAGTTAGATCATTAAGACTCTTAACGATATCACAATCAGAAAAAACAAGTTTATCCCCTTTGGCTATATCCATATGTTCAGCACTAAGTTCCCCTCTTAAATGTAAATAAGAAGAGAACCGTTGAAGCCCATCAATTAATTGATAAACTCCATTTTCTGTTTCTACCACATATATAGGAGGAACAGGCATCTCAAGTAATAATGATTCTATAAATCTTGATCTTGCACCTTCAGTCCATCTAAAAAGTCTTTGATAGTCAGGACTGATATCAAGCTCACCATTTTCATACATATCCATCAACTCATTAAAAGAGAGATCAAGACTCTGTGTATGAACCTTATCCATCTCTGATTCTATTTCGACAAGAATATCTTCAGGATTCATTATATGCCTCTATTTTGATTGAAAAACCAGAACTGTCTCGTTAGCGGTCATTTTATCTCTATACTTTTTTGCTTTATTATTTATATTAGCCATTAAAAATTTTGACATAAAATCTTGACGATGAATAAGTTGAAGGTCGTTTTCTTCTGCCATTTCTGTAAAGATAGTAGCAAGATCACAATAAATTTCTTTATAGTATGAGTCTTGAACGACACATACAAAATATCCGTTTTTTTTGATAACTCTTTTTATCTCTGCAAGAGATTTTTTTATTTCGATAAAATATTGTGCGAAGTTTTTATAGTAATAGGATGATGAAGCATGAGAGTCATGCTCTAATATTTCTTTTAATATACTGTTGGCCATAGGGCCGACACAATTAACTTCAAGTTCTTTTTTATCAATAGTTGTCCTACCTGTTAACTTTCTTCTAAGTTCATCTATTGCTTTGGGGTAATTACCAATTAATACGCCTAACTCTGGAGATGTAGCAATTCCATAGTCAATACGCGTACAATATGGTGGGGAAGTAATAATTGCATCTATACTATTGTCATCTAAAGGTAAATTAGTTGAAGATGAACAATGAAAGATTTCGTTTCCAACGGTTATAGCTTTATCAATATAAGTTGAACATAACTTCCCATTAATAAAATCGAGTAAATCAGATTTTATTTTTTTATTATTGATGCTAACTTTTTCATCATCTAACTTTGACTTTTTAACCCAAGTGGGATTTGAAGCTATAAATTTCCCAACATATTTTCTTACCAAACTAAAAAGTGCTAAAAATATTAATGAATAAACACTCGAAAGAGATATATCTTTGCATCTTTTTTGTAAATAGTGAGAAATATAACGAATATATGATGCAGTATTAGAATCAAACCAGTGAAGAAGAAAATCTGATTTATCAAATGTATTTTTTGGATAGCAGTTTACTCGTAAACCTTTAACTATTTTTAAAGCAGAAAAAACATCATTAGAATCAGAAAATTTTGACTTCGCGATAATATTCATAACTGGATTAAGATCAATTCCAATTACATTATAACCTGCTAACGCACAATTTAAAGTTGTAGTCCCGGAACCATTCCAAGGATCAAGAATAATAGCATCCTTAGGCAATTCTAAAGACTCTAAAATTTCGCTGACAAAACTATCAGAAAATCCAGCATAATAATTATACCATTCGTCACCACTATTTTTATTGGTAAGCCTTTTAGGATTACTTATTGAAGGTGTGATTGATATATCTTCCATACCATACCTAATTAGACTAAAAACTGAGCCTATTTTACCATAAGGAAATTGAGATAGCACCATCATTGTTAGTTAAGATTCACCAAAAAGCAAGGGCTAACTCATCGAAGCTACGCTTCTTTGAGTTCCCTTGTTTTTCGCCCTACGGTTGAAAAAGAAAAGCCGGATCAAATTCCAGAATATTGACATATCACAATTTTGAAATATAAATGTACAAAGTGCTGCAACGGAATTGCTCACAATAAAAGTAATACAAAACCTAATATACGAAAAGGAGCTTCTATGAAAGAAACTATAGGATTACCATTCTGTAAGAAAAACAACAAAGTCCCAGCTAAATCATTGCGAACTCATTGTGTCAGCGCCCGATTCAACCATGAAGAACTACAGCTTCTCAACACGAAACGCGGTGATAAAAGCAAGGGAGAGTGGCTTCGCTTAGCGTCCCTGGATAAGCTACCTTTGTCCGTTCCTGCCATCAACATAGAAGCCTGGAAATCATTAGCCGAAATATCTCAGAAACTGAATAACCTAATATGCCATCTTGATACTAAAAGCAGCGGAGGTGAGCTTACCAAAACAGAAATCTTCGCTATAAAGCGTCAGATATCAGAGCTTCGCTCATGCCTCACAGCTTCTGATTTGCCAAGTGGTAAATAGTTTTCATGAAGGGAATGCAAAAAATCAAAAGAGGAAAAACCTTTAACGGGCTTATTTCTTATTTATTAAAACCTGCTTCGCACCACAAGTCAGATCCGTATGTAGTAGGTGGTAATGTCATTGAGAGCTTCGCAGAAACGTTGAGTGCAGAGTTCAACGCTACGAAGCTCCTACGCTCCGATGTCAGCAAACCTGTATGGCATAACTCTTTACGTCTGCCTGCTGGTGAAAGTTTACCAATACAGCAATGGAAAAAGATAGCTGATGACTACATGAAGCGTATGGGCTTCTCTGAAACGCATCTACGTGCATACGTCCTACATGACGACGAAAATGGCCAACATATCCATATAGTAGCAAGTCGCATCGATGCAACATCCGGGAAGCTCTACTTAGGTAAAAATGAAAACCTTATCAGCACTCGTATCATCCAGGATCTTGAAAAAGAATACCAGCTAACAAGAACCAAAGGAACTGATGCACTGAAACCTTCTTCCTCACCTGCCAAACGTAAAAAATCACGTAATGAAGCAATGTTAGAAGAGAGAACAGGCGAGAAAGGTGCAAAGACGATCATACAAGAAGCTATAGATACACTGCTCACAAGCCAGATTTCAGAACACGAGTTTGTGCAGCAGCTTGCAGCTCAGAAGATAAAAGCTGTACCTAACAGAGCGTCAACAGGAAAGATGAATGGTTTTTCCTTTGATTACGCCAACATTTCATTCAAGGCTTCTCAGCTTGGGAAAAAGTATTCATGGAAAAACTTAGAGCCGTTAATCATCATTGATTCCCCGACCATATTTAACAGAAAAACCGAGACATCTAGTTTTTTCGTTGGAATGGATGTGGAAGACATAAAGCTTGCCTCACCTGAGGCTGTCTCATTTGTAGTTGATGATAAAACCCGTGGTAAAAGCTATGTGGACGTAGCGATGCGATGGATAGAAACCATTCCTTGGGTAGACAAAATAGTTAACACTGTCAAAAAAATACGTAATCCATTGTTAAGGGCGTTTAAACAGCCTCCCAAGATTTTTTCTGCTTTACCACTTTCTATAGACCTACCATATCTTCCGTCTGTTGAAAAACCTGTGAAAACAAACATTTTTAGACTGAAAATTTAGCTTAAAACAACCCAAAAACCCATATGCTGTTGATTTTATGAAAAAATAATTGATCGTTATAATCGATCGATTAATCAATCGTGATAGCTATAGACTATCAAAGTACAAAATATCGATCGGTACAAATGATTTGATAACTTTACAGCTTTGTACAAAATGTACGTTGAAGGCACTATCGGCTAATAGACTGATTTTACTAGCCTATTTTTAATATCGTTCTATCATACAGGAAAAACCGTATGAAATTCTTCATGATGAAGCGTGTATTGCTGGCAATTGCACTCCCTGTTCTTGTTGCTTACTTTGGGGGTTCTAAAGTGATGTCAGTATATTGGGTTCCCCTTTTTTTTATCAGCGCTATGTTATGTGCAACAGCTTTTGGTAAATATGTTGTCAGGAAAAACAATGATGCGACATTCAATTACCTGAATGAAAATAATGATGGGATCTATCTTCATAAATTCAGCGATTGTGAAATCCGGTTAGATACAAATAAAAAAGAAGTTTTTCTCAAGAATAATGAAACTGCTAAGACGTATTCTTTTGATGATATTAAAGAATGGAGCTACAACATTACCTATGGTGGTGAAGTTGCAGGTGGTGGTTTAAGTAGTATCAGAGAGAACGGTAAAACAGCAGGTCAAAACATCGCTGATACAGGTTTCTTTATCCGCGTAAAGGACGTTCGTAAACCAGAGTGGCATATCCGGTTCTATCCTCGTAATGATTCTTTTAATTCACGCAAGGGCATTAATGATCTCAAAGCACAACTTAACCAATGGATGGAGATCTTTGACCAGAATTTGAATGCTGCATGAAATCAAAACACATCTTGCTTAAAACAGAGTCTATATCGAAGTAGATTCTGTTTAAGCATTTTTGTTATAGTTATTTATATAGTTTACATTCCTATCTCTTAATGATTTTGCTAACACGGAACGATCATATTTTCTTTTTTCTGTTATAAAAACAGTTTCTGAATTAGCTTTATTCTTCATGATGAAGTGAATGAGTAATCCACACATTCTTCTTATTTTATCAGCATCGATTACTCTTTTTTCAACATTGTTAATAAAGCAGTAATAAGAGGTAAGCATAAAAGATAAAACAACATCTCTATTAGCTAACTCTATATTATCAATGTCATTTTTATACTTGATATAGAAACCAACACAAAAAAGGTAAGATTTATCAATTATATCTGATTCTGATAGTCCAGACTCTTCGAGTTTCTTCACGAAACGTTCAAAAAGAATTAGAAAACGCTCCATGCTATTTAATTTTTCCATAATATGCATCCTTGCAATTTATTTTGGTCATCCTGACAATCAATAAATAACAGTATTAGTTTAAAAATCAATACCTCAGTAAAAATATATTTACAGCATGTAATATTAAATTTACTTAATTGTCGTTTTTTGCACGTAATGGTTCATTTAGCTGGTGTGGCTTAAGTCCATATTTATATGAATTGTACTGCCATAGTGTAAACTGTTCTTTATATCTATTATTCTGCTTTTTAAGTATTTCAATTTCGACCTCCAGCCCCTTAATTCTCTGGGCTGCAATATTCAGATTGGCAGGTTTTCTAAAAACCTTCCCATTAATTTTTAACCTTTCCTTTTTCAATAAATACGCATGAACTATCTCTTTATGCATATTCAATGACTGACGAGTAGGTTTCTTCCCTATATGGGATTTTACTGACTCACATAACAATTCCCATGTTAACTTTCCATCCCAAGTATTTATAGTGTTTTTTATTTTATTAATGTCATTTTGTGTTAAGTGTTTCGCCATAACATCCTCCAATATTTTTATAATAAATTATTTACCTGTTTTGAAATGGTTTCTTTTCTCAAGATTATTTAATACGTCTTCATGAAATGAAACCCATTTGTCTGCGCCATAAAAGCCATCATCTACTGCTTGTTTTGCCATTTTAAGAAACAAACTAATTTTATTGATAACTTCTTTCTGCTGTTGCTCATTCATCTCACCATAATCTTCCCATCCATATGCCTGAGCTTCTGCCAATTTTCGGCAAGGGGGAATGACATAGTTATGAATACAATAACCCTCTGATGTCAAGTGAACCGCACCATGAGCCAGATTCTCTAATACAACCATATTATTAGATTTGTTATCCATAGGGGAGCAATAACGATTACTTCCGAGTTTTAAACTATTTATCTTTTCAAGTATCTCTTCCTGAGATGTGTGATTATAATTTTTGTTTTGTAAAACACTAACTCTTCCTGACCATTTTGCTATATTTAATTGAGATAAATCACCCAATTGTGCGATTGTGTTTAGTAGATGCCTAGGTTGATGAGTGCGTAAGAAAAGACATTTGCCAAACTGATCAAAGTAGCCATGACGTTTAAAAATATTGTTAACCTCAGGTTTCATCTTTCGAGATTTCTCTATATCTCGTGATAAATCACTATAACTAGGTTTGTAAAGTGTATAGCAAGCTGTCATTTTAACTTCATGGCATTGATGCAAATTCAGCAAACATAATGCATTACTATACCTAACTGACTTTTCTTTATCTAACCAAGGGAAATCCTGCGGTAAATTTTTTCTTATCAACTTCCAGAGTTTATGTAGCGTATAGTATCTATCAGAGTAATTCAGAAACGAGACTCCGCCATCAAGACTCGTGCGCTTTAATTTATTAATACATTGTCCTTTATCATCCAATCGATAGCCAAGAGCATGACAAACCTGACGAACATCAAGTGGTTCATGTTCATCCACTTCAGGACAAAGCGGGTGTCTATAAAATTTATCAGGTGAGCGTTCACACCATCTGGCAAGAGAGCGGGCATTTTCAGAAAGTTTAAGTAATCTTGAAACAGCTTTTTGGGCGACAGGGATCATGACATCAGGTATCCACTTAATAGTCGCACCACCACCTTTCGCAGCATAATAACGAAGCCCATAACGCTCCACACCATTTCTATCTTTCCTTGTTATTTCACAGTCAGCAGGTAAAGCCAAAATCTCTGAGGCACGACTTGGTGAACACATTAATAAAGCAATAACAGATGTAGTAAAAAGATCTCTTGAGCTAAGTTTTTCATCTGGCCTTGAAAATATCTCCGCTATTGAAAATAGGGCACGCTCATCTGGTAATTTGTGTATCCTATCTTCATCTTCTTTTTCTGGGAGGTAGTTGTTTTTAAATCTTGGTTTAACTGGATTTGTCCAGCTAATAAACCCACACCTGACAAAGCGATGTTCAGATAAAAAAATACTTAATTTTTGAAGTTCATAACCACATTGATGAAGAACATTGCTCTTATAATGTTTACTTGCTATCTGTAAAGCTTCATCCAGAACTATGGTAGAAACATTATATACATGTGCATTATGACAAGTTTGCAAAAGAGCTTTTTCAAGACATCTTAATGCCAATATTTTTCTTCCAGGTGTCTTAACTGAACTCAAAGCCTGATTGTACCTTATATAGCTTTTAGCGAAATCAATAAAATCACTATCCAGTCTATCTTTACTTTCTACCAATCCGTATCCTGCTTTCAATTTTCGAAAGGCTGCAATTCCTTTCCACGAACTGGAATTCCAGTCTATAATATCATCATAAATAGTTAATTTATCACGACAGAATGTTATAAAATTTCTGACATTTTTGATTGCATCCAATTCATGACTTGCTTTAAATTCAACAAGATTATTCATCTATACCTCCTTAACTGATTTTTTAAAATAAATACACCCATGACATGGCATTGCGGTTTTTTTTATGCAAGATAAACTCGTTTTCCCTGTTAATAAATCACCGCTATTAAGTTTAGGTGCAACTCCACTAATCTTGGCTTTACCAAGAAAGGCATCTGCAATAAGTGCCAAACCATTAGAAACTGCCTGATTGATTTTTTCAGCATTATCAGCAAGGTTTTCTGTATAAATACCCACACTCAAGATTGACGAATGATCTAATAACTCTGCAATTATCTCGTCCCTATACCCTTCACGAGCAAGTTTTGTTCCTAAGGTATAACGTAACCTGTATGCGTTTACTGTTATACGTTCTCCAGTTCTTTCTGAAATTACATTTTCTTTTTTGACAATTTTTTTTAAAGATACTCCAAATATATTTTTGGGTGCATGAAGCCTATCAGAAACTAACAAATCAAAAACATCTACCTTTCCACTTAATATTTCATATTTTCTGGTATCAAGAAAAACCGGTACTTCATTTTTTTCTTCCAATAGAAGATGTCTATCAATGAAAGCCTCTACAAGAGATATAGAATTATTCGCCTGTCGCATCATCACGTTATAAAGATTACCATCAATTCTCAATTCTCTGAAAATCTGCCTGAATCCAAAACCTTGTTTCACCCTGGGGATTCTCAAAAAGAATACTTCACTTCCATCTGATTTTTCATTTTTAATTATATCCTTAAATTTCAATGCGATAAGCTGTGATGCCCTTCGTCCTGTAAAACTAACTAACAACGCCGATGAGTATTCTAAAAGAGTTATTTTTTTATCTTTGTATGCACTATGAATAGCCTGATTTAACGAATTGTGTTCATTATCAGTCATAGCCCCCTTATTTGGGTCCTCTTGCTTAATAACAGAGCCTCGTGTTTTTACCTTTAACACCATTGATTTCATCAAAGTTATTACACTATCATCAACACCATAATAACCAATAGAATGCCATTTTTTTAAAAACGCCCTCAAAACAATTAAGTCTTTTATCTTTGAATATGAAATGAGTGATCTATAATTCAAAATATCAAATTCGGAAACAAATATAGAATTAGTCCTTATAAAAAAATCTTTCATAATGACATTAATTCTTCTAACATACCCAGCACTATAGTTGCTTGCATAAAAAGCAAGCGTGTTTATATACCCTTCAATAAGTGAGGAATGAATGAATTTTAATATACCCCCAACATTTACACTAGAACCACTATCTAATTTCCATTTAGCTTCATCAATGTTAAAAAAATAACCATACTGTTTCGCTTGTCTATTACTATTATCCGATTTGCATTCTTTCTTATTCATTACAACAATCCTTTTATTAGTTCTTGTTGCATAGCAAGAGATGCTTTATGAGCTTCCTCAATAACATGTCTCCTGTTATATATTTTTGCAGTTCCAGATCCCTCTTTCCATCCCATTAGATAAGACCTAATTTGCTCTTCTTTTTCCTGGGAGATACCTTCGCTCAATCCATCCATTTTCTTGGAAAACTCGTAATTCCAAGTATGCCTTAATTGGTGTCCACATAAACCCGATAGCTCTGGATGAGAGTTTCTGATTAGTTTGATTATCTTATGATATGCTGAAATTGATAGCGGCATACCATGAGTATTACCAGATTTGTAAGTAATAAACATAAAGTCGTTGAATTTTGATTTATTTATTTTATTTCGATTTACCGTTATATAATAATATATTTCACTCATTAAATCCTTCTCCACTGAAAATATTCGCTCACTCGTTTTTACAAGTGGTTGATTCACTCGCGGGTCAAAATTATCATCAGGTCTTCTTTTAATCACAATGGTGGAATTAATAAAATCAATATCACTTACTCTGAGGTTTAACACTTCACCAGCTCTAATGCCGAATGAAAAAAGCATGATTATAATTAATCTATTTCTTGGTTGAACTAAATCTGAGAAAGGATTTAATTCCGAACCCGGCTCGATAATATTAAATAAAAGATCACGTTGTCTTCGGCTTAGAGACTTATCAGGCATCTCCTTTTTATATACATTTGAACCCAAAGGTCTTTTATGATTTAACTCAGCTATAAAAGCATCTACCCTATCTTTATTTTTTTTACCGTCTGATAGAGCCAAATGCATCTGGCAAAGCCACTTCATATAATCGATAACCACACCCTGCCTAAAATATTTAGTTGGATTTTTTACAGAGGATGGATGACTTCTAAGACTACCTTTTTTTGAATTCTTTGACATATAATCAGAAAGACTATCTATCTCATTGGATTTCATAAATTCTTGGATTAATATTCTTTTATCTATATCTATATTATTTAAAGAAAAATAATTCATTAGTAATGCTAAGACCCCTGCAACAGCTCGCATAGTGTTAATGGAGTTTGCTCTATTTCTTATATGTGTGGTTAGATAAAGATTAGGATAATAAATTGGTTCTCCTGTTTTCTTATCAATCACATGACAGAACCTCTCACCATTTTTAAAAATAAAATTATTAACGCCATGCTTTTCCATATCCCCTCCTAGAAATTTTACAAAACTTTATTGGAAACAGATATTATTAAATTAATATTTAATTTTTTACAAAAATAATTAACTTTAATTCTATTCTTTTTGTTTTATATCAATAACAAAGCAATATAAATTTTCGCACCTTATATAAGGTGAATCTAGCCTATTTTATAAATACCAAATACTTAATAGTTAACCTCAGAGTCTTATAAAAACTAAGTTAGTTCTAATCTGTAATTTTTTTTGTAAAATATATAGGGTTTTTATTAATTTATTTTTTACATTATAGATAAAAAACAGTTTATCATATGCCATAAAAAGATTTTAGTTGATTGACTCATTCAACATTATTTCTTGAATTTTTAATAGCCAATTGAATCCACTCTTCAACTTCACTTTCAATGAAAGCAACAGCACGAGAGCCAATTTTGATAGGTGCTGGGAAAAGATGTTGATTGATAAGATGATAAATCCAGGCTTTTCCATAACCTGTTCGATTTAGAACTTCGGGAAGGCGAATAAGGCGTGTATTGAGCTGATTCATAGTCGTTTCCTCTTGTGTTTCTTTGATGAAAACGACTATACGAATGAATCAGCAAAAAAAGGAGTGAGGTTCAGAACACCAGGGCTATGGAAGCTAGGTTCAGTCAGAATCAGTGATTTTCATCACCTCTGAAACTCTGATCTTTTTCAAATGGCTGTTCTTGTTGATAAACAGATGAAACTGCCGGATGAACGGTATACTCGCAGCTTTCAAAGCAAGTGGTCTGTCCGTGTCCCTGATTTGGTGGTTCATCCGGGTATCACTTTCGTCATCATCATCGGTATACAGCAGACGCGAGAGGCGGTTTTCTGATATACGTACCTTGTGTAGGTTTGACCATACTAGGATATCAATTAGTGGTATCAGTCTGTAGTTGATGATTTTCTTAATCGTTCCATAACCGAAGCGGATCGAGTCAGTAGTGTCAGCCTCGATACCTCTGACCTTACGCCACTGAGGTAGTGCGGCTTTCAGGGATTCAGCTATTTCCTCGTCAGTTCCATTCGCCAAGTCGATTTCGACCATGACAGTATCTCTGAACAGGCGAGGTAGGGACTCTGATACAGGGCTTTCGAGGAATTCACGGTTAACCGAGTACTCATCACCGCCATCCCAAAAGAAAAGTGAATTTCGCATCCCCACAATACTGAGTTGCGCCAATCTTTCAGTTGTTGTCAGAAAGAAATGTGGTGGCTGGTAAAGGGTATCCTCTCTTGTGAGATAGCCGAGATGCTTTTCTGTGATGAGAAAGGGGTTGCCACTGAAGATCCTGTCGATGTAGAGTCTTACGGCTTGTGCTTCAAATTCTTCATGATATGGTTTGAAGAACAATGTCCTTGCAAGCAGTTCATGATAAAGCTGTATGAGAGTCAGATCTTCAAATCTGCGATAAGTATCGATATCTAACCACTTCTTGATTTCCTTGGTATGCGCGGCTGACCAATTTTGCATATATCACCTAATTTATGTTTTTGGTAGCTAGAAAAAGCTATACTATAACCTCATGGTAGATAACTGTATAACTAATTATCAATGCACTCCCTTGCTTAATTAGTAAAATAAAAGGAGTTTAAAATGAAAAAATATATTTATATTGACACTAATATTATAAGTGATTTCAAATCCTTCACACCTGACAAATGGCAATCATTCAATAAAGTACAGAAGAAATATCACTTCCCTTTTTCACACGCTCATTTATTCGACCTAAAAAATAGCCCAGAAAAATACTTAATTGAAGACTTGGACCTACTTGAACGCATATCTGATAGGTATGGAATAAATGAAATAGACGAAAACGGTAAATTTGTAATTAAAAAACTAAACTCAAAACTATATCCATTTTTTAATTCTGTTATAGAAACTGAAATAAAAGATGAAGAATTAGCTAAAAAGAACAGGATTTTTTTCTTACCTGGTTATGATAAGCATAAAATCGAATTATCGAAAATGCACAAGGATTCATTCCTAACCCAAATGATTGATAAAAATAACGGAGTTTTAGATGGAAACTTTCCCAATTTACTAATGACTTATTTAACTGAAAATATGGATTCTCCAAATATTTATAAAAGCTTAAGAAAACAAGTCCAAGACTTGATTTCTCATGCAAAAAAATACAATACATTAAAAAATCTCCCGAAAGAATTCGTCGGATTTCTTGAGATATTTTCAGGTTCAATTAAAGAAGACCAGATTTTTGAAAAGTTAGTTGACTATAGAAAATGGACATTGAATTTTACAGGTAAAGATTTCAGTAAACTTTCACAACCAGAACAGATAGTTGATATATATATGTCTTTAGATATAGTGAAGGGTTTTAGTGAAGATATTTCTAAAAAAAACCGTTGGGTAAATATGTATAGAGATGCACAACATTGCGGCAATGCAAGTCAATCAAAATATTATATTACCAAAGAGCAAAATAATAAAAATAAATTTAACTTCATAATGAGAGAGTTTAATTTAAAATGCAGAGAAATTACTCTTGAAGATCTCTTGAACCGAATTTCGTAGAGATTTTACATAAACTCTCAAAACTTGAGCGGGGGTTACAACGGGGGTTAAACACATAAAACCCGTATAATTATAGTTTTAATTTATTGAAAAACATCAATTTTAATAATCCAATCAATATTCAGATTCAGAATATCGAGTAAGTTCCCTTACACGTAGCGTGTCGATAAACGGTGGCGCTACGTGTAATTCTCTTTTGTCAGCTATTCTTTGCTCTAATTGGATTATATTTTCTCATCAATTATTATCCTAATTAACGATCAAAAGTCCGTTATCTCTGGCATTTCCAATAAATTCGCATTAGCTATTTTTATTAAAATCACTTCGCCTTAGAAAATCTCAATCGTGACATTGCGCACAAATCGTTAACCTTAGCCCCAGCAAATCAGGGGGAAGGCATGCTGCTACACGTTTTATATTTAATTGGTATTACTGCTGAAGCTATGACAGGTGCGCTTGCGGCAGGCCGTCGTCGTATGGATACATTTGGCGTAATTATCATTGCCACCGCGACTGCCATTGGCGGCGGGTCCGTACGCGATATTCTTCTCGGTCACTATCCGCTCGGCTGGGTCAAACACCCTGAGTACGTCATTATCGTGGCAACCGCCGCTGTACTGACCACGATTATTGCTCCCGTCATGCCCTACCTGCGCAAAATATTCCTGGTGCTGGATGCTCTGGGTCTCGTAGTTTTCTCTATTATTGGCGCTCAGGTGGCGCTCGATATGGGGCACGGACCGATTATTGCCGTTGTCGCCGCCGTCACCACCGGTGTCTTTGGTGGCGTCCTACGAGACATGTTCTGCAAACGCATTCCGTTAGTGTTCCAGAAAGAGCTGTATGCCGGTGTGTCATTTGCCGCCGCCGTGCTTTACATTGTGCTGCAACATTATGTCTCCAGCCACGATGTAGTGGTTATCTCTACCCTGCTATTTGGTTTTACCGCCCGATTATTGGCGCTGCGCCTGAAGTTAGGGCTGCCGGTATTTTATTATCGCCATGAAGGTCATTAAGGCGTAAAGCCCGTAATACGCTGAGCTGCTAACCAGTTGCTCAGCGCTTTTACTTTCTGATTCTCCAGCCACTGAATTAACTGTCGGGTACGGCGCTCCCCCATCGACGGAAGCTGCCGCCAGCTTTTTTCATCGCGTTCCTGTAGTTGCCGCCATGATCGGTCACGACTGGCATCCAGTGTCACCTGTGTTAACGGTATTCCCATAGCAACTATCCAGCGAGTAAAAGGATGCTGACGCGACAGGTTAAACTGATGCCACAACTTCTCGCCTTTACGGACTCCAAGCGTGGACTGTAGCTGTTCCTGGGTTAAGGCGAGCCAGGAAAAGATATGTTCAAAGCGATGTGCATGATGGAGTTCCCGCCACCCTGCCTCACCGATACCGTCAAAATTCAACGCCTCTTTTGCACTCAGCCAGACCAGCCTGGCAACAAATTGTTGCTGGCATTCCCGTGTTGCATAAAAACAGGTTAATGAATTGAAATGACCTTTTGGAGGAGCGGGTTTAGTCCGCTGGGTACTGCGCCAGACCACATCGTCTATGCGGGGAATCCCCTGTCCGGCCAGACTGACAAGGAGATGATCGCCAGGTGCGATATCCCATTCATTCCACCGGCGAACAGAGCCAATATTGACGCGCTGCACTCGTTTATCATCCAGCATAACCGGAGCCAACAAGGCGACTACGGCAATTTGCCCACTCTTGCCGACAGAGAATTGAATCCCCGTCACCTCGGACACCCGAGCAACCGGAGGATATTTCCAGGCCACCAGCCAGTCTCCCTGGCCAGGTAACCAGTTTCGTGCTTCTGGCTCCTTTCCCGTTCGTACCACAACACCATCGGTCACAAAAGGCAATCCCGAGGTCCACCAGTGTGTACGGGCACGCTCAACCTCATCGGCATTTTTAACAGGCTGGGTAAATTGCCGGGTCAGACTGAAACCTGCATCAGCAAGCTGTCGCAGTCTGTCCGGCATGTTCACCGGACCATCGGGCCAGGCCCAGATAAAAATGGCTAAAGATCGCAACAACTCTGGATTATCCTTGCGCATCATCATCCCAGCCACCTTAGAGCGGGCATTCATTCCGCCACTCTTTTGTTGGATATGACCGTCCTGCGGCAAAAAAATCTCACCCTGCAACGTACTGTTAGCCAGCTGGCCTTTGGTCATTTTTGGCACGGAAGGGATCTGGCGAACTTTGTTCGTCCAGTCTTCTCCTTTCAGCCCATTACCGCGACTAATTGCCCTGACCAGATTACCATCCCGATAGACCAGCGTAACCGCCACTCCGTCCACCTTCGGCTGTACCCAGAGATCGCCACGAGTACGCATCCATTGTTGTACAGATCGCTTATCTGCAAGCTTACGTACCCCCGTGTGGGGGACTGGGTGCGATATCGTTCCACTAATGGGTGGAACTGACTGGTCTGCATGTGAATCATCGCTAAAACAGCGGTGCCATTGGGCCAATTGCGCATCAAGCTGGTCATAGACACTATCATCTACAGCACTGATGCCTTGTTTCCAGTAGCTGTCATTCCATTGAGCCATTTGCTGCTGTAGCCGTGATATTTCCGCGTTTGCCCGGGCAGGCGACCAGACAGGACATACTGTCCATGCCGGAAAATGCCATACCAGTAAAACCAGCGCTACGCATTTCCATAACCTCATCACCACCTCCGCTAAACATTACGTTGCCCGGCAGGTATAGCGCGAAGCGTCAGCGAAACAGAGTGGCAAAAGATCATCCTGCGAACCGCTTTCCAGACATTTTTGTTTATTGCAGCAAATCCCCGGTAAAACAGGAAAAAGGTATACAAAACGCAATAATCATGCGCAAAAAGTGTGACAAGGGCTACGTCGTATAGCGGCTACGTGTATAATAAGCCCGTATGTAGGCTCTCTTTCGACAATCACATACATAAGATACTCATGGCTCAAGGCACGCTTTATATTGTTTCTGCCCCCAGTGGCGCGGGTAAATCCAGCCTGATTCAGGCTTTATTAAAGACCCAACCGTTGTATGACACCCAGGTTTCTGTTTCGCACACTACCCGCGCACCGCGTCCCGGGGAGGTGCATGGTGAACACTATTACTTCGTAAACCATGATGAATTCAGAAGCATGATTGGCAGAGATGCGTTCCTGGAACACGCTGAGGTATTTGGCAATTATTATGGCACCTCGCGTGAGGCAATTGAGCAAGTGCTGGCATCGGGTGTAGATGTCTTTTTAGATATCGACTGGCAAGGTGCGCAGCAAATTCGTGAAAAAATGCCGCATGCGCGCAGTATTTTTATTTTGCCGCCCTCTAAGATCGAACTGGACCGCCGCCTGCGCGGTCGTGGTCAGGATAGCGAAGAAGTCATCGCAAAACGTATGGCGCAAGCTGTTGCAGAAATGAGCCATTACGCCGAATATGATTATCTTATTGTGAATGATGATTTCGATACTGCCCTGGGCGATTTGAAAACTATCATTCGCGCCGAACGTCTGCGCATGAGCCGCCAAAAGCAGCGTCATGACGCTTTAATCAGCAAACTGTTGGCAGACTGAACTCACATTCAGTATCATGCCCAGTCATTTCTTCACCTGTGGAGCATTTTAAGTATGGCACGCGTAACTGTTCAGGACGCTGTAGAGAAAATTGGTAACCGTTTTGACCTGGTACTGGTCGCCGCGCGTCGCGCTCGTCAGATGCAGGTAGGCGGAAAGGATCCGCTCGTACCGGAAGAAAACGATAAAACTACTGTAATCGCGCTGCGCGAAATCGAAGAAGGTCTGATCAACAACCAGATCCTTGACGTGCGTGAGCGCCAGGAACAGCAAGAGCAGGAAGCCGCTGAATTACAAGCCGTTACCGCTATTGCTGAAGGTCGTCGTTAATCACAAAGCGGGTCGCCCTTGTATCTGTTTGAAAGCCTGAATCAACTGATTCAAAACTACCTGCCGGAAGACCAGATTAAGCGTCTTCGGCAGGCGTATCTCGTTGCACGTGACGCTCACGAGGGCCAGACACGTTCAAGCGGTGAACCCTATATCACGCACCCGGTAGCGGTGGCCTGCATTCTGGCCGAGATGAAACTCGACTATGAAACGCTAATGGCCGCGCTGCTACATGACGTGATTGAAGATACTCCTGCCACCTACCAGGACATGGAACAGCTTTTTGGTAAAAGCGTTGCTGAGCTGGTAGAAGGGGTATCAAAGCTTGATAAGCTTAAGTTTCGCGATAAGAAAGAGGCGCAGGCCGAAAACTTTCGCAAGATGATTATGGCGATGGTGCAGGATATCCGCGTCATTCTCATCAAACTTGCCGACCGTACCCACAATATGCGCACGTTGGGCTCATTACGCCCGGATAAGCGTCGCCGCATCGCCCGTGAAACCCTCGAAATCTACAGTCCGCTGGCACACCGTTTAGGTATTCATCACATTAAAACCGAGCTGGAAGAGCTGGGTTTTGAAGCGCTATACCCGAACCGCTACCGCGTGATTAAAGAAGTGGTTAAAGCCGCTCGCGGCAACCGCAAAGAGATGATTCAAAAAATCCTCTCTGAAATCGAAGGACGTTTACAGGAGGCAGGCATTCCGTGCCGCGTAAGTGGTCGCGAGAAACACCTGTACTCTATCTACTGCAAGATGGTACTCAAAGAGCAGCGTTTTCACTCAATCATGGATATCTACGCATTCCGCGTTATCGTCCATGACTCTGATACCTGCTATCGCGTACTCGGGCAGATGCACAGCCTGTATAAACCTCGTCCTGGCCGAGTAAAAGATTATATTGCGATTCCGAAAGCGAACGGATATCAGTCTTTACACACCTCAATGATCGGCCCGCACGGCGTTCCAGTCGAAGTACAAATTCGTACTGAAGACATGGACCAAATGGCGGAGATGGGGGTTGCTGCACACTGGGCGTACAAAGAGCACGGCGAAACCAGCACAACGGCACAAATCCGCGCCCAGCGCTGGATGCAGAGCCTGTTGGAACTGCAGCAGAGCGCCGGTAGCTCATTTGAATTTATTGAAAGCGTCAAATCTGATCTCTTCCCGGATGAGATTTATGTTTTCACACCGGAAGGGCGCATTGTTGAACTGCCTGCCGGTGCAACGCCTGTCGACTTCGCTTACGCGGTACACACCGATATCGGCCATGCCTGCGTCGGCGCGCGCGTCGACAGGCAGCCATACCCGCTTTCACAGCCACTCTTTAGCGGTCAGACCGTTGAAATCATCACTGCACCGGGCGCACGTCCCAATGCGGCGTGGCTCAACTTTGTTGTCAGTTCGAAAGCACGCGCCAAAATTCGCCAGTTGCTGAAAAACCTCAAACGCGATGATTCCGTCAGTCTTGGGCGTCGTCTGCTCAACCATGCCTTAGGCGGTAGCCGTAAGCTGGCTGAGATCCCGCAAGAAAGTATCCAGCGTGAGCTTGAGCGTATGAAGCTCGCCACACTTGACGATCTGTTAGCGGAAATCGGACTGGGGAACGCCATGAGCGTTGTGGTGGCAAAAAACCTTCAGCAAGGTGAAGTACCGGCGAACGCTCCCGCACAATCCGGTCATGGGCATCTGCCAATTAAAGGCGCAGATGGCGTGCTGATTACCTTCGCGAAATGCTGTCGCCCGATTCCTGGCGATCCGATCATTGCCCACGTCAGCCCGGGTAAAGGTCTGGTTATCCACCATGAATCCTGCCGTAACATCCGTGGCTACCAGAAAGAGCCAGAGAAGTTTATGGCGGTGGAATGGGATAAAGAGACAGAGCAGGAATTCATCACCGAAATTAAGGTGGACATGTTTAACCACCAGGGTGCACTGGCTAACCTGACAGCGGCAATCAACACAACCACCTCTAATATTCAGAGTCTGAATACCGAAGAGAAAGATGGTCGCGTCTACAGCGCCTTTATTCGCCTGACCGCACGCGATCGTGTGCACCTGGCAAATATCATGCGCAAAATCCGTGTTATGCCGGACGTGATAAAAGTCACCCGTAACCGAAACTAGTTTTATGAATAAACAACGTTATGCTCGAATCTGCGAGATGCTCGCCAGGCGTCAGCCTGATCTGACCGTCTGCATGGAGCAGGTCCATAAACCTCATAACGTTTCTGCGATCATTCGAACCGCAGATGCAGTCGGCGTACATGAAGTTCACGCTGTTTGGCCAGGGAGCCGTATGCGCACCATGGCCTCTTCTGCCGCAGGTAGCAACAGTTGGGTACAGGTTAAGACCCACCGCACGATTGGCGATGCGGTAACGCATTTAAAAAGCCAGGGCATGCAGGTTCTGGCGACGCACCTCTCTGATAAAGCCGTCGATTTCCGCGAGATTGATTACACGCGTCCTACCTGCATCCTGATGGGTCAGGAGAAAACCGGTATTACTCAGGAAGCGCTGGCTCTGGCGGATCAGGACATCATCATTCCTATGACCGGCATGGTACAGTCGCTGAATGTCTCAGTCGCCTCCGCGCTTATTCTGTACGAAGCACAGCGCCAGCGACAAAACGCCGGGATGTACCTGCGAGAGAACAGCATGCTGCCGGAAGATGAACAGCAGCGGTTGCTGTTTGAAGGCGGCTATCCGGTGCTGGCAAACGTTGCTAAGCGCAAAGGTCTTCCCTATCCCCACGTCAATTCGCAGGGCGAAATTGAAGCCGATGCAACGTGGTGGGCCACTATGCAATCTGCGAGATAAACGCGATGAAAGGCCGTTTACTGGATGCTATTCCACTCAACTCTCTGACGGGCGTTGGCGCAGCGCAAAGCAGTAAACTGGCGAAAATCGGCCTGCACACCGTGCAGGATCTTCTCTTACACCTTCCCCTGCGCTACGAAGACCGCACGCATCTGTATCCAATTGGCGAACTGCTGCCTGGCGTATATGCGACCGTAGAAGGCGAAGTGCTGAACTGCAACATCACCTTTGGCGGCCGCCGAATGATGACCTGCCAGATAAGCGATGGCTCCGGCATTCTGACAATGCGCTTTTTCAACTTCAGCGCAGCAATGAAAAACAGCCTTGCGACAGGAAGACGGGTGCTGGCCTATGGCGAAGCCAGGCGCGGGAAATACGGCGCAGAGATGATCCACCCGGAATATCGCGTGCAGGGAGATCTCAGCACACCGGAACTCCAGGAAACACTCACGCCTGTTTATCCGACCACTGAAGGTGTAAAACAGGCAACACTGCGCAAACTGACCGATCAGGCTCTGGATTTGCTTGATACCTGTGCCATTGCCGAACTGCTGCCGCCAGATTTATTACAGGGTTTGATGAGCCTGCCAGAAGCTTTACGCACGCTGCACCGCCCGCCGCCATCACTACAGCTCAGCGACCTTGAAACCGGGCAACACCCGGCGCAGCGACGTCTGATCCTTGAAGAGCTACTAGCGCATAACCTCAGCATGCTGGCATTACGCGCAGGCGCTCAGCGCTTTCATGCTCAGCCTCTCAGTGCCAATGATACCCTGAAAAACCAGCTACTGGCCGCGCTGCCATTTAAACCTACCGGCGCACAGGCTCGCGTAGTGGCTGAGATCGAACGCGACATGGCGCTGGATGTCCCGATGATGCGTCTGGTTCAGGGCGATGTCGGTTCCGGTAAAACTCTTGTCGCCGCACTCGCGGCGCTAAGGGCTATCGCACATGGCAAGCAGGTAGCGCTCATGGCACCAACCGAACTTCTGGCCGAACAGCACGCGAATAACTTCCGTAACTGGTTTGCGCCATTGGGTGTTGAGGTGGGCTGGCTGGCGGGTAAGCAGAAAGGTAAAGCGCGTCTTGCGCAACAGGAAGCTATCGCCAGCGGACAGGTGCAGATGATTGTCGGCACTCATGCGATTTTCCAGGAGCAGGTGCAGTTCAACGGTCTGGCGCTGGTTATCATCGACGAACAACACCGCTTTGGCGTTCACCAGCGTTTGGCGCTGTGGGAAAAAGGTCAACAGCAGGGTTTTCACCCGCACCAGTTGATCATGACCGCTACCCCGATCCCCCGTACGCTGGCAATGACCGCCTATGCCGATCTCGATACCTCGGTGATTGACGAACTGCCTCCGGGCCGTACACCAGTCACTACTGTCGCCATCCCGGATACCCGTCGCAGCGACATTATTGACCGCGTGCGTAACGCCTGCACTCACGAAGGGCGTCAGGCATACTGGGTCTGCACGCTCATTGAAGAGTCTGATTTACTGGAAGCACAGGCTGCGGAAGCCACGTGGGAAGAACTTAAACTCGCCCTGCCAGAACTCAATATTGGCCTGGTACATGGGCGAATGAAACCCGCAGAGAAACAATCGGTGATGGCCGCCTTCAAACAGGGTGAACTGCATCTGCTGGTCGCCACCACGGTGATTGAAGTTGGCGTGGACGTGCCAAACGCCAGCCTGATGATTATCGAAAACCCGGAGCGCTTAGGCCTGGCCCAGTTGCACCAGCTTCGTGGCCGCGTAGGCCGTGGCGCGGTGGCCTCTCACTGTGTGCTGCTCTACAAATCGCCGCTTTCAAAAACTGCTCAGAAGCGTCTGCAAGTGTTGCGGGACAGCAACGACGGATTCGTTATTGCGCAAAAAGATTTGGAGATCCGCGGCCCGGGCGAATTGTTAGGTACGCGTCAGACCGGAACTGCAGAATTCAAAGTGGCGGATTTGCTGCGCGATCAGGCGATTATTCCGGAAGTTCAGCGCATTGCCCGTCACATTCATGAACGTTATCCACAACAGGCGATGGCGCTGATAGAGCGCTGGATGCCGGAAACAGAGCGCTACTCCAACGCATAACAGATCAAGATCAATAGCAGCGGCGGTTATCACACCGCCGCACAGCCTTTATTGCGCAAAAATCGGCAACAGTAGATACAGCTTAATCACCAGCGCGTTGACAATATCGATAAAGAACGCCCCCACCATTGGCACCACCAAAAATGCCATATGCGACGGACCAAAACGCTCAGTAATTGCCTGCATATTGGCAATCGCCGTCGGCGTCGCGCCAAGACCAAAACCACAGTGTCCTGCCGCCAGCACCGCTGCATCATAGTTCTTACCCATCATGCGCCAGGTCACGAATACAGCGTACAGCGCCATGAAAATGGTTTGTACAACGAGGATAGCCAGCATCGGCAGTGCCAGTGAAGCCAGCTCCCACAGTTTCAGGCTCATCAACGCCATCGCGAGGAATAGCGACAGGCTAACGTTACCCAACACCGAAACCGCACGCTCAAATACCCGATAAAAGCCCATTAACGCCAGGCCATTGCTGAGGATCACCCCCACAAACAGCACGCAAACAAAAGTCGGAAGTTCCAGTACCGTTCCCACCAGCAATTGCGCAACGATTTTTCCGACCGTCAGACAGATAGCAATCAGCGCGATGGTTTCAATCAGCACCAGAGAGGTGATTATGCGCCCGACATCCGGTTTTTCAAACGCGGTCGGAACCGCCTGATCGTCCGGCATACCGTCCGGCGTCGTGGAGTGCTTTACCAGATAGCGCGCCACCGGACCACCAATCAGTCCGCCCAACACCAGGCCAAACGTTGCGCACGCCATCGCCACTTCGGTGGCATTGGTGAAACCATAGCGTTCAATAAACAGTTTGCTCCACGCTGCTCCGGTGCCGTGGCCGCCAGAGAGCGTTATCGAACCGGCAATCAGCCCCATCAGCGGGTCAAGGCCGAGCAGACTTGCCATCCCAATACCAATGGCGTTCTGCATCAATAGCAAACCTACCACCACAATCAGAAATATTCCCACCACGCGCCCACCGGCTCGCAGGCTGGCGATATTGGCGTTCAGGCCGATAGTCGCAAAGAACGCCAGCATCAGCGGATCGCGCAGCGTCATATCAAAATTGACTTCCCAGCCCATACTTTTTTTCAGTACCAACAGCGCGATCGCCACCAGCAATCCACCCGCTACAGGTTCGGGAATGGTGTATTTCTTCAGGAAGGGAACAGACTGGACGAGCTTGCGCCCCAGCAGCAACACCAGGGTTGCAGCAACCAGTGTTGATAAAGTATCGAGGTAAAACATATACAGCTCCATTAGTGCGTTTAGCACAGTCACGCACGATGCATTCCAGATCGATTTTTAGCTCTTAATGAGTTATCGGGGTGGATTTTAAGCAGAAAATGATGAAAAGTTATATAAAAATGTTTGTTTATCCGTTTTAAATATTAGCAATAGTTACTGGCAAACGTTTGCTTTTACGCCCTGGTCAGATAAAATCACCGCTTTTCCACCATGGGATTGCCTCTGATGTCCGTTAACGCCGTAGAGTCAGCAAATGCGCAACCGGTTGCGCAGACTCACAACAGTGAACTGATTTACCGTCTTGAAGATCGCCCTCCGCTAGCCCAGACCCTGTTTGCCGCCTGTCAGCACCTGCTGGCGATGTTCGTCGCGGTTATCACGCCTGCCCTGCTCATCTGCCAGGCGCTCGGTTTACCGGCTCAGGATACTCAACACATTATCAGTATGTCGCTGTTCGCATCTGGCGTAGCTTCCATCATTCAGATTAAAGCCTGGGGGCCAGTTGGCTCGGGGCTGTTATCCATTCAGGGCACCAGCTTTAACTTTGTTGCGCCGCTGATTATGGGCGGCACGGCGCTGAAAACCGGTGGTGCCGATGCCCCTACTATGATGGCAGCGCTGTTTGGCACGTTAATGCTGGCAAGCTGCACTGAAATGGTTATTTCTCGTGTACTGCATCTGGCGCGCCGTATTATTACCCCGCTGGTCTCCGGCGTGGTGGTGATGATCATCGGCTTGTCGCTGATTCAGGTCGGCCTGACATCGATTGGTGGCGGCTACGCGGCGATGAGTGATAACACCTTTGGCGCACCGAAGAATTTGATGCTGGCAGGTGTCGTACTGGCACTCATTATCATTCTGAATCGCCAGCGCAACCCATACCTGCGCGTTGCGTCACTGGTAATTGCGATGGCCGCGGGCTACCTGCTGGCCTGGTTTATGGACATGCTGCCGCAAAATACCGCACCGGTAAGCCAGGACCTCATCATGGTGCCAACACCGCTGTACTATGGTCTGGGTATCGACTGGAACCTACTGCTGCCGCTGATGCTGGTCTTTATGATCACTTCGCTGGAAACCATCGGTGATATTACGGCCACGTCCGATGTCTCCGAACAACCCGTCTCCGGCCCGCTGTATATGAAGCGTCTGAAAGGTGGCGTACTGGCTAACGGTCTGAACTCATTTGTCTCCGCCGTATTCAACACCTTTCCGAACTCCTGCTTCGGGCAGAACAATGGGGTCATCCAGTTAACCGGCGTCGCCAGCCGCTATGTCGGCTTTGTAGTCGCGCTGATGCTGATCGCACTGGGCCTGTTCCCGGCGGTAAGTGGTTTTGTGCAGCACATTCCAGAACCCGTTTTGGGCGGCGCTACGCTGGTCATGTTTGGTACCATTGCAGCATCCGGGGTACGCATTGTTTCACGCGAGCCGTTGAATCGCCGCGCCATTCTGATTATCGCGTTGTCGCTGGCGGTCGGTCTTGGCGTCTCCCAGCAGCCGCTGATCCTGCAGTTTGCTCCTGACTGGGTGAAAAACTTACTCTCCTCCGGCATTGCCGCTGGCGGTATCACCGCTATCGTCCTGAACCTGATTTTCCCGCCAGAGAAAGCCTAAGCGAAGTGCGGCGTTGATTCAGAATCAACGCCGCTGTAACGCTCTTTCACCATTCCCGCCTTGAGCATTGCGCATAAATCGTGCATAACTTGACTATGTGCACTTCGCGGGATGGAAGACCATGAAATTTATTGGAAAGCTGCTTCTTTACGTGCTGATCGCTTTTGCAGTGGTGATCCTCGGCCTTTATTTTCTACTGCAAACCCGCTGGGGCGCAGAGCATGTCAGCGCCTGGGTATCGGAGAATAGCAGCTACCACCTGACTTTTGATGCCATCGATCACCGGTTTTCCGCACCCTCCCACATTCTGTTGGAAAACGTCACCTTTGGTCGGGACGGGCAGCCTTCCACTCTGGTCGCAAAAATGGTCGATATTGGGCTGAGTAGCCGTCAAATCACCGATCCATTGCACGTTGACACCATTCTTTTGCAAAACGGTACGCTCAATCTTTCCCAGCAAACTGCGCCGCTTCCATTTCAGGCCGATCGCCTGCAATTGCAGGATATGGCGCTTAACAGCCCCGGCAGTGCGTGGAACCTGAGCGCCCAGCGCGTGAACGGTGGCGTTATCCCCTGGAGTCCTGAGGCAGGTAAAATTCTCGGCAACAAGGCGCAAATCCAGCTCAGCGCCAGCTCGTTGACGCTGAACGATGTTCCCACCACTAACGTGCTGATTGAAGGCAGTATCGACCATGAACGGGTGACGTTAAGCAACATTGGTGCAGATGTGGCACGCGGTGCATTAACCGGTGTGGCACAGCGGAATGCCGACGGCAGTTGGGTAGTGGAGAATCTGCGTCTGAATGATATCCGACTACAGAGCGATAAATCACTGGCCGATTTTTTCGCGCCGTTAACCACCATTCCTTCTCTGCAAATAGGTCGCCTTGAGGTGACGGATGCCCGTCTGCAGGGCCCTGACTGGGCGGTAACGGATCTCGACCTTAGCTTGCGCAACATGACCTTCAGCAAGGACGACTGGCAGACACAGGAAGGTAAACTGTCGATGAACGCCAGTGAGTTCATCTACGGTTCACTGCACTTCTACGATCCTATTCTGAACGCCGAGTTCTCACCGCAAGGCATTGCACTTCGCCAGTTCACAACCCGCTGGGAAGGCGGCATGGTCAGAACGTCCGGCAACTGGCTGCGCAACAACAAAGCGCTGATCCTCGACGATGCCGCGATTGCCGGGCTGGAATACACGCTTCCGGAAAACTGGAAGCAGCAGTGGATGAAACCGCTGCCAGCCTGGTTGAACAGCCTGACCCTGAAGAAATTCAGCGCCAGCCGTAACCTCGTGATTGATATCGATCCAGCGTTCCCGTGGCAACTTACCGCGCTGGATGGCTACGGCGCTAACCTGGGGCTGGTGCAAAACAATCAATGGGGGATCTGGAGCGGTAATGCCACGCTCAATGCCGCTGCTGCTACATTCAACCGCACCGACGTTCGCCGTCCTTCGCTGGCACTCACAGCGAACAGCAGCACGGTTAACATCAGCGAGCTAAGCGCGTATACCGAGAAAGGGCTGCTGGAAGCCACCGCCAGCATCTCGCAGCTACCACAGCGCCAGACAAAAGTCAGCCTGAACGGGCGCGGTGTGCCAATGACTATCCTGCAACAGTGGGGTTGGCCTGCACTGCCGCTTTCCGGTGACGGCAACATCCAGCTCATCGCCAGCGGTAACATTCTGGCAGATGCACCGTTGAAGCCAACAGTGAACGGTCAGTTGCATGCGGTGAATGCGCAACAACAACAGATGACGCAAACCATGCAGGCAGGCGTCGTGTCTGGCGGGGAAGTTACGTCCCCGTCGCCTGCGCAATAAAACCAGATTGCCCGGTGGCGTTTGCGCTTACCGGGCCTGCGATTTTGCCTCCTTGCCAGCCGAATAAGACCAAGCCACCATCCGGTGACGGGCTATTCCCGTAAACCATCATATTCACTGCATAACAACCATTTTACTGGCTCATCCTCAGCTATCGCCGGGAAGCGCCCGCCTGGCTCAAGGAAGTGGTTATCCTGCAGGTCGTCATTCACCATCGAAATTTCCCAACCCAGCACAAACGCTTTCTCAGCCCAGAAGCGATGGTACAAACGCGGCGGCAGGCAGACACTCTGCCCCGGCTTCAGCACCAGAGTGTCGCCGGGCTTGAAAGTACGCCGTTGACCATCCACGCTGACATCAACTATTCGCTGACCGTCGTACTGTGCATCGGGCGTGGCCCACGCCAGCTGCATGCATAAATCACCACCGCCGCGATTCACGATATCTTCCATTTTATGCGTATGAAAATGCCACGGAGTTTGCTGATCCTGCTGAATTTGCAGCATCTTTTCGGCATACGGTTTGGGGTAGTTGGCTGAACCCAGCAAGCCATTGCGCAACGTCAACAACGTCAGCCCCGTTTGCGAAAAATCCCCGCGACCAAAGTCGGTAATATCCCAGCCCAACCTGAGATCGAGTACTTCACACCACTCCGCTCTATCCTGCTGTCGCCAGACATCGGCGGTAAAATAGGCAAAATCAGGCAGACACACCCGAAAGGTCTCGGCGATGGCATGCGCTTTATCAACGGCATAATTTATTTGAGAACGCTTCATTCCACTTTTCCTTGTTGCGAAAGAGGCGGGTCACCCCGCCTGCATGCGGTTAGTAAAGTGACGCTTTTCCGGTGGAGCCGAACAGTTTCATTTTGTGACGGATCACATCCCGTGCGGCGCTGATCGCTTCCGGATAGATTACATTTGGGTCCCACCAGGTCTCTTTTGCCAGGATTTCACGGACTTTCTGGAAATAGGCGTATTTCATATCACTGGAAATATTGATTTTTCCGACCCCCAGCGTGACGGATTCGGCAATTTCCGCATCCGGATTCGCTGAGCCGCCGTGCAGAACCAGCGGAATATCCAGCCGTCCAGCGATGTCGCGCAGGATGTTCATTTGCAGTTCAGGCTGCATACCTTTCGGGTAGATCCCGTGTGCGGTACCAATCGCCACCGCCAGCGTGTCGGCCCCCGTACGGGCAATAAAATCCTCTGCCTGAGCAGGATCGGTATAGGTAACTTGCGAGACACCGCCTTCTACTGACGTCCCGGTCTGACCAATCGTTCCCAACTCACCTTCAACAGAAACACCTACCGCGTGCGCCAGTCTGACCACTTCCTTCGTCAGTGCCACATTCTCCTCATACGGCAGCAGCGAGCCGTCAATCATCACGGAGGTAAACCCGCATTGAATTGCGCGCAGGACATGCTCTACCGAGGCACCGTGATCCAGATGCAGAGTGAACGGTACCGGGCTGCGCATCGTGATATCACGAACATAGCTAAAAAACGCATCACCGAGGAAATCATGCTCGCTAGGGTGGATGGAGATAATCGCAGGTGTGTTGGTCGCTTCCGCTTCTTCCACCACAGCACGCACAAAACAGCTATCTGCAACGTTAAAGGCGCCAATGGCAAAACCGTGCTGACGGGTAGGTTGCAGTAATTCTTTCATCGAAACTAACATGGTAATTCTCCAGTTTCAGGGTGTAGAAAGCCCTGCCAGTGCGTTATCGCAGAGGCATAGAGGGCGTTACAGAAAACGAATCAGGCTTTGTCGATAGCGCCGCTGGCCTGCAGGTACGGAATTATGGCTTCCTCGCTGGCCTGCTCCATCACCGCCAGAGCATCAACCAGTTCACAGGATTTGTCCCGACAGAGGGTATGCAGCAATGCCGCTTTTCCTGCCTCAAAGACAGCCGCCCCAACGTTGATCTTGGCAACGCCAAAGGCCGGGCAACGCTGGAGCTGGTCAAACGGCGTACCGCTACCGCCATGCAGAGCAAGCGGCACGGTCGACATACGGGCGATCTCCTCAAGACGCTGGAAATCAATGGCAGGGGTAATGCCAGGCGCGTACATGCCGTGCGCCGTTCCGACTGAAACGGCCAGTAAGTCGATACCTGTCTGCTGGATAAACGGCGCAACATCTGCGACCTGAGTCATCAAATCGACGTTCGTCGCATGGTCATAGCGCGGCGCATCGGCCAGATGGCCCAGTTCCCCCTCAACGCAAAGTTTTGCGCTGGCGGCCAGTTCCACCACCGCCCTGGTCTGGCGAATATTCTCTTCCAGCGCAAACGCAGAGGCGTCGATCATCAAACCGCTAAATCCGGCGCGGAAAGCCTGGCGAATGCGTACAGGATCCTTTCCATGGTCAAGTGCTAACGCGACAGGTACAGAGGCTTCTTCTGCTAGTGTTTTAACGACCGCTGCCGCCAGTGAGGCAGGGAAATGATCCAGATGTCCCTGGTACAGATTCAGAATGATGGGCGCACGGTGTTTCTCAGCAACCCGCACCGCAGCTCTGGCACTTTCCAGGTTCATACAATTGATCGCCAGCAGTGCGTACTGCCCACGCCAGGCTTTCGTCACCATGCTTTTCATATCGGCAAACATACGGCCTCCGGTTATTCCAGGGTGAAGGTGATATCTTCGTCTTTCAGTTTTTGATCGCTAAGTTCGTCAAACTCTTCGTCACGCTCGGTCACTGGTTTCTTCCACAGCGACAGCATGACGCCACAGATAACTGTCCCGATGCCCAACGCCAGGCAAAACAGCAGTGGATGCGTGAAGAGTGGGACAACAAACATGCCGCCGTGCGGGACAGGACTTTCTACGCCCCACACCATAATCAGGCCGCCCGCCACCGCGGAGGCCACCACACAGGACCCCACCACGCGCAGCAGGTCGCGCGCCGCAATCGGAATGACCCCTTCGGTGATCATGCAAATCCCCATCGGGAACGCCGCTTTCAGCGCTTCGCGTTCAGCACGGGTGTACTTGTGACGCGTCAGCAGGAAGGAGAGCGTAATGCCGAACGGCGGGATAATCGAACCGACAAACTTCACGGCCTCCGGGCCATATACGCCACTTACCAGCATGCCATCGGCGAACAGTGACATGGTTTTATTCACCGGGCCGCCAAAGTCGAATGTCGCCATTGCGCCGAGGATTGCGCCCATCAGAAAACGCGAGCCGCCCTGCATGGACTCCAGCAAATGAATCAGCGCTTCCTGAAGCCAGGCAATTGGCTTGCCAATCAGCGTCATCATCAACAGACCGCCAATCACGGTGCTCAATACCGGCAACACCATAATGGGCATCAACCCCTGCATCGACTGCGGCAACCGGATATAACGCTTAAGCAGCAACACGGTGTAGCCGACAAGAAATCCGCCCAGCATCCCGCCAATAAAACCGGTATGAATTTCACCGCAGACAAAACCGACAATCAGACCCGGCGCGAATCCGGGGCGGTCGGCGATAGAGTAAGCAATTGCCGCACTAATCAGCGGAACAATTAATCCCATCCCCCAACCGCCAATCTGGTTAAGCATCCACGGTATTGTCCCGGTTTTTTCACCAACATTTGTGCCACCGAGTATTTGCCCAAGGGCAATACAAATCCCTGCGGCAACAATTAACGGGATCATCCACGAGATTCCCGTTAACAAATGTTTTTTTATTTCCTGAGATAGCGGTATTTTATTTTCATTCATGTGAGATCCCTCCAGAATGAGGATCGCTACTGGTTCAAATTAACCAATGATTTTTCGACCTTTTCAAGAAACTGAATTGGCGACTTTATCACTATTTCTGTTTTCACTCGCACAATACGTTTATTTATAAAACGTTCCTCCCCTTTTATTTTGACATCCACAGCCAGAATGACGACATCAGCGGCAGAAATATCACCTGCCAACAGTTCGTTTTCCGTGCCGATGGTGCCCTGGGTTTCAACTTTGATATTATGGCCAAGCGCTTTTGCGCCTTTTATTAACTTTTCACGGGCGATATAAGTGTGCGCAATACCCGCCGTACAAGCGGCAACACAAACAATATTCATAAGATGCTCCACATTTTATTTAGCAGACATTCGACTCAGCATATTGGCTAAACAACTCAATAATTTTTTGTGGACTGCGCTCGATCAGTAACTGCTCAATAATCTCGTCATCTGCTAACGCCCCGGCAACCTGAGAGAGCAGACGAATATGTGTTGTGTTTTGATCTTCAAGACGAACGGCAAATAAAATAATGCACCGCACGTTGCTGCCATCAAGCGTTTCCCACGGGATATCATGACGAGTACGCCCGATAGCCAGAGTAGTATTGACCACCGCCGAAGATTTACCGTGCGGGATAGCAATATGATTTTCAAAACCAGTCGAGCCTTCAGACTCACGCTGCCAGACGTCCTGAATAAACGTATCCCGGCAGCTAATCGCACCATCTTTTTGCAGCAGGTCAGTCAGTTCCTCAATGGCCTCCGTTTTATTTGTAGCCTTCATGTCCAAAATAACGCGATTTGTATTGAGTATTTTCGTTATGTCCATCAATCATACCTCATGGAGTTCAGACATTAATTTTCAACGACCAGCGACGTCGCACGATGTAATTTTTCAGTAATAACCGTTTCAGTAACCCGTTTAATATCAGCATCATTGAAGAACGCGGTAACATACACGACAGGCATCGCAATGGTGGGTAAATTTATTGTTGAAACCACCAGTTCAATATCTTCCGTCAGTACGGAGGGCAAACTTCCTGCCGACACCACACCCACAATGGTCCAGTCCGGAAAGGCGCGTAAAATGCGGCTTTTGAGTAAGTGAGAAGTACCGATACCCGTTGAGCAGACCAGTAGCACCCGCTTGCGGGCAATCTGGCGTTCCATTGCTGCCTGAAAATGCACAGTTAAGTACCCAACTTCATCTTCCGATACAGCCCGGTCGCCCCAGCCGCTAAACACCCGATTCACCGCGCACTGTGTTAAACGCCAGACATCCTCCAGCTCTCCTTTGATGTCATCCAACAGCGGGTTACGAATACGAATATGGTAGTTCAGCCGGTTAATCAACGGCTTAATATGAATCAGTAACCCGTCATACAGCGCAACGTCCTGACTGAGGTCGCTGTCGACCATCTCTGCAAATGTCGCTATCAGCCGCCAGGTAATCAACCGCGCCTCATCGCTGGAGTGCATATGGCCAATTACGCTCACATCGTTATGTTCTTCAATCATCACGCCAGAAGAGATAATGTACTGATAAATAAACCAGACTTCGTCTTGCGGCAGCGGGTGCGCAATACGTTTTTCGATATGCTGGATCATGCGGCTGGCAATGGAAAAGATGCTCTCGTCAAATGAGGTAATATTTTCATCTTTTCTCGGTAACGCATTCCCCCGTGTGATGCGGTACATCATGATCAGAATATGAGTAAAAATATTGACGTAATAAGGCTCACCCAACGACCAACACAGATCATTCTCCATTTCCTGCAACAGCGTTTGTACAAATAAAACGTCTTCTTCACCGAAGTAATGCACTAGCGCTTTATAGCTACCTGAATCAAGGCGAGAATAAACGACGCTGCCGGGTTCATTATGGTTAATCACACCATTAATCAACGAGGCCATCGCCTGACGCACACCACTCTCGCTGCCTTCAATGTGCGTTCCGCTTTGGCTACGAATCAAAGATAATCCCAGCGGGGTTATCCATGATTCAATGACTTTCAGATCGTTAACAATCGATGCGCTACTGATAAAATAACGTTCAGATAATTTGCTGATAGATGTTTCATGCGGCGTTTCGCTTAATAATTGTGATGCTATCTTTACGCGCCGTGAATTATTCATCATTCCATCAACATCATCGCCCTCGGCACCTAATAACTGATCCAAATATAAAATATCAGTAATATTATCGGCAATCAGCATCACACCTGCGCCAGTACGTTTATCAATGGATATTTTCCATTCCGATAACCACTGCTCCAGCATCCGCAGATCGCGTTGCACAGTTTTTTCTGAAACAGCTAAGTATTCAGCGATTTTCAGCAGCGTGACATATTCCTTCCGGGGCAGAAGAAATTTTAATAATCTGTTTTGTCGCGAGGTAATCATTTGCATTATTTACCCTTATCACACACCAGATTAAATATCTAACGAAGCACTGACGCTCCACTTGCAATCCGTGATGATAAATATAAAAGGCCTACGATGTTGCAACAATACTAAATCGTGTCCTGTATTCCGGACAGAAATAAGACAAAAAAGAGAAATAGTGAGATATTTACAGCGCAGATCACATTTTTTGCCAGAGTTATAGTGATAACGCTCGCAAAAACCCTCCCTCTTTATCAGAGAGAGGGAGGATAAAAAATTTATAACGTGATGGTTAATTCATTGCTGTCAGGCGTCACAACCACGCCCCATTCGCTGCCCGCAGATGAACCGCCCTTCACGCCACTAATCTGCAGGATATTTCGCAGGCACAGCGTCCAGTTACGCGCTTCGCCGACACCTTGCACAGTAATTGTGTTACCCGCACGCGTGGCCTTCAGCGTGAAGATAACCGAGCCGTCAGCCGCCGGGACTTCACAGATGGCTTCCCGGCCCTCCTCCAGTTGGAATAACTGGAATGCCGTCCCTTCGTGCCAGGCATAGTCAGGCTTCTGGCTATTGCAGCCTAGCGCCAGCAGGGTGTTGTCTCGCACATAGACCGGCAGGCTCAGGAAGCCATGCTGTTGCTTATGCCACCGGTTGCCCTGCACGTCGTCATTATGCCACAGGTGTGTCCAGCGTCCTTCCGGCAGGTAAAACTGTACATCCCCTGCCTGCGAGAACACCGGTGCGACCATGATGCTATCGCCCAGCATGTACTGACGGTCGAGATAATCACACGCCGGATCGTCCGGAAACTCCAGCATCATCGCGCGCATCATCGGCGTACCCTGTTCACTGGCGCGGGCGGCTTCACGGTACAGATACGGCATCATGCGGCATTTCTGTTCGGTGAAGTAACGCACCACATCACAGGACTCGTCGTCATATGCCCACGGCACACGGTAGGATTTACTGCCGTGCAGGCGGCTGTGGCTGGAAAGCAGTCCAAACGCGCACCAGCGTTTATAGACGTGCGCGGGCGCTGTATTTTCGAAACCGCCGATATCGTGGCTCCAGAAACCAAAGCCGGAAAGGCCGATAGATAATCCACCGCGCAGGCTTTCCGCCATGGATTCGTAGTTGGCGTAGCAGTCACCCCCCCAGTGCACCGGGAATTGTTGCGCGCCCACGGAGGCGGAACGGGCAAACAGCACCGCTTCTTTCTCACCCACAGTTTCTTTCAGCACGTTCCACACCAGTTCGTTGTAGATGAAAGCGTAGTGATTGTGCATTTTCTGCGGATCGGCACCGTCGAACCACTGTACATCCGTGGGGATCCGTTCGCCAAAATCGGTCTTGAAGCAATCCACACCAATATCCACCAGACCTTTTAGCTTGCTGGCGTACCACTCGCAGGCTGCGGGATTGGTAAAATCATAAATCGCCAGGCCGGGCTGCCATTTATCCCACTGCCACAGAGAACCGTCAGGCCGCTTGAGCAGATAACCTTTCTCTTTCAGCTCATTGAAGAGAGGGGATTTTTGACCAATGTACGGGTTAATCCATACGCAGACCTTCAACCCTTTCTCTTTCAGGCGGCGAATCATCCCTTCCGGGTCCGGGAACGTCACCGGGTCCCATTCGAAATCACACCACTGGAATGCTTTCATCCAGAAACAGTCGAAGTGGAAAACGTGCAGTGGCAGGTTACGCTCCGCCATACCGTCAATAAAGCTGTTTACTGTCGCTTCATCATAGTTGGTCGTGAACGAGGTGGTGAGCCACAGGCCGAATGACCAGGCTGGAGGCAGCGCCGGACGGCCAGTAAAGCGGGTATATCGCTCCAGTACCGCTTTAGGCGTTGGCCCGTCGATCACAAAGTATTCCAGATACTCACTCTCCACGCTGAACTGCACTTTTGAGACTTTCTCGGAGCCGATTTCAAACGATACGCACTGCGGATGGTTCACCAGTACGCCGTAGCCACGGTTGGTGATATAAAACGGGATGTTCTTATAAGACTGCTCAGTACTGGTACCGCCATCGCGGTTCCAGGTATCTACAGTCTGACCATTACGCACCAGCGCGGTAAAGCGCTCGCCCAACCCGTAGACCGTTTCACCGACGCCCAGATCCAGACGCTCAAACATATAGTTGCGCCCGCTGTTGGTATCCTGCACATAGCCGTTATTTTTCAACTGGCTGCCGGTAATACGCACGCCGTTACGTAAAAAATCGAGTGACCAGAACTCCCCTTTGGTAACGCGCACGCTCAAATTACCGCTCTTCAGTTCGGCAAATTCGGCATTGTTCTGCATTACTACCGGCACATCCTGCTGCACATGCAACGGATAATGCGGACCTGTATCCAGCGCGCCCTGGAAGTGCTCCATACGCACGCCTACAACCCCTTCCTGCGGCGAGAAGAAGCGCAGGGTAAACAGTGGAGTATCGAGTTGCCAGGTGCGCTCACGTACATCGCGCGGCGCAACGTAGACCACCATCTCACTTCCCTGCTGCTCAACGTCGAATACCTGAATCGGGTTTATCAAATTTAGCCCAGGCTGAATCAGCCAGTTTCCATCGCTAATTTTCATCGTCTGTTCCTTTAGTTCTGAAATTCTTTGGTCGTAAAGTCCTGCTGATTGCGACGTGCCCCCTGAGCCAACTGGCTCATAATTTCAGTCAGATACGGGGTTTTCAGGGTATAAAAGCGTTTGGCAATGACGGCACTCAACAGGTAGCAGATCGCCGGGGCGATGGTGAACAACGCAATAATGATGCTGATGGTGGCGCTGTTCTGGGTTTTCGCTGCGGCGTCGTAGCCACCGCCAGCCAGCATCCAGCCAATAAGCGCCCCACCGAGTGCGAGGCCCAGCTTGAGCACAAACAACGTCCCTGCGAAGCTGATACCCGTCAGGCGCTTGCCGTTGCACCACTCGCCGTAGTCAACGGTGTCAGACATCATTACCCACTGGATAGGCGTCACCAACTGGTGCAACACACCAATCGCAAAGATAAAGATGAACATGGTGATAGTGGCGTGCATCGGCACAAAGAACATCGCCAGGCTGATAACCGCCAACAGGGCGTTGGTCCACCAGAAGACGCTCACTTTGCATTTCCAGTCGGTAAGTGGTTTTGCCAGCGCAGAGCCGATCAGATTTCCGACACAATAGGTGGTGAGGAAGGCGACAAACACCTCCGGCGTGCCCAGGATCCAGGTGACGTAATACATCATTGCCCCGCCGCGTACGCAGACAGCCAGGATATTGAGAATGGTGAGCAATCCGACGATGCGCCATTGATCGTTCTTCAAGATATCGCGCAGATCTTCCCGCATTGAGTTATTACCCGGAGGTGCTGCAACACGTTCTTTGGTAGTAAAGAAGCAAAAGGTCAGCATCAGGAATGCAATGACCGAGAGCACAGCAATCCCGCCCTGGAAACCCAATGCTTTGTTTTCGCCGCCAATCAGGTTTACCAACGGCATCATCAGCACCGTGGAGAGCATGCCGCCCGCCGTCGCCAGCACAAAGCGCCAGGACTGCAGTGAGATACGTTGAGTCGGGTCTTTGGTAATAACGCCGCCCAACGCGCAGTAAGGGATGTTAACCACGGTGTAGAGCAGGGTCAGCAGCGTATAGGTGACGGCGGCGTAAATCATTTTGCCATTCAGACTGAGGTCCGGCGTGGTGTATGCCAGCACGCAAACGAGGCCAAACGGAATCGCGCCAAACAGGATCCACGGGCGGAACTTACCCCAGCGCGATTGGGTACGGTCGGCAATCAGTCCCATGCACGGGTCTGAGATAGCATCCAGTGCGCGCGCCAGCAAAAACATAGTGCCGACAAAACCGGCGGGGATACCGAAGATATCAGTGTAAAAAAACATCATATACAACATAACGTTATCAAAAATAATATGACTGGCGGCATCACCCATTCCATAGCCAATCTTCTCTGTGACGGACAATATCTCGCTCTTCATTGTTTTATCCTTTAACACCGTAAGGTAGCTGAAACCGGTTACAGACGTTGTAAACCATCCTTGTGAGCGCGAACATTCCAATATTTTGTAATCAATTTACGATTCTTGCTTTCTGTGATCGGAGTAGCGTCGAAAAAATATGTCTAAATGTAAGTATTGGATTTTGTAGAGGTTTATTTGAAAACGGTCATGGTAAAGAGAAAGGGAAGTTAAAAAAGTGAGTGGGGGGGTGTGGAAACTCCTGGAAGTAGCTATAATGCGCCCCGCCTCCATGTAGCAATCGAGGCGCGGAAGATCGTCATCTCCGGTGAGGTGGCTGGACTTCAAATCCAGTTGGGGCCGCCAGCGGTCCCGGGCAGGTTCGACTCCTGTGATCTTCCGCCAATTAACTTCTACTGAACTCTCCCGAAGTCAATAAATCCCCTTCTAATCCCTTATATATCAAGCTTTCCTTGTATCCCGAAGTCAACCGACTTCAACCCACATCAAGTTGTTTTTGGGGGTGCTTTAGGGGGTGTTATTTTCCCTTATAATATCAGCACCCCCATAATGTCAAAAATGTGATACATAACAATGGCTTTTAACAACATCTTTGTTATACAAGGGGTGCATTGGGGGTATCGGGTTAGTTTCTGGCAGAAATCCCCTCAGGAACATGAATTCATCATAAGCCGGAGGATGTCATGGCGCTAACCGATGTTAAAGTGAAAACCGCGAAGCCAAAAGAAAAGCCCTATAAGCTGGCTGATGGCGGTGGTATGTATCTGCTGATTAACGCTAATGGTTCAAAATACTGGCGAATGAAGTACCGCTTCGCCGGTAAAGAAAAGATGCTTTCTATTGGCGTATACCCCGATGTTTCGCTGGCCGACGCGCGCGAAAAACGCAGCGAAGCCAGAAAAATTCTCGCCGCTGGAGGCGATCCGGGTGAGACAAAGAAAGAGGAAAAAATCGCCCAGAAAATGACTCTGAAAAACACTTTCGAGGCCGTTGCTCGCGAGTGGCATCAGACGAAAGCCGATCGCTGGTCATTACGCTATCGTGATGAAATCATCGATACCTTTGAGAAAGACATTTTTCCCTACATTGGCAAGCGCCCTATTGCCGAAATCAAACCAATGGAGTTACTGGAAGCACTGCGTAAAATGGAAAAACGCGGAGCTCTGGAGAAAATGCGCAAGGTCCGCCAGCGTTGTGGTGAGGTGTTTCGCTATGCAATTGTCACTGGTAGAGCTGAATACAACCCGGCCCCCGATCTTGCCAGTGCTTTAGCTACACCGAAAAAAGTACATTTCCCCTTCCTTACTGCCAATGAACTTCCTTATTTCCTTAACGATCTGGCGGGCTATACCGGCAGTATTATCACTAAAACTGCCACTCAGATCATTATGTTAACCGGTGTTCGCACACAAGAACTGCGTTTTGCACGCTGGGAGGATATCGATTTTGAGAAGAAATTATGGGAGATCCCAGCGGAAGTGATGAAGATGAAACGACCTCACATTGTGCCGCTGTCGGAGCAGGTGATTGCATTGTTTAAGTTACTTGAACCAATCTCAAAACATCTCCCACTCGTCTTTATCGGCAGGAACGATCCGCGTAAACCAATTAGCAAAGAGAGCGTAAATCAGGTTATTGAGTTGCTGGGGTACAAGGGCAGGCTTACGGGGCATGGTTTCCGCCACACGATGAGTACCATTTTGCATGAACAGGGTTTTAATTCAGCATGGATTGAAACGCAGCTTGCGCATGTAGATAAGAATGCGATTCGCGGGACGTATAACCATGCACAGTACCTGGATGGGCGTAGGGAGATGATGCAGTGGTATGCAGATTACATTGGTGATTTAGGAAAAGAAGGTATTGTTACCAAAGGGGTATTTGGAAAAACAGCATAATAAAATATGCCACACATCCATCCAGACACCTGGATGGATGTGTAAACGATAGTGCTATCTAATGCAATAGTTGAAAAATCAAAGCAAGGTTAAATCGGACAGTTGAACTCACAGCATGAAGCGGACGTCATACCTAAGCGGTAAAGCTATAGTGTCCAAATAAAACATGCGGTTCAGAAAGCCATCAGGTGCGCAATTACTCTCGGGCAAATTCTGGACATGGGTAGTATTTTCCATAACATCAGAACACTATTAAGGCAGCAAAAACTGAATATTGATGACTTCACTGAAGTGCTGTTATCAAGCTATTTGGATATCCACTTATGGCATAATGCAGATTCACAGCCCAAAAACTCCATACTAAATCGCCTAAGATATGAGCAATTAATGCACAAAAAAACACAAATTTAAATATCGAAATGTAGTGCCTGTGACGAATAATATTCTGTCTTAAAATTATATGAAAAAAAGTGTTTATTTTCATAAAGATTGCCTAAGTCTTCTTTTGTTCCTATCATCCACTAGGTTGTAATTATAATATACGCAGTGTGACATATGCCTATAAGCCTTAACGACTTGCTGAAACAAAACGGCCCCTCTCTCAGCTCAACCTTATGTGATTTGCTATGCGAGAAAACATCCCTAAATCGGGTTACCGCAAGAAAACAGATCTCACGGGCAACAGCTGCAGGCACAATTAAAGCTCTGAATGGCCTGTTTCCAAGGCGAGAAACCTTCCTCTATTTGCCATCTCAGTTTGGCGCTGACTATTACTGGGATGCTTTAACCAATGCTCTTCAGTCAGTACAGTCCGGATATGGATACGCCATCGGCGCTTTGTTGGCGCGGGGAGGTATCATCCCAGTTAAGCATTTCGCAGCAGCCTGTGGCTCACCTGACTACATGAGCAAACGACTGTCACATAAAGCTATATTAGAAGGGTTGAGCAAACATGGTCTGATCAAGCGAATACCTGTGGCAGAGATGGGTGAATGCATCGCTCTGCGAGAAGCTGATGATGCTCGTTACGATGCAGCCAGCAAATATGTTAAATCACGCATCATCACAGAATCAATTCTGATTAAAGCGGCGTCGCAGTGGTTAAAAAACCTCGGAATGGTAAGCCACGATGCACTCAGAACTCGTGAGGATGCGGAAGCTGCCGTTCCTGCAGTTTCTGGTTTTCCGTTCGACCTGTCTGCCCCATGTTATCTTTCCCCCATGCTTCAGCAGAAAAGGGATGGTGGAATTTTATCCGGTTTTTTGGGCTGTGATGTGCTTCTTAACGGAAAGCTTGAACTTAACCATATAACCCCTTTCATCAACAAATGCAGATCAATAAACAGCCTTCCTAACGTCGGAAAGAGCCTGTTTATGTTTATTGCCGACGAGTATTCAAAGGACGCTTTTCAGGCTCTTAAAACACAGGGAATAATTCCCGCTACAGTTGATAATCTGTTCAGCCAAGAAACAGCTAAAGCATTGCGTATGCTTGGGGAGCTGCTAGTGTGGCTATCTTTACCATCAGCTTCCTCTTCATTTGAGTTAAGCACTCTTGAGGAGATAATGACGCAACTCTCTCACATTGCAGGTGCTACGCAGCAGCTGCAGGGTGACTTATTTGAGTATATTGTTGCACAGGCCGTCAGTGCGAGCGTTCGTGATGTTAGGTTAGGCGTATCGTGCAGATTGGATGATGGAAAAAGAGCTGACTGTGACGTTTTAGCTCAGGAAGGACATAAAAGAATCAGATTCATAGAATGCAAAGGCTACCGACCTTACTCAGAGGTGCTTCACAAGGATGTTTTACACTGGATAACTCGGCAGGTGCCCGTGTTCCATAAGTATGCCTGTAGTATTGATCCGAAGATTGATATTCAGGTTGAATTCTGGACCACTGGAAAGTTGAGTGAAGAGTCGCTGAATTCATTGAAAGTATTTAAGGATAATAATAGCCTTCGCAGACGCTATGAAATAATAATAAAAGATGCTCATGAAGTCCGTGAGTATATAACTCTTACGCGTGACTCTGCCTTAATACGCGTGTTTGAGAAGCACTTTATTGATACATTTAAAAAAGAACCACTGGCAAGTAAAAAATCACCGTGGAGATTTGCATCCGGTTTATAGTTCTAAAATGATAAACCTCAAAATACTTTAAAAATTCCTCAGCGGGTTGGCTGAGGAATTAAAATTGCAATATATGTAGAAAGTACTCAGTTTAACCAGTCTTACTTCTAGTTCATATTTAAAATAGAGTTCGCACATAATCCATCAGTATATCAATCCAGCGTGTAACCCAGACTTACGATAGAAATTATCTTTTCATCTGCAAAGTATTACATCACAGAGTACCTCTAACTGGGGGTAATCACTAGGGTGCATCCCCTGATGTTTACCTGACACTTAATCGGAAATTGTTACGAGGCTACCAGCCTATAAAATCCGGTTGATTACTTCAATAGTTCTTGTAGCATTGAATTATGAAAAAAGACACCGCAACTCAAGTTTTTGAATCCCTGGCTTCTGGCATCCGACTGGATGTCTATCGCTTGCTGGTGAAAGCCGGACCACAGGGGATGGTCGCGGGGCAAATTGCCTCAAGCCTTGCCATTGTTCCAAATAATTTGTCATTTCATCTCAAGGCTATGACCCGTGCCGAATTGCTATCGGTTGAGCAGGAAGGACGTTTCCAGCGTTATCGGGCCAACATCCCCTTGATGCTGGAATTGATAACTTTCCTGACTGAAGAGTGTTGTTCTGGTCATCCGGAAAAATGCATATCTCTGTACTCAGATCCCAGTTGCTCATCCACAGAACCACCGGCACCCACCAGGATAAATTGTGAGGACTAGTCTAATGAACGTTTTGTTTCTGTGTACCGGTAACTCTTGTCGATCCATTCTCGCCGAAGCGACATTCAACCATCTTGCACCAGAAGGCTGGCATGGGATGAGTGCCGGGAGTCATCCGACGGGTCAGGTGCACCCTCGCTCACTTGCTTTACTGGCTCGTGAAGGCATCGCCACCGAGGGATATTCCAGCAAGTCGTGGGAAAACCTACCTGATGTACCGGATATCGTAATCAGCGTCTGTGGCAATGCTGCCAATGAAACCTGCCCGGCCTATTTGGGGCCTGTATTGCGAACTCATTGGGGAGTTGAGGACCCTGCTCATGTCACAGGGACGGACGAGGAAATCGATGCGGCTTTTGTCACGGCATATACCATTCTGCGTGCGCGTATCGAGGCGTTTTTTGCTCTTCCACTGGCAAAATTGCGGCAGGATAAAACCATGCTGAAAGCCGAGCTGGACCGTATCGGTAATCTGGCGGGTTAAGTATTTAGTCTATTTTTTTAATTTATTAGGAGCGAAAACAATTACATGAGCAAGTTATATCATGCACTAATACCGGGCCATATTTATTGTGGCGGCGCTAATGATATCCAGCAGATGGTGGATGAAGATGGCATCGAAGTGGTGGTTGATTTACGTGCCGAATCAACGGGCTGTGCTGCACATCAACCAGAGGTGCAGTGGGTACATATTCCATTGAGTGATCATGCCGAAGAACCTGAAGAGCAACTGTTCCGTGATGCAATTCTCGCGGTAGTGGATGCCTATCAAAATGGTCATAAAGTGGCATTTCATTGTGGCGCAGGCAGGGGACGGACTGGAACTGTGGCAGCGGGCGTCTTGCTGGAATTAAAAATCAGCAAAACCTTACCGGAAGCGGTTGAGCGGGCTAAATCTATTCGACCGGTACTCAATATCAAGCCAATTCAGTATCAGGCGTTAGGTCTGCTCTACCCTGAGCCCAACTAAAGAAAATACTCCAGTTTTCTGCTGCTCATACTAGCGTCATGCTGGAGTTTTTCGTTCTTAATGCAAGCTGAGTCACCCAATACACATATGGATATCCAAATATAATTTTGACATCATGCAGCAGTGGGAGGACACTACTTCATAAAAGCAGGAGGACTTATGCCACCAATTTCATCACTTCAACTCTTCAAGAATCTGTCCGATGAAACCCGTCTGGGTATCGTGTTGCTGCTCAAGGAAATGGGAGAGCTGTGCGTATGCGATCTTTGCTCGGCGCTGGATCAGTCACAACCTAAGATCTCCCGCCATCTGGCGATGCTGAGAGAAAGCGGGATTCTTCTTGATCGAAAACAAGGGAAATGGGTTCACTACCGCTTATCTCCACATATTCCTTCCTGGGCTGCTCAGATTATTGAGCAGGCCTGGTTAAGCCAACAGGACGACGTTCAGGCCATCGCCCGTAAGCTGGCTTCAGCTAACTGTGCTGGTAGCAGTAAGGCTGTTTGCATCTAAAAATTTGCCTGAACATATATGCTTTATCAAATGTGAGGTATTGAAATGAAAACGTTAACTGTATTTGACCCAGCGTTGTGTTGCAGCACCGGTGTCTGCGGTACAGATGTTGATCAGACTCTGGTTGATTTTTCTGCAGATGTGCAATGGCTGAAAGGGCGTGGTGTTCAGGTCGAACGTTACAACCTGGCACAACAGCCGATGAGCTTCGTTCAGAATGAGAAGGTGAAAACATTCCTTGAAGCTTCTGGAGCAGAAGGTCTTCCACTGTTGTTGCTGAATGGCGAAACGGTGATGGCAGGACGTTACCCAAAACGCGCTGAACTGGCTCGCTGGTTTGGCATTCCGCTGGAGAAAGTGGGATTAGCGGCTTCAGGCTGCTGTGGTGGTAATACTTCTTGTTGTTAAGTGTGTCAGGAGGACATATGAAATTCTTACAGAACATCCCCCCTTATCTGTTTTTTACTGGTAAAGGAGGCGTGGGTAAAACCTCTATTTCCTGCGCCACGGCGATCCGTCTGGCAGAACAGGGTCAACGGGTGCTGCTTGTCAGTACTGACCCGGCCTCAAACGTAGGTCAGGTCTTTGGCCAGACTATTGGCAATACCATTCAGCCAATAGCCTCTGTTCCTGGATTGTCGGCACTTGAGATTGATCCGCAGGCCGCTGCTCAACAGTACCGGGCCAGAATCGTTGACCCCATTAAAGGCATCCTGCCTGATGACGTTGTGAGTAGCATCAACGAGCAGTTGTCGGGAGCATGCACAACAGAGATTGCTGCATTTGATGAGTTTACTGGGCTGTTAACTGACGCATCTCTACTGACCCGGTTTGACCATATCATCTTTGATACCGCACCGACCGGCCACACTATTCGCCTTCTTCAGCTTCCCGGAGCCTGGAGCAGCTTTATTGAAAGTAATCCGGATGGCGCTTCCTGCCTTGGGCCAATGGCTGGCCTGGAAAAGCAGCGCGAACAGTATGCCCATGCCGTTGAAGTGTTGTCTGATCCAGCGTGTACCCGACTGGTTTTAGTTGCGCGACTGCAAAAATCCACCCTGCAGGAAGTCGCCCGAACTCATCTGGAACTTGCCGCAATCGGCCTTAAAAATCAGTACCTGGTCATTAACGGCGTTCTGCCCAAAACTGAAGCTGCAAACGATACACTGGCTGCAGCAATATGGGACCGTGAACAGGAGGCGTTGGCCAATCTCCCTTCAGATCTTTCCGGGCTGCCAACTGACACGTTATTCCTCCAACCGCTCAATATGGTCGGCGTGTCTGCATTAAGTGGACTTCTCTCCTCTCAGCCAGAGACGGCATCTTCTTCTGAAGAATACATTCAGCAATGCCCTGATATTCCTTCGCTCTCAGCATTAGTCGATGATATTGCCCGTAGCGAGCATGGGCTGATCATGCTGATGGGTAAAGGTGGTGTAGGGAAAACTACGATGGCGGCTGCCATTGCCGTCAGACTGGCGGATTTGGGATTTGATGTCCATCTGACAACCTCAGATCCAGCAGCGCACCTCAGCACAACCCTGAACGGTAGTCTTAACAATCTGCAGGTCAGCAGGATAGATCCTCACGAGGAGACAGAACGCTATCGCCAGCATGTCCTTGAGACAAAAGGAAGAGATCTGGACGATGCAGGGAAACGCCTGCTCGAAGAGGATTTACGTTCTCCCTGCACCGAAGAAATTGCGGTATTCCAGGCCTTTTCACGTGTGATCCGCGAAGCGGGTAAACGATTTGTTGTTATGGATACCGCGCCTACCGGGCATACGCTGTTGTTGCTGGATGCTACCGGGGCGTATCACCGTGAAATTGCTAAGAAAATGGGAGAGAAAGGCCATTTCACTACCCCGATGATGCAATTGCAGGACCCGGAGAGAACCAAAGTGTTACTGGTCACGCTACCGGAAACCACGCCAGTACTTGAGGCGGCAAATTTACAGGCCGACCTTGAACGTGCAGGAATTCACCCCTGGGGTTGGATTATCAATAACAGCCTTTCCATAGCTGATACCCGTTCCCCCCTGCTCCGCTTGCGGGCTCAGCAGGAACGTCCGCAGATCGAGAGCGTTAAAAACCTGCATGCCAGCCGTGTAGCACTTGTCCCCGTACTGGCGTCAGAACCAACCGGTATCGACAAACTCAAACAACTCGCGGGTTAATTATTGCCATCATTCAGGGCAGCAATGCTGCCCTTTCAGGAGGTTTTATGTTACTGGCAGGAGCCATTTTTATCCTGACCATCATATTGGTTATCTGGCAGCCAAAGGGATTAGGGATTGGCTGGAGCGCCACGCTGGGGGCCGTACTGGCTCTGGCATCGGGTGTGATTCACATTGCTGATATTCCGGTGGTGTGGAATATCGTCTGGAACGCGACGGCAACGTTTATCGCCGTTATTATCATCAGTCTGTTGTTGGACGAATCCGGCTTTTTCGAATGGGCTGCGCTGCACGTTTCTCGTTGGGGGAATGGTCGTGGCCGCCTGCTGTTTACCTATATCGTTCTGCTCGGCGCGGCAGTCGCGGCACTGTTTGCCAACGATGGCGCGGCACTTATTCTGACGCCGATTGTCATCGCCATGCTGCTGGCGCTTGGCTTCAGTAAAAGCACCACGCTGGCCTTCGTGATGGCCGCAGGGTTTATTGCCGATACCGCCAGTCTGCCGCTTATCGTATCGAACCTGGTCAATATCGTTTCGGCTGATTTCTTCAAACTGGGATTCACGGAATATGCCTCGGTAATGGTGCCGGTGGATATCGCCGCCATTGTCGCCACGCTGGTGATGCTGCATCTGTTTTTCCGCAAAGATATCCCGCCCACTTATGATCTGGCACGACTGAAAGAGCCTGCAAAAGCCATCAAAGATCTGGCAACATTCAGAACCGGTTGGATTGTATTAATTCTTTTGTTAGTGGGCTTTTTTGTACTCGAACCACTGGGTATTCCGGTCAGTGCCATTGCAGCAGTAGGGGCAGCAATCCTGTTTGCTGTGGCAAAAAAAGGTCACGGCATTAACACCGGTAAAGTGTTGCGTGGGGCACCATGGCAGATCGTGATCTTCTCGCTGGGGATGTATCTGGTGGTCTATGGGCTGCGTAACGCAGGGCTGACAGAATACTTGTCTGACGTGCTGAACTTACTCGCAGATAAAGGCCTGTGGGCAGCCACGCTGGGAACGGGATTCCTGACCGCATTCCTCTCTTCTATCATGAATAACATGCCTACCGTATTGATTGGCGCATTGTCGATTGATGGCAGTACCGCGTCGGGCGTTATCAAAGAAGCAATGATTTATGCCAACGTCATTGGCTGCGATCTGGGGCCGAAAATCACCCCTATTGGTAGCCTGGCAACGCTGCTCTGGCTACACGTACTTTCACAGAAGAATATGACCATCACCTGGGGATACTATTTCCGCACCGGGATCGTCATGACTCTGCCTGTGCTGTTTGTAACGCTGGCCGCGCTGGCGCTACGTCTCTCTTTCACTTTGTAATGAGATACTGATATGAGCAACATCACCATTTATCACAACCCAGCCTGCGGGACATCGCGTAATACGCTGGAGATGATCCGCAACAGCGGTAATGAGCCGACCGTTATTCTTTACCTTGAGACTCCACCTTCACGCGATGAGCTGGTCAAACTCATTGCGGATATGGGCATTTCCGTCCGGGCGTTACTGCGTAAGAACGTCGAGCCGTATGAGGAACTGGGTCTTGCAGAAGATAAATTTACTGATGACCAGCTCATCGATTTTATGTTGCAACATCCGATCCTGATTAACCGTCCGATTGTGGTGACGCCACTGGGCACCAAACTTTGCCGTCCTTCGGAGGTGGTTCTGGATATCCTTCCAGAGGCTCAGAAAGCGGCTTTCACCAAGGAAGACGGTGAGAAGGTTGTTGATGCTAGCGGAAAACGAATCGACAACAAGTAATTTCATTTAATGAAAGGGCTGATTCCCCGGCCCTTTCATATCATCTTTTTTCTTCCCTCCAGAAAGTCAAATATACGCTTCCAGAGTCCATATTTTTTATGTTACCTTTCCCGTTATGTCATTTTTGACATAACGGGAAAGGTAAATACATGTCATCAGAATCGAAACGGAACGGAAAAGGTTTTTTATCAGGCACGTTAATAGGTGCTTTAGGTGGCTTGATTGGTCTTGGTGGTGCTGAGTTCCGCCTTCCCGTCCTGATGGGTAGTTTCAAAATGCCGACGCTGGAAGCGGTAATTTTTAACAAGGCAATGAGCCTTACTGTTGTCGCTGTTGCTTTGATATTCCGCACAAAATCCATCGCCGTCGACCAGCTGTTTGCTCATCTTGATATTGTCATCAATTTGCTGGCCGGGAGCCTTATCGGTGCATGGTGGGCAGCAGGACGAGCCATAAAAATGTCCCGTATTTGGCTGGACAGAACCATTCTGCTCCTGCTTGTTATCCTGTCATTCGTCATGCTTTCAGAAGCATGGATGCCTTTGCATGATAGCTCCGCTGGATTATTCCAGCCCGGAATCGCGACCATTATTGCGGGTGTTATTGCGGGTTTCTTCATCGGGAATGTTGCTGCTCTGCTGGGTGTTGCAGGAGGAGAGCTCCTTATACCAACCATTGTTATCCTTTTTGGGGCTGACATTAAACTGGCTGGTAGTTTGTCACTCATGATCAGTTTACCGACGATGATTGTGGGGTTTTCTCGCTACACCAATGCAGATGCTTTCCAGATACTGAGAAAAGAGAAAAAACTTTTTGTGTGGATGGTCGCCGGTTCCGTTATTGGGGCTGCTATTGGGGGACTTATGCTCGGTATGTTCCCGGTAAGAGTGCTTATGACGCTGTTAGGCGCGGTACTTCTAATTTCCGCGATCAAAACCTTTAAGCATACCCGGCAAAGGTAATGGTGGTTTACGCTTTGGACTATTCCGCATCACAGAGAAAATGATTTTGAAAAGGTAGCAAAATGAAAAATACGCCCCTTAAATCAAACTTAATATTAGTCAGGCCAAGGATCTATATTAACGACAACATCTCGCTGGGGCCGGGGAAGGTTGACCTTTTGAGGGCGATTGATGGCTTTCACTCTCTTTCTGCGGCAGCTAAAGATTTGGGGATACCTTATAAAAGAGCATGGCTCTTAATTGACACCTTGAATAAGGGAATTGGTCAGCCAATTGTAACCACTTCCACAGGTGGTAACAAAGGCGGTGGAACAGTTCTGACTCCATTGGGACGTAGCCTGCTGACCTGGTATGACCAAGCCGAGGCCCATCTCAATGAGCAATCTCAGCAACAGTTAATCGAACTCGAAAAGATTCTTTTTGGAAAATGACAGAGGCCTTGGTTATCAATCGGGAAAATAGAACGACAGCAAAGCATGAAGGGGGCTAATGCCCCCTTCATTGTTACTTCGCCATCTCTTCCAGCAGGTCAATACCAACCGGCTCTTCGCTCTGTAACGCTGTTAATGCAATACGCTTTGCATACTGCTCTTCTACATCAGAGATGAGAGGCAGCTCGCGGTTAGCCCTGGTCTTCAGGAAAGGTGAAGACGGTTTAGCTGCCGCCAGGCTGTTATTAACAACCCATGCCCACGGCTCGATGCCAGCTCGACGCAAATCCTGCTGCAGGTTTGCTGCTTCCAGAACAGGTGTCGTTTCGGCAAGCGTCACGATAATCACCTTCGTCTTCTCCGGGTCCTGCAATTGCATCATTGGCGTCATCACATGGTCTTGAGTTTGCCCCATCTGGCGCACCATTTCCCGGTGGTAGGCTCCAGTCGCATCCAGTAGCAGAAGTGTGTGACCCGTTGGCGCGGTGTCCATAATGACAAAATGGTCGTCGGCCTCTTTGATTACCCGCGAGAATGCCTGGAAGACGGCGATCTCTTCAGTACATGGCGAGCGGAGATCTTCCTCCAGCACCGCCAGTCCCTCAGCGTCTAATCCTTTGCCCTGATTTTCCAGTACAAAGCGGCGATAGCGCTCTGTCTCCACCTTCGGATCGATACGGCTGACCTGCAGATTTGGTAGTGAACCATCCAGTGTGTAAGACAGATGTGCCGCCGGATCGGATGTGGTCAGGTGGACTTTGTGGCCGCGTTTAGCCAGCGATACCGCCACCGATGCTGCAACGGTCGTTTTACCCACACCGCCTTTACCCATCGTCATGACCAGCCCTTTGCCAGTTTGGCTCAGTTCATCAACCAGTGAAGCAAGTTTCGGTAAATCCAGAGCATTCAGCGTGGTAGCAGGGAGTGCCGGTGCGGCTTTGCTCTCTGTAAATAACTCCCGCAGGGCTTCCAGACCGACCAGATTAAATGGCTTCAGATACAGTTGCGAGCGGGGAAGATTAGCCAGATTATCAGGCATTGCCTGTAATGCTTTTTCTTCCCGGGCCAGAATACTTTGCGCCAGTGGATCATTCTCACCCGCAAACGGCGGCATCACACCATTAATGGCAAGGTGTTGATGCTGCAAACCGATAGCAGACAGCTCATCGTGCGTATGCGAAACCTCTTTCAGCGTTGAAGCCTGGGCACGGGCAACCAACACTAAGCGCGTGAGAGTTGCATCAGACAGCGCTTTAACCGCATCGGAGTACTGGTGCTGTTGTTTCTCCAGCCCTACCAGAGGCCCGAGGTTTGCAGCGGCATCAGGGTTTGCTTCGAGATAACCGCTCCAGGCTCCCGGCAATTCAAGCATGCGGATGGTGTGACCGGTTGGCGCGGTATCAAATACAATATGGTCATATTTTTCCCGCAGCTCACGATTGGTCAGCAGACCGGTAAACTCATCAAACGCAGCGATTTCCGTGGTGCATGAGCCAGAGAGCTGCTCTTCAATGCTGCTGACCACATCGGCTGGCATCAGCCCGCGAACAGGATCGAGCACACGGTCACGATAGGCTTGCGCTGCTGCCATCGGATCAACTTCCATCGCGGCAAGATTTTCTACAGTACTAATATCTGTGATTCGGTGGCCGATAGTCTGGCTAAATACCTGGCCGACATTTGAAGCCGGATCGGTACTCACCAGAAGCGTTCTCTTACCCTGATCGGCCAGCCATACTGCAGTAGCACAGGCCAGGGATGTTTTACCAACTCCACCTTTACCGGTGAAGAAGATGAACGGGGGAATGTCTTTTAAAAATGGCATATTCATCAGTAATAGCTCCTCTGGAATTAAGGCATACGTGGAATGCTGCAGCAGCGTGGTTGCGTGCTGTCTTCACTCCAGTCCTGAGTAAGCGGAATACCTGCCCAACGGGCGATATCTTCACGAGTCGGCAGTTTGCCTGCCATCACCAGCTTGCCGTCGAGCAAGGTGACAGGGAGGGATTCCATCCCTGATGTGTTAAGAAACTCTTTGATGACAGGGGTATTCAGGAACTGCTGCGGGTTTTTCGCAAGGCTGTAGCGCTGAATATCAACGCCATTCTTTTTCGCCCATTCGGCGCTGGCATTCCATTTGACGGCTTCGTCGCTGACCACAACGCTGCTGGTTGCACAGCAGCCTGCTGCTTCAAAGATCTCAATTTTTGACATGGATTGTTTACCTCAGTGTTTAGTCATTTGGCTTTACACTGAGGTAAACGAAGGTGATGGGAAAAAGATGCGCGATTAATTCATTTTTTTGTGGCAGCAGACGGGAGAAGTGTCATCCGCCTCAATCTGGCAAAGTTCTGTCATCGCTTCTTTCAGGTGCTTTCTGGCCCGTAGCAAACGGGATTTAAACGCCGTAAGCGTGATACCCAGTTCATCGGCCAGGGACTGCTGGGGACGCCGGTTAAGGTCGGATTCTTCAATCAGCCACCGTTCATCGTCAGGCAATGCCTGCAACGTTTCAGACAGGCAAATATCCAGCGTTGAGATGGCATCAGGGGATGCGTCTGTGAATGGGGCATCTTCTTCCAGCTCAACGAACTCCCTGGTGGTGCGGTACTCATCAATTAGCAGATTCCTCGCTGCCCGATACAGCCAGGCTCGCGGATTCTCCATTTCACAAAAACTGTCTGAGTGAGCGCGAGCACGCAGGAAAAGCTCTTGCAGAAGGTCTGCAGCTTTTTCTCTATCACCTGTCTTCGAGGTAAGGAAGCGAGAGAGTTCGGCTTCATGTCGCCGCCAGAACGCGCTCATGCAGTTGTTGAATGCTGTTATATCACTCATATCAGCCCTCAAATTTTGTTCTGATTAACCCGCCGGGAAAGCTCTTCTGCTGACTCTTTTCGTTCGCTGTAGCGATCAACGAGATAGGTTGAGTTACCTCGGGTCAGCAGAGTAAATTTCACCAGTTCTTCCATCACATCCACAATGCGGTCGTAATAAGACGACGGTTTCATTCGTCCATCTTCATCAAACTCCTGCCAGGCTTTTGCCACAGAGGACTGATTCGGGATGGTGATCATCCGCATCCATCGGCCAAGAATACGCATCTGGTTTACGGCATTGAAAGACTGAGAGCCACCGCAGACCTGCATGACGGCAAGCGTCTTACCCTGAGAAGGGCGAACAGCGCCTTCCGAAAGTGGTATCCAGTCAATCTGGGCCTTCATGATACCGGTCATCGCACCATGACGTTCAGGGGAACACCACACCATCCCTTCGGACCAACGAACCAGCTCGCGCAGCTCCATGACTTTAGGATGCGAGTCAGGCGCATCATCAGGAAGAGGCAAGCCAGAAGGATTGAAGATCCGCACCTCTGCGCCCATGGCAGTCAGCAACCTTGCAGCTTCCTCAGTTGCCAGTCGGCTGTAGGAACGTTCGCGCACAGATCCGTACAGCATCAGGATACGAGGAGGATGGGGAACGGCAGGAACGCCGAATCTTGCCTCTGTGATTGAGGTGTCAAACAAACCTGAATCAACATTCTTAAGATCGCCTGTCATTTTACTTCTCCGTCTTCTGGGGCATGGTGAGGCAGTCGTCAGTCCCTGAGCAGCATTCTTCTGTCAGGAAGGTAATGAGAGCCTCAAGGTTCTCATATCGAGCATGGCAATAGAGCGTTCTACCCTGGCGCTCCTGGCGTACCAGAGAGACTGATATCAGCGATGAGAGATGATGGCTCAACGTAGACGCAGGGATTTCGAGCCGCTTCTGCAGTTCGCCAACCGGTAGCCCCTCATGCCCGGCTTTAACCAGCTCTCTGTATACGCTAAGGCGCGTGGGATGACCCAGCTCTTTCAGGGTATCTGCTGCTTTGAAAGCTCCATTTGTATCTCATTTCTATATTTCCGGAATAGTGGAAATATAGCGTATTTCATGGAAAACACCAAGTTCGAGTTATCTGACTCTTATAAGTTTTGATAGAGGGTGTATTGTTTAGGGACAGGTATTCGATTTGTCAGTTTCGGCGGTCACTGAAAGAACACCTTTTACCTCTACAAGGTTTAATTCCCTGGCTCAGGGTAGGGCTTGGTGGATGCGAAATCGAAGGTAAATGATCTTGATGTCTTAAGTATTGATGAAAACACATTATGACGATTTTGGTTTTCTAATTCTGAGCTAGAGCGCTTTACTTTCTGGATTCGTAAATACGGTAATATAACCATTCTTCCAGATCGCTTTTTAACCAACGGGAAGCTCTGCCCAGCTTAATTGGTTTAGGAAATGCCCCATCCTGTATCAGCTTATAGAACCATTTATCGCTCAGGCCAGTAAGCTGGGTAATGAATTTCATATCAATGAACTGATCTTCAAGTAGTGCAGGTTTTGTATACATGATGATGTGTCCGGTTAAGGATAAATAACCGGAGCCGTTAGTAAACTGATATTCACTGCCAGCTCCTCCACATCAATGGCTTCTGTTGTAAAAAAACTTCGGCTCAATGTTTACCTGTCGCTACTCCTTCCTGGGCCTGCCTCTGCGGCTTCGTGGTGGTATAGCGTTCATACCTGCAATAACCCCCCGCGATTTCTGCTCAGACTTGGCTAAGTAACTAATTACGTAACGTAGTTCATCAACTGCCTGCTTATTGCGGTGATCCACTATCGTTCCGGAACTCGCAACGAAATGCTTTTTCTTGGAACACAGATGAAAGAGTCCTTCATCGTCTGTTAAGATGCGCCATTCTTCCCCTATCGCACGCGAGGTCGGATAACATTTCCGATGCTTCTGCCCATCAAGATAAATCATGGCATGCACATGCAACCCCTTACGCTGTCTATATTCAATTACCCAGTAGTACCCAATAACCATCTTTCGGCCAATTGCCACGTCCATCAGGTGCTGTATCTCGCCCTCCATCTCATCCATGAGATTACGCTGCGAGCGTTCACTTCCTTGTTTCCAGCCAAAATCCATACGAAAAGCCAGTAAGCGGGAATAACGCTCAAACATTTCATCCAGGTGGTGGTTTATATCTTCGAGAAGAAAACGATGCATAGGGTAATTAGGGTTGGCATTGTAGGGTTCTTTCATGATCTATCCTCAAACTAAATGGGGTTCAATAGATAGATGTGTGATGTATTTTTTATACAGGGATGAGTATTGATTACAGGAGGGGAATGGCTAACTCCGGGTGATAATACTAATTAACCTTAAATCAGTAAGAACAGATGGTTTCAAGGATTCTATCGCAGGTTTGCAGGGTGGCCTTACACAGTAAGAAATGTGTGCGAGAAATCTGAAGTATTGCAATGCGATCTGGTGCTTTACGGGCCTTCGTGATAAGTTGTTATGCATAATCAATAAAATGCATAACAGTTATGATAAAGAGAATAACATTTAACACCGATGATAACTTAACGATTGATTCAATCGACAGGTATGCCGAATCCAATGGCACGTCACGTTCTAAAGTAATATGTGAGTTATTACGTTCTACTGCACCTATTCTTGATTTTGTGACATATCAAAATAGAATTACTCAGGAGGTTGAAAGCAGGCTTTTTAGCATGTTTTATCATGAGGTTCGTCACTTCGAAACCCAAAATACAAAGAACGAAATTACATTAAAACATTTGCATTTACTTTCAAAAAAACTCATTTTTAGTATTTCTCCAAAACCAGTCATGGAGTTTTCATTGCCTCCTCGTCAAGAGTGGGAGGGATGTCGAAAGGAGTTTTGTCAAAAAGTAAGCGGCCATATTGAATTGTTCGAGCCCGAATCAAAAGGTGATATTCGACATGTATATTTATGCGTCGAGAATAATCTCGGGGGAAATTTTAAATATGAATTAATACAGATTGAAATTCCCGAATTTATAGTCGATGATTATTTATTTGATTTGCATTCCTTGTGCTATGTGAAGCTTGTTGATTTCTGCAATGACGGGATTGCTGAATACATGAAAAAAAAGAAAAAGCACTTAAGTGCAGCATATCTTTCTTGGGTTCCTGTTGTGAGGTTTAGAGACGGTTATATATTCATTGCTGCTTTACAAATAAATAAAGCTTCTACAGAACAGTTATATCCATCTGAGTCAATTGTCAACTATCCCTACGATTGTTGGAAGTGATGCTATTTAAGTGCATTCCAATTTTTTTGAGATATATATCATTTTCATGAAAATACCAGCATAACGGCAGAACTTCACGGTTCTGCCGTTTCAGTTTTATTTATTGCAGGAGTAATCATGAATAACCCACGAGGTTTACAGCCACTAAACCATTCGCTTTCAGGCCTACCGCAATGGGTGTCTGAACGTATATTGCAGCAGATAAATCAGTTAACCCACTACGAGCCAGTGATCGGCATTATGGGTAAAACCGGGGCGGGAAAGAGTAGCCTTTGCAATGCCCTATTTGTCGGCGAAGTATCGCCGGTCAGCGATGTGGAAGCCTGTACCCGTGGACCTTTGCGATTTCGCCTGCAGGTTGGCGAGCGCTATATGACGCTGGTTGATCTGCCCGGCGTGGGGGAGAGTGGTGCACGCGATACTGAGTATGAGAGGCTGTACCTTGAGCACCTTCCCCGGCTCGACATGGTGCTGTGGCTGATTAAGGCTGATGACCGGGCACTGGCGACTGATGAGCATTTTTACCGTCAGGTGATTGGTGAAGCATACCGGCATAAGGTGCTGTTTGTTATCAGCCAATCAGACAAAGCTGAACCCACCAGCGGTGGAAATATCCTGTCCACAGAGCAGAAGCAAAACATCAGCCGCAAAATCTGCCTGTTGCATGAGTTGTTCCAGCCCGTGCATCCAGTGTGTGCCGTGTCGGTTCGTCTGCAGTGGGGATTGCGGGTGATGGCAGAGCGGATGATTAAGTGTCTGCCACGCGAGGCCAGCAGCCCGGTGGTGCCGCAACTGCAGCGGCCCTTTCGCACAACGGTAGTCAGGGAGCAGGCACGTGACGATTTCGGTGAAACCGTAGGTGCGGTACTTGATACCGTCAGTGCTTTCCCCCTTATTCCCGCTCCGGTGCGGGCCGTCATTCAGGCCGTGCGCACCACCGTAGTCTCAGTGGCCCGTGCCGTCTGGGATTTCTTCTTCTGAGAGTTTAATTCCAACCTGTTACTCCCTGAGCTCTGTCGCCTGCGCGACGGGGTTTTCTTTTATTGTTTTCCCGTTATGAGGAGTCTGCTTATGACCCGTCTGGCTTCGCGCTTTGGCGCAGCAAACCTTATTCGTCGTGATCGTCCGTTAACCCGTGAAGAGCTGTTTCGTGTGGTGCCCAGCGTATTCAGCGAGGAAAAACACGAATCCCGCAGTGAGCGTTATACCTATATTCCGACCATTTCCCTGCTCGACAGTCTGCAGCGGGAGGGCTTCCAGCCGTTCTTTGCCTGTCAGACCCGTGTCCGTGATCCGGGTCGTCGGGAGCACACAAAGCACATGTTGCGTCTGCGGCTTGAGGGGCAGATCACCGGTAAACAGGTCCCGGAAATCATTCTGCTCAACTCACATGACGGCACAAGTTCGTATCAGATGCTGCCGGGATTATTTCGTGCGGTTTGTCAGAACGGCCTTGTCTGCGGTGAGTCGTTTGGCGAGGTGCGGGTGCCGCACAAAGGGGATGTGGTGAGTCAGGTAATAGAAGGGGCGTATGAGGTACTGGGGATTTTTGACCGGGTGGAGGAGAAGCGGGATGCCATGCAATCGCTGCTATTACCACCTCCCGCTCAGCAGGCGCTGGCAAAAGCCGCGCTCACGTATCGCTTTGGTGAGGACCACCAGCCTGTCAGTGAATCGCAGCTACTATCCCCGCGCCGCTGGCAGGATGAGAGCAATGACCTGTGGACTACCTATCAGCGTGTGCAGGAAAACCTGATTAAGGGTGGACTCAGTGGGCGTAATGCTAAAGGCGGACGGACGCATACCCGTGCCGTGCGCGGCATTGACGGGGATGTGAAGCTCAACCGGGCGCTGTGGGTGATGGCGGAAACACTGCTTACACAACTGCAGTAGTCATTACCTTTGTTGCTATGTTGTTAATATCGGACACCACCTGTCCGCGTTACGACATGTCAGTAGGCCTCACTCTCCCTGGTATGGCCTGCAACCCCTGCTATATCTGACTTTCGCAGAAATGAAAAATAGTTTCTGCAGTGTCCATACCCTGTCCGCCCACCTCTTTAAAGTAATCACATTATTTTCAGTCAGTTAACTTAGACGGAGAACCTCTCATGACCCAGGCAGAACGCCGCCATGACCGGCTGGCTGTCAGGCTGTCACTGATCATCAGTCGCCTGGTGGCGGGGGAAACACTGAGCGTGCGCAAACTGGCCGTTGAGTTTGGCGTGTCGGTGCGCACGCTGCGGCGGGATTTTCGTGAGCGGCTGATGTATCTGGACCTGGAATATCAGTCCGGTTACTGCCGCTTACGCACTGCTGGCAGTGAGACACAGATGGTGCCCGACGTGCTTATCTTTGCCCACCGGAGCGGGCTGGCAGGTCTTTTTCCTGGCCTTGATCGTCGTCTGGTGAACGCACTGCTTATGTGTGACGAGTCTCCCTGCGTGATAGCACCCGCAAATTCGGTCCCTTCCCCGTCAGGGGCATTATCTTTCTGGCGGCTGATTCAGGCTATTACCGGGCGCAGGAGGGTGACGCTGCTTACCGATGGTCGACGCTGTGAGCGACTGGCACCTTGCCGCCTGCTCATCCACCAGCAGGCCTGGTATCTGGTTGCTGAATACGACGGACATATCGCCGTATTCACGCTGGATGAAATCCATCTGGTTCAGCCCCTGCAGGAGAGTTTCCGGCGCAATGACAGTCTGTGCCGCCTGGTTGAGGACCCGGTCTTCATTCAGGCCTTACCCCATTTTCGTTTTATCCAGCAGTCACTGCTTGCGTTTGTTTCGGCTGACAGCCCACCGGAATAGCACAGGCGTTGTTATCAACCCGGCAGCAGGGAGGAGCCCGATGCCCGTTATTGCCATTATCGCCATTGTTGTCATCGTCATCATTCTGAACAAAATCGGGGTGTCTGACAGTCTCATTGCCCTGACGCTTGCCACCGTTGCCGCTCTGCTTACGGGCGGCGGTGCAGCCGGTGCTGCCAGTGTTGCACTGACGCCGTTCGTTGGTGTGCCGGTGGGTATTTTTGTGGGGATTTATGTTTTCGCCAAAGTGGTTCGTCTGATTTCAGGAAAGAAAAAATGAAACGCAAAACACTATCTCTGCTGACGGTGCTTACCGCCAGCCTGTTTCTGGCCGCCTGCGATGACAGGAGTGATGACCTGAAGGCTATCAGTAAATTTAAGGACCTCACCCCGCCGCGTTTCAGCGATGTGGTTAATCGCAAGGATGATGTCAGGGAAGAGTGGTCGCAGATTACTCTCTCTGGCCCCGCTTTGAAGGTCTTACGTACCCGCCAGTCACCCGATGGTTGCGAGGGTGGCAATTACTACTATCTGGTGGATATGGAGGAAAAAACCGTTCAGCCGCTGATGAATGCGTTGTGCATAGCCGACAACATCACGCTGCAATATCACGAAGATACCGATCCACACACCCAGGAGCGATTCCTTGAGTATTCCCATGACGGCAAGCTGATGGGACGGCTGCTGATACCATCAAACCCTGATAACCGGGAATAAAGAAAATGTTAAAGGAGACAGAAATGAATACCCGTTCACTTACCCGGTTTGTGCTGGCAGGCGCACTGCTCGCGAGCTTTAATGCCTCTGCGGTTCCCGGGCTGTGGCAGCAGGGTTACGGCCAGGGCAATACGGAATACAGCGTAACCGATGCCAGCGGCAAGAGATTCACTATCAACTGTACAGAAAATCCGGACCAGAACGGTTTCTACCAGCATTCTGCTTTTCTTACCCTGGCGGATAACAGAATGGTCAGTTCGCACGATGACGGCACCACAGTCACCGTGGTGATGAATCATCAGCAGTACGTTATTCCGCCCAGCCTGGGCTGGCGTAACGGTGATAATGCCTGGTATGACTTCATCAGCGATATCCGTAAGGCCCGGCAGTTCGAAGTCTATGTCAATGACCGCAAAGCGGGCACTTTCAGCGCTGACCCGACAAACGCCGCGAAGGTCCTGCCCACTCCCGGAGACTGCGGTAACGACTGATACCTGCATTTTCTCCCGCAAACTAACCCCGACAACCGCCAGGCTGTCGGGGTTTTCTTTTATCAGGAGCCAGAAATGTCCCAACCTGTGTTACTGCCACCGGGTACTTTTACCCGGGCGCAGGCGGAAGCCGTCACCGCAGCATACCGCAATATCACCATTGAAGATGACCAGAGGAGTCATTTTCGCCTGGTCGTTCGTGACCGTGAAGGCTGCATGGTCTGGCGGGTCTGGAGTTTTGAGTCTGACGCCGGAGCCGGGCTTAACCCGTATATCCGGCAGTACGGCATTCTGAAGGAGCCATCAGCACACTAATTCCTCGCGCACTAAACCCAATAGCACGACAGCACTCTTCACACCACATCATTTATTTCCTGTCACGCCAGCCCGAGCCGCTGGCGTTTTCATTCCCGGAGAACACCATGACACAGCACACCCTTACACCAGCTAACGAGCCGCAGCTAATTATCACCGCCACGCCAGTACCCGATGAACAGCACATCGGCTTCTGGCCGCAGCACTTTGGCACCATTCCGCAGTGGATAACGCTGGAACCCCGCATCTTCGCCAGGATGGACCGCTTCTGTGAGGATTACGGCGGCGGTATCTGGAGTTTTTACACGCTGAGCAACGGTGGAGCTTTTATGGCCCCCGAGGCTGACAGCGATGAGGTATGGAGTTTGTTCAATAACATGAACGGTAATGGCACGGAAATGAGTGCAGAAGCCGCAGGCATTGCCGTCTGCCTGATTGAATACAGCCATCATGCCTGCCGTACAGAGTGTGACGCGATGACCGTGCATTATTATCGTCTGCGGGACTACGCACTGCAGCATCCTGAAGCTCACGCCATTCTGCGCATCATCGACTGACAGGAGGAGCAACGGATGAAACAGCTTTCCTTTTTACCCGGAGAGATGACACCACAGGACCGGCGTCTCATTCAGCGGGCACTCAGGGTGCTGGACCGGCATCTGCATGAGCCCGGAGTGGCTTTCACCTCCACCCACGCCGTCCGTGAATGGCTACGACTGCATATGGCCGCTCTTGAACGGGAAGAGTTCCGGGTGCTGTATCTGGACAACCAGAACCAGCTTATTGCGCATGAGGCGCTCTTCACCGGCACGATTAACCGCACCGAGGTCCATCCCCGGGAGGTGGTTAAACGCGCCCTGTACTTCAATGCAGCAGCAGTGATACTGGCCCATAACCACCCTTCCGGCGATACCACACCCAGCCAGGCAGACAAAACCATCACGCAGCGGCTGGTACAGACACTTCAGCTTGTGGATATCCGCGTCCCGGACCATCTGATTGTCGGTGGCAAGCAAATATATTCGTTTGCAGAACACGGCCTGTTGTGAGGAACCCTCATGAAAATTATCAGCAAATCCGTCTCTTTCGTTACTGCACCGGCAAATACCAGCGGCATGGCAGCATCCGTCACTACCTCGGTAAGGACTTCCCGGAAATCCCCGGCGAGCTGGCGGTGTACATCGAACGCCGTCAGGACCGTATGCCTGTCTGATGAGTATTACCCTGAACTGAAAATAAAGGAGAATAGTAATGAGCAACATCACATGGGGACTACAGCGGGATATCACGCCGCACCTGGGAGCTCGTCTGGTGCAGGAGGGCAACCGGCTGCATTATCTAGCTGACCGGGCCAGTATCACCGGTAAGTTCAGTGACGCCGAATGCCTGAAACTGGATGAAGCATTTCCGCTGTTTATCAGACAGATGGAATCAATGCTGACCACCGGTGAACTGAATCCCCGCCATCCACACTGCATCGCCCTGTATCACAACGGTTTTACCTGCGAAGCCGATACACTCGGCAGTTGCGGTTACATATACATCGCTGTTTATCCCAGCCAACGCTAAATACCGTCACGAGAGCAAACATGAAACCTCTACCTGCAACAACTTCGCGGGCGACAAAGCCCTGTCTGTCGCCCGTGGCTGTCTGGCAAATACTGCTTACACACCTGCTGGAGCAGCACTATGGTCTGACGCTAAACGATACGCCGTTTAGCGATGAAAGTGTTATTCAGGAGCATATAGACGCCGGTATCATGCTGGCAGATGCCGTTAATTTTCTGGTTGAGAAATACGAACTGGTCCGTATAGATCGCAGGGGATTTAGCAGGCAGGAACAATCGCCTTATCTGCGTGCTGTTGATATTCTGCGGGCACGACAGGCGGCTGGCTTGTTGAGACGGAACCGTAATAACGCTGTATTGTGAATATCGCAAGCAGCATTCCTGATTTAAATCACCAATTTTTCTTCCCGATTTATTCATCATAATGCGCCTGCTATTCACAGCAGGCGCATTTGCTTTTACGGACAAAATATCATGCAGAAAGAAGCTGAAGTCTTAGCCAGTCATAACGAACTTATTTGTTCGACCAACCTTAAACGCATAGGTGGTTGTTGGCAAACTGAATGTGCCGAACTTTAGTTGCTCGGTTTACCGAACAACAGCGGCACTTGAGAGAAGCAGTAGGTGAGAAGTAGATGCCGCTTTGCTACAGTGAAAAAAGAGGCTAAAAAAACAGCTCGTTGTACACCTGATCCACACAAGGAAAATCATTTGGGGGTACTTATGGGGGTTACTCATTTATAAAACACAAAACATGACATAAAAATCAATATGTTAAATACCAAATGCGACTCCTGTGATCTCCGCCAAAATGCCTCAAGTAAGCACGTCTTTAATCACATCTCTTTTAAGCTGTCTTTATCCCGTATTGAACTCTGGCCAACCTGTAAGTCTTACTTACAAGTTCCACAGGAAGGGAATTGTCAGGTAAGCCGCAATATTCGCGCCAGCCAGCCGGAATACAGTCAGTTTGCCGGGCAACAATGACGCTTAAAAGAAGCCGAAGGCGAGTAGGATATTGCCGGTTTACTACAGTGGAAAAAAGAGCCGAAAAAGTAGCTCAGAATGCCCCCACATCCCACAAGCAGAATCATTTGAGGGTGATTATGGGGGTTACTCATTTATCCAATACAAAACATCAATATTAAATCAAAAGACCAGAGGTATTTCATCCACGCTGTGCACAATCATTAATTACGTCATTTTGTGCCATTGTTTATCTGTAAGAAGTGAAATACAACAGATTGCAGAGTGATATAAATTTATAATATTCCGTTTTCAACTGGCTATGCACCATCCTCAACGAATTCCACCATGTCCGTCAGTCTTCCATTCCTGATACAAAATGCGCCTACCACCCCTTCAGTTGTGATGATCGGCTAAAAAACAACGTTTCTTTAACAGTTGATAATTTCTCTTTCAACTGCTTATCACTGACTGCGTCAATGCTAATTCCATTTACCTAACACATATTTATCTAATAATTCACTCTCCAGTACTGAATTTAAAAACTTTCTGGTAAGAATTTTATACTCTTAAGATGCCCTTTACTGATATCTATGTACTCTCCTTTTTTTAACTCACTAATGATTAATGAAATCATGCTTTTAGACAGCTTTGTATGCTTATGCAGATAATACAACGCACTCAATCTCTCTTTTACTTCCGGGCATTCAGAATTCAGAATATTGAGATAGTGACAGATAATCTTGTACGCATTACTGGACGATAGCAGCATCTCACGCGCCAACAACCTTCGGATAATATAGCTCAGGATAACAGAGACGTCATACCACAAGTCATTCTCAGAGATGAGCTGACCCACTTTCTCGGCAGAAAGATAGAACCCTGATGTTTCCGTCTCCGTGAAAAAACGCCCGGCGTATTCATTCGGATAGTAATAATCTACAAAGCCTAAGACCATGGGCGCTCTGACGGAAGACAACCAATAATCATCAGATAACTCATAACGCACCTGTCCCTTTACAAGATAAAAGAATAAAGGTTCGTCATCTGGTGATGTTCTTATTAATTCATTGCCTTCTGCAAGATGGAATGAATAACCATATTGAATAATCATATCGCCAAGTCGTTTAATTGACTCACGAGGGATTTCTAACATAAAGCACGTTACTCCGGTTATTAGCTAATTAAAATAAACAAAGTTAAGGCGCCGACAGCCTCACTGCGACAAATCGGCTGTAAAGTGTTTCAGTTTTGCCATTTCCAGTGTGGTGGTAATACTATGTCGTCTGTCTGCGTGCTGATATACTAATACCAGCAACAATAGTCCCTCCATACTCCTGTTCTTACCACTACCAGGCATCACTGACTGCTGCGGTATCTAATCTGCAACAAATTCTATCTGCTTTGTCTGGCTACTGTTACCGACCGTAGCCGTTACCTGCACTGGTTCCGCAACGGTGTCAGCGATATATACAGTGAATGTTCCTCCATTATTAGTTGTGAACTGCTCCTCACTTGCCGCTGCTGTCGATGCGAATCCGTCGCCTCCCATTGCAAATGTCACTGTACTCTTATCTGCGCTCATGGTGACCACGGCTCCGCCTACCGGGTTACTGTTGGCATCTACCACGGTGACTATCGCTCCTACCGTAGTCTTACCAGCCACGCCACTGCTATTACTGATCTCCATCTCTACCCTGGCCGTAGCGATATCACCCACAAATCTCGACGGACTGGTCTGGCTGGAACCGCCCAGCGTGGCGGTAATCTGGGCCGTTTCCGCTACGGTGTCGGTGAAGGTCACACTCACATGTCCGTTCGCATCCGTGGTGCCTTGCGTGCCGAAACTTACCGTACCTTTGTCTGCACTCCAGGTCACCACAGCCCCGGAGACCGGGTTGTTGTGCGCATCGAGTACTGTGGCCGTTGCAACATTGGCGGTTACACCATCCGCCACGCTACCATTCGGATCGATGACCAACGAACTGACCACCGCCGTTGCTGCATCCGCTATAAAGAGCGACGGTTCGGTCTGGCTGCTGCCGCCCAGCGTGGCGGTAATCTGTGCCGTTTCCGCCACCGTGTCGGTGAAAGTTACACTCACATGCCCGTTCGCATCCGTCGTGCCTTGCGTGCCGAACCTTACCGTGCCTTTGTCTGCGCTCCAGGCCACCGCGGCTCCGGCGACCGGGTTATTGTTCGCGTCCAGCACTGTGGCTGTCGCCGTGTTCGCCGTCGAACCATTCGCCACACTATTGTTAGTATTGATGGTCAGCGTACTGACCACCGCCGTTGCCGCATCCGCTATAAAGAGCGACGGTTCGGTCTGGCTGCTGCCGCCCAGCGTGGCGGTAATCTGTGCTGTTTCCGCCACCGTGTCGGTAAAGGTCACACTCACATGCCCGTTCGCATCCGTGGTGCCTTGCGTGCCGAAATTTACCGTGCCTTTGTCTGCGCTCCAGACCACCGCTGCTCCGGCGACCGGGTTATTGTTCGCGTCCAGCACCGTGGCTGTCGCCGTGTTCGCCGCCGAACCATTCGCCACGCTGCCGTCCTGGTTGATGACCAGCGTACTGACCACCGCCGTCGCAGCATCCCCCACAAAATGACTGTTCTGTGATTTAGCGCTACCATTATCCAAACCTGCGGTAACACTTATGGTTTCTGCCACTGTATCGGTGAAAGTGGCACTCGCCACACCACTCTGATTAGTGCTGGTAAATTTCGAGGAGAATTCCACCGTATTACTACTCGCACTGAGAGCAACTCTTAATCCACCAACCGGATTACCATTCGCATCCACTACCGTCACAGCAACACCATTTTTCGAAGCGCCATTTGCTGGACTATTATCGGGATCAATAACAATAGAGCCGATCCTGGCGGTACTTGCATCTGCAACAAATGTGCTGCCCTGCACCTTACTACTGCCGTTTTCCAGAGTAGCCGTGATCTCTACATGCTCCGCTACGGTGTCCGTATAGGTCAGGCTCGTCTTACCACTACTATCGGTCACTCCTGAAGAGACACTGAGTTTCGCCGTGCTCTTATCTACCGTCCACGTCACAATCGCCCCGGCAATTGGGTTATTGAGAGCATCGACGACCATTGCCGTTACACCATTAGTAGCAATGCCATCTGCAATACTACCGCTATGATCGGGTAGCAAAGTGAGTGTTGCCGTCGCCGCATCCCCCACAAATTTCGACGGTTCAGTCTGACTGCTGCCGCCCAGCGTGGCGGTAATCTGTGCTGTTTCCGCGACGGTGTCGGTGAAGGTCACGCTCACATGCCCGTTCGCATCCGTGGTACCTTGCGTGCCAAAATTTACCGTGCCTTTGTCTGCGCTCCAGACCACCGCGGCTCCGGCGACCGGATTATTGTTCGCGTCCAGCACCGTGGCTGTCGCCGTGTTCGCCGCCGAACCGTTCGCCACGCTGCCGTCCTGGTTGATGATCAGCGTACTGACCACTGCCGTTGTCGCATCCGCCACAAATTTCGATGGTTCGGTCTGACTGGAACCTCCCAGCGTAGCGGTGATTTGCGCCGTTTCCGCTACCGTGTCAGTGAAGGTCACGCTCACATGCCCGTTCGCATCCGTGGTGCCCTGCGTGCCGAACCTTACTGTGCCTTTGTCTGCGCTCCAGACCACCTCTGCTCCGGCGACCGGGTTATTGTTCGCGTCCAGCACCGTGGCTGTCGCCGTATTCGCCGCCGAACCGTTCGCCACACTGCCGTCCTGGTTGATGACCAGCGTACTGACCACCGCCGTTGCCGCATCCGCCACAAATTGCGATGGTTCGGTCTGGCTGGAACCACCCAGCGTAGCGGTGATTTGCGTCGTTTCCGCCACCGTGTCGGTGAAGGTCACACTCACATGACCATTTGCATCCGTGGTGTCCTGCGTGCCGAACCTTACTGTGCCTTTGTCTGCGCTCCAGACCACCGCAGCTCCGGCGACCGGGTTATTGTTCGCGTCCAGCACCGTGGCTGTCGCCGTGTTCGCCGCCGAACCGTTCGCCACGCTGCCGTCCTGGTTGATGACCAGCGTACTGACTACCGCTGTATCCGTATCGGCAACAAAGGTGGTGGTTTTTGTTTGCGTCGCACCACTGACACTTACCGTCACTGTTACGTTCACCGTTTCGGCTTTCGCATCCGTCAGCGTCATCACCGCCTGGCCCGAAGTATCCGTCGTGGATGTTGGCCCCGCCAGGGAGGCTGTTCCATCCACCGTCCAGTTCACTACAACATTCGCCTGCGGGGTATTTGCGGTATCTACGACAATAACCGTGGCGGTACTGACGGTACGCCCGTCGGCTTTTATCTGTTGCGCGACATCAAAACGGCTGATCTTCAAAGCGGTCAGATCAACAGAGAAATGACTGGGCTGCGACTGGCTGCTACCGTTCGCCAGTACCGCAGTGATGTTGGTACTTTCAGCCACAGTATCTGTAAATTGCACACTGACTTTGCCGTCTGCCCCGGTATTGCTCGAACCGGAACTGAATTTCACCGTTCCTTTATCCGCCTGCCATGCCACAGCAATCCCCGGTACCGGATGCCCCTGCGCGTCCAGTACTGTCACCGTCGCCGTATTGGTTGTCTTACCATCTGCCGGGCTGCTGTCCTGGTCCACCGTCAGGCTACTGATAAACGCCGTCGCCACATCCGCTGTAAACGTTGTATTTACACTACGGGACACATTATTCGCCGTCGCGGTCACGACAGTCGTGCCCATAGAAAGATTCGTCAGCGTGGTCGACGCCAGCCCTTTGGCATCCGTTACTACCGAGGTATTTTCCAGCACCGCACCGTTCCCGGCACTGAATGCCACTGTGATCCCCGCTACCGCATTGCCCCGCACATCGGTCACGCTGGCCTGTACCACGTTAGTCGCTTTCCCATCTGCCGCGGCATTGTCTTTCGTTATTTTTAGATCGCTGAGGGTGGCTGCCTCATCTGGCAAAAACGTCACGCTGACATCTGCCGCATTGCCGTTCTCCAGCGTCGCGGTGATTTTCGCTTCTCCGGCAACCACACTGGTGATCTCCGTGGTCGCCATTCCCTGTGCATCCGTCGTCGCACTTGCCGCCAACAGAGTTCCGGCACTGGTTGCAAATTTGACCGCCAACCCAGGTACCGGCTGGTTTGTCTGCGTATCAATTACCGTCAGACGTACCGTGTTTCGGGTATTACCGTCCGCCAGTGCGTTATCGTTTACCACCACAAATGATGAGATGTCGTTTCGCGCTTTGTGGACCATTACCACCGTTTCCGCGCTGTTTGATTTGTTATGGCGCGAGTCATACGCCACTGCGCTAATACGATAGGTATTCACACTGCCCTGCTCCGCTTTCCAGGCCGGCAGTGTGATAAGCAGTGATTCACGGGATTGTTGTGTAACGCTGCCTCCCGCATTGACAATACTGCTGTAGTCCCAGTCCACACTCTCTGTACCGTATTTTGCCCGTACGTCCGCGGTTAGCGACACGGTACTGTTCGCATCCGCAGATACTGTCGCTGGCAGCGACAGGGTAATAATATCCTGTTTTTTATACTGCATAACGATGGTGTTATTACGTTCAACCATATCGTAACGACTGCCTGCCAGCGTCCGGGCCAACCCGACCATATCCGGATCGGTCTGATCGGCCATTGATACGCCCAGACGATAGTTGAAGTTCAAAAACACCCGTGAATCATTCGTATTGCTGCCGCTACGATGCTCCGCTCCTAACGTAACCAGCGGGATCGGCGTGTAGTTCAACCCAACCGTCACCGCCGAAGGTGAGTCCGCCAGATCCGTGTGGTCATCAAGAGCGACATTCTTGCCAAAATATTTCTCATACGTTGCGTTCATGCCAACATTTGGATATGAAGGCAACCAGCCGGCCAGACGCACGTCGTATCCGTTGGCTGGTCGCTCATCGTAATCTTCCATATCTTCAACGCCAGACTGGTGCCAGTCGGTAATGCGCTGGTAAAGGTTGGCGGACAGTTTGAGGTAATCCGTCCAGGCTTCAGTGCCAATACCGTAGCGACTGTTTTCTCCGGTGATGTCGTAGTCATAGAAACTGTTCACACCAAGCATCCAGTTACCCGTGAAGCCGCGCACTCCAAGGCCGATATTGGAGGTCGTGCGTTTATCATCCGTATCCCGGCGGATCCCGCCCTGGGTAAAAATCAGGTAATCAGGGGTATCAAGCATCGGGAATAACAGATCGAGATCGCCACCGCCCGGGAAGGATAAATTTACCCGCGCATGCCCGTACTGATTCAGCCAGGTTTCCATACGCTGGTTGGCAATCCCGGCGGCAATTCCGGCGGCGGCACTACGTCCCTGAGCTGCAGGATCATCACTGCCCAAAACCTGCCACAGGCGCGTAGCTGCGGTCTTACCTGAATCAATCATCTGCAACTCAGGATCGGCGACAGAGGAGGTTTTCCCCGCTTCTGGTTCTGAAGCTAAGGCAGGCAATTCCGCAGATTTAGTCGGCTGTGAGGAGAAAAAACCGGATGATTCCTGAGACGTCTTTTTGACATTTAGCTCAACAGAAGAGGAAGACCATATTTTATCGTTCTCTTCCGGAGGGGAGTCGGGGACAGCAGAGAGAAGCGCTGAGTTACGCATGGTGGTCATGGACTGACTGAATTGCTGTTCTGACGGTGAAGCGGCCACAGCCACAGAAACCCATGAGAATGAAAGCAGGACAGGCATGACAATTTGCAGAAATATATTCAGTAACGCAATTGTCTGAATTAAACGTGCGCTAAAGCGCCTGTCCGGCCTGGCATGCATGTTATTAGATACTCGGTAGATTTAGCATTAATAATTCGCCCTATAATATTTTATTTTTAAGGCAAGAAAAATTACTGTGTTAGTCCAAAAATGGAATATTCTATTTATGCAATGGAAAACAGGTATCTATTATTATATTTACAGGGAATCGATAATAAAAATCATTTACTAAAGTAAGGCCGCCATTATCTAAAACGGTTCATAGTTTATGCTGTTCACCTGCATTTTTATTAATTATTGCCTTCCTGATGCTCCTTAGGAGGTAATCGCTTCGTTTGTTCTGGCAAAACTTTGAGCGATATCCTCACCTTGCAAAGATGATCGAGTAAGCCAAATCTGGCAATGTAATAAGATGTAACATTGGTTTGCTATAACTATGGGCAATAAAATCCTATTCAGCAAGCATCTTTATAAAATTTTTCTGACTTTTTAATTCACACATAACTCATTGGAAAAAGACACTATTAGCCTGGACTTCACTCAGCGAGGGCGAAGTTTCAATAAAAAAGAAAGAAAGAAACGGTGCCGAGGTGATCACCTTATATTGGTAATTGACATTTTATGCATTTTAATCATCTTTACCGCGTTGAACAGCGCGAGAAAAACACGCCATGCCAGCTCTTCACTACTGTCAGTACATTTCTGGAGGAGTAAAAGAACAGTTCTGACTAAAAACCGCCCCTCCGGCTCTCTGGCAAACCAGCTCCCTTATCGATAAGGGATCGATAAAAAAGTATTGCCCGAGTGGTTATTTTTCCATTCGAAACAAGAAAAAACCATCTTTTTTAAGTTGTTACCTCAGCAAAATCCAGCAGACAGTGTTCGTTTGGTGTGCCTACGGTGAGAACAATCAAATGCATTAAGTACATTAACCACTTCCTGGCAAAAAACATCACTCATCTTTCGTGATCCGTTTAGTAATCCGAACACGACGTCCATTTTTGGTAAATGGCAACATTTCATTTACAAAAAAGATATATAAAACAAACCAGGAGAAACAAATAAGGAGTATTTATTATAATAACAGCACCACTTTTAATTTGCAGAACAATAATAACAAGAGTAACTAATTTGGTATATTTTTACCAACCAGGAGATGATAATCAATGTGACACCAGTAATATATCACTTCACAGAAACTTATTTCACGGCATTTATTAACGGTTAAAAATAAATACAAAAATCATATCAATCAAGAACTTATAATAATACCGCAAAAAATAAAAAACTCTCATTTAAATCACCAAAATTCCAATAATGGATTAAATAACAAAACAAATTGAACTCAAAATATAGAAATGATTATTCTATTTGCGAGATTTCGTGAGACAGCACAAGCACCAGAAGAAGTATGTCGTATATCTGTGCACGCGGAATTTTAAATAACTACGGTGACTACATGATGTTTATCTGAAGAGATAGATAGGGGATTTTACTATCCGTCCTCTCTGCCCTCTGAATTATATCTCGAATATATAGTGTTGCCGAGAGCATTCTTTTTTGCATAACAGGAGTTTTAGATTGAAAAGTTGTGGCAAGTTCCATAAAACACGAATCGCCCTCGCGTGCTCTTTAGCTGTAGCATTTCAAGCTTCGGCAACAGACATTTCGAATGGCGTATGGGATACCTTCATTTACGATGGTACTTCAGGCGTAACTTATCAGGGATATGCGGACTGGAACGGCGCAGATGCCAATATTTACCCTGTCATCAATAACTCCGTCGTAAACGGTGTTATTTCGACAAATTACCTTGATGCAGATACAGCCAATCCAAATTCACTCTCCATCAGCAATACGACTGTACACGGAATGGTGACGTCTGCTTGCATGACTTCAGGTTGCACTGACGTCGAGCAGAACTATAACGATCCGCTGACATTGACCGTTAATAATTCAACTATTGATGACAGCTTTGAGCATTTTGATTATTACAACACCGATGGTACCTCTGCGGGTTCTTTACCAATCTATAATCTGGGTACAGCAATTACGCTTGATCAAGAAAGCAATATTGCCATTGAAAACAACTCTCACGTTGCTGGTATTACATTAGGCCAGGAAATTCAAGATTACGCCGACAGCGGTAGCACTGACAGCTTTGTAGACAATATTGTTGTCAATGATTCTTCCGTTACCTCTGGAGCCTGGACTGAGCTGGATACGTCAGGTTTCTACGGTCAGTCAGAAAAACCTTCTGATTACACCGGCGCACTGACAATGCAGGCTGATTTCGATGTGAATGGCGATGGTGTCATTAATAGCAATGATCAAACCATCAACATGAATGATGTTGCGATTGCGGCTATCGATAATCCGGATTCAACTGAATCCATGAAAACCAATGCAACATTCAACAATTCAACCTTAACGGGCGATGTGTTGTTCGTCAGTCGTTTCAATAACGGTTTTGCACCTGCAGGTGTTGATACCAATGCAGACGGCGTGATCGATTCTAACCTGGGTTATGCTGATGACAGCCTGAACCAGGACGAAATGAACCTGACGCTTGATAATGGAAGCAAGTGGGTCGGTGCGGCAATCTCTGACGTTGATGCAACAGCAACACTGTACGATATTGCAGCAAACAGCCTGATTCCTTCCTCAACTTATAACGCCGACACGGGATATGTTGATGGTGCAGCCGTCTTCCAGAGTGGGATCTTTAACGTAACGCTGGATCATGGTTCTGAGTGGGATACCCGTAAAGCTTCCGATGTAGATACCTTAACCGTGTCTAATGGCTCGCAGGTGAACGTAGAAAGTTCTGCGCTGCTGGCCGATACCATCAACCTGAATAGCTCTTCATCCATGAACATCGGTGATGATGGTCAGGTAGATACTAATGCCATGAATATTGATGGTAATAGTACGGTGAATCTGACAGAGGAAACGGCAAATTTATATGCTAATACCATTACTGTCAGCAATGGCGCAGCACTAAATATTGGCACGGGTGAAGTCGACACGCATAACCTTGTCCTGACCTCAGGTGGTCAGCTTGATGTGGGTAGCCGCGAATATGTCCTGAACAGTGACATGAACACGGGTTATACCAATGGTAATACCGATAACGCATCTGACTATGGTGTAGTCGATGTGAATTCTGATGGTCATCTGGCAGTCAATGGCGATGTCGCAGGTAACTATAAAGTTAGCGTGAATAATGCCACCGGCAAAGGCTCTGTTGCTGATTATAAAGGTCATGAGCTGATTCGCGTTTATGATGATAACACCGATACGCAGGCTTCCTTTACCGCAGCAAACAAAGCCGATCTGGGCGCTTATCAGTATGAAGCTCAGCAGAGCGGTGATTCTGTTGTACTGAAACAGGATGGCTTAACCGATTATGCCAATATTGCGCTGAGCATCCCGTCTGCTAACACCAATATCTGGAATCTGGAACAAGATGCACTGGCAAATCGTTTGGATAATGGCCGTGTAAATCAAAACAGTCAGGATACTGGCGGTGCATGGGCGACTTACATCGGCGGTCACTTCCAGGGAGATACCGATACACTAAGCTATGATCAAGATACCAGCGGCATCATGGTTGGTTTTGATAAAGCGATTGAAGGTAATGGTGCGAACTGGATTGTCGGTGCCGCTGCCAGCTTCATGAAAGGTGATATCGATGATCAAACCGGCCATGTCGATCAGGATAGCCAGTCTGCTCGTGTTTATACCTCTACGCGCTTTAACAACAATGTCTTCGTTGATAGCACATTGAGCTACAGCCACTTTGATAATGACCTGTCTGCGAGCATGAGCAATGGTAATTCAGTAAGCGGCAACGGTATCTCTTCTGACGCCTGGGGTCTGAATCTGAAAGCTGGTTATGACTGGAAATACAATCAGAATGGCTACGTTACTCCATACGCAAGCATTTCTGGTCTGTTCCAGGATGGTGACGGATACCAGCTCAGCAACAATATGAATGTTGATAGCCAGTCTTATGACAGCATGCGTTATGAAGCAGGCGTCAATACCGGCTATACCTTTAGCTTCGGCGAACAGTCATTCGTTCCGTATGCAAAAATCGCATATGTGTATGATGATTCAGATAATAACAGCGCAGATGTTAATGGCGATGATATTGATAATGGTGTGGGTGGTTCAGCAGTACGCGCCGGGTTGGGTGGTCAATTCAACTTTACTAAAAACTTTAGTGCATATGCCGGCGGTGATTATCTTGGCGGAGCTGATGTCGATCAAGACTGGTCAGCAAATGCTGGTGTGAAATATACCTGGTAATAAGTTAATGCAAAGGCCTGCTACTGCAGGCCTTTAATTATTAGGGGAGCGCTATTCCAATTGCATTAGTAAGATATTAAAAATCTCTTCAAGTATATTTTTGCACATCCCAATAATGCACCAGAATGCCTCCCATCATTAACTTCCGCCAAAAAATCAAGATATTAAAATCAATTCCAGACCATTAAATATCATCATATCAATTAACATCATGGATATTTATTATGAACAAGCAGTGGATGTGCTATTTTGTTGCTCTTATTATTCTCAGTGGTTGTGTTGATGCAACGCATCCAACAAACGATGTGACTAAAAATAAAGCTTCAACGGATGACTCACTTTTCTCAAACAGCGAGTGTATTAATAACTTCAACGTACTACGAAAAGTTGATCCTGATAAGTTTATGCTTTATCAAAAGCAGTTCACTGAAATCAATAAAAGCTATGATTTTTATGATAAAAACTCAACCATTCTGGATAAAGACCATAAAGAATTGATCGCTATGGAGGCCAATTCAAAGCTGCATTTAATCTGCGCTCGAGTTAAAAATGCCGCCTATGCCGGTATCGAAAAAAAAATGTACGCAATCAGCCAATTGTGATTTGAGTATCGACTACCAGCAAGTTCACTGAGTATGTAATAAATGGCATTTACAGCTTCATTCTTCGCCGGATAACGCTTATACGTGTCCGGCCAACAAAGAACATGATGTCCAATCAACTTTCCAATACCACCCTTAATATTTCCAGTAGCCTGACATCTTTCATCGCAACCAACAGCATCTGTTATTTTTCGACACAATTATCGCCGTCAACTTACGCGACACACGTCACTGAATTTGTCGATGTGCCATTGCTATTCTTTCCCCCGAATCAGGAAACATCCTGAATACCTCGATATTCACTGCGTAATAATTGAGCGAAACGGGCACTTTATTTTGTCCAGAAGACTTCAACCTACCAATGGATATTAGGAGAAAACGTGGGCAGGGGCGTTTATCTCTCTGGCGAGCAATGTCTGAGCGTTCGGACGTTATCGCATTTCAGCAAACAGTGTGTTTCCGGTGTATTTATGGCGTACTTATGAGGGATATTTAATGTTTACGTTTAAAAAGTGCCTGATTGCACTTTCTATAAATTTGGCTGTTGTTTCATCAGGCTTTGCTTGTACGACCCTGCTGGTCGGCAATGAAGCGTCGGCGGATGGATCCATGTTGGTAGCCCGCAGTGCAGACAGCGATGCCCTGAAAGCACAGCATTTTGTCATTCATCCGGCAAAACAGAATCAGACCGGTGTGTACAGCACCAAAGCGCATAATGGCGCGAATGATTTTACCTGGCCGCTGCCAAAAAATTCCCTGCGTTACACCACCGTTCCAAACTGGAAAACGCAACTGCATGGCGCAACCGGTTTTAACGAACTGGGCGTCGGCGTGAGCGGTACAGAATCTATTTTTGCTTCGCCAAAAGCGCTGGCCGTCGACCCATATGTTGAAGACAAAGGCATCACCGAAGACGATATTCCGGATATCCTGCTGTCACAGAGCAAAACAGCCCGTGAAGCGGTGGCGTTGCTGGGACATATCGTTGAAACCGCCGGAGCTGGCGAAGGCTTTGGCGTTGCCGTGGTGGACGATAACGAAATCTGGTATCTGGAAACCGGTAGCGGCCACCAGTGGATGGCACAGCGTTTACCGAATAATCAATATTTTGCCACTGGTAATCAGGGACGCTTACAGGATTACGATCCTAAGAACCCTAATATGATGGCGTCAAAAAACCTGGTTGAGTTCGCGACCGAAAAAGGTCTTTACGATCAGGCAAAAGATGGCAAATTCAACTTTTCCAAAGTCTATACTCGTGACGATGAGCGTGACCGCACATATAACGATCCCCGCGTCTGGACTATTCAGAAAGAGTTCAATCCTTCCGTAAAACAGGATATGGCCGCAGGTCGTGAATTCCCGGTATTCATGACGCCAGAGAAGAAAATGACGCTGGACGATGTGAAATCGGTGTTGCGTAACCACTATGAAGGCACCAAACATGACCCTTACACCAACGGCCTGAACGGTAAAGAGCCGTGGCGTCCGGTCAGTGTCTTCCGTACCTACGAAGCGCACGTTATGCAGGTACGTCCGTGGTTGCCAAAAGAGATTGGTGAAACAACTTATATTGGTCTGGGTATGGCCGATCTTACCGCCTTTGTTCCCTACTATAGCGGCCTGAAAGCGTATCCGGCCAACTATACGATGGGCACGAACAACGCTGACGATCAATCCATTTACTGGAAGTATCGCAAATTACAGACGCTGACCATGACGGACTATCCGAAGCTCGCCCCTATCGTCAAAAAAGCCTACAAAGCGTGGGAAGACAAAGTGGCGAAGGAGCAAAAAGAGGTTGAGGCAGAATATCTGAAGATGGCAAAAACCGATAAACCCGCCGCCGATAAGATGCTGAATGACTTCAACCTGCGCATCATGGCCGATGCCGAGAAGCTGACCGAAGACCTGACTAATCAGTTGTTCACCATCCGCACCAAAGACATTCAGTCTGATATTTTCTTTGCTAACGCCAGCAAAAAAGACTGAGTGACCGCAGAGTAGAAAGCCAGGTTAAAGACCTGATGATTCTGGTGCAGAGCAAGAACGTTAGCTCTGCGCCAGCATTTCACACCGCGCCTTCACGGCATCGTGCAATAACCGTACCGCCGTTGAAAGCTGTTTACGATGTGGGCAAATCATATTCAACGGAACTTTTTCCCCCAGATACCCCGGCATCAGCAACTGCAAACGACCGTCACGCACATCTTCGCTCACATCCAGCCACGACTTATACGCAATCCCCTCACCGGCAATCGCCAGACGCCTTATCACTTCGGCATCATCGCTCATAATGGTGCTGTTGACCTGCACGCTACTGATTTCACCATTACGCGTAAACGTCCAGCGATCATGAAGCCGCCCGCGTAATACAAAGGTCATGGCGTTCAGCTGCGCTAAATCGCCAGGGTGTTGCGGCTCACCGTATTGTGCAATCCAGTCCGGAGAAGCCACCAGCACGCGGCGATTACCTGGCGCGACGGGCAACGCGATATAAGACGCGTCTTCGGTATTGCCATACCGAAACGCGACATCGACGGGATCTTTAAATATATCGGTCACCTGGTCGGAGAAAAAGACCCGCAGGCGCAGCGCAGGATAGCGACGACGAAACGACTGAAAGACCGGCAACAACAGATTCCGTCCGAGATCGGACGGCACCGCAATTTGCAGCATGCCTGAAATCTCATCTTCCGGCGTCTGGATTTTTTGCAATCCGGCGTGCATTACATCCAGCATCTGACGGGCATAGGGCAACCAGATCTCACCTTCCGGTGTGAGCCGCAGGCTACGTGTGGAGCGAGCGAACAGGCGAATCGCCAGCGTAGACTCCAGACGCTTGATGGCTGAACTGACCTGGGCGGGCTGGACGCCGACTTCGCGCGCCGCATCACTAAAACTGTTCAGCGCCGCGGCGCGGACAAACAACGTGAGATCTTCAAGCCGGAACATTTTCACTCCCCGAGTATAAGTCCTGTCGCCGTGAGGCTATTTTTCCCGTTCTGATGCCGGTTTACCATCGAATTATTCAACAGATATACCCTAAATAATTCGAGTTGCATGAAGGCGGCAAGGGAGTGAATCTCCTGGAACATAGCGAACTATGTGACTGGAGTGAGCGAGCGTAGCCAACGCACATGCAGCTTGAAGTATGACGGGTATAAATAGATTCCTGTAACCGGAGAGACTATGAAAGCTATCGCCATTACCCACGCCGCAACCAACGGCAGCAATATTGAATTTTTACAAGAAATTGACCTGCCGGTTCCGATCGCTACCGGACATGACCTTTTAGTTGAAGTGAAAGCTATTTCCGTCAACCCCGTCGATACCAAAGTACGCGAAGGTTTCAATGCCGACGTGCCGCGCGTGCTGGGCTGGGATGCGGTTGGCGTGGTGAAATCCGTGGGCGATGCGGTGACGCTGTTCGCGCCTGGCGACGAAGTCTGGTACGCCGGTGCGCTGGGTCGTGCTGGCAGTAACAGTGAATTTCAGCTGGTTGATGAACGCATTGTTGCGCTGAAGCCACAATCACTGGATAACGCTTCAGCGGCAGCCCTGCCGCTGACCGCCATCACTGCGTGGGAAATGCTGTTCGACCGCCTGGGCGTTGAGGAAAATGGCAATGAGAATGATGTTTTATTGATTGTCGGCGCTGCAGGCGGCGTTGGTTCTATCCTGACCCAACTAGCCAGTAAGCTGACCAAAATGACCGTTATCGGTACGGCATCGCGTCCGGAAAGCCAGAAATGGGTGCGTGAAGCGGGCGCTCATCATGTGATTGATCACAGTAAACCGCTGACAGAAGAGCTGGCACGAACAGGCATTAAACAGGTGACCCATGTCGCCAGCCTGAACAATACCGAGCAGCACTATCAGCAGATTATTGCCGCGCTGGCGCCACAGGGAAAACTGGCGCTAATTGACGATCCGCAATCCCTTGATGCGCGTCCGCTGAAAACTAAAAGCATTTCTCTGCACTGGGAATTTATGTTCACACGCTCGATGTTTGAAACACACGACATCATTGCCCAGCATCAGCTACTGACCCGCGTGGCGCAACTGATTGACAGCAAGGTTATCCATACCACGCTGGGCGAACATTTTGGTGCCATCACCGCGGCTAATTTGCAAAAAGCCCATGCCCAAATTGAAACCGGTCGTTCAGTGGGCAAGATTGTTCTGGAGGGATTTTAAATGCCTGACTCTACGGTGATTTCAATCATAGCGGTGCTAAAAGCCAAACCAGGGAAAATCAACGCACTGAAACAAGCGCTGCAAGCCCTTTTGCTACCCACTCGCCGGGAGCCGGGCAATATTGAGTATGCGCTGTTTCAGTTACGCGATACGCCGGATGTATTTTACGTGCGTGAATCCTGGCGAGGCCAGGCAGGTCTGGACGAACATATCGCCTTACCGCATTTCCAGACGTTTATTCTGCAAATGAACGACCTGCTGGCCGAGCCGCTGCGTCTGGATTATCTGACACCGATAGACGCTTAACATTATCCCAGAGCTCCCTGCCTGGCGGGGGGAGCTAAAGACAGTGCATGAGGTATTCCTGCTGTCAGAGTCATCTCTGCTATGATGTCTGCACACAAATAAGACAATACATTATGCAGAGGGAAAGATGAGTTCCACCAGAAGAGGGATGATGAACGTCCTGATAGCCGCCGTATTATGGGGAAGTTCAGGCGTTTGCGCGCAGTACATCATGGAGCAAAGTCAGATGTCGTCGCAGTTTCTGACCATGACACGTCTGATTTTCGCCGGGCTCATTCTGCTGATGCTCTCTTTTGTGCACGGTGACAAAGTCTTCTCCGTTATCAAAAACCGCAAAGACGCCATCAGCCTGCTGATTTTTTCTGTGGTCGGGGCTCTCACCGTACAACTGACCTTTCTGCTTACCATTGAAAAATCCAATGCCGCCACCGCAACGGTACTGCAATTTTTGTCACCGACAATTATCGTGGCGTGGTTTTCGGTGGTACGCAAAGCGCGACCGGGAATATTAGTGCTGACGGCGATCTTCACCTCGCTAATCGGCACATTCCTGCTGGTCACCCACGGCAACCCGACGTCGTTATCCATCTCGCCTGCCGCGCTGTTCTGGGGGATCGCTTCGGCATTTGCTGCCGCGTTCTATACGACATATCCCTCTGTGCTTATCGCGCGTTACGGTACGCTACCGATTGTCGGCTGGAGCATGTTGATAGGCGGCCTGATCCTGCTCCCATTCTATGCCGGGCAGGGAACGAACTTTGTGGTCAATGGCAGTTTGATTCTGGCATTTTTCTATCTGGTGGTGATCGGTACATCACTGACGTTTAGCCTGTACCTGAAAGGTGCGCAGATGATTGGTGGGCCGAAAGCGAGCATTTTGAGCTGTGCAGAGCCACTGAGCAGTGCCTTACTGTCCCTGCTCCTGTTAGGCATTACGTTCACTTTACCGGACTGGCTCGGTACGCTGCTGATCCTCTCTTCAGTGGTGCTGATTTCAATGGATTCCCGCCGCCGCGCCAGAACGGCATAACGCCAACCAGCGCGGTGACGGGCGAATATTACCAGCCCGGTACCGCGCCGCCGTTAAAAATTTTCTCGGCTGCTTTCGCCACTTCCGGTGACTGATAAGATTGCAGGAACTCTTTTACATTCTCTGCATCTTTGTTGTCTTCTCGCGCCACCAGAATATTCACGTACGGTGAGTTTTTGTCTTCAATAAATACGCTGTCATGTACCGGGGAAAGACCGGTTTGCTGAATGTAGGTGGTACTGATAATTGCCACATCCACTTTCTGATCGTCCAGTACACGCGGCAATTGCGCGCCTTCCAGCTCCATAATATTCAGATGGTGTGGGTTATCAGTAATATCCAGCGCCGTCGGCAACAGACCAGTGCCCTCTTTCAAGGTAATCAGTTTTTCTTTTTGCAACAGCAATAGCGCACGTCCGAGATTAGTTGGATCGTTAGGAATCGCAATTGTCGCGCCGTCTTTCAGCTCGGCAACGGTTTTGATTTTTTTCGAATAACCCGCCATCGGGAAGACAAAGGTATTGCCCACCGCCACCAGCTTAAAGTTATGCGCTTTATTATCCTGCTCCAGGAAAGGACGATGCTGGAAGACATTGGCATCCAGTTCACCATGATTGGTTGCATCGTTGGGTAGTAACGAACCGCTGAACCCTACCAGCTCAACATCCAAACCGTACTTCTCTTTGGCCACTTTCTTCGCAACCTCCGCCACATCCTGCTCTGCGCCGTTAATCACGCCGACTTTGATATGTTTCGCATCACTGCTTTGCTGATCGCAACCTGCCAGTAATATTCCCGCCAGCAATAATGCCGCCCCGGCCCCGAAATGAGGTATGTTCAGTTTCACGTTTTTATCCTTTTGAAATAACCGCCTGATGAGTAATGAATTGACTATAGCGGGAAGGCTGCTGCGGTTTAAAAAACGAAAAATTATCAGCAAGAAGAAAAAAGCATAACGAAGGAATATACAAAAAAATGCCCGGTGGCACGACGCTACCGGGCGACACGATTTCTCAACTCTCGGTGGATATTCAGCAAGCCATCCTTCCGGTCATCAAAATGATTTTGATAAATAATGGCGTGCTGCCCCTTTTTCCGGGAAGTCTTCGAGGGTCATTTGTAACTGGTAACCGTTCTTTTGATAAAACGGCAACGCCTGGAAACTCATGGTATCAACCAGCGCATGCAAACACCCTCTCTCGCGCGCAGTCTGTTCTGCCGCCTGCATCAGCTTTGTGCCATGACCGCCTTTACGCAGGGATTCATGCATCCATAAAAACTCAATACACAGCCACTCACCTTTGATTTTACCAATCAGCCCACCCAGTATCTCGTTACGCTCATCGCGCCAGTAGACCGCCAGATCGCCAAAATTGGACGTTTTCAGGAACTGGAGATTGTAAGCACGCAGGCCGGTGAGCAGCGCATTCTGATCATCTTCTGTAACCGTATCCGTAATCTGTATCTGCATTCTATCCTCCTGAAAAACTACAACTTCTGGCTGATTAATTTTTCTACACTAACACAGGCTGATGAGTGAGCCGTATGCCGACTACACTTACTCTTGAAATTATGCGCGTCGACAACAAGGATTATTAACATGAAACGAGCCGTTTTTCCGATCATTGCCATTCTTTTCACGCTGCCGGGTCTGGCGCAGGCCGACTCGGCTTACGGTTCGCTACAGTCAGTTCACGAAAAAAACACTGTGCTGAAGGATTTACGTAAGATTTGTACCCCACAGGGGTCGCCATCGGATGAGGTGTGGGAAAAAACGATTATGGCTGATTCACGTAATCAGCAGCATATTCGCGAAGCCATTTTGGCAATACAAAGAAGTCATCAGGACAACTACTGGGAAGCACTTAGTAAGGTTGAATGTCCGGATATCTAGGCGCGAAGCAGAGTGCTTAACGCCTGATTGATACCGTTACCGCTGAGGAATAATTAAATCTCCGCGCAGCACGTACGAACTCAGCACACTCTGCGTTTTTTCATTTAACCAGCTGACTATACGTGCGGCCATGGCATCCATTGAATATTCAATAGCCGGGATTGTCGGGATACCGGGCAGGTGCAGTGTACCGGCCAGGCTAAAGACCATAATGTCTTCCGGTACGGATTTATTAAATGCCTGCAACTGCGGGATCACACGCTGGGCCTGCTGTTCATCCGCCACCAGCAGCGCGTTAAAATTGAGCGTTGACGCGTTATTTAGCAATTCCTGCAAGGCCACTGATGATGACGTCGCTTCCATAAACACCAGATTGCGGTTAAAGGGCAGGAAATTTTTTTCCAATGCATGTTTGTAACCCAGGAGTACCTGGTCGGAGAAACCCATACCATCCGGGTGGATCAACGCAATCTGGCGGCGATGCTGGCTAATCAGGTAGTTACATGCCGTTTCGGTAGCGAATGCGTGATCAAACTGGATGCTGTTGACATCATCGCCAGACTCCAGGCAATCCACCAGAATGACATTATCCTGACTAATACTTAACGGGAAACGTGCGCCAATAATCAACACGTCATCGCACAAACCGCAGCTTAGCTCATCAAGGGCGCTCATCACTTCCGCTTTGGTATTGGCAAAGCGAAGGAGGAGGTGTTTTTGATGCTGGCTAAGATGCTTTTCCAGCGCGTAGAGATAGCCCGTTGTCTGATTGATGTTGTCCTGTGCGCATATCACGCCAATGCAGCCTGTAGACTGGCTCAGCAGCGACTGTGCAATCACATTCGGACGATAATTGAGTTCATCCACCGCCTTCAACACGGCGAGACGGCTGGCCTCTTTTACGCCACGTGATCCGCTCAACACGCGCGACACAGTAGCTTTAGATACGCCAGCCAAACGCGATACATCGTTGATAGTAGACATCATTCTCCCCTGACAGGACCCGCCTGGCCCTTTCCTTCCTGTATTTAACATTGGCTTAAATAATCGCCACTCGCAGTATATCTGTTTCCGTTTTTCATGGAAACCGATTTTCCATTTGCACTCAAAAAGAGTTCAAACCACCAAATTTCGTGAGCTGGATTCAAATAATCAGCCTTATACGCATCAGATCTTGATGGCCATCACAGTTCCGTTTGCTACGAATGGAAACCGGTTTCCGTATGATATCAAATCAAACTCGCAATATGTTTTTACATTTAAAGGATGGCTAACAATGTTCAGGATTATGCTGTGCTGCTCTGCAGGAATGTCCACCAGTTTACTAGTTCGCAAAATGGTTGAAGAGGCGGACATTCGTGGACTACCGGTGAAGATTGAGGCATACGGTGTTGCCGAATTTGACACACAGTTTCCAAATTACCAGGTGGTGCTACTTGGCCCCCAGGTAAAATATATGCTTAACACACTCTCAGAAAAGGCTGCCACCCAGGGTATACCCGTAAAAGCCATAGATATGATGGATTACGGTATGCAACGTGGTGACAAAGTGCTGGATTATGCTCTGTCGCTGATTGAAGCGGCACACTAGAAAGGTGTCAATATGAGTTCGTTATATCAGTCAATGGTTGCCGTCATTGAACAATCCATCACCCCCCTCGCCGGAAAGCTGGGACAGCAAAAGTATGTGATTGCGATTCGTGACGGTTTTACGGCGGCGCTGCCGTTTATGATCATCGGCTCCTTCATGCTGGTGTTTATTTTTCCTCCGTTCTCTGCCGAAACCACCAACAGCTTTGCCCGTGGCTGGCTTGATTTCTCTGCCACCTATCGCGAACAGTTGATGCTGCCGTTTAACCTCAGCATGGGTGTTATGACGTTCTTCATCTCCGTCGGCATTGGCGCCAGTCTGGGCCGACAGTTTAACCTCGACCCGGTAATGTCCGGTCTGCTGGCCTTTATGGCGTTTTTACTGGTTGCAGCCCCCTATGCCGACGGGAAAATCTCTACGCAATATCTCTCCGGTCAGGGGATCTTTACCGCGCTGATCACTGCTATCTATTCCACCCGCATGTATGCGTGGCTGAAGCAGAATAACGTGACCATTCGCCTGCCTAAAGAGGTGCCGACCGGCGTCGCCCGCTCATTTGAAATCCTGATTCCGGTTCTGGTCGTGATTGCGACCCTGCATCCGCTAAACCTGTTTATCGAAGCACAAACCGGAATGATCATTCCGCAGGCAATAATGCACCTGCTGGAACCGCTGGTTTCCGCTTCTGATTCCCTGCCCGCAATCCTGCTTTCCGTCCTGCTGTGCCAGATTTTCTGGTTCGCCGGGATCCACGGTTCACTGATTGTCACTGGCATTATGAATCCATTCTGGATGGCCAACTTATCTGCCAACCAGGCGGCTCTTGCCGCTGGCGCTGCATTACCACATGTTTATCTACAGGGCTTCTGGGATCACTACCTGCTCATTGGCGGCGTGGGATCGACATTACCACTGGCATTCCTGCTGCTGCGCAGCCGCGTCGCACACCTGCGGACCATCGGCAAAATGGGAATTGTGCCTAGTTTCTTTAACATCAATGAGCCTATTCTGTTTGGTGCGCCGATCATCATGAACCCGATGCTATTCATTCCATTCGTTTGCGTATCGCTGGTTAACGCTGTGCTGGCATATAGCGCCACAAAACTTGGCTGGCTGGCACAGGTTGTTTCACTGACACCGTGGACCACACCAGCACCAATTGGTGCTTCCTGGGCCGCGAACTGGGCATTAAGCCCGGTGGTGATGTGCTTTATCTGTATGGCGATGTCAGCGCTGATGTACCTCCCTTTCCTGCGCGCATACGAACGCTCTTTGATGAAAACTGAAGAGCAAAAAGCCCAGGATGCCGTCTCCGTGGCGAACGCTGCCCGTAGCAACTCATAATCGATCAAGGAGTCAGAACAATGAGATACCGTTTTCCTGAAAACTTCTGGTGGGGCAGTGCCTGTTCAGCGCTGCAAACCGAAGGGGATAGCCTGAACGGTGGCAAAAGCCAGACCACATGGGACGTATGGTTCGACCGTCAGCCAGGCCGTTTCCATCAGGGGGTTGGCCCGGCGAACACCTCGACATTTTATCAGCACTGGAAGCAAGACATCGCGCTGCTGAAGCAACTGAAGCACAACAGCTTCCGAACTTCCCTGAGCTGGTCGCGCCTGATCCCTGACGGTACGGGTGAAGTAAATCCTGAAGCCGTCGATTTCTATAACAATGTGATCAATGAGCTGCTGGCACAAGGCATCACGCCATTTATCACCCTGTTCCACTTTGACATGCCAATGGTGATGCAGGAAAAAGGCGGCTGGGAAAACCGGGAAGTGGTCGAGGCATTTGGTCGCTACGCACAAACATGCTTCGACTTGTTCGGCAATCGGGTTAAGCACTGGTTCACCTTTAATGAACCGATTGTCCCGGTCGAAGGCGGCTATCTGTATGACTTCCATTATCCAAACGTGGTGGATTTCAAACGTGCCGTAACCGTGGCGTACCACACTGTACTGGCACATTCGACGGCAGTTCGCGCGTATCGCGCCGGGAACTATGACGGTGAAATTGGCGTAGTGCTAAATTTAACGCCTTCCTATCCACGCTCACAAAATCCGGCGGATGTGAAAGCCGCACACCATGCGGATCTGCTCTTCAACCGCAGTTTTCTCGACCCGGTACTGAAAGGTGAATATCCTGCGGACCTGGTGGAACTGCTGAAAGAGTACGATCAGCTGCCCACGTGTAAGCCTGGCGATAGCCAGCTGATAGCCGATGGCAAAATCGACCTGTTGGGCATTAACTATTACCAGCCCCGACGGGTGAAATGTCGTGATAGCGCGGTCAATCCTGATGCACCGTTTATGCCTGAATGGTTGTTCGATTATTACGAAATGCCGGGACGCAAAATGAACCCTTACCGTGGCTGGGAAATTTATGAGCCAGGTATTTACGATATTATTACCAACCTGCGAGATAATTACGGTAACCCACGCTGTTATATTTCTGAAAATGGAATGGGGGTAGAAAACGAACAGCGATTCATTCAGCAGGATCAAATCAACGATGACTACCGTATTGAATTCGTTTCTGCACATCTTAAATGGCTGCATAAGGGAATAAGCGAAGGCTGTAATTGTCTTGGCTACCACATGTGGACCTTTATTGATAACTGGTCATGGCTCAACGGATATAAAAACCGCTATGGCTTTGTTCAGTTAGATTTAGAAACGCAAAAACGTACGGTGAAAAAGAGTGGCGAGTGGTTTGCCGATACCGCCGAAAACAATGGTTTTAATTGAGAACAGAAGATCATGATTGCATTAGAAGAAGCAGTAATGGAAATCATCGTTAATGCCGGCCAGTCCCGAAGCCTGTGCTTCGAAGCACTCCACGCTGCACGCGCCGGGAACATTGATGAAGCGAAAAGCCTGCTTCGTGAGGCTGATGGCTACGCACGTCAAGCTCACCACATGCAAACAAAATTGATCGAACAGGACGCCGGGGAAGCCCGGCAGCCTATGACATTAATTATGGTGCATGCGCAGGACCACTTAATGACATCGCTATTAGCCCGCGAACTGTCAGAAGAAATTATTCATCTGTATCAGCGCTAATATGAACTTACACTTTACGAACGGAGAGTTTATTACGATTAAATAAAATATTTCTGTACCCGTTAACAAAATAAACAGATCAACTTGTTTTGGTGATAGCAAATTAACCCAAGACGGGATGGTTATTATCTTAAAATAAATTAATACACACGCTTATTCGGAATGCCTATGGCAACCTGAAGGGTAAAGTGTAAATGAGATAACCATGAATTTAACTAAGAAACTTCCACTAGCCATGGCGGTCGTGGCCGCGCTTTGCCCAGTTTCTGTCCTCGCACAGGAATTTACTCAGGAACAAATCGACGCCATCGTCGCCAAAGCCGTAGATAAAGCACTTACGGAACGTCAGGCGAAAATGGACGCTGCTGTGGCGAAAAAAGCCGATGTGATTAATGAACCACAAAGTGCAGCACAATCCCCGGATATGGCGATTCCGTTCGGCGTGAAATTCAGCGGATATGCGCGCTACGGCGCACATTTCCAGAGCGGTGATCAGAAATACGTCGGCGTTGATGGTTCCTATAACGGTGCGTCGGCCATTGGCCGTCTGGGTAACGAAGGCAACGGCGGCGAATTCCAGCTCTCCAAAGCGTTCAAAAGCGACAACGGCGCCATCTGGGACATCAACGTGATGATCGACCACTGGGGCGACGAAGTTAACCTCAAAAAAGCCTACGCCGGCGTAACTAACGTGCTGGAATCCAATCCTAACGCTTATATCTGGGCGGGCCGCGACTTCCATCAGCGTCCACAACAAGGCATCAACGACTACTTCTGGATGAACCATGACGGTCAGGGAGCCGGGGTTAAAAACTTCGACATTGGCGGCGTGCAGTTTGATGTCGCCACTGTCGCCGCGGTTGAATCGTGCAGCCCGGAAGTGATGGAAGACGAAGCCAACCCATCACGCATTACCTGTACCGGCGGTTCTGGTACGGGCGATAAGGGTAACTACGCAATAACGTCCAAAATCCACAATATGAAGGTCGGTCCGCTGGATCTGGAGATTTACGCCAACTATGGCTTTGACTCTAAAGCCGTCGAGAGCGATGACCGCCTGAAAGCCTGGCAGGGTGCATTTGTGCTGAGTCACACTAACGACAGTGGTGTGAACAAGGTTATCGCCCGTTATTCTGATAATTCAGATAACAGCGTCTATAACAAAACCGACGATCTGACAGCGATATACGCCAGTTTTGAGGGGAACCACAAGTTCACCCAACAGGCGCAGGTCGAATACCTGCTGGCGTTCCATGATTACGACAACAGCACAGACAAGAGCGACAACCGTAAGAACTACGGCGCGATTATACGTCCGATGTATTTCTGGAACGATGTTCACTCCACCTGGCTGGAAGCAGGCTATCAGCGGGTTGATTATGATAACGGCGGGGATAACAACGGCTGGAAGTTAACGCTGTCGCAGAACATGTCGATCGCTATGGGTCCAGAATTCCGCCCAATGCTGCGCTTCTATGTCACCGGCGGCAAAGTTGATAATGACCGCACTGCTCGCGTCAACGGTACGAAGGATGAAACGCTGGATGACTTTAACCTCGGCGCAATGTGGGAGGCGTGGTTCTGATTAGTGAAAGGTGTAATGCCTGATGGCACTGCGTTTATCCGGCCTGTATTGCGATTGTAGGCCGGATGAGGCATTTACAACACCATACGGCAAATAGAACTGGCGATCACTGCATACCCTTTATGCGAACTTTCGCTGCCACCAGAAGCGCCGTCAGCAGCATCAGGCTGCCAGAGAGCATCAGGGGCGACAGCAGTCCGAGGTTATCGAGTGCATAGCCTCCAACCGCAGCCCCACAGGTATTGGCAAGCTGGATCACGGCGACCTGGACGGATCCGGCTTTTTCTGCCTGATCGGCAAGCGAGCGGGTGATCCACGTCGACCAGCCTACCGGTACCAGAGCGAACGCCAGTCCCCAGATAATCGCAATGCCTGCCGCCACAACTTTGTCACTCCCCCACAGGATCAATACCAGCGCACTGAGCGCCAGCACCAGCGGCGCACCTGCCAGTGCCAGTTTGACCGAACGTTTCAGAATCACAGAAGAGAGCGACGTGCCAACAAAGCTGGCAATACCAAAACTCAGCAGTACCAGCGTCAGGCCATCAACATCAAATCCCGCCAGATTCATATACACCGGGCGAATATAGGTAAAGAAGGCGAACTGCCCGGCAAAAGACATAAAGATGGCGATCATGCCGGCCATCACACCAGGACGTTGCAACAGGCTGAACATATTTTGTTTTTGGTGCGATGGCTCGCCAGGCAACGAAGGCAGCGATTTAACAACCCAAATAATACACAGCACCCCCATTACCGCTGCCGCGTTAAAAACGTTGCGCCAGCCGATGATACCGCCAAGGAAGCTGCCCAACGGAGCGGCGATCACCAGCGCGATAGAAACTGCGCCAAAGATAACCGACAGTGCTTTCGGTACCGTGCGGGCGGGCACCAGACGCATGGTCAGCGAGGCCGACATCGCCCAGAAACCGCCGAGCGCCAGCCCAAGGCAGGCACGACCAATCAGCAGCAGCGTAAAAGAGTTAGCAAATGAAACCAGCAGGCAGGAGAGCGTCAGCAGCACGGAGAACAGGATGACGATATAGCGGCGGTCGGTCGCCTGAATAATTTGGGTAATAAACAGGCTGGCAAACATGGCGACAAATGCCGTCACGGTCACCGATTGTCCGGCCACACCTTCTGAAATCCCCAGGTCCTGCGCCATAGGCGTCAACAAACTGACGGGCAGAAACTCAACGGTTATCAGGCAGGCAACACAGAACGCCACGGCGAATACCGCCGACCAGTTTGGTCGGGCATTTACCTCAGCGCGGGATTTTTGTTCAATAACGTCACTCATTTTGTAACCTGCGTGGTATTTCTGTAGAAAAGTCACGCAGTGTAACATTAAAAATGTGACGGATTTAACGTTTAGGCAACTTTCCAGGATTTGCAATAGCGCTGCGCGGCAGATCGCATAATAAAAACGACGCATTGATACGCCAAACAGGATATGACCAATATCAACAACCATGAACCCGCTGGATTTCGCGAGTTAGCCAGGCATTATGCGCTTCTCAACGACGATAAGATTACTGCGCTTGTGAGGCAAAATTATCGGTCGTACCTGGCAGATAGGTTTCCGGCCAGATAATCGCACTGTGTTGAGTCGCTTGTTTCATGATGCACCTCGTCGTGTAAGTGTAACGAGGGCCCCTGTGCGGGAGATAGATATAAATATTATGACGATTAAAAATAATCGTCATAAACAAGCATGATATCAGTGCAGCCAGTGCACCCCATCTTCAGGTTGAAAAAAGGCGTTATAGCGCATCTGAAACGCATTTATTTCCTGCATATCTGGCTCCATTTCTCGCAGAAAACCCAGCGCCAGGCGCACCTGTGCATCGGTAACCGGCGCTGCCAGGCGGACTTTTTGCAACAATCGATGCCACTGCAGCAAGTTCTGTTCACTACCGTCAACAATGACGATTTGCCAGATCAACAGCACCTGGGCGGCATTTTGCAAATGCGATTCGTCAGGCCGATGAAGATACTGTAAAAACGCTTCTCCCTGCACTTTTCCCATCTGATCGATCATCGATTCTACCGGCACGACGTCAATGCTCAACCGTTCGCTCAGGCGACGAATCGCGCGTCGTGATCCAGACGTCAGCACCCGAAAACCCACTACAAAAACAACAACCAACGTGGCCAGCATTATCCAGATCATGAGTTCTCCTGCGTTATCCGCGCTCATGATATCTGGAAACAGACTGCGAATACTAATCCACCAGGATGATTTTCAACGCAAACAGCAATGCCACGGCGACCACACAAAGATTCAGCTCACGCCAGCGCCCGGTAAACACTTTCATGATGCAATACGACATGAAACCCAGCGCAATTCCTTCGGTAATAGAAAAACTAAAGGGCATCATCACCGTCGTGATAAAGGCAGGCACTGACTCGGTTAAATCATCCCAGCTAACGCGCGCCAGGCTTGAGGTCATCAGCACACCCACAAAAATAAGCGCACCTGCTGTCGCATAGGCAGGCACCATACTGACCAGAGGTGAAAAAAACATCACCAGCAAGAATAGCGCACCAACCACCACGGCAGTCAGCCCCGAGCGTCCACCGACCGCCACGCCGGCCGTACTTTCAATGTACGCCGTTACGGAAGATGTGCCGATAAATGCCCCTGCAACAGAGCTGACACTATCCACGTACAACGCCTTATTCATATTGGGAAATTTACCGTCACGATCGATTAATCCGGCTTTATCTGTTACGCCAATTAATGTTCCTGATGAGTCAAAGAGATTAATTAACATAAACGAGAAGATAATACCGGCCAGATTCAACGACAACGCACCGCGTAAATCAACCTCACCAATCACTGCACTGATGTTAGGTGGTGCAGAATATATACCGAGGAACTGAACATCACCAAAAAACAATCCACAACATGACGTCACAACAATAGAAATCAATACTGCCGCATGGAAATTACGCGATGACAGGACCGTAATAATAAAGAACCCAAGAATACCTAACAATACGCTATGTGAGCTTAAATCACCGATCGCCACCAGCGTCTCTTTATTGGCAATAATAACGCCTGAATTTTTTAAACCCATCAACGCAATAAATAAACCGATACCGCTGGTAATGCCAATACGTAAGCTAGCGGGTATGTTTGAAATCATCCAGTAACGAATACGAAAAAGGGTAAGCAGAAATAATCCGACGGCACCCCAAAATATCGCCCCCATCCCCGTTTGCCAACTCACCCCCATCGCCCCCACGACGACAAAAGCAAAAAAGGCATTCAGCCCCATAGCAGGAGCCAGGGCTACCGGCAGATTGGCAATCAGTCCCATCGCAATACTGCCGATGCCCGCAATCAGGCAAGTGGTCACAAACACCACCTTCGGGTCCATTTGCGCAGCGCCCAGTATTTGCGGATTCACAAAAACGATATACACCATCGTTAAAAATGTCGTCATTCCCGCAATCATTTCTGTACGTACTGTGGTCTCGTGCTGTTGCAACTTAAATAATCTCGCAAGCCACCCTGAGCTCTCGTTTACATCATCACTGATTTCATTATTCATTTTTTTCATCCATTGATGAGAGTATAAATCCAGTCTCTTTTTAAAACAGATGGCATACTTAATTCAGTGATAGTTATCACATTGCAAACGCACGTTAATCGATAAACTTTAAATAATCACAGCTATTCTTAAATGATAAATAACAATCAAATTGATAAAATCAAAATGAGAAAAATATGAATAATACGATTAACGATAAATTTCATTACATTAGCCGTCAGCAAAGACAAAATTTGCTAGCTGTTTCTCGCGGTGACGCACCTGCCGATTATATTATTGATAATGTCAAAATTCTCGATCTGATCAACGGTGGAGAAATGCCAGGGCCAATCTTGATTAAAGGACGGCATATCGCCGGTATCGGTCCGGAATATTCTCATGCCAGTGCATTACGGCGTATTGATGCTCACGGCGCAACAGCAGTTCCCGGTTTTATCGACGCTCACCTGCATATTGAATCCAGCATGATGACACCTGTGGCCTTTGAAACCGCGACGCTTCCTCGCGGGCTCACTACCGTCATCTGCGACCCGCACGAAATCGTCAACGTGATGGGGGAAACTGGCCTTGCCTGGTTTATCCGCTGCGCCGAACAGGCAACACAAAATCAATATATTCAAATCAGTTCCTGCGTCCCGGCGCTGGCTGGCTGCGACATCAACGGTGCCAGCTTTACGCTTGAACAAATGCTCACCTGGCGGGATCATCCACACGTTGCCGGTCTGGCGGAGGTAATGGATTACCCTGGCGTCATTGCCGGGCAGGACGCACTTCTTGATAAAATGGATGCCTTTCGACATCTGACGCTGGACGGTCACAGCCCCGGCCTGCAAGGCAAAGCGTTGAACGCTTACATTGCCGCCGGAATTGAAAATTGCCATGAAAGCTACCTGCCAGAAGAAGGACGACGAAAGCTGCAGCTTGGAATGGCGTTGATGATTCGCGAAGGTTCTGCCGCCCGCAACCTCGACGCGCTGGCTCCGCTCATTAACGCGCTAAACAGCCCACAATGCATGCTGTGTACCGACGATCGTAACCCCTGGGAGATCGCCCACGAAGGGCATATTGACGCACTGATTAGACGCCTCATTACACAGCACCACGTACCGCTTCACATCGCTTACCGCGTCGCCAGCTGGTCTGCTGCGCAACATTTTGGCCTGCGCCATCTCGGCCTGCTGGCTCCTGGAAAACAGGCGGATATTGTCCTGCTCAGCGATGCCCACAACGTCACGGTGCAACAGGTCTTTATTAAAGGTGAACCACTCAATGCCGATGCGCTGAAAGCTGACGAATCGTACAGGCTGGCGCGCACAGCGCCTCCATACGGCAACACCGTGGCGCGGCAACTGGTCCGTGCCACGGATTTTCGGTTTCATTTCACCCCTGGAAAATGCTATCGGGTGATTGAAGTCATCCCCAACGAATTAATCACCCCCGCCAGCAAATGCTGTTACACGGAAGACGGCTTTGATCGTGATGATATTTGTTTTATCGCTGTTCTTGAGCGCTATGGCTATCAGCACCCACCTGCCTGTGGTTTATTAGGCGGGTTTGGGCTGAAGGAGGGGGCGCTGGCAGCAACCGTCAGCCACGACAGCCATAACATCGTGGTCATCGGTCACAGCGCTGAAGAGATGACGGTGGCGGTTAATCAGGTGATCGCCGACGGTGGTGGCTTATGCGTGGTTCGTCATGGGGAAGTTCAATGCCATTTAGCGCTACCAGTCGCCGGACTGATGAGCACTGATACGGCAGAATCGCTGGCCGAACAAATCGATTCACTGAAAGCAGCAGGCCGGGCGTGCGGCACGCTCCCCGATGAGCCCTTTATTCAGATGGCATTTCTCTCTTTGCCGGTGATCCCCACGCTAAAGCTCACCAGCCAGGGATTATTTGATGGCGAAGCATTTACGTTTACATCGCTGGAGATTGCTGACTCGCCGTAAGGAACAGCGAATCCGAAGCATAAAAAAAGCCCGCTATGAGAACTTTATTCATTGGGCGTTATCGGCGCAGACAGTTTGAACACGGACAGCGCACAGAAACCGGAATGTACAGATAGTACCTGAGGATTTCGAGCACTGCCCTGGTTCAAAATGACAAGCAAGATAGCCCTGATGAATAAGATTCAGAGGCGGGCAAAAGTTACCAATACACACTTAAGCGGTTTTTAACTGCTGGATCTTTTTCTCACGGCGAATTTTACGTTCTTCAAATACGGCGACGATAGCCATCAGGCAGATACAGCCGATAGCGGCGGTATCCAGCGCGGCGAAAGTCCCCGCCCAGCCGGTCAGACCAAAGACTGGCGTACCATCGGCAATCATCCCCAGACCCAGCTTGGCAAAGCTGTCGCCAATCAGATAAGCGAAAGTGCCTTTAATCCCATCAGCCGCACCGATCGCTTTTTTCGGTACGAAACCAACTGCCGCCACACCAATTAACAATTGCGGGCCAAACACCAGGAAGCCAAGGGCAAACAACGACGCCAGATAAACGTACTGGTTGCTGGCGTGCTGGTAGACACCCAGCGTGGCAATGATTAATGCCAACGCGACACAGGCCACCAGCGCACGACGGCCGTTTGCCAGGTCAGAGAGCCAACCCCACAGCAGCGTACCGACCAGCGCCCCGACTTCAAACAGGGTAAAGCCCTGAATCGCGACTTCTTTGGAGAGTTTCAGCTCCTGGAAGGCGTAGACAGTGGACCACTGATCGATACCGATGCGCACCACGTACAGGAAGATGTTGGAGAAGCACAGCAGCCAGATCACTTTGTTTTTCAGCACGTACTCAACAAAGATCTGCCACTTGGTCATGTCATTTTCTTCAGTCTCTTTGTCCTCTTCGCTGATCTCTTCCCCAAACAACTCTTCGGCTTTACCCAGACCATAAGATTCCGGGGAGTCGCTGCCATAGCGCAAGCCAATAAAGCCCACAATCAGGGCGATAATCGACGGGAAGATAAACATGCCGATCACGTGACCATCGAACAGCACATTAGCACCAAACAACGCCACGCCTGCCGCACCTGCACCACCGAGGTTGTGTGAGATATTCCACATCCCGAGATAAGAGCCACGTTTACGGCGCGGTGTCCATTTGGTGATCGTCGAATAGCTGCACGAGCCACCGGTACTCTGGAAAAAACCACTCAGCGCGTAGAAGGCAATCATCAGGAACAAGCTGGTTGAGCCTGCGCCCATGCTGGCGCTGAAGCCGAGCATACAGATAGCCGAGAGGATCAGCATAAACGGCAGGAACTGCTTGGTGTTTTTGCCATCCGCGTAATAGGAAACCAGCGTTTTACCTACACCGTAGGTGATGGAGAAGCCCAGGCCAATCATCCCCAGCTGTGTCATGCTCAGCCCGTAGGTGGAGATCATGTCGTTCTGCGCGATGTTAAAGTTTTTGCGGATCAGATACATGGTCAGGTAGCCGATGAAAACCACCAGGTAGGACTGCATGAATGGTTTGAACCACATTTTACGCCGCACATCGAGCGGCAAATCCAGGGTCGGCTTGCGCACCTGGTTTAGAAAGGCCAGCATAGGACACTCCCGAGCTAATTTTTATACCTGCGAATGGCAGGCATTGTAAAAATCAGCCCGGAGGCACGCCTGAGACAGCGTCCAGGTGAAACCGGGAAAATTTCTTAGTTTTGCCCCACTCGGGGCAAAAAAGTGAGGTGCATCACGCTTCACTAACTTCGCGCGGAGCCTGAGCATTCAAAAACGGCAGCAACAGCAGAGCAGAAATCCCTGCGGCAATGGCGATTACCACGAAAAAACCGGTCCAGTGCCAGACCTCCATCACCTTCGCCAACGGCCAGCCGGAAAGCGACGCGCCCAGATAAGCGAACAGCCCAACAAACCCGGTTGCCGCGCCCGCAGCATCTTTATGCGAACACTCCGCCGCCGCCATACCGATCAGCATCTGCGGGCCGAAGACAAAGAATCCGGTAGTGAAGAAGCACGCCGCCTGCATCACGTAACTGGCAAACGGCATCAGCCACAATGAACCCACAGAGAGTAATATTCCGGCGGCAAAAATCAGGTTCATCGGGCCACGGTTCCCGTTAAACAGTTTGTCCGAGCCCCACCCCGCAACCAGTGCACCGATAAACCCGCCCAGCTCGAACATGGTCACTGCGGTATTAGCGGTGACCAGGTCAACACCCAGCGTCTCGGACATATACAGATTGCCCCAGTCATTAATCGCAGCACGCACCACGTACACCAGCACATAACACAACGACAACAGCCAGATATACGGATTCAGCAGCACATATTTGGTGAGGATCTCTTTTCGGCTAAGCCCCGCACCTTCCTGCTGTTGGTCTATTTCCAGCTCATCGTGCCGCCAGTCGCCAATCGGCGGCAGACCAATCGCCTGTGGCCTGTCACGCAGTCGCCAGCAGAGGATCACGCCTACGACAATCGCCATCAGCCCGGCAATCATCATTCCCGCACGCCAACCATAGTGCAACGCGGTAGCAGCCATAACGATTGGGATCAGCGCCCCGCCGACGTTATGTGCGGTATTCCACAGCGCCCACCAGCCGCCGCGCTCGGTACGCGAATACCATGCGGTCAGTAATCGGGCGCATACGGGCGAACCCCATCCCTGAAAGAAGGCGTTCAGCGCCCACAGCACGGCAAACGCCCATAGCGAAGTAGAAAAACCAAACAGAATGTTCACTACTCCGGTGGCAATCAGCCCGATGCCCATAAAATAACGGGCATTAGAGCGGTCGCTGACGACACCGGAGACAAACTTTGACAACCCGTAGGTGATATAAAACAGCGTCGCCAGCAGGCCAATATCGCTGCGGGTCAGCACACCGCTGGCAAGGATTTCCGGCACGGCGGCGTTGAAGCTTTTGCGGGTGAAATAGAACAGCGCATAACCAAACCAGATGGTCAGCAGAATATGCCGCCGCCAGTAGCGGTAACGGGCATCGATCTCGTGTTTATCGGTAAGGCGCGGCGCGTTCGCCGGGGCTTTTAAAAACTGAAACATTGTCGCTCCTTACGCATAACGCTGAGGCAAAGACACGCTAACTCGCGTACCGTGCGTACAGGAAATAGCAAGCGAACCTCCGAGGGCAGTGATGCGCTCTCGCATCCCGGTCAGGCCAAATCCCTGCTGATTCACGCCCACCGGCAAGCCGCTGCCATCGTCCTCAATCACCAGCATTAATCGCTCGTCCTGAAGCCACCCCTGCAGCGTTACCGCGCTGGCGTTAGCGTGCTTCACTATGTTATTCAGACCTTCCTGACAGACGCGAAACAGCGTCACCCGCTGACTTTCGCTGAGCACGGCTTCATCTATCCGCCAGTCAAGATGACTGACGATACCGCGACTCTCCAGTTCCATTTCTCGCATCAAGGAGCGGATAGCCTGTTCCAGCGTCAAATCATCCAGTTGACGTGGACGTAAGCGCCCAAGCAGGCGGCGTACCGAATCATAGACACCCAGAGAGAGCTGCTCGATATGCGCCCCGCTCTGCTTGACGCCCGCATTTTCCGGGGCCAGCCGCTGTACGATGCCCGCCTGAGTGCGAATGGCGGTAATAGTCTGGCCGATGTCATCGTGTAGCTCACGCGCTACGTCGCGACGCACGCTCTCTTCGGTTTCCAGCAGGCGTTCTGCCAGGCGATGATTACGCGCCAGTTCGTTTTGCAACGACTGGTTTAATTCACGCAAACGCTGAATGCCTGCACCGAGCAGCAGTCCGGTCAGACTTTGCGCCAACAGTGAGAGCAGCAAATCAACCGGATGATCGTGCCAGGTCTGGCTGGCAATGAGTGCGATAGCGTTCATCAGCGTCGCAATCAACGCCCCCTGCCAGCCGTAGTGCCAGGCGAGCGCTATAATCGGCAGCGCCAGGCAGAACGGCGTAAAGCGTGACAACTCATCCGGCAACCCCAACTGGAGCCACAGGCTGACGCTGAACAGCAGCAGATACCACACCAGGTGCCGCCCGCGCCAGTTCACCGGCTGGGAAATCACCGCCGGACCAAGCGGCAGCCAGGTGGTACTGGTGAGATAGTGCCAGAACACCAGGCAGACAGGAGCCAGCGTCAATCCACCGGTTAACGTCAGCAGCAGGGCGTTCCACGCCTCGCCACCTTGCCCCAGCCACGGAGCTGACTGCAGCAGCGCCGCCGCGGTCAGCGCCGCGCCCTGTAACAGCAGAGTGCGCCAGTCGCGCTGATGGCGATAGCGAGAGATCAGTGCCACAGGGAGCAGCGTCAACAGGCTACCGATCATCAAAAGAGGTAGATGTGCCAGCGCAACTTCCTGCGCCAGCCAGAACAGGAGCAGCCATTCCGCCCCCAACAACACAGGCCAGTAGCCACGCGGACATTGCAGCATCAGTCCCAGACGCAAGCCGAACGGAAATAACAGTACCGCCAACTCAGGACGCTCTACGAGATGCAGGCTGACACTCCACAAACAGAACCATGCGGCGGAGAAGATAAAGAAACAGGCGACAACAGTGATTAAGCGGGAGAAAAAGGTGTTCATTGCCAGCCGTCAAACATCCGTCTCGCCAGTTCAACATCGTTACTGACGCCCAGCTTTTCCATCAGGTTAGCGCGATGTACGTGTACCGTTTTTGGCGACAGGCCCAGTTCGGCGGCAATCTCTTTCACCGCCATGCCCTGCGCCAGTTTTTCCGCCACCTGTCGTTCACGTTTGGTCAGTGGATCCTGACGCCCGGCAGCCAGCTTAACCGCAATATCCGGCGTTAAATAACAACCGCCCGTTGCGACGGTATGTACCGCTGCAATCAACTCGTCGGGACTACAGCGTTTGGAGAGAAAACCTCGCGCACCAGCGTTCAGCGCCTGTTCCACCAGCGCCGGACTGTCGTGAACGGAGAGCATGATGATCGCCATCCCTTTCGGCAACTGACTGAGTAACTCCAGCCCGGAAATATCCGGCATTGAGATATCACAGATGCACACCTGCACACCGCGTCCCGGCAACCCTGCCAGCGCCTCTCGCCCGGAGCCAAATTCGGCAACAACCTGCAAATCGGGTTCAAGCCCCAGCAACTGAGCAAAGCCGGAGCGGACGATAAGGTGATCGTCAATGAGGGCAACGGTGATCATGGTTTTGTCCTGGCGGGTATAAAAAACGCGCTTACCTTAACGATATACACTTCATCCTTCAAGCTGCGTCTTTTCACCCCAGGAGCTTACTGAAGAAAGCGCCTGGGGATTCTCAGTCTTACCGCCTTGATGCAACTTGAATAATTTTGTGTACCAGCGCGTTGCTATTCAAACCTTGAGCGCTCAGACGATACCAGTAGTGACCGTAAATGACCGGGTTTGCTGCGGTTGTACCTCAAGCAAAGTACCGTTTCGCCTGGCAGCCAGGAACCCTTCCGGCCGACAAGTCGCAGGCAGGGCGAATGCTGCCACCTGCTGATCGCCGTTATAAAGGATCCAGCGAGTCACGTAGTTGAGTTCGGAACTGGCAAAACAGGTAACAAACGTGGTGCCATCCGGGGCGATCATCCGGAATTCGGGTTTATCCGTGTATCTGTCCAGCTTGTCAGCAAAGAAGACGATTTCCGGATCGTAAAAGTCAGGTTCATTGAGCGTTGTCAGTGACGCTTCACCTTGTAAGATCCGTTGATTAAACGCCAGCCACTGTTCGGTGGGTTTCACATGTGCCGGAACAGATTCACGCAACTTCAGCGCTTCATCCGGGATATTCTGGCTAAAGGTAGCCTCCGGTACGTACGCATAATTCATGTGGCACATATACTGAAGTGGCATCGCGACAGATGCCAGGTTAGTGACGGCCATCTGAATGTCAAAAAGCGCACTTGCTTTACGCATCACCACCGCAGGCTGCGCCTGATAATGATGACCGAATCCCATCACATACTCACAGCGTCCGGTCACACGCAGGCTATCGCCTTCCAGTTCCAGCCAGGCCTCGTCCATCGCGGCACAGGCCATTTCACCGTGCAACGGGTGAACATCTTCTGGTGACGGACAGCCATTCGCCAGTAACCCGGAATGGAAGGCAAAACAGCCATAAGTCGCGACCACTTCCGTTGCAGGTTTCGGCTGGCTGAACATGTTGTGCATGGTCAGATCGTGACCATCAAACTGAGCATCCCAGATCATCTGCCCCATCCAGGGCAGAATAACCAGGTATCCACGACTGTTCTGGACCTTCAGCCCTTCCACACCGCTGGCATAGCGAAATGCGGTGACAGTGAAATCGCTGTTCTGCATTAGGGTTCGTGGATGTTCGCTAAAGAGCTCCCGCCACAGCGTGATTCGTGTTGTCATGATCGTTCTCCTCAGGATGCAGTTGCTTCAGCCAGACTGCGCACTTTGCTTTCGCGCCAGAAGTAGATCCCCACGTAAACAAAGCACAGCATGGAGACAAGGAAAGAGAGTTGCAGCGAGTGGAACATATCCGCGACATAGCCCTGAATCGCCGGTATCACGGCCGCGCCAACAATGGCCATCACAATCACCGCGCCAGCCATTTCAGTATGTTCGTTATCTACGGTATCCAGCGTGCCGGCATAGATAGTCGCCCAGCAGGGTCCAAACAGCACGCTCACCAGCACCGCAACGTAAACGGCACTAAAGCTCGGTGCCAGGGAGACATAGGCAAGGAACAATGCGCCGATGATAGAGTAAAGAATCAGCACCTTTTCCGGGTTAAAGCGGGTCATCAGAATATTGGCGATAAACTTGCCGATGAAGAAGCAGGCAAAACTGTAGACCATAAAGTTAGAGGCATCACGTTCGTTGATATCGCCCAACTCCAGCGCCAGACGAATAGTGAATGACCATACGGCTACCTGCATCCCCACATACAGGAACTGCGCCACAATGCCACGCCGGAAGCGGGCATTGCTCGCCAGATAGCGCAGCGTGTCCATCGCCGACGGGCGTTTATGGTTCGCGGTTTGCGCCACTTTGCAGGTCGGGAAACGGGTAAGTAGAAACAGCACCATCACGACCACAAGAACCATAATCATATACTTATACGGCTCAAGGGTGTTTTCCAGCATCAGCACTTTGAAGTTATGGATCTGCTCGGCATTCATCCCCGCCATCTGTTTTTCCAGACTATCGCCTTCGGAAAAGACCAGGTATTTACCCAACAAAATGCCGGATGCCGCACCAATCGGGTAAAAGGTCTGGCTGATATTCAGTCGCAACGTGGCATAGGCTTTTGGCCCAATCATCGAACTGTAGGTATTCGCTGCGGTTTCCAGGAAACTCAAACCGATCGCAATCGCGAAGATTGCCGCAAGGAACATGGTGTAGGTTGCCATGTGCGATGCCGGAAAAAAGAGCGTACAGCCAACAATGTATAGCGTCAGGCCAATTAATATCGCCACTTTATAGCTGGTCTTTTTAATCACCAGAGACGCTGGAATCGCAATTAAAAAATAGCCGCCATAAAAGGCGCTCTGAACTAATGCCGAGGCAAAGTTACTGAGTGAAAATACGCTTTTAAATTGCGTAATCAGAATATCATTTAATGCGGCTGCGCATCCCCATAACGGGAATAAACAGGATAACAAAATAAACTGGAACAGAGGGGTCTTATTCAGATACCCATCGGGCATCTGAATGATGTTTTTATCGTTCATAGTGCTACCTTTTACAATGCAGGAGTGTTATTCGTTTAGGGTAAGAAACTCATTAAATTGTTCGATACTCGGATAAGAAGATTGCGTACCTTTTCCGGTGACGCTAAACGCAGCAAAAAGGGCGGCTTTCTTCATGGCGGCTTCGACATCACCACTCTGGACATAATAATGGGCAAAACAACCAATAAAGGCGTCGCCTGCGCCGCTGGTATCGACGGCATTGACGCGAAACGCCGGGACATGTACTTCCTGGTCACGCGTCATCCATAGCGCGCCTTTTTCACCCATTGTCACAATAATATTGTTAAGTCCTTTATCCACCAGGGAACGGGCAGCTGCGCGAATATGGTCATAAGTATCAACCGGCATCCCCGTTAATATTTCAAGTTCGGTTTCATTCGGCACAAAGAAATCACATTTACAAGCGTAGGACATATCTAATTCACGTAATGCTGGTGCGGGATTTAATAACACTTCAATGCCATGCTTTTTACCAAATTCAATCGCGTGATAAACTGTTTCCAGTTGGACTTCCAGTTGCAGGACAATAAGCTGGCATTTTTTTAAATCTTCCGCTGCACGATCGATATCCTCCGGAGAGAGAAATTTGTTCGCCCCTTTAATAATAAGAATGCTGTTACTTGAGTTGGCATTCACAAAGATCGGTGCGACGCCGCTGCTGGTACATGGAACTTTTTCTACATAGGTGGTGTTAATACCCCAGGATTCGAGGTTACGAATGGTGTTATCGGCAAAAATATCATCACCGACTTTCGTCAGCATCAGCACTTTAGAATTGAGTTTCGCGGCCGCAACGGCCTGATTCGCCCCTTTGCCACCACAGCCGATTTTAAACGCCGGTGCTTCCAGGGTTTCCCCTTCTTTCGGCATCTGGTTGGTGTAGGTGATGAGATCCACCATGTTAGAGCCAATAACAGCGATATCCATTTTACTACCTCTCAGAAACAATCACACAACAATGATATTAAAATAACATTATCATGTTACTTTCGTATCATTTGTGATTACGATCGCGATTGGAGGATCATTTTTCTGTTTATTTATTAAACACGAGATTAGCAATTGATTAATCACCCCCTTCTCACAACAATTACAATCTACTGAAATTAAACTGTTTATAATCAAAAAAACGCGAATAAACGCGCTTTTAATTCCCGCCCGTCGGACGTATAGTAATGCAGCAATGTGATGTTCCTTACGACACAAAAATGTTACTAACGGAACATGCACAATATGAATCGCGGAGAAGGTGAATGGAAACCAAGCAAAAAGAACGTATTCGACGCCTGATGGAACTGTTGAAGAAGACCGACCGCATCCATCTGAAAGACGCCGCGCGGATGCTGGAAGTTTCCGTGATGACCATTCGCCGGGATCTCAGCCAGGATGACGAACCGTTACCCCTGACGCTGCTCGGCGGCTATATTGTGATGGTGAACAAACCCGCCACCATCGTTAACGCTCCGCTCCCCGCGCAAAAACCTTATCATCGCGACGATCTACCGGTTGCCATTCTGGCCGCAGGACTGGTGAGTGAAAACGATCTGGTCTTTTTTGATAATGGTGTGGAAATGCCGTTGGTGGTCAGCATGATCCCTGACGATATAACCTTTACCGGGATTTGCTACTCGCACCGGGTGTTTGTGGCGCTGAATGAAAAGCCTAATGCCACAGCGATCCTCTGCGGGGGGACCTATCGGGCGAAAAGTGACGCCTTCTACGACACCAGTAATCCTTCGCCGCTGGACTCACTGAATCCTCGAAAAGTCTTTATCTCCGCCAGCGGTGTACACGAGCACTTCGGCGTCAGTTGGTTTAACCCGGACGACCTCGCCACCAAACGCAAAGCAATGGAGCGCGGGCTCCGTAAAATTTTGCTGACCCGTCACGCCCTTTTTGATGAGGTCGCACCTGCCAGCATTGGTCCGCTTTCCACCTTTGATGTGCTGATCAGCGACCGTCCGTTACCGGCAGATTACGCCACCCACTGCCGGAACGGTTCCGTCAAAGTGATCACCCCCGATTCAGACGGCGACTAAGCTACTCAAAAAAGACGGTAATTTTATTAAACATTGAGGGATCGGACTGGTTACGTGCAACTTTCACTACATCTTCCAGCTTATCTATCTGGCTTATCATCTGTTCCAGACGCTGGTCGTCGTTGACCAATAGCCAGATACGACTCTGATCGCTGCCCTGAATCGGTAGACAGAGAATACCTTCCACGTTAAATGCCCGACGGGCGAACAGGCCGCAAACGTGGGTCATTACGCCGGGGTGGTTACGTACGGTGAGTTCCAGAATTACGTTGTCATGAGTCTGCTGTTGCATGGCTTATTCCCCCACCATTTCTGTGTTTGCCGCACCCGGCGGCACCATCGGGTACACTTTCTCTTCGGCGTCAATGCGCACGTGGATCAGTGCAGGTCCTGGACGATTGATAATCTCCTGCAGCGCCGCCTGTGGGTCTGCTTCGTTGTTCAAATCGCAGGTGTCGAGACCAAAACCGGCGGCAATCTGCATAAAGTTAATCATTCCAGGATAGGTAGCGGCAAAAACCCCCTGTTTGTAGAACAGGCTTTGTTGCTGATACACCAGCCCCAGCGCTTCGTTGTTCATCAGGATAATTTTAATATCCAGCTGATTTTCACTGGCGGTGGCCATTTCCTGAATATTCATCATCAGGCTGCCATCACCAGAGAAACACAGCACTTTTTTATCCGGATTCGCCAGTGCAGCACCAATTGCCGCTGGCAGTCCAAAGCCCATAGTCCCCAGGCCACCGGATGTCAGCCACTGACGCGGACGATTCAGTGGGTAAGCCTGCGCCGCCCACATCTGATGCTGACCCACATCGGTGGTGATGATCGCGCTGTCGTCCACACAGGCAGCAACGGCGTTAATCAGCCCGTAATGGGTGAGTGGGTCGCTTTCCTGCGGAATAGAGCAAGGGAATTCGCGCTGTAAATCGGCCACCATTTGATGCCACTCTTCACGCGGCTGCGCCTCAATCAGAGGGATCAGCTGCGCCAGCACCTCATCGACATCAGCCTGAATCGCCACGTGCGGTTGTTTAATTTTACCCAATTCGGCACGGTCGATATCCACATGAATAATTTTGGCATTCGGACAGAACTGTTCGGTTTTGCCAATCGCCCGGTCATCAAAACGTGCACCAAGAACAATCAACAAATCCGCTTCTTGCAGAATAAAGTTGGTACTGCGCGCACCGTGCATCCCCAGCATACCTAACGACAACGGATGCGCTTTTGGCAGCATGCCGAGCGCCATTAAGGTCATGGTGGTTGGCAACGTCGCTTTTTCTGCCAGCTCGCGCACCCGCGCAGGCGCATTGATGACGCCGCCCCCGAGGTATAACACAGGCCGCTTCGCCGCATTAATCATTGCTGCGGCATCACGGATGCTGTCCGCGTTAAAAGTAGGCGTGGACATTTTTTCGGCCGGTTCAGGCATCTCGTCCAGCTCAATCGTTGCTGTTTGTATGTCCTTAGGAATGTCTATCCACACCGGCCCCGGTCGTCCTGACTGCGCAATGCGGAATGCATCGCTCATAACCTGCGGTAGTTCATTGATATGTCGGACCAGATAGTTGTGTTTAGTGATGGGGATAGAGATGCCGTAGGTGTCGACTTCCTGAAAGGCGTCGGTACCGATCATTGAGGCCGGAACCTGCCCGGTGATACACACCAGCGGGATGGAATCCAGACGCGCATCGGCAATAGCGGTCACCAGGTTGGTTGCGCCTGGCCCACTACAGGCCATACACACAGCGGGTTTACCATCGGTTCTCGCCATTCCCTGGGCGATAAACCCCGCACCCTGCTCGTGGCGCGCCAGGATATGACGGATTTGCGTGCTTTGGCTTAAGGCGTCGTAGACGGGGAGAATCGAACCGCCAGGAATACCGGTGACCACCTTGATACCCTGGCGCTCCAGAAAATGAACGATAAATTCTGCGCCCGTAAAACGCGTACGTTTGGATGTTATGCCCGAACTTGCCATGCTCCAGTCCTTTTTATTCTGGGCCGACTTTACGCGTCGTATTTCAAGTTGCTGGTGCGTTGGCTGCTCGCGTTCCCCTCAGTCACGTACCGATGTACGCTCCTGGAGATTCGCTCACTTGCCGCCTTCCTGCAACCCGAATTACTTAGCGTATCCGGGGAGGTCTCTTAAACGAAAAACCCCGCCCGGTTTGCGCCGGCGGGGTTTTGGAATCGTGTGTTGTTCCGGACCCTACGGCGCATTGCCGACGACCACCACCACACGCACGACGACCGCTGCGCGAGATGGCGCAGTTTTTAGTAGGGTCGCAGTCAGCATGGAAGGGTTCATTAGGGACCTTGTCTGTTTGTTGGTTAACAGGATTCATACAAACACAGCTTTTTCGGCGTGACAATGGAAAATTTTTCATCTGCACAAAAATGCGTCAAAGATCACACTTCACTATATGTGACGCAAAAAACAAAAAACCCCGCCGGAGCGAGGTTTTTTCAGCGTTGTGCGGTTGGTGGCCGCAAAGCACACTGTGTTATGTCAACGGTAAAAGTATACGCGTTCCGCGAAGAACACGCAATTTCGGCACGAATTTTGATGTTTTTGAGTATGGCTTAACGATGGCAGAACGTCCACATAATACTGTTAATTTATACAGTATTTATCTATAATGTCACCGTACGCAATGTGTTATGCGGGGGCCGCATCGTAAACCGGCGCAACAAAGTCCTGGCTGAAACGGGTGGTGCCGTCAGCGCCTGAACCCCGTGTGAGCACACTGTGTTATGTCAACAAAGGTGCTGGTAACAGGCAGCGGCAAGGTACGCCAGCACCGTGCTCCTTGTACCAAAAGGAGAGCGTATGAGCCTCGTGGATATCGCTATTCTTATCCTCAAACTCATTGTTGCAGCACTGCAACTACTTGATGCCGTTCTGAAATACATTAAGTGATTCAGATTCAAGTCGCACCTAAGAGGAGCGGGAAACCGCTCCTCTTTCACTTCTCCCTGGTGCTTGCACCGCGCCAATATGTTACGTTTTTATGACATTCTCAGGGAAGAATACCGCCATGACCCTTTCTGTTTTCTGCATTTTGCTGTTTGCCGCGCTGCTTCATGCCAGCTGGAATGCCATTGTAAAAGCAGGAAACGACAAACTTTACTCAGCCATCAGCGTCAGTGGCTCGGCGGCTGTTATGGCGCTGGTATGTTTACCTTTTGCACCACATCCCTCTGTCGCCAGCCTGCCATATTTAGCGATCTCAACCGCGTTACAGGTGGTGTATACCGTACTGGTTGCTAAAACTTATCAGGTCTCGGACATGAGCCAGACCTATCCCTTAATGCGCGGCACAGCCCCACTGCTGGTCGCTATCATTAGCGTCCTGTTTCTCGGCGATAGCCTGTCGATGCTTGCGTGGGTAGGTATTGCTACGATCTGTCTGGCAATCCTCGGGATGGCATTTAACGGTCGCAGCAGTTCGCAGCGTGGAATTATCCTGGCATTAATCAATGCCTGCTTTATTGCCGGATATACACTGGTGGATGGCACCGGTGTGAGATTATCAGATACCGCGCTGGGCTATACGCTTTGGACGTTCTTTCTGAACGGCTCATGCCTGCTGAGCTGGGCGATGATTGCCCGACGCCGGGAAGCATCGCGCTATCTGGTACAACAGTGGAAAAAAGGGATTCTGGGCGGTATTGGCACCATGGGCTCTTACGGACTGGCGCTGTGGGCGATGACGCAGGCCCCGCTGGCTGTCGTCGCCGCGCTGCGCGAAACGTCTATTCTGTTTGGCGCCCTGCTCGCCTGGCTACTGCTTAAGGAAAAAGTCGCCGGAATACGTCTTATCGCCGCGGGGGGAATTGCTTTGGGGGCAATTTTATTGCGTTTATCCTGATTGCCGGATGGCGGCTACGCCTTACCTATCCTGTCATCGCCATCACCATTCATTCCGGCAACATTTATTGCCGCTTTTTGTTTACATTTCCTGCCGTTCACCTCCCGTTCATTGCAGTTCTGAATATGGTCTTCTTTTTTTAATGTGGTAGATTCCACGCGCATTTACGGGAATTAGCAGCACCTTATTCTTATTTTTTCTGTTTTTGAAAAGTAATCAGCGAAATGAAAAGGCATAGAAGCGTCAATTTGTTGTTGATGTTGGTACTACTGGTGGCGGTCGGACAAATGGCGCAAACCATTTATATCCCCGCTATTGCCGATATGGCGCGTGAACTGAACGTTCGTGAAGGGGCAGTGCAAAGCGTAATGGCCGCTTACCTGCTGACCTACGGCGTGTCACAACTGTTTTACGGCCCTCTTTCTGACCGCGTAGGGCGTCGCCCGGTTATCCTCACCGGGATGTCCATTTTTATGCTGGCAACGCTGGTAGCCATTACAACCCACAGCCTGACGATACTGATTATCGCCAGCGCTATACAGGGAATGGGAACAGGGGTCGGCGGTGTAATGGCGCGAACTTTACCGCGAGATCTGTATGAAGGCACTCAGTTGCGTCATGCCAACAGCTTGTTAAATATGGGGATCCTCGTCAGCCCACTGTTGGCACCGCTGATTGGCGGCATGTTGGATACCCTGTGGAACTGGCGCGCCTGCTATATTTTCCTGTTGATTCTGTGCGCGGGCGTTACCTTTAGCATGGCACGCTGGATGCCTGAAACGCGACCTGCGGGTGCACCTCGCCCACGGCTTATCGCCAGCTACAAAACCTTGTTTGGCAACGGTGCATTCACTTGTTACGTGCTGATGCTGATTGGCGGTCTGGCGGGCGTTGCGGTCTTCGAAGCCTGCTCCGGGGTATTAATGGGCGCTGTTTTAGGCTTAAGCAGCATGGCGGTCAGTATTCTGTTTATTCTGCCTATTCCTGCGGCGTTTTTCGGCGCGTGGTTCGCCGGTCGCCCAAACAAGCGCTTCTCGACGCTGATGTGGCAGTCCGTTACCTGCTGTCTGGTAGCCGGGCTGATGATGTGGATCCCTGGCCTGTTTGACGTGATGAACGTCTGGACACTGCTGGTTCCCGCCGCATTGTTTTTCTTTGGTGCCGGAATGCTGTTCCCGCTGGCAACCAGCGGCGCAATGGAGCCTTTCCCGTTTCTGGCAGGTACAGCCGGAGCGCTGGTCGGCGGTTTACAAAACATTGGTTCCGGCGTGCTGGCATGGCTCTCCGCGATGCTGCCGCAAACCGGACAGGCCAGTCTTGGCCTGCTGATGACCCTTATGGGGCTACTGATTTTTGTGTGCTGGTTGCCGCTGGCATCACGTGTGTCTCATCAGGGGCAGGCGGTTTAAGCGAATGATGGCCCGGTTTATCGCCGGGCTTTTCACACTCCGGCATGATCATCATCTTCATTAACGGTTCCAGCGCCGGACGCCAGGCTCCTTCCTCGCCATCATAAAACTGTGTATTGGTATTGATGGCATAGGGAATTTTCGCTTTCTTCAATTCACATGCCATAAATCTGGCAAACGCGTACTGCGCAGCGGAAGGCGCGTTTTTGATCGTTTCACCGGGTGCCCAGCCACCGACCCAACTGACATGACCCGTTTTCTGCTGCCAGTGAATAGCACTGTTAATTCGGGCACGAATGGCAGCCTTTTCCGCCGTTGTACCCGATGTCCAAGGGTATTTCCCGTTATTTTTTAGCGGCCCCCACGGAAAAATATGCCATTCAGCCAGAACGTAACTCTGACTTTGCGGCGGTAGCTTCAGGTTTGGTAAATCTTCCGGCGCGGCGCGCAGGCGTGGTGCGACAAAAATCATACGCTGCGGGTCGATGGCATGAATCATGCGAATCGTTTTGTCATACACCCGATTGAGGGATGCCTGATTATGATTTAATTTATCGGCAGGTTCATAGATCAGGTCAAAACCCAATAGCGGTGAGCTTTGACCAAAGTAATGCGCCACGGCCACCCACCAGTTAACGACCTCTTTTTCATTTCCGGTAGAAGGGTCTTTTTTGTACTCATCCGCCTGATAAGCAATTATCGGGATCACGCCATATTGCTCACAGGCTTCCACCAGCTTACGCAGATGGATAAGCCTGGCCTCTGTTGGCTCGCCCGCAACGCGAATCCGCACATGAGTTAGCTCCTGCGCCCGAAAATCCCGCACCACCAGCGGATCGAACTCACGGATCCCCCTTTCAGTGCGCGCCCAGTCGACGTCCATTCCTACTCCAAGCTGTTGCGCGTAGTGTTCAGCCGTTAACGGCGGTTCAGCCGCATACACAGCGGCACTGGACAGCAACATGAGAGAAATGAGCGGCTTTAACACGGTTGTCCTCAGGCATTAACCGGGAGTGATATCACGTATTTAGCACAATCTCTGGTATCAGGTGTAGAGCGAAAACGTAATAATTATCATCATACCTGTTCTTGCAGCCAGCCGATAAACGCCTCGATTTTTGGCCACTGTCTGCCTGGCAGCGTGGTGATGTAATAATGCTGGTGACATTTCAGCGCCATATCACCAAAAGGGGCGATCAGCTCACCGCTGTCGAGACGTTTTTGCACCAGCCTCTTTCTCCCCATTGCCACACCAATGTGGTTCATTGCCGCAATCACCGCTAAATCAGAACGATCAAAGCCAATACCAGACGATGTCGGCAAATTCACTGAAAAATGCTGCGCCCAACTGTGCCACTCATCGGTACCCGAGTCGTTGCTCCACGCCTGCCTGTCGTGCAGCAGCGTGCAATGTGGCAGGTTCACCAAAGACCCTGCCAGCTCATAGCGGCGAGCATAGTCCGGGCTGCATACCGGTACTATTGCTTCATCCATCAGAAAATGGTGAGTGAGTTGCGCGGAAGGTGCATCGTCAAAATAGATGGCCAGATCGATCCCGGCTCGTTGCAAATTGACGTTGTCATTCCCGGTCAATATCGTCAGTGAAATCGATGGATAGCGGCGGGTAAAGTCACCGAGAGCCGGAACCAGCCAACACTGGGCAATGGAGGGGCGTGAATAAACGGTGAGCGTCCCTGACAGCTCCTGATTCTTGATATCGAGAATTTCCTGATTGAGTGTATCCAGCGATGATTTCAGCGCCCAGAACACTCGCTTACCTTCATGAGTGAGTTCCACTTTGCGATGTGAACGAACAAACAACTGGATACCCAACTCCTCTTCGAGCTGATTAATACGATGGCTGACGGCGCTCGGGCTTAACGACAGTTCGTCTGCCGCCAGCGCAAAAGACTGATGTCTGGCCGCCACCTCAAAGGTATAGAGTTTTGATAGCTGCCAGCCATTGAGCAGACGATTTCTGACATCACGCAGGGGATCCATATTTACCTCCGTCATCCTGAATTTTTAGCCGGAGTGTAAAAAAACGCGCTGAAAAAATCAGCACAAAGATGATTCAAAGTGAAGCATGTCGCATAAACCAGCCATAATAAGACCTAAATCACCCTTTTGATTCAATTTGGCTCATGTGAAAGGCCAATTTTATCGTTTGTCAGCCCATGCCGTTTTTTTGTCCAATGTAACCTATGTTAATCACAGGGCAAGGTGAGATATGCACTCTCAAATCTGGGTTGTGAGCACGCTGCTGATAAGCATCGTGTTGATCGTTTTGACCATCGTGAAGTTTAAATTCCATCCGTTTCTGGCGCTGCTGTTAGCCAGTTTCTTCGTGGGTACGATGATGGGCATGGGGCCGCTGGATATGGTCAATGCCATTGAGAGTGGCATCGGTGGCACACTGGGATTCCTCGCCGCGGTTATCGGTCTGGGAACCATTCTTGGTAAAATGATGGAGGTTTCTGGCGCAGCGGAACGCATCGGCCTGACGCTTCAACGCTGCCGCTGGCTTTCTGCTGACGTCATTATGGTGCTGGTTGGGCTGATTTGCGGTATTACGCTGTTTGTTGAAGTCGGCGTGGTGCTTCTGATTCCTCTGGCATTTTCAATTGCCAAAAAAACGAATACCTCATTACTGAAGCTGGCTATTCCGCTGTGTACTGCACTGATGGCGGTGCATTGTGTAGTACCGCCACACCCGGCAGCCTTGTTTGTGGCGAATAAACTGGGCGCGGATCTAGGTACTGTTATCGTTTATGGTTTACTTGTTGGACTGATGGCATCCCTGATTGGTGGGCCGCTGTACCTCAAATTCCTCGGTAACCGCCTGCCGTTTAAACCAGTACCAGCCGAGTTTTCCGACCTCAAGGTACGAGACGAAAACACGCTGCCATCACTGAGTGCAACGCTGTTTACCGTACTGCTGCCAATTGGTCTGATGCTGGTGAAAACAGTCGCTGAACTGAACATGGCGAAAGGCAGTACGGTATATACGCTGCTGGAGTTTATCGGTAATCCGATCACAGCAATGTTTATCGCCGTCTTCGTGGCCTATTACATTCTCGGCCTGCGCCAGCATATCGGCATGAGCACACTGCTGACCCATACTGAGAACGGGTTTGGCTCAATTGCCAACATTCTGCTGATTATCGGTGCCGGTGGCGCATTCAACGCTATCCTCAAAAGCAGCGGCCTGGCGGATACCCTGGCACTGATCCTCTCCAACATGCATATGCACCCGATTCTGCTGGCCTGGCTGGTGGCATTGATCCTGCATGCCGCAGTGGGTTCAGCTACGGTAGCGATGATGGGCGCAACGGCGATTGTTGCTCCGATGCTACCGCTCTACCCCAACGTCAGCCCGGAGATCATCACTATTGCCATCGGTTCTGGCGCAATTGGCTGCACAATCGTCACAGATTCTCTCTTCTGGCTGGTGAAGCAGTACTGCGGCGCTACCCTGAATGAGACGTTTAAATACTATACGACCGCGACATTTATCGCGTCGGTGATTGCACTAGCGTGCACATTCCTGCTTTCCTTTATCATCTAAGCGCAAAGAGACGTACTATGGAAAACATGCAAAAACTCATCGCCCAGTATCCTTTAGTGGAGGATCTGGTCGCACTCAAAGAAACGACCTGGTTTAACCCGGGCACCACCTCTCTTGCGGAAGGTTTACCCTACGTGGGTCTGACGGAGCACGATGTGCAGGATGCTCACGCCCGTCTGGCTCGTTTTGCACCGTATTTGGCGAAAGCATTCCCGGAAACCGCTGCAACCGGCGGCATCATCGAGTCTGAGCTAGCCGCTATTCCTGCGATGCAAAAACGTCTGGAAAAAGAGTACGGCCAGAGTATTTGCGGCGAAATACTGCTGAAAAAAGACAGCCACCTGCCAATTTCCGGCTCGATTAAAGCCCGTGGCGGTATTTATGAAGTGCTGACTCACGCCGAAAAACTGGCGCTGGAAGCTGGTCTGCTAACCACCGACGATGATTACAGCATCCTGCTATCTCCTGAGTTCAAACAGTTTTTCAGCCAGTACAGCATCGCGGTAGGCTCAACCGGTAACCTGGGAATGTCGATCGGCATTATGAGCGCCTGCATTGGCTTTAAGGTAACTGTACATATGTCTGCTGACGCCCGTGCATGGAAAAAAGCCAAACTGCGCAGCCACGGAGTAACGGTAGTTGAGTACGAAGAAGATTACGGCGTGGCTGTTGAACAGGGTCGCAAGGCGGCAGAATCCGATCCCAACTGCTTCTTTATCGATGACGAAAACTCCCGCACATTGTTCCTGGGCTATGCGGTTGCCGGACAACGTCTGAAGGCACAGTTTGCACAGCAAGGTCGCGTGGTGGATGCCGAACATCCGTTATTTGTCTATCTACCGTGCGGTGTGGGCGGCGGACCTGGCGGCGTGGCGTTTGGCCTGAAATTAGCGTTCGGCGATAACGTGCACTGCTTCTTTGCTGAGCCAACCCATTCACCGTGCATGCTGCTGGGAGTTTACACCGGGTTGCACGATACGATTTCCGTTCAGGAGATTGGTATCGACAACCTGACCGCGGCAGATGGTCTGGCAGTCGGTCGCGCTTCGGGTTTTGTAGGCCGCGCAATGGAGCGTCTGCTTGATGGCCTGTACACTCTTGATGACCAGACTATGTACGATATGCTGGGCTGGCTGGCACAGGAGGAAGGTATTCGCCTGGAGCCTTCAGCTCTGGCGGGCATGGCCGGTCCTCAGCGCGTATGCAATTCTGCTGACTATCAGCAGATGCACGGATTCAGCGCAGAGCAGCTCAATAACGCCACCCATCTGGTCTGGGCCACCGGCGGCGGTATGGTGCCGGATGAAGAAATGGCGCAGTACCTCGCTAAAGGACGTTAAACGCCGTTGACCTTAACGCAGCATCGCCATCAGTTCCATCGGTGAGCGATGCTGTTTAAGCAAGTCGCGCATGACGCGCATATGCGGGGCGGTGTGGTCAAAGAACGCTTGATAACCTGCGCACAGTCCCCCCTTCCCATCATCACAATATGCCGGGCAATCGCCACGATAGAATTGCAGCAAGGAACATGACTGACAGCGCGTACTCAGCAGCGAAATCGTCTGTCGATCGGCTTGTCCCGTCCGACCACACCACCGATTCAGCGTGTTATCGAACAGTGGAATGGATATTCGAGTAATATCCTCACGAACCCATATATCAAATACCGTATTTAAAAACCGTCCCCAGTCTTCTGAAGAAACAGATTCAGCTGTCAGGTTGCCTTTTTCATCACGTTCAACCAGGGGAATAAACTGCACAGAACGAACGCCGTCTTTCTGTAAGTTTCGATATAAATCAATAGGGTACTGACATTTCTGGTGATCCACCACCACCATCTTAATCCCCCCCTCACTAACATCCATGTCCTCACACCCCGTCATGCAAAATCCCCGATAAATACGATAAGTTGGCGAACGTGTGTTACAGCAAACAATATTGCGAGAGATAACACCGCGAGAGAGATCATAAATTTGTCACGCACCGCACGAGATTCAGAAAAATCGTTATGTGCAACGTCCATCAGATTACGACTGCGGGTATAGCGCCAGAGAATTATCGCCACGATCGCCAGTACACCGAGAGAAACCCAGAAGAGAAATCCCACCTGATGCCAGTTATGCTTCAACGCCAGCGCCATTAATGCGCCGTAGCCAAGAAGAGTTCGAAGCCAGGCAAGCGATGTACGCTCCGGTTGCAGCCCGGGATCGGCAATACGCCGCGATTTACGGCTATCCGGCATACAATACCAGCCCCATCACAATCACCGCGACAAACATCAAAATCAGGCTGATTATCAAAAGGCTATGGGTGTACGGCAAGTCCTCTTTCAGACGCATTGCCTTTTCATTACGCAGCCAGCGCAAGTAACCATAAATCGCCAGACCGCCCGCAAACAAGCACAGCAGCAGAGCCAACAGTTCTCGAATGACCGGCGTGGCGAAATCCGGTGCCAGTTGGTCCAGGCCGACACCCGCGGCCAGAAACCCCAGCGCGGTACGGATCCACGCCAGAAAAGTACGCTCATTTGCCAGCGAGAAACGGTAATCCGGCGCTTCTCCGAGGAGGGAAATCTTCATCACAACTCCTTCAATGTTGTTATCTGGTCGTTATACCGGAACAGTAAAGGAGTATGAACCCGATTCTCAAACGTTAGGCTGCGTAATGTGATTCAGACAAAGGAAAGGCCTACAAAATAGATCTTGTAGGCCTGATAAGAGCAATATCTTCAGTGAGTTAAAATACTTATCCCATTCCCCAGAAAATCACTGCCAGCAGCTGTGGAGTAATAATACGCAGGAACATCACCAGTGGATAAACCGTGGCATAAGAGAGCGCTGCCGCACCGCTGGTAGCATGGAGGTTGTTGGCAAACGCCAGCGCAGGTGGATCGGTCATGGAACCAGCCAGCATTCCGCACAGCGTCAGGTAGTTCATTTTGGCAAAGATACGCGCCAGTATCCCGACGGTAATCAGCGGAATAGCGGTGATAAAGATGCCATAGCCAACCCAACTCAGACCATCTCCCTGCATCAACGTATCGACAAAATCACCACCTGACTTCAGGCCAACTACCGCCAGAAAGAGCACAATACCTAACTCACGCAGCGCCAGGTTGGCGCTCGGCGGCATAAACCAGTACAGCTTGCCGATGCTGCCAATACGTCCAAGTATCAGCGCCATAATCAGCGGACCACCGGCCAGACCTAGCTTTAACGCCACCGGGAAGCCCGGGATAAACAACGGAATGGACCCCAACAAAACCCCAAGCCCGATGCCGATAAACACTGGCAACATCTGCACCTGTTGCAGTTTTTGCTGCGCGTTGCCCACGACATTGGCAACGGCATCGATGGACGAGGGGCGTCCAACCAGATTGAGAATATCCCCAAACTGCAAGCTGGCATCACTGCTGGCGACCAACTCAACGCCCGCACGGTTCAGTCGAGAGATCACCACGTCGTAGCGCTCTTTAAAGTGCAGGTCACGGATCCGTTTACCAAGTACCTGCTCGTTAGTCACCACCACGCGCTCAACGCGCAAATCCGTTCCCCGCGTCGACAGAGAGGTATCCACTTCCTGCCCAATCACGACCTGCGCGTTGTGCAGGTCGGCAGGCTGCCCAACCAGATGTAACAAGTCGCCCAATTGGATAATCGTCCCCGGCGACGGCACCATCAACGTCTCTTCACGTTTCAGGCGTGAGCAGATGATTTTATCGCTATTCAGAATAGGCACATCCTGAATCGCCATATTGTTGAGGTTCGGGTTCTCAACACGAATGTTCATCGTCTGAATCAGCGCATGTCCGTTAGTAAGCGTTGATTCATGCTGCTTAGCCTCTGCCTCAACATTGACGCGAAAAATAAGACGCATCAGCCACATAGTGAGCAAGATACCGCAAATACCGAAAGGATAAGCCATGGCATAGCTCATCCCCATCTGATCTACGATATCAACAGGTGTACCCAAATCGCGCAGAATTTGCTGCCCCGCGCCCAGCGCCGGGGTATTGGTGACCGCACCGGAGAATATTCCCAGCACGACAGGAAGAGGAATGGCAAAAATCTTATGCAGAAGAGCGGTGACCAGCCCCCCCATAATGACGATCAGGACGGCGAAAAGATTCAGGCGTAAGCCCGAAACCCGCAGAGAAGCAAAGAAGCCCGGCCCCACCTGAATTCCGATGGTATACACAAACAGTATCAGGCCAAACTCCTGAATAAAATGCAGCATGTCACCGCTCAGAGTCATCCCTGCCTGATCGACAAAATGCCCGACAATGATACCGCCGAACAGCACGCCCCCGATGCCAAAACCAACACCGCGTATTTTGATGTTGCCGATCCATAACCCGACAACCGCCACCAATGCCAGAACGCTGACCGTCAATGCTATATCACTCATTATCCTGTTCCCTGTGAATAACATCATTAAGTAAATGGATTCTGGCAGAGTACAGGCGCAAAGTATGGGTGGTAAAGCACAAAAAAAGCCCCGTCATTTCTGGCGGGGCAAAGGCAAGGAGCTAATTAGCTATTTAATGCGGGACGTTCGCTAATGGCAATCCGCTGCGGCGGAATAGTTTCTGGCTCATTGCGAATTAAATCGATGTGCAGCAAGCCATTAGTGAAGCTTGCGCCGGAGACTTCCATATTTTCTGCCAGAGTAAAACTCAGGCTAAAGGACTGAGTTACCAGCCCCTGGTGCAGCCATTTGGTCTCTTTATCCGGCTGCTGCGGCGTGCCTTTCACGGTCAGGCGAGTGCCTTCCAGTTGAATATCCAGATCTTCCTGGCGGAAACCAGCTAACGCAAGGGTAATGCGGTAGTGGTTATCATCGCTCTTTTCGATGTTATAGGGTGGGAAGCTCTGGCTTTCACCGCTGTTTTGCAAAGCATTGGCCAGTTTGTCAAAACCAATCCATTGACGCAGCAGTGGGGATAAGTCGTAATTACGCATAGTCATTTCTCCTTCTAAGAAGCGAGTAAGTACCTGCGAATCCAAGGATTCGCATATGCTCCCTGACGGCGAGCATGGGATAGCAGGCCGCCTGACGCGGCCCAACAGAATTAGTTGATTTCGATACGGCGCGGTTTGTTCGCTTCCGGGATCACGCGCTCAAGCTCGATATACAGCAGACCGTTCACCAGGTTTGCACCACGAACATGAATGTTCTCAGCCAACTGGAACTTGCGTTCAAAGTTGCGCTCGGCAATACCCTGATACAGGTAAGTACGTTCTTTTTGCTCGTCCGCATGAGCGCCTTTTACCACCAGCAAATTATCCTGGGCGGTAATCTCCAGCTCGCTTTCAGCAAAGCCCGCAACGGCAATCGCAATGCGATAATGGTTTTCGTCTACCAGCTCAACGTTATACGGAGGGTAGCCACCATTGCTCTGGCTCTGATTGCTTTCCAGAAGGTTAAACAGACGATCAAAACCAATTGCAGAACGGTACAGTGGGGATAAGTCAAAGTTACGCATAATCAATAGCTCCTGAAATCAGCGAGAATGTTAGACCTTCCATCATGGACAGGTCAGGTAGCCAGGACACCCATCAGGCGTGCCCTTCATGTGTCTACATCCTAAAAATGGGTCTTAATACAAACTTTTCAAGCGTATTCATCTGACTTTTTTTGCAGTTTGTTGTCTATTGCATACACTGGGTGGACAGTCGTTGTCGTTAGAGTGCGATAGCCGCCGTAGTGCGACATGATGGTGACGTTATTTTTCGCAATGGATCGCGATAACTCATCAGGCAAATACCGATGATTAACAGATGAATAAATGATGATAAAAAAAATGTTGTTAACAGTGATAATGTACAGCGCGATGGTCTTAGTGAGTGGCTGCTCCAGCGTAATGTCGCATACCGGGGGCAAAGAGGGGACCTATCCTGGCACTCGCGCCAGCGCTACGATGATAAGCGAAAGCGATACAAACTGGGGAACAAAGTCGCTGGCCATTCTGGATATGCCATTTACCGCTGTCCTGGATACGATACTACTCCCGTGGGATCTTTTCCGTTCAGATAACTCAGTCAGATCACGCGTAGAAAGGAGTGAGGAGAGAACGCAAGTCACCAACTCCGTTATCCCCCCGGCGAGTATGCCCGCCCCTTAAGTTACCGCCCGGTTTCCGCCACCCATAGCTGACGGAAACCCTCGACATCCTCCATCCACGCGACCTGTTGACCATCAGGTGAGAACACGATCGCATCTGCGGAAGGTGGATTACCGTGACGCTCGGTTAAATAATCAATTTTTCCGGTCTGCGCATCACAGCAGACAATTCGATTTTCCAGCACAAATCCCAGCCATTTTCCCGACGGATGCCAGTTGAACGCTGACTGAATATCCGTAGTACATCGCGTAAGCTGACGAGGTACACCGCCCTGTGGTGAGATCAGCCACAGCTGCACAACACCGCTATCATCACGCATCAGAAACGCAATTTCAGACGCCTTTGGATTACTGCGCACCCAATGGCGGGGCTGATTCACCAGCCCAGGAAAGGCGCGGTTATGTGTAAACGTCAGGCGACGCTGAGCCACACCAGATGGCGGTGCTGGCATTGTCGATTCAGTCCCTTCCAGAGGCGCATAACCTGGCTGTTTCCAGCCGCCTTCATTCCTCGGTGTATCAACGATGAACAGCTCCGGAACTTTCTCGCCATTTACAGACAACGTGTCACCAATAAACGCCAGCGTATGATTTCCCACCCAACCTTCTTCGTAGGCGCGGTTTATCTCATCGCTGCCCGGCCGTGGCGCAAACGTAGTCTGGCTCACCAGTACGCACCAGTAGCTACCGCTGTACTCACGCGGGTGCTGTGCGGACACATTCACCGGCCCATAAGGTGCAGCCACCCCAACGTTACGTAAATCCAGCGCCGGATCGCGTTCATGCAATACATGGTCGTTGTAGGTGAAGCTGACAAACTCTCCGTTCGGGCTGAAGACATGGACATGACTACCGCCGCGCAACGCTCCTGGCGTGTACGGCGAGGTAATATCCATAGCATCCAGATTAACCACCCCACGCGGTCCAGCAATCACGCCACGGCGATGATGGAAATCGTAACGCCAGTGTTCATCTGGATTCTCAGGCCCATGAATAAAAACATATTTTTCCGATTTTGGATGAACGGTCACTACGCCGACATGCGCCCCCTGCGTAGCGCGATAAACCACCTCAAGCTCGCCGGTTTGAATATTAACGCGTTCAATCGTCTCGCCGGTAAACGATGCGCCGGAAGGACGAACATCAAAAACCAGCCACTGGCTGTCCGGGGTCCAGGTGTTGATATTGGTAAGCTGATGATTACGCGGCGTAAAGGTGATTTGCTTCATGAAGAGCCCTGATACAAGACGATTTAAGCAATCATACTTCACAAGGACTTCACTTTCAGGCTTTAGCGTATCGCTATCTTAATTATTGCGGACAGAAAGATGGAACATTTTGACGTAGCGATTATCGGCTTAGGCCCGGCAGGTGCAACGCTGGCGCGACAGTTGAGCGGAAAAATGCGTGTGATTGCACTGGATAAAAAACGCCAGTGTGGAAATGAAGGATTTACCAAACCTTGCGGTGGTTTGCTTGCTCCTGATGCCCAGAGATCGTTTATCCGCGACGGAATTACGCTACCCGTTGATGTCATCGCCAACCCGCAGATTTTTAGTGTTAAAACGATCGATACAGCGGCATCACTAACGCGCAATTACCAGCGTAGCTACATCAACATTAACCGACATGCTTTTGATTTATGGCTGAAATCTCTTATTCCTGATGATGTGAGAATTTACCACGACAGCCTGTGTCGAAAAATCTGGCACGAGGACGGTAAATGGCATGTGATATTCCGCGCAGACGGTTGGGAACAGCAGATTACAGCCCGTTATCTGGTCGGTGCCGACGGAGCGAATTCACTGGTGCGCCGTCATCTCTACCCACAACATCAAATCCGTAAATATGTCGCCATTCAGCAGTGGTTTGCTGAACAACATCCCGTACCGTTTTACTCGTGTATTTTTGATAACGATGCTACGGACTGTTATTCCTGGAGTATCAGCAAAGACGGATTTTTTATCTTCGGTGGCGCATACCCAATGAAGGATGGTCAGGCACGCTTTGAAGCGCTGAAAACAAAGATGGAGACGTTCCATTTTCAGTTCGGTAAACCGGTAAAAAGCGAGAAATGCACGGTGCTGTTCCCATCACGCTGGTCGGACTTTGTCTGCGGTGAAAAAAACGCATTTCTGATTGGTGAAGCTGCCGGATTTATCAGCGCCAGCTCGCTGGAGGGAATTAGCTATGCGCTGGACAGCGCGGAGATCCTGAAATGCGTACTCCTGCAGGGAGCGCCAGATATCAATAACGCTTACCGCAAAGCCACCCGCAAACTGCGTATCAAGCTGTATGGCAAGATCCTTAAGAGTCGGGCATTAACATCAGCACAAGCACGTAAATGGATAATGCAAAGCGGCGTTGCACATATCCCGTCAGGTCAGGAAGAGCAGCCCACCGTGACACCCGGCGGGCTGATTGAAGAGCATTAACCTACGCGTTTCACATCACCAACCAGCAGGATGTATGACATCGCGCCAATCAGGGCAACAGCGGAGATATAGACCAGCGCGGGCTGTAAATAAAAGTGGCTGACTTATTTCAGCGCAAACTTCTCAATGGCATACGCCACGCCGTCTTCAAGGTTGGATTTCGTCACGAAGTTGGCAATCTCTTTCACAGACGGAATGGCGTTGTCCATTGCAACACCCATACCTGCGTACTCGAGCATCGCGATGTCATTTTCCTGATCGCCTATCGCCATGACCTCTTCGGCTTTGATTCCCAGCGCATCCGCCAGTGATTTTACACCGGTGCCTTTATTGACACGTTTATCCAGAATTTCGAGGAAGTACGGCGCACTTTTCAGCACGGTATACTTTTCTTTCACTTCAGCCGGAATACGCGCTATCGCTTTATCGAGGATCTCTGGCTCGTCAATCATCATCACTTTCAGGAACTGGGTTGCCGGATCCATCTTCTCTGCTTCGCAGAACACCAGCGGAATGGTCGCGACAAAAGATTCATGCACCGTATAGTAACTAATATCGCGGTTAGCCGTATAAAGCGTGTTGCGATCGAGTGCGTGGAAGTGTGACCCCACTTCACGAGACAGCTGTTCCAGGTAACGATAATCATCATAGCTCAGCGCCGTTTGTGCAACGGTACTGCCATCCCCCGCTTTCTGCACCAGCGCACCGTTGTAGGTAATGCAGTAGTCACCGGGTTGTTCCATGTGAAGTTCTTTCAGGTAGCTATGGACGCCGGCATACGGGCGACCCGTGGTCAGCACCACGTTTATACCACGCGCGCGCGCAGCGGCAATCGCCGTTTTGACCGCAGGTGAAATGGTGTGATCGGGCAGCAGAAGTGTGCCATCCATATCGATAGCAATAAGTTTGATAGCCATGAGTTCCCCGGATTAAATGAGTCCATCCTCATGCTAACGCGATTCCGCTCAAAAAACAGCAACGAAAAAGGGATAGGAAGAGGAACCAGGATTCCCCTTTTGTGGGCAAAAAAATACCCGATTGCACAACACAACCGGGTAGATTCATCCAGGATAACGATTAGATATCGATGTTTGCCGCTTTCAGGGCGTTCTCTTCGATAAACGCACGACGCGGTTCAACGGCGTCACCCATCAACGTAGTGAACAACTGGTCAGCAGCAATCGCGTCTTTCACCGTCACGCGCAGCATGCGGCGGCTTTCCGGATCCATGGTGGTTTCCCACAGCTGTTCCGGGTTCATTTCACCCAGACCTTTATAACGCTGAATAGACAAACCACGACGGGACTCTTTCACCAGCCAGTCCAGTGCCTGCTCGAAGCTGGCAACAGGCTGACGACGCTCACCACGTTCGATAAACGCATCGTCTTCGATCAGGCCGCGCAGTTTCTCACCCAACGTGCAAAGACGACGGTATTCACCACCAGTCACAAACTCATGCTCCAGCGGGTAATCGGTATCAACACCGTGAGTACGTACGCGGATCACCGGTTCGAACAGGTTCAGTTCAGCGTCCTTACGCACGATGCTATTCCAGGTGCTACCGTGCATTTCATTTTCATTCAGCACGTTAACCAGCTGAGAAACCCAGGCCGTTACTTTAGCTTCATCAGCCAGATCGGCTTCAGCCAGCGTCGGTTGGTACACCAGTTCCTTCAGCAGTGAGCGAGGATAGCGACGCTCCATGCGACCAATCATTTTCTGCGTAGCATTGTACTCAGAGACCAGTTTTTCCAGTGCTTCACCTGCCAGCGCCGGAGCGTGGGCATTTGTATGCAACGTAGCACCATCAAGGGCGATAGAGATCTGGTATTGATCCATCGCTTCATCATCTTTGATGTACTGTTCCTGCTTCCCTTTCTTCACTTTGTACAGCGGCGGCTGGGCAATGTAGACGTGGCCACGCTCTACGATTTCCGGCATCTGACGATAGAAGAAGGTCAACAGCAGCGTACGGATGTGCGAGCCGTCGACGTCCGCATCGGTCATGATGATAATGCTGTGGTAGCGCAGTTTATCCGGGTTGTACTCGTCGCGACCGATGCCGCAACCGAGCGCAGTAATCAGCGTCGCCACTTCCTGAGAAGAGAGCATCTTGTCGAAGCGTGCCTTCTCAACGTTGAGGATTTTACCTTTCAGCGGCAGAATCGCCTGGTTCTTACGGTTACGCCCCTGCTTCGCAGAGCCGCCCGCGGAGTCCCCTTCCACCAGGTACAGTTCAGAGTGGGCCGGGTCACGCTCCTGACAGTCTGCCAGTTTGCCCGGCAGACCCGCTAAGTCCAGCGCGCCTTTACGGCGAGTCATTTCACGAGCACGACGTGCAGCTTCGCGCGCGCGCGCAGCGTCGATGATTTTGCCAACGACGATTTTCGCGTCCGACGGATTTTCCAGCAGGTATTCGCTCAGCAGTTCGTTCATCTGCTGTTCTACCGCTGATTTAACCTCGGAGGAGACCAGCTTGTCTTTGGTCTGCGAAGAGAATTTCGGATCCGGCACTTTTACGGAAACAACGGCAATCAAACCTTCACGGGCATCGTCACCAGTGGCACTGACTTTCGCTTTTTTGCTGTAGCCTTCTTTGTCCATGTAGGCGTTCAGAGTACGGGTCATCGCCGCACGGAAGCCTGCAAGGTGAGTACCGCCATCACGCTGCGGAATGTTGTTGGTGAAGCAGTAGATGTTTTCCTGGAAACCATCATTCCACTGCAGCGCAACTTCAACGCCGATACCGTCTTTTTCAGTAGAGAAGTAGAAGATATTCGGGTGGATCGGCGTTTTATTTTTGTTGAGGTATTCAACAAACGCCTTAATGCCGCCTTCGTAGTGGAAATGGTCTTCTTTGCCGTCGCGCTTATCACGCAGGCGGATGGATACGCCGGAGTTCAGGAATGACAGCTCGCGCAGGCGTTTCGCCAGAATATCGTATTCAAATTCAACGACATTGGTGAAAGTTTCATGGCTTGGCCAGAAACGTACCTGGGTACCCGTAGCTTCGGTCTCACCGGTTACCGCCAGCGGCGCTTGCGGCACGCCGTGCACGTAAGTTTGCTGATGCACTTTGCCTTCACGACGAATCACCAGCTCCAGTTTCTGCGACAGGGCGTTAACCACGGAAACACCTACGCCGTGCAGACCGCCGGACACTTTATAAGAGTTATCATCGAATTTACCGCCTGCGTGCAGAACGGTCATGATAACTTCTGCCGCCGAAACGCCCTCTTCAGGGTGAATCCCGGTTGGGATACCACGGCCATCATCGGTAACGGACACGGAGTTGTCAGCGTGAATCGTCACGACGATATCTTTACAGTGACCCGCGAGCGCTTCGTCGATAGCGTTATCTACCACCTCGAATACCATGTGGTGCAGACCGGTGCCGTCATCCGTGTCGCCGATATACATACCCGGGCGCTTACGCACCGCATCCAGTCCTTTCAGGACTTTGATACTGGAGGAGTCATAAGAATTCGACATCAACGTTTCTCGCTCATTTTATCTTGGGTTAATCCGTTATTTTACCCTTTTCCACGGTGAACATCTTCGAATTTTTGTCCGACATGTCCAGAACGTGTTCAGCGCTAATTGCGCTGACAAAGACCTGAGATTGCGTGGCTTTTAAGCGACTGGCAAGCAGTCCGCGACGCGCATCATCCAGTTCAGAGGCAAAATCATCTATCAGGTACAGGCAGCGCCGTCCGCTTTCACGGGTCAGGAACTCCCCTTGCGCCAGACGCAAGGCGCACATCAGCAGCTTTAACTGTCCACGAGACAACGTATCTTCCACCGGCGCACCGTCAGCGCGTATACGGAAATCCGCTTTATGCGGACCGTGCGCGGTGTAAGTCAACATGCGGTCACGTTCAAAACTGCGTTCCAGCACCTCTGCGTAATCAGTCTCTTTCTCCCAGCCACGCTGGAAAGAGAAAGAGAGAGAGAACTCGGGAAGAAACTGCTGGCAGGTATCCGCCATATCCTGCGCGATACCGGCGCTGTACTCCGCGCGCCAGGTACTGATTTGTTCCGCCAGCGGGATCAGTTCTTTATCCCACGGACGTAGTTGCTCATAACGACTCACCTGGCGCAGCGCCGCATTGCGCTGCTTGAGCAGACGCTTAAGGTTGCTCCAGGCGGTGAAAAATCCGGCTTCATTGTGAAAGCACCCCCAGTCAAGGAATGCTCTCCTGTATTTGGGGCCGCCGTTGAGTAAAGTAAACCCCTCAGGCGTGATCAACTGCATCGGCATCAAGTGCGCCAGTTCAGCAACCTTGTGACCGTCGGTGCCGTCAATACGCACTTTGCTGTCACCCAGCTTATCTTTTGTCAGGCCAATCGACGTTTCACGCTCCGTACCCTGCAAACGCCCGTGTAATACAAACGACTCCTGCTCGTGACGAATGACACGACCAATCTGCAAACTGCGAAACGCCCGACCGTGGCCCAGCGTATAGATAGCTTCCAGCACGCTGGTTTTGCCGCTGCCGTTAGCTCCTACCAGGAAGTTAAAGCCAGGAGATAAAGCAAGATCCGCGCTTTCAATATTGCGGAAATCTTTAATGAGAAGGCGCGTTAGTGACATATCAGGGTTTCTTCAGGCCAGGGCGATCGGCGCAGCCAGCTTCAACGCGGCCTGCGCACAGCCCCTGGAGCGTACACGAAGTACGTGACAGGGGCGAGCACAGCCCAGGTTGAAAATGGCAAGTAAGATAGCCCGCTATTTTCCACTACAGTCTCATTGGCATAACAACATAGGCAGCCGACTGTGATGCGGCATCTTCAATCTGCACGCTGGAAACAGAGTCGGTCAGCATAATACGGACGTTTTCGCACTTCAGCGCGTTCAGTACATCCAGCACGTAGCTAACGTTGAAGCCGATTTCCATTTCAGTCCCTGGGTAGGTGACGTCGAGGATCTCTTCCGCTTCTTCCTGTTCCGGGTTGTTCGCCGTGATTTTGAGCTGATTCTCACTGACGTACAGACGCACGCCGCGGAACTTCTCATTAGAGAGGATCGCCGCACGGGCAAATGCCTGCTTGAGAATATCGCAGCCTGCTTCCAGGTGTTTGTCCGGGTTCTTCGGTAGCACGCGGCGATAATCCGGGAAACGACCGTCAACCAGCTTGGAAGTGAAAATAAAGTCACCGACGTGTGCTCGGATGTTGTTGCTGCCAATTTGCACTCGCAGCGGGTTGTCGCCGCCGTCAAGCATACGCATCAGCTCAATAACACCTTTACGCGGCACAATCACCGAATGGTTGGGCAGAGATTGTCCAACCGGCATAGAGCAGACTGCCAGACGGTGACCATCGGTCGCCACGGTACGCAACTCTTCACCTTCGGTTTCAAACAGCATGCCGTTTAAGTAATAGCGCACGTCCTGATGAGCCATTGAAAACTGCGTGGCCTCAATCAGGCGCTTCATTGTGGCCTGCGGTAGGGTGAATTCAACTTCGCTCTGCCAGTCATCCAGATTCGGAAAGTCGGCGGCAGGTAGCGTGGAAAGTGAGAAACGGCTGCGGCCAGAACGCACCAGCATGCGGTCGCCTTCCAGTTGAACGGCGATTTCAGCCCCTTCCGGCAGCCCACGACAAATGTCGAAAAATTTACGTGCCGGAACGGTAGTCGCACCTGGTTCATGAGGCTGAATCAGCGCAACGCGTGCCACCATTTCCATTTCAAGATCGGTACCGGTCAGAGAAAGCGTACCATCCGCAACCTGTAGCAACAGATTTCCGAGAATCGGCAGTGTAGGACGACCACCCAGCGGGCCGCTGACCTGCTGAAGCGGTTTTAATAAATGTTCACGTTCAACGGTAAATTTCATAGCGTCACGAAGATAATGTTCTGATTAAATTGGAGAAATCTTCTTTAATATCATGGCTTTCTTCACGCAACTGCTCAATCTTGCGGCAGGCATGAAGCACGGTAGTATGGTCACGCCCACCAAACGCGTCGCCAATTTCCGGCAGACTGTGGTTGGTGAGTTCTTTTGCCAGCGCCATCGCCATCTGACGCGGGCGAGCTACCGAGCGAGATCGACGCTTAGAAAGCAGATCCGCAATTTTGATTTTGTAGTACTCCGCCACCGTCTTTTGGATATTGTCGATGGTGACCAGTTTTTCCTGCAATGCCAGCAGATCGCGCAGCGCTTCACGCACAAAGTCGATAGTGATCGCCCGGCCGGTAAAGTTGGCGTTGGCAATCACTCGGTTCAGTGCGCCTTCCAGTTCACGCACGTTAGAGCGTAGACGCTTGGCAATAAAGAACGCCACCTCGCCCGGCAGACGAATGTCGTTTTCGTCCGCTTTCTTCATCAGGATCGCCACTCGCGTTTCCAGCTCTGGCGGTTCGATCGCGACAGTCAATCCCCAGCCGAAGCGAGATTTCAGACGATCTTCAACACCGTTGATCTCTTTCGGATAGCGATCCGATGTCAGGATGATCTGCTGATTACCTTCCAGTAGGGCATTGAAGGTGTGGAAAAACTCTTCCTGAGATCGTTCTTTGTTGGCAAAGAATTGAATATCGTCAATCAGCAACGCATCAACAGAACGGTAGTAGCGTTTAAACTCTTCGATCGCATTGTTTTGCAGGGCCTTAACCATGTCCTGGACAAAACGCTCGGAGTGCATATACACCACTTTCGCATTCGGCTTGCGTGCCATGATCCCGTTACCGACGGCATGCAACAGGTGGGTTTTACCCAGGCCAGTACCGCCATACAGGAATAAAGGATTGTAGGCACCGCCAGGATTGTCCGCCACCTGACGTGCCGCCGCGCGCGCCAGTTGGTTAGATTTACCTTCAACGAAGTTATCAAACGTATGTTTGACGTTAACGTTAGAGCGATAGGTGTGTTCTGCCGGAGCGGGGACGTTATCCCAGCCCGGGCGCGCCGCCGGTGCGGCACGTTGCGGCTGTACTTGTTGCGCGACATACGCAGGCGCCACAACGTTATTAACCGGCGTCTTCAGCGTTTGCGTGACGGGTTTTGTACCGACTTCAAAACGCAGCTGCGGGGCATCCGCACCACAGAAGCTATTCAGTAATCCATTGATGTTGTTAAGGTATTTATCCCTTACCCAATCGAGCACAAAACGGTTTGGCGCATACAAAGCCAGCGTGTTATCGCTCAGTTCCGCCTGCAACGGGCGTATCCACATACTGAATTCTGTGGCTGGTAACTCATCCTGCAATCGGGCAAGACACTGCTGCCAAAGCGAAAGTGACACGGCGGACTCCACTCGAACAAAAGTCGATAAATGACAAAGGCTGAAACATTCATGATTGTTGGCGCACGTCGAAAAGACCCTGCAAGAGGGTGACGCACGAACCGCTGTCTGCGGTTATATGCCCGATCAGGATCCAATGAAACGATCAGGACCGCGGATCATAGCCTAAACTGCGCGAGAGATCTTCTGTTTCTCACAGATTCTTCCCGATTTATCCACAGGATGATCCAGAATCGGCTAAGTGTAAACGATCCTGGAGAAGTGCTGCAGGTTTTCGCGCGCATATTGAAAAAATTAATGAGCAAAGCGGCTTTTTTGCTTAAACGATCTAATAAAGATCCCGGGCGATCCTTGCGCTTTATCCGCCAGCCCGTATAATTCTTACCCCCAGCGAGTAACGGTCGCCTCACGGCGTCAACGCTGCCTGTTTTATACGCGAAACCATGCGGAAAAAAGCGGGAAATAAGGAAAGAGAATTGACTCCGGAGTGTACAATTATTACAATCCGGCCTCTTTAATCACCCACACTGTGGCGTAAGTCGTTCGATATTCGTTCGGGTATACGCAAAAGTCAGTGAATTTATTCAAGTTTAGGTAGAAATCGCCATGAAACGCACTTTTCAACCGTCTGTACTGAAGCGCAACCGTTCTCACGGCTTCCGTGCTCGTATGGCTAATAAAAATGGTCGTCAGGTTCTGGCACGTCGTCGTGCTAAAGGCCGTTCTCGTCTGACCGTTTCTAAGTAATAAAAGCTAGCCCCTGAGTGGTTAAGCTCGCATTTCCCAGGGAGTTACGTTTGTTAACTCCCACTCATTTCACATTCGTCTTCCAGCAGCCACAACGGGCTGGCACGCCGCAAATCACCATCCTCGGCCGCCTGAATTCGCTGGGGCATCCCCGTATCGGTCTTACAGTCGCCAAGAAAAACGTTCGACGCGCACATGAACGCAATCGGATTAAACGTCTGACGCGTGAAAGTTTTCGTCTTCGTCAGCACGAACTTCCAGCAATGGATTTCGTGGTGGTGGCTAAAAAAGGGGTTGCTGACCTCGATAACCGTGCTCTCTCGGAAGCGTTGGAAAAATTATGGCGTCGCCATTGTCGCCTGGCTCGCGGGTCCTGATAGCCCTCATTCGGGTCTATCAACGCCTTATCAGTCCGCTGCTTGGGCCGCATTGCCGTTTCACTCCAACCTGTTCGAGCTACGGAATTGAGGCATTGCGCAGGTTTGGAGTGATAAAAGGCAGTTGGTTGACGGTGAAACGCGTATTAAAATGCCACCCTTTACACCCTGGTGGTGACGATCCCGTCCCGCCCGGACCATTTGATACCAGAGAACACTAACGATGGATTCGCAACGCAATCTTTTAGTCATCGCTTTGCTGTTCGTGTCTTTCATGATCTGGCAAGCCTGGGAGCAGGATAAAAATCCTCAGCCTCAAGCTCAACAGACCACGCAGACAACGACCACCGCAGCGGGTAGCGCCGCCGACCAGGGCGTACCGGCCAGTGGCCAGGGGAAACTGATTACGGTTAAGACTGACGTGCTTGATCTGACCATCAACACCCGTGGTGGTGATGTGGAACAGGCCTCGCTGCCAGCTTACCCGAAAGAACTCGGTTCTACCGAGCCGTTCCAGTTACTGGAAACCACGCCACAGTTCATCTATCAGGCGCAAAGTGGCCTGACAGGTCGCGATGGCCCGGATAACCCGGCTAACGGCCCGCGTCCGCTGTACAACGTCGAAAAAGACGCCTTTGTACTGGCTGATGGTCAGAACGAACTGCAGATCCCGATGACCTATACTGACGCAGCGGGCAACACATTCACTAAAACGTTTGTCCTCAAGCGTGGTGAATATGCTGTCAACGTTAACTACAGCGTGCAGAACGCCAGCGAGAAACCGCTGGAAGTCTCCACCTTTGGTCAGCTGAAGCAATCCATCAATCTGCCATCTCATCGTGACACTGGTAGCAGCAACTTTGCGCTGCACACCTTCCGTGGCGCAGCGTACTCCACGCCTGATGAGAAGTATGAAAAATACAAGTTCGACACCATTGCTGAAAACGAAAACCTGAACGTCAATGCTAAAGACGGCTGGGTAGCAATGCTGCAACAGTATTTTGCAACGGCATGGGTTCCGCGTAACGACGGCACCAATAACTTCTACACCGCTAATCTGGGTAACGGCATTGCCGCTATCGGCTATAAATCTCAGCCGGTACTGGTACAGCCTGGCCAGACTGGTGCGATGACCAGCACCCTGTGGGTTGGTCCGGAAATTCAGGATAAAATGGCGGCAGTTGCTCCGCACCTGGATCTGACCGTGGATTACGGCTGGCTGTGGTTCATCTCCCAACCTCTGTTCAAACTGCTGAAGTTCATCCACAGCTTCCTGGGTAACTGGGGCTTCTCCATCATCGTTATCACCTTTATCGTTCGTGGCATCATGTACCCGCTGACCAAAGCGCAGTACACCTCCATGGCGAAGATGCGTATGCTGCAGCCGAAGATTCAGGCAATGCGTGAGCGTCTGGGCGATGACAAACAGCGTCAGAGCCAGGAAATGATGGCACTGTACAAAGCTGAGAAGGTTAACCCACTGGGTGGCTGTTTCCCTCTGATCATCCAGATGCCAATCTTCCTGGCGTTGTACTACATGCTGATGGGCTCCATTGAACTGCGTCATGCGCCGTTCGCTCTGTGGATCCATGACCTGTCTGCACAGGACCCGTACTACATCCTGCCGATCCTGATGGGCGTGACGATGTTCTTCATTCAGAAGATGTCGCCGACCACTGTGACCGACCCGATGCAGCAGAAGATCATGACCTTTATGCCGGTCATCTTCACCGTGTTCTTCCTGTGGTTCCCGTCAGGTCTGGTGCTGTACTATATCGTCAGCAACCTGGTAACCATTATTCAGCAGCAGTTGATTTACCGTGGTCTGGAGAAGCGTGGCCTGCATAGCCGCGAGAAGAAAAACTCCTGATTCGGTGAGTTAACGCTAAAATAAGGGCGGTCAGATGACCGCCTTTTTTATTTGTATTCAGCGAGACATATCATGAGCCATAACGACACCATCGTCGCTCAGGCAACCCCACCGGGACGTGGTGGTGTGGGTATTCTGCGTATCTCCGGCCTTAAAGCGCGCGAAGTCGCCGAAACCCTACTGGGCAAACTGCCAAAACCGCGTTATGCAGACTATCTGCCATTTAAAGACGCAGATGGCAGTGCGCTGGATCAGGGGATTGCCCTGTGGTTTCCCGGACCGAACTCCTTTACTGGTGAAGATGTTTTAGAGCTTCAGGGTCACGGCGGACCGGTCATTCTCGATCTGCTGTTAAAACGCATTCTGACGATTCCAGGCCTGCGCATTGCCAGACCCGGCGAGTTCTCTGAGCGTGCATTTCTTAACGATAAGCTTGATTTAGCTCAGGCAGAGGCCATTGCCGACCTGATTGATGCCAGCTCGGAACAAGCTGCACGCTCGGCGCTAAACTCGTTGCAAGGTGCATTTTCTTCCCGCGTGAACCACCTTGTGGAAGCACTCACTCACCTGCGCATCTATGTGGAAGCAGCGATTGATTTCCCGGACGAGGAAATAGACTTTCTTTCCGACGGCAAAATTGAAGCGCAGCTCAATAGCGTCATCAGTGATCTTGATGCTGTTCGTGCCGAAGCGCGTCAGGGCAGCCTGTTGCGTGAAGGGATGAAAGTAGTCATTGCCGGACGTCCTAACGCAGGCAAATCAAGCCTGTTGAACGCACTGGCGGGTCGTGAAGCAGCGATCGTGACCGATATTGCCGGAACCACCCGCGACGTACTGCGCGAGCACATTCATATCGACGGTATGCCGCTGCATATCATCGATACCGCAGGTCTGCGCGATGCAAACGATGAAGTTGAGCGTATTGGTATCGAACGCGCCTGGCAGGAAATAGAACAAGCCGACCGCGTGCTGTTTATGGTTGATGGCACCACCACGAACGCAGTAGATCCAGCAGAAATATGGCCTGACTTTATTGCACGTCTGCCTGCGAAGCTACCGATTACGGTCGTGCGTAACAAAGCGGATATCACTGGCGAAACACTGGGTCTTAGCGAAGTAAATGGCCACTCACTGGTTCGCCTCTCTGCGCGTACCGGCGAAGGCGTGGACGTACTGCGCAACCATCTCAAGCAGAGCATGGGTTTTGAAACAAATATGGAAGGCGGCTTCCTGGCGCGTCGTCGTCATCTGCAAGCCCTGGCTGAAGCGGCAGAGCATCTCCAGCAAGGGAAAGCTCAGTTGCTGGGTGCGTGGGCTGGAGAGTTGCTGGCGGAAGAACTGCGACTGGCGCAACAAAACCTCAGTGAGATAACCGGAGAGTTTACTTCCGACGATCTGCTGGGCAGGATTTTCTCCAGTTTCTGTATTGGTAAGTAAGCGCTAATTTTGGCTTTTAATTTGAGAGAGTGCTTTTGTCGAGAAATTGAAAGCTAGGCGCAAGAAGGTGGAGAACCCATGCTTACCGGGTTCTCCGCCGATCCAAATTATCAGCATTCCATGGCGTCGGGTTCACACTCGTCAGTGAGAGCACGAATTTTATGCTCAGAAATTAACGAGCGCTCACCTGCCAGAAACGATAATTTTTTGTATGACTCAACATCTACTGCAGTTAACGGTGACGGCAATTCAACATTGCGCTCATTCAAGTCATCATTAATTGCACTGGCGATAGTGCCGTCGCTAAAGCCAGCGTGAGTTAATCGGTTGATTTTTTGATAGTTCCACTCACGTAAACCTGCCGCAACAATACCCATAATTAATGCCTCCAAATAATGTGTTAATAAGTTGATGAAGATTTGGCAATACTGCCGGATGTACTGCCGCCAATCACAGCCCCCACAGTTGTTACAACAGCCTTCCCTCCAGCCATACCTAGTCCACCAGAAGCCAAGCTCCCTCCTCCCAACGCAGCGAGCCCCGCTGAAGAGGCTGCGGCACCGCTTAAGGTCCCCCCGGCCACGCCCAATCCCGCAGCACTGACCGCTGCGCCAATAGCCGGGGCCATGGCCGCCGCCGCCCCGCCTGTCGCGAGAGTTGCCGCTACGACAGCAAGAGATTTGAAAGGATTTTCACTAATATAATCAAAGAGATCGCTAAACATACTTATCACCTTTATCAAAGTAACAGGCACATGCCTCGTTGAAATCAATGATATTCAACACATTAAATAAATCAAAATATTAAAAAAAATACATAAATTGATAAAAAAAATAAAATATTATGAAAATAAATCATGACTAAAATCTACTTGATATTTAATCTTCAATTAATATTTTTTGAAGTGGATTTTATTTGATATTTTGATGCATACAAAAGACATAGAAGACTTTTCAATCAGTTCCGGAAAATATCATGATTGAGCTTACCGGGTTCTTTCATTTCCCGGCATGACATTTATAAAATTTCGCAGGTTGATTTTGTGATAGAAATCACAAAAAATGGAGAATCAATGGCCCTTTCCGATCATCAAAAACAGGTTTTCCGCACTTTTCTCTCTGGCGAACGCCACCCGTTCCCGGATATATACGATGCGATAAGCGAGCAAATACTCCTTCTTATTTTTAAAGCTCGCCACCTTTATACGCTTCCCGAATGCCGCCATTGGTTTGAAGAACAACATCGCGTCATCACTGCGCTGCAAGATCAAAGCGCTAAAATCAGTGAGATTTATAAATCAGATAACTATGCCGTGGGTGCTGAAGAAGAAAAAGAGGATCCTCTTCTGAACACTCTCGCGTTTATGAGAACACTGTATGAAGGGTTCGATAAAGGTAACGTAAGCCTGAAAACTTGGGGGGAGATGAATCATCCGCCTGAACAACGCCGAGGGCGCTACCAACATCTGATGTCCCTTCATGAGGAATTTATTCGCGACGATCTGTTTGCCATTTTAACTAGCAGTCAAACAGGTTGCCCAGCTATTCCCGTAGAAAAACGGAAAGGCTACTGCCATCAGGATCTTTCAATAGCACATTCACATGGCGACCTGCTATTAGAAAAATTAGATAAGTATTTTTCTATCAATAGATTAGATATTTTATCCGAGACAGTGTTCCATCTCATCGCGGATTATCGGCAAAAACACAGTGCACTCCCCCAATGGCTGACACCATTCGCGGATACCTTCAGCGGATTCGCCATCAGAGGAATACGTGAAAGTCATGATTTTAAAGCCATCAAGGAAGATCTTGAAAAACAAGGTTGCGAACAACTAATTGACAGCGTGCTCACTCAAGGGTCAGAGCACGATGCTCAGCGTATCCTGAACGTTTATATCGGCGTTTATGCTACTGATATTCACCACTGGCTTTTTGACATCCTGCGTTATCTGAAGACACCTCAATCAACGCCCTATCGCTGGAAATTTACAACAATCTCACCTGATAGAACCCAAAAAAACGAAGAAAAAAAAGAACACGAATCTATCAGTTGGGATAGCGAATTTTGCCAAATAACCATAGATCGCAATAACCTATTGGAACTCATTCAAACACACACCCTTTATGATGCGGTGCTCACGCTTGCCGATCGGCTGCTGCATATCTATCGCCCAGCTGCAGAGCAAGAATTACAGAAAAAAGATAGCGTGGCCTCCCTCACTGAGAATGAACAAAAAATCCACAACTCCAATAGTTTTCTGTTTCCTAAATCAAATAGACGTTCGTATGAAGAAAACGTGGGTAATGTGCAAATGTTTGAGGCCTGGCATCAACGAAATACAGTGCTGCTGATCAGCAAAAATATCAAGCGAACGGAAAAAATCACCGTTGCCGAGCGGATTGCAGGACTAAAGAGCTATGATCTCAAAATTGGCGTCCCCTCCGGCAGCAAAATGAAGGTCAAAGACGGTGTTTACGATAAAGTCAAAAGTTACAGCTTTCTGAAATTACCCGATAAATTAAGCCAGGTTTCACTACAGCGATATCACTCCAAAGCGAAAGCTATCATCAATGCGGAGATCGATATGCTATTGCACGCTCAACAAAATAAAAACGCAGAATTTCCCTTCAACGGTGCGACGCATGCCATTAAACCCCTTTGGGCAAAATGCGATTACGCCAATAATACCGAGAAGAGTGAATTGTAATTGAATCGACAACAGTGTTTTCCTATCAGGAAATCACTGTTGTCCAAATGGCAACTCGCACTACTGAGTCTCTCCCCGTATTCTTAGCGCCACATTCCTCATGAGGTCGCTATGACACGCTTTCTAATCTGCAGCTTTGCCCTTGTTTTACTCTATCCGGCCGGAATTGATATGTATCTGGTGGGATTACCGCGAATTGCCGCCGATCTGAATGCCAGCGAGGCGCAACTGCACATCGCATTCTCCGTTTATCTTGCCGGGATGGCGACAGCAATGTTATTCGCGGGTAAGGTAGCGGACCAGTCAGGGCGAAAACCAGTGGCTATAGTCGGTGCCCTGATATTCATTTTCGCCTCTGCCCTGTGCTCCTTTGCCGAAAGTGGCACGCCATTCCTGGTAGGGCGTTTCATTCAGGGCGTTGGTGCGGGCTGCTGCTATGTAGTGGCGTTTGCGATACTGCGCGATACGCTGGACGATCGCCGTCGGGCGAAGGTGCTGTCATTGTTGAACGGTATCACCTGTATCGTGCCAGTTCTGGCTCCGGTGATGGGGCACCTGATCATGATCAAATACCCCTGGCAGAGCCTGTTCTATACGATGATGGGCATGGGCGTAGTCGTTTGTCTGCTCTCAGTGTTTATCCTGCGGGAATCGCGCCCGGCAACGCATTCAACATCTGCGGAAACCAACCAAATCGCAGAGTCGCTAGTGAACCGCTTTTTCCTCAGCCGACTGGCTATTACCACCCTCAGCGTATCTGTGATCCTGACCTTTGTGAATACTTCTCCGGTGCTACTGATGGAAGTAATGGGCTTCGACCGTGGTGAATACGCCACCACGATGGCAATGACTGCGGGTATCAGTATGGCAGTATCGTTCTCCACACCGTTCGCCCTGAGCCTGTTTAAACCTCGAACTCTGATGCTAACCTCGCAAGGGCTCTTTCTCGCTGCAGGCATCGTGTTAACGCTCGCCAATACGCATGCGCTCACTCTGTTTGGGCTGACTTTAATCTGTGCGGGATTCTCGGTGGGCTTCGGTGTCGCCATGAGCCAGGCGCTGGGGCCATTCTCGCTGCGTGCAGGCGTGGCCAGCTCGACATTAGGCATTGCCCAGGTTTGTGGTTCATCAGTGTGGATTTGGCTGGCCGCTATCCTCGGCCTCGATGCGCTGAATATGCTGATCGGGATTCTGATTGGTTGTAGCATAGTAAGTATCATGCTGATTATCACTGTTGCTCCAGACCGGTCCGCGCCAACTCATGAAGAAATCCCTCAGCAGTCTCGATCTTAATTTACTGCTCTGTCTGCAGCTCCTGATGCAGGAGCGCAGCGTTACCAAAACCGCTAAGCGGATGAGCGTCACGCCCTCGGCGGTCAGTAAATCGTTGTCGAAACTGAGAGCCTGGTTTGACGATCCGTTGTTTGTAAACACCCCACTGGGGCTGACGCCAACGCCGCTGATGGTCAGCATGGAGCAAAACCTGGCGGAGTGGATGCAGATGAGTAACCAACTGCTTGATAAGCCAAACCACGAATCGCCGCGCGGATTGAAGTTTGATCTGGTGGCCGAAACACCGCTGGTGATGATCATGTTCAACACGCTCTCACAGCAGATCTATCAGCGTTATCCACAGGCCACGATCAAAGTGCGCAACTGGGACTACGATTCGCTGGACGCGATTATTCGTGGCGAGGTAGATATCGGTTTTACCGGCCGCGAAAGCCATCCGCGATCGCGCGAACTACTCAGCCTGCTTCCTTTGTCGATCGATTATGAGGTGTTGTTTTCCGATCTCCCGTGCGTCTGGTTGCGCGAGGATCATCCGGCATTGCGGGAAGAGTGGAATCTGGAAACTTTTCTGCGCTATCCCCATATCAGCATTAGCTGGGAGCAGAGCGATACCTGGGCGCTGGACGATGTGCTCCAGGAGATGGGACGCGAACGAAATATCGCATTGTGTCTGCCTGGTTTTGAGCAGTCACTGTTTATGGCCGCGCAACCGGATCACGCGTTGATAGCTACGGCCCCAGTCTACTGTAAGCGCTATAACCAACTTCACCAGTTGCCGCTTGTGGCGCGTCCGATGCCTTTTGATGCTGCGCAGCTTGAGAAGATGCGCGTACCGTTCACCCTCCTTTGGCATAAACGCAACAGCCACAACCCTAAGATCGTCTGGTTAAAAGAGACGATCAAGGCTCTTTATCGCGATATGACCTGACGATCCGCCTCCGATGTTGTTGCAAAATTAACCACGCTGGCTACAGAAATGTAAATGTCGCGTAATGTATTTCGTTTCCGTCTACTTTTTGGGCAGCAAAGCCTGCCTATAAGCCGTGTAAATGTTACTCTGGTAATAATCACGGACCATTAATCACGGAGCGAAAAATGGCGACACATTTTGCCAGAGGGATTCTTACGGAGGGACACCTGGTTTCAGTTCGTCTCCCTTCTCCATGCCACATCGAAGCAAGCAATTTACCGACTCACCGCCGGACACGCTTTCTGGCCTCCAGAAGCCTGCTCGCCGAACTGATGTTTATGCTTTACGGCACAAGCACACTGCCCGACATTGTTATTGAAGCCAAAGGTAAGCCCGTCTTTCGCGATAAAAATCTGCCTGGCTTTTCAATTTCTTATGCCGGAAATATGGTTGGTGTCGCACTGACAACAGAAGGTGCATGTGGTCTGGATATGGAGCTTCAGCGGACGAACAGAGGGTTTAATAATCCACATTCAACCGAAACCTACCATTTCTCCAGTAACGAAAACCTGTGGATCAACAACCAAAGCGATCCGAATGAAGCACGCGCACAACTTATTACTCTGCGCCAGAGCGTACTCAAACTCACCGGTGATGTGTGCAATGACGACCCGCGTGAGCTCCAGCTATTACCCGGTGCCGGGCGTCTGAAATGTGCCCATGCTGCGCAGATCGAAGCCATCTGCGATGCGGAAGATGTATTGGTATGGTCAGTCGCGGTCACGCCGGCCATTGAAAAACTCAAGGTTTGGGAGTTTGATGGTAAACAGGATTGGAAATGTTTGCCTGATATCCAGACTCGCGCTAATGAGCCGACGGGTCGCCTGATCCGGTTTTCACAATTATCCGCAGCAAAGAGCTATACGCTTAACTGATTTAACCTTCATGATGAAACAGGAGTAACCATGTCTGAAACATTGAATGTTGTTACGTTACTGGGGAGCCTGCGCAAAGGTTCATTTAATGGAATGGTTGCCCGTACGCTGCCAAAAATTGCTCCTGCGGGGATGGAAATCAACGCATTACCCTCTATCGGTGATTTTCCTCTGTATGACGCCGATCTGCAGCAAGAAGAGGGTTTTCCAGCAAGCGTAGAAGCACTGGCAGAACAAATCAGGAAAGCCGATGGCGTGGTTATTGTTACGCCGGAATATAACTATTCTGTTCCTGGCGGACTGAAAAATGCCATCGACTGGCTGTCTCGCCTGCCCGATCAACCTCTGGCGGGGAAACCGGTTCTGATTCAGACCAGTTCAATGGGCGGCATCGGCGGTGCACGCTGTCAGTACCATCTGCGCCAGATTCTGGTATTTCTCGACGCTATGGTTATGAACAAGCCGGAATTTATGGGTGGCGTCATTCAGAACAAAGTTGATCCACAAACCGGAGAAGTGGTTGATCAAAGTACGTTGGATCATCTCACCGGCCAGCTGACTGCTTTTAGCGAATATATTCAGAGAGTTAAAGCATAAAAGAGTTCGCATAATATTCGCAGATGATTGTAGATAATCCAGAAAGAGCCTAATCTTTCTGGATTATCTTATTTCCTGTTATTTATGACTCTGCTCCAGAATTATCCCCTCCTCTGTTTTCTCTCCTGGCAATTTATGGCATAGTTATACCAACTGTTACGGTTGTAATAATATTATTTATAAATATATCTACTCTTTTTTTCCCGACATCTTGTCACTCGTGAACAATGGATATGCCATGGACAGGACTTTGTCACATTTGCGGACAGCAGTATGTAGCAGTACACAGCTGGAGAAATCCATGTATGCCTGCCTGCAGGCGATACCAGATTCTATAGAATGTGATGGTATTTTTTTTAACTACTATCGTAGTGACATCCGCTGTATTCAGTTTTTAGCACTGGCGACACATAAAACGGCACGACTGAAACGGGATGTCATCCCTATTCCTGAAAACATTGCCCGACAATTCGATTATTCGGATAATTTCTCCACTCAACTTATTGATAATCTGAGTCAGTGCCCGCTGACTCAATATGTTGTAAATACCTGCTTTCGTAATATCAAATCCCTTATACTGATGCGCATGCATCTGGACGGCGTGCGTTTGGGTGCAATGGGGGTGTTTAGTTACCATACAAATGCCTTTACACCGCAGCATACGGCGTTGTTTGAATCAGTACGAGGAGAGCTCTCCTTGCTTGCCTTCATTGCCCTGTCACGGCATAACCTCTTACTGAAAAATATCCCCCCTCTTATACCAGGACTTCCTGCATCAGAAGAAGATGAGCAATTCGTTGTCAGCCCGTCCAATATCCCACTGTACCAGCTTTATAATTCGTTAGATGAACTGGCAAATAGTAAACAACCCATTCTGATGTTGGGTGAAGAGGGCGTCGGAAAAAAAACCTTTGTAGCTGCTTTACGACAGCGCAATTCTAACGGCATTCATTATTATGGAATACTTGATGCCTCCGCCCGGCAATTGATAATCATAAAAAATGGAAAAGTGGACAAAACGGTGGTTATCGATTTTGCTCTGCCACCGAACATTGCTTTATTTCTGGAATTGCATCAGGGGTCTTTGCAGATAAATGAAATAAGGTTATTACCCGAGCGCTGGCAAAATTTTCTGCTGGGGTTGCATTCAAACTACCGAGAATATTGCCAGATACAGGTTATAGCCATTCAGACCCTACCATTTTCAGCTACTCAAATACCCAGTAACAGTGAAAATCACAGCATTCATCAGCATAATATAACAAGCCAACGGTACGCCAACATTCTCTGTCAGGTTATTACGCTACCTCCGCTCCGTTATCGACATAACGATATTCCGCTTCTGTTGATACACTATCTGAGATACCTGTCGAAACAGCATAAACAGGCCTCCTTACCTGTTTTAGGCGAAGACTCTCTTCGCCTGCTTTGGGAGTACAACTGGCCAGGCAATATTACTGAATTAATTGGTTTGTTAGAAAACGCCTTTTTTCGCGGCACTCTCAATGAGCTCAACATCATGCTGCCTGGCGAGATGAATACCAATGCCATTGCGCCACTTGATGAAGCGATGCGTCAACATATTCAACTGGCGCTGCGCCAGACGCGGGGGAAAATTTCAGGGAAAGGTGGGGCAGCGGAACTGCTTGGTGTGAATAGCAATACCCTGTACAGCAAAATAAAGAAACTCGGTATTGCAGTGAAAGATAAATAGTAGCACTCCCCTTTCATTATGAGGGAAAGGGGAGCAACGCCTTTATTTACGCGTCCTGGTACGATGAAAACCGTCAATCATTCCTTTAATCAGCGCACCTGGCGTATCACCAGTACTGCACAAATACAGATGTATGATGATAAATGCCACCATCGTGACAGCAAGACCATAGTGGAGATATGCAACGACTTGCTTACCCGGCAATGTGAAGAGGGTTTCCGGCGTATAACCGGGGTACATCATCAATAACCCGGTGATAATCAGTAGCGGTAACAACAGAAACATCACGACGATATAACCCAGTTGTTGCAGGATATTAAATTTAGCCGCAGACGAAGCATGTTCCGGGTGAGGTTCTCCGCGGAAAATACTATACAAATAATAACGAGTCTGACGTACCAGGCGCCCAATAATTCCCTGCCAACGAACCCGATAGTGATGTCCGTTACCGCAGCAGGCCAGCAGAATAAAGCCCAACCAGATAACACACAAAAGCACGCCAGTAATATTATGTACATCGACCCAAAGAGAGAATCGAGAACTTACCCAGTGCAATGCGCAACCACTGATAATAAGTACGGCAAAACAAAGTGCATTTAGCCAGTGCCAGCAGCGAACGGGCAACGTATAGAGATAACGTTTTTCTATCTTTCCGCCTGTTGCCTGATGAGATATCACAAGTCGCCCCAAACCATGGCAAATAAGCAGAATAACGAATCCACACAGAACGTATGCAAACAAACGATCGACTCGCCCACTCCCGTTATTGCCGATCATATAGGTATCGGTAAACAGGGCACCATCAACCTGACGAACAACAGGGGCTGAGACCGCGACCGCCGCCAGTTTATTTCTGAGCGCAAGGTCGTCAAATAATCCTTTCCCCAACTTACTGCCAGCAATGGTGTTTTCATCAGGGGCAAACGTTTTGTGGCGAGCACTAAGCAGCGATCCGTCACCATGACACTGCTCACATCCGATCGTTTGTGAGGCCGGTAATATCCGGTGCAACGTTGTATCCGTGACATCAGCATGACAATCAATACACCGCAGGCTACTGAGGTGTTGTGTGGCATAAGGTAGCGCTGAATGCGCCATATCCTGAGATTTAGAAGCCTTTCCCCCGGATAACTGCGAAAATACACCTGCCCGAGAATGGCAATTGGTGCACATCAGATTACCATCTGCGATTTGTTTTTTATCTGGATGATTAATCTCCCTGGCCGTCATCGTGTGCGCATTATGGCAGGAGGTACAGGAAAACAGCCCTTTCGCAATCTTTTGATTATGTACGCTTTGCTGCATGGCATGCACGGTATCGCGCATCACAACGCCGTGGCAGCTCTCACAAACCTTATCGCCAATGGGTTTTAGCACATGCGGGGTGGCTGAAAACCCCTCACTTTCCGGCTGACTCTGATGGCAAGCGATACATGGCACATTGCCATGTACGCTGTCGTGATATTTATCCATTGAGACGAATAAATTAGCCTGCACTTTATCGGTTGATATTCCCTGAATGTCACTGTCAGCATGGCATTCCTGGCAGGGTTGATTGAGCTGCGCTGTCGGGATCGGAGCGGAATACCCCGACAGCGATATCAATCCTGATACCAGACAAAACAAACCTCTCTTTAAGAGCCCACACATAATATCCCTCATGGCTTCATATCCGGATATTTAAAGAGGTGGCAGTTGTTGCAGTAGATAACCGAAGGTTTGTGCTCGTTATGGCAGGCAGTGCAGGGAACATCTTTGCCGTAATGCATCGAATCATGCGGATTAGGCTCGGCATTCTTTTTATGTGGATCTGGCTGCGTTAATCCCGCAATCTGATCCCGCGTTCCATGACAACTCAGGCATGCTTTATCATTTGGAGCGGCGACTGGCGTGCTGGCGCCATGACACAATTGGCATGATGTATCGCGCCCGGTGGCTTCCAGAGAATGATGATAAGGCTTAACAGCCATCGTATTCAGTTGCTGGTGAAAGGCGGCTTCGTTATCTGCTGCAACACCAAGTTGAGAAAAACTGCCAGTCAACAGCAGTAACAAGGCCATGCAAAATTTCGCCATGTTAAATTCCCCCAACATCAAATGAATCATCCGCCGCGGTTGCAGAGGCGGCGCTGAGACCGGCTATACGACCAAAGACCAGACAGTCTGCAACGGCGCAACTACCGAGGCGGCTACCACCATGTGACCCCGCGGTTGCTTCTCCGGCAGCATATAACCCAGCGATCGGTTGACTATCCGCCGCATTGAGTACCTCCGCGCGCATGCTGATTTGTACCCCACCCATGACATAGTGCACTTTGGGCCACACGCGCACCGCGACAAACGGCCCCTTCTCCAGCGGCACAGCACGACTGACATCTTTCTTCATCCGATCACCGCCTTTGCGTGCAACAGCGGCATTGTAGGCATCTACCTCATCCTGCAGCGTGGCGTAAGGGATACCAAAATGAGCCGCAAGTTGTTCCAGCGAGTCAAACTGCCAGGCTACGCCATAGTGCAATGCATGCCCCAGACTCTGGGCCAGTTTTGCACCTTCCAGCGTTGTGAAGCAGATGGGATAAAGTGGATTACCTTTTTCATCTACCTGCGCCAAAATACCCTCTTCACGCTCTTTGCGATCGGCAAGTTCGTTTGTGAAACGGTGACCTGTACGCGGGTTGACCATGATCCCGTTGGGAAAACCGGAGATAGTATTGAACTGCGACACATAGCCGAAGCCTCGTTCGTCCGGCGATGACCAGGGACCTAGCTGGATTAGATCTAGCTGTACGGGTGTTGCGCCAATACGCAGCATGTGTACCAGGCATTCCGCCGTGGCACCAGGATGGTTGGTGGAGTCTACTCGCTCATCCAGCATGGGGTTTTGCAGTTTGCGGAAACGCAAATCATTAGAAAAACCACCAGAACACATCACTACGCCATAACGTGCGCCGTAATGACGAATCTGCCCGGTTTGTTCGTCAGGGAATCGATAGCCATCGCGAACCGTCAGACCAATCACACGCCCTTGCGCGTTTTGCAGGAAAGATTCCAGCTTGCATTGAGAACGGAAAACCACGCCCATTTTCGCGGCGGATTCTTTCAATGGACGGGTGATCCCCGCACCGGAACTCTCCACGGTTTGCAGCGTACGAGGGACTGAATGGCCGCCAAAGTGTTGTACAAACGGTTTGTACTTTACGCCGTGTTTAAGCGTGAATTCATACGCCGCGTTCGTATTCTCAACCAGAATTTTCAGCTGCTCTTTATCATTCAGGCCGCGTCCGGCCTTAAGCATGTCCTTGTACATCAGCTCAGGTGAATCGACGATCCCCTCTTTTCGCTGCGGGGGAGAATCGGCAACGGCGACCGCACCGCCGTTAATCGCCGAGTTACCGCCAAAAACAGGCATTTTATCAATAACCAGAACACTGCGACCGGCCTGCACCGCTTCAAGTGCGGCGGCCAAACCGGCAAAACCACTCCCGACCACGATCACATCGTAAATTTTATGGTAGCGAACACCCTGAACCTGGGCGCAGCTCTCCTGCGCCCATGCCGTTCCCGTCAGCGTCGCCAGTGCGCCGCCTGTCGCCAGGATTGTGCTTTGGGTTAGAAAAGCTCGCCGCGACACATCGCTGTTTTTTTTCATTGCCGTCATTTGCTCCCTGTCTTCATGCTGACCAGTGAGCTGGCAGGGAATGACGCCACCATCGCAGAAGAGTCCGCAATGTTGTCACTGAAAATCCGATCCTGGGTAACAAACGGAACCTTTTCACGATAAGTAGCAAAGAGTTTTCCTGTCAGTTCGCCCAGCTTCAGATCTGGGTTTTTCTGCTTGCGTAAATCGATAGCCTGACTGGCGTGCAACAGCTCCAGACCATAGATATTGCACATATCATCGGCAATTTGACTCAGTCGTTTGGAGGCTCGCAGGTTATTGGTATAAGTATCCTCAATGGTTCCCGCCATCGGTTGACCATCGAGAGAGACCGGGTTAACCAAATCGCGAATATCCGCCAGCAACGCTACCTGAGGTTTCTGGATAGCACCGAAAGCGTGTCCTTTCTGATTGGTATCAGATGCGAGAAAGCGGCTTAGACCGGTGAAATGATCATCAGACAGGTGTAACGTGCGTTGAACGCTGTTATGCGCCAGATGCCCCATTGCTAAAGACAAGTTCTGAATCGCCAGCGCCAGCGGGAGGGGTTCAAAATTAGAGGTAGGGAAAATCGCGCCGCTTATGGTTTCACCGTTAGCATCTTTCGCACTAACAAAGTACTGCTCAACCTGACTGTTCTCCGCCAACGAGTGGTCTGCATCCACAATCACCGCAGGATTATCGTCGGAGCTGTTTAGTTGAATTTCCAGCATCTGCCAGGCTTCGTTCCATTCACGACGCGCTTCATTCAGCACAAATACCGTCGTACGGAAAGAAAGGGGATCCTGCAAAGGGCGCCCGTCCTGATGCTGCCAGAGATAAGATCCGCTTAGCGCATTACGAATGCTTCCCCCGGTATCCTGCACACCGGGGAAAGGTCGCACACTTAAGCTTTGGTACAAGAATGGTGCAACGTTGCCATCCAGCGCTTCCAGAGACAAACCAAACACCGCTGGCGTAATGTTGATAATCTGCCTGGACTCCAGCAACGCTTTGGCTGAATACGCGGCGGAAATTGCATTTGAAGAGAGGATAGAGAGCGCGTCCTTACCGAGCGGTTCGAGTTTCGCGATGCCGGCTTGTTGTAGCGCTTTTGCGGAAGCCATCTCGGTGCCGTTCACACGCACACGCCATTCACCAATCATTACATCACCAATATGGGACGCGAGGGTAATATCAGCTTCACCAACAGAACCGCGCGACGGTATCACAGGGGTGATATGTTTGTTGAGTAGCTGCTGGTACATCCTGGCAACCTGCGGTTGAGCGCCAGTATTCCCCGTCAGCATCGTGTTAAGACGGATCACCATCGCCAGACGCACCAGTTCGTCAGGCATATCAGGACCAACACCTGCAGCATGTGCATGCAGTGCATTGATATTAAATTCACGCGACGCCTGGATAACTTCCGGAGTTAATTTCCCGTGCGCATCAAACAGTGATTTGTCTTTGTTCAAACCAACACCAACGGTTAGCCCATAAACCGGGACACCTTTTCCCGCAGCGATCATCAATAGTTTGTTGGCTTTATCGACGCGATTCATGGCGGTTGACGCAATATCGACTTGTTTTTGTCCCTGTGCGATAGCCCAGGCTTCATCCAGCGTTAACGAGTGCCCATCCAGCGTTACGCTGGATGCCGACGCGAACAATGGAAAAAGCAGAGAAACACAAAGTATCCCAGTGGTCGTCTTTTTCATTTCTGAATTCCTTTTTATAGAGATAAGAAACAGTAACGAAAAAAACGCATGCGAAACTTGAAATGCACCCTGCATTTATCAAGGCTATTTTTGATATTTCAAAAATAATGAAATTTAAACATTTCAATTTATTAACAGAGTGTTTAACTAATTGAAACCGCAACCGAGGCCAGCACCACTGCGTCATAGGATGAACCGTGACGATTTCTGGGAAACGGGTGTGCAATTTTGCTATTTACCTTGTTATGACCAAACAGATATTTAGCCTTGGTTATTATTCATAATTATTTTTAATCAATTACAGTCTATTTTTATTCAGAAAAAGATAATTAGCAGGGGGAGGAATAATGCAGGATAACCAGAGGAGCCGCTTCAGCTTCATAATGTGAAGCTGAAGCGGCTGGTAAATCAATGTGCGTCAATAAACACAATCTTTAGTACAAACAGCAGCGCGACAACAATGACGCACGGGCTGAGGTCACGGAAGCGCCCGGTACCGATTTTCATTACGCAGTAGGAAATAAAGCCCAGCGCAATACCTTCGGTAATGGAGAAGCTAAACGGCATCATTACCGCAGTAATAAACGCCGGAACGGCTTCTGTCAGGTCATCCCACTTCACACGTGACAGGCTGGACGTCATCAGAACACCAACGTAAATCAGCGCACCGGCTGCCGCATATCCCGGAACCATTCCCGCCAACGGCGAAAGGAAGATAACCAGCAGGAACAGCAAACCAACAACAACCGCTGTCAGGCCAGTACGCCCGCCGACCGAAACCCCGGAAGAGGATTCAATATACGCGGTTACAGAAGATGTACCGATAAACGCACCGGTAACAGACGAAACGCTATCCACAAACAGCGCCTGCTTCATGCGCGGGAACTTGCCCTTTGCGTCCGCCAGGCCGGCTTTATCCGTGACGCCAATCAGCGTACCAGAGGAGTCAAACAGGTTGACCAGCATGAAAGAGAAAATAACGCCCGCCAGACCAATGTTAAATGAACCGGCCAGATCAACATGCCCGATGACGGACATAACGCTCGGCGGCGCAGATACAATACCGTTGTAGTGGACATCGCCCAGCAACCAGCCCAACAGAGTGGTAACAATGATCGAGACCAGTACCGCCGCATGAATGTTGCGTGATGCCAGAATCGCGATAATAAAGAAGCCCAGAACGCCCAGCAGCACGCTGTGGGAAGTCAGGTTGCCGATAGAAACCAGCGTATCTTTATTCGCCACGATAACGCCGGCATTTTTCAGCCCCATCATGCCGATAAACAGGCCGATACCGCTGGTGATCCCCACGCGCAGGCTGACCGGAATATTGGCGATCATCCAGTAACGCACACGGAAAATTGTCAGCAGCAGCAGACCAACCGCGCCCCAGAAGATAGCGCCCATACCAATCTGCCATGACAGCCCCATCGCACCGACGACTACAAAGGCAAAAAATGCGTTCAGCCCCATCGCAGGTGCAAGCGCCACCGGCAGGTTGGCAAACAGTCCCATCAGGATGCTACCAAATGCAGCAATCAGACAGGTGGTGACAAAGACTGCACTGGTATCCATACCCGCAACGCCAAGAATTTGCGGGTTAACAAAAACGATATACACCATCGTCAGGAAAGTAGTGAAACCGGCAATCACTTCGGTCCGCGCCGTCGTGCCATGTTCGCGCAGCTTGAACACGCGTTCCAGCATCCCCTGGCCAGAAGCCTGGGTTGTGTGTTGTTGACTCATTATCAATTTCCGAACAAGGAGGGAAAATTCGTCGCTATCCTATACCAAAATGCGACAATAGGGTTGGGTTATGAGCAACTTTTTTCATTGAATTTGCTTATACGGCAACGATTGCGTCACCCCATTATGCATTACGTAAACGTTAAACTTGTTAAAATGGAAATGACATGTCCCAGATAGAAGCCGTATTTTTTGACTGTGACGGTACCCTTGTCGACAGTGAAGTAATTTGTTCTCGCGCGTATGTCAGCATGTTCCAGGCGTTCGGCATTACGCTCGATCTTGAAGAGATTTTTAAGCGCTTCAAGGGGGTAAAGCTCTACGAGATCATCGACATTATCAACGAAGAACACGGTGTCGAACTGGCGAAAGCCGATTTAGAACCCGTTTACCGCGCTGAGGTCGCACGCCTGTTCGATACCGAACTGGAGGTGATTGCAGGGGCTAATTCATTGCTGGACAGCATGGCTGTGCCCATATGCGTGGTGTCTAACGGTCCGGTCAGCAAAATGCAGCATTCTCTGGGTAAGCTGGGTATGTTGCATCATTTCCCTGATTTATTGTTCAGTGGCTATGATATTCAGCGCTGGAAGCCCGATCCGGCCCTGATGTTTCATGCGGCAAAAGCAATGAACGTCAACGCAGAAAACTGCATTCTGGTGGATGATTCCAGTGCAGGTGCGCAGTCGGGAATCGATGCGGGAATGGAGGTTTTCTACTTCTGTGCCGATCCACACAACAAGCCGATCGATCATCCAAAAGTAACGACCTTTACCGATCTGGCGCAGTTACCTGAGTTGTGGAAGGCTCGTGGGTGGAATTTGACGCGCTAATGATGTCGGAATGGTTATTGTATTGTAGGCCGGATAAGCATTAGCGCCATCCGGCGAACTGCCCGGAGGCGCAAGCTTACCGGGCCTGCGGATCACACAACTATTACTCTTTCGGATCTTTACCCGCCAGCAGCTTATCCAGCTCATCGCCGCCCACGTGACGGAAATCCTGCCCCTTCACGAAGTAGAAGATGTATTCGCAAATATTCTGGCAACGGTCACCGATACGCTCGATAGAGCGCGCACAGAACAGCGCGGTAAGTACGCTTGGAATAGTGCGCGGGTCTTCCATCATGTAAGTCATCAGTTGACGCACGATACCTTCATATTCCTGGTCAACTTTCTTGTCTTCACGGTAGATACGTACCGCTTCGTCCAGATCCATACGCGCAAAGGCATCCAGCACATCATGCAGCATTTGCACGGTGTGGCGACCCAGTGATTCCAGGCTTACCAGCAGCGGCTGATGCTGCTGAGAGAATTTTTCCAGCGCGGTGCGGCAAATTTTGTCGGCCACATCACCAATACGTTCCAGTTCAGCGATGGTTTTGATAATCGCCATAACCAGTCGCAGGTCGCTCGCCGTCGGCTGACGCTTGGCGATGATACGCACACAAGCTTCATCAATCGCCACCTCCATCATGTTGACGTTCTTGTCGCCTTCAATGACGCGCTTCGCCAGCTCGCTGTCTTGATTATGCATGGCGGTAATCGCATCAGAAAGCTGCTGTTCTACCATGCCGCCCATGGTCATCACCTGGGTACGAATACTCTCCAGTTCTGCATTGAACTGGCCGGAAATATGTTTATTAAGATTTAAATTGTCCATCATTTCTCCAGATGTCCAAAAGATTTCGAGCGAGAACAAGGCGGCAACTGCGCGAGTCCCCGGGAGCGTAGCCTACTACGTGACTGGGGTGAGCAAAGGCAGCCAACGCGGTTATCGCTTGAAAGCTGAAGGGCATATCAACCGTAGCGACCGGTAATGTAGTCTTCAGTTTGTTTCTTCGCGGGCTTGGTGAACAGATCGTCCGTGTTGCTGAACTCAATCAATTCGCCCAGGTACATAAACGCCGTGTGGTCTGAACAACGTGCAGCCTGCTGCATGTTGTGGGTGACGATAACAACGGTGTAATCCTCTTTAAGCTCGGTGATCAGCTCTTCGATACGCCCGGTGGAGATCGGGTCGAGCGCTGAGCATGGCTCATCCAGCAGCAGTACTTCCGGGCGAATGGCGATACCACGCGCAATGCATAAACGCTGCTGCTGACCACCGGAGAGAGAGTACCCGCTCTGGTGCAGTTTATCTTTGGTTTCGTTCCATAATGCGGCCTTGGTCAACGCCCACTGCACACGCTCATCCATATCCGCACGGGAGAGCTTTTCAAACAGGCGTACACCAAATGCGATGTTGTCATAAATGGACATCGGGAATGGCGTCGGTTTCTGGAACACCATCCCCACTTTGGCACGAAGCAGTGCGATATCCTGGGTGTTGGTAAGTATATTGTCGCCATCCAGCAGGATTTCACCTTCTGCACGCTGCTCCGGGTACAGTTCAAACATTTTGTTAAATGTACGCAGCAACGTTGATTTACCGCAACCTGACGGGCCGATAAACGCAGTTACCTGGTTTTTAGCGATATCCAGGTTGATGTTCTTCAGGGCATGGAATTTGCCGTAGTAGAAGTTCAGGTCACGTACTGAAATTTTACCCGGAGTCGTGTTAACCATACTCATCTCAATCTCTTCCTCATTCAGCGCCGCCGTCGTTGGCCGCGCCGTAAATAATTAACCGTGTTTCTTCTTCGCGAAAATCACGCGCGCCAGAATATTCAGCAACAGTACGCACAGGGTAATAATCAACACCCCGGCCCAGGCCAGTTGCTGCCATTCAGCAAATGGGCTCATCGCAAACTTAAATATCGTTACCGGCAGGTTGGCAATGGGTTGCATCATGTCGGTGCTCCAGAACTGATTGGAGAGCGACGTAAACAACAGCGGGGCGGTTTCACCCGCAATACGCGCAATCGCCAGCAGAACGCCTGTAATAATGCCGGAGACAGACGCTTTCAGGGTGATAGCAGAAATCATCTTCCACTTCGGCGTACCCAGCGCATATGCCGCTTCACGCAGGCTGTCCGGCACCAGTTTGAGCATGTTCTCGGTGGTGCGGATAACGATAGGCACCTGCAGCAGTGCCAGCGCGATAACACCCGCCCAGCCGGAGAAGTGCTCCATCTTCGCCACCACAATGGTGTAAACAAACAGACCAACAACAATTGATGGTGCAGAAAGCAGAATATCGTTGATAAAACGGATCACCTCAGCCAGCCAGGACTTACGCCCGTACTCGGCCAGATAGATGCCCGCCATAATACCGAGCGGTGTACCAAACACGGTCGCCCACAGAATCAACAGTCCGCTACCGGCCAGAGCGTTCGCCAGACCACCACCAGCGGTATTTGGCGGAGGCGTCATTTCGGTGAACAGTGCCAGCGACATGCCATCAATACCACGGGTAACTGTGGACATCAGGATCCAGATAAGCCAGAACAGACCGAATGCCATCGTCGCCATAGAGAGCGTCAGCGCGATGCGGTTTTTCATACGGCGACGCGCCTGCATCTTACGGCGAGATTCCGCCAGCGCGGCTGTGTTTTGCATTTCAAGCGTAGCCATTAGCGTGCCCCCTCGTTTTTCGCAAGGCGCATGATCATGAACTTAGATGCCGCCAGCACGATGAAGGTGATCACAAACAGGATCAGCCCCAGTTCCATCAGCGCAGCAACATGCAAGCCAGATTCCGCTTCGGCAAACTCATTCGCCAGCGCAGAGGTAATGCTGTTGCCCGGCATGTACAGCGACGCACTGTCGAGCTGGTAGGTGTTACCGATAATAAAGGTTACCGCCATGGTTTCACCCAACGCGCGCCCAAGGCCCAGCATCACGCCACCAATCACACCATTTTTGGTGAACGGCAGGACGATACGCCAGATAACTTCCCAGGTAGTGCAACCGATACCATAGGCTGACTCTTTCATCAGCACCGGCGTTTGTTCGAACACATCGCGCATAACGGCTGCAATGTACGGGATGATCATGATGGCAAGGATCACGCCAGCGGCCAGAATACCAATGCCAAATGCCGGACCGGAGAACAGGGCACCAACAAACGGGATATTGGAAAGAATGTTACCGACTGGCTCCTGGAAGTAGGTTGCGAACAGCGGAGCAAAGATAAACAAGCCCCACATGCCGTAAACGATACTCGGGATCGCCGCCAGCAGTTCGATAGCGATACCCAGCGGGCGACGCAGCCAGCCAGGCGCTAATTCCGTCAGAAACAACGCAATGCCGAAGCTCACAGGAACAGCAATCAGCAGTGCAATAAGAGAGGTGACCAACGTACCGTAAATTGGTACCAGCGCACCGTAAATATCGTTTGGCGCATCCCATTCTTTGGTCCACAGGAACGAGAAACCAAATTTCTGGATGCTTGGCCAGGAGGAGATGACCAGAGAGACAATAATGCCACCCAACATCAATAGCACAATCAGCGCAGCCAGTTTTACCAGCGCACTGAATATCATGTCACCCTTTTTACCCGGAGGGTTAAAAGCAGGCTTGGTTGCAGCCATAAATTACTCTTTCCATTAAACACGTTTTACGAAGTTGCCCAAACCGGATGGCGCTACGCTTATCCGGTCTATACATTGGGCCTACAGTCTGAACCGTAGGGCGGATAAGCGTAGCGCCATCCGCCAATTCGTCAAAGATATTCTGTTAATACAGCGCTTTACCACTGCTGTCTTTCACGTTGGTCTTCCATGCAGCACGAATCTGCTCAACCACGCTGTCCGGCAGGCTGGCGTAATCCAGGTCATTGGCCTGCTTGCCGCCATTTTTGTATGCCCAGTCAAAGAATTTCAGCACCTCAGCGCCTTGCTCAGGTTTCTTCTGCTCTTTATGAACCAGAATGAAGGTTGTAGACGTGATTGGCCACGCCTCGTCACCTTTCTGGTTAGTCAGATCCTGGGCAAAAGTTTTGCTCCAGTCAGCGCCTTTAGCCGCATTAGCGAAACTTTCTTCGGTCGGACTTACCGGTTTGCCGTCAGCAGTAACCAGTTTGGTATAGGCCAGGTTGTTCTGCTTAGCATAAGCATATTCAACGTAGCCGATAGAGCCTGGCAGACGCTGTACGAACGCGGCGATACCGTCGTTGCCTTTACCACCCAGACCGGTTGGCCAGTTAACGGTAGAGCCTGAACCAATTTTTGATTTCCACTCTTCATTCACTTTTGCCAGATAGCTGGTGAATACGAAGGAAGTACCGGAACCATCAGCACGACGAACAACTGCGATATTCTGAGAAGGCAGTTTCAGACCCGGGTTCAGTTTGGTGATGGCTTCATCATCCCACTTCTTAATTTTGCCGAGATAGATGTCACCCAGCGTTTTACCGTCAAGCACCAGCTCACCGGATTTCAGGCCTGGGATATTCACCGCCAGCACCACACCGCCGATCACTGTTGGGAACTGGAAAAGACCTTCCTGTGCCAGTTTCTCATCAGACAATGGTGCATCAGATGCACCGAAATCAACGGTATTTGCAGTAATTTGTTTTACACCACCGGAGGAGCCGATACCCTGGTAGTTTACTTTGCTACCGGTCTCTTTCTGATAGGTATCAGCCCATTTGGCATACACCGGCGCAGGAAAAGTTGCACCTGCACCTGTCAGGCTTGCTGCTGCGAATACAGAGAAAGCACTCATCGATAAGGTCGCGGCGACAACAGTTGCGACAGTGGTACGCATAACTTTCATAATGTCTCCTGCACGATTTTCGTAAATCATTGTTAAGTGGCTACGATGAGCAAAATAGGATAAACAGGTGACAGTTAAATGTACGAAATATGACAGTTTTATGACAACGAAATAAATCAGACAAAACAAATAAAAAAAACCAATAAAAACAATCAGTTGAAATAACACATGACGGTAATATTTCGCATAAAATTTCTTTTTATGACACTGAAAACAGTAGCTGAAGATGACGGTTTGTCACATAAAAAAAGCGGGATAGTTGATTAAAAACAGAACAACGCATAAAAAAAGCCCCGCCAAAAGCGGGGCATTTTCACTATGACCGACTTACTCTACAGTAACCGATTTAGCCAGGTTACGCGGCTGATCCACATCGGTGCCTTTAATCAGCGCCACGTGATAAGCCAGCAACTGCAGCGGAACAGTGTAGAAGATCGGTGCAATGACCTCTTCCACATGCGGCATCTCAATGATGTGCATGTTTTCGCTGCTAGTGAACCCAGCATCCTGATCGGCGAAGACGTATAACTGGCCGCCGCGGGCACGAACTTCTTCAATGTTGGATTTCAGTTTTTCCAACAGTTCGTTGTTCGGTGCAACCACGATAACCGGCATATCGGCATCAATCAGCGCCAGCGGGCCGTGTTTCAGTTCGCCAGCGGCATAAGCTTCAGCGTGAATATAAGAGATCTCTTTTAACTTCAGCGCACCTTCCAGCGCAATCGGATACTGATCGCCACGGCCAAGGAACAGCGCATGATGTTTGTCAGAGAAATCTTCCGCCAGAGCTGCGATACGTTTGTCCTGAGACAGCATCTGTTCAATGCGGCTCGGCAATGCCTGCAGACCGTGAACGATCTCCTGTTCGATTGACGCATCCAGGCCTTTCAGACGAGACAGTTTCGCCACCAGCATCAACAGAACTGTCAACTGAGTGGTAAATGCTTTCGTCGAAGCCACGCCTATTTCAGTCCCGGCATTGGTCATTATCGCCAGGTCTGATTCACGCACCAGAGAAGATCCCGGTACGTTACAGATAGCCAGCGATCCCAGATAGCCCAGATCTTTAGACAAGCGCAGACCCGCCAGGGTATCCGCCGTTTCACCAGACTGGGAAAGAGTGATCATCAGGCTGTTACGACGCACAGCTGATTTGCGATAGCGGAACTCGGAAGCGATTTCCACATCACAGGAAATACCTGCCAGCGACTCGAACCAGTAGCGTGATACCATACCTGAGTTGTACGAGGTACCACAGGCGATAATCTGGATATGCTCCACCTGAGACAGCAGCTCGTTGGCATTCGGACCCAGCTCGCTTAAATCCACTTCACCATGGCTGATACGCCCGGTAAGGGTGTTTTTAATCGCGTTCGGCTGTTCGTAAATCTCTTTCTGCATGTAGTGGCGGTAAATACCTTTTTCGCCAGCATCATATTGCAGACTGGATTCGATATCCTGACGTGTCACTTCTTCGCCAGATTTATCGAAAATAGAGACCGAACGGCGGGTCACTTCCGCAATATCGCCTTCTTCAAGGAAGATAAAGCGACGGGTAACCGGCAGCAGCGCCAGCTGATCGGAAGCGATAAAGTTCTCACCCATCCCCAAGCCAATAACCAGCGGGCTACCAGAACGTGCCGCCAGCAGGACTTCCGGGTTACGGGTGTCCATGATCACCGTGCCGTATGCACCGCGCAGTTGCGGGATAGTCCGCAGCACAGCTTCACGTAGGGTTCCGCCCTGTTCCAGCTCCCAATGCACCAGGTGAGCAATCACTTCGGTGTCGGTTTCAGAAACAAAGGTGTAACCACGCGCTTTCAGCATTTCGCGTAGTGGTTCATGGTTTTCGATGATGCCGTTATGCACCACCACAATATGTTCAGAAACATGCGGATGCGCGTTCGCTTCTGAAGGTTCACCATGGGTCGCCCAACGGGTATGAGCAATACCAGTGCCGCCATGCAACGGATGCTCTTCCGCAGCAGCGGTAAGCATCTGTACTTTACCCAGACGACGCAGACGGGTCATGTTGCCTTCAGCATCGACAACTGCCAGACCGGCAGAGTCATAGCCACGATATTCCAGACGACGTAAACCTTCGAGAAGGATTTCAGCTACATCACGCTGCGCGATAGCGCCAACAATTCCACACATATTTTATGATTCCGAATTTAGGCATTATGCCTGTCGTTGTCGGTCAACCTGTTTACCCTTCGTCTTTCACGCCGTTGCTGCGTTGGCTGCACTTGTTCACTCCGGTCACTTACCTCAGTAAGCTCCCGAAGATTCCCAGGTTTGCCGCCTTGCTAAGGCGCGAAATACTTTGGGCAATGCCCGTATTCCGGGCTCCCCGAGCCTTGTAGAGAGTGGGGTTATTTTTATAGTTACTGCTATTGGGAGGGAGATATATATTTACCTCCTCATCCCTCTGTCTGCCTGATGATGGCTACGCCTTATCAGGCCTACAAAACTAAAATTATTTTTTCTTCACCGGACGTTTCCAGCTCTGCTTATGGACCTGCGGCACGCGGCTTAAAACCAGTTCATTATCGGCGATATTTCGCGTAACGGTAGTTCCGGCTGCGATAGTCGCGCCCTTACCCACGGTAACAGGAGCCACCAGCTGAGTGTCTGAACCAACAAAAACATCGTCGCCAATAATGGTTTTAAACTTATTGGCACCATCGTAGTTACAGGTGATCGTACCCGCACCGATATTCACATTATCGCCAATTTCCGCATCGCCCAGATAAGTCAAATGACCGGCTTTAGAGCCTTTACCCAGACGCGCTTTTTTCATTTCGACGAAGTTCCCTACGTGCGCGCCTTCCTGCAGTTCGGCTCCCGGGCGCAGACGCGCGAAAGGTCCGATAGTGCAAGCAGCGTCCAGGCGTGCATCTTCAACCACACTGTACGGACTAAGCTCACAGTCATCACCAATCACGCTGTTTTTGATGATGCACCCTGCGCCTATCTTCACGCGGTTCCCGAGCGTTACGTTACCTTCAATGATAACGTTAGTATCAATTTCAACATCGCGCCCGTGAATAAGCGTACCGCGCAGATCAAAACGAGCCGGATCGCGCAGCATAACCCCCGCCAACAGCAGTTTTTCAGCCTGTTCAGACTGGTACACGCGCTCCAGACGGGATAGTTGTAAGCGGTTATTCACGCCTTCCACTTCACTGAGTCTGTCCGGATGAACGGCAGTGATCTCACGACCTTCCTGCCAGGCAAGCGCTATGATATCGGTGATGTAGTATTCACCCTGCGCATTGTTGTTAGTCAATTTTGACAGCCAGCGCTTCATGTCCGCGCCGTTGGCAATCAGAATACCGGTGTTGATTTCCTGGATCTGACGCTGCTCGTCGGTAGCATCTTTATGCTCTACGATACCGGTGACTTTACCGTCATCACGCGTAATGCGCCCATAACCGGTTGGGTCGTCCAGTTTTACCGTTAATAGGCCGATGCCACCCTGCGGTTTTGCATCACGCAAGCGTTGTAACGTAGTAGTGGAGATTAGCGGGACATCGCCATAGAGCATTAAAATGTCTTCGTCATCACCAAAGAATGGCGCTGCCTGCTGCATCGCATGGCCGGTTCCCAGCTGCTCTGCCTGCAGAACCCAGTTAAGGTTGCCTTCTTTCAGTGTCTGCTTAAGCAAATCACCACCGTGTCCATAGACCAGGTGTACATGAGTTGCCCCTAATTCATTAGCAGCATCAATGACATGCTGGACCATCGCCTTTCCCGCGAGAGTGTGCAGCACTTTAGGGAGATCGGAATACATGCGTGTACCTTTGCCAGCGGCAAGGATCACGACGCTCATAGCACTATTCAACATACACGTCCTGACTTAAATTTGAGAACGAATTTATACCGTTTCACATTGAAATTACTACATTTTTTTCATCGTGAAATGGGCCGAAGATAAAACGTTCAATAGGAGAAAATACCTACCTGTTAATCAACTATTTTCATCTATATCGGCGTCTTTTGTCTCCCCGAAACCAGGAGTCTGTACCTATTAAAGCCTTAGGTTAATGTTTTTGCTATTTTTTTGCCTAATGAATAAAGAATTTAGTACATAGCACGCGATTTTATCGCTCAAATTCAGCCGGCAGCAGCAAAGTACCAGCGAGTCATGATTTCAGACTATGCAGACAAAAATAGATAAGACAACTTGCTGTATTGAAGGGGAAAAGTACGAGAACAGGGAGTGAGACGACTGACGGCGCTTGCTTACAAACCACATTAAGCACAGCGCCACATTGCAGGCAGGGTATTACAGATTGAACATGCCGAAAGAAACGTTCATGTTGCTGAAAAGGGCGATGATTTTGTTGATCAATTTCATGTTGGTATCCTGTTTTTATCTGAGTTAATTATGTGACACTCATCACAAAAACAAGTCTACGCTTCATTTTTTAATCGATCAATATTTACGTGATGCAGATCACATAAATATTAAAATAGCTTTTCAGCTTATATAACTTAAAGCACAGGCATAAAAAAACCAGCCTGAAATCAGACTGGTTTTTGTGTTTTCAAGCCGGTGTTACATCGCTTTTTTGGTCAACTCGATAACGCGCAATTTCGCGATCGCTTTGGCCAGTTCCGCAGATGCCTGAGCGTAATCCACGTCACCGTGAGAGCTCTTAATGTGCTCTTCAGCCTTACGTTTCGCTTCCAGGGCTCTCGCTTCATCGAGATCCTGCCCGCGAATCGCGGTATCAGCCAGTACGGTCACGTTGCCAGGCTGCACTTCAAGAATGCCGCCGGACAGGTAGATAAACTCTTCATGACCGAACTGTTTAACGATGCGGATCATACCAGGCTTAATGGCGGTGAGCAGCGGGGCATGCCCTGGGAAAATACCCAGTTCACCTTCACTACCCGTTACCTGGATTTTTTCGACCAGACCAGAGAACATTTGTTGCTCTGCGCTGACGACGTCCAGGTGGTAAGTCATTGCCATATCACCCTCCGATTAAGGCGTTAAAGTTTTTTGGCTTTTTCCACGGCTTCGTCGATAGAACCAACCATGTAGAACGCCTGCTCTGGCAGGTGATCGTATTCGCCTTCCATGATGCCTTTAAAGCCACGGATGGTGTCTTTCAGGGAAACATATTTACCTGGGGAACCGGTAAATACTTCCGCGACGAAGAACGGCTGGGACAGGAAGCGCTGGATCTTACGCGCACGTGCTACCACCAGTTTATCTTCTTCAGACAATTCATCCATACCCAGGATGGCGATGATGTCTTTCAGTTCCTGATAACGCTGCAGCAGGGACTGTACGCCACGCGCAGTGTCGTAGTGTTCCTGACCAACAACCAGCGGATCCAACTGACGGCTGGTTGAATCCAGCGGGTCAACTGCCGGGTAGATACCCAGAGATGCGATCTGACGGCTCAGTACCACGGTTGCATCCAAGTGAGCAAAGGTGGTTGCTGGGGATGGGTCAGTCAAGTCATCCGCAGGTACGTATACCGCCTGAACGGAGGTGATAGAACCGGTTTTAGTAGAGGTGATACGTTCCTGAAGAACACCCATCTCTTCCGCCAGGGTCGGCTGGTAGCCTACCGCTGAAGGCATACGACCCAGCAGAGCAGATACTTCCGTACCGGCCAGGGTGTAACGATAGATGTTATCAACGAACAACAGAACGTCACGACCTTCGTCACGGAACTTCTCAGCCATAGTCAGACCGGTCAGAGCAACGCGCAGACGGTTTCCCGGCGGCTCGTTCATCTGGCCATAAACCAGGGATACTTTATCCAGAACGTTAGAGTCGGTCATTTCGTGGTAGAAGTCGTTACCCTCACGAGTACGCTCACCAACACCTGCAAACACGGAGTAACCGGAGTGTTCGATCGCGATGTTACGGATCAGCTCCATCATGTTTACGGTTTTACCTACACCCGCACCACCGAACAGACCAACTTTACCGCCCTTCGCGAACGGACACATCAGGTCGATAACTTTGATACCGGTTTCCAGCAGTTCCTGAGAGCTGGACAGCTCTTCATAGGACGGTGCTGCGCGGTGGATAGCCCAACGCTCTTCTTCACCGATATCGCCTTTCATGTCGATCGGGTGACCCAGAACGTTCATGATACGACCCAGGGTTGCTTTACCTACCGGGACTTCGATCGGGTGTTCGAGGTCTTTAACTTCCAGACCACGACGCAGACCGTCGGAAGAACCCATGGCGATGGTACGCACGATACCGCCGCCGAGCTGCTGCTGAACTTCCAGCACCAGGCTCTCATTACCATTCATAACCTCAAGAGCATCGTACACGCGCGGTACGGCATCCTGAGGGAATTCGACGTCAACCACGGCGCCGATTACCTGGACAATTTTTCCAGTAGCCATCTTGAATCCTCTACGAATTAACCTGGTTATACCGCGGATGCACCACCGACGATTTCGGTGAGTTCCTGAGTAATGCTGGCCTGACGAGCTTTGTTGTATACCAACTGCAGCTCTTTAATCAGGCTGCCGCCATTGTCGGTCGCGGCTTTCATCGCCACCATACGTGCGGCCTGCTCGCTGGCCAGGTTTTCTACCACACCCTGATAAACCTGAGATTCAACGTAACGACGCAGCAGAGTATCCAGCAGCGGTTTCGGGTCTGGTTCATACAGGTAATCCCAGGCTTTTTGTTTTAACTCTTCATCTTCTGATGCCGGTAACGGCAACAGTTGGGTAAGAGTTGGCACCTGAGACATGGTGTTAATAAATTTGTTGCTGACAACGTACAGTCTGTCCAGACGGCCTTCATCGTAGGCCTGCAGCATCACTTTAACCGGACCGATCAGTTCGGACAGGGAAGGGTTATCCCCCATACCGGTTACCTGAGCAACCACGTTACCGCCAACGGAGTTAAAGAAAGACACGCCCTTAGAGCCGATCATTGCGATGTCGCACTGAACGCCTTTATCGGACCATGTTTTCATATCTGCCAGCAGTTTTTTGAACAGGTTAATGTTCAAGCCGCCACACAGACCACGATCGGTCGACACCACCAGGTAGCCCACGCGTTTAACGTCGCGTTCTTCCAGGTAAGGGTGCTTATATTCCAGATTACCATTCGCAAGGTGACCAATCACTTTGCGCATGGTCTCTGCATAAGGACGGCTGGCCGCCATGCGATCCTGCGATTTACGCATTTTGGAAGCGGCGACCATCTCCATCGCTTTAGTGATCTTCTGCGTGTTCTGGACGCTTGCGATCTTACTACGTATCTCTTTTGCGCCGGCCATGAGCTTCTCCTCAATGCCTTGCGGTCCGTCCTAGGACAGACCGCCAGACGTTACCAGGACTGGGTTGCTTTGAAGGAATCGAGGATAGCTTTCAGCTTGCCTTCGATTTCATCGTTATAGCCACCGGACTGGTTAATCTCTTGCATCAGCGGAGCGTGGTCACGGTCGACGTAAGCCAGCAGAGCAGCTTCGAAACTACCGATTTTCGCCAGTTCCACATCTTCGAGGTAACCGCGTTCAGCCGCAAACAGCACCACACCCTGCTGTGCTACAGACATTGGGGCATACTGTTTCTGCTTCAGCAGTTCAGTTACTTTCTGACCGTGGCTCAGCTGCTTACGCGTAGCTTCATCCAGGTCGGAAGCGAACTGAGAAAACGCTGCCAGTTCACGATACTGTGCCAGTGCGGTACGAATACCACCGGACAGTTTCTTAATGATCTTGGTCTGCGCTGCGCCACCTACACGAGATACGGAGATACCCGGGTTAACTGCCGGACGAATACCGGAGTTAAACAGGTTGGTTTCCAGGAAGATCTGACCATCGGTAATGGAAATTACGTTGGTCGGAACGAACGCAGAAACGTCACCCGCCTGGGTTTCGATAATCGGCAGAGCGGTCAGGGAGCCGGTTTTACCTTTAACTTCACCATTGGTGAACTTCTCAACGTATTCCGCGTTAACGCGGGATGCGCGTTCCAGCAGACGGGAGTGGAGGTAAAATACGTCGCCCGGGAATGCTTCACGTCCTGGCGGACGACGGAGCAGCAGGGAAACCTGACGGTAAGCAACGGCCTGTTTGGACAGGTCATCATAAACGATCAGTGCATCTTCGCCACGGTCACGGAAGTATTCGCCCATTGCGCAACCGGCATATGGCGCCAGGTATTGCAGTGCAGCGGATTCAGACGCGGTTGCCACAACAACGATGGTGTTGGACAGTGCGCCGTGTTCTTCCAGTTTACGAACCACGTTAGAAATAGTGGACGCTTTCTGGCCAATAGCCACGTACACACATTTGATGCCGGAATCGCGCTGGTTGATGATCGCATCGATTGCCATCGCGGTTTTACCGGTCTGACGGTCACCGATGATCAATTCACGCTGACCACGACCGATTGGGATCATAGCATCAACGGATTTATAACCGGTCTGTACCGGCTGATCGACGGACTGACGTTCGATTACGCCCGGAGCGATAACTTCGATTGGCGAGAAGCCATCGTTATCAACCGGACCTTTACCGTCGATTGGGGAACCCAGAGTGTTCACCACACGACCCAGCAGGCCACGGCCAACCGGAACTTCCAGAATACGACCCGTACACTTAACCTTCATGCCTTCGGCGAGGTCAGCGTATGGACCCATCACAACTGCACCTACGGAGTCGCGCTCCAGGTTCAGTGCGATTGCGTAACGGTTACCCGGCAGGGAAATCATCTCACCCTGCATACAGTCGGCAAGGCCGTGGATGCGGATAACACCGTCACTTACAGAAACAATAGTACCTTCGTTGTGAGCTTCGCTCACAACACTGAACTGAGCAATGCGCTGCTTGATCAGTTCGCTGATTTCGGTGGAATTCAGTTGCATGCTCCAGTCCCCTTAAGACTGCAAGACGTCTGCAAGGCGTTCAAGACGGCCGCGTACGCTGCCATCAATGACCATATCACCCGCACGGATGATTACGCCTGCCATTACAGACTTATCGATTTTGCAATTCAGCTTAACTTTGCGTGACAGACGTTTTTCCATCGCTGCACTAATCTTCGTAAGCTGTTCATCACTCAGTGCATTGGCAGAAGTAACTTCTACCTCAGAGATCGCCTCACTGGCTGCACGCAGGTGAATAAACTGCTCAAGAACATCCGGGAGCGCATTCAGACGGTTATTTTCAGCCATCACCTTAATCAGGTTTTGGCCGTTTTCGTCCAGCTGCTCACCGCAGACTGCGATAAACGACTCAGCGAGCGTTTCCGGCGCCAGCGCGCCAGAGAGAAGCTCTGCCATTTGTTCGTTTTTCGTCACCTCAGCGGCAAACATCAGCATATCTTGCCAACGGTCAACGCTTTGGTGCTCAACGGCAAAGTCAAAAGCTGCTTTGGCGTAGGGGCGAGCTACCGTAATAAATTCAGACATCAGCCCCTCCCTCCTTACAGTTCAGCGACAAGTTTGTCCACGATGTCGCTGTTAGCAGCTTCATCCACGGAACGTTCGATGATCTTCTCGGCGCCAGCAACAGCCAGGATAGCAACTTGCTTACGCAGCTCTTCGCGAGCACGTTTACGCTCGGCTTCAATTTCCGCCTGCGCTTGTGCCACGATTTTAGTACGTTCCTGCTCTGCTTCAGTTTTGGCTTCGTCCAGGATCTGAGCGCGACGTTTGTTCGCCTGCTCGATGATTACCTGAGCTTCCGCTTTAGCCTTTTTCAGCTGGTCGGTCGCGCTGGCCTTTGCAAGGTCAAGATCCTTATGTGCTCGTTCTGCAGAAGCAAGACCGTCAGCAATTTCTTTTTGACGTTTTTCGATGGCAGCCATTAACGGCGGCCATACGTACTTCATGCAGAACAGAACGAACAGGACAAACGCGATGGCCTGGCCGAGGATTGTTGCGTTAAGATTCACAGCACAATGCCTCTATCTAGTTAACGTTCTGATATTGCTTTTAATTCAAGCAACGCTTACTACGCGACAGCGAACATCACGTACAGACCCAGACCTACAGCGATCATCGGGATAGCATCCACCAGACCCATAACGATAAAGAACTGAGTACGCAGCAGAGGAATCAGATCAGGTTGACGCGCTGCGCCTTCCAGGAATTTACCCCCGAGGATGCCGATACCGATCGCAGCACCGATTGCCGCCAGACCCATCATCACAGCGGCAGCCATGTACAGCAGATCCATATTCAGGTTTTCCATGACAGTCTCCAGTTTGTTTCAGTTAAAACGTAGTAGTGTTGGTAAATTAATGCTCTTCAGACGCCATCGACAGATAGACAATCGTCAGAACCATGAAGATGAAGGCTTGCAGCGTGATAATCAGTATGTGGAAAATGGCCCATGGCACATTCAGGATCCACTGTGACCACCACGGCAACAGACCAGCAATCAGAATGAAAATCAGCTCACCAGCGTACATGTTGCCGAACAGTCGCAGACCAAGAGAAACTGGTTTGGACAGCAGGCTTACCCCTTCAAGGATTAAGTTGACAGGAATGAACGCCCAGTGATTGAACGGCTGCAGCGTCAACTCTTTCGTGAAGCCACCGATGCCTTTCATTTTGATGCTGTAGAACAGAATGAGGATAAATACGCCCAGCGCCATAGACAGGGTGATGTTCACGTCAGCAGACGGAACCACACGCAGAGCTGGCAGACCAAAGATATGCTCACCGATGTACGGCAGCAGGTCGATAGGCAGTAAGTCCATCATGTTCATCAGGAATACCCAGACGAAAATCGTCAGGGCCAGCGGAGCAATCAGCTTGCTTTTGCCATGGTACATGTCTTTCACGCTACCATTTACAAAGCCGATTACCAGCTCAATCGCGGTCTGAAATTTACCTGGTACGCCGCTGGTCGCCTTTTTGGCAACGCTACGGAACATAAGCAGGAACAACAGACCCAGAACCACCGAGAAAAACATGGAGTCAATATTGAGCGTCCAGAAGGTGGCTGGGGGGTTGTGCGGATCCACCAGCGAGAATGTACGCAGGTCCAACTGAAGGTTGTTCAGATGGTGTCCTATGTAATCCTGCGGCGTCATATTTTCTGAAGCCATGATGCCTTTACCCTTTGTTGTTAATTACAGCCGGCGCCAGTATCTGAACCACCAGCACCAAAACCCACGTAACGATCAGCGGTAAGAATACCGCCTTCAAAACCGCCAACGCCACCACCAGCAAAACCAGCATCGCTAACACCTTGAAGGCTTCGCCGAAGGCGAACGACCAGGCAACTCGGCCCTTTGCTGGTGTATGCGCCTGGTGACGCCAGGCAAATATCATAAACAACATATTCGGCAGTAACACTGCCAAACCCCCGCATAATGCGGAGATGCCCCAGAAAGGGTCTTTGAGGCTAAACAGCAATCCACTTGCTATTACCGCCAGAAGCTGTGTGAGCAAAAGCTTACGAGCAACGTTTCGACTCAAGAGCGACATAGACATCACGTTTTTACTCCTGCTCCCTTCGAGGTATGCCGCGTGTCGTATAAAACGTTCTTTATGGCTTAGAGTCAAGCATCAAAAAGCGGTCAAATTATACGGTGCGCCTTCGTGATTTCAAACAATAAGTAGCTAAAAAGTGAATAAATGTTTAAATATTTTTCTCTGGGCCTCATTTATTACTTTTCGGCAAACTGTGAACGATCATGCAAAACTGCAAATACCGCGTAAACACTGGCGATAAAGCGTGCACCAGATCACATATCGAACATATTCACCTTCGCATAATTTATTTACGTGGCAAATGATGCCTTTTCATCTTTTTGATATTTAAGCGTAAAAATCGTCACTGTTTTAGAAATAGCGCCTAACAACAAAAAAACCACTCATTGACATTTATAATAAAAAATTAACACAAAACGGTAATTCTTACGTTCTATTTTTAGCAGACTGATATTTTCACAGTTGACTTGTTTCGCATTTAACAAAAAACGGTACGTTATAGTTATGATGCAAAACAGTAAGGCACAGGTGAAATGTAACAACATTTAACCCCACTACACCCTCCAATTTTTAACACCTGAAGCACCGCTTTTTTTCTATTTTTTTTGACAAATATTAAATTTTGTTTGGCTTAATAACCACCAGATGGCGTTCACCGTCCAGCTGTGGAACCCGTAATTTTTCAACAGACTCGACGCTAAATTCAGCAGGTAGAGAGGCTATCTCATCTTCAGGCAACTGTCCCTTTAACGCGTAAAAACGCCCGTTTTGACCGGGTAAATGATGACACCAACTCACCATGTCGTTAAGCGACGCAAAAGCACGGCTTATCACCCCATCAAATGGAGGTTCAGAAGGAAACTCTTCAACCCGGCTCTGTACAGGGGTGATGTTAGTAAGCGCAAGCTCATGTTGCACCTGGCGCAGGAAGCGAACACGTTTCCCCAGGCTATCCAGCAGCGTAAAATGGGCGTCAGGACGAACTATGGAGAGCGGAATGCCCGGCAGACCAGGGCCAGTACCAACGTCAATAAAGCGCTCCCCCTGCAAATGAGGTGCGACTACGATGCTGTCCAGAATATGGCGCACCAGCATTTCATTGGGATCCCGCACCGATGTCAGATTGTACGCTTTGTTCCATTTGTGCAGCATATCGACATACGCAATCAGCTGATTTTTCTGGTGATCGGTAAGCGAAATACCAGCATCAGCCAGCAGACGAGAGAGTTTGTTGAGCACGGCAGTTACCTGTCTATAAAATTTGCCCGGTGGCGTTTTGCTTACCTGGCTAACGAATCGGTAGGGCGGGTAAACAAAACGCACCCGCCAAAATTGGCTTTACGCGCTGCGGCGCAGCATACCTTGTTTTTTCAGCCATACCAGCAGAATGGAGATGGCCGCAGGTGTCACACCAGAAATACGTGATGCCTGACCAATCGACACAGGTTTGTGATCATTAAGCTTGGCAATAACTTCATTCGATAAACCGGAAACCTGGCGATAGTCCAGAGTCGCAGGCAACAAAGTGTTTTCATTACGTTGCTGCCGGTCTATTTCATCCTGCTGACGGGCAATATACCCTTCGTATTTAACCTGAATCTCAACCTGTTCTGCGGCCTGTGCATCGTCAAGACCCGGGGCGAACGCAGACAAAGATGTCAGCTGTGCGTAGGTCATATCCGGGCGACGCAGAAGATCTTCACCACTGGCTTCACGTGACAGAGGAGTCGCAAGGTGAGCGTTCACTTCAGCGGCAGACTCAGCTAACGGGTTCACCCAGGTCGATTTAAGACGTTGACGTTCTTGTTCGATGCGCTCCAGTTTTTCATTGAAACGCGCCCAGCGTTCGTCATCCACCAGACCCAGCTCGCGGCCCATTTCTGTCAGACGGAGATCGGCGTTATCTTCACGCAACATCAAACGATATTCCGCACGTGAGGTAAACATACGGTACGGTTCTTTGGTACCCAGTGTACAAAGATCATCGACTAATACGCCAAGGTATGCCTGAGAACGTGCAGGAGCCCAGCCTTCTTTGTCAGCGGACAGACGGGCAGCGTTCAGGCCAGCAAGCAGACCCTGCGCCGCGGCTTCTTCATAACCTGTCGTGCCGTTGATTTGTCCGGCAAAGAACAATCCCTGGATAAATTTGCTTTCCAGAGTGGGTTTCAGATCGCGTGGGTCGAAGAAGTCATACTCAATAGCATAGCCGGGGCGAACGATTCTCGCGTTTTCCATCCCCTGCATAGAGCGAACAATCTGCATCTGTACATCGAATGGCAGGCTGGTGGAGATGCCGTTCGGGTAAATTTCGTTGGAAGTCAGTCCTTCTGGTTCGAGGAAGATCTGATGTTGGTTACGATCAGCAAAACGCATTACTTTGTCTTCGATCGATGGGCAGTAACGTGGACCAATGCCTTCGATCACACCAGCATACATTGGACTACGATCGAGGTTATTTCGGATCACGTCATGGGTTTTCTCGTTGGTATGCGTGATGTAGCAAGGTACCTGATTGGGATGCTGCGAGGCGCTACCCATAAACGAGAAAACTGGCATTGGGTTATCGCCGTGCTGCTGCGCCAGTACGCTGAAATCGATAGTACGGGCATCAATGCGCGGTGGTGTTCCGGTTTTGAGGCGGCTCACACGCAGCGGGAGTTCACGCAAGCGACGTGACAATGGAATAGACGACGGATCGCCAGCACGGCCACCGCTGTAGTTGTCCAGACCGATATGTATTTTACCATCGAGGAAGGTACCGACGGTCAGAACCACCGCTTTGGCGCGGAACTTCAAACCCATTTGAGTCACAGCACCAACAACACGATCGTTTTCAACAATCAGATCTTCAACCGCCTGCTGGAAGATCATCAGGTTTGGCTGATTCTCCAGCGCAGTGCGTACAGCCTGCCGATAGAGCACACGATCCGCCTGAGCACGGGTCGCTCGGACGGCCGGTCCTTTGCTCGCGTTTAGTATCCTAAACTGAATGCCGGCATGGTCGATCGCTTTGGCCATCAGCCCACCAAGCGCATCCACTTCTTTTACCAGGTGTCCCTTCCCAATGCCGCCAATGGCCGGGTTGCAACTCATCTGCCCCAGCGTGTCGATATTGTGTGTCAAAAGCAGAGTCTGCTGACCCATCCGCGCCGCTGCCATTGCGGCCTCGGTGCCTGCATGACCCCCGCCAATGATGATGACGTCAAAAGGATCCTGATAAAACATGGTAATTGCCTCGCATAACGCGGTGTGAAAATGGATTGAAGCCCGGGCCGTGGATTCTACTCAACTTTAGTCGATGGAGAAAGACCTGGGATCCTGGGTATTAAAAAGAAGATCTTTTTATTTAGAGATCTGTTTTATTGTGATCTCTTATTAGGATCGCGACTTTCTGTGGATAAGGGCGATCCTTTGAATAAGATCAACAGGTTGTTGAGGATCATTAGCTGTGAATGATCGGTGATCCTGGTCCGTATAAGCTGGGATCAGAATGAAGGGTTATACACAACTCAAAAACTGAACAACGGTTGTTCTTTGGATAACTACTGGTTAATCCAAGCTTACTACCAGAGTTATCCACACTCGATCGCACGATCTTTACACATTTTTGAGTAAATTAATCCAGGATCCCAGCCAAACTTCCGCTGGATCCTCCGGAATATCGTGTTCAAGGACATTGATCCTGAGTGTTTCGCCGATCTGTTTTGCACCAGACGATGTCAGTTCAGCCTGTAATTTGTCGATCGCGCCACAGAAGGTGTCATATTCGCGGCTGCCAATACCAATTGCACCGAAACGAACCTGAGAAAGGTCTGTTTTCTGAGACTGAAGATCTTTATAGAAAGGAAGCAGGTTATCCGGGATGTCTCCAGCTCCGTGTGTTGAGCTGATCACCAACCAAATACCAGAGGTAGGGAGCTCCTCTACTTGCGGTCCGTGCAGTGTTTCGGTTGAAAAACCTGCATCTTCCAGCTTTTCAGCCAGATGTTCCGCAACGTATTCGGCACCACCAAGGGTACTACCGCTGATAAGAGTAATGTCCGCCATATGAGCCCATCCTGATAAAGAGGGGCTATTGTACGCTGTGAGTGAGCTGGGATCTACCTGTGGAAAAGCAGGGAATTAAAAAAAACGATCATGGGCGGATTGTACGCATAATCGGGTTCTGCAGGACGATCAAGGTTTCAGTGGACTGAATTTCGTCAATTGTTTGGATCTTGTTGATAAGTACCTGCTGCAAGGCGTCAATGGAGCGGCACATTACCTTAATAAAGATACTGTAGTGGCCGGTGGTGTAATACGCCTCCGTCACTTCATCAAGACTTTCCAGTCTGGCCAGCGCAGACGGGTAGTCTTTCGCACTTTTCAGGATGATGCCGATAAAGCAGCCGACGTCATAACCCAACTGCTTGGGACTGACATCAATACGCGCGCCGGTAATTATCCCGGCTTGCTTCATCTTCTCTACGCGCACATGGATCGTACCGGGGCTGACGCCAAATTGTTTGGCCAGTTCTGCGTATGCGGTGCGGGCGTTTTCCATCAGGGCGTCAAGAATGCCGCGGTCCAGATTGTCGATCTGATAATTTTCCATAGGTTTTTCTTATGTAGATTAATGATTCCATCTATTTTAGCGGTTATTTTTAACGAATCAAAATCGAACGTGGCTTTTTGTTTGTTGATTATTGAATATTGCCCTCATTCTGTTGCTTAATCATAGGCAACAGGACACAGGAGTAAAAATAATGAAAACCGCTTACATTGCCAAACAACGTCAAATTAGCTTCGTGAAATCTCATTTTTCTCGTCAGCTGGAGGAGCGTTTAGGTCTGATCGAAGTACAGGCCCCGATCCTCAGTCGTGTAGGAGATGGCACGCAGGATAACTTGTCGGGCTGTGAAAAAGCGGTGCAGGTAAAAGTAAAAGCATTGCCTGACGCCCAGTTCGAAGTGGTTCATTCACTGGCGAAGTGGAAACGTCAAACACTGGGACAACACGACTTCAGCGCGGGCGAAGGGCTGTACACGCACATGAAAGCCCTGCGCCCCGATGAAGATCGCCTCTCTCCGCTCCATTCTGTTTACGTCGATCAGTGGGACTGGGAGCGCGTAATGGGCGACGGTGAGCGTCAATTCTCCACCCTGAAAAGCACGGTAGAGGCTATTTGGGCGGGAATTAAGGCAACTGAAGCTGCGGTGAGCAAAGAATTTGGTCTGGCACCGTTCCTGCCAGAGCAGATCCACTTTGTTCACAGCCAGGAGCTGTTATCCCGTTATCCGGGGCTTGATGCAAAAGGTCGTGAGCGTGCGATTGCTAAAGAGCTGGGCGCTGTATTCCTGGTGGGGATCGGCGGCAAGCTCAGCGACGGTCATCGCCATGACGTTCGTGCGCCGGACTATGATGACTGGAGCTCAGCTTCCGAACTGGGCTACGCTGGTCTGAACGGTGATATCCTGGTGTGGAACCCGGTGCTGGAAGATGCGTTTGAACTTTCTTCTATGGGGATCCGCGTGGATGCTGATGCGCTTAAGCACCAGCTTGCTCTGACTGGTGATGAAGATCGCCTGAGTCTGGAGTGGCACCAGGCGCTGTTGCGTGGCGAAATGCCGCAGACCATTGGCGGGGGTATTGGTCAGTCACGCCTGACTATGCTGTTGCTGCAGTTGCCGCACATTGGTCAGGTACAGTGCGGCGTATGGCCGACACAGGTACGTGAAAGCGTTGCCTCTCTGCTGTAAGTACTAACGCTGCCAGCGTCTGAGCAGGCGGCTTCGCATCCCGGTATCAAAGCGCCAGATATGATCGAAAATGCGCATGATACCGGGTTTGCCATGGGCAGACATTGCGACCGCATGAAAACGGTGCTGGTGTACCCGCTGTAGCTCTCCCACTTTATTGATGACCTCATCAGGCAATCGCTGAGCGATAAAATCCGAAATAACTACCGCATCGGCATCAAACCATTCTCGCCCCTGCATCCTTTCTATAATGGCGCGAAAACAGCTGGCAATATCTGTGCCGCCGCGAAAACGCTGGCTTAGAAAACGGATCGCTTGCTCAATGCCTTGCGCTCCGGACAGCTCATAGCGCACGACTTCAGTTGAAAATAGCATAATGAAGCAGCGGCGGTTATCGGCGAGGGCAACGCGCATCAGCGCCAGGCAAAAGGCTTTTGCGCACTGTTCGTTAAATCCCCCCATTGACCCTGAGGTATCCACGCAGACAATAAAAGGCCCGCGTGGCTGTTCATCAAAGTCCTGATGTACAACCGGACGCTCTGTCACTTTCTCGCGCCATGCTTCACCATGAAGGCGGTAGGTCAGTAGCTGTTTTTCCACCAGCCGACGGTAGAATTCATATTCCAGTTCAGTGATGCCGAGTGTGGCTAATTCTGGCGGCAACAGGCGCAGAATATCGTCACTTTGCTGAATGCCATCAACCTGTTCGGGGACGGTTGCAGGTTCCCGCACCAGGGTACGGAATGTTTCCATCGGCGCATCTTTTCGCGGTACAGATTTCGCTTCCCTGGAGCGCCCCAGTTGCTCGGCCAGACGCTGGAGTTCGGGTTGTTGTGTCAGGAAATCGCCGTATTTCACAATCAGCTGATAATCGCCACGTTTGATTTGACCTGCGCTCATATCCCACAAACGGCCTGCGGCATTGTCATTTTCCGCCAGCACTGGATCCAGTTGTCCACTGAGAGTCATCCTCTCCTGTACTTCACTGAGCAGTTGTTCGCGCTCTTCTTCCAGTAGTTGCTGATTCAGCGTTGTGGTTTGAATCACCAGGCTTAAGCGCCAGCGCTGTAGAAAAAGCGTGTGCAGCGCGGGCGTAAACGTACTATTGCTATCGACCAGTTGCTGGGCTTGTCCAGCGTAGGGGGAATGTAGCCGGTGTAACAGCGTTAATATTTGCGGTAACTGGACGATAAACTGCGGGGTGGATAGAAGTTGACTTTGTTGGTAACACATCACCTCTTCTGTCAGTTCCGGCGGTACGCGAGTGTCTTTAAGACGGTTGCGTAATGCCTCTCGCCAGCGGGGAAGATCGTTAGCAATGGCTTTCTTTAACCGGGGGAATTTTTCAAAAAATACCGCCAGTTGTGGAGAGGCCAGCAGAGCGAGGATCATCTCTTCGATCATCCCTTCTTCGCTTACTGCCAGCATGATATTTAGCGTATCAAGGGTTAGCATTGTTGCGCCTGTCGGATCTGCTCTCCAACTTCCTGCAGGCTGGCCTCAATACGACCTAACCAGTCACTATGGATAAACAGACATTTTTGCTGTTCGCTAAACCCGCTATGCTGTTGGTGCCACTCGTTATCGAGCGCTTCAAGCTGCTGTTTTATCTCGTTGGGCATACTCTCTTCAGATGACCCAGGCAGCGCCAGACGGGAGCCTTGTAAACTGACGTCGCGAACCACCAGGTGTTGGGCGCTGTCGACCTCCATATTTAGCGTCTGTGCAAACCCGATCCCGTTTAGTTTTCCACGGATCTCACCGCCTTTCGTAAGCCACTGTTCCAGGGCGCTACGTTCAAACGAAATATGGATCACCTCCATATCGTGCAGTTTTAAGGGTTTTTGTAGCAGTAACGTCAATACGGATGCAGTGACTTCTGGGGGAAGATCATAGTGAGGACGACGGCTGAACATTCCACCCTGACGAATGACGGTGAAGGCAGTTTTATCGCTTTGCTGCTGCTGAAGCTGGATTCGACGCTGCATAATAGCCCCAAGGCGCGTCAGCATCGCCTGTTGTTGCCAGGCGTGTCCGGTCATCAAAACTTCCAGCTGTTGCTGCATCAGATTCAGGCTTTGTGCGTCGTACCACAGGCAATCTTTCAACAGAATGAGATCGATAGGAGCGACTGCATCGCGTCCGCTAAAGAAGGCGCTTGCCTGGAGTAAGCGGATCGCTTTCTTCCAGCGACGGTCAGACACGTAAGGGGCGTTTGGTATCGCGTCCAGTTGTTGGCGCAGCGTAAAAATAAGTTCGAATACACGATCAGGAAGCTGGATCGCACCAATGTCTTTTTGCCACTGGTAATACTCTTCATCCGTCACCTGTAACGTCGCTGGGACCGGATTGTCGCTTTCATCTTGTTGGCTTAACAGCATTGAGCGGAAGTTGGCCTTTTCCTGCACCTTATCCAGCCACAAGCGAATCAGCATACGGTCGTACAAGGCTTCCAGACTACTGTCTGCTTCAGGCAGTTCGTTGGAAGCCGCCACCAGCAGACGCATCGGGATTTTTTCTTCGTGCGCACCGTTACGGAAATGGCGTTCGTTAATGGCGGTAAGCAGGGTATTAAGAATGGCCGGGCCTGCTTTCCAGATTTCATCCAGAAAGACGATTTCAGCTTCAGGAAGATAGCCTGCCGTTAAGCGCTCATAGCGTCCTTCATCCTTCAGGGCCTGAATGGACAGGGGACCAAAAACCTCTTCTGGTGTAGAGAAGCGCGTCATCAGGTATTCGAAAGCGCGTGCGTTTTTAAAAGCAAACTTCAATCGGCGAGCTATTAAGCTTTTAGCGATCCCTGGAGGGCCTAATAAGAAAACGCTCTCGCCGCTCAGTGCAGCCAGCAGACAAAGACGGATGGCGTGGCTACGTTCATAAAGTCCCTTTTCCAGCGCATTGCTCAGACGGGAAATTCTTTCCGCTAATAAATGTGGGTGAGCCATAATGAAGTGGCGTCCTTTCGCCAAATGTACTGCGTGAACAGCGAGTATAGCTGTTTCACACCAGGGCAATAATAGACTTAAGGTGCGTTTAATTTTCTTTGAGCCAGATTAATCTGGTCTCATTTAGGGGTACGATTTTGCGATTAATCGTGCATACTGTGCGCCTTTTTGTGGGCCAAGGGACTACGCACACATTTCATATATATATACACTAAATCATTCAGGCTGCATCAAGGCGGCAAAGGAGTGAACCTTCTGAGCTTACATTTGTAAGTTACCGGGGGGAGTGCTGCCAACGCGGAGTAGTTTGAAGGATGACGTGTATAAACGAAAGACTAGTCTATGAGCACTGATAATAAGCAATCATTGTCTGCGATTACTCTCGCAGCCATTGGGGTTGTCTACGGTGATATCGGTACCAGCCCGCTTTATACACTTCGTGAATGTTTGTCCGGCCAGTTCGGCTTTGGTGTTGAACGTGATGCCGTGTTTGGTTTTCTCTCGCTGATTTTCTGGCTACTGATCTTTGTTGTCTCTATTAAGTATCTGACGTTTGTCATGCGTGCGGATAATGCCGGTGAAGGTGGGATCCTGACATTGATGTCGTTGGCCGGGCGCAATACGTCGGCGCGAACAACGTCAATGCTGGTCATTATGGGGTTGATTGGTGGCAGCTTCTTCTATGGTGAGGTGGTGATTACCCCGGCCATTTCGGTGATGTCGGCGATTGAAGGCCTGGAAATCATAGCCCCACAGCTTGATACCTGGATAGTCCCGCTATCCATTATCGTACTTACCCTGCTGTTTTTAATTCAAAAACACGGTACCGGGATGGTGGGTAAGCTGTTTGCTCCCATTATGCTGCTTTGGTTCCTGGTTCTGGCCGTATTAGGCGTGCGCAGTATTATTGCGAACCCGGAAGTACTGCAAGCGCTGAATCCTTACTGGGCAGTGCATTTTTTCCTGGAATTCAAAACGTTGTCATTCATCGCATTGGGCGCTGTGGTTCTGTCAATCACCGGTGTTGAAGCGCTGTATGCCGATATGGGCCACTTTGGTAAGTTGCCTATTCGTCTGGCCTGGTTCTCGGTCGTTTTGCCTTCGCTGGTGCTAAACTATTTTGGTCAGGGAGCGTTGCTGTTAAAACATCCTGAAGCGATCAAAAACCCGTTCTTCCTGTTGGCGCCTGACTGGGCGTTAATTCCACTGTTGATCCTTGCTGCATTGGCAACGGTTATCGCCTCACAGGCGGTCATTTCCGGCGTATTCTCTCTGACACGTCAGGCCGTACGTTTGGGATATTTATCACCTATGCGCATTATCCATACCTCCGAAATGGAATCGGGTCAGATCTATATTCCTTTTGTAAACTGGATGCTCTACTTTGCGGTGGTGATTGTCATTGTGAGCTTTGAGCATTCCAGTAATTTGGCTGCCGCGTACGGTATTGCGGTAACGGGAACGATGGTACTGACTTCTATTCTGTCGACCACCGTGGCGCGTAAAAACTGGCACTGGAATAAATACTTCGTTTTCCTGATTCTGGTGGCGTTCCTGTGCATCGATATTCCGCTGTTCTCTGCGAACCTCGATAAACTGATTTCTGGCGGCTGGCTGCCACTTTCGCTCGGTCTGGTGATGTTCACCATTATGACGACCTGGAAGAGTGAACGCTTCCGTCTGTTACGTCGCATGCATGAACACGGTAACTCTCTGGAAGCGATGATTGCTTCCCTGGAGAAATCACCACCGGTACGTGTGCCGGGAACGGCCGTGTATATGTCGCGAGCGCTAAATGTTATCCCGTTTGCGCTTCTACATAACTTAAAACATAACAAAGTGCTGCATGAGCGTGTGATCCTGCTGACGCTACGAACGGAAGATGCGCCGTATGTTCATAATGTGCGTAGGGTGCAAATTGAGCAGCTGTCGCCCACCTTCTGGCGCGTGGTTGCCAGTTATGGCTGGCGTGAAACGCCTAATGTAGAAGAAGTATTCCATCGCTGTGGTCTGGAAGGACTTAGCTGTCGGATGATGGAAACATCTTTCTTTATGTCGCACGAGTCGCTAATCGTGGGTAAACGGCCTTGGTATTTACGCCTGCGCGGTAAGTTGTATCTTCTGCTGCAACGCAATGCGCTACGCGCACCAGACCAGTTTGAAATCCCGCCGAACCGGGTTATTGAACTCGGTACTCAGGTCGAGATTTAATGCAACTGACCCCCTCTTTCATTATGAAAGAGGGGGTTTTGTTTTCATCATCGCAATTTTCTTTTCGTCAAATGATACGGCTTGCGAAACGTTTCGATGGCGATCACATTTTCGTAACGTCGTGGTGGTTTTCTGTGCATCCTTCAGACTAAAATTATTCTCAGCGAAACGTTTCGCTAGTGGGGAAAGAAAATGAAGAAAGGCGCAGTACTCAACTCTGAAATTTCATCGGTGATCTCCCGTCTGGGGCATACCGATACGCTGGTAGTATGTGATGCAGGTTTACCCATTCCGAACAGCACAACGCGTATTGATATGGCATTAACCCAGGGCGTACCTTCTTTTATGCAGGTACTGGATGTGGTTACTCGTGAAATGCAGGTCGAGGCGGCCATTCTCGCGACGGAAATTAAACAACATAATCCGCAACTCCACGAAACGTTGCTCAACCACATTGAGCAACTGCAACAACACCAGGGAAATACCATTGAAATTCGTTACACCACGCATGAACAATTCAAAAAACAGACCGCAGACAGTCAGGCGGTAATTCGCAGCGGAGAATGTTCTCCGTATGCGAATATCATTCTTTGTGCTGGCGTCACGTTCTGAGGCCATCATGAACGCATTACTGCAACTCAAAGGGATCGATAAAGCGTTCCCGGGCGTCAAAGCGCTATCCGGCGCCGCGTTAAATGTCTACCCAGGCCGCGTCATGGCTCTGGTGGGAGAAAACGGCGCGGGTAAATCCACCATGATGAAAGTCCTGACCGGTATCTATACCCGTGATGCCGGTTCTTTATTATGGCTGGGTAAAGAAACCACCTTTAACGGTCCTAAATCCTCTCAGGAGGCCGGGATTGGCATCATTCACCAGGAGCTAAACCTGATCCCACAACTCACTATTGCTGAGAACATTTTTCTTGGCCGTGAGTTTGTAAATCGCTTTGGCAAAATTGACTGGAAGAAGATGTACGCCGAAGCCGACCTGCTGCTAGCCAAACTCAATCTGCGTTTTAAAAGCGACAGGCTGGTGGGGGAGTTGTCAATTGGCGATCAGCAGATGGTAGAAATTGCCAAAGTGCTGAGCTTTGAATCCAGAGTCATCATTATGGATGAACCGACGGATGCGCTGACCGATACCGAAACTGAGTCTTTGTTCCGCGTGATCCGCGAGCTTAAGTCGCAGGGGCGCGGCATTGTCTATATCTCCCACCGCATGAAAGAGATCTTCGAGATCTGCGATGACGTGACCGTTTTTCGCGATGGACAGTTTATTGCTGAACGTGAAGTTGCAACGCTTACTGAAGACTCGCTGATTGAAATGATGGTGGGGCGTAAGCTGGAAGATCAGTATCCACGTCTGGATAAAGCACCAGGCGATGTGCGTCTGAAGGTCGATAATCTGTGCGGTCCTGGGGTTAATGACGTTTCATTCACTCTGCGTAAAGGAGAGATCCTTGGCGTATCAGGACTGATGGGCGCTGGGCGTACCGAACTGATGAAAGTGCTGTACGGCGCGTTACCTCGCTCCAGCGGTTATGTCACGCTTGACGGACATGAGGTTGTCACCCGTTCTCCGCAGGATGGGCTGGCTAACGGTATCGTCTATATTTCTGAAGACCGTAAGCGCGATGGCTTAGTGCTGGGTATGTCGGTTAAAGAGAACATGTCGCTGACGGCGCTGCGTTATTTCAGTCGCGCGGGCGGAAGCCTGAAACATAAAGATGAGCAGCAGGCGGTGGATGATTTTATCCGTCTGTTCAATGTGAAAACGCCATCAATGGAACAGGCCATTGGTCTGCTCTCCGGCGGCAATCAGCAGAAAGTAGCGATTGCGCGCGGGTTGATGACCCGGCCAAAAGTGCTGATCCTCGATGAACCAACGCGTGGCGTGGATGTCGGGGCTAAGAAAGAGATTTATCAGCTTATCAATCAGTTTAAGGCTGATGGGCTAAGTATCATTCTGGTCTCCTCGGAGATGCCAGAAGTATTGGGCATGAGCGATCGAATTATCGTCATGCATGAAGGGCATCTTGGCGGTGAGTTCACTCGCGAGCAGGCCACTCAGGAAGTATTAATGGCTGCCGCTGTAGGCAAGCTTAATCGCGTGAATCAGGAGTAAAAAAGATGACTACCCAGGCTGTTTCTGGTCGCCGTTATTTCACCAAAGCATGGCTTCTGGAGCAAAAGTCGCTCATCGCTCTGTTGGTGCTGATCGCGATTGTTTCCACTATGAGTCCCAACTTTTTTACCGTAAATAACCTGTTTAACATTCTCCAGCAAACGTCAGTTAACGCCATTATGGCTGTCGGCATGACGTTGGTGATCTTGACGTCGGGTATCGATCTGTCAGTCGGTTCCCTGCTGGCGCTTACCGGTGCGGTTGCTGCTTCCATTGTCGGGATTGAGGTTAACGCGCTGGTGGCTGTTGCGGCTGCTCTGGCGTTAGGTGCTGCTATTGGTGCGGTGACCGGAGTGATTGTCGCGAAAGGCCGCGTACAGGCGTTCATCGCTACGTTGGTGATGATGTTGCTGCTGCGCGGTGTGACCATGGTGTATACCAACGGTAGCCCCGTTAATACCGGATTTACCGATAATGCCGATGTCTTCGGTTGGTTTGGTATTGGCCGTCCTCTGGGGATCCCAACGCCAGTGTGGATTATGGGGATTGTCTTCCTCGCTGCGTGGTACATGCTTCATCATACTCGCCTTGGTCGCTATATCTATGCGCTGGGCGGTAACGAAGCGGCGACGCGCCTGTCAGGCATCAGCGTCAGTAAAATCAAAATTATTGTTTATTCACTTTGTGGGCTGCTGGCATCGCTGGCGGGCATCATCGAAGTTGCGCGTCTTTCATCTGCTCAACCAACGGCAGGAACTGGTTATGAGCTGGATGCTATCGCCGCGGTCGTATTAGGCGGTACCAGCCTGGCTGGCGGTAAAGGACGCATTGTTGGGACGCTGATCGGCGCATTAATTCTTGGCTTCCTCAATAATGGTTTGAATTTGTTAGGTGTTTCCTCCTATTACCAGATGATCGTCAAAGCTGTGGTGATTTTGCTGGCGGTACTGGTAGACAACAAAAAGCAGTAATAACGACTACAGGACATCTTAAATATGAACATGAAAAAACTGGCTACCCTGGTTTCTGCTGTCGCGCTGAGCGCCACTGTGAGTGCGAATGCGATGGCAAAAGATACCATTGCGCTGGTGGTCTCCACGCTCAACAACCCGTTCTTTGTCTCTCTGAAGGATGGGGCGCAAAAAGAAGCGGATAAACTGGGCTACAACCTGGTGATTCTGGATTCGCAGAATAACCCGGCGAAAGAGCTGGCGAACGTTCAGGATTTAACAGTTCGCGGTACTAAAATTCTGCTGATTAACCCGACTGACTCCGATGCCGTCGGTAACGCCGTGAAGATGGCTAACCAGGCGAAAATCCCGGTAATTACCCTGGACCGCGTAGCGTCTAAAGGTGAGGTTGTGAGCCACATTGCGTCAGACAACGTGCTGGGCGGTAAAATTGCTGGCGATTACATCGCGAAAAAAGCGGGTGAAGGCGCGAAAGTTATTGAACTGCAGGGTATTGCCGGAACTTCTGCGGCCCGTGAGCGTGGCGAAGGTTTCCAGCAGGCCGTTGCGGCACACAAATTTAATGTACTGGCCAGCCAGCCGGCAGACTTCGACCGTACCAAAGGTCTGAACGTTATGCAGAACCTGCTGACTGCTCACCCTGATGTGCAGGCTGTATTTGCCCAGAACGATGAAATGGCACTTGGCGCGCTGCGTGCACTGCAAACTGCCGGTAAATCTGATGTGATGGTGGTTGGATTTGACGGCACGCCAGATGGCGAAAAAGCGGTAAATGATGGCAAACTGGCTGCGACTATCGCTCAGTTACCGGATCAGATTGGCGCGAAAGGCGTTGAAACTGCGGATAAAGTACTGAAAGGCGAGAAAGTTCAGGCTAAATATCCGGTTGACCTGAAGCTGGTCATCAAGCAGTAATAGCGATTCAGGTCGCTCTCGGCCTGATGGCGACATAAATACGCCATCCTCATCAATTTGAAGATGAAAGCGTAAAAAGAAAAGCAGGGCACGCGCCACCCTAACCCGGTGGCGCACTTTGACTTGGAATTCCGAACATGAAAACCGCAGGCAACCTCGTTGTTCTTGGCAGTATTAATGCCGATCACATCCTTAACCTTAAATCCTTCCCCACTCCTGGTGAAACCGTAACCGGTAGCCATTATCAGGTGGCATTTGGTGGAAAAGGCGCGAATCAGGCAGTTGCTGCGGGTCGTAGTGGCGCGAATATCGCGTTTATTGCCTGTACAGGTGACGACGATATTGGTGAAAGTGTTCGCAAGCAATTAGCCAGTGATAACATCGATATTGCTCCCATTAGCGTGATTCAGGGGGAATCGACCGGCGTGGCGCTGATTTTTGTTAATGGTGAAGGTGAGAACGTCATCGGTATTCATGCCGGAGCGAATGCTGCGCTTTCGCCTGCGCTGGTGGAAGCTCAGCGTGATCGCATTGCCCAGGCATCGGCACTACTGATGCAATTAGAGTCGCCGATCGAAAGTGTGCTGACCGCAGCAAAGATTGCGCATCAAAACAATACGACGGTAGCGCTTAACCCGGCTCCGGCGCGTGAACTTTCTGACGAGTTGCTGGCGCTGGTGGACATCATTACCCCAAATGAAACCGAGGCTGAAAAGCTGACAGGGATCCGTGTAGAAAATGATGATGATGCGGCTAAAGCAGCGCAGGCGTTGCATGCAAAGGGTATTCACACCGTACTGATTACCTTAGGTAGTCGTGGTGTATGGGCCAGCGTGAACGGTAAAGGTAGTCGAGTTCCCGGTTTCAAAGTGGATGCAGTAGATACCATCGCGGCCGGAGACACTTTTAACGGCGCGTTAATCACAGCCTTACTGGAAGAGACTCCGTTGCCAGAAGCGATTCGCTTTGCGCATGCGGCTGCGGCGATTGCGGTAACGCGTAAAGGCGCACAGCCTTCCGTTCCGTGGCGCGAAGAAATAGAGGCGTTTTTACAGCAGAGGTAACGCTTGGCTACAATGAAGGACGTTGCCCGCCTTGCGGGTGTTTCCACGTCGACGGTTTCTCACGTCATCAATAAAGATCGCTTTGTCAGTGAGGCTATCACCGATAAAGTTGACGCTGCGATTAAAGAGCTTAACTACGCGCCTTCCGCGCTGGCGCGTAGCCTCAAGTTAAATCAGACCCACACCATAGGCATGTTAATCACCGCCAGTACCAATCCCTTTTATTCTGAACTGGTTCGCGGTGTTGAACGCAGCTGTTTTGAGCGGGGCTACAGTCTGGTGTTGTGCAATACCGAAGGTGATGAACAGCGTATGAATCGTAATCTGGAAACGTTGATGCAAAAGCGGGTGGACGGTTTACTGCTGCTCTGCACGGAAACACATCAGCCATCCAGAGAGATCATGCAGCGTTATCCTTCTATTCCTACTGTGATGATGGACTGGTCCCCCTTTGATGGTGAAAGTGACCTGATTCAGGATAATTCCTTGTTGGGCGGGGATTTAGCCACGCAGCATCTTATCGAAAAAGGGTTTACACGCATTGCCTGTATTACCGGACCTCTGGATAAAACACCGGCGCGTTTGCGTCTGGAAGGGTATCGGGCAGCAATGCAGCGAGCAGGATTAGCTATCCCGGAAGGTTATGAGATTACCGGCGATTTCGAGTTTGGCGGTGGATTTTCAGCCATGCAAACGCTGCTGTCGCATAAACAACGACCGCAGGCCGTTTTCACGGGAAATGATGCGATGGCAGTCGGTGCGTATCAGGCCCTGTATCAATCAGGATTGCGTATCCCGCAGGATATGGCGGTGGTGGGTTATGATGATATTGAGCTGGCTCGCTATATGACGCCGCCGCTTACGACGATTCATCAACCTAAAGATGAATTGGGCGAACTGGCCATAGATGTGTTGATCCACCGTATGGCACAGCCCGCATTGCAGCAACAGCGATTGCAGCTTACTCCTGTTCTGATGGCGCGGGGCTCGGCTTAGGCTTATGCCGGTCTTTGATTAAATTGCGACCATCTTTGGCTTTTAGCAGCATAAACATCAGCGCCGAAACCACCGTGATAGCGCCCATGGTAATAAAGGTATAGTGGAACTGTTCGACCGTATTGGTTCCTTCAATGCCTTCATATATACGCAGCACGGCGGCGCTGATTGCCACTCCTAAACTGATCGACAATTGCTGAGTGACGGCTAACACGCTGTTTCCGCTACTGGCATTATCATCGGTCAGGTCCGCGAGGGTAATCGTATTCATCGAGGTAAACTGGGTGGACATCGCCATGCCTAAAATGAACAATGGCAGGATCAGCATCCATACTGGCATTGCTGGGGATTGCAATGAGAACTGCGCAATCATCAGGCCGATAAACACCGTAATGCCGACCAGTGTAGTTCTGTAGCCAAGGCGACGCAGTACCTGCGTCACCATCGATTTAGCCAGAATTGATCCCAGCGCCGTCGGCGCCATCATGCAACCGGCAATCAGCGCCGGATAACCAAATCCTACCTGCAACATCAGCGGCATTAAGAAGGGAACGCATCCTGTACCCAGACGAGTCGCCAGGTTTCCCGCGATACCGACGGAAAAGGTTCGCGTCTTAAAGATTGGCAGCGATATTAGAGGTGTCGGATGACGGCGCGCGTGGCGAATGTAGGCGAGCAGTAACAAAATGCTGCCGAGAATAATACTTAGGGCAATCCAGCTGGCGACCAGCTTCTCACCGAACAGCTCAACGCCGCTGGAAAACAGCACCAGACTCAGGCCAAAGAGAAGGAAACCGGTCATATCAAAACCGCGGCGCGGCGTGGTGAAGTTAGGCATATATTTGCGGGCATAAAAGATACCTGCTATGCCAATGGGAATATTAATCAGGAAGATCCAGTGCCAGCTGGCCCACGTGACCAGCACGCCACCCAGTACTGGACCTAAAATCGGCCCCACAAGTCCAGGCATGGTCACGAAGTTAAGGACGGGAAGAAGTTCACTACGTGGATAGGCACGAAGCAGTGCCAGGCGGGCAACAGGCATCATCATTGCGCCACCAATGCCTTGTATAACACGAAATATCACCAGTTCGGTTAATGAACCAGATAGCGCACAGGCAAGTGAACCCAGGGTAAAGAGACTAACGGCGATCATAAATACGCGCCGGGTGCCGAAGCGGTCTGCCAGCCATCCACTCACTGGGATCAACATCGCAACAGTCAGGGTATAACTGATAATGGCAGACTGCATGGCAAGTGGGGAGCGGTTCAGGCTTTGTGCTATTGCGGGTAAGGCGGTATTGAGGATGGTGGCGTCTAATGCCTGCATAAAAAAGGCCATGGCTGCTATCCATGGCAACCCGGCCATACTGCGCGATTTCTTTTCTGCCATAGATTATTTATCCGGGAGTTCGTTCGGCGCTATCAGTAATGCCTGACAGGCAGTGAAGGCGCGATCGCCATCACTATCCTCTATTGCATCGACAATGGCCTGATGCAAATCCAGCTTTACCACATCGTTATAGGTAATAGAGGTAAAATAGGTCTGGTAGACAGAATGGAACAACGATGCAAAGGATATCAGGAATGGATTCGCACTCATCTCATAGATGTGCTCATGCCAGGCGATATCAACTTCAATCCAGCGTTCACGCTTAAAGTTTCTTTTCAGCTCGACCATCTCTTCCATTAATGTATTCAGATGTGCCTTCTGTTCTGCCGTACCTATGGTTGCAGCTAGTAAACAGGCCTGGGGCTCCAGGCTAATGCGCATCACCAGAAAATGTTTGATGACCTGAGGGAAATTATCTTCCGTCATCCACCAGGTAAGCAGCTCCTGGTCGAGGAAATTCCAGTTTGCCTGCGGCATCACTCGTGTGCCAATCCGGGGGCGTGGTAATACCATACCTTTTGCCGTTAATGTTTTTACCGCTTCTCTTACCGCCGTGCGACTCACGCCAAACTGGTCACCCAGCTCAATTTCGCCTGGTAGGATTGCACCCGGTGCGTACTGACCTTTTAATATTCGTTGAGCCAGCTTTTCAGCCAGAACATAGGAAAGGTTCTTCTGTGCAGCTAACTGTTGGGCATTTAAAGGCATGAATGTTCTTCCTTAAGTCTTTCTCTTATTCATTAGTATGCCATCAGGAAGTGTGATTGCGGTTGCAAAAACGGCAAATTGCTTATTTTATGGCATGTTAATGACGGTTTTGGTGAAAAAACACGCACTCAGAAAGTTATTTTAAATTTCCCCTTGTCAGCCTGAAATAACTCCCTATAATGCGCCTCCACTGACACGGAACAACGGA
>NZ_JAOWGO010000017.1:0-172035 GCF_030333105.1 Citrobacter sp. Cm038 | reverse complement strand
GGTTCTTTAAGGTAAGGAGGTGATCCAACCGCAGGTTCCCCTACGGTTACCTTGTTACGACTTCACCCCAGTCATGAATCACAAAGTGGTAAGCGCCCTCCCGAAGGTTAAGCTACCTACTTCTTTTGCAACCCACTCCCATGGTGTGACGGGCGGTGTGTACAAGGCCCGGGAACGTATTCACCGTGGCATTCTGATCCACGATTACTAGCGATTCCGACTTCATGGAGTCGAGTTGCAGACTCCAATCCGGACTACGACATACTTTATGAGGTCCGCTTGCTCTCGCGAGGTCGCTTCTCTTTGTATATGCCATTGTAGCACGTGTGTAGCCCTACTCGTAAGGGCCATGATGACTTGACGTCATCCCCACCTTCCTCCAGTTTATCACTGGCAGTCTCCTTTGAGTTCCCGGCCGGACCGCTGGCAACAAAGGATAAGGGTTGCGCTCGTTGCGGGACTTAACCCAACATTTCACAACACGAGCTGACGACAGCCATGCAGCACCTGTCTCAGAGTTCCCGAAGGCACCAAAGCATCTCTGCTAAGTTCTCTGGATGTCAAGAGTAGGTAAGGTTCTTCGCGTTGCATCGAATTAAACCACATGCTCCACCGCTTGTGCGGGCCCCCGTCAATTCATTTGAGTTTTAACCTTGCGGCCGTACTCCCCAGGCGGTCGACTTAACGCGTTAGCTCCGGAAGCCACGCCTCAAGGGCACAACCTCCAAGTCGACATCGTTTACGGCGTGGACTACCAGGGTATCTAATCCTGTTTGCTCCCCACGCTTTCGCACCTGAGCGTCAGTCTTTGTCCAGGGGGCCGCCTTCGCCACCGGTATTCCTCCAGATCTCTACGCATTTCACCGCTACACCTGGAATTCTACCCCCCTCTACAAGACTCTAGCCTGCCAGTTTCGGATGCAGTTCCCAGGTTGAGCCCGGGGATTTCACATCCGACTTGACAGACCGCCTGCGTGCGCTTTACGCCCAGTAATTCCGATTAACGCTTGCACCCTCCGTATTACCGCGGCTGCTGGCACGGAGTTAGCCGGTGCTTCTTCTGCGAGTAACGTCAATTGCTGAGGTTATTAACCTCAACACCTTCCTCCTCGCTGAAAGTACTTTACAACCCGAAGGCCTTCTTCATACACGCGGCATGGCTGCATCAGGCTTGCGCCCATTGTGCAATATTCCCCACTGCTGCCTCCCGTAGGAGTCTGGACCGTGTCTCAGTTCCAGTGTGGCTGGTCATCCTCTCAGACCAGCTAGGGATCGTCGCCTAGGTGAGCCGTTACCCCACCTACTAGCTAATCCCATCTGGGCACATCCGATGGCAAGAGGCCCGAAGGTCCCCCTCTTTGGTCTTGCGACGTTATGCGGTATTAGCTACCGTTTCCAGTAGTTATCCCCCTCCATCGGGCAGTTTCCCAGACATTACTCACCCGTCCGCCACTCGTCACCCAAGGAGCAAGCTCCTCTGTGCTACCGTTCGACTTGCATGTGTTAGGCCTGCCGCCAGCGTTCAATCTGAGCCATGATCAAACTCTTCAATTTAAGTTTGATGCTCGTGAATTAAACTTCGTAATGAATTACGTGTTCACTCAGAGACTTGGTATTCATTTTTCGTCTTGCGACGTTAAGAATCCGTATCATTGAGTGCCCACACAGATTGTCTGATAAATTGTTAAAGAGCAGTGCCGCTTCGCTTTTTCTCAGCGGCGCGGGGTGTGCATATTACGCCATCCCGCTTCAGAGTCAAGCATTTATTTTTGCTTTTCTCCGCGAAGTTCTCAGTGGAACCCCGCTGACCCGGCGGCCTGTAGCCCGTTGTTCCGTGTCAGTGGAGGCGCATTATAGGGAGTTATTTCAGGCTGACAAGTTAAAAATATAAAAAACCTATCAATCGATTACTTTTCAATCAATATATGTGATACAAACCCATTAGAGCCTTCTTTTTAAACAAAAACGGGTCCTGACGGACCCGTTTTTGATGTTTTGCGGCTTACTGCACTGCCACAATACGATCGTCATTCACTTCCAGGCGAATCGTTTTGCCCGGCATCAGCTCACCAGACAGGATTTGCTGTGCCAGCGGGTTTTCGATCTGCTGCTGAATAGCACGTTTCAATGGACGCGCCCCGTAAACAGGATCGTAGCCATTCGCACTCAGCAGTTTAAGCGCCTCATCAGAAATGTGGATTTCATAGCCACGTTCTTCCAGACGTTTGTACAGACGCTGCAACTGAATCTGGGCAATAGATGCAATGTGTTGTTCCCCAAGAGGATGGAATACAACAACTTCATCTATACGGTTGATGAATTCCGGACGGAAGTTTTGGCTCACAACTCCCAGCACCAGATCTTTCATATGGCCGTAATCGAGTTCACCGAAACGTTCCTGAATCAAGTCTGAACCGAGGTTAGAGGTCATAATCACTACCGTATTACGGAAGTCAACCGTTCTCCCCTGCCCGTCAGTCAGGCGGCCGTCATCAAGTACCTGCAGCAGAATATTGAACACATCCGGATGCGCTTTTTCAACTTCATCCAGCAAAATGACCGAATAAGGACGACGACGCACTGCTTCCGTCAGGTATCCACCTTCTTCATAACCGACATATCCCGGAGGCGCCCCTACCAGACGAGACACGGAGTGTTTCTCCATAAACTCGGACATATCGATACGTACCATTGCGTCATCGCTGTCGAACATAAAGTTGGCCAGCGCTTTGCACAGTTCAGTTTTACCCACACCGGTTGGTCCAAGGAACAGGAACGAACCAATCGGGCGATTAGGATCGGACAGCCCAGCACGGCTACGGCGAATAGCGTTAGAAACAGCTTCGACCGCCTCATTCTGCCCAATGACGCGACTATGCAGTTCCTGCTCCATCCGCAGCAGTTTTTCACGTTCACCTTCCAGCATTCTGGCGACCGGGATCCCCGTCCAGCGCGCCAGCACTTCAGCAATTTCCGCATCAGTCACTTTATTACGCAACAGACGCATCGTTTTGCCTTCGGACTGGGTGGCTGCTTCCAGCTGTTTTTCCAGCTCAGGAATTTTACCGTATTGTAATTCGGACATCCGCGCCAGGTCGCCAACACGACGAGCCTGTTCAATCGCGATTTTCGCCTGCTCCAGTTCAGCCTTGATGGTTTGCGTTCCGGAGAGTGACGCTTTTTCCGCTTTCCATTCTTCCTCTAACTCAGAATACTGACGTTCTTTCTCGTCCAGCTCTTCGTTGAGCATATCAAGGCGTTTCTTGCTCGCCTCATCAGACTCTTTCATCAACGCCTGCTGCTCCAGTTTCAACTGGATAATTCGGCGGTCGAGTCGGTCCAGTTCTTCCGGCTTGGAGTCAATCTGCATACGAATGCTGGACGCGGCTTCATCGATTAGATCGATGGCTTTATCCGGTAGCTGACGGTCAGCGATATAGCGATGGGACAGCGTCGCTGCTGCAACAATTGCCGGGTCAGTTATCTGCACGTGGTGGTGCAGTTCGTAACGTTCTTTCAAACCACGCAGAATGGCAATGGTGTCTTCTACTGAAGGCTCAGCGACAAACACTTTCTGGAAACGACGCTCCAGCGCAGCATCTTTTTCGATATACTGACGATATTCATCGAGCGTCGTGGCACCCACGCAGTGAAGTTCCCCACGCGCCAGCGCTGGTTTCAGCATGTTCCCGGCATCCATTGCGCCATCCGCTTTACCTGCACCTACCATAGTATGCAATTCATCGATAAACAGAATGACGTTGCCTTCCTGTTTCGAAAGATCGTTCAGAACACCTTTCAGACGTTCTTCAAACTCACCACGATATTTCGCCCCAGCCACCAGCGCGCCCATATCCAGCGCCAGTACGCGACGGCCTTTTAAACCTTCTGGCACCTCACCATTAATGATTCGCTGAGCAAGGCCTTCAACGATTGCCGTCTTACCGACACCAGGCTCACCAATTAATACCGGGTTGTTTTTAGTACGACGTTGCAGTACCTGAATGGTACGACGAATTTCTTCATCACGCCCAATAACCGGATCGAGCTTGCCCTGTTCGGCACGTTCGGTCAGATCAACAGTATATTTTTTCAAGGCTTGACGTTGGTCTTCAGCCCCTTGGTCGTTCACGCTTTCACCTCCACGCATCTGTTCAATTGCCTGAGTGATATTGGCGGTCGTCGCCCCCGCTGATTTTAATAAATCTGTCAGCGTACCGCGCGACTCAAGCGCCGCCAGAACGAACAGTTCTGACGAAATAAAGTTGTCCCCACGCTTTTGCGCCAGCTTGTCGCAAAGATTCAGTACACGCACCAGTTCTTGAGAAGGCTGCACATCACCGCCGGTACCTTCTACCTGCGGTAAACGGCTCAACGCCTGATCAATAGCTGTACGTAACTGGCCGGCATTAATGCCAGCAGACGTTAATAAAGGACGTACCGATCCCCCTTCCTGATTCAGCAAGGCGCTCATTAGATGAAGTGGTTCGATGAATTGGTTGTCGTGCCCCAATGCGAGTGACTGGGCATCGGCAAGAGCAAGCTGGAATTTATTAGTAAGACGATCCAGACGCATAACTCCTCCCATAACAGGTCAAAATTGCTACTGGAGATTAAATGAGGTCATCCCTCAATTATTCAAGGTGAATGACCTGAATTATGTGAAAAGAAAATTACGCGTACCGGATCGTCTTGATTCTTTAGGTTATATCAGCCAAATAAAACTTGCCATACGACCCGTGGTATTGTCGCGACGATAAGAGAAGAAAGTCTCACTTTCGCTGAAGGTGCAATGGTCGCCTCCGTAGAGGTTCTCAACCCCGACATTTGCCAGACGCTGGCGCGCTAGTTGATAGATATCTGCCAAATACTTTTCACCGCGAGCCTGAAATGCGCTTTCCGCTTGCGGATCTATTGCCATAAACGCTTCGCGGACTTCTGGTCCCACCTCAAAAGCGTTCGGGCCAATCGCCGGCCCTAACCAGGCAATAATGTTTTCAGGTTTATCAGTAAAACACGACACCGTCTCTTCCAGGACACCCGCACATAGCCCGCGCCAGCCCGCATGGGCCGCCGCGACTTCCGTTCCTGCTCGGTTACAGAACAGCACTGGCAAACAGTCCGCCGTCATCACCGCACATACGGTGCCTGGCGTATTGCTCCAGGAGGCATCTGCACGCTTTGAAGAGTAAGGCCCGCCGCTAAGCTTGAGGACATCTTTACCATGAACCTGTTCTAGCCAGACGGGTTTCGAAGGCAGATTGCCCGCAGCCAACAGCCGATTGCGGTTCTCTTCAACATGCTCCGGGTTATCGCCGCAATGGGCCCCCAGATTCAGCGAATCATAAGGCGGCATACTGACACCGCCAATACGTGTAGAACTACAGGCTGCGACGCCTTGTGGCAGCGGCCACTGCGGGACAATTAGCTTACTCATAACCAGGCAACATCATCCTTATGTTCTTCGAAATCGGCACGCATCACCGCGATCAGATCAACCATATCTTGTGGAATCGGCGCGTGCCATTCCATTTCGATACCAGAGATCGGGTGATACAGGCGCAGCATGGTGGCATGCAGTGCCTGACGATCAAATTTACGCAGCGTAGAAATGAATTCGTCCGATGCGCCTTTCGGTGGGCGTGGACGACCACCGTAAACCTGATCGCCCACCAACGGATGGGTGATATGCGCCATGTGCACGCGGATCTGGTGCGTACGTCCGGTTTCCAGACGCAGCCGCAGACGCGTGTGCACACGGAAGTGCTCCATAATACGATAGTGAGTCACCGCCGGTTTACCCATTGGATGGACTGACATATGCGTACGTTTGGTTGGATGACGACTGATCGGTTCTTCAACCGTACCACCCGCAGTCATATGACCGATTGCCACAGCCTCATATTCACGCGTGATTTCACGCAGCTGCAACGACTCTACCAGACGCGTTTGTGCCGGAACGGTTTTTGCCACCACCATTAATCCGGTCGTGTCTTTATCCAGGCGGTGCACAATACCGGCCCGCGGAACATCCGCTATTGGCGGGTAGTAATGCAGTAACGCATTCAGTACCGTACCATCCGGATTACCGGCGCCCGGATGTACCACGAGGTCACGTGATTTGTTGATGACAAGAATGTCATCATCTTCATAAACGATATCCAACGGGATATCCTGAGCTTCAAAACGGACTTCTTCATCAATTTCAGCATTGATGGAGACTCGTTCTCCACCTAACACTTTTTCTTTCGGTTTATCGCAAAGATGACCATTTACCAGCACGCGCTGATCGAGGATCCATTCTTTTATGCGTGAACGCGAATAATCAGGGAACAATTCGGCCAAAGCCTGATCTAAGCGTTGACCGAGCTGATTTTCGGAGACTGTTGCGGTGAGTTCTACTCGTTGTGCCATAAACTGCTTCTTCGTTTAACGTTGGGTTTTACGGCTTTGCCGTTTAATATAGTGTGCTATTGTAGCTGGTCTTAACCGGGAGCAGGAACAGAGAATCTCCCGTAAAACATTTTGAGGAAAGTCAAAACGTCATGACGCGCATGAAATATCTGGTGGCAGCAGCCACGTTGAGCCTGTTTTTGGCGGGTTGCTCTGGTTCAAAGGAAGAGGTGCCCGATAATCCGCCAAATGAAATTTACGCGACTGCTCAGCAAAAGCTGCAGGACGGTAACTGGAAACAGGCAATAACGCAATTGGAAGCGTTGGATAACCGTTATCCATTTGGACCGTATTCTCAGCAGGTGCAATTAGATCTCATCTACGCCTACTACAAAAACGCCGATCTGCCACTTGCTCAGGCTGCTATCGATCGTTTTATCCGCCTGAACCCGACACATCCTAACATTGATTACGTCATGTACATGCGTGGCCTGACCAATATGGCGTTGGATGATAGCGCACTGCAAGGATTCTTTGGTGTCGATCGCAGCGATCGCGATCCTCAGCATGCCCGAGCTGCGTTTAATGACTTTTCCAAACTGGTACGCGGTTATCCGAATAGCCAGTACACGACGGATGCCACCAAACGACTGGTCTTCCTGAAAGATCGCCTGGCTAAGTATGAGTACTCCGTTGCTGAATACTACACTGCACGTGGCGCATGGGTTGCAGTTGTGAACCGAGTGGAAGGAATGCTGCGCGATTTCCCGGATACACAGGCAACACGTGATGCTCTACCGTTGATGGAAAACGCCTATCGCCAGATGCAGATGAATGCACAGGCCGAAAAAGTGGCGAAAATTATTGCCGCCAACAGCAGCAACACCTGATTTATCTGTAAATGCAAAACGGCAGCCTTTGGGCTGCCGTTTTTTTATCCGTTGACGCTGTAACTGAAGCGGTTTAGCTGCAACGCATCCAGTCAAATATGGCCTGCTTTCAGGTATTCCTCAAGTAATAAATCACCTGTTCCTGCGGTGCCTCACAAAAAGGTTTTCTTGACAAAAAGCGACAAAAAAATGTGATTTAAATCACACATTTTGACATTAGGAACGGTATGCTGGAATCACCAAGACGGGAAAGACAAGAGGTAAAATTTATGACAATGAACATTACCAGTAAACAAATGGAAATTACTCCGGCAATTCGCCAGCATGTCGCAGACCGTCTCGCCAAATTAGATAAATGGCAAACTCATCTGATTAATCCACATATCGTCCTGTCCAAGGAGCCACAGGGTTTCATTGCTGATGCCACCATCAATACACCGAACGGACATCTGGTCGCCAGCGCAAAACACGAAGATATGTACACCGCAATTAACGATTTGATCAACAAGCTGGAACGGCAGCTCAATAAAGTGCAGCACAAAGGCGAAGCCCGTCGTGCAACAACTTCAGTAAAAGACGCCAACTTCGTCGAAGCAGAAGAAGAGTAGTCCCTTACATTGAGTGTATCGCCAACGCGCCTTCGGGCGCGTTTTTTGTTGACAGGGTGAAAACAGTACAGGTACTTTACTGTCGTAGCCAAAGGAAAATTACATGAAACTTGTCCCGTTCTTCTTCGCATTCTTTTTTACCTTCCCCTGAATGGGAGGCGTTTCGTCGTGTGATAAAGAATGCGAAGACGAACAATAAGGCCTCCCACAACGGGGGGCCTTTTTTATTGATAACAAGAAAGGCAACACTATGACATCGGAAAACCCGTTACTGGCGCTGCGAGAGAAGATAAGCACGCTGGATGAAAAATTACTGGCTTTGCTGGCTGAGCGACGTGGACTGGCCGTAGAAGTCGGCAAAGCTAAGCTGCTTTCTCATCGTCCCGTTCGCGATATTGACCGCGAACGTGATCTGTTAGACCGGTTGATTCAGCTTGGTAAAACACATCACCTCGACGCACACTACATCACCCGACTATTCCAGCTCATCATCGAAGACTCCGTACTCACCCAACAGGCGCTCCTTCAGCAGCATCTGAACAAGATCAACCCACACTCAGCACGGGTCGCTTTTCTGGGGCCAAAAGGCTCGTATTCTCACCTTGCAGCACGTCAGTATGCCGCACGCCACTTTGAGCAGTTTATTGAGAGCGGCTGCGCAAAATTTGCCGATATTTTCAACCAGGTAGAAACAGGGCAAGCCGACTACGCGGTGGTACCGATTGAAAACACCAGTTCCGGTGCGATCAACGATGTCTACGACCTCCTGCAACATACCAGCCTTTCTATCGTGGGGGAGATGACGATCACTATCGACCACTGTGTGCTGGTTTCCGGTACTGCGGATCTAAATAGCATTGAAACCGTGTACAGCCACCCGCAACCGTTCCAGCAGTGCAGCAAGTTTCTCAACCGCTATCCACACTGGAAGATCGAGTATACAGAAAGCACCTCTGCTGCAATGGAAAAGGTCGCGCAGGCCAACTCACCACACGTAGCGGCTCTTGGAAGCGAGGCCGGTGGCGTACTGCATGGTCTGCAGGTCCTCGCACATATTGAAGCCAATCAGTCGCAAAATATTACCCGTTTTGTCGTGCTGGCACGCAAGGCAATAAATGTTTCCGACCAGGTTCCGGCGAAAACCACGCTGCTAATGGCGACGGGTCAGCAGGCTGGTGCGCTGGTTGAAGCGCTCCTGGTGCTGCGTAACCATAATCTGATAATGACTAAACTGGAATCACGCCCGATTCACGGCAATCCGTGGGAAGAGATGTTTTATCTCGATATACAGGCCAATCTGGAATCACCAGAGATGCAAAAAGCATTGAAGGAGCTGGGGGAAATTACCCGTTCGATGAAAGTACTTGGCTGTTATCCAAGTGAGAATGTAGTGCCGGTCAATCCGAGCTAAAGTGTGACAATGCCGGATAGCGCTACGCTAATCCGGCCTACGATTCATACGATTTTGTAGGCCGGATAAGACGCGTAAGCGTTGCCATCCGGCATTTTACTTACTGGCGACTGTCGTTAGCCTGGCGCAACAGAGTACGGCTTTCACTCTGAAAACGTTTAGCATAATCACCAAACCAGTGTTCAACCTTACGGAAGCTGTCGATAAAGGCCTGCTTGTCCCCCTGTTCCAGTAAACCAATCGCTTCGCCAAAACGTTTGTAATAACGTTTGATCAGCGCGAGGTTACTCTCTGAAGACATAATAATATCGGCATACAACTGCGGATCCTGGGCAAACAGCCGTCCTACCATCGCCAGTTCAAGGCGGTAGATCGGTGAAGAGAGCGCCAGCAACTGCTCCAGTTGCACATTCTCCTCTGCTAAATGCAAGCCGTAAGCAAACGTCGCAAAATGACGCAACGCCTGGATAAAGGCCATATTCTGGTCATGCTCAACGGCGCTAATCCGATGTAGCCGCGCGCCCCAGACCTGAATCTGTTCCAGGAACCACTGATAAGCTTCCGGCTGACGCCCGTCACACCACACAACCACCTGCTTTGCCAGGCTGCCGCTGTCCGGGCCAAACATCGGATGTAAACCCACTACGGGACCATCGTGCGCCGCCAGCATCGCCTGCAGCGGGCCATTTTTCACCGAGGCCAGATCGACCAGGATACAGTCAGCAGGCAAGCGCGGTAATTTCGCAATAACCTGCTCCGTGACGTGAATTGGCACACTGACAATCACCATTCCGGCGTCAGCCACAATTTCCTGCGCACGATCCCAGTCCTGCTGTTCGAGAATACGCACCTGATAACCCGACAGGGTGAGCATTTTTTCAAACAGCCGCCCCATCTGACCGCCGCCACCGACGATCACCACCGGACGCAGAGAAGGACAAAGCGTTTTAAAGCCTTTGTCATTCTCGCTGGAGTAAGACTCGCGCATTACCCGACGTAAAACATCCTCAATAAGATCTGGAGGGACTCCGAGCGCTTCTGCCTCCGCACGGCGCGAAGCCAGCATAGATGCCTCGCGCTCAGGTACGTAGATCGGTAGCCCAAAGCGGCTTTTAACTTCGCCGACTTCAGCAACCAGTTCCAGACGGCGCGCAAGTAAATCCAGTAGCGCCTTATCCACTTCATCAATTTGATCGCGCAACGCGGTCAATTCAGCAACCATAACTAACCTCTTAAACCAGGCGCGTCGCCAGATGGCCGTTCAAGTCTTTGCTAATTTCACGCAACAACGCGTCCGTCATTTCCCAGCTAATGCAGGCGTCAGTTACAGAGACGCCGTATTTCATTTCACTGCGCGGTTGCTCGGAGGACTGGTTGCCTTCGTGAATATTACTTTCAATCATCAGGCCGATGATTGAACGGTTGCCATCTTTAATTTGAGCAACCACAGACTCAGCCACGGCTGGCTGACGACGGTAATCTTTATTGGAGTTACCATGACTGCAATCTACCATCAGTGAAGGCCGCAGTCCCGCCTGCTCCATCTCTTTTTCGCACTGTGCTACGTCTGCCGGACTGTAATTCGGCGCTTTACCGCCACGCAGGATCACATGGCCATCCGGGTTACCCTGGGTTTGCAGCAATGCAACCTGCCCTGCCTGGTTAATGCCAACAAAGCGGTGCGACTGCGCAGCTGCGCGCATGGCATTGATTGCTGTCGCCAGGCTGCCGTCAGTTCCGTTTTTAAAGCCTACCGGCATGGACAAACCCGAAGCCATTTCACGGTGAGTCTGCGATTCAGTCGTACGCGCACCAATAGCTGACCAGCTAAACAGATCGCCCAGGTATTGCGGACTGTTTGGATCTAATGCTTCCGTTGCCAGCGGCAGCCCCATATTAACCAGCTCAAGCAGCAGTTGACGCGCAATCTTCAGGCCTGCTTCTACATCAAAAGAGCCATCCATATGAGGATCGTTAATCAACCCTTTCCAGCCGACGGTGGTACGGGGTTTTTCAAAATAAACGCGCATCACCAGATAGAGGCTATCGCTGACCTCTGCGGCAAGGGTCTTAAATCGACGAGCATATTCAAGAGCAGTTTCAGGGTCATGAATTGAGCAAGGACCACATACCACCAACAGACGCGGATCGCGACCCGCTATAATGTCAGAAATGGTTTTGCGCGATTGAGCAATTTGCTCCTCTTGCGCCAGGCTCAACGGGAATTCCGTTTTGAGTTGTTCCGGGGTCATCAGAACCTGTTCGTCGGTGATATGTACGTTGTTCAGCGCGTCTTTTTGCATGGTGGTGATCCTGTTTAGCTCGTTTGCGATAGTGTCCTCTGCGAGGAGGAGATAACGATAACATAACAGGTAAAGATTTCAATCCACAATCCGTAAATTTTAATTTACACAACTACATTTTAACGCAAAAAACTGGCCTATAGATGTACATTTAAATTTACACCCCCTCATATTTCAGATCCACTATGCTTTTTTAATAAACCCAGGGAGTACAGGCAATGAAGCAACTCATCAGCACCCTATTTGTATTATTTCTTAGCGGCTGCCAGATAGATCCTTATACCCACGCCCCCACATGGACCAGTACCGACTGGTACGATGCGGGGATACAAGACTCTATTTCGGGTAATGTCATTAAAGATAATGAAATACTTGCCGACAACTACAATGATCCAGAGGTCGATCGTCCACAATATCTTAAGGGTTATGCCGAGGGACAAAGAAAAATCTGTCAGCCAGACTTTGTCTATGCACGAGGATTGAGCGGAAAAACCTTCCCCCCAGCTTGCGATACTGTCGAGAATGTCAGCCAATTACACAGTGCCTGGCAAAAAGGAGCAAACGAGGGAGCCGCCTCAACAAGATTAAATTAAACAAAGACTTACAATTCACCAATCACTGAGGTTTAGCTTAGGTCGTCAATATTAGCCCTCCAGATATAATGACGCCCTGAAAAAATAATGTTATTTTGCTACAAACAATCGCCAATTTATTTCGACGTATACAGCTGACGCTAGTAGGTAACATCTCATGAGCTTTTCTTATCGACTCATACTTCTACTGGCACTGCTCATGACCGGGTTACCGTTGTTTGCCCAAAGCATGACTGAAGAAGCAAAATCTGTACGTTCAATGGTTGCCGGCATCGTCAGTTACACTCGCTGGCCAGCACTTTCAGGTCCACCAAAACTGTGTATTTTCTCTTCATCACGTTTTTCCAGCGTACTGCAAGATACCAGTTCTGCGGCGTTGCCTTATCTTCCCGTCATTGTTCATACGGACCAGGAAGTTTTAGTTGCACAGTGTGATGGTTTTTATTTTGGTAAAGAATCGCCTACATACCAGGTGGAATTAAAGAATAAATATCCATCTAAGGCATTGTTATTAATTGCTGAACAGAATACTGAATGCGTTATTGGTAGCGCCTTCTGCCTCATAATTAATGATAAAGACGTAAGATTTTCCGTAAATATGGATGCCCTGTCGCGCAGCGGTGTAAGGGTTAGTCCAGACGTATTGATGCTGGCACGGAATAATAAGCATGGATAAGGGTATTTCTCCCATAAAACGCCCGACGTTTAAACGGACATTACGGCGTATCAGCATAATCAGCGTTCTGGTAACAATGACGCTGATCTGGCTGCTGCTTAGCATTTCTTCCGTGTTAGCTTTAAAGCAATATGCGCAAAAAAATCTGGATTTGACCGCCGCGACTATGACTCACTCGCTTGAAGCCGCGTTAGTCTTTTCTGATGGCTTTGCCGCAACAGAAACACTGGCTGCACTGGGGAAACAAGGGCAATTTTCAGTTGCCGAAGTACGCAACCAGGATCAAAAAGTGATCGCCACCTGGCGCTATGACGCACAGGATACAACAGACAAAATCAGCGGACTGATAAGCCACTGGCTTTTCCCACAACCGGTTACTCAGCCCATTATGCACAATGGTAACGTTATCGGTGAAGTATGCGTGGTTGCGCGCGATAGCGTGATCAGCCATTTTATTTATTTGTCATTAGCCGTTCTTACCGGATGCATTTTATTGGCATCGGGTATTGCATTAATGCTCACTCGCTATTTACACAACGGCGTTGTGGAGGCTCTGCAGAATATTACTGAAGTGGTGCATGATGTTCGTACTAACCGTAACTTCTCGCGACGAGTTTCAGAAGAACGTATTGAAGAGTTTCATCTTTTTGCTCAAGACTTTAATAGTCTGCTGGATGAGATGGAAGAATGGCAGCTACGGCTCCAGGCCAAGAATGCACAACTATTGCGTACCGCACTGCATGACCCTCTTACCGGTCTTGCTAATCGGGCCGCATTTCGTAACAGCATTAACGCCCTGATGAACGACAAAGACGCTCACGGTAGTTCGGCGTTGTTATTCCTCGATGGTGATAACTTTAAATTTATTAATGACACCTGGGGGCATGCTGCAGGCGATCGGGTTCTGATTGAAGTCGCCAAAAGACTGGCCGAATTTGGTGGCAATCGCCATCAACCGTACCGTCTGGGAGGGGATGAATTTGCCATGGTGTTGTACAGCGTTCATTCAGAACACGAAGTTGAGCACATTTGTACCGCACTGTCGCAAGAGTTTAACCGACCTTTTGACCTTGATAATGGTCATCTGGCAAGCATGACGCTAAGCATCGGTTTTGCGCTGACGTGGGAACATGCCTCTGCTGAAAAATTACAAGAACTGGCCGATCACAATATGTATCAGGCGAAACATTTGCGTTCTCAACGCATAATTAAAAAATAAGGAATTACACACATGCTGAAACGTCTATTATCCCCGTTTATTTTGATAATGCTGATTCTGGCAGGCTGTCAGGCTCCTCAGGGTAAATTTACACCTGAACAAATTGCAGCCATGAAATCATACGGGTTTACTGAAGCTTCGGGAGACTGGTCTCTGGGTCTGTCCGATACCATCCTGTTTGATAAAAACGACTATAAACTCCGCCCTGAAAGTGAAAAACAGATCCAGGAAATGGCATCCAAACTGGCTGCTACCGGCTTGAACCACGCTCGTCTGGATGGTCATACCGACAACTATGGTGAAGACAGCTACAATGAGGCTCTGTCACTCAAGCGTGCTAACGTAGTTGCAGATGCCTGGGCTCAGGGTGCTAACATCCCCAGAACTAATCTGACGACGCAGGGACTGGGTAAAAAATACCCGATCGCCAGTAACCAGACGTCAAAAGGTCGTGCCGAAAACCGCCGTGTTGCGGTGGTTATCAGCACGCCTTAATCATCACTCGGCTGACTGCGCCAGAACAGTATGCGAAGCACTGAACCAGCGCAGCCAGTCAATTGCTATAAAAAACAAAAGACTAATACCTGCAACTGGCATCAAGGCCCCCAGAACAATCGCCACCGCCAGCACAGCAAATCGCCCTTTCCCATTGAGCATCAGCCAGCACTGAACCAGCGTCTGTGCCGGGTTAACCGCTGAACGAGCGGGTCGACGAATCCACCACAGTCGATAGCCAATCACAATCATCAGGCAAAGCCCTGCACCAAAGATAATCAACAGCCATTGATTCAATTGACCAAACAGGATCCCCATATGGAAATCAACGCCCCAACGCGTCAGTTTCGCGATTAACGGGAAATCAGCAAATCGCGTCCGGTCGATTACCTGCATCGTTGTCGCATCAATAGAAACCGCATCGACCTGAGTAGGCCAACGGCGGTCAATCTCAGTGACGGTCCAACCATGCTGTGTATCTTTTGCCGGGCGGATCTCCAGCTTTTTAGCCTTTATCCCCGCCGCCTGCGCCACACGTAAAACGACATCAAACTGGTTACCGTCAATGACACTCATTGCGGGCATCACCATTTCAGCGTGATGCCCGGCATGGTCATGGTGAGATTCTATGGCGCCATGGAGTTGAGTATTGACCTGCGGCGTCAGCCAGCCAAAAGCCGCGCGCATTTTATCCACATTCCCCCCAGCCCATTGTGACCAGGTCAACCCTGTAGCGGAGAACAACAACATTCCCCCCAACAGAAACCACCCCAGCACTACGTGTAAGCGACGGCTGTTTTGCACACGATTATTCAGCCTGCGTTTTGGTCGCGTAAAAAACCAAAGCGCGATGCCGCCCAGGGCCGCTATCCACATCCAGGATGCCGCCAGTTCACTATACAGACGCCCTGTATCGCCCAGCAGCAAAGAACGGTGAGCATAGTCGATCCATTGTCGCAGAGGTAAGATCCCACTGGTGCCATATACGGTCATATCCCCATTTACCGACAGCGTAACCGGGTCGATAAAAATCGCCCGGTTTTCTGAGGGAGCCAGTGTCGGATCAGCAAACATGACCCGGGTTGTTGTCCCTGGCTCCAGAGCAGGCCGTACCGCATGCACACGCAACTGATTGCCGGTTATCTGCTGCGCTTTTGCAACTTGAGCCGCCAGCGATTGCAGCTCCCCTGGTCCTGTTCCCTGAAGCGCTCGTGAGTAAATCGCCTCTTCCAGCTGAGGCGTGGCGACATAGAGTGTACCGGTAAGCGCCGCTACAAAGATAAATGGTCCGACGAACAGACCGATATAGAAATGAAGGCGTCGCAGCAGGGCTACCCATGCCGCACGCGGGGTGCAGGTTGTCATACTTTTCCTTAGAAAAAGCAAAAGAGTGTCGTAGCGCTTATGCGTACAAACGTATTGTTAGAATCAGGAAAAAGCAGGCCTGCGCGGCGGCGCACGGGTATCGGGATAAAGCCAGGGGAAAAAGTGCCAGAATGTCGCTGTAGGATGCAACGGCATTTTTTTCTGAATAAGTAACACACCACACAGCAGGATCACCAGCGCCAGTATCAGCCCGGGGACATGAGCCAACAGGACACAATAGCCGCACGCTTCTCCGTGATCGACAGGCATCGTCATCGGTGCTGCACTCGAATGAGTTTCAGCGTGCTCCGCCATCATGCTCATGTCATGGTGCATACCCGGCATAGTGCTCATGGGATCTTGTTGCAAAGAGACAGAAATCAGCGGCGCAACGACGATCAACAGGATCGCAAACAACGCAAACCATGCCGCGTATCGTTGATTAATTGACTGAGAAGTTACACCAATAGCCACTGTTCCTCCGGCAACGAAGAGTCATTGTAAATGATTTATGAACTAATGGTTAACAATGTGAGTTTCAACGATATAAAAAAAGGGGCCAGCCAATTGGCCAGCCCCTTCTGTCAGGATGTCGCCTGAGCGATATCTTAGTTAAGACGCTCTTTGATACGAGCAGACTTACCAGTACGCTCACGCAGGTAGTACAGTTTAGCTTTACGAACAGCACCACGACGTTTGACAGAAATGCTGTCAACTACCGGAGAGTGAGTCTGGAAGACACGCTCAACGCCTTCGCCGTTGGAGATTTTACGAACAGTGAATGCAGAGTGCAGACCGCGGTTACGAATAGCGATAACCACGCCCTCGAATGCCTGCAGACGTTTTTTGGAACCTTCAACAACCCATACTTTCACTTCCACGGTATCACCCGGACGGAAGGAAGGTACGTCCTGCTTCATCTGTTCTTGTTCAAGTTGCTTAATAATGTTGCTCATAATTTAATCTCTTATCCTGGGTAAACTGATATTGGGGGCTTACGCCTGCCCATCATGTTTATGTTGCTGTTGTGCGTGTTCCTTTTTGAACTCCGCCAGCAACCTTGCTTGCTCTTCAGTCAGAGCCAGGTTTTCCAGAAGTTCAGGTCTTCTAAGCCAGGTCCGGCCCAGCGACTGTTTCAAACGCCAGCGACGTATCTCAGCGTGGTTCCCCGACAGTAAAACTGCCGGTACTTCCATCTGTTCTAACACTTCAGGTCGGGTATAGTGTGGGCAGTCCAGCAACCCGTCAGCAAACGAATCTTCGATTGCTGATGCTTCATGACCCAGAACTCCCGGAATAAACCGGGAAACGGAGTCGATCAGCGTCATTGCTGGTAACTCACCACCGCTGAGAACGTAATCGCCGATTGACCATTCTTCATCAATTTCGGTTTGAATCACGCGCTCATCTATTCCTTCATAGCGACCACACACCAGAATCAGCTTCTGATTCGTGGCCAGTTCGCTAACGCCCGCTTGATCAAGCTTGCGTCCCTGAGGTGACAGATAAATCACCTTTGCGCCTTCACCAGCCGCAGCTTTTGCTGCATGAATGGCGTCCCGTAAAGGTTGCACCATCATTAACATCCCCGGTCCGCCGCCGTAAGGACGATCGTCCACGGTACGGTGTCGGTCATGAGTAAAGTCACGAGGACTCCAGCTCTGGATGTTCAGCAGACCATTTTTTACTGCCCGGCCAGTTACTCCGTAATCGGTAATTGCGCGGAACATTTCTGGAAACAGGCTAACGATACCTATAAACACAAGCCAATCCCCATAACGCCGACTTTTACCGTTTATCCGGTGGTTTAAAAACCAGGATCCCAATCTACTTCGATAGTACGAGTAGCGAGATCGACTTTCTTGATAACCTGCCCATCGAGGAACGGTACTAAACGTTCCTTGATACCAAACGCATCTTTCAGGTTTGCCTTAATGACGATTACGTCATTCGATCCGGTTTCCATCATATCGACGACTTTACCGAGATCGTAGCCTTCAGTGGTCACTACCTGACAGCCCATAAGGTCTTTCCAGTAGTAAGAACCATCTTCCAGCGCTGGCAACTGCGAGGAATCTACGACAATTTCGCAATTCGTCAGTAGATTCGCCGAATCACGATCGTCAACGCCTTTCAGCTTGATGATCAGATCCTGATTGTGGTGCTTCCAGCTTTCCAGCTGTACTTGCTGCCACTGACCCGCCTTCTGGATAAACCAAGGCTGATAGTCAAAAATGCTTTCGGCGTCTTCAGTGGAAGAAAACACTCTGAGCCAACCACGGATACCGTAAGAAGACCCCATTTTACCCAAAACGATGGGGTCCACGGGTGCCTGTGCGGCGAGTTGCTTGCTCATCATGACCACCGTGACAGATTAAGCTGCTTTGTTTGCTGCTTTGATCAGCGTAGCTACGCGATCAGAAATAGTCGCGCCCTGGCCAACCCAGTGAGCGATGCGATCCAGATCCAGGCGAGTGCCTTCTTCTTTTTCGCTAGCGATTGGGTTAAAGAAGCCAACGCGCTCAATGAAGCGACCGTTGCGTGCATTACGGCTGTCGGTGACAACAACCTGGTAGAACGGACGCTTTTTAGCGCCGTGACGAGCTAAACGAATAGTTACCATAACATCCTCTTGTGTGAATAAAACACCGGGCCCCATCGAGGGAAGGGACCCGGTGTCATATTAAAAGCCCGAAAATTTTACTGATTTCTGGGAAAAAAGCAATCAGCATGTGATGAAGCTTTATGCCAGGGCGTTACCGTTGCAGCCAGTTTGGCGTCGGCGTGCACGCAGAAAGCGGAGCATACACGCAGTTCGTGAGCATTTACTCGCTCCGCTCGCCCTGCGGGTCGCCCTGAAGTGCGTTCAAAACACTATAGTGTTTTGTTGAGCACACTCCGGCGTCAAAATGGCAAACAAGGTAGCCCGATATATTTATCTACCAGGGAAGCCTGGCGGCATCATGCCCTTCATATTCCGCATCATCTTCGCCATTCCGCCCTTCTTCATTTTCTTCATCATGCGCTGCATGTCGTCGAACTGTTTCAGAAGACGGTTAACATCCTGTACCTGCATACCACAGCCCAGTGCGATACGGCGTTTGCGAGAACCTTTGATAATTTCCGGCTTGGCGCGTTCTTTCATCGTCATTGAGTTGATGATGGCTTCCATACGCACCAGCACTTTATCGTCCATCTGCGATTTCACGTTGTCAGGAATCTGACCCATACCCGGCAGCTTGCCCATCAGGCTTGCCATACCGCCCATGTTTTTCATCTGTTTAAGCTGCTCTAAGAAGTCGTTCAGGTCGAAACCGTCGCCCTTCTTCAGCTTGGTCGCCAGCTTTTCAGCCTGCGCGCGGTCAACCTTGCTCTCAATATCTTCAATAAGCGACAACACATCGCCCATACCGAGAATACGCGAAGCAATACGATCCGGATGGAACGGCTCCAGCGCTTCTGTTTTTTCACCCACACCGAGGAATTTAATCGGCTTACCGGTGATATGACGAATAGAGAGCGCAGCACCGCCACGGGCATCACCATCGACTTTAGTCAGAACCACACCGGTTAACGGCAGTGCTTCGTTAAACGCTTTTGCGGTATTCGCGGCGTCCTGACCAGTCATGGCATCGACAACAAACAGCGTTTCTACCGGATTGATAGACGCGTGGACCTGTTTGATTTCGTCCATCATGGCTTCGTCAACGTGTAAACGACCAGCGGTATCCACCAGCAACACGTCGTAGAACTTGAGTTTGGCTTCTTTCAGCGCGGCGTTAACGATATCAACCGGCTTCTGACCAACATCAGACGGGAAGAAGTCCACACCGACCTGCTCGGCCAGCGTTTCCAGCTGCTTGATCGCCGCCGGGCGATATACGTCAGCGGATACGACCAGCACTTTCTTCTTGTGCTTCTCGCGCAGGAATTTACCCAGTTTACCGACGCTGGTTGTTTTACCCGCACCTTGCAAACCCGCCATCAGAACGACGGCCGGAGGTTGCGCAGCCAGATTCAACGTCTGGTTTTCTTCGCCCATTGCCGCAACCAGTTCGTTACGGACAATCTTGACGAACTCCTGCCCTGGCGTCAGGCTTTTGTTAACTTCATGACCAACCGCTTTCTCTTTTACGCGATTGATAAACTCACGCACTACCGGCAGCGCAACGTCAGCCTCCAGCAGCGCCATGCGCACTTCGCGCAGCGTTTCTTTAACGTTGTCTTCAGTAAGGCGTCCACGGCCACTGATATTGCGCAGCGTGCGCGACAAACGATCGGTTAAATTATCAAACATTGTCTCTCGCCTGGGGTGGAAACGGTCGGTCGCGACAGCGACACATCAACAGAAATTTGTCGCAGTATAACATGAAGCCGCCTTTGTTGTTATGCAACGGTTGGAGCAGCGGTCACGTAACGCTATACTGCTTTTCTTTATCACTGGCCAAACTGTCGACACATATATGCCCGTTTTTGCTCTGTTCGCCCTTGTCGCCTATTCCATCAGCCTCGCGCTGATCGTTCCCGCCCTGCTGCAGAAAAACAGCGGCTGGCGGCGCATGGCTATTCTTTCGGCGGTTATCGCGCTGGTATGCCACGCTTTTGCCCTGGAAGCTCGTATTCTGCCCGGAGGCGAAAGCGGACAAAACCTGAGCCTGCTGAACGTTGGTTCACTGGTCAGCCTGATGATTTGTACCGTAATGACCATCGTAGCCTCACGCAATCGTGGTTGGCTATTGCTGCCGATTGTTTATGCCTTCGCATTGATCAATCTGGCATGCGCCACGTTTATGCCCAACGAGTACATCACCCATCTCGAAGCCACGCCGGGTATGATGATCCATATCGGACTGTCGCTATTATCTTATGCAACGTTAATCATTGCCGCACTGTATGCGCTGCAGTTGGCGTGGATCGATTATCAGCTCAAAAACAAAAAACTGGCTTTCAACAACGAAATGCCGCCGTTGATGAGCATTGAACGTAAAATGTTTCATATCACCCAGATAGGCGTAGTTCTGTTGACGCTGACCCTGTGTACTGGCCTGTTTTACATGCATAACCTGTTCAGTACGGAAAATATAGACAAAGCCGTTCTCTCTATCGTGGCATGGTTTGTCTATATCGTTCTGCTGTGGGGGCATTACCATGAGGGCTGGCGCGGACGTCGTGTCGTGTGGTTTAACGTCGCGGGCGCAGGCATTCTGACGCTGGCCTATTTCGGCAGCCGCATACTGCAGCAGCTTGTGAGTTAAGTCTTTAAGGAACCCTACGTGGAACATATCTCCACCACCACGCTCATTGTCACTCTTCTCATCATGGTGGTTATTTCTGCCTACTTTTCCGGCTCTGAAACCGGAATGATGACCCTGAACCGCTACCGTCTACGTCACCGGGCAAAACAGGGTAACCGTCAGGCAAAACGCGTTGAAAAATTACTTCGTAAGCCAGACCGCCTGATAAGCCTGGTGCTCATCGGTAATAACCTGGTAAATATCCTGGCCTCGGCGCTCGGTACCATTGTCGGTATGCGCCTGTATGGCGATGCGGGTGTGGCGATTGCCACCGGTGTTCTGACTTTCGTCGTGCTGGTGTTTGCCGAAGTGTTGCCGAAAACTATTGCCGCGCTGTACCCGGAAAAGGTCGCCTATCCCAGCAGCGTATTGCTTGCCCCATTGCAAATACTGATGATGCCACTGGTCTGGTTGCTTAATACCATCACGCGTCTGCTGATGCGCCTGATGGGCATTAAAACGGATATCGTGGTGAGCGGTTCGCTGAGTAAAGATGAACTTCGTACCCTGGTGAATGAATCGCGCTCGCAAATCTCTCGCCGTAACCAGGATATGCTGCTGTCAGTGCTGGATCTGGAAAAAGTCAGCGTTGACGACATCATGGTACCGCGCAACGAAATTATCGGTATTGATATTAACGATGACTGGAAATCAATCGTGCGCCAGTTGTCGCACTCCCCGCACGGTCGCATTGTGCTGTACCGTGACTCGCTGGACGACGCCATCAGCATGCTGCGCGTACGTGAAGCCTGGCGCCTGATGGCCGAGAAAAAAGAGTTTACCAAAGAGACTATGCTACGCGCCGCCGACGAAATCTATTTCGTCCCGGAAGGCACACCGCTCAGCACCCAGTTGATTAAATTTCAGCGTAATAAAAAGAAGGTGGGTCTGGTGGTCAACGAATATGGTGATATTCAGGGACTGGTCACGGTCGAAGATATTCTGGAAGAGATTGTCGGCGACTTCACCACCTCAATGTCACCAACGCTTGCAGAGGAAGTCACGCCGCAGAATGACGGTTCAGTGATTATTGACGGCAGCGCCAACGTTCGTGAAATCAACAAAGCCTTTAACTGGCACTTACCGGAAGATGACGCGAGAACGGTGAACGGCATTATTCTTGAAGCGCTGGAAGAGATCCCGATTGCCGGTACGCGAGTGCGCATTGGTCAGTACGATATCGATATTCTCGACGTGCAGGACAATATGATTAAGCAGGTACAGGTATTACCGGTAAAACCGCTGCGCGAGAGCGTGGGAGACTAGGAAGATGATTGTAGGCCGGGTAAAACATCTGCATTACCCGGCACTACAGGCTGGTTAGCCTTTGGCTTTTGCCACAGACACCATCGCTGCACGAATGGTACGTCCGTTCAGGGTATAACCCTTCTGCATCACCATCAGTACATTACCGGCAGCCACTTCGTCAGACTCAACCATTGCAATAGCCTGATGCACGTTCGGGTCCATCGGCACATCAATATCCGCAACCACCTGCACACCAAACTTCGCTACGACATCCAGCATCGACTTACGGGTCAGCTCAATACCTTCAACCATCGCCGTCATGGAATCGCTGTCTTTGTTCGCCACTTCCAGCGCACGATCCAGGCTATCCAGCACCGGCAGCAGTTCGTTGACGAATTTTTCCAGCGCGAACTTATGCGCCTTTTCTACGTCCAGTTCGGTACGACGACGCAGGTTTTCCATTTCAGCTTTGATACGCAACACGCTGTCACGCTCACGCGTTTCGGCCTCGGCAAGCTGAGCTTCCAGATTCGCAATTTTTTCATCGCGCGGATCCACCTGCTCAGCAGAAGCGTCTGGTTCAACCGCCTCAACTTCTTCATGCTGATCCATGATAATTTCTTCCGGGGCTTGCCCCTCAGGCGTTTTCTGTTCTTTACTACTCATGAATTTCTCCGCGTTTTTTTCGCATTCATCTCGCTAACTTGGCTTATTATGGGGATCAGATTCAGGGATTCAAGGGAAGTACTCACATTGTCACTAATCTTCGCTACAAGGACCTCGAGAAAATGAACAAACATTTCAAGTGTATTGGCATTGTGGGGCATCCACGTCACCCCACTGCACTGACGACACATGAAATGCTCTACCGCTGGCTGTGCACGAAAGGTTATGAGGTTATCGTGGAGCAACAAATCGCCCACGAACTCCAACTGAAAAATGTGAAAACCGGCACTCTGGCGGAGATAGGCCAACAAGCGGACCTCGCTGTGGTTGTTGGTGGCGATGGCAATATGCTTGGTGCAGCGCGCACACTGGCACGCTATGACATTAAGGTTATCGGGATTAACCGTGGCAACCTCGGTTTTCTGACAGACCTTGACCCGGACAACGCCCATCAACAGTTAGCCGACGTGCTGGAAGGCCACTACATCAGTGAAAAGCGCTTTTTGCTTGAAGCCCAGGTCTGCCAGCAGGATTGCCAGAAGCGCATCAGCACCGCCATCAACGAAGTTGTTCTGCACCCTGGAAAAGTCGCGCACATGATCGAATTCGAGGTCTATATCGATGAGACCTTCGCCTTCTCCCAACGCTCGGACGGGCTCATTATTTCTACGCCAACCGGCTCAACGGCCTACTCGCTTTCCGCCGGCGGTCCGATTCTGACGCCATCGCTCGATGCCATTACGCTGGTACCGATGTTCCCGCACACATTGTCGGCACGCCCGCTGGTGATTAACAGTAACAGCACAATTCGGTTGCGCTTCTCCCATCGCCGGAATGACCTGGAAATTAGCTGCGACAGCCAGATTGCGTTACCTATACAGGAAGGTGAAGACGTATTGATTCGTCGTTGTGATTACCACCTGAACCTGATTCACCCAAAAGATTACAGCTATTTCAATACATTAAGCACGAAACTGGGTTGGTCAAAAAAATTATTCTAATTTAACACCAGCCTCTTTACTGTATAAAAAACCAGTTTATACTGTATGTAATTACAGTCATGGTTTTTCATACAGGAAAACAGCTATGTTGGCACAACTGACCATCAGCAATTTTGCTATCGTTCGTGAACTTGAGATCGATTTCCAGAGCGGAATGACCGTCATCACCGGTGAGACCGGGGCGGGTAAGTCCATTGCCATTGATGCCCTCGGTTTGTGCCTGGGTGGGCGTGCAGATGCCGACATGGTGCGCACTGGTGCCACACGTGCCGACCTGTGTGCCCGCTTCTCTTTGAAAGACACACCTGCGGCGCTGCGCTGGCTGGAGGAAAACCAGCTTGAAGATGGTCGTGAGTGTTTGCTCCGCCGCGTGATCAGCTGCGACGGACGCTCCCGCGGCTTTATCAACGGCACCGCCGTTCCACTGTCACAGCTTCGCGAACTGGGCCAACTGCTTATTCAAATCCACGGCCAGCACGCACACCAGCTCCTGACTAAACCTGAGCAGCAAAAATTCCTGCTCGATGGCTACGCCAATGAAGCCTCACTGACTCAGGAAATGGCTGCACGCTACCAGCTGTGGCACCAGAGCTGCCGTGACCTGGCGCATCATCAGCAGCAAAGCCAGGAGCGCGCCGCACGTGCGGAGCTATTACAGTATCAGTTAAAGGAGCTGAATGAATTTAACCCTCAGGCCGGTGAATTTGAACAAATCGATGAAGAGTACAAGCGTCTGGCTAACAGCGGGCAATTACTCACCACCAGCCAACAGGCGCTGGCTATCATGGCAGATGGCGAAGACATTAACCTGCAAAGCCAACTGTACACAGCAAAGCAGTTGGTTGGCGAACTGGCGGAAATGGACAGTAAGCTCTCCGGTATTCTGGACATGCTCGAAGAGGCCACCATCCAGCTCAGCGAAGCCAGCGACGAATTGCGCCACTACTGCGACCGACTGGATTTAGACCCAAACCGTTTGTTCGAGCTTGAGCAGCGGATTTCTAAGCAAATCTCTCTGGCGCGCAAACATCATGTCGCACCGGAAGCGCTTCCTCAGTTTTACCAGTCTCTGCTGGATGAACAACAGCAGCTTGACGATCAGGCCGACTCGCTGGAAACCTTAACGCTGTCGGTGAACAATCACCACCAACAAGCGCTGGAAACAGCTAAAGCACTGCATCAGCAGCGGCTGTATTACGCTCAGGAGCTTGGGCAGCTGATTACAGAAAGTATGCATACCCTCTCTATGCCGCACGGCCTCTTTTGTATTGATGTAAAGTTTGATGAACATCATCTGAGCGCAGACGGTGCCGATCGCGTTGAATTTAAAGTCACCACGAACCCTGGTCAACCGATGCAGGCCATTGCGAAAGTCGCTTCTGGTGGGGAACTGTCACGTATCGCACTGGCTATTCAGGTCATCACTGCGCGTAAAATGGAAACCCCGGCACTGATTTTCGATGAAGTTGACGTCGGTATTAGCGGCCCTACAGCCGCCGTCGTGGGGAAAATGTTACGCCAGTTGGGTGAATCAACACAGGTTATGTGTGTCACACACCTCCCACAGGTTGCTGGTTGTGGCCACCAACACTTCTTTGTCAGCAAAGAAACTGACGGCGCGATGACTGAAACGCATATGCAACCGCTCGACAAACGCGCGCGCCTGCAAGAGCTAGCCCGCTTGCTTGGCGGTAGCGAAGTGACGCGCAATACCCTGGCAAATGCAAAAGAACTGCTGGCAGCGTAAACTTTTTTCCCTTGTAACGGTCTGAGTTCAACATAAAATCGCCAGCCGACCCGACAGCAAAAGGTTTTAAAGTGGTGAAAGGTCTATTATCATCGGCATATTACATATGAGCCGCGTACTGCTCGGGCCCGAAAAGGAATCAAATCACTATGCGCTGTAAAACGCTGACTGCTGCTGCAGCAGTACTACTGATGTTGACTGCAGGCTGTTCCACTCTGGAGCGAGTGGTTTACCGTCCTGACATCAACCAGGGAAACTATCTGACCGCTAACGATGTATCCAAAATTCGTGTGGGTATGACGCAACAGCAGGTTGCTTATGCTCTGGGTACGCCGATGATGTCCGATCCTTTTGGCACCAACACCTGGTTCTATGTGTTCCGCCAGCAACCAGGACATGAAGGCGTAACGCAGCAAACGCTGACTCTGACCTTTAACAGCAGTGGTGTATTGACCAATATCGATAACAAACCAGCGCTGACTGACAATAAATAAGGTTCAGAACGCAGGTTTCAGAGATCAAAAAAGGTGCTCAGTGAGCACCTTTTTTATATCTGCTACTTTTTAGCAGATTTCTCTGCCCGCTGTCTGCGCAGCTCTTTCGGGTCAGCAATCAATGGTCGATATATTTCTACTCGATCACCATCATGCACGGTATCGGCAAGTTTTACCGGACGACTGTAGATACCTACTTTATTTTTGCTGAGATCGATATCGGTGCGTAATTCCAGCAACCCGGAGGTGCGAATGGCCTCTTCAACCGTTGCCCCCTCTTGCAGCGTTACGCGTTGCAGGTACTGTTTTTCCGGCAGCGCATACGCGACTTCGACGACAATCTTAGCCGACACTGACACTGTAAACCTCTTTTGCACGAACGGTGAAGGCCTGCACCATGTTAGACGCCAGCTCTTTGAAGATCCGGCCAAACGCCAGTTCAATTAACTTGTTGGTGAACTCAAAATCAAGCTGAAACTCAATGCGGCACGCATCCTGGCTGAGCGGCGTAAATTTCCATCCGCCGATCAGTTTTTTGAAAGGGCCATCGACCAGATGCATCAGGATGCTCTGGTTATTGGTCAGTTGATTGCGCGTGGTGAACGTTTTGCTGATCCCTGCTTTAGAAACATCCACAGCCGCCGTCATCTGTCCTGGTGTTGACTCCAGGACACGACTTCCGGTGCAACCGGGTAAAAACTGGGGATAGGATTTAACATCATTCACTAACTGATACATCTGTTCCGCACTGTAAGGTACTAAAGCGGTCCGGCTAATCTGAGGCATAACAATTTCCATCAATATCAATCGTACAAATAATACCATTTATCATCCGCTAAAAAAAACGCTATAGCCTAACTCGTGCTAAGATAGCGCCTTACGCCCCGCTGGATGAAATGGGGTGTTTTTCGATTCCAGATTACCTATACTGAGCGGCATTATGACGAAGAAAAAAGCACACAAACCTGGCTCAGCCACAATCGCGCTTAACAAACGCGCACGACACGAATACTTTATCGAAGAAGAGTTCGAAGCCGGACTCGCCCTGCAAGGCTGGGAAGTTAAATCCCTGCGCGCAGGCAAAGCCAATATTAGCGATAGCTATGTCATTCTCAAAGACAGTGAAGCTTTCCTGTTTGGCGCAAACTTCACCCCGATGGCGGTTGCCTCAACACACGTTGTGTGCGACCCCACCCGTACCCGGAAACTGCTGTTAAACCAGCGTGAACTTGACTCTCTTTATGGTCGAATGAACCGTGAGGGTTATACCGTGGTTGCACTTTCGCTGTACTGGAAGAATGCCTGGTGCAAAGTGAAAATTGGCGTCGCCAAAGGTAAGAAGCAGCACGATAAACGCTCCGATGTGAAAGAGCGTGAATGGCAGTTGGATAAAGCTCGTATTATGAAAAATGCAGGCCGATAAATCTCCATACTTTGTGATCAGTCTCTCCCGCGGAGACTGGTCGTTATTGTTTAGTTATTGAAACCACCCCAATACATTCACCGTATTTATAGTTTATTTTTGCTGAATCGTTAAAATCCCAAATACACCGTTCTCTTTTTATTGCCCCTCATAGCTTAATAAAATAAAACATCAAGCCACCACCATCTTATTTCCACCGGTGAATAACATTATTATTACTGGTGTTTATTATATATCTTTCCGACTCAGCAGATAAAACCAAAAAACCTTAAAATACAATGCAATATGAAAACATCCGTACTCAATCAGCCTTTAATTAGTATCTACCTGAATTATCACCATATGTTTTTAATATGTAGAAGTTGCAGAATACTTTCTTTGTGACTATATCATCTAATACGAAAGAACTATCTGACCACGGGGCCAGGATTAATTTTATATAAGCAGCTGACATCATTACGACCTAACCAATGAAATTACATGTGTAAATTCATCTTCATGATGAACGGGGCACCTGTCTGCTCATTATTCCCAGCGCGCCGTTGCGAATTAATACTCCCGGCCAGCCATCAGGAGTGAACATATGCGTCTACTCGCCGTTGTATCAAAATTGACTGGGGTCTCCACAAATATTGAAGCCTCTGAAGTTACGCTCAGTGCACCGTCTGTCGTGAAGCTGTCCGTTCAACGTGAGGACATCAGTCAACTGACTCGTATTAATCAGGATCTGGTTGTCACACTCCGCTCAGGCGAAACCATCACGATTAAAAATTTTTACGTCGCAAACGGTAATGACAAAAGCCAGCTCGTTCTCGAAGATAACAACGGCGCACTGTGGTGGGTTCAGGATACCGATGGCGCATTCCACTTTCAGCACATTGATGACCTGACACCGCTGATGACAGCGGAAGGCAGTCATGAAGGCGGAGCTGTCTGGCCCTGGGTTCTCGGCGGCGTCGCGGTTGCGGGGGGCATCGCCCTCGCTGCAGGCGGAGGCGGTGGTGGAGGTGGTGGTGGCGGTGATAGCGGGAATAACGCTGGCAACGGAAATGGCAACGGCGGTAATGGTAGCGGAAACAGTAATAACGGTAATGGTGACAGCGATGGTGATGGCGGTGCGCCACCGACAACGACGCCAGCAACACCAGATGTGCCCGTTATTACCAGCGTAACAGATGATCAGGAGCTTATTACTGGCATCGTAAATCAGCAGGAATCCACCAACGATAGTACCCCTACTCTTCAGGGAACCGGCCCCGCGAACACTACTTTGCATATTTTCGACAACGGCACTGAAATTGGCCAGGTCACTATTGATGCCAATGGTAACTGGACATTTACGCCTTCATCTCCTCTCGCGGATGGTACTCACGAGTTCACGGTCAGCGCATCGAACAATGCGGGCAGCAGTGAAATGTCTGAAGTCTGGGAGATTATCATCGACACCGTCTCCCCTGATGCGCCAGTAGTCAGCCAGGTAACCGACGATGCAGATTCCATTACCGGACCTGTCAACAATAACGCCGTGACTAACGACGACACGCCAACCCTCTCCGGTACCGGTGAAGCCGGCAACTTCATCAGCATTTCTGATAATGGCATCCTGATTGGCATGACCCAGGTTGATGAGAATGGCAACTGGACTTTTACGCCGGATATACCGCTGAGCGAGGGCATCCACAATCTGACGGCCACGCAAACCGACGCTGCAGGTAACGTGAGTACAGAAACCTCCGTACCAACATTTACCGTCGATATCACCCCACCGTTAGCCGCAACAATTTCCGGTATTAATCCTGAAGGTACAACGGTAACCGGCAACGCGGAAGCCGGTAGCAAAGTCATGATTATTGGCAGCAATAACCAGTTGCTCGGCTCAGCCATCGTCGAGCCAGGCGGCAATTTCTCTATTAATATTTCACCATCGCAGACACATGGCGAATCACTTACGGTCAGGATTCAGGACGAAGCGGGCAACGTTGGTCCGGAGACGCAATTCAACGCTCAGAACTCTGGCTATCCGGGTGTACCGGTTATCGTCAGCGTGATGGATGACGTCGCACCGTCTACCGGAACCTTGAGCAACAATCAGGCTACTAACGACGCTACACCTACCCTTTCCGGAACCGCAGAAGCCAACAGTACAGTTAAAATTTATAACAACGGTACGCTTATCGACAATGTGCTTGCAGACGGTAGCGGCAACTGGAGTTGGACGTCCGGCATGCAGTTGCCAGATGGTCCGTACGCTTTCACTGTCACCGCGACTAACCAGTCGGGTACAGGGGGAATGTCGCCAGCATTCAACATAAATATCGACACTCAACCACCATCACCTCCGGATGATCTGAGCGTATCAACTGATGGATCCGTCATCACAGGAACGGCCGAGCCAGGCAATACTGTGGTTATTACCGATGGCAACAGTAATCAGATAGGTAGTGGCGTCGCCGGACCGGATGGTTCTTTTACCATTACGATTACCCCGCCGCAGACCAATGGCGAAACGCTAACGGCCATCGCAACCGATCCGGCAGGAAACCCGAGCCAGCCAGAAACCGCGCTTGCACCGGATACTACCGCCCCACTGCCGCCTGGCAATTTGCTGATCACTCCTACTGGCGACCAGGTCTCCGGCACGGCAGAGCCCAACAGTACAGTGCATATACTGAATCCGGCCGGCGACATCATTAGTACAGCAACAGCCGGCGTTAACGGGGAGTTTACCGCTACGCTGGTTCCGCCACAGATTAACGGAGAGAAGCTTGCCGCTAACGCCACTGATGCGGCTGGCAACACAGGTGAAAATGCTAATGTCACCGCGCCGGACACCACGGCGCCTGATGCACCAACAGGTGTAACCGTCGCCGGGGATGGTGGTTCGGTGAGTGGTCACGCTGAGGCGGGTAGTACCATCACCATCAAAAACAGCAATGGCATTGCTATTGGCACTGGCCAGGCAGACAGCGGGGGGAATTTCACCGTGCCGATCTCGCCGTCACAAATCAACGGTGAAACGGTAAAAGCCACCGCAACGGATAACACAGGAAACGAGAGCCAGCCGACCACTGCGCTTGCCCCGGACCTCACTGCGCCAGACCAGCCCGTTATCATTGCCGTCATAGACAATGTTGCCGAGATCGTCGGCAACATCGATAACAATACGCTAACTAACGACGACAAACCGGAAATCAAGGGCACCGCCGAGGCCGGTTCTCAGGTCAAAATATATGATAATGGCGTACTGCTGACGACCGTTACCGCCGATATCAACGGTAACTGGAACTACACACCAACCACCTCACTAGGTCAGGGTGCGCACGTATTTACAGTGACGGCGACGGATGCCGCCAACAACACCAGCAGCGCCGCAAGCTGGAAAATTATTGTTGATAGTGTTGCTCCAACCGTACCGGTCATTACCCTGATAAGCGACGACGTCGGCACTATCACCGGTAACATCGCGAATAACGGCTGGGTGACCAATGACAGTACACCCACCATCTCTGGGACCGGTGAACCTGGCTCTCTGGTGACGCTGTATGATGGCAGCCTGCTGATGACAGTGATACTTATCGATAAATCAGGTACCTGGAGCTATACCGTACCAGCGGACAAAGCGCTCAGCGACCGCGATCACCATTTTAAGGTGACAGCCACAGATGCAGCTGGTAACGTCGTCACCTCACAAACCATCGTCACTGTTACCGTTGATACTCAGGCCCCTGGAGCCCCCACTATTTCGACCGCCACAGACGACGTCGGAAATGCGCCAGTCGATCTGCCTTCTGGTAGCCGTTCAAACGACAACCTGCCGCTACTGAAAGGCACCGGAACAGTTGGATCCACCATCACTATTTACGATGGTGCTACCCCGATTGGAACGGCGACAGTCATCACGGGAGGGAGCTGGAGTTTCCAGGTTAGCCAGCCTCTCAGTGAAGGCCCCCACAATCTGTCTGCTATCGCGACAGACACAGCGGGCAATGTCAGTAACGCCGGAAATTTCACGCTGACTATTGATACCACACCACCCGCAGCACCCGTCATCACTTCTGCGGAAGGCCTGATTGGCAGTGATACGAAAACGTTGAGTAACGGGGGCAGCACGAAGAGTACCGAGCCAAAACTGTCCGGAACCGGTGAAGCTGGTGCGACAATTACTATTTTTGATAATAACGGTCCCATTGGCACCGCCCTCGTGAAGCCCGATGGAACCTGGACATTTACGCCTCCCACTCCCCTGTCGGATGGCCCACACAAATTCACCGCAACGGCTACCGACATTGCGGGCAACTCGGGGATCCCGTCAGCAGGCTTTACTCTGACGGTGGATAATCAGCCGCCGGTGAGGCCCGCTCCACCGACGATGACTGATGATACCAACCCGATAACCGGAATTATCACCAACGGTACCACTAACGATACCACGCCAACCTTCAGCGGGACGGGGAGTGCCGGGGATCGTATTTCCATTTTCCTTAATGGCAATACTACACCGCTGGGTGAAGTGACGGTCGGTGCAGATGGCAGCTGGAGTTATACGCCAACCACCCCAGTCGCTCAGGGTAATTACCAGGTGACTATCACAGCAACCGATCCGGCAGGAAATGTCAGCTTACCATCGGATCCTGTCCTACTGAACATCGATACAACACCGCCTGCACCTCCGGTGATTATCGCCGCCAGTGATGACGTCGGTAACGTCAAAGGCGATATCGGTCCCAATGCCGTGACCGATGACACGACACCGACCATTCGCGGAACCGGTACTACCGGAGACACCATCACCCTGTATAACGGCAGCACGGTTATCGGCACCACTACTGTCGTTAACGGCGAATGGAGCATCACTCCCGGAATGGCGCTGGCAAACGGAAACTATACCCTGAACGCCATCGCAACCGATGTGGCTGGTAACGCCAGCGGCAGCTCAAACAGCATCTCGTTTACGGTAAACAACACAACATTGGCCTCACCACTGGTAACAGATATTCAGGATAACGCCGGCGTTATTACGGGTTCGCTTGGTAACGGAAGCGTCACGGATGATACGACCCCCACCATTAGCGGAACCGGCACTCCCGGCAGCACCGTATTAATTTATGATGGCAGTAATCCTGTCGCTATTGCTACGGCAACTGTTGGCGCGAATGGGAACTGGAGTGTTGAAGTTACTCTCTCCGCTAACGCCTCTCACACACTGACTTTCGGCGCACAGGATGCCGCAGGTAACGTGCTACCAGCAGGGAACGCTGTCACCTTAACTGTCGACACTCTGGCACCCGACGCACCTACAGTCACCAGCGTAGATCCAAACGGTACGCTGGTTATCGGTAAAGCCGAAGCGGGCAGTACCGTTATCATTCGCAGCGGTACTACGGTTCTCGGCCAGGGGATCGCAGACGGTTCCGGAAATTATTCTGTCACCCTGTCACCGGCGCAAACAACAGGTCAGGCATTGAACGTCATCGCCCAGGATCCCGCGGGTAATCAGAGCGGTCCAACCTCTTTTGCAGCCGCCACTTCCAGTGTACCGCACCCGCCAACTCTTGAAATCGTAGATGATATCGCTCCCGGCGTTGGCGTCATTGGTAACGGTAAAACCACCAACGATACCCAACCGCTACTGCAAGGAAACGCGACTGCTGGCGCAACGGTCAATATATTTCAAAATGGGATCCTGCTGACCACAGTGACTGCCGATGCCATTTCTGGCGCATGGAGTTATCAACTGCCTACAATCCTGGCGGAAGGTACAACCTATAATTTTACTGTGTCACAAACTGTTGGCGGTACTGACAGCGGTCTGTCACCCAACTACGCCATCACCATCGACAGCACCGCCCCACTGGCGCCGACCATCACCAGCATCATAGACGACATCTCACCGGGCGCAGGATCGTTAGATAAGGGGCAAATGACTAACGACTCGCGCCCAACCTTAAACGGAACCGGTGAAGCTGGCGCCACTATCACCCTCTATGATAAAGGTGTTGCGATTGCCACAACCACGGTAAACAGCAGCGGATTCTGGAGCTTTACCCCGACAAACTCGCTGGGAGAAGGCGAGCATATTTTTACCGTGCGCGCGACTGACGCAGCAGGCAATCAGGGAGATGAGTCTACGGACTTCCGGATTATTGTTGATACTTTGATCCCGGACGCCCCATCCATTGTGACGGTGACGGACGATGTTGGCACTCCCCAAACGCTTACATCAGGACAGTCAACCAACGATAGTACGCCAACGCTCAACGGCGTTACCGAGCCTTATTCCATTGTCACTATTCGCGATAATGGCGCGGTAATTGGCACTGCCACCAGCGACGAAAACGGCAACTGGAACTTTACGCCGCCATCTTCACTCAGCGAAGGCAGTCATTCGTTGACCGCAACCGTCACGGATGGTGCTGGTAATATCAGCCCGGCGACGCCACCGTTCGTCCTGATTGTAGACACACTACCACCCGCCGCGCCGCTTATTACCTCAGTAATTGACGATCAACCCGGCAGCACATCGCTGACAAACGGGCAACTGACCAATGACGCGCAACCTACGCTGAACGGTACAGGGGAAGTTGGCTCCACCATCACGATCCGCGATAAAGGCGTTGATATCGGCACGGCCCTGGTCGATGAGTCAGGTAACTGGAGCTTCACACCGGATAACGCGCTGAGTCAGGGGCAGCATGTATTTACCGCCGTTGCTACTGACAAGGCGGGTAATACAGGCGGTTCCTCCTCGTCCTTCACCCTCGAACTGGATTCCCTTGCTCCACAGGCACCGGTCATCAGTACAGTGCAGGATAATACGGCTCCCACAACAGGCCCGATTAATAATGGTCAGACAACGAACGAAACCCGCCCGGCATTGAGCGGGACTGGCGAAATTGGCGCAACTATTACTGTCCTGAGTGACGGTCAGCCAATCGGCACCACCACCGTAGGCGCTGGTGGGACCTGGAGTTTTACCCCCACAACAGCGCTGGGCAATGGTACGCATACGCTGACCGTAACCGCCACCGACAGCGCAGGCAACACCAGCCCTGCATCTAACAGTTTTACGCTCACGGTTGATACCGTATCGCCAACCACGCCCGCCATCACTCAGGTCGTCGATGACGTCGGCCCGATAACCGGTATTCTGAGCAACGGCCAGGCCACAAACGATGCACTCCCCACACTTAGCGGCACCGCCGAGGCCAATTCAACGGTCAAAATTTACGATAACGGATCGCTTATCGGTACGGTTTCGGCAGACGGGAATGGAGCCTGGAATTTCACCCCCGGGACCGCACTTGGTAACGGCAATCACACACTGACCGTGACTTCAACGGATACCGCCGGAAACGTCAGTCCCTCGTCGGCCGGGTTTGGTATCATCGTTGATACCATCCCCCCTCTTGCGCCCACGATTATTGAAGCTTTCGATGACGTGCAGCCAGGAACCGGTACGCTGTCGAGCGGTGCGTTTACCAATGACACTCGTCCTGTTCTGAGCGGTTCAGCGGAGGCCAGTGCGCGAGTCGCCATTTACGACAATGGCACACTGCTGTTTACGGTAACAGCGGCAATAGATGGCACCTGGGAATATCTGCCAACCACCCTGAGTAATGGCCAGCACGTATTTACCGCCATCGCCACCGACGCCGCCGGAAACGTCAGCTCTGCCTCCGCCGGGTTTATTATCAATGTCGACACGGTCCCGCCTTCAATACCACAGCTAATCACGGTGGTGGATGATGTTGCAGGCGGTGCGTTTAATGTGGCGCTGAGCAACGGGCAACTGACTAATGATGCCCGTCCAACGCTAAACGGCACCGCCGAAGCGGGCAGCACCGTTAGTATCTATGACGGTGGTACACTGCTCGGCACCGCGCTCGTGCAAAGCAATAACAGCTGGTCGTTTACGCCAGGCACACCGCTTGCTAACGGTTCACATACCTTCACTGTGACCGCCACCGATGCCGCGGGAAATACCAGCGGCGCGACAGCCGGGTTTACCGTTATCGTGGACATTACTGCTCCGGCGCAACCATCAATTAGCAGCATTATTGATGATGTGGGACCAAACACAGGGGTAATTGGCAACAACCAGGTCACCAATGACGCGCGCCCGACATTAAACGGCACCACGGAAGCCAATGCCCGGGTCGATATTTATGACAACGGCAACTTTGTCATCAGCGTGACGGCAGACGGAAACGGCAACTGGAGTTACACCCCACCCACAGCGCTGACTCAGGGTGCGCATGCCTTTACTATCACGGCAACGGATACCGCAGGAAATACCAGCGGGACATCGTCTGCCGCCGCGATAGTGGTCGATACCCTCGCTCCGGGCATTCCTACCGGACTGGTGATTAACGCCAACGGCACCACGTTAGCAGGTGTTGCTGAAGCAAACAGTACAGTAATCATCACCTCAAGTAGCGGAACCGTACTCGGCACCGCAACGGCCAATGCATCCGGCAACTTTACTTTCATCCTTAACCCACCGCAGATCAGTGGGCAAACGCTGCTGGTTAGCGCACAGGATGCGGCAGGCAACATGGGTTCGCCAGGTAGCGCGCTGGCTCCGTTTACTGGCGTGCCACCTGCTCCTGTTATTTCCAGTGTATTTGATGATATAGGTACGATAACTGGCGCAGTCGCCGCCGGGAAAACCACCAATGATACCCGCCCGACGCTTAGCGGAACGGCGCAGGCTAACGCCGTCGTCAGCCTCTACAATAATGGGGTATTGATGGGCACAACGACTGCTGACGGTAACGGACTCTGGAGCTTTACCCCTGGCAGTGCACTCAGCGAAGGCAACCACGCATTTACCGCCAGTGCGGCAAATGCCAACGGTTCAGGCGGTTTATCCGGCGCATTCAGCGTCATCGTGGATACCACGCCACCGCCAGCACCAACGGTCCTGATCAGTGCCGATGGCGGAACCATCAGTGGTATCGCCGAAGCGGGAAGCACCGTCACCATCTCCCTGCCTGGTGGTGGCAGCGTAACGGCTATCGCCAACAGCAGCGGTGTATACAGCGTAACCCTGCCGGTTCGCCAGATTGAGGGCCAGTCGTTGTCCGCCACCGCAACCGATGCGGCTGGCAACACCTCATCACCGACAAGTGTTATCGCCCCGGTATTGCCGCTGTTGGCCGAAGACAACGTCACCCGGCTGGCATTACAAACCGATGTCACCATCACCAATGAGCACAAAAGCGATTATGGTTTTCTGTTGGTGGATGCACTGGGAACAGTGGCTAACGTGCTGGGGAACAACACGGCCGCCGTCAATTTCAGCATCCAGTCTGGTGGCAGTGGTTCCGTCACCATCAACGCTGCCGCAACCGGCATTGTGCTGTCACTGCTGAGCACCATGGAGATCGTTATCCAGCGCTTTGACACCGCGCTCAACGCCTGGGTTACGGTAGTCGATACCTCAAAACCCCAGTTTGCCGATCTGCTAACGCTCGGTGCTTCAGGAGTGACGCTCAACTATGATGGATTGACAGGCGGGGATTACCGCGTAGTCAGCTACAACACCAGCCTGCTGGCTACCGGTGCCTATACCAGTCTGGATGTTGCGGTGGTGAAAACCAGCGCCGGAAACATCACCGGTGGCTTGACGGAATCCGGCAACATCATCACAGATACCGACCCCACCAACGGACAGGATAACGCCCCTTCCGGTACCCGGGTGACCTCGATTACCGATGGCAACGGGAATCTGGTGAACATCCCCGCGGGTGGAGCTGATATTCAGGGTAAATACGGCATCCTGCATATTAACCAGGACGGTAGCTATACCTACACTCTCACCAACACATCGGCATCGGTCTATGGGCGTTCCGAAAGCTTCACCTATACGTTGACTCACGGTAATGATCACTCTTCGGCAAAATTAGTGGTCACACTAGGTCAAAGCCCTGCAACCAGTACCGTAACGGCTGCGGATGATGTAGCCTCACTGACCTACGGAACGGAAGTCAGCGCGGTCGACCATGGACCGTCAAAACAAACCGGCTTCACACTCGCGAATATCGGCCTGGGTAATGTTCTGGACGTCAGTCTGGTAAACGGCCTGACCAACCCGATCAAATTCAACGTTGATGACGGTGCCACCCGCACGCTGACAATTCAGGCTGATGTTCTCGGCGTTACGCTTGGCGGTTTTGATCTCTACGTCTACCGTTTCAATGAGACAATCCAGCAGTATGAGCAATATCGGGTACAACCAAACTGGGTCACCGCGCTGTTAGGCGGCAGCTCAACGGCATATACCATCACGCTGCCTGGTGGCGACTATTTGTTCCTGCTTAACGCCTCAGGCGGCCTGACCCTGCTGACAAGCTATACCCTGAATATTCAGGCGGATCACACCTACGCAGTAGACAGTCTGAGCGCCTCAACCAACGGCAACATTCTGGCTAATGACTCGGCTCCGGCCAATACGGTCATCACTGAAGTGAACGGCGTCACGGTCAATGCCACGGGCACCACGCGCATTGACGGGCAGTACGGTACGCTGATAATCGATGCGAAAGGCAATTACACCTACACGCTGAAAAGTGGATTGGGCGCAGACAGCATCAATACGCCGGACAGCTTTGTCTATACGGTAAAAGCACCAAACGGCGATACCGGCAGCGCGTCGCTGAACATCAAGGCGACGCCACAGGCGCTGGATGCAGTAAATGACATCAGCAGCCAGATGGCGGTCACCACACTGCAGGACACCTCTCAGCCGTTTACTGATACCAGCGTAGGGAATGCCAGTTGGAACACTTTGCTGGTGCCAAGCTCGAAAAGCGGCACTGGCACCATCGAGGTGGCAGCGGGTACAGCGGTGCAGAATGTCGTGCTGCACTTTAACGTGGCATCCGGGCTAACGCTTGGCGGGCTGAATGTCGTCTGGGCGTTGTACGACAGCAAAGGCGTTAAGGTGGCCGGGGATTCATTCAACGGTGGGTTGTTGCTCGGCGGCAACATTGATATCGCCCTGAACGGGCTCGTGCTGCACGCAGGGAACTATCGTCTGGACTATACCGGTAGCGTCGGTGCACTGGGTGTGGGTTCCATTACCATCACGCCAAGTGTCAAAGGCTCGGTAGTCGACCTCGATAACTTCGAAACTTCCGGCGTGAATAACGTCACAGGCAATATCTATGACGGGGACCATATTGCCAGCGTGCATACCCTGCTGACGGTGAATGGCGCAGGCGGCAGCACCGCTACGCTGGATCCGCTGGGGAGCAGTACCGCCAGCGCTACCATCAATGGATTGTACGGCAAACTGACCATCGGGATTGACGGCCATTACACCTATACCCTCAACAATGATGTCTCTCTTGCGACGATCACCAACAAAGAGACATTTACCTACACCCTGAACGACCAGAAAGGCCATACCGATACTGCCACGCTGACCATCGACATGAATCCGCAGGTCGTGAGCACCGCCGATGCCGATCGTCTTATCGGCAGCGCATATGGCGATACGCTGATTTATCACCTGCTCAGCGCCAACGATGCGACCGGTGGCAACGGAACAACGGACACATGGACTAATTTCTCACTGGCGCAGGGAGACAAAATCGATATCGGCGACCTGCTGGTCGGCTGGAACGGGCAAAACGCCACGCTCGGCAATTATCTCTCCGTTTCCACCAATGGTAACAACACGGTGGTTTCTATCGACCGCGACGGTACGGGCGCAACGTATCACTCGACTAATCTCATTACTCTGGAGAACGTACACACCACGCTCGACGAGCTGATCCAACAAAACCACATTGTGACCTGAAATCAGTACCGTAACGCCATAACTACAGCCCCGGATGCCATGACGTCCGGGGCAATAACAGTCGTCACAGCCGTATTTTGAAAGGGATAAACTATGAGACGTGTCGCCCCTGTCGCTTTACTGCTGGCATTAACGCTCTGTTCCTTATGGGTTAATGCCGAAGATGAACCTCACGTTATTACGCCGGAAGGGCTGGCCACCAGCCAGATGCTTCCCTCTCTCGATGGTTCCATGGCCGAACTACCGCTTAGCGCCGCCGCGCCCGGCAATCTGACGCTTAGCGATGCGGTAAGCCGCGCTGTAAGCTGGCACCCCTCTATTCGTGAATCCATCGGTAAACTGCTCTCACAGAATGAGCAGATCGACGTGGCGAAATCGAAATATTATCCGCAGGTCACTGCCGGAATGAACAACGGATACAGCAATACCTATAACGATCACGGTTTCAGTCCGTCACTGGTGATCTCGGTATCACAAATGCTGTACGACTTCGGCAAAGTAGCAAGCCAGGTCCGGGCTGAAACCGCCGGGGCCGCTCAGCAACAGGCAAACGTATTACTCAGCATTGATACCGTCGCCCACGCCACCGCAAACGCCATTGTCCAGGTTCAGGCGTGGCAGCAAATGGTCGATGCCGCCGAAGAGCAGCTCGTCGCCCTGAACGGCATCGGCAGGCTGACCCGGGAACGCAATAATGAAGGGGCGACGTCGCAGTCAGACGTGGTACAAACTGACGCGCGTATTGAGTCTGCTCGCTCACAGCTGGCGCAGTATCAGGCTAACCTCGACAGCAGCAAGGCGACGCTGATGAGTTTTCTCGGCTGGAACTCACTCAACGGCATCAGCAATGAGTTCCCGGTCAAACTGGACAGCAGTTGTGATGTGGCAAAACCGGACGACAGGCTGGTTCCTGCCGTACTCGCGGCATGGGCACAGGCAAACATCGCACAGGCAAACCTGGACTACGCCAATGCGCAAATGACACCGACCTTCTCTCTGGAGCCCTCTGTTCAGCATTACCTTAATGACAAGTATCCCAGCCATGAAGTACTCGACAAAACACAGTACTCAACGTGGGTAAAAGTTGAGATGCCGCTGTATCAGGGCGGCGGCCTCACAGCCCGACGCAACGCCGCCAGCCATGCGGTAGAGTCCGCACAATATTCCATCCAGCGCACCCGACTCGACGTACGTCAGAAATTACTGGAGTCCCGTAGCCAGGCGATGAGTCTCGCCAGCGCCCTGCAAATTCTGCGCCGCCAGCATCAGCTGAGCGAACGTACGCGCGAACTTTATCAGCAGCAGTATCTCGACCTCGGTTCACGTCCGCTGCTCGACGTACTGAATGCAGAACAGGAAGTGTATCAGGCCCGTTTTGCCGAGCTACAGACCCAAAGTCAGCTTCGTCAGCTTCAACTGAACTGCCTCTACAACACCGGATCGCTACGTCAGGCGTTCGCCTTAAATAACCGCAGCATCCAGTCGGTGGAGATACAGCTATGAGCCAGGTCGACCCGCATACCGAAGATGTCATTGGAGAACCGACTCTCAGCCAATGGGCGCAGGCGATTACCCACATTGCCGGCCACTACCGCGTGACCTGTTCACCCGGTGCAATTCAGGCCAACGCCCCGTGGTTTGCTGGTAAAAACAGGTCTCTCGCCCTGACGCAACTGGCCCGACAGGCGGGGTTGTCATTTCATACACTGGATACCACAAAGCAGGTATTCAGCCAGTGGCGTTTACCAGTGGTGGCTGAACTTCGCGACGGCCAAATTATGGTGATAGAACATTTCAACGGCGAAGATACGCTGGATGTGTTTATCATTGCCGAAGAGGGACAGCGCAATCGGTTGACTGTTACGGAACTGCTGCCGGAAATCCACACCATCACCGCATTGCGCCCATTATCAGCGCTGAAAGACAGTCGGGTAGATCGCTACATTTCGCGCTTTAAGCCTGACTGGATGCGTGAACTGGTGTTAAAGGACATCCGTCCTTACCTGCCGGTAATGATCGCCGCATTTCTGATTAACGTCCTGTCGCTCGCCGGGATTATCTTTTCCATGCAGGTCTATGACCGGGTGATCCCTGCCCAGTCATATCCTACGTTGTATGTTCTCTCAACTGGAGTGCTGGTAGCGGTGCTGTTTGGCTTTTTACTCCGCGAAGCGCGCACCCATATTATGGATCTGCTCGGTAAACGCGCTGACATGCGGATTTCCGATCGCGTGTTCAGCCATGCCTTGCGGCTGCGCAACAGCGCAGTGCCTCGCTCAACGGGAAGCTTTATTTCCCAGCTACGCGAGCTGGAGCAGGTACGTGAGATGATCACCTCCTCCACCATGTCGACCATTGTTGATCTGCCCTTTTTCTTTCTGTTTATTGTCGTGCTGGCATGCATTGCCCCACCGCTGGCGTGGATAGCTCCTGTCGCCGCCATTCTGATGATCCTGCCGGGATTGCTGTTACAGAAAAAACTGTCGGTGCTCGCCAACCAGGCTGCTCACGAATCCACTCTACGTAACGCCGTGCTAGTCGAGAGCGTACAGGGGCTGGAAGACATCAAACTGATGCAGGCGGAGAACCGCTTTTTGCAGCAGTGGAACAGCTACATCCGCATTACCGGAGAGTCCGGTCTGCGCACCCGCAAGCTGACACAGGGACTGATTGGCTGGGGAATGTCGGTACAAAGTCTGGTCTACGCGGCAATCATTATGTTCGGCGCACCGATGGTCATTGAAGGTACGATGACCACCGGGGCCGTGGTGGCGGCCTCCATGCTCGGCTCACGGATGATCGCCCCAATGGCTAACCTGTGCGGCGTGCTGGCACGCTGGCAGCAGGTCAAAGCGGCGAAGATGGGTCTGGACAGCATTATGCAGTTGCCCACTGAAACCCAGCACGATGAAAACCGGGTACATCAGGAGATCTTTCATGGCCACTATCTGTTTGAAAATGCGCATTTTCGCTACCACAGTGAGGACCAGCGCGTACCGCTGCGCATCTCGCGCCTGGAAATCATGCCAGGAGAACGGGTCGCCATCCTCGGACGTAACGGCGCAGGAAAATCCACTCTGCTACAGGCAATGGCAGGCGGCATAGACATTATTCAGGGCGATGTCCGGCTTGATAACCTGAGCCTGGCGCAAATCGATATGGCTGATTTACGCAGAAACATCGGATTTCTCAGCCAAAACGCGCGACTGTTTTTCGGGACGCTGCGCGAGAACCTGACCCTCGGCGCACCACATGCCAGCGATGCGCAGATATTTGACGCACTGGAAGTCAGCGGCGCAGCAGCATTTGTGAAGCAGCTCGCCAAAGGGCTGGCTCACCCTATTATGGAGGGTGGCAACGGTCTCTCCGGCGGGCAGCGACAGTCAATTCTGCTGGCAAGAATGCTTCTGAGATCCCCCAATATCGTACTGCTCGACGAGCCAAGCGCATCGCTGGATGAACACACCGAGCGAGAGTTTATTCAACGACTGAACCTGTGGCTGGGCAACCGCACGTTGGTTGTCGCCACCCATCGCGTTCCGGTTCTCGAACTTGTCGAACGCGTGGTGGTGTTAAAAGAAGGTCAACTGGTAATGGATGCCCCGAAAGCACAAGCGCTGAATGCAAGCCGGGCTTCCACACAGACTCACGGTCGGGAGTGGAAAAATGAAAACCAATCCGCATGATGCCGCCATGGACGACCTCGATATCCGCCGCGAACACCGTTTTTCCGGTGCCAGCAGTATTATTCTGCTCAGCACACTGCTGTTTGCGGTATTAGCGATATGGGCGTATTTCGGCAAACTGGATGAAGTTTCCACCGGTAGCGGGAAAGTGATCCCCAGCTCGCGTGAGCAGGTGTTGCAGTCGCTCGACGGCGGTATCCTCGCAGAACTGACGGTGCGCGAAGGAGATAAAGTGCAAGCCAATCAAATTGTGGCTCGCCTCGACCCGACCCGTTCTGAATCAAACGTTGGTGAAAGCGCAGCCCGATTCCGCGCCTCGCTGGCCTCCAGCGCAAGGCTCAATGCCGAAGTCAACGATCTACCGCTGACATTTCCCGACTCGCTAAAAGCCTGGCCGGAGCTTATCGCCACCGAAACCCGCTTGTATAAAAGCCGTCGGGCACAACTTGCCGACTCGATGGTGGAACTGCAGGATGCGCTGGTATCAGTGAATAAAGAGCTGGCGATCACCCAACGACTGGAGAAAAGCGGAGCCGCCAGCCATGTGGAAGTGCTGCGCCTGCAGCGACAAAAAAGCGATTTGGGGCTGAAAATCACCGACCTGCGCTCGCAATATTACGTGCAGGCGCGTGAAGCACTGTCAAAAGCGAACGCAGAAGTGGATATGCTCGCATCTATTTTGAAAGGACGCGAGGATTCTGTTACCCGCCTGACGGTACGTACCCCCATGCGCGGCATCGTGAAAAACATCCAGGTCACCACCATTGGCGGCGTAATTCCGCCTAACGGCGAAATGATGGAGATCGTGCCAGTGGACGATCACCTGTTGATAGAAACACGCCTGTCACCGCGCGACATCGCATTTATCCATCCCGGCCAGCGGGCGTTGGTGAAGATCACTGCCTATGACTACGCCATTTATGGCGGACTGGAAGGTGTGGTTGAAACCATCTCACCGGATACTATCCAGGACAAAGTAAAACCGGAAATTTTCTACTACCGCGTTTTTATCCGCACCCACCAGGACTATTTGCAGAACAAACTGGGACGTCATTTCTCTATCGTTCCGGGTATGATTGCCACAGTGGATATAAAAACAGGTGAAAAAACCATCGTCGACTATTTAATCAAACCGTTTAACCGCGCAAAAGAAGCGCTGCGCGAGCGGTAAATCGTTGAGGATAAGGGGTTGCAGGGGCTGGTCACGCATGTCACAAGTCTGTTATACTTACTGCAACACATTGGGGCTGATTCTGGATTCGACGGGATTTGCGAAACCCAAGGTGCATGCCGAGGGGCGGTTGGCCTCGTAAAAAGCCGCAAAAAAATAGTCGCAAACGACGAAAACTACGCTTTAGCAGCTTAATAACCTGCTAAGAGCCCTCTCTCCCTAGCTTCCGCTCTTAAGACGGGGATCAAGAGAGGTCAAACCCAAAAGAGATCGCATGGATGTCCTGCCTGGGGCTGAAGTGCTAAAACTAATCAGGCTAGTTCGTTAGTGGCGTGTCTGTCCGCAGCTGGCGTGCGAATGTAAAGACTGACTAAGCATGTAGTACCGAGGATGTAGGAATTTCGGACGCGGGTTCAACTCCCGCCAGCTCCACCAAATAAAACAAGGGGTTACGTGAAAACGTAACCCCTTTTTGTTTGGCTGTGGCGGCAAAATGGCGGCAGCCAATTTGCCCACCGTTCATAACATCTTAGCCGTTTGTGTAATAAAGGTGATTCACATGGAAGAAATGCACTTTGTTTACATCAATGCGAATGCGCGCATTGGTGCCCATTCAATAAGCAGTGTTAGCCACAGCGATAACCACATTCAGGGTATATGCCAATCAGCCCATTCAATAAGAACGTTTCGTAAAGATAGAATACTTCAAGAATGCACATCTGCTGATGAAGCACAGCAAGCCTGTCTGTCCTTCCTTCCAGAAAATTACATCCATCTAACCAAGGCGACCAAGCCCAAAACCCTAACTTTTGACGTCTGTTTTACAGGTTTCAAAAAGGCAGATAAAGAGCGTTTGATTGAAGTTGCCGAGGCGCACAGCATGACAGTGAGAAGTTCCGTTACTCAAAATCTGCAGATGCTCTGTTGCGGATACAATGCCGGTCCTTCCAAAGTAAATGCTGCACGCATGAAGGGTACGATCATCATTGATGAAGAAAGTTTTGTGCATTTTATAGAAACGGGTGAAATTCCTGACGCATAAAAAACCTGCCGCAGCAGGTTCTTGTTTTAAAAATTCATGTGCCCTTGACCACCCGGCGTAGGGTGCGGCGGGGCATTATTGATTATTGTCGGGGTAACGATAAATCGTACAACCGTTTCATGGGTGACAAATGTGCTGCCGCAATTAATGTTCTGGCACTGGCAGTAACGCTCCTTCGTGCTATCAGTAACCTGAAAGCTGCTCCGGGTGTGCGCCGCATGTCCACACTTTGGGCAATTCATCATTTTTTATTCTCCGCCACCATTAAAATCTCAATAATGATACACAAAGAATCAATATTGAGAACTTATTTATTCCATTTCTAAATCATCAATCTTTACTTCAAGCTCCATGCTGGTCGTAAATCCATTATCCGGGCTGACAGAATGCGTCAGGGTGGTAATGGTCCATTCTGCATCATCGATCGGCTGCTTAAACCCCGTGACCTTCACCGGCATTTCCGTATAGAGATCAGCCCGCCCCTCAGCGAGCTGCAGGGAAAATGAAGCAACCCCGCGCTGCAGACGTTCCCACTGCATTTTTGCTGCGCGCTCTGCATTGCTCCGGTTGGCGTAGGTACGATTAAGAACCAGCACGTTTTCATCCGTTCCCACCAGATAATCGCCCTGTTTTGCTTCCGGCTCTTTAGGTGTGGTGGTTTTCTTTCGACGACGCTTAACACTGGTTGTCTCTTTTTTCCTGGGTTCACGCGTATGCAACCAGCTGGCAATAACACCGGTATAGGCACCACGATCAGCAAGGGTGAACCGATGACCGTCACCGGCTTTGCGCGTGATGGTGATAACCGGCAGCGGCTTGCCGCTTGCCGTTCTTCCCTGTCCCTGGCGGATAAACAGCAGATTCCCGTCCTTAACGGAAGCAATCGCCCCATACTGTCTAGCCAGTTTCATCAGAAAACTTGCATCGCTTTCATTGGTCTGGTCCAGATGATCCAGCGCCTTATCCGTCAGGTCTTTACCCAGCGCCATTTTGAGGTTATGCCGGGCGGCGATTTCCTTTACCACCTCCCCCACCGTTGTCTGATGCCATGATTTTTCGCGCCGTGTATTGAGGGTTTCACGGAAATCTGCGCTACGCGCCCTGATGGTCAGCCGGTCAGGGGCACCGCTGTGTTCAATTTCATCCACGGTAAAAGCCCCTTTAGGGAAAAGCGGCTGGCCTTTCCAGCCCAGCGCCAGCTGAATCACTGCCCCACGTCGCGGCAGGGCGATCAGCCCGTCGGCGTCGTCCAGTTCCAGATCAAGCTGGTCCGCTTCAAAGCCCCGGTTATCCGTCAGCGTCAGACTCATCAGGCGGGTATCCAGCACAGTCGTCACGTCCTTACCTTCAATGACGATACTGAAAGCCGGGCTTTTGCTGTTCAGGTTAATGAGATCAGAATTAACGTTCACTGCAGCAATCCTCCAGCCGTGTTTTTAATCCCCCCAATCGCAGAGGCAGCAGAGTCCTGCAGGTTACTGAGCTGGTCACTCAGGCTCCCGAACATGTCAGACAGCGACTCATCAACCCGTTTGAGGGTGATCGTAAACTCAATGCGTCTGGGCATTCCGCTTGCAAAAAACTCCGTCTTTGTCTGGCTCAGACTCTCAATAACAAACATGCCGTAAATGGTTCCACTGCCTTCAATCAAAGGCCATGCCTTGCCCAGTTCAGCCATTTGTTCAAGCGCCAGTAATGACAGTCTGCCGCCGGTCACTTCCGGCAGTAGAACCCCGGATAGTGTCAGTGAGTCGTTATCCGGGCCAAGAAACTGCGTTGACGGACGGCGGTTCACCCGGCTGTTGGCGGCGTGTCGCCAGCTGCGCTGATACTGCAGTTCCTGATAAGGGACAGTGCGCAGCATAAATACATATAAACCCAGTACCATCATCATGATTCATACCCCCCCTGATCGCTGAAATTGCTGCGCGCTTTTGCCCTGGCCCGGCGCTCCCGCTCGTCAAGCTGGCGTGCCACTTCACGGGCAATATCCTGCGCGTTCTGCCCAGGCTGAGCGACGATATGAATGGGCGCATTTATCTCATAACGAATAACCGGCGGCGGGCTATCTGCCTTAGCAAGCGGGGGCTGGTATGCCCTCGCAGGCAAACTGAACGGATGAAGCGGAGCCGCTTCTGCAGGTGTCGCAGCCACCCCCATCACGCCAGCAACGACAGAGGCCAGCGCAGCAGTACGCCGCCTGCTGGTAACATTTGCCGGTCCGTTCACAATTTCAGGGCCATTTTCTCCGACAATGCCAAACTGCCCGCGTGGAATGATCCCGCCCGTGTCGTACATTCCCGCGTAAGCCGGGAACCCGCCTGGCGGCAGCACCACTTTGCCGTCACTGTTCACTGTGGCGGACTGCTGCTGCGTAACCTGCGCAGGTAGTTTCGCCTTTGCTGCCTCCTTACTGACAATACCGAGCTTTTCCAGCAGCCATGACACACCGGATTTAAGTGACTCAAGTGGGTGCATCACCATATTCAGACCTTCCGCCAGCGCCTCACCAAACCGACGCCCCATTGCAGTTGCGCTGTTCAGTTCTTCGGAAGTGGATTTAACCGGGGTAAGTAAATCATTGAACCAGCCCCACAATGCCTGCACCCTGTCACCAATCCACTGAAACACGGGTCTGAGCGGCTCAAAGGCGGCGCTGATGGGCGCAGCAGCGGCTTTGAACCCATCCACCACGCCCCCCAGAAATGCACTGATGGGCTGCCAGTATTTCCAGATAACCAGCGCCACGCCTGCCAGTGCAGCCACAACCAGCCCTACAGGACTGAGCAGTGCCCCCAGCAGGCTACCAACAGCAAATAATGCCACGCGCAGCAAAGCTAGCGGACCAGAGACCAACAAACGCAGCACGCTACCTGTACGTGTGGCAGCGGCGGCTGCAGAAGGTAACGCTTTAACTGACAGCATGGACAGGCCAAACCGGATAACCGCCAGCGGCCCTAGTACCGCAGCCACCGCCACTGCCAGCGCCCCCAACCCAACAGTGATGGCTGCCGTAGCTGCCGCCACTTTCATCAGAGTGCCAGCCAGCACGGGATTCTGCTCAACCCAGCGACGCAACGCCCCGGTCACGCGCTTAACCATGCCCATAATATCCATCAGCGGTTGACGCAACGTTTCCCCCAGGCTGCTGAAAGCGTTCTGCGCGCCCGTCTTAACCAGCAACCACTGCGCAGACAATGAATCCCTGTTAATGTCGGATTCTTTCTGCATGGAGCCATTAGCACCACTGCCTGATGTGAGTTTCAACTGGCGCTGCAGCTCCGGCAGGTTGTTAGCCAGCTTTGCCGCATCATCGCCAAACTCTTTGCCAAAAATCATTGTCATGGCTGACAGGCGTTTATCCTGCGGCAGATTGTTGACCTTCTCCAGAACCCGCTGAATGGTGCCCATGGCATCGGTGGTCATCTGCTTTTCAATCTCCGCCGGATTGAGTTGCAACAGATTCATGCCTTCAAAAAATCGTTTACTTTGCATGGTGGCAATGGACAGTTCACGCACCATGGCATTAGAGGCGCTGGCGGCGATTTCCGGGGCAGCCCCAAGAGAAAGGAATGTTGAACCCAGCGCCGCGGCCTTTCGGAAGTCAAGGCGGTCAGCCACGCCCCCCATACGCTGCAGTACGTTGATAATGTCCCCACCCTTTGACATGGCGTTATCGTCCAGGTAGTTCAGCGCATCGCCCAGTTGTTCAATATTACGCGTCGGAACTTTATAGAGCTGCGCGATTTTCCCCAGCCCTTCCGCCAGCTCATCGGCGGGCAACTCAAAGGCCGTTGCCGCTTTTGCCGCCGTGGATGCAAAAGCCAGCAGGTCACGTTTCTGCTCTTCGTAAGGATCGTCCTGATTGGTCACCCCCATGCGAGCGCCACCTTCAACCAGCGCGGCATAGTCTATAGCGCCGTTCTCCATCGGCAGCTGTTCGCTGGCGGCCTTGATGGCATCCTGCATGTCATAAAACTGTTTCGTGCGGTTTCCATTATCGTCCCGCAGCCCGTTTACCTGTTTTGCCACGCCTTTCATGGCATCTTCCATGCTGGCGTAGCTCTTAACTGCCGCCACAACAGGTGCGCCCATTGCCACCCCTGCTGCCGTAGTGGTAGCCCCTGCCCCGGCGATGCGATCCCGCACCTCAAGACGTCGCGAATACTGATCGCGGACGGCGTTCATTCGCGCCTGCTGTTCGCCCAGGCGTTTAAGGGATTTCTGCTGCCGATCCATAGCCTGCCGGGTTTCGTCAGCATTCTGCCGCAGTTCCCGCTGTGCACTACTGAGCCTTTTCGTGTCCAGTCCGGCTTCATTGAGCGCAAGACGCTGGCGCTGCACCGACTGACGTAGACCGTTATATTTGCTCTGTAACTCCGTAACGCGGTTTTTTGCCTGCTCAAGCAGCCGTGCCTGCGCCGCCGTCGGGCGGTTGGTGGCAGAGAATTGCGTGGCAAGTTTCGCAGCTTCTTCGCGTGCGGCTTTCAGGCTGTTACCGGTGACTGCCAACTGCGCGCTGGCCTTGCGGAAACCGTCAATGCGGCCCGCCTGAGCATCTAATTCTTTTAAACGGGCGCGGCTTTGCTGAATGGCTGCAGCCAGCTCTTTTGAGCTGGCCTGCGCGGATCGAAATGGGCGGGTGAGCTTGTCAACCGCATTAAGAATCACCTGCAGACGCAGGTTATTGTCACTCATCGCTGGCCCCGCTTCGCTGAATTGCCTTATGCCGCCACGCCAGCACCTCAGTCAGCGGCATAACGTCAGTGATGGATGGCGACCAGTGAAAGATGGTGGCGATATCCGCCACCAGGTCATCAATCGTCAGGCTGTCGGTAAACCGGCAAGCACCGACTTCTTCAACAAAAAAGTCACCACCTCGACCGACAGCGCGGTGAGATCGGCGGGGTCCAGTTCAGCCATTTCCTGTGCGGTCAGCGTTGGGGTGGAAATACGCGGGATCACTGTCATCATGGCCCCCACGTCCATATCCATAATGGCCTGCAGGCGGGTGCCGCGCAGCGCACCGGACTGCGGCTTACGCAGCACAATTTCGGTGATTTGGGTTTTACCGCGCATGACTGGCGTATCCAGTTGTACGGTTTTTTCAGTCAGCTTGTCGCTCATGTTCGTTTCCTGTTAATCAGATACTGGCGCGGATCACCGCGCCGTTAAGTTAAATCAGAGGCCAAGGGCGTTACGGTGTGCTTCCATCAGGTCCACGCCGTCAACGATTTCAATCATGTTGACCAGATCAACCTCATAGAGCACTTCGCCGTTAATGGTCAGCTTCGCGTAGCTGTTGGTGCTGCTGACTTTGGTGCTGCTGCTCTCGCCGGTTTTCCACTCGCCGGAATCAACTTCTTTATGACGCCCGCGCACAACCAGCTCAATGGCCTGCACTTCGCCGGTATCGTCACGCTGAATAGAGCCGGTAAAACGCAACTGAATACCGTCCACCGTGGCAGCTCCCATCTGTTTGAATAACAGCAGTTCGGTGCCGCCGATTGAAAATTCCGTGTCCAGTGCGCCGTCATCCAGCCCCATATCCACATCCACCGCGCCCGGCATACCGCCGCCGCGATACTTCTCAAACTTGCGGGTGAATTTCGGCAGGGTCAGGGACTCAACGATCCCCTGCCAGTTGTTCCCGTCGTTGAACAGGTTCAGGTGTTTTAACTTGCGTGGTAATGCCATGTATCCCCCTTATGCACTGACACGGCTGGCAAAATCGACCAGGTAGCGATCGGTGATGCGCTGGCGCAGCATCAGATTTTCAAGCGGCGGCACAGGCGTGTAGTCGTAGTCGATGGTGAGTTTCCCGGCTTTCAGGGAGTCTTTATCGTTCACTGACTCATCCAGCCAGCAGTCAGCCCCAATGAGGTATCCCTGATTCACCAGGCTGCGCAATTTGGCGCGAATACCTTCGATAATGTCGCGGGCCAGTGACGGATTCAGTGGTTTATCCACCGCCCACATATGCCCCTCTGCAATCGTGTCAGCCAGCACCTGAGCCGTGCGGGTGTAGTTCTCAAACGCAAACAATGGATCGTCACTGAGGCAGCGGGAACCCCAGAAGCGGAACCCGTCTTTGCAGATCAGCGTGGTGACGTCATTCTGGTTCAACAGTCCTGCGTCCGTTGCCGGGTCCTGCAGGTCCCAGAACACATCAGCAGAAACGCCGGTGACGCCATTCACTCCCACGTTGGACAGGGTTTTGTGCCATCCAGTCTGTTCGTCGATTTTGGCGCGCAGACCGAGCGCACGGGCCGAGGCATAAGCCGTGGCATCTGCTTTCAGAACGGTGTCAAAGTTGATGAAATCAGGCCAGATCAACATCCCCTCTCGCTGGCTGAAATTATCCCGGTAAGCAATGGCTTCCTCCACTGTCTTACAGCCATAGGCAGAGAGGTAGGCAAACCCGCGCAGGCTCTGCGCCACGCTAAGCAGCTCAGTGGCAACCGCCTGCGTGTCGTGCCCCGGCACACCGAGAATGCGCGGCTTAACTTTCAGTTGCGACTGCGCAGAAAGCAGCGCTTTCATCCCCGTTTTCTTACCGTCGGATGTGACGCCACCGATAATATTGGAGGTGGTTTCCGCTTCGGTTTCGCCCTGCGCCACGCGCACAACGACGGTCACGGGTTTAGCCTGGTCTGCAATGGCATCCAGTGAACGGGCCAGCGTGCCGGACTCGCCCGCTTTGCCGCTAGCGGTCAGCACGTCAGTCAGCAGGACCGGCTTATTGAGGGGAAACATGGACGCATCAGCATCATCGCCGGTGCAGACCATGCCCACGATGGCGGTGCTCACCGTGGTGATAGGTCGGGTGCCCTCGTTGATTTCAACAACGCGCACCCCGTGGTGGTAATCCTGAGCCATATGGCAGTCTCTCCGGTTTACAGGGGGTGTGCCTATGTTCTGGTTGATATGCACGCTGCGCACGCGCCGGGCTATGTATGGGGAATGGCACAATGGAAGGGGTAAAAAAATCCCCGCAGTTGCGGGGACGGGATTAATCTTCGGGAGGTTCAGGCCAGTTAATATCCGGCGCAGCAGTTAAATCCATTCGTCTTAGTTTAGTTCGATATTCTCGCAGTGCTGAAAGTTCCAGCTGTTCTGTCGCCGTAATATCGTTATCATCCTGAGCTTCCATAAGCTGATTGATTTTTGCCGTGACCGGTGCCATACGCCTGTCGCGTTCTGCTGCCGCTAAAGCAAAATAATCAACCTGAACAGGTGCGATAGTGCCGTTGCTGTAAGTAAAATTACTCGGCTGGAAACCATCAGGAATATCAGTATCAGCGAATTCCACAACAGAGCAATTCAGCGGAAATAGCTTTGTCACATCTTTATCCGCAGCGATAATCAGTCCAGTTTTGTCATACTGAATTTTCAGCGTATCGGGCTGGAATAATTTTTGTAATATATACCAGTCAACACCTGCTTCATTATTGATAAACTGGATGCTGCAGTTCTCTGATAATTCCTGCTGAACGGGTGTTAATTCCGTTGTTTTAGTGAAATTTTTAAAATGTCTCATTTTTATGCCCCCACCGTATACCACTGACCATTCACTTTAAGCTGTAACAAACGTCGTTGGATCCTGTCTGGTGTTTCGTTCGAGTCTCCATTCTCAACACCTGTAATGACGTAACCTAACTGGTCTGCAAATCCGGGCGAACGATATACGTTTCCATGCTCAACGGCACCGAAACGGATGGACTGAACATACCCACTTAGCATGTCAGTTGTGGCAAGGAATACACCAGAACCATCGTCATGAAGCATGAATGGCTTTGTTTTGTCATTCTGGTACACACCGACCATGGTGATATATTGTCGTAACGGTCTGCCTGCTATATATGCACTCAGCCAGCCAGGGCCGCTGCCCATACTCCATATATCGCCGTAAACATCGCCGTTTTTGTTGAATATCGCATTTCCGGCCTGCAAATTTTCAGCAGCTGCGATAACACCGAGTCGGGTGCTGATATATGCCCGGATAGCCAGGTCTGCTGAGTTCTGAAATCCGATACCATTCCATGACTTAATGTTCAGGTTGTTACCATTAAAACCTGCACCATCAACGCCACCTGTAGCCATCCCACCAGAACCATCACCAACCGTGACCAGAGTATCGCCACGCATATTTGGAGCAGAAATATCCCCCGTAAATGCAGCGCCTTCCAGCATCGCCACATTACGCCATGAGGTAATGCCCGCTCCTGTGCCGTGACCAAACAATACGTTATTGCCACTGATTGCCAGTACATCCACAACAGAGGTCGGACTCACGACCTCCGTAAGAGTGATAATTTGCCAGTAACTTACCTGATCTGGTGCATCAGGAGCCTGATGCGCACGCATAAACTGGCAGCCTGTAGCCGCACGCACGCCGATTGATGTTCGGTCAATTGCGTCACTGACAAACGTTCCCGCAAGGAATCGCCCGTCACCTTTTAAAAGTGCGTCTTTTAAACCAAAGTACTGGAGAATCCCTGCAGTGTCTTTTCCACTCAGATTCGTCAGCGTGGTATCGAGAGGCTGTTTTCCTGCCAGCGCATTCATCACAGTTGTCGCAAAGTTTGGGTCACCCCCCAGCGCAGCAGCCAGTTCATTTAATGTATCCAGCGCCGCCGGTGATGACGCAACCAGTGCTGCTATCGCTGCCTGAACAAATGCCGTATTAGCAATCTGGGTGCTGTTATTTCCTGCCGCGGGCGTCGGCGCTTTTGGCGTGCCAGTGAATGTCGGGCTGGCTTTCGGCGCATACTGCGTATGGGGATCGTTAGCGGCGATATGCTTTGCCATCAGGTCATCCACATACACCTTTAGCTCCAGCACCTTGTCATCCACATACTTGCGGGTTGCCAGCACCACTGCCGGGTCAATTTTCAGGGTGATATTATCAGTGCTGCTGGTAATCAGTACCATGCGCACGGTCTGCGTGCGTCCGCTCCCCTCCGCCAGCTGCGGCTTGTAGCTCTCCGGGCAGTTGCCCACGGCAATCAGTGCTCCGGTATCATCGAACAGACCAACCTCACGAATCCACCACCCGCCCTCAGTTTCTGGGATCACCTGCTCAGCAACAATCTGGCTGCTGTTCTGCGGATCGATGTACAGCATATTGAGGGAAGCGCGGCGTTTTTCAGCAACCAGCGCTGTCTGCTGTGCGCTTGGAGTCGGTAGCACGCCGCCACCGTCGCCCACCGCCATCTGGGTAATTTTCAACGGGACACCGAGCGCGGCGGCGCTTGCCAGTTTCGCCGCGCCGATATCCGTCAGCAGGGTATAAAATTTTGCACTCATGGATTCACTCTCATTGTGTCAATAACATGGACCGTCCCGCCCTCATAAGCGGTGCAGCCGGAAATAATGGTTTCATTGATATACGGGTAAATCGTGATTTCTTCGCCGGTGTAGGTGGATGCGCCCACAAAATAGGGGCCGCTGGTCTGCAGGTTGATGGACATGCCGATCAGATGGCGGCTGCACGGTTTGGCGTCACCGATCAGGCGCTCCAGTTCCAGATAGGTTTCTTCCGTGATGCCCTGGTCCTGCACGCCAATGTCCAGGCGAAACGTCCCCGGCCTCTCGCCGGTCTGCCACCACTCAATGATGCGGATCAGAAAACCAAACGGCTCTACCACTCGCCGCACGGCGCTGATTGTCCCCTTGTGCTGATGGATATAGAAAGCATCCTGCACCACACGGCGCTTGACGCTCTCCGTCCAGTTTTCGTCCCAACGGTCAACGGAAAACGCCCACGCCAGATACGGCAGAAATCTGACCGGACACGTTGCCGGGTTCCACAAATCGCGCAGCGGCACCTGCAGATCTGAAATACCGCTGCAGGTCTGCGCCAGTCGGCGCTCAAGCGGCGATGAACCGGGCGGCAGCAGGCTATTCATCCGTGCCCCCGTTGGTTACGCTCCATTCCGTACAGGACGCCGCCTGCGTCTTATCCAGCACAACATCTGCAAGCGGGGAGGCCAGCTCCACACGCTGGACGCCCTCAACGTGCAGCGCGGCATAAATGGCACTGCGACGGATATCACGGCCCAGCCGCGTCTGACTGGCGATGTACTTCTGCAGGCTGGCTTTTGCTTCTGCCATCACCGGCTCAGCCTCCGGTCCCGGATAAAGAAAAATCGTTGCATCCACGCTGTACAGGATAATTTCGGCGCTGCGCACCGTCAGGCGGTCCGCCACCGGGCGCACGTTCTCGCTGTTAAGCGCCTGCTCCACCACCGCCAGCAGATCAGCCTCTGCCGTACCGTCACCCTCACGGCTCAGCACGGTAAGCACCACCTCCGCCGGTGCCGGGCTGGTTGCGCTGGCATCTGCCACGCGCCCGTCCGCGCTTTTGGCGTGAAACTCATAGGCCGCCGTCGGTCCCGCAACGGACAATCCCTCAAATGCAGCCGGAACACGCAGACGCAGCGCCTCATCGCTTTCCATGACGGCAGCAACCGGCGGCACAGCGTCATTGTCGGCAGGTACTACCGTCAGGCGCTTCACGTTGTAGTTAGCTGCCAGCTGATCGAGATCACCGCCGATGGCATACGCCACCATGACCGCCTGCGCGGCCTCGTTAATACGCTGGCGCAGCAGGATTTCGCGGTAGGTGCTTTCCTGCAGCAACTTGGTGACGGGTTCAGATTCCAGCGCCAGCGTGCGCCGTACCGCGTCCTGCTCATCCGCCGGATAAAGGGCCACAAAAGCGGCTTTGCGCTCAGCCAGCAGCGTCTCAAAATCCGGCACGTCCACTATCTGCGGCGCGGGCAGCTGGGAAAGGTCAATCACTGCCATTGTCTGCTCCTGTAGTTACCGAAAGGGAAACCGGCGCGCCGTTATTGCGCTGCCCGGTAAGCTCAACCACCATGGAGCCGTCAAAATTGCTGCTGATGGTGATGGAATCCAGCGTAAGCCGTGGCTCCCAGCGACTCAGCGCCACATAGACCGCAGACATGACCTGCAGGCGTAGCGCCGGGTTCTGCGGCTGGTCAATCAGGGCGGATAGCAGGGAACCATATTCCCGACGGGCAATCCGGCTGCCCTGCGGCGTCAGTAGAATATCCCGCACTGACTGGCGCAGATGGTCCGTATCAGTAATGGCCTTGCCGTTACCCTGGCTCATGCCGATATACAGCGTCATACCGGGCCTCCTGACGTATCACCGCCGGACTTCACGCCGGTGTGACCGTGTTTATCCACCACGATCCCGTTGGAACTCATCGCGCCGCCGCCCTGGGTGACGCCGCCATTGATCACCATCTCGCTGTTAATGCGCGTGGTATCAGCCTCCACCACAAACTCACCGGTTTTGAGGGTGATATTGTCCGCCGCCTCGATCACCATGGATTTGATACCCCGGACATGCCACCGCCCGGTGGCGGGTTCGTACTCAAACCAGCCCCCGTCCGGGTACTCCGTCACGCTACCGTCCACGGAATCCGACGGTGGCGGAAACTGATTGGAGTAGATGGCGGGCAGCACAAAAGCGGTTTCCAGATTGCCGCCCATGCTCAGCACCACCACCTGCTCATCCGGCGACGGGCACCACCATGTACGGGCGCCACCGGCACGCAGCGTCAGCCAGTTAATCCAGTTAGTTTCAAGCTCGCCCACTTTCACCCGGCACAGCCATTTTTCCCGGTCCACTTCGGTCACGGTGCCAGTGCGGATCAGGTTAGTGATAAGGCGCATGATTTCGGTCAGTTGTGCATTCATAACGAAAGGTTGCCATCAGAGGGGAAAGGGAGGCAGCGCGGGCGCTTGTGCCAGCGGTGGCACAAAGATCACCCCGCCAGCCAGCGCAGCAGAGTGTCACGGGTGATGGTTTCCACCTCATCATTCACGCCTAACAAGCGGCGCTCTGCGTAGCGGACCTCCGGGCCTTTTCGGCTGACGCGATCACGCAGGCCGTAATGGTGAACACGGGCAATGCGCTGCACCTTGCCATCAAACTGCACGCTGGCGGAGTCCGCACTGGCGGCGGTTTTCAGGTATTTTGTGGTGCGAAGCTTTGCAAACATCTGGCGTTTGATGCGCCCCTTCTTGCTGCGGGCTGTCACCCGTCGCGGCTCATAGCCGCTGCCGTCAGGATTACGCTGTAGCCTGATGTTCTGCTGCTGCGTCCGGCGCAGCTGTTGCGCCAGTTGCCGCATCATACGGTTGCGTGCGGCAGGCTCCAGATTTGCCAGCTGCGCCGTCAGCCAGTCATCCACCCTCTGCAGCTCATCCACGTTTCACCGTCCACATTTCTTCGGGTTCGTCCGGCTCCGGCACCGCTTCAACGCTCGACACGCTGCCGTCAGTGCTGACCAGCACACGCTCAGTCAGTTGCAGGTTCATACTGATATCGCACACATCGTTGCGCAGAATATCCACTTCAAAGGTGAACAGTTTTTCGCGCAGATCCGGGTTGTTGATGGCATCCGGCTGGCTGGTACTGAGCCACAGCAGGACTGGAGCCATCAGCAGATTCTGGTCGCCGCTGAAATCCTCGATCACCACATTCAGGGTGTAGCGGTATTCCCATGACATGGAGCTGGCCCCTGTTGCCACCAGTGAGCCGTTATCAACGAAAAGGTGCAGCTTGTCCGGGTTGTCCCGGACATAGGCAACCGCTTTATTCAGGGCGCTGCGTAAGGACTGCGGTTTGTTCACTGTCTCGCTCCTGACACGCAATAATCGTGTCCACTTTGTCAGCACATACCGCCCAGGCGGCCTCGGTTTCATCCAGCACCGCATTCAGATCGCCGTTACTGCGCGGCGCTGACCTTTCCAGGCGGCACTGCGTCACTCTTGGACAGCCACTCACGGTAAGCTGCACCTCCGGCGAGGGCCGGACGCTCCCGCAGCCTGATAATGTCAGCAGGCAAAAGAGTGTCAGCCCAGCGGCGCAAATCCTCGTTTTCACGTTTCAGTTCCTCGATCCGGTGCTGGCGACTGCGCAGCAGTGCGGTGGTCTGCTCCGCTGCCGCATAAAGCCGTGCCTGCTCCCGGCTGTTGGTTTCGGTCAGAATGGACAGGCCGATCAACTGACTGTTTTTCTTCGTCAGTTCCTGCGTTTTGCTTTTCAGCGCCGCGCCCTGCGCCTTGATGGTGTGACTGGCATTGTTAATCCGCCACGACTGCCAGCCCAGCACCGCAAAAGCCAGCGCCAGCACTACCGCCAGCAAGCGCGTCATGCCCCAGTTCCTTTTAAGCACCAGGCCAGTTCCCGCGCGCGGCGGTTCTCCAGACCTTTATTTTTCACACCGTTAACGTAAATCCAGCGCGGTAGCTGGTTGCATGCCTGCCACCACTGCTGGCGATTGATATATGACACCATGGTTGACCTGCAGATCGCGCCGGTCCCCACATTGAAACCAATACTCACCAGCGCATCGTAGACATGTTGCGGGGGCTTAACCGTCAGGCAGGCATCCAGTTTTTTTTCAGTCAGCAGTACATTGTTTATTAACCCCTGCGCCGCCTTCCGTTCCGTGATGGTTTTCCCCGGTACCACGCCGGACGTATTGCCGATCCCGTCGGTCCAGACACCCGCGCTGCACTGATACGGCTGCAGGCGACATCCCTCGTAATCGGCAATCAGTTTCAGCCCCTCAACGGAGGTTTTGAGCGACTGAAAACCGGGCAGCGTGGCGGCGATAGCCAGCACCGTCCCGACAAGGCAGCGCTTAACGATTGAAGGATTCATATTCCCCCCGTGAAATTTTGCCATCACGCAGCAACCTGAAAGACTGGTGTTTGTAGTACCAGTTGATAGCCAGCATCAGCACACCAATCAGTACGCCGCCAACCGTTGACGCATCTTTGAGCGACAGATCGCCCAGCCATGCCAGCAGCACGGCGATGCAGTAAGTGATAAAGGCGCTGATTCGTTCAAGCGTCATAATTCAGTCCCATAGCTGGACGGTCTGCGCTGTGGTTGACGCCGTAATGTCCGGCAGCTCCACCTGCAGCCCGTGCGGTAAAAATGGGCCGTACTCAGCCAGGCCCGGATTCGCCTTCAGAACCTGCTCAGTGACACCCTGCGTGCGCCCGTAATGACGCCAGCAAAGCGCGTCCACCGTGTCATACTGATGCGCACGCACTTTCATCAGATAAGCTCCACCGTACAGTGCGGTGCATCCTGCACCCGGCTGATGGCCCAGCGGGCATCACGCCACAGATCGCCGCTGGCCTCCGCCAGCTCCTCCCCTCGCTTCACGCCTGACGCCGTGGCGTCATAGTCCTGATAACGCTCATTGAGCACAGCGCGCGCCCAGCAAAAAACGGCGTTGTGGTAGTGCTGGATACGCTCGCTTTTGCCGTCCAGCATTTCTGCAGGAACCTCAGCAAGTGTCCGCCAGCCCAGCATCTGCTGGCGGTTGCGGAAGTCGTACAGCTCAGCGTTAACCTCAGAAATAGCCGTCAGCACAACCTGCTTTAAACGCGGCTGCGTCACCGTGCCGTCAGTTCGCATCACACTGCGAAATTCCGACAGGTCCACATCAGGCCAGAACGGCGTATTTTTGATGACCTCCGCCTGTTCCGGTGCCTGTTCGGGCGCAACAAACTTCATGCGGCTTTCTCCTGAATAAGTGGGCGGTGGACGGAATTTTGATGTGGCAGTGCCTTTCGCCATCCCGTGCCGCCCGTGCGCGGGGCACGTTCTTTAGCGGCTGTCATTGCGCAGTCTGCGCTCCAGCTGCTGCTTTTCTTTTTTCACACCGCTGCGGGGATCAAGCTGCAGCGCATGGGTAAGGTGATTCAGGGCAGACGCCGGGTTGCTTTCGCTCAGTACAGCGCCGATGGCTTTATGCAGGCGCGCCCGCGACTGGTCCGGCATATCCAGATCGGTTGTCAGGTCCAGCGTCTGCAGAAGCAGATCGGCATCAAAACCGGCAGCAGCAAGCAGAGCGCTTTGCGCCGCGTCTGCCATTTCTTCTGCCAGCACGGTCTGCACGTTACGGTTGCCCAGCGGCATCACCCAGCCATGGCGCAGCGCATGACGCCCGATTTCCAGCGCACCGGCATAATCACCGGCGTCGATACGCCACAACATCACGTACATCAGCACGTCATCCTGCTGCGCGCCTCCGGCAGCCAGCACGCCCTCTGCCCAGGCAGAATATTTCGGCAGCAGTTCCACCTTGATTTCCGCCTTTTTCACCGTGGACTGGATGCCTTTAAGCCTGCGGCGATCTTCTGCCAGTTGCAGCAGCATCAGGTCATAACCCGACGCATGGCGAACACTGCCGCCCTCACGGGCGGCCTGTTCGGCCTGAATGCGCAGGCGGTGCTGCCGTGCGGGACTCAGGCTCATGCGTTACTCTCCGTTTCCTGTTTCTGCTGCAGGCGGGGTGAAATCACCGATTTCGATGTTTTCCACCAGTGCCGAGCAACGGTAGTCCTCGACCACATACGCCTCGTTGACGGATTCAAAGTTTTCAATCCGGTCACGTTTCGGGTTGTCGATAACGGAACGGCGGCGGGTGTCTTCCTGCCAGTAGATGGACAGGTTATCCAGACGGGTGATCAGCAGAGCATTTGCCGGGAAGAAAGGCGCACGCACGGCCTGCAGGCCACCCATGCGTTTCTGGCTGATAATCAGATCGGCAGAGATTTTTTCGCTGTTGTCCTGCTCTTTGTTGACCAGCGGGAAATACTTGTCAGCCAGCAGTTCACGACCACAGACAACAACCAGCTCGTCATCATCCTGATACTCGACATCGATCAGCTCGTTAACGGCATCCATCACCACCGCATCCAGATTTACGTACTTACCACCCGGACCTACTTTTACCGGTTCTGCAGTAGTGGTGCCGTCTTCTGCGGTTTTGCTGCCCATGACGTGATCCGGCGCGTCTTCGCGGATTTTCTGCAGCCAGCCTTTATTGACGTCCTGCAGCAGCGGGTTTTCAGCACGGTTGGAGGTTTTGGCGCGCTTCACGCCGTTAAAGCCGATCATGATGCGGTCCAGCGCCTGACGCTTGACGATGGCGTTGCGGATACGCACCTGGAAGTCCTGGAATTTCGCCCACAGGTCCAGTTTTGCGTAGGTCAGCACCGTATCAAAGTTGGTCTGCTCGCATTTGTATTCCACGTCTTCCATCAGAGTCGGATCGGTAGGTTCGCGCTCTTTGGTGGTGGTATCGGTGGTTCCGGCAATGGTGCTGCCCACGCCCAGCCCCAGCAACTGTCCGGACTGCTCAGTGACCGGCGTGATGTTAATCAGCGTCAGGAAAGCGGCGGACTGCTGAATCTGGTCTTCCAGCGTCTGCTGCACGGACGGCTCCACGGTGAACTTGCTGGACAGTTCCTCAACCTCCACACCATTCAGGCGCGCCAGCTGCTGCAGGTAAGCGTTAAAGGCAAAGCGGGTTTTCTTTTTCATCGGGTTTTATGCTCCATCAGCAATTGGTCAGGGTGCCTGCCGGTGCGTCACCGCCCGGCGCGCGCTGGCGGTAATCCCTGCGGCTGTCTTCGCGGCTCAGTTGCTGCTGTAACTCGGCAAAGGCGGCCTGCTGTTCCTGCAGGGAGGACTCCAGCTCAGAAAGGCGCTGGTCCTGATCGGACAGGGATTTATCAGTGCGCTCGCTCAGGATCTGCTGCTCAGTAGCGACCAGCTCCACGGCTTTATGCACATCAGAGAATCGCGCATCGTCGGTCTGCTCTTTTTTGGTGAACAGCGCGGTGACGCGGGCAAAGAGGGACGGTTTTTCGTCCTGAACTTCTTCCAGTTCGATCAGCGTTTCAAGCGCTTCCGAAAACAGGTTTTCAGGGTTCTGCTTACGGTTTGCCAGCGGGTTATGTTCGGCGCTGGCGCTGAAAGCCAGCATTTCGGTGCCAAGGCTCGCAGGATCGTCCGTCGCACCCAGCCCCACTAGGTAGGCTTTGCCGGTGTCGGCAAACTTCGTGCTGACCTCCATGGAGGTGAAAAGCTTCTGGCCCTTTTTCACCAGGGCCACCAGGGCGTCCGTGGGTTCGATATCGGCATAAAGTGCCATCTTGCCCGCCAGCGGCCCGTCCTGGATTTCTTCTGCAACCAGCCCCGTCACCCTGCCATAACGGTTAAACGTGCTGTCCGGCAGATAAGACTTGATGTGCTCAAGGTTAATCAGCGCGGTGTAGACCGTCGGGTTGTAGCTGGCAGCCATCTGTACCAGCCATTCACGCTGGATCTCGCGCCCGTCAGTGGTGGCACCTTCCACCCCGATACGGAAACGCTTTGCTTTCACTGTCATGAGCCGTGCTCCGTTAGAAATAACTTACTGGAGCCTTATGTTTGCGGTGATGGGGGGAGTGAGACAACGCGCTGTATTTGTACGGTAAACCACACAAACCGCAGCCAGGGAAAGCCGCCATCCAAGGCCGTATGTTTGGGCCATGAACACCACACTGACCCCCGCAGACCTCGATCCCCGTCGGCAGGCCATGCTGCTGTACTTTCAGGGATACCGCGTAGCCCGCATTGCTGAAATGCTGGGCGAGAAAGTAGCAACCGTTCACAGCTGGAAGAAGCGCGACAAGTGGGGCGACTATGGGCCGCTCGATCAGATGCAGCTCACCACCGCCGCACGTTACTGCCAGCTCATCATGAAGGAGCAGAAAGAAGGGAAAGACTTCAAGGAAATTGACCTGCTGGCGCGCCAGTCAGAGCGTCACGCCCGAATCGGCAAATTTAACGACGGCGGGAACGAAGCTGATTTAAACCCGAAAGTTGCCAACCGTAACAAAGGGCCACGCCGCCAGCCCGAAAAGAATGTTTTCACTGATGAACAGACCGAAAAACTGGAAGAAATTTTCCGCAACGGCATGTTTGAATATCAGCGCCACTGGTGGCAGGCAGGCGTAAAACACCGCATTCGCAACCTGCTTAAATCACGCCAGATCGGGGCAACATACTTTTTTGCCCGTGAGGCGCTGATTGACGCCATCACCACGGGGCGCAACCAGATTTTCCTCTCAGCCAGTAAGGCGCAGGCGCACGTCTTTAAGCAGTACATCATCGACTTTGCAAAAGAGGTGGATGTTGAGCTGAAAGGCGACCCGATGACCCTCAGCAACGGCGCGTGCCTGTACTTCCTCGGCACCAACGCCCGCACGGCGCAGAGCTACCACGGCAACCTGTACCTTGATGAGTATTTCTGGATACCGAAATTCCAGGAGCTGCGCAAGGTTGCCTCCGGCATGGCCATTCACAAGAAATGGCGACAAACCTACTTCTCCACGCCGTCCAGCCTGACCCACAGCGCCTATCCGTTCTGGTCCGGCGCGCTGTTCAACCGGGGCCGCGCCAAAGCAGACAAGGTGGATATTGACCTGACCCACAGCAACCTAGCGCGCGGCGTGCTCTGTCCGGACGGGCAGTACCGCCAGATCGTCACCGTGGAGGATGCGGTGCGCGGCGGCTGTAACCTGTTCGACCTGGACCAGTTGCGCATGGAGTACAGCCCGGACGAATACCAGAACCTGCTGATGTGCGAATTTATTGACGATCTGGCGTCAGTGTTCCCGCTCAGCGAACTGCAGGCGTGCATGGTGGACAGCTGGGAAGTCTGGTCCGATTTTCAGGCGCTGGCGCTGCGCCCGTTTGGCTGGCGCGAAGTCTGGATCGGATACGACCCGGCGAAAGGCACGCAGAACGGTGACAGCGCCGGGTGCGTGGTGGTGGCACCGCCAACCGTGCCGGGCGGCAAGTTCCGCATTCTTGAGCGGCACCAGTGGCGCGGGATGGATTTCCGCGCCCAGGCTGACGCCATCAAAAAGCTGACACAGCAATACAACGTGACCTATATCGGCATCGACTCGACCGGCGTCGGTCACGGTGTCTACGAAAACGTGAAAGCGTTCTTTCCTGCCGTGCGGGAGTTTGTCTACAACCCCAACGTCAAAAACGCCCTGGTGCTCAAGGCATACGACATTATCAGTCACCGCCGCCTGGAGTTTGACGCGGGACACACCGACATTGCGCAGTCCTTTATGGCTATCCGCCGGGCCACCACCGCCAGCGGCAACCGCCCTACCTACGAAGCCAGCCGCAGCGAAGAAGCCAGCCATGCGGATTTGGCCTGGGCAACGATGCACGCACTGTTTAACGAACCGCTGCAGGGCGAAGCCGCCAATACCAGCAATATTGTGGAGATTTTCTGATGCACTCAACCCCAACTAACCTCATGACCACCGCCTGCCTGCCTGTAGATCGCCCTTTCTTTGCTTACCAGCATGAATGGAACAGCGGCGCACGCAGCAGAAACCGTGTGCTTACAAAAATGCGTCAGGCTGGCGCGGATTTCTTTTTCGCCTACGAAGCCCTGAACGATGCACTGCATACAGGACGCAACCAGATTTTTCTGGGCTGCACCCCTGGATCCGCCCTGACAGTCAAAACCTATATGTCAGCCTTTATAGATCAGGCCGCAGCCTGGACACACCTTGGAAAAATAAAATCAGGCAAAGCGCATCTGGAACTCCCAAACGGTGCGGTCATTTATTTTATCGGGCCGAAAAGTCTCGCCGCCGCGCTCCATGGAAACGTCTACGTGTCAGAGTATGCCTGGGCTGATTCCCCAAAAAATATGATTGCGCTCGCCAAAGGCCTGTCCATGCACGCGCGCTATCACGCTACCTACTACACCACCCCAAGCCCCAGCCCGGAAGCATGGCGGGAATACAAGAAGCTGATTTCCCGCAACAGCACAACCAGCATGACCTTTACCGCTGATGACGCTGCAGCATCCGGGGCAACGCTCGCAACCGGAGCCGCGCTCTTTGATGATGAATGGCTGAATGACATGAAAAAAGAATTATCAGCAGAGGACTGGAAAATGCTGTTTATGTGCGAATGGCCCCAGGCTGACAAGGAGCAGGCGGCATGAGCAAACGTAAAAACAAGAATAACCGCGCAGCGGTGGATCACAACGCACAATCAGGCGGCGCTGCGGCGGAGGCGTTCAGCTTTGGCGACCCAGTGCCAGTGTTAGACCGACGCGAATTGCTGGACTACGTGGAATGCGTGCAGATGGACCGCTGGTATGAGCCGCCGGTGAGCTTTGACGGACTGGCGCGGACCTATCGCGCTGCCGTGCATCACAGCTCACCGATTGCCGTTAAGCGTGACATTCTCAGTAGTACCTACATCCCGCACCGCCTGCTCAGCCAGCAGGCTTTTGCCCGTTTCGTTCAGGACTATCTGGTGTTCGGTAACGCCTATCTGGAAAAACGCACCAACCGGCTCGGCGGCGTTCTCTCGCTGGAGCCAGCACTGGCGAAGTATACACGGCGCGGCGTGGACCTCGACACCTACTGGTTTGTGCAGTATGGCATGACCACGCAGCCCTATGAATTTACGCAGGGCAACATCTTTCATCTGCTGGAGCCGGATATTAATCAAGAGATTTACGGGCTGCCCGGATATCTCTCCGCCATCCCGTCAACCCTGCTCAACGAGTCCGCAACACTGTTCCGCCGGAAGTATTACATCAACGGCAGCCATGCGGGTTTCATCATGTATATGACCGATGCAGCACAGAATCAGGAGGACGTTAACAATATCCGCCAGGCAATGAAAAGCGCCAAAGGGCCAGGCAACTTCCGCAACCTGTTTATGTACTCGCCCAATGGTAAAAAAGACGGCATCCAGATCATCCCGTTGTCGGAAGTTGCGGCAAAGGATGAGTTTCTTAACATCAAGAACGTTAGCCGCGATGACATGATGGCAGCGCACCGCGTGCCACCGCAGATGATGGGAATTATGCCGAGCAACGTTGGTGGGTTTGGAGACGTGGAAAAAGCTAGTCGAGTATTCGTTCGTAATGAATTGATTCCACTTCAAAAAAGATTAATGGAATTAAATGAATGGCTTAATGACGAAATTATTCGTTTTGACGAATATAAATTAGGCGATGCTTGATTAAAGCCTGTTTAAACTGGCTGTCGAAACAGCCAGTTTAAACACCGGCACCAATGAAATCGCCATATGAATCTTCTTCAAGGCTGATGTATTCCACCCTCCATTGATCCATCCGCCTCAATGCATACAGGGAGAAATGAGTATCGGCAACAGCAATGCACGTATTCAATTCTATAAGCTCTGAATGTCCCAAGATTGGATCACCATAAAACTTATAAAACAATGCCTTTAGATCAGAACAGGTTTGTTCAGCCGCCCCTCTGGCATCGGGGCCACCTTCAGTTGCATCATAAACAACATTGATAGAAAGCTCATATGGTATGCCTTCCTCAAGATCGTTAAATCTTTCTTCGCCCAAATCGAAAAAAACTCCGATCAAATGCTCTGCGTTTGTGGCGATAATGTCCGCAACTTCTTTTTCGAAAATAAACTTTTTATCCTCGTCGTAAGCCCGCAAGCGCTCTTCAAACGAGTTAGGAAACGCTGGACGACCATACTTAGCTGCTAACCATTGCTTAAGAGCTTGTTTCTCTTCTGTGCTAATGGAGAATGCCGGATCGTTTTCCTCACAACGGAAAGCTTCTTTAGAAATGATGACTTTTCTTTCATGCCGAAGCTCTACTGCGTTCTTCTTAGCACTTTCTGGGTTTTCAAAGCATAGATCGAGGATTCTCGGATGCTTAGCTCTTTTCATCTTGCTTGACCCCTTTTTCAAGGGGCCAAACATCAGTTCCACGTTTTTTTCAGAATTACTCTGTAAATCACAATCATGCGTTATAACTACAACTTTATGGTTCGTTTCATCAGGCTTCAGAAGTCCAAGTGAAACGGCATCATCATGTTTAAGAACATGCCCCTGACGCCATGATGTTCCTCGTACCAACATAAATGTGATTTATTCCTCTACTGTTCCAGGAATTGAAATAGATGACTTCCAATCATCTGTCGGTTTCGCTTTGCTTGCTAAGTAATTGGCCGATTCAGCAGCTGCATTCATCGCTTTAGCTTCATCAATCAGTACCTGAACTGGCTTGTTCCAATCCTCACCTTCTTTTACTAAGTCCATTAATGACCTACCATTGAATGCTTTCATTTTCACCAATAGCTTCGCATCATTGAGTCCAGCTTTGGAAAAAGAGTCAGCAACATTACTGAGGTTGGTAATGAATTGGACTTTTGAAGCATCATCAGGCTGGTTCTCCCCTGACAACCATTTATAGAGAGCCTGCCGAGTTATCCCCAAATCCTTAGCCAGTTCTGACATTGATGGAGACAGCACTTCTCGAATATTAGCCAAATGTTGGGCAACATTCCTGACATCAACCTCAGGAGAAATTGCAGGCGTGTACGTTGACTCTATGGAATCAAATGCAAACTGAACCCTTGGCTGAACATACTGACGCCATTGCTTATAAGCATTTACAGGGTATGAAGCCCCCGTACCAACTAATAGTAAAGATGCGGCGACAGCAACAACACCTGATACACATGAGCTTGACTGCGAATCTGGAGTATACCGATCTACAGAGCCTATGCTTCCAGTAGGAATTGCATACATTTTAGTCACCTCCGTTGTTTCAGTGCCATTTAGCACGGGCAAAATCTGAAACCATTCCTTCAAATGCTTCTTTAACTTTACTATGCAACGAAAGAATCTGTTTTTCAATTAACTGCAAATCAGTTGACATGTTGCCTTCAACATAATGATCTGTATCAATTATTGCGTGCATACGATGCTCTGTGTTACTAAATCTCGGCAGCGGCAGTAAACCATTAGGAATCATATCTGGCGGAAAACCTAGTTGACCATTCATCTTATGTATGCGTGAAACCATAAATCCATTAGAGATCAATGGCTCAACACATGTCTGATATACAGACTCTTGTATGGACTGTATTGGCGTCCATCCAAAATCAACACCATGAAGTTCCTTTACAAGATACTGCTCAATTGTTTCGCTTTTCTCAGGAAACACAGCATCCAAATATCGAAGCCCAATCCGGCTTACCAACGATGGCTTAGCAAATTCAAGAACTTTGCTCAGACCAAGTATTAATGACGAGATGAAAGGTACATGATTATCATAATCTGTTGTATGGAACGTAATGAAATCGTTGCCTAAAACAAAACCAGACCTTCTATCTGCATCAATCATCAACCAACTTGTCACAGGCTCAAATGAATGTACCGGTGGCTCATTGGGGTTTTTCATTTCAAATTTCAGTTGAGTTGTATTGGAAACTTCAAATAAAGGAAATCCTTCAACTCTTAGCGCATCTTGTATGTCTGGAACATACTTACTCATTGCAGCTACTGGAGTAAACTTTACTTGCACCAATGCGTAGTAAACGGGCGCATTGGACATACGTTCGCTGTTAGTACTCATGCCGCCCTCCTTGAAGTTGTTTCATCTCATATCTCTCTATCTCACTAACTGTAGTTTACACATAGGTTGACACTTTCTCCATCATTAAGTTCACTATGACATCAATAGCCAAAACTCTTACATAATCGCTTCGGCGCGCGCTCGTATCCCCGCCACGCCTGCCCGCTTTATGTGCAGGTTTTCATGCACCTGCATGGGATAAGCAAAAGCCCGCCAGTTCTGACGGGCCTCAGCAAAGATGATCCTCAGACGATCATGCAATTTCATGCGGCATAGGCATGCACAACATGACAATCGATCATGGGTACTGCTATGACTTCATTTAGAAGCTAGTTGCTTCATCAAAACCTGAGATCACTGTATACGAAATAGACGAGTTATCAGCATTCCTTACCTTAAACTTAGCGCCTTTGTAAGTAATGACATCGCTGATTTTTGAATCTACAGAAAAATCAGTGGTAAATGCTGCACGAGCCATATCGTTTGCGAACTCACGGTAAGTAAATTTCATCACCCCGCCAGCATTACCATTATACTCAATTGTTTTTACAAGAGAATTATCTACTCGGCACAGTCCATCAGGTACCCGTTTGATAGATATTTCAGCAGCCGTGTAAGATGTTCCATTTGGTGGTGAGATTTCGTTTTTCGCAGAGTTATAGCTTACGTAATCAACATAACCAGCAACTTGACCATAAATGTTCTTTAAAGCCACAGACTGTGGGTTCTGATGATTACGGTATACGCCATTGCCAACATTACAGTAAGTACCCGCAGCAATAGATGACATAGCTCCATTAGCAGCCCCTAGCTCCAAAACATCAGTTTTTATCCCTGTTGCTGACTTGATGATTGGGTTTCCCATATATGCCGTAGCTGTCTGCCCTACAGCTGGTTTAATAACCTCCACAGGAGTTCCTACAGGACGAGGGATATTTGGAGCGCAACCAGTCAAAACCCCAGCAAGAGACATTGATAAAATAATCTTATTGGTTTTCATACATTCCCTATATATTTTTTGATTTTGCGGTACAACATCGTTGCTGATCATATGGTTATAGAAGGACTTCATCAACATCTAGGTGAGATGTAAATCTTAAAACATTGGCTAGAATCACTAACCTAGTGCGCCAGCTGTTGTCCCCCAGACCTGTTGCATAATTTCCATCACTCGCTTTTTGTCTTCATCCAGTTTTAACCCGCTCAGTTCAACACCATTGGCACTGCCCTTACGGATACGAATTGCTGTTTTGGGATACAGAGGGCGCAAATTACGGTAAAGCTAGGATTCAAGGGCTTCCAGTGTGGCCTGGCTAATCTTCTGCTCTTTATCGATCATTATTTCAATGCGCATACAGATTCCCTTTAACTGGTAACGTCCATTGACCGGCTGTATTCATGGCTGCGAATTTTCGCCATCAACTCGTCTGTCAGTTCGGACACCCACTGGATAGCCAGCCGCTTTTCTTCGTCGCTGCACTCACTAGCCGCTACAAGCTTGATAAAAAAATCAATACGCTGGAGCTTCAATGACTCCAAAAGATAGTCCTGCATCTTCCCTCCAATCATTACACGGATACACAAATACTGTATATATACCCACTGTTCATACAAACAGTATAGTAGGAACAAAAAAATGTAAAACTCTTTTTTGTCAGTTAATTGGATGTACTGACGCCAGTCAATAAAGCACGAAAGGTTAAACTGCAGCCTTAGTACCATTGACGCCATTTGTCATCTTCCTGCAGCCTCTGGTTACGGTAAAAAATACGTAAACCGGCACCGGATGGAATGCTGCCGCCACGCAGAAGCAAATCAATCTCAGATGCACTACCTTCAAACCCTCTGGCAGTCAGTTCTGCCTCAAGCTGCAGGCGCTGCTGCTCCGAAATACTCTGTATGTATGCTTTTTTCCGCTTCGGTTTTACCAGTCTCAACCTGGCTGTCAGCTCCCGCCGTTCCTTCTGGCCCATGTTGTGGAGATATTCCTGCAGCTCCTTCTCATCCATGGTTTTAATATCGGGTAAATCACCCCCTGATTTGTTCAGATTATCAACAGGGGGACAGTTATTGCCACGAGTCCAAGGGGCGCAAGCGCCCTGGTCGGCTGCCGCCTCCTGAACGTCAACGGCCTTACGAACCTTTTTCCACTTCATCGCGTGCGTGCAAATCTTGCCCTCTACAATCGGGGACCAGATGCCATAGATACGGATACCGTGATCGCCATAGGCGCTCGGTTCGTCGTTAATCTCATAAGCCGTGCGGACAAGGTGATGTTTGCGGGGAACCAGTACACCGCCCTGCTTCATGATGTAGGTGGCAAAGCAACCCGCATCTGCAGCTGCCAGTACCGCATCCAGACGCGGATTATCCAGTACCGGCGCACCCGCTTTGCGTTCGCCCTGCACTCTCGCCGCCTGACCAGCCAGCAAGCGCAGCTCGCGGTATGCCTGACGCCCCGGAATACCAAAGAAACGAAATTGCTGGACACGGTGCAGTGACGCCCAGGCGCTGACATGCTCGGCGCTGTCACGCAGTGATCTGCCGGTTTCTTTGCTGATTTCTTTAGCCAGCCCGCGCCCGTCGATGTTCTTACTGATGTATTTGGCGATGTAGCTGGTCGGCGTGCCCTTGCGCGGGTTGATTAGCTCGGACTTGAAACGCGGCCCGGTATTGGAGCCCAGCTCCTCGCGGTCTTCACGGATTGCAAACTTACGCAGCAGCGCGGTGATGGAACGACGGTCTTTTTTGCGCATAAAGCACAGAAGATGCCAGTGCACGGTGCCGTCATGGTGCGGCTCTGCAACGCGGACGCCGTACCAGCGCAGCCCGGCCTTGTGCATGGCCTTGCGGAAAGCGGCGAATGTATCAACCAGATAATCACTGCTCTGCCGGACAGTGGCGCTGGTCCATTTCGGATTAGGCCTGCCATTGTTGAGGGTTGCGTGGAAGCGTGACGGGCAGGTGATGGTATAGAACACCGCGCAGTCTCCGCGCATTTCCGCGATCAGCTCCAGCCCTTTAACACAGGCCATCATTTCATTACGGCGGTGCGCCGGGTTGCTGTTGCTGGCGTTCACCACATCTTCCATGTCCAGCGTGTCACCGTCTTCGTTGACCAGCTCATGCGAGCGGAAGAACTCCAGCGATTTGCGGCGCTGCTCGCGTTTGTGGATCACGGCTTCATAGCTGACATACGGGGACGCTTTCTTGTTGACCAGGCAGACGGCACGCAGCTGCTCCTCCCGCCACTCGCAGCGCATCTGCCACAATTTGCGATACCACCAGTCCGCACACAACATGCGCGCCAGCGACGGTGGGATCAGTTCATAAGGCACCGGCTTGCGGCGGCGCTTTTTGCGGCGTAACTGCTCAAAGGCAGGCGGGATGACCTCAAGGCGCATGGCTTCTGCAGCAACCCTTTCCCATGCCTGGCGGATTTCTTCTGGTTTAACATCGTCACTGACAAACAGATCACCGCAGGCCGCATCAAGACACATGCTCATATGTGCCGCAACCAGCGTGGAAAGGCGCTTGACCTGATCCTGATTCATTTCAGGCAGTACCAGCAGCCCCTCCAGCCCTTCTTGGCTCGCCATGAACCGGAAAGACGCAGACACCTGGCTGTCACGCACGCGTTCCAGCCGCTCAAGACACGGTCTGATTGTTTCGCGCAGATAGCGGGAATAAGCTTTAGCCCTGCCCAGGCTATGGAAGTATTTAATTCGCTCCAGCAGAGGCTTGCTGATATGGGCAGGCATGGCGCTTACATCGGCAATAATCACCAAATCGGGATTAACGCGCTGCTGTTCGCGGGCCATTTTGGCATGGCTAATCAGCCGATCCTGCTCCATTTCACGCTGGACAGGATCGCGGGATTCATTAAAGAAATAGCGTTCCCAAACCTTATCACTCAGCACATTACGGCGCAGATGCTCCTGCTCGTTATCCGCAGCGTACAGAGTGATGAGGTTTGAAAGCGCAGACTCCGGCGCAACTTCCGCCGGGTCCAGATACGGGTTAACCGCTTTTTTTGGGGCATTCCATGGAAAGGCCACGGCGGCCTCATTCGAGCCGCCGGTGGTTTGTGCATGATGTAATGTGAATTTACTCACTGCCACGCCCACACCTCAGTTTCCACCGAGATATCAGGACCGGACGCTAAATCAACACCAAACCAGCATGCCGATTTTGTGGCGATGATTTCTACTGCAGTTTTACTATCACCGGCAACCACGCCCATGCTGCGCTTAGCGGTTATACGATGGCGGGTAAAATCACGATAAAGCGAACGGGTCAGAGACGTATCGCTGTTGGACACGATAACCGGATGGCCTTCTGATGCCCTGCGTTCAAGAATAGACGCCAGATGGTACTGATCATCCTCTGTAAAACCTGCTGTGTGATATCCGTTAAACGTGCCGTCATATGGCGGATCACAATAAACAACATCCCCCGTCTGCAGCAGCGCAAGTGTCTCGTCATAGCTGGCGCAGATAAACGTTGCGCGTTTTGCTTTTTCAGCAAATGCGCGTATTTCGTTTTCAGGGAAGTACGGTTTTTTATAATTACCGTAAGGAACATTAAAATAGCCGTTCAAGTTATAGCGACACAGTCCGCGATAACCATAGCGATTTAAATATAAGAAATACAATGCGCGTTCAATTGCGCCACCATTGCGCAAGTTAAACTCCTGTCTCGTCTTATAATATGCTTCTGAATCATTACGGGTTTCAAAAAGATATCGGCCCTCTTTGATGAAGTATTCAGCATCATTCTTAATCACCTGATAAAAATTAATCAGGTCTGGATTAATATCCGCGACAAGATAATGAGGATAGTCTGTCTCCATCATGACAGCGCACGAACCCGCGAAAGGCTCAACCAGTCGCTGTCCGGCAGGAAGATGTTTTTTCAGTTCTGCCATGATGGCGGTTTTATTACCCGCCCATTTCAGGATTGTGCTCATTTTCCTTCCCCCATGATTTCCGCAAGGATTGGAAGAGCCTCTTTCTCATCGACCAAAAAAATAGACATAACTACCCAATTACCGCCCGTGATAATGAAATCCCCCACGGGTAATAAGTGAGTCACTTTGGCAAGCGAAACATTGCCCGTAAACTCATCCCTCCATTCACGCAAAAGAATAAAATCACCACATTTGAAATTGCGATCGTTCATTCGCAACTCCGCTTTTTTCTCTCCGGCAATAACTGATGCAAAATGTCCCGGTGCAATTTTTAAGCTATGAATGACACTCATACAGCACCGCCTACGTAATGTTTGCCTTTCAGCTCTGCGATTTCCTGACAGGTGACGCAACACTGCACACCCGGAATAGCGCGGCGGCGAGCTGGCGGGATCGGTGCATCGCAATCAATGCAAAGCACACGGGAAACGCCCGGCGTTCTGTTGCGGGCGGTGTGGATGTGGCGCTGACGTTCTTCTTCAACGCGCTGCTGTACGAGGTCCATTGAATCAGCCATCAGTGGATCTCCTGCGCTTCGTTCTGAATGTTTTCAGCAGCGTTACGCAGCAGCTCTGCGGCTTCTGTACCGTTAAGCTTGCTGCGAGTAATATGCACCGCCAGTTTTTCCAGATGAGCAGCAAATACATCAGCGCGGCCCCGGCGTTCTTCCATGCGTGCATCTGTCAGCAACTGGTTAAGGCCAGCATCATCTGGTCCTGTTTTGGTGATACGGGTTTCAATATTTCGCATAGTTGTTTCTCCTGAATTTGGGCAATAAGATGCCCGGCGGGTTTACGCCTTTAATTTCGGTTGTGGATTAATTCGGCATGGCTAGCCGATTTGGAAATAAACTCACCACTGTACGGAAATGGTTCATTGCTTTAATCAGCTCCCGCTTTTCGTCAGTCGTCAGCTCACTAACATTGACGCTATGACGTTCCGCCGGAATCTTTGCCATAAAGAATATTGCGGCTAGTGCGCGTTTATTCTGCTCATGGTTAATATCCCGTTGGTCCCGCATATCGCTAATAAAGCGCTCCAGTTCTGAATCAATATTTAAGCCAAACACTTTCGCCCTTAATTCCGCGATGTGGTTTAACCCATTAAGGCGGAGGCCAGCGCTTAGCGGAACAGTCGCAGCATCGCCTTCAATAGCCATGGTTTCCCCTGCTTTTTAGTAGACAGTTCGTCCAGCAGCGCATCCTGAGAGCGGCATGGATGCCAGCGCTTGCCATCCTTCCCCATAATCCAGCCATGACCGCAATGCATAGCAGGACTTTGCTTAACGAGCAGTGATGCAAAAGATGGTTCTTTAGTCAGCATAACCACCTCAGATCAGACCGAACGAAGCGCCAAGGCCCGTCACGGTATCCACCGCGCTTGCCATCGCCGGGTTAGCCTGCAAACGCGCCTGCATCGAAACGGCAGCCAGTGCCATCAGACGAGTAACAGAGTTAATGCTGCTGATAACATCGCGGCGGCCTGCGGTGGTTTTCACATCACCCGATACGGCACCGGCAGCAACACGTCCGATTTCAGCAGTAGCGCTCATGACGTAATGCGGCAGCTTCTCTTTTGCCACTTCGTTCATCGGTACGCATGGCAGGCAGTGAATCTGAGCCAGAAAACCGTCAACCAGCGTTGAGTCTTCTGTGATATCAGTCAGCAGCCAGATCTCCGGCGGCGTAAGTTGATGCGGTTGCTCCGGGTTCAGCTTATTGCGCAGCGTCTGGACATTCATTCCTGCGCGTTCTGCCAGCTTCGCCATGTTGTGACGCAGCGCGAAAGACCTGCAGGATTCATCAAAGTGCGGATGTTTGGAAATCTTATAATCAAACATGTGCCCCTCTCAAAAAGTTCTCATAATTGAACTTACTGACCAACAATGACGCGAAAGTTGGAATGACCGAGGGATTCACGAACCTGGTCGGTTTTGTACATCAGATAACGCAGGCTTACACGACCTTTGTTTTTTTCTTTCTTGACCATGTACTTAGCAAGCTGACCATGGTGAATTTTCTGGTAAACAGAGCCACGGGAGATACCTTCCCATTCAGCGAACTCTGCAGGCGTAGCCATCTCTTTTGGTACACGAATTGAAATATCAGTGCTCATAGTGCAATATCTCTCGGTTAAGGTTTGGTTTACGTCGTTTTATCTTGTTTTATTTGATTCAATAATTGATACATCGAGATACTACGATCCAATATTTGATACGTCAATAGGGTTGAAAAATGATACAGGTGAAAGCTGGCGAGAATACCGGGGGAAGGGAGGCTATCCATAGACTAATGGCTGCCTACGATTTTAAGTCCAGACAACAACTGTGTGATCACCTGGGCGCATCAAAAAGCACCATGGCAAACAGATACTTAAGAGATAGCTTTCCGGCGGAATGGGTGATTCAGTGTGCTTTAGAAACGGGAGTTTCGTTACTGTGGCTCACCACCGGACAGGGAGAGCCAGGTTCAAATATTGACCATAAAAAAAATATCAATTTCGTGAACTCCGGCAAAGTTAAACCTCTGTCGGAACTTGTTTCCCCTGAAATTGACAAGGCAACTCTCAGCGGTGGTTTATTGGTCGAGGCAGGAAAAGCAATCATTGATACCAGCCTGCTCCCCTCAGACTCAAGCAACCTATTACTGGTGAATACTTCTGGAGATTCTTATTTAGTGGACCGCAGCCAAACACCTCCAGTTAACGGTATGTGGTTGGTAGATATCGACGGAATAAAAAGCATCGTGAAGTTAACACGGCTTCCAGGAAACAGATTGGTGGTCCATCAAGACGAATCATCCTTTGAGTGCAACCTTGATGATATCGAGGTAGTAGGCCGCGCATTAAAAATAATTAAGAGCCTTTGATATGACCATCAGAAAGCAGCCAAACGGAAAATGGTTGTGCGAGTGCTACCCAAACGGGCGCGACGGCAAGCGCGTGCGCAAGCAATTTGCAACGAAAGGCGAAGCCGTAGCATTCGAAAACTTCACTATGGATGAAGTAAACAAAAAACCATGGCTGGGGGAAAAGGAGGATCGGCGGCGTTTGTCAGAAGTGATTAAGCTGTGGCATTCACTCTACGGGCAGACGCTTGCGGACCCCAAGCGCCTGATGGCAAAACTCAACATTATTTGTAACGGCCTAGGCGATCCCATCGCCTCAGAGCTGACTGCCGGTGACTTTACGAAATACCGTGAAGCACGGTTAAAAGGTGAAGTTCGTAACGAAGACGGCACGCTAATGTCGCCAGTTAAGCCTCGCACGGTAAACCTTGAACAGCGCAACCTATCATCGGTTTTTGGCACATTGAAAAAGCTGGGCCATTGGTCAGCGCCCAACCCGCTCGCCGGGCTGCCAACATTTAAAATCGCTGAGGGCGAACTGGCGTTCCTGACGCCGGAAGAAATTAAACGCCTGCTGGATGCCTGCGCTGATTCTCAAAACCCCAGCCTGCTGATGATTGCAAAAATATGCTTGGCAACTGGTGCACGCTGGAGTGAAGCCGAAAATCTGCAGGGCCATCAGTTATCGAAATACCGGATCACCTATACCAAGACTAAGGGCAAGAAAAACCGTACCGTGCCAATATCCCAGGATCTGTATAACGAACTCCCCAAGAACAGAGGGAAGCTATTCACCCCATGTAGAAAAGCTTTTGAGCGAGCGGTGAAACGCGCAGGCATCGAATTGCCAGAAGGCCAATGTACCCACGTTCTTCGGCACACATTTGCTAGTCATTTTATGATGAATGGTGGAAACATACTCGTGCTTAAAGAAATTCTGGGTCATGCCGATATAAAAATGACAATGATTTACGCTCATTTTTCTCCAGAGCATCTTGAAGATGCTGTAGCTAAAAACCCTCTTACTACTTTAGGTATATAAAATGACCGCTCAAAAAACAAATAACGAAACAATAACTGAATTATTGGAAAAAGTTTTCTCAGATGAATATCTGAACCCACCATATGAATTAAAGAAAGACATAGTTCATGATTTCAATGATCGTTGTAATAAATACATTGAGATGGTTAAAAATTACGCAGCCAGCAACAATACAAAATTTCGTATAGATATAGCTTTAGAGCGAATAAATTCGCTAAAAGATGATATTGAAAAATGTTTGAAGTACTTTTTATCTGGCGATGTGAAATCGGCTTATGAACAATTTGATGAAACACTGAAAAATGGAAAAGTAAATACACACATTCAGTACATATCAATACCACTAAAATCGATATGTAATGAAAAACAACCATTGTACCGTGTAAGAAAATCAGACACACCATTAGATAAAAGAAATGAGATCTTTCATATTCCTTTTTCAAAACGGCATCTTGTTAGTGCACAAAGATATTCTATCGCGGGTCTCCCTTGTTTATACCTTGGAACTTCACTATATGTTTGCTGGCAAGAAATGAATAAACCAGACTTTGACAAACTTTATATATCTTCATTTACAACGGAAGATGAAAAATCAAGAGTACTAAATTTTGCACCTAGCTTACTAAATGAAATATATGAAGATGACGAATCACCCACTTCATTAACACAAAAAAAAGGCTCATATCTTCTACTATGGCCATTAATTATCGCATGTAGCTTCATAAAGAAAAATTTCACATCTCATTTCACACAGGAATATATAATTCCAAATTTATTAATGCAATGGATTAGTCAACGAATTCAATCTCCAATTGTCGGGATCTCATATTTCTCAACGAGAATGAAAAAAACAAAAGACTCACGACTCTCTATAAATGTAGTATTCCCGCCAAAATCCACATACAAGCAAACATCAGAAAACGATTATAGTCCAAAACTATCTTCATTGTTTGATTTTACGCCTCCAGTTTCTTGGCAAGTGTTAAAAACATTAGATTATCAAATTGACGGTAGCAAAACTGATGCGCAACTTGAAGCGATCGAGCATCTCAAATTCAGGGAGAAACGATTTGGAATTACTGATATTGACGAAGATCTTGTTAAACTTTATCCCCTCACTGATTTTTACAAGCTGGAAGTGTGTCTAGATAAAATATTCGATTATGACAAAATTGATGCAACAGCATGACGTATGTGGCGACATTTTGGCGGCAGGATATTAAAAACGCCTAAAACTGACAAACACGACACAAGACTAACATACTGTTTTAAAACGCAATGCATTGTTATTGTTATAGTTGAAATACTATGTAGGAATTTCGGACGCGGGTTCAACTCCCGCCAGCTCCACCAAACATTCATTCATGATGCATCATGAACCTTAAAAAAGCCTGTAACTTCAATGAGTTGCAGGCTTTTTTTGTTGCATGTGTGGTCATGATCTCTGTATGAATCTTGAGCATTATGTATCTTGTTTTGTACCGCGTTGCCTGAACGCTAAAAAAACAAGGTGCAAAAACATGCCTAAGGTATTGAAATCCCTAACCAATACCGAGATCGCTGCCGCCAAACCGCAGAAGACCGAGTATATGCTGCGCGATGGCGACGGACTGGCGTTGTTGATTAAGCCATCCGGCAGAAAGATCTGGTACTTCGAATACACTCCCCCGGCGCTGAAAAAACGGACCAAAATCAGCATTGGCCCCTACCCGGTAGTCACCCTCGCCATGGCGCGAGATTTCAGATTGCAATATCGGCGTTTACTTGTGCAGGGCATCGACCCGCAGGCCCATCTGGAGCAGGTTGCAGAGGAGCAACGACTCCAGAATGAATGCACGCTGGAAAAAGTTGCGGAACAGTGGCTCAAAGAGAAAAAAAGGACCAGCGATCTTAGCGAAGATCACGCCAATGATGTCTGGCGTTCGCTGGAGATGCACGTCTTCCCCTCTCTGGGCAGTACGCCCGTCACCGAGATCCGCCCGAAGATGCTCAAGGAACATCTCACTCCGCTGGAAGAACAAGGCATCCTCGAAACGCTGCGGCGGGTGATCTCACGGCTCAATGAAATCTTCCGTTTTGCCATCTCCGAAGAGCTCATTGAGTTCAATCCGGCTGACAACCTGGTCGCCCGCTTCAAGAAACCGAAAAAGCAGAACATGCCCGCCCTTCACCCTAGTGAACTGGGCAGGCTGATGCTGGCCTTACAGAACGCTTCTATCCGCAAGGAAACCCGCTGCCTTATCGAATGGGAGTTACTGACCTGGGTTCGCCCCGGCGAAGCCGTTAGCGCCCGCTGGTGTGACATCGATATGAAAAAAGCGGAATGGCGCATCCCCGACACCTTTATGAAGATGAACCGTTCGCATACGGTGCCGCTCAGCAAACAGGCGCTGCGCGTTCTTCAAGTTATGGAGCCCGTCAGTCGCCATCGCCCGTGGGTCTTCCCCAGCATCCGCAAACCACTGGAGCATATGCATCAGCAGACCGCTAACGCCGCGCTTATCCGGATGGGGTTCGGTGGCGAGCTGGTCGCCCACGGCATGCGCAGCATCGCCAGAACGGCGGGAGCAGGCCATTTTCCCCGTGAAGTACTGGAATCTGCGCTGGCGCACCAGAAAGAAGACGAGATCGAAGCGGCCTACAACCGCAGCGACTATCTGGAACAAAGACGACCGCTGATGCAGTGGTGGGGAAACTACGTTGATGCCGCCAGACGGCAGGCATTGCTCGGTGAAGAAGAACCGCTGCGAATCGTGGAAGGAGAATAATGTGACCAGTCCCATTCGTCAGAATCTGTTTGAACGGGAATGCGATATGCCGCTGCTGGAAGCGCGGCATCTCGCCCTTCTGCTTCTCGGCCTTGATGCTTCCCAACCTGCAAACGCCCTGCCGGAAGAACATCAGGAGAATTACCGTATCCTGCACGACGCCATCAGCCGCACCATAAAAGCCACAGGCATGGTCAGTGCCCCGGCTAACAAACGCATGTTCTATGCAGATGAGATGTTTGCCCTGGCCTGGCGGCTTATTGATGACGAACTTACGCCGCCAGAAATTAAGACCCGCAGCCTGAAGGCAGTGATGAAACTGTCGCGTAATAGCCGTGGCCGCAAGTGGTTAAAGACGCTCGGTGACGACGCGCTGCCGGCTCTCACTGCTTCAGCACAACCTTCCCTGCGTGGAATGCATAAACGCGACAAGGCTCGAGAAAATACTGCCCGACTCTGCTGGCTGTTGGTTCAGCTTCTGGTTGAGGAAACTGACGGACGGTATGGTACGCCGGATAAACCGGCTTCGGATCGGATACTTCGTAAGCTGAAGACGCTGGCTCAGGAACAGGAATTGCCGTCGGATGGGCTTGGACGAGGGACGTTTTATGAGGTGTTGAAGATGGGGCGGGAGAAGGAAGTTTAGGTAATAACACTGCAGATCGCACGTGAACACAGTGCCACTTTCCCTATGGAATGTGAAATTAATCGGTAATACCCCTCGAAAGAATGTGAACAGACAATCTCTTGCTTAACTGTTGAAACTCTTCGAATTAAAGACAAGGTTCGCCATTTAATTATCTGACAGTTCGCCCCAGCACAACGTTAAAGTGATTTTTGATCAATCACCTACTCTGCTCTGGCAGAGCCAGAGCCGTTTTACTGACTAAAGCATAAGCTTCCAGCGAATGCACCTTTCCACACACCATAAGTCTTGTGTGATACCAGCACTGACGGTGTATGTTACATATCCTTAAAAAGTTCTCCAGACCGACTTAGAGAACCTTAGACTGTTCTGGGAACCAGTTATTAATTATATGTCTTCGACAGACTTTAGATATTTCAAATACCTGTCGTGACACTAATGCACCATCAGGATGGCGCTGGTCAGGTATGTCATTTTCTATGTCATAAAAATTATGCGTTATTTCTGGGGGAAAGAAAACGTTTTTGTCTAAAGGCACGCTTGCATAGGGATTATAATACACATGCAAACCATCAAAATGAGTTTCCTTGTAGTCCCTTGTTCGGCACATTACAATATCCGCGCCAACAACCTCATTGTTGTAGAATTGTCGCTTCGTAGTAACATAATGGTCAGAACCAAGTTTTCTCGTATGAGAACCTTCGTTCTTCATACCTTCATTGGCAATAAAAACATTCACATCAAGAGCTCGGAATCTCGTATATCGGACATATCGATCGACCCGACTCTGAACGATAGCCTTACCAAAAGTACCTGTCGTTGAAAACACGATAGCACTGATTTCTTTGTATGAGTCATTTGTAAAAATACCTAAAGGTATTTCAGTGTCTTCATTTTTTTTAATCGATAAAACCCTTCTTTGCCTACCATTTACTAAATCTCTCATCGTAGGTTCTTCAATGCCAAACAATACCCGGTTAATGATTGTATTATTCTGGGTTAAAGATAGATCTGAATCAAATGGGGCCAATGCTAACACAAAAGGCTTACCGATTACATGTTCCATTGTTGAGTATGGGAACTTCTTACCATTAATTCCGGTAAAGAGATCACGCTTATCTTTAATTTTCCCAAGAAGTTTTAGCGTAGATTGATGCTTAAACTTAGCTTCACTGAAAATTTCACTGACTGGCGGTTTATGGGGCTTGTCAGAGACCATAGCCTCTACGTTAAATTTATAACCTAATGGCGTGCTAACACAAAAATCAGGACTGTCTTTTGTATAGTCAACCGAATACCCCAAACGAATAAACATCTCATTTAGATATAATTCCCACATAGAAGAATTAAAGGTAGTCTGAAATTCGTTAATAAATTTAGTTTGTTCACCACTGCGTTCCAGTAATCCGCGTCCCCATGATTGGATCACCGCCCTAACAGGAGCAAGTTTAGGATCTGTGTAGATTGTTTTAAAGTTGTGATTTAGTTTATTTCTAGCTATTTTTGTTGAGAAGAGATCCATTATTTACCTCTATAAACACTTTGTAAAACTAAACATGTGTATTTTACTGCGCTGATTGTCGAACATATGCTTCAAATTGTAATGCGGTATTCTACATCAGAAAAACCTCTTTTATATTTTCCTCATTAAATTTATTTACACCGAAAAATAGCCGCATGAATCATGTCTGAACAGATGAACTTCTCTAATATAGCCTAAATACCTACGACTGCGCTATAAAGAGGGAACCTCAAGCACTAATAGCACAAAGAAAATATGCGAACACAAATTTGACGCGAAACTATGACTTAGATAGGATGAATCTAGGTGGTGATGGTCACCTGGCGCTTGTTTCGCAAAGCAATAGCCCATCGTTCAGAAGTATACCAAATACTTGGCCGCCATCCATTATGACGCTGCCCGGTTAGCAGGCTATCGGTATCCAAAGCGTTACTTTATTGGAGGTACAGCCATGTCTGACTATTCATACCTAAGCATTCTTAAAACGCGCGCTAAAAAGCTGGCTCGCATTCAGAAAATTAAGCTTTCCAAAGCACTCGAAATCGTTGCCCGTGACGCGAAATTCACCAGCTACCATGAGCTGTCCGAAGTCGCAAAACGTGACCCGCTAGAACAACGGCTGGTTTTCGCTGCAATAGGCGAAGATACTCAAGAGGATGTGATTTATCGCGATGAGATTTTTTATGCCATAGACCGCGAGGTGGAAGATATGCTCTCCGGCGACATAGCGGAAACAAACGCCTATGGTTTTAGCATAGAGAATCTGGAGGCAACAAGCATAAATTACGACCCAAAGCGAGGCATTCTGGTCGTCCAAGTCATATTTGATTATCAGGGTGAACAAGATTCTGAACGCCCTTTCTCTGGTTCGTCCTTTGAAATTGTTGCGAAAATGGAGCTACTTCTTCGCGACAATGTATGGAGCCTCGTAGAAAATAGTCTGGAATTGACCTCTGTTAATTCAAATGTCGATAATGACTGGTACGATTTAGACATATAACAGTAGGAGGCATTCCAAATTTTTGGCGGAGTGCCTTTTTAGTAACTATATCCAGATGAAATCATCGAGTTATCACATGAGCATCCATCTTACGTGTACTCAAAACACTTATGGGCTTCTAAATTCAGGAAGTCCCTACTCCGCTTGCTGGCGCTTCTTTGAGCCTCGTGGCGTCCATATACACCAATTAGGCCAGACCATGCTCAAACAACTTGTCGAGAAATGCTATGTGCAAAAGCCACTGGACATGTTCTCGATGACAGCAGGCAAACTAACTGGGCTTGATCAATCTGGGCCTAAACTAGCTTCCATCATATGCAGAGGGATAGAGCAGGCCAAAGATGTACAACTCGGAGAGTTACTTTTTGCCTGCGGTATCTATGGTGTGGAAGAAGAAGAAGCCTGGTTACTAGCTAAAAGATTCAGTAATCTTGAGGCCTTGTATGGTGCCAGCATAGATTCTCTGATGAGTTATAACCTTCTTAATGAGGCAGTAGCTGTCAATACGTATAACTTCTTCCGTCATCCGCTCAATGTGTCGGCTCTTAACGAGTTACAAACAGAAGGTGGATTGAAGGTGCGCCATGGATAGAATTAACACCAAGGCTGTGCCCGGCCTTTTATCTATGCAACGTAGCCGATGACAGTTAACGGTGAGACAGCAACACCTGTTGTAACATGTTTGTACTCGTGCATTGCCATCCGTAGGCCTAAACATATCTGACTCCCACAGGATGGGGATAAAATACAACATTCGCATTTTCAATTTGTTATCGAAAAACCATTAGTCCTGATGGGAAATAATATCTTCCCGGACTAATGATTTTCTATCCGGACTCCACTTTTTTATCCGGGCCTATACCTCCCCTCATCGTTCCGCGCTATAACCGCTCCGACACTCTGTTCCCGTCCCGTGAGGTGCAATCATGAAAACCAGTGCAGACAGTAACGATGCTTTTCCCGAAAGCGGCAACGTGCGTATGCGGCAGGTAGTCCAGTTTCTGGCGATGAGTGAATCGTCGGTTTACCGCCTGCTTAAAGACACCGACTTTCCCCGCCCCGTCCACCTCTCTTCCCGACTGGTGGTCTTCGATGCCGCTGAAATCCGTCAGTGGCAACAGCGCCGCACCGCCATCCGTTAATCCACGCTCAGGGATGAGCCGACTGATACCTCATCATGAAACGCGCCCCTTTTCTCTGTAAGCAGTCTCCGGACCGCACGCTCGAGGTGGTGATCCTGGCCGGAAGCCTGGCATGGGAGACTTCACGCGTGTGGCGAAAAGATCCCGACCGGGAAGATGATGTTCCTCCGGTGGTACTCGGATCAGATGAACTGGCCGATCTGGACAACCTGACCATTATCAGGCCCGACACACTCTACGCCCGGGTACTTCGCACAGGCGATATCCGCGAAGAGGAGTTGCTGAAAATCGCCGTAAAACTGGCACATGCGGATGTGCAGATGGCCCGGCTGATGACCCCTGACGGTGAGTTACTGGAGAACTGGACCGGTCAGCTTGAACGCCTGCGACAGGAAAGGCCTTCCGACATTCTGCCGGAGCACTTCCGCCTCGATGAAGAGGCACTGTGGTTTGACAAGCTCACCGAACGCCGGGACGGTGAAAGCGACGTTCAGCCCCAGCGCATCTGTTCCCCTCTGCGCGTCACCGCCATCACCTGCGACAGCCATGACGGCAGCTATGGCCGCCTGCTGGAATGGCACACCACCACCGGGCAGTTACGGCGCTGGGCCATGCCGATGTCGATGCTCAGCGGCAACGGCGAGGAGCTACGGCGCATTCTGCTGGAGAACGGTCTGACCTACATCTCCACCCGCCCCGCCCTGCGCAGCCTGCTGTGCGAATACATCTCACGGTCACTCCCCGGACGCCGGGTCACCTGCGTGGAGAAAACCGGCTGGCACAACGGCGTGTACGTGCTGCCGGATGAGGTTATCGGTCCCGGTGGCGACAACGTCATCCTCCAGGGCAGCCACTATCTGACCGGCGGCTTTGCGCAGGCCGGTACGCTGGCGGAATGGCAGGAGCAGGTCGCCGCGCTCTGTGCAGGCAACTCGCGTCTGGTCTTTGCCGTCTGCTGTGCGCTGGCCGCCCCGCTGCTGCGCCTGACCGGAACGGGTGGCGGGGGTTTCCACCTGCGCGGTGAGTCCACCGATGGCAAGACCACGGTGATGAAAGTGGCCGCTTCCGTCTGCGGTGGCACGGATTACTGGCACTCCTGGCGGGCCACCGGGAATGCGCTGGAGGGAATTGCCAGCCGACACAACGATGCCCTGCTGCCGCTCGATGAACTGCGCGAAGTGGACCCGCGTGAAGCCGGGATGATTGCCTATATGCTGGCGAACGGCTAGGGTAAGGGGCGCGCCCGCACCGACGGCGAGGTACGCAACCGCAGGCACTGGACGCTGCTGCTGTTCTCCACCGGGGAGTTGTCGCTGGCGGAACATACCGAACGCGCCGGGGAGCGCCTCTACGCCGGAATGGACGTGCGCATGGTACAAATCCCCAGCGACACCGGGCAGCATGGTGCGTTTGAGCAGTTGCACGGCTTTGCCAGCGGCCAGCAGTTCGCCGATGCCCTCTGCGACCGTGTCGCCCGCTTCCACGGTACCGCCTTTCGTGCCTGGCTGGCCTTCCTCACCCGCGACATGGACGCCAGCACCACGCTGGCGAGAGAGTTACTTCGCCGCTACCAGACCGCCCTGATGCCGGAAAATGCCGGAAACCAGGTGCAGCACATCGTGGCCCGTTTTGCCCTGCTGGCGGTGGCCGGAGAGATGGCAACGTTGCACGGCATCACGGGCTGGCAGGAAGGCACGGCGTATGAGGCAGTGCAGATCTGCCTGCATGCCTGGCTGAACGAGCGCGGCCATATCGCCAACCAGGAGGATGAAGGCGTGCTGGCGCAGATCAAGCGGTTCATCACCGCGCACCAGTACAGCCGCTTTGCCTCGTGGGATGGCCCGGACCGCCCGCTGAATATGGTGGGCTTTCGCCGGGTGGAAAAAGATCCGCTGACGGGCGAGGAACACACGCTGTTCTTCATCCTGCCGGAGGGCTGGCGGGAAATGTGTCGGGGTTTCAGTCCCGCCAGAGCGGCCAGGTTATGTCTGGAAGCGGAATGCCTGCTGCCCGGCAGCGACGGGAAATACCAGTCGCAGGTTCGCCTGCCGGAGATCGGCAAAGCCAGGGTCTACCGACTCACCTCCCGCATCCTCAGTATCTGAGTGCAGTCACGCGTGTCTTAAAAAAAGGTGGTACAGGTGGAACAAGTGGTACACGCAGAGCTGGCGCGGGTTTCAACGTCCCACATTACAGAATTTGGTTTAAAAAAAGTGGTACAGGGTGGGACAGCCGTTGCTGAATCTGTCCCACTTTTCTGACTGGTATTTTTCAGGTGGTACAGCGCAAAGCCACGGCTGGCGCGGTTGTACCACTTGTCCCACCTGTACCACCTTAAAAACAGAAGAAATGAAAATGGCGAAAAGGGACTGCAAAAGCAAAGGCTGAAAGGAAGAGAGAATAAGGGGAACGGACTTACTCTTAAATGGATAACCTATATTTTTATATTCGTACCATTTACATGATGGAGTGCAAAGTTACCATTCAACATGATTTGGATTAGATAGCAAAATTCTCTATAGAATGTTTTCTAGATTTCAGAGGGATTTAACGATAGCTTATCTCACAAATCACAAATTGGTCAAAAAATATACAGAAAACCAAGTTTTGCCCAGAAATCCTTTTAAAATTTTTGAGTTAAAAATCATTGTGTTGTATTAATTTCAGGACGCCACATGTCAAATATCGACACCCAATATAGTGTATAAAAACACAGGAGGACTCATTGTGATTTATATAATAAAATAACCTTATACATCTTTCTGGAAACCAAGTAATGGTTAAAATTCACATTTTAGATGCCGGACATGGTGATTGCTTGTTAGTAGACTGCGATGGTGTCAAATTGTTAATTGACGCTGGCCCAAGTACATTTAGGTATAGAAAAAAAATTTCAGCCAAGTTAGCTGAACTTCTGAATGGCGAGTCTGTTGATATCGCTTTTGTAACTCACAATGATGATGACCATATCGGTGGTTTCAAATACCTAATTGAAAATAAAATAAACATCAAGAGATTTGTATTTAATAGTTTATCTAACATTAAACATGTAATAAAGAATTCAAGCAATAAAATATCGACCAAACAAGATATAAATCTTGATAGAATAGTGAAAGATGGAAGTTTTGTCTTTTCGACACTAACTTCAGATGACTCTCCTATTTTAATCAGAAATATAAAAATAACACCTATTACTCCTTCAAAAAATATCCTTTTAAAATATTTAGAACAACAAGAGCGTAAAAACACAGAAATTAAAATATCATCTTCATCTGAAAAATATAATATTAAAGAAGCACTGCAGTTGCTAAGCAATGGAAATGATATGTTTGTAAAGGATCCATCGGCAACTAATAAAACCAGTTTATCATTTATGATTGAGTATGGGAATTTTTGTGGATTATTCCTTGGTGATGCACACGAAGAAGACATCTACTCATATATGGCTAATCATTGTGCCAATAGAAAAACATCATTTAACGTTGTTAAGTTAGCACATCATGGTAGTGAAAAAAACACGAGTTCACGGTTATTGAAGTTAATTGGTACAACAGAATATATCATATGTGCGAATAAAACCAAGCATAATCATCCAAATAATTTAACTCTTGCAAGAATTTTAATACATGAACAAGAACCTAAAATTCATATGAGTAGCAGCAATCAGGAGATAATAAATTTACTCAATCAAATAAATTTATTAGGCTTCGGCATTACTGCAACCCATTCTGAAAATGGAGTTAATACTTTAATCTATGAGTAGAAAAAATGCTGTAAAAATAAAAGTCAATGATTCGGAATCAAGTGGCTATTTTTTCAAAGCAAGCTCCAGGGATGATTCTTTTGTAATTTCATCCAAGCACGGCCTTTGTTCTAGACAGTCAGATTGTGAAGAATTTCTTGATAATGTTCAGAATTGTTGCCGTTTATGCACTCAAGATTTAAATATTGACAATATATCTTTTGAAATTGAAGGAAATAAGAAGCTAAAGCCAATAAGTTATTTCAGTCTTGAAAACAAAGATATTGTCATCACCAAAGTGGATGGGGTATCTAATTATCCTTTAAGGATAGGAAAGATAGAAAAAGAAAAGTATTATACTTATGGTTACAAGAGTAAATGTGATAAGCCTGGCAGAATTTTATTAAATGAGCCAGATTTATTAGATGGGATTTGTTATTTCAATATATGTTCCGATGCAACACCTGAGTTGATTGAGAAAAGTGAAGAATATTATGGAATTTCAGGTTCATTAGTTTTTGATTCTCCAGAAAAAGATGTTTTAACCGCACATGCAGTAATAACAACTAATGAAACCAATAATGACTTAGGTTCAGAACTATTACATGATATTGATTTCAAAGAAATTAATAACTTTTTCGGCTGTGAAGTATTCTTGGGTAAAAAACTCCAATTTCAACTAGATGATACTTTTAGTAAAAATTTTTCAAAGATTGGAGAAGTGCTTGTTAGCGACAAACTCCAAATTGAAATATTCATTTCATCTTATAAAGGCATACCATATTTTAATTTGACACCAATTGCTGATGCATTAATTCAAAGTAAGTTTTATTATGTTTTTGGAAATGTTAGTAGAAGTGATCATATAAATATAATCGCTGCATCAAACATTATACTCAACAAATCTCATTTAGAACCAGCTAATAAATTATTAACTAGCAAATTAACTGAATCGATATTATCAGCACCTCATATTTATTCCACTAGCATTGATGATAATAATTATCATCATATTCATTTTAAACAAATGACTTCTGGTGATATTGAGCTCATAATATCATGTTATGGTGGAGGAGATGATCTTCCTAAAGATATAAATGGCACTTTAACTGAGTTGTTACACAATATAAATACTTATAACTTAAATAAAAATTCAATAATTGAGAGGTCTTTTCTTAATCAAAAATTTACAGATGCACAATGCGAAATTTTATATGAGATTTTTTTTGAGCGATTAACTGATTCAATCGACAGAATTTCATTATTGCATGTAATTCCTTTGGACCATTATTTAATAAAAGATAAATCAGAAATTAAAAATGAAATTATTACCATTGTTGAGAAAGCGTGTCAAGAATTAGACAGCAACATTTTAGATTATCTTGAGCATGGAATATCTATAAATCTATTAATATTTCCAACTAATAATAAAGATGAATTATCAGGGTTAATGCAAAGGTTGATAAATAATTATGAATGATGCTATTAATTATATCTGCAATAGAATAAAAAATAGTGACGGATTTAGTTACTGTTATGAAAAACTATTGATATCTATTTCAAAGAATCTATTCAATCCAACTAGCAGCAACCCCATTACTCAGCGTGAATATCAACAATTGCTAAAATTCAGCGATTTTTTATCTAATTCCGAAAAAGAAGAAGATCGAAACCTAGCGTTAAAAATAATATCTGCAATATATGATCTTTATAAAGAAGATCATAGTTGCCAATTACTGACAAAATCCATCCTTAGCAAACTTGGACTTTTTGCCGCTGAGGAAGTATTTACTGATAGCGATATAAAACTACCATTATCCTATGAAATTTCTAGCAAATACAGAAAAATAAAAAATCGTATAAATGGTTCTGAGTACATATTCACTAATCGACAATGTGATGTGTACAGTGAGATCATGCAGAATGATTATTTTAGTTTTTCTGGCCCGACATCCCTCGGCAAATCATTCTTGATTAAACATGCTGCCGTTGATCTTATTGAAAACAATAAACTAATTATTTTCATCCTTCCAACAAAAGCTTTATTAGAAGAATATCTAATTGACTTAAAATCTATACTCAATGAAAAAGGCGTGAAAGATATAAATGTAAGTAAATCCGTATCACAAGTTGACAAAGAAAGTAAAAATATATTGGTGTTTACACAAGAAAGATATAACTCATTTTTATATGAAAAGTCTTATGATAATATGGATGTTGACTTTTTATTTATTGATGAAGCTCATAAAGTACTTGACAAAAAGAATAATAGAGCTATAACCCTATATAAAGTAATAAATAACTCCATAGAAAAATATGGTAAATTAAAAGTCATTTTTTCCTGCCCAGTAATTTCCAATCCTGATGTGTTTTTCAAAACATTTAATATACCGAATAGCAAGAAAACAAGAAGTTTATGTATTAAAGAATCTCCGGTAAATCAAGATTTGTACTTTGCAAATTATCAAGATAATAATTTTGTCTATTTTGATTCTATTTTAAATAAAAAAATTAATTTCAATGTAAATAATTCTTATCAAAATGACTTTGAAATAATCAGAGGATTAGCACAACAATCCAAGTCAAACCTTATCTACGTATCAAGTAAAACAGAATGTATAAGGAAATGTAACGAATTTCTAGAGTATTTAATTCGGGAAAAAAAAGTATCGATAACAACAGACGATGAACTTATTTCCGAGTCAAAAATAATCATGGAGTATATTCATAAAGATTTTAACTTAGCTCATGTATTAAAATATGGTATAGCATTTCACCATGGTTCACTACCTCTATTTATAAGAAAAAGAATAGAGGACTTATATTCCAAAAAGAAAATAAATTTTATCTTTTGCACATCAACTTTACTTGAAGGGGTAAACTTACCCACAAAGAATGTTTTTATTTATCCATTCCCTAAAAAGACTGTTAACGATGAAAAAAAATGCCGATTAGATTTTTGGAATCTGGCGGGGCGAGCTGGAAGATACAGAAGTGAATTGACTGGTAACATAGTATGCCTGAATACCGCTGATAATAACTGGAGCAATGCAGATGCTAAAATTAGCCTAGGTAATAATGTTATTATAGAGGATGAAATAAACTCAACATTACTACGCCATCAAAAAATATTAAATTATTTTGATGGTAAAGTTAAATCTCCAACTAATGACATTATTCAACTCAGCTCACTTATTCTATCAGAAATATTAACTTATTTAGATAAAGGTTATATAGGGCGAATTTTAAATACCTTTAATGAAAAGATTCGGTTTATGCTTATTGATTCAGGAAAAAAACATCTTGATCGTAATAGAATTATTGAAATAGATAAAGTGACCTTTTCAGAAAATCATATATTCTCAACATCCATACACGCTAAAGCCCAACTCAATGCTAAAAATGAAGAAAAATTATTGCGTTCTTATAGCAGAGAGGATGTTTTCAATTATTTGGGAACAATAAATGAAATATATGGCCTGCGTAACACCCCTGATTCATTAAACCAACTGTGCATTGTGACTTATTCTTGGCTCATGGGTAATACGCTGAATTTATTAATATCAAACGCTATTAAATATAGCAATTCAGTTAGAGATCCTATTAGCTATAGATGGGTTAAATTTGATAAAACCAATCCTGATCATATAAACGCAAAAATAATGGAGGCAATACAATGCATTGAATCTGAAGTTACTTTTAAACTTGAAACATGTATTGCTCATTTTTATCAGCTATGTCAATCAATTCACGGCGATGAAAATGCAGGCATTAATCTTTCACCTTATTTAGAATATGGAACATTAGATACTAACATCATAGAACTTCAAGAGTTTGGTTTCTCTCGTTTAGCCGCAATTGAAATTATAGCAAAGCACAAAGAGTGTGTTACATTCAAAACAAATGAGACATCATTGCAAATAAACACTCAGAAATTAAGAGCTAAGATTGAAAAGCACAGTGTAATTGATAGAGAACTATCATGGTTGAATTTATAATTCAGCCATGATAAATAATAATTTGAAAGATAAATAGGTTGTAATGATATAACCTATTTATCTTCTCGTTACATGAATTTCATAAGGATTTTTATACGGGGTATAAAATATCATTTTATATTTAACGCGGTATACTGGTAACCTAACCGAATGATTAATCATCATCTAAATTATAATCATGGTAAATAGCCAGTTGCTTGTTGATTGGTAATTTATTGATTTTTAAGGCCAACTCGATAGAGGATGCCGATAACATCTTTCTTTCTTCATCTGAAGTTCGTTCAACACCTTCAACTTGGTAGAGCAAAGCATTTAGCATCTTTTTTATAAATATACCTCGCTGTTCATCAGACAAATGTTCAGCCAAAGTCATTAGTAGACCTAATTCCCTTTTTACTCGTTCGCTATCTTGAGATTGACCTGTTTCCTCACCTAGTAACCAAGCCGGACTAACTCCAGTAGCATGAGCGATCTTCTGAAGTTGCTCAATTCCATTCGGAAGCGAATCTCCGGCAACATATCCACGGATCGTAGAGTACGGGATATCACATTTTTGTGCCAGATCACGCATGGAATCGCCTGTCATAGCGAGAAGTTTCTCTAATCTGGCACTAAATTCACTCTTAATCATCATACTCCGATTTTGTAACCATATGAATGATAAGAAAAACAGATGAATTATCGAAAATTAGATATTTATCACTTTAATTTGTCTAATTTTCGATCTAATCTATCTGTACACATTGCAGACAATCACCCTCTGCAAACCCAACTGCTGAGCATCGCATACTCAGGGCAGAATTGCCACGCATCCGCTCGTCCTGAAAACCGCTCAGTTCACAAAAACACGCCACAAGCGGGGATAACAAAGAAAGCAGTATGAGCCATAGCTGTTTATCGCCATTACCGGAGCCCCAGACGCTTACGCCTGTCATGTCTTAACCTCTGTCCGATAAGTCTGTGCGCTCCGGGCCTTTTACCCGGAGGACTCCTTATGTGGACAGTCAGCCTCGCTGAGGCGTTTATTCATGTATTCCAGGTCGCAGGCAAAATCTTCCTCGACATGATGACCGGGCTTATCCCGATGCTCATCTGCCTGCTGCTGGCCATCAACTTCCTGATGAAGCTGGTTGGTACCGTGCGGATGGAGAAAGTTGCCGCCCTGCTCGGCCGCTCGCGTATCCTCACCTACGGCGTGCTGCCGGTGCTCGGCTGGTTCTTTATGAGCAGCCCCGGCGCGCTGACGCTCGGCAAGCTCTTACCTGAAAAGAGCAAACCCGGCTATGAGGATGCGCTCGGCACCACCGCCCATCCGCTCACCAGCCTGTTTCCCCATGTGGTGCCGTCAGAACTGTTTGTCTGGCTCGGCGTGGCTGCCGGGGTTAAGGCGCTCGGCCTGCCTGTCACCTCACTGGCGCTGCGCTATATTGCCGCCGCCATGCTGATTGGTTTAATCCGCGGGATTATCACCGAGTACCTGTTCCTGCGGCTCAGCAAGCGGGGGAATGCGCCATGATGATTTACTGCGCACGTATTACTGCAATCGGGCTGTTTGTCGCTGACGGCCTGACCGACAAGATGCTCATCACCTTCGACAGTAACGGGCCGAAAGACTGTCTCGATTACTCGCTATCACTGGAGCCGTCGTTCCGGGAAGAGAGCCTGATGATACTGCCCGGCGACCGCCTGATGCTGGCGGGGCACGACTATCTGGTGACTGCCGTTGGCAAAGGGGCACAGCAGGCACTCTTTGAGCTCGGCCACCTGACGCTGGTGTTTAACGGTGACCTGAATCCCTGTCACGTCGGTGCGGTTCACCTCTCCGGCCCGGTTCCGAAACTCCATGACCTGCACGGCAATCTGGTGATTGAGGAGGGGCGGCCATGAATACGGTACTTATTCCTCCCGGTCCCGGCGGTTACGGTAAAGGGCTGTGGCTGCCCGTTGGCAGCGGCAAAAAGGTGCTGTCGCTGACCGGACGCGAGATTCATCCGGTGGCGATAGAAATCGGCGCGCTCACCGAATCGGAAATCGTTAACGGCTTCTCTGACATTCCGCCGGATAACGACATTCTGTGCGTGGTGATTAACTGCGGCGGGTCCCTGCGCTGCGGCCTGTATCCGCAGAAGGGCATCCCGACCATCAACGTGCTCCCCACCTGGCGCGCCGGGCCGCTGGCGCAGTTTATTACCGAGGAGAACTACGTTTCCGGCGTGACGATGGAGCAACTGGTTCTGGTGGATACCGCCGAAGCCCCGGACGGTAAACCGGAGTCGGTGCCTGTCGCTGCACCACGGGTCATCATCACTCCGCCGCCTGCCCGTGGCGCGGAGAAACTGGTGCGCATGGTTGAAAAGACCGGTACCACCGTCGGCCACGTTATCGCCCTGCTGTTCGCCGCCAGCCGTGAGGCAGTGGCTGTCTCCCTGCGCAACGTCATCCCCTTTATGGCCTTTGTCTCGCTGCTGATTGCGCTGGTGCAGGAGACCGCGCTCGGCAGCCTGATTGCCCACGCTCTGACGCCGCTGGCCAACTCGCTGTGGGGGCTGGTGCTGCTGTCGCTGATTTGCGGCATTCCGTTCCTCTCCCCGGTGCTCGGGCCGGGTGCGGCCATCTCGCAGGTGATTGGCGTGATGATTGGTACGCAGATTGGCGCGGGTGCAATATCCCCGGCCTTTGCCCTGCCCGCGCTTTTCGCCATCAACGTGCAGGTCGGCTGCGACTTCGTGCCGGTGGGACTCTCCATGCAGGAGGCAAAGCCAGAGACCATCGCGAAGGGCGTCCCCGCCTTTCTGCTCTCACGTCAGTTAACCGGGCCGCTGGCGGTAATAGTCGGCTGGCTGTTTTCCCTGGGCTTATTCTGAGGACTCAACGATGAACAAAATCAGAGCCGCCGTGGTCGGCGCAGGTATCTACGGCAAACACCATATGAATGCGTACCGCCATAACCCGGACACCGTGCTGGTCGCCATCTGCGACACCGATACAGAACGCTGCGACGACCTCGCCATGACCTGTGGCGTGATGGGTTATACCCGGCTGGATGTCCTGTTACAGGAGGAAGCCATCGACGTGGTCTCGGTGGCGACACCTGACCCGTACCACACTGAATCCATCCTCACCGCCCTGCGCCACGGCAAACATGTGCTGGCGGAGAAACCGCTCGCCACCTCGGTACGTGAGTGCGAGCTTATCGTGGAGATGGCGCAGCAGCGGGACCTGCTGGTCGGCGTCGATTTCCACAAGCGCTGGGACCCGGCGGTGATGCGCATTAAGGCCGAACTGGAGAAGCCGGAAGCCGGGCACATCCTGCGCGGCCATATCAGCATGGACGATGTCATCAGCGTGCCGACAGAGTGGCTGAACTGGGCAGGCGCAAGCTCCCCGGTGTGGTTTCTCGGCTCACACTGCTTTGACCTGGTACGCCACCTTTCCGGTAAGGAAGTGGTGTCGGTGTACGCCGTCGGACAGAAGCGGCTGATGGTCGAATGCGGCCTCGACACCTTCGACAGCGTGCAGAGCCTGCTGACAATGGCCGACGGCAGTTCATGGGTGGTCGAGAATTCGTGGGTATTGCCGGAGGGGTTCCCAAAGGATAATGACGGACGCATTGAGATCCTCTGCGAGACGACCTGGATCCGAAGCTCTTCAGAGCATCGGGGGCTGGAAATCACCACCCCGGATAAGACACTCACACCCAACAGCTATTTCATCAACTACCGCAACGGTGTCGCCAGAGGTTTCGGGATCGACCCGATCAATGACTTTGTGCGGGCGGTCAGGCATAAAGCGCCGAAGACGGGCTGGCGGTAAGCCGGATTTGCGAGGCGGTGCACCGCAGTCTGGAGAGCGGGAAACCTGAAGATGTTTAAACAAACGGCGCAGGGCAGCTCCTTGTGCCAGTTCCATATGATTTTGCTAATTCTACTCACTGGTCTATTCACTCGTCAGGCTTTGGCCCGCAGATATATTAATGTTTTCCATCCTGCCGCAACAAAACCCCACACACGATTGTATGTTTTTTAGTCATTAAGGTGAATAGAGGTATTTTATGGCTATGACCTTTTTCACCTTCCTGCCAATAGTATCATGCTAAACCTCTCATCTATATTTATTGCGCCAATAATAGTCAACAAGTATTTCAAAAAAGTCCCAAGCAAATTATAATGCTGGAGTTTCATAATGTCCCTTTAAAAACCATTTTAAGAAGAGCTATTATGTCCCTCCCTACAAATTTTAATGATATTCTTCGTGTTTTTGAAAAAGATTACGATACAGCCAAAGAAGATAATGCCCTAAGTGCACGCGGCCAATTTCTGCAACTTTACCCCCTTAATCGCCTAAAAAAAATGACGCTTGATGACTATGTCATCGGCAAAGGTACAGCTTCATTTTGTGCTTGTGTTGAAGTAAAAACCAGAACATGGGCAAATATGCAAGGTGCGACGGCGCTCAAATTTGGTATTTATTATGGAAAATCAAAATCAGATCCAACCGTCCGCTATCGTTTTACTCAGAAATTTGGCGATGATGATAGTACTAATAAAGTAGTTTTCGCTAATGTTAAAGACGCTTTACTAGACCTAATACAGTCAGGGAAAGAATTAGATTTTAGAGCGATTGACGAGAACCCCCTATCCCAAATGTTTAAGGCTAAAATATTGAGCCTTTACTTTCCAGAACACTTTATAAACATTTGCAGCAAAGATCATCTTAAAGAAATTGCTATGGAAATGGGTATAAAAGAGCAACAGTTTATTAGTAAATATCAACATTTGTTATTCAAGAAAAAACTAGAGCATAAAATCACCCGAAACTGGAGCAATCCAAAATATATGTCCTTCCTTTATGCCCAGTTCATACGTAAGGATCTTAGCAGCGCTCCTGCTGTGATAGTTAAAAAACCACAAAAAAGAAACCATCCCGAAGTCAATTTCGAAGAAATAACGGACAATCGTGATTTAATAGGCAAAAAAAGCGAAGAATATGCATTAAACTGGGAAAAAAACCGCCTAATCGGTCTCGGCTATTCAAAACTAGCTGAGGAAATAGATGATCGCCGTAATCGTCCAACTTATGGTTACGACTTTCTTTCTTTTAATGCCCCAGGTGATGAGCGATACATCGAAGTTAAATCAATTGGCCGAGATGGAAAAGAGGGAGCATTCCGTTTTTTCCTCTCAGGAAATGAACTCACCGTTTCTAATTTAAGTAACCACCGTAAAAACTATTATTTTTATCTTGTACAGTATGGGAAAGATGGAGAGCCATGCAATCTATATGTAAAACATGCTCAAGATCTTTACACTAAGAGTGAAATGTCCCCTTGTGCTTACGTTGTTAGGTTCGATCTGGAAGAACCTGCTTAATAGTTTCGACAACCTCCGGCTCATAACTTTAAAAGTGTGAAATCAGGCGCAGAGTCACCTGCGCCTTCATCTCAGTGATGCTGCAACAACACCTGCGAAATCTTCCTCGCTTCACCTGCCGGATCCGCCGCATGCGTGATCGCTGATCCCACAATCACCACATCCGGGCCTAACAGCGCATAGTCCTTTACCGTCTGGCTGCTGATGCCGCCTGCCACGGCAATCCGGGCTTTCCGGCGCGCCTTCAGCATCGTTATCAAATCATCAATCGGCTTGCGCCCTGCCGCCTGCTGGTCGGTGCCGGTGTGAACTGCTAGCATATCCGCCCCCGCCTCTTCCAGCAGGCGAACCCGTGCGGGGAGATCGTCGACGCAGATCATATCCACCACCACCTGCTTTCCGGCCTCTTTCGCCGCACGGATGCACGACTGGATCGTCAGCACGTCGGTAACGCCTAATACCGTGACATAGTCTGCCCCGGCGTCGAAAAGCAGCTGCGACTCAAAATGGCCACCATCCATAATTTTCGCATCCGCCAGCACTTCCTTATGCGGGTATTTCTCTTTAATGGCTTTAATCGCGTTCACGCCTTCCCGAATAAGAAAGGGTGTTCCCACTTCAATAATATCAACGTCATCAACCACCTTATCAATAAATACCAGCGCTTCAGGCAGGGTTAACTCGTCCAGGGCAAGCTGTAATTTCATGTTGGTTTCCTTGTGTCGAATGACTTATTCGAGGTTGGCGTGCAGCGCAAAACCTTTGGTTAAGCGATATCCCGTCGACTGCGCCAGATTCACAATCATGGCGTCCCCCAGCACCATGACCGCCTCTTCAAACAGGCTGCCGCCGGGCAGAATGCCTTTCACATTATCGGGTCCATCCGGCAGTTTGTCGGTATAGGCCGGGAGCCTGACCACTACGTCCGCCAGTTTCCCCAGCGTGGACTCGGGGAAAATGGTCAGCAAGGCCACTGTGCCGCCCAGTTGCTTCGCTTTCGTAGCCACATTCACCAGAGAAGCCGTTTCGCCCGATGCGCTGGCCAGCAGCAGCAGGTCGCCTTTTTGCAGCGCAGGAGTGACCACATCGCCGACAACATGCACCTTCAGGCCGATATGCATCAGGCGCATCGCAAAAGCTTTCAGCATCAACAGCGAACGGCCTGCACCAAAAACAAATATCGCGTTCGCGTCATCGATGGCCTGCTCCAGACGCGTCAGCGCAGCACCGTCAATCCGCGACATCGCCTGATGCAGGTCAGTACAGGCGGCGCCTGCAACAGATTGCGTTTCCATCATGCGTCCTCCTGACAGAGCGGGAATAAATTATCCTGATACTCGAGCATCCCCATGATTTCCCGGACATAGTTATCGACATGCCCCAGAAAGTGAAAACGTTCCGGCGCGGCGCGGTAGCGTTGGTAAAGTGGCGTATCGAAGGTGATGCCAAGATGCGGGTTCTCTTTGACGGTGGCGAATTTGATGCGCGGAATATGCGGGTAGTAGTGATTCTTCCGCACGCAGAGTTGCCCGTTCTCCTCCACGATGTAGCAGGCCATGCCGTGGTAAAACTGCACTGTATCGTAGTGAACCGCGCAGGGTTTATACGCCAGGTTGCTGAACACCAGCGGCCCGTCGCCGATATTAATGGAGCAGTGGCCGTAATTCGGCGGCACGATAATGCTCTGCCCCTCCTTCACCACCGCCACGATAAGATCGTCCACCAGCAGATCTTTTGGTGCGACGGCAAAATCCGGCGACTTTTGCAGGATATACGCCGCCGTGCCCTTAATCACTTCATACACTTCCGGATGGGTGTTGTGCCGCGTGTCGTTATAGCCGTGATAATGACCGCTGGTTTTCTTGCGCTCCTTGCCGATCGTTCCCGGCATGATGATGGTGATATCATACTGGTACTGGTCAGCGGCAAGCCGTTCCTGATCCTCCGGAAAGCTGAGCCCGCGATAAACATCGTAAGCCAGTTCATCACGCTGCGCTTCGGTGAATTCCGGTAAAACCACCGCCATCTGCTCGGCGCTTTTACGGCCAAAGCCGAGATAGTTCAGCGGGGGTTTCAGCGCCATCACGCCATCGTCATCGAGATACAGCGGCAAACCGCTGTGGTGTAGCTGTTTCATTTTGCCTCCTGTGTATACGCGTTAGCTGCGCGGATCGCCTCTTTCAGCCGGTCTGATTTCATGCCAAAGACGCTCTGGATATTGTTCCCGACTTCGACGACGCCCGCCGCGCCAAGCTGTTTCAGCAGCGCTTTGTCCACCAGCGTCTTATCTGTCACGTCAATGCGCAGACGTGACATGCAGGCTTCGATGCTGGTCATATTCCCCAGCCCGCCATAGGCCAGAATGATACCGCTCACCAGGTCGTTCTGTTCGCTTTCCTGCGTCACCGCGGTTTCTTCGACTTCACGCCCCGGCGTCAGCAAATTCCAGCGGCGGATGGCAAAGGTAAACAGGACGTAGTACACCGCGCCCATCACCAGACCGACCGGGAACACCATGTACCAGTGTGGGGCCCGCGGCAGAACGCCAAAGAACAGATAGTCGATAAGCCCGCCGGAGAAAGAGAGCCCGATGTGCACGCTGAACCACTCCATCAACAGGAACACCAGACCCGCTAAGACGGCGTGAATGCCATACAGCACGGGCGCAACAAACAGGAAGGAGAACTCAATCGGCTCGGTGATGCCGCAAACAATGGAGGTGATCGCGCCAGAGAGCATAATGCCCTTCACCCGCGCTTTGTTTTCCGGGCTGGCACAGCGGTAGATCGCCAGCGCAATCGCCGGAATGCAGAACATCTTGATGGGCGTCAACCCGGCCATAAAGGTTCCGGCGGTAATCGGCACCTGGTCTTTCAACTGGGCAAAGAAGATAAGCTGGTCACCATGCACCACCTGCCCGGCCTTGTTTACGTACTCGCCAAACTGCAGCCAGAACGTCGGCCACCAGACATGGTTAAGACCAAACGGGATCAGCAGCCGCTCGACAAAACCGAACAGGAAGGCGGACACGCCCGGCCCCTGCACCATCATGGTATTCGACAGGCCATTAATCAAATGCTGAACCGGCGGCCAGACCACTGCCATCACCAGCCCGACAAACAGCGCGGCAAAGGAGGTCACTATCGGCACGAAGCGCTTGCCGGAAAAAAACTCCAGCCATGAAGGAAGCTGGATGCGGTAATAGCGTTTATACAGCCAGGCGGCAATAATCCCGATAATGATGCCGCCAAACACGCCGGTCTGCAGCGAAGGGATGCCCAGCACCATCGTGTAGTCACGCACCTGCGCCACCGACTCGGGCGTGATCCCCAGAAACTGGCCGATGGTGACGTTCATAATCAAAAACCCGGCGATCGCCGATAACCCGGCAATGCCCTGATCGTCACTAAGCCCTACCGCCACGCCGACAGCAAACAGCAGCGGCAGGTTAGCGAAAATCGCACTGCCCGCTTCCGCCATCAGCTTCAGCACGTGAACCAGCCAGTCAGCGCCGAGAAACGGCAGGCTGGCGACAATATTGGGATCCTGAAAGCTGACGCCGAAGGCCAGCAAAATACCGGCGGCAGGCAGCATAGCAATCGGGATCATTAACGATCGCCCGATGCTTTGTAACATTTGCAGAAGGTTGAATCTTTTCATCTCGATCTCCTGAGCGCGTCTTTATGACAGGGATTCGCACAACAGCAGGTTCTGCTCCGAACACCTTCAGTATCCGAACCGGATGTGATTAAAAAAACAGCAATCAAAGACGAAAGTTATTTCCGGTTTTCGCTTAAAACCGGAAAATTTATGAGGGCAATCACGCCGGAAACCGTCAGAAAGGGATAAAAGAGGAAATCACGTTCGGTGGGAGGCCATCAAATGAGTATCTTCGAGGCGCATTTTCGCAGGCTGCACGCCCGCTACGGCGCGGGCCAGACGCACGAATTACAGATGCAGGAGATCGCCGCCATCTTCGGCTGTTCGGTGCGTAACTGCCGTATTGCACTGAAAAAGATGCATCAGGAAAAATGGCTCGACTGGCAGCCCCAGCGCGGGCGCGGCAAGCGCTCACGGCTCCACCTGTTAACCTCACCGGAAAAGCTATTCAGCCAGAACGTCAATAAGCTGCTGGAGAAGCAGGATTACGGCAACGTGCTGCGGTTTATCGGCAACGACAAGTATCTGCTGGATCGCCTGAGCCTGTGGCGCTTTGGGGTACAGGATAAAAGCAGCGAAACGCGGGTACGCATCCCCTACTATCGCAATCTGGATCCGCTTAATCCGCTCGTTCCCCTGCGGCGAACCGAACGCCACCTCCTGCGCCAGTGCCTCAGCGGACTGACGCGCTATGACGCCGTTCAGGGCAGGATCGTCCCTGATATCACCCACTACTGGACCCACAACGAGGACTTTACCCGCTGGGAGTTCTGGCTGAAATCCACCGCCCGCTTTGCCGATGGCAGCGAACTGGATGCCTGCGCCGTTCAGCGCTGCCTGCTTGCCGCCAGCCAGAGCCCACAGTTCGCGCCGCTTTTCAGCCCAATCAAAAGCATCACCGCTGACGCCCCCTGGCATCTGGTGATTGAAACGCATCATCCGGTCAAGCGGCTCGACTGCCTGCTCGCCACCCAGCCGACGATGCTGTTCGATTACCAGCACGGACACATCCGCTGTACCGGCGCTTTCCACCTGCAGGAGCACAGCGACAACTTTATGGTCCTGCGGCGCAATCAACACTGGCACCAGGCGCGGCCCGGACTGGATGAGATCACCATTTTCACCTGGGCGCCAGAACATATCAGCATGAGCTTTATTCCCCTGCTGCGGGGCGAAGAGGCGCAGGATGACCGCCCGCTCAACGAGCGTAGTCTGGAGCAGGGGTGCTGTTTTGTGCTTCTCGACAGTGACGGCGCCTTTGCAGATGAGGCCGGAAGACGGTTTATTAATTACCTGCTGCAACCCATCGAACTCCTCAGCCAGACGCAGCTTCCCGACGAATACGCACGCATCCTCTCCGTGGCTCAGGGCATGCTGCCGCAATGGAACCACCGCCCGGTGGATTTTGGCGGGATCACCGCGCCGTTTAACCTGCGTCAGCCGGTGATCATCAGCACCTTTCAGCAGCCGGAACTGGTGGAGCTTGCCGGGGCGATTCGCATCCTGCTTGAGCGCTGGCATATTCGCGCCGAGATACGGATCGACGCATTTGACAGCTTTAACAGCCAGCCGCGCCCCCCTGCGGATATCTGGCTCAGCAACTTTATGCTCGATACCCTTTCAGTTCCGGCATTTCTGGAATGGCTGGCTTCCACTGCGCTGTTTACACGACTGCCTGAAGCCCAACGACGAAACCTGAACGCCCTGCTACCGACCATTCTGAACAGTGACGATGAACAGGCGTTCGCCACCATTGCCGCCTTTTTCCATGAGATGACCCACCAGCGATATGTTATTCCTTTGCTACATCACTGGATGGAATTTGCGACCGAGAAGTCATTTACCTGGAGGGATTTAAATACGTTGGGATGGCCGGATTTTAGCCAACTTTGGCTCGAATAATGCTACGCCCGCAAAAGCTCGCTAAAGGGCCTTTAAAGGCCTTTAAGGGTAAGGGAGGGAAGTGCGCCATTGTGGCTGTCAGTTCGTTTCGTTTAGCGCCTCCAGCCCTTCCTGATTTTCTTCTTGCATGAGAGAACTGGCATGTTTTTTCGTCTCTGGATCCGGAGGAGCTGCGTCGGGCATCAGAGTAACATTCCGCATGGTGCGTTATATCATTCTGCATACCCAATAATGTTCGTTTAAGTATTTTAGATACGGCTGAAATAGCAGGGTTTTAACCATCAGAAAAATTTAAAATCTACGCCCGCAAAGGCTCGCTTTAGCGAGCCTTTGCGGGCGTAGATTTTCTGGATAATTATCCATGAAAGCCTCACCAGAGATGTAAAAGAATCCTTCCCGCCGTGGCATTCTCTGACAATATTTTCCCAATCTTCTGATGCTCATGAAACCACATGCTGCATCTTGATAATAAAGTTATTTATTATCAATGAATTATGATGGTAAAATCAGCTTAATCATCGCATCCTCCGTGCTATTTTTACGGTAACTGCCGCAGTCCTGGGGCTGCACCCGAGACAGCCATGACCTTAGAGGACTGTGCCTGGCTGCTATGTCAGGTTGGTCAAGCCCTTAACCCCGCAAGCCGGACAATACGGCGGGGGCGTCTCTGACGCAGTCCGGTCGTTGTTGCTGCTATAGCCTGTGCCAGCAAGAGGCAGGTTGGTACCGCGTCTTTAGACGGGGCGTATCTCTGCGCCATTAAACAGGTTGCCTGAAACGGCGGCGCGTCACTTTGGGGGCCAAACAAAACAAAGTGACGCCGACGCACACCGCTGCGCCAGCCGCCGTCTTATCAGGCTTATCGTTGTATTAACCCTCTGACGCCATCATTTCTGCGTCAAAAAGATAAAAAAGAGGAATGAGCAGTGCCGGAGGCGGATCACGACGATCCGGGGGCATCCCTGCTGAGGCAGGCGGCCTGCACACCGTGCAGTACCGTACCCCACCATACCTCAACTCTCGCCTTCCGGCGCACCGGTATTGTTCAGCATGGCGCAATGTTCAGTGCCGTACATTCCCCACGCGCCGGAAAATATTGCTACCGCATCAGGCGGAGGAGTCAGCATGTCGCGACTGGCACAGGATATGAAAAACTGGCGCACCGCGCAGGTAGCAGCCACAAAACCGTCCACGACCGCGAACAGATGGCGCAGCGTTTTGCCCATCATCTGCTGGCGCAGAATATTCAGGTAACCAGCACCAGCCAGCTCAAAGCCAGACACATCGCAGGATATATTCATGAACGACTGGCGCAGGGTATTTCCCTGCGTACCTTACAGAATGAGAACAACAGGAAAAAGGCGCTGAACGTCTGCCCGTGATCTTCGGCACCAAAGGCGGACGACCGCGCATGACACAGATGATTGACCGGGAAGCGATTCGCTAGGCTGTGAAAGAGGCGTTTGAGATTGTCGGGGGAGCGTGACGGACATCTCATTGACAAACCGGATCTGAAATCCGCGATGGATTACTGGCACAACCATCTCCGCGATGCCGGGCTGACGGGTGAATACTCTCCCCACTCCCTGCGCTATGCCAGGGTGCAGGACGCGATCCGCTATTATGAAGTAGATGGATAACAGGGTCCCATGAATACAATGATCTCCCAACGTAAGTCTCTTTAACGTCTGCCGGGTATTTCACTTTTTCGCGGGTACTTTGGGAATACTAGTGGATAATCTCGTTGACCGAAGACTGAGAAAGCAGGGCCTGCCATTGGATTTTCAGTGCCTTGGATAAGCGAGGCTTACCCGCAAAACACTGCTTACGCTTACCAGAAGCAGATTTCCGCTTTCTCGTTTTCATAAAGATCAATGAACAAGCAGCAGGATGTGCCTTCAAGCAATCTATGGCCGTATCTCGCTGTTCTTTGTTATCGAACCGCCAGCTAAAACCACCAGGCAAGCGCATAACATCATCTTTAAAACCTTTATTGGCCCGGAAACCTGTGCTACTGAGGTCCATATTGATACGCCGAATCGCATCAGCTGCATACTTCTGACGACGCGAACCTGGGAGCTCATCAATAGCAATAAGTAAAGAATACTGATACGCAATCATTATGATTCCTCTCCTTCTTTCCCATAAATGGAGGCCAACAAAGTTTCGCTGCTTAGCTTGCGGAATTTTGAGGCTGACTCATGCCGGATCAAGCTATAGCTAGTGTGGGTGATCTGAAACATACACCAGCCACGGTCTTTTAATTCAGATATAAGCGAAGCCAAATAATACTGGTCAACGAAGTCACGTTGAGCGAGCGCCCCAAATCCCTTCAACGACATCTGAAAGCGAGTGATCGGTTTTTCATCGTTAAGTTTTTCCATCGCAATGCGAATGAGTTCAGCGACGTCAGAAGGTGTTCTCATTATTAGCTCCCGCGTAATGGTGATGTAATCACTTTAGCAGTACGTCGACTAGCACTCAACACCTAAATACACTTATTAAATACACCGAGTATCCAATTAACTGCATTTATAGTGAGTAGCATGCCTTGAATTATGATTGTAATGGCGTGACCTTGGCACATTTTCTTCTCGTGTTGATCTCGCACTATTTTCAGTAACACCAGAATTTTGTAACGTATACGATGCTAAATTGTCACTATCAGCCAATTTTGTAACGTATATATTGCATATATATCGTAATCCACAAACTCACGATCCGTTCGATATCTTCTCCTTTTTGCTTCATCAGCAAACCATCATATTTCCTTACGGGTCCGCTTACCGGAGTACCTGAACATCTAAAGCCAGCCGTAACGACTGCCTATGCTGCAGCCCCCAACACCTGCAATGTATTCATTACAAATTCACGTTTTTGGCATATAATGGAACATATAAGTTGCGAGGTTATGCATATGAAAATATCAATAGCTATGTCAGACACAGCCATTGCAAAAGAACTGTTCGAACGCCTGGAGGCTTACCGAAAATCTCGGGGTATTTCTCAGGAAACCCTGGTTGAAAATCTCGGCATTAGTCGGCCAACCTACGCACGGTTGAAGAATGGAGCCTGCAGTCTGGCAACATTTATTGCAGTTCTGCGCGAAATGCGGCTGCTTGAAGGGCTTGATTTGCTTGTACCAACTCTGGAAGTGCGCCCATCTGATGTGTTCAGGGCGCAGAGAAAACAGAGCAGGAGAGTTTCCGGCATCTCGGCTTCAAAAGAAAATCCCGTTTTGAACAGAGTAGGCGCAATGCTGGCCCTCAGGAATAAGGTAAAATAATGATCGCTAATTCATGTGAAGTGCTGTTCGATGGGATTACTGCCGGATATCTGGCGTATACAGGAGACAGCAAAATTGCCACCTTTGAGTACACGGAAGACTGGAGGACCGCTGGTTTCAGCCTATCGCCACGGTATCTGCCTCTTGAGAAGGGAATATTTACCTTCCCTGCACTGCCATGGGAAACATATCGCGGTTTGCCAGCAGTTTTTGCGGACTCGCTCCCGGATGATTTTGGTAACACTCTGATTGATGCCTGGCTGGCACGAGAAGGTCGTGACAAGTCCCAATTTCTTGCAATAGACCGTTTGCTATATACCGGGAGCCGCGGTATGGGAGCCCTGGAGTACCTGCCCACCAATAACCCTGATACACCCTATAGCGAGCCTCTGTTAATTGCTGAGTTGGTAAGCATGGCTCAAAAGGTCCTAGATACGCGAAACGGCCTTGAACTGAACGATCATGAAGAATCTTCTCTTTCCAAGTTGTTGCAGATTGGTACTTCAGCTGGTGGTGCAAGGGCTAAGGCGGTAATCGCAGTTAATCAGGATAGAACGGAAATTCGGTCCGGCCAGGTTAATGCACCAACAGGATTTGAGCATTTTCTCCTTAAGTTTGATGGCGTCGAAGAACACAAAACTGAACGTCAAACCTTTGGTGACCCGAAGGGTTACGGCCTGATGGAATATGTCTATCATCTGATGGCTAAGCAAGTGGGGATCAACATGTCGCACTGTGAATTGCTCCGCGAAGAAGGGTCCCAGCGGGCACACTTTATGACGAAGCGATTCGACCGGGAAAACAACAAGAAATTTCATGTACTGAGCTTATGCGGATTGGCTCATGCAAACTTCAGAAAGGCTGGTGAGTACAGCTATGAAGAGATGCTCGGAATTGCTCGTGAGATAGGGTTAACGAACCATGAGCAGGAACAGATTTATCGCAGGATGGTATTCAATGTAATCGCAAGAAACCATGATGATCACACAAAAAACTGGTCATTTATGGTCAATGATAATTATCGTTGGACGCTTGCTCCGGCCTTCGATATTGCCTGGAGTTACAGAGCAGATTCGGAATGGGTGGCCTCACATCAACTTACCCTCGCGGGTAAGCGAGACAACTTCACAATAGATGATTTACTGAGCGTGGCAACTCACATCACCAGCCTGCGATCAAGTAAGGCCAAGCAAATTATCAAAGAAACAATTAAAACGGTTTCCTGCTGGCGTGAGCTGGCGGAAAGTGAGGGTGTTCCGGCATCACTTAGAGATGAAATCTGGAAAACCCTTCGCCTTCAATGGTAACGTTAACGATACGAAATCACAATTTAACATGCCTTTTGCAACGTTTTCGATACCGATACAATAATCAGCCCACGATTAATTTGGCCCGGAAATGTTACCTCCGGGCTTTCAATCATCTGCAATAAACAACCATCAGAGAGAGTATGCTTGCTAATGCAGGGTGTCGCAGGAGGGATGCTTCCGGATGTATTGGACGTCGCACCAGCTCCCCTCCGCAGTTCGGACACTGGCTGTTAAGCCATTGGGTCACGCAATCGACGCAAAATGTGTATTCGAATGAACAGATGCATGCCTCTTTTGATTCAGGCGGCAGATCTTTATCACAGCATTCGCAATTAGGACAGAGTTCAAGCATGGTGCTCTCTTATTGTTAAAGGGACATCATTGGCTATACCAAAGGCCATCTACCCGTATCTCCTTCGGCGATAGATGACGTTATTGTTTTTCACGTGTATTAGATGAGCATGGTTTACAGTCTGGAAAATTCAAGAGAATGAATTATCCGACAGAAACGCTCACTTCTGGAAACGAACGACAAGCCTATAGTGTCCACCAAAGCCTCGACCAACACGCAAAATCCCGCCCCCAACAATCACATTAAAAATCAATAAATTACGAAAACCCTTTCCATATCAACATCATCGCCACTCTTTTTGCGCCTTCCCCTTCGCGAAAAAAGTGTAAATCCCCAACAAAATCAACCACCTCCCCCACCAATTACAAGGACGCCAGCACCAAAATTCTCCATCGGTGATTACCAGAGTCATCCGATGAAGTCCTAAGAGCCCGCACGGCGCAAGCCCTGCGGGCTTTTTTGTGTCTGCAATTTGTCCCGCGAAGTCCGAAGAGAACTGATTAAATCCGAACCTTTTAAACCCATTGATAGGCCCAACGAAAAGCTCTATTGTTTTTGAGGTGCCTAAAACTACGGAAACCCGGCAATGGCCAGACAAATCACTCTCCGTAAAAGAAATCGAATCTGCCTGATTCGGGGAAACGAATCACGTTTTCTACGATGGCGATGCGCGGGGCTTTCGGGCGGCGTCCAGCACTTTTCTGGCGAAACAAATTGATCAGCAAGAACAACTCCGCTGTTCGTTAGAAGCCAAAATCAATACTTTCCAACTTGCACCTGAAATCACATAGGCCTGAAGGCTACATCAGTCGCCCTTTTAGCTGTTACGACAACACAGTTGCGAAAAACTTATTCTTGTTACTGAAGCGTGAACGGATACATAAAATGATCTACGGAACGCGAGAAGAGACCCGGAGCGATATTTTAAATTTCAACAACCAAAAATCCAAAATAAGATTCATTCTTTTCTGGACTCGCAATTAATCGGCATGTTACTTTAAAATGAATTGATTAATTCCTAACCGTTTCACTGCATCGTGCTGAGATGAGTGTCATTTTTTAAGAAAAGTAACCACATGAACACTGTCACCAGGCTTATTCTGGCATTCAATTTATTTATACCATTAGTGTCACACGCTGAAATTCCTGACAAATTTAATAGCAGTTATCTTCTCGAAGGTTATCAGCTTTATAAAAAGGATCATAACACTATTTACCAACAATCCGCTCCAGCCGCATTTTCAGGATATGTAAGAGGAATAGCAACAGTTCTGACGGCTGAGAAAGAGATTTGTATTTCGGATACATTCGATATAAACCAGGTTTTCGATACCGTAGGCAACTGGCTTAAAAACAAACCAGAAGAAAGAAATAATCCCCCAGCAATGATAGTTGCTGAGGCATTGGTTGAAAAATACCCCTGTTCTTCTTAACTCATCAAAAGGCGGGTTTATACGTTGACGCCAGGTTTATAAACCAGTCGTTCGTTTTTAATGAGCGACTGCTAATCTATATTTCATATTATCTGACTCTTGACTTTAACTGCAAAAAACGCCTTTCTACTAAATACCACGATCCACTTGCCACAAAAAAAGTCAGTATCAATGACAACCCGAATGATAAATATGGATGCGTGTTATATAACCCTAAAGAGTAAAGGAGCTGGATTACAGGGAAGTTATACAGATAGATACCATATGAAAAATCCCCTATTTTTTCAAAATTGAATCCCAAAGGGATATTCAAACAACAAAAAAGCACAGAGGATACAACAAGAAAATATTCACTCAAAAACCTCAACTCTTTCCCTTCCGCCAGCATATAACAAACAGCAGAAACAACTGCAATTGGTGGAATGAGTTTTATAAAATTTTTAACAATAGCAAACAATGCACCGCCGAAAAAATATGCCGCCATACCGACAAACTGTAACGACATCATCCTGGCATTAGGTGAATCACTGATACACCGGAAGTAAAACAGCCACGGGACAGAAACCAAGCAGACCAAAGTAAAAGCGAGCATTTTATTCCGCACGTATATATAAAAAAAGATCGGCACAGATAAGTACAGGATGATTTCCGTTTTAAGCGTCCACAATGAACCATTGACAGCAGTTAATGGATTATCGACAAATATACCGGGCAAAGCCGGATGCAGAAAGTTCATAAATATTGCATTTGCCACAATATACTTTAATAAATCAAGGTTACAAAAATTTTCTCCGACACTATACATCGCAACTACACAGGCACAAAAAACAATAAAAGAAAGACAAAAATAATATGCAGGAAGTAATCTTAGAGCACGCCTGTAGAAAAAACCACGCTGATTCCTCATGTAGCTTTTTACTATCAGATAGCCGCTTATCACAAAGAAGCATTCAACAATCACATCACCACTAAGGTAAGACAGGATCGGCTTTAACACATCTGAATTTGTAATACCTCCATTATGTACAAGTAGTACACCAACAGCCAGAACCAACCTGATTAGGGTAAAATTATCACTGCATTTAACATTCATTTCATTATAACCTCCTGATTTTTTCTCTAAAATATTTTACTTTACATTTAAATAAACTCACCTTCATATATGAAACAAAAAAACACAACAGAAATATATTTATAGGCATCATTAATCAACCAATAAACATAATAAAAGTGAATAATAATAAACCCAGGACACACAACTTTTCTCGTCGCATCAATATCCTGTTTATTTACGCCTATGTGAATTTGACCGATTGCCACAATACGGCCTTAATCAGTCGGCAGTTCTGGCTTCATTGCCCGTCCCGTCGATCGCATTTCCGTTCTTGAGAAATTATCGCCACGCTATAGGAAAGTTAAGCTCTACGGTTTGTGAATCCGCGATCCAAACTCTTTATAAAAGCCCGTGCTCTACGGGCTTTTGTTAATCCAGACTGGGCTACATTTTCGGCTGATATCGATACTGCTCGAAATATTTCCTCGCCTTCGAGTCCGCTTCCTTTAGAGCTGTTGGAGTCAGGTTCTCCCGGGTAATATCAAGCCCAGTCTGCGCATCAAAGTTCCCATTAGCTACGGCCACAGCATTCCAGATATAGGCTTGCGCATAGTCTTTATCGACGCCTTTCCCCTCGAGGTACATCCTTCCCAGCATTCCCTGCGCTTCCGCGTTGCCCTTTCTGGCTGCCTGATCAAATTGTTCAACAGCTTTCTTGTCATCCTGGGCAACACCTTTACCTGCTAAGTACATCAACCCAAGCTCCTTGTAAGAGCCAGCATCTCCCTGTGCGGCGGCCTGTTCATACCACTCGACGGCTTTCTTATCGTCCTGTGCCGTTCCCTCACCCTTTGAATACATCATGCCGAGCATACCCTGAGCCAGCACATCACCGTGGGGAGCTGCTTGATTAAATAACTCAAACGCTTTCTTGTGATCCTGCGCCACACCGACACCTTCACCAAGGTAATACATGGCCCCCAACATGCTCTGAGCCAGAGTATCTCCGTGGCTGGCAGCCTGATTAAACAATGCGAAAGCTTTGTTGTTATCCATACCCACGCCATCACCTTCCAGGTATTTTCGACCGAGCAGGCCCTGCGCCCTGGCATCCCCTTGCTCAGCCGCTTTGCTCAATGACTGAACGGTGTTGTAGCCATCTAACAGTGACTTCTTACTTTCAAGAAAATGCTGCGCGTCAGGATTCCCTTTCTCAACAGCCCGGTGTAACCACTCTATCGCATGATAGTTTCCCCGTTCGGCAGCAATACTTAGCCACTCAACCGCCTTCTTATTTCCTTGTTCGGCCTGTTTGTTAAACCAGTCGATAACCGTTTCGTCATACCAGCGCCTCCCTTCGCCATCAAAATAGACTAAGGCAAGAAAATAGCGCGCATCGAAGTTCCCTTGCTCAGCTGCGCGGGTAAGCCACTCAACGGCTTGCTTATCATCCCGGGCAACCCCCTGACCTTCGAAATATCGTATTCCGAGACAGTACTGCGCATCTACATCCCCCTCCCCGGCGCCCTGCTGTAATACCGCTACAGGCTCCTTTTCCCACTCTTTTGCCTGTCCTTGTGATGTTCCCACGCCCCATAACAGGCCAATGAAAGTTAAGGCGAGGAGAGGCCGACTGTTCATAAAACGTAATCCTTGTTAAGAAAATGCACATAATGGAGATGACACTTGCACAATCCAACCGGTTTGACTGGCGGTTGTGATCCCTATCAGAACTATTAGACATCGGCTGGACAAAGCAGGAAAAATAACTTCATGATAATTCAGGTGATTCTGACAATCATATTTTCAGCGACATAACAATTATTGCGCCAAATGAAAAACATATCTCATCACACATCGTGGCCTTTTGTCTTCAGACTATTATTGAATGTTAATCAAACACATCATTAATACCTGGGATAATATGGAAGCAGATTCAACATAGAGGTACAGGAGGGAGTGGCTTCCCCGCGCAGATCATTTGCAATATTGCCAGGTTAAATTCTGCGATTCCCGATAACTCAGATCTTCGAGTAACAGACTGAGGATCTGAGTTTTTGGGAATAACTTCGCGAAAACGGAGAGAAAACGGTGTTTTTTTTCAGTTAAGCTATGTTCATGCTTTGGCGCTACTACTCGGTCAGTCTCACAATCCAGGAACGCAACCTATAATGGCAAAAAGTATCCCGCAGCTGCCACATGACCCTCACATGTGCCGCAGTTATGAAAAAAAGACTCGCAGCCCACTGGCTCTCTATTCAGAGTATCAGCGGATGGATGTCGAGTTGCGGGCACCGCTGGCGATGACCTACAGCCACTGGCATGGTCAGGTTGAGGTCAATGTGCCATTTGATGGCGATGTGGAATACCTGTTTAATGACGAAGTGGTACGCAGCAAACAGGGTTATATCACGCTATTCTGGGCCTGTACGCCTCATCAACTCACAGATGCCGGGCACTGTAAGCAAATGGCAATCTTCAATTTACCCATGCATCTGTTTTTGTCCTGGCCTCTGGATCGTGAACTGATTAACCATGTGACACACGGGATGGTTATTACCTCGTTAGCCTCACAGCAACTCAGCGCTTTTGAAGTTCAGCGCTGGCAGAACGAACTCAACAGCGATAACGAGCAGATTCGCCAGTTGGCCATTGATGAAATTGCCCTAATGCTCAAGCGCTTTAGTCTTTCAGGCTGGAAGCCTGTACTGGGTCATAAAACATCACGAACCCAGAAGAACAGTATTTCGCGGCATTCACAGTTTTACGTCAGCCAGATGCTTGAGTTTATCGCCGCCAACTGTGACAAACTGCTCACGGTCGATGCCATAGCCGAGCACGTTAAACTCAATCCAAACTACGCGATGGGTATATTTCATCGGGTGATGCAACTAACCATGAAACAGTATATTACCGCGATGCGCATCAACCACGTGCGAGCGTTACTCAGTGATACTGATAAGACAATACTCGATATTGCCATGCTTGCGGGCTTTCGCTCCAGCAGTCGTTTTTACAGCTCATTTCATAAATATGTCGGTATGCCGCCGCAACAGTACCGTAAACTCAGCCAACAACGGCGAAATCATCAACCCTATGTGGAGGGATAATTTATTAGCAAAACCGCCGCTTATATTACTACCGGGATATGAACATCAGAGTCACGATCAAAATAGAGAACCCGATACAGTTAATAAAAATAGCGTTTTTCCGGAAACACTAGCCACTATGTCATTCAATAATTGAATGACCTGTAGCAGGTATTTATTTGATTCGTTCAGCCATTAACGATTGGGATGGAATTATGCAACAGAATAGCTGTACCTCACGCAACAGAAAACCATTATCTTTCTTATGGTCAGTATTACCAATGGTGGTAATGCTGAGCGGAATTAGTATCGGGTATTTTATATTTGGTATTCGCGCAGAACCTATGATCCTGATGGGGACAGCGACCGCCTCATTTATTGCTATCGCTCATGGCTACACCTGGGATGACATTCTAAAATCCATTTGTAATAAAATATCGGAAGCGCTACCTGTAATATTGATTGTCGCCAGTATCGGTTTTTTAATTGGCTCATGGATGGTGTCAGGAACTATCCCCATGATGATCTATTACGGTCTGAAGTGGATTAATCCGCAATATTTCTATATTTCCGCTTTTATGCTGGGAGCACTGATCTCTGTCTGCACCGGTACGTCCTGGGGATCTATCGGTACCGTAGGGATTGCCATGATTGGCGTGGCGATCGGCCTCAATGTTTCACTCCCGGTTGCTGCCGGAGCCATTGTTTCGGGGTGCTGGTTCGGCGATAAACTCTCGCCGGTCTCTGATTCAACCAATATGGCGGCACTGGCTGCCGGTGTAAACCTGTACTCACATATCGGCCATCTGCTATGGACCACAGGACCTGGATTTATTATCTGCTGTGCCGTTTACAGTTATATGGGGATGGGTATTGATGCAACCAGCAGTGCTCCAGAAAATATCACTAATTTAATGAGCTCTATCGGCCAGATTTATCACTTTAATATTCTGTTGCTGCTACCGCCGATTATTGTTTTATACGGTTCATTATCAAAGAAACCACCTATTCCCATGTTATTTCTGTCGACCTTAGTCTCGATGATTCTGGCATTAGTCTTTCAGGCATTCACGGCATCCTCTGTTGGTGAATCCGTAGTCAGCGGCTTTAAGCTCGCTATGCTCACAGGAGATGCCCTTCCGGCACTATCATCTGATGTCTCTCGCTTGCTGGAGAGAGGTGGCGCAATTTCTATGTTTAGTAGCTTTGTGACTGTTTTCAGCGCCTTTAGTTTTGCCGGTGCCATGAGCGCAACAGGTTCTCTGCATACCGTGATTAACGCACTGACAAAAGGCGTTAAATCCACATTCCGTCTGGTTGCCACCACTATTGTTACGACATTCACCATCTGTGCCTGCACGGCAAATGGTACCTTACCGCTGCTGTTATGTGGCGATGCATTTAAAGACGAGTATAAAAAACGGGGACTTGCCGCAAAGAATCTTTCGCGAACCACCGAGGATGCCGGGACGGTCGTCGAACCTATTATTCCGTGGTCTGCTTCCGGCGTTTATTGTGCAACTATGCTCGGAGTCGCCACCCTCGATTATTTGCCGTGGGCAATCTTATGCTACAGCGGCGTCATCTTCGCACTACTGTGGGCGGCGACAGGTATCGGCATTGCTAAATACGAGCCAGATAATGTCGCTGAGAATATGGCCGAACAAAAATCACCGGCTAATTAAAAACTCAATATCGATTTTCACCAGGGTTAACTATTCGATATTTAGCTGACATGCAGATTATATGCATATAAATATTCTGCATTTATATTTCATTGTTTAAATAATAATTTATAGAGACTGACCAGGAGTTAACAATGTCTTTGTTTGACGATATTGTCATAAGGGATGATAGTTGCCGTAAATACGGGCAATTACAACAGATGTTTGGCACTCATGATGTATTGCCGCTATGGATTGCAGATATGGATTTTGTCACTCCAGAGCCGATTATGAATACGCTACATGCTGTGGTTGAACAACCCGTTCAGGGATATAACCTGGATTATCCGCACTGGAAGGAAGCGGTTATCCACTGGTATGCGAAACAGTATGACACCGATATCAAACAGCACTGGGTGCATTTCGTCCCAGGGGTCATTAAAACGATTGTGTTATCTCTGATGGCGCTCACCCGTTTGGGCGATAATATATTGACCTGTACCCCAATATATGACCCTTATCCAAATCTTGTAAAGACCAGCGGCAGAAACCTGATCCAGACACGCCTGGTCGAGATGAATGGGGGCTATAAATTTGACTGGCATGATTTCCGTGAGAAGCTAAAACAGTGCAAAATGTTTCTTTTTCCTTCACCACATAATCCCGGCGGGATGATATGGAGGCGGGAAACGCTTGAGAAAATTAGCCTCTATTGCCAGGAGGCTGGCGTTATCGTTGTATCGGATGAAGTCCACGGTGATTTAACCTTACCGGGTAAGCAACATTACCCGTTTTTTACCATTGATGAAGGTCTCAACGCTAAATCAATCGTATTGACTTCGATCAGCAAGACCTTCAATACCGCGGCAATCCAGGGCGGGATAGCAATTATTAAAAATGATGAGCTGCGCAGTCAGTTTTATGGTTTTCTCGATAATTGTTATCTTGCAGAGACAAATTCATTACAGCAGGCAGCCATTTATAGCGCCTATACTCACTGCGCTAACTGGCACCAAAATTTATTAACTTATCTGTCTGATAACGTCGCGTTTGTAAAAAGCGAAATAGAGAAAAACTGTCCTTTAATATCAGTTACCTATGGTGGTGCATCCTATCTGCTTTTTCTTAATGCTGAAAAAATGGAACTCAGCGATAAGCAGCTCGCTTCATTTTTTGTTCATGAAGCCCGACTGGGTCTTTCTCCTGGCGCACAGTATGGCCCAGGCGGAGAGGGACACATGCGATTAAACGTTGGCTGTCCACGCGCCGTTCTGGTGGAAGCGATGAACAGGCTAAAAGCGGCTTACCAAAGGCGCTACGCAAGCTAATCTTGAGCTTATCAGCGTACTTTTTCGCTGTCCGCTATCGATATTATGTTGCCCTGCAGCGATGGGGCAACCATTGGCCTTACAAGGTAAATACCTGCCATTTATTACCCAAAGATATTGGTTTAACGGCTATAAAGTCTTTCTCTTCTGTCTGCTGGTGTTAAACTGGAAAGTGTGATCTTCATCATAACCTGCTTAAACAGAGAAAAGAGACACTGCTATGCAACATATCATTGAGGGCTTCCTCAACTTCCAAAAAGAGATTTTCCCTCAACGTAAGGAACTCTTCCGCAGCCTGGCATCCAGCCAGAATCCTAAAGCGCTTTTCATCTCCTGCTCAGACAGTCGCCTGGTACCAGAACTCGTCACACAGCAAGAGCCAGGGCAGCTTTTTGTTATCCGCAACGCCGGTAATATCGTGCCTTCCTTTGGCCCGGAGCCAGGTGGGGTATCTGCGACTATCGAATACGCGGTTGTCGCATTAGGCGTGACGGATATCGTTATCTGTGGCCACTCCAATTGCGGCGCGATGAAAGCCATTGCCGAAAGTCAGTGCCTGGATCCGATGCCTGCGGTCGCCCACTGGCTGCACTATGCCGATGCCGCTAAAGCGGTGGTCGATAAAAAAACCTGGGATAACGAAACCGATAAAGTTAACGCGATGGTAGAAGAGAACGTTATCGCCCAGTTGAACAATATTAAAACGCATCCTTCCGTTGCTGTTGGGCTACGTAATAATGCACTGCGTCTGCACGGTTGGGTGTACGACATTGAAAGCGGCGAAATCCGTACTCTGGATAAAAACAGCAAAGCCTTTGTTTCGCTGGCAGATAATCCGCAGGTACATTTCGAATAAATCCTCAACTGGAGCAGGGATGCTCTGGCAACGTCATACCTCCCCCCACTATCTCTGCTAGTGGACAAAAATCACTGTTGCTACTAGCTTTTACACTGGCAATGAGTGTAGCCGTATTGGAACCAGCAGCAAATTAAGCGATAAAAAGGAGCAGTTGCGAATGCGAACGAAAAATAACAGACTTATTAATATGTTATTCTTTCATGAGTCGTGGGACACTGTGATCATTAAAAATGACGGCCCTCATACATTCCCCACCAATACGCTGGACATCCTTACTAACACCAAGGGACAACAACTCAAAAAAAAATATACCTTCCAGGCCGATCCTTTCATTATTGAAAGGGACAATAAAGTGTATGTTTTTTATGAAGCATTAAGTTTTCGTAATTCTAAAGGAATATTACGATGTCGCATACTTGATGCTAATTTGGTTGAGCTTGATGATGTAAAACTCGAAGGTTTTGATAACCTAAAGTGTCATTTATCATTCCCTTTTTTATTTTACAGTCATGATCAACTCTTCATGATCCCTGAGTCCTCCGAAAGAAAAGAAGTTATCTTATTCCAGTCCATAGATTTCCCCGTACGCTGGCAGCAAGTAAAAATATTACTGTCTGACATCGCATTAACAGATAATGTTCTTTGTTCGCACAATGGGAATCTCTATCTTTTATCCACCACGATGGATGATGAGTTAACGATTCATACAGCCGCGGAGGTAAATGGGCCATGGCAGAAAATAACGCCAGCATTACACGTATGTAATCAACACCATCGGGGAGCGGGTTCGCCACACTGTATAAATAATAAAATGTACATCCTCACCCAGGAGTGTACGCCAGAGACTTATGGAAAGTCAGTCTATATCAAAGAGTTAAACACTCTTGACGCTGCCACATTTGATGAGAGTCTGGTTGTAAAAATAAACGCCAGCATCAACCAAAGCGAAGGGGTACATACATTAAATTTCACCGACAACTATATTGTTTATGATACCAAGATAAACCGGTTTAGCTTTTTAGCCATACTTAAAAAAATATCATATAAGTGCATGGTGAAATACAGGAATTTTTACCTTACCAGACGCCACCAATAGCGTTTTATTTATGGCAGTGGCATTGGTAAATCAATGGTCGTTTGCATAAAATTTATCTGGAGACTGTATGGCAATTCTAGTCACAGGTGGCGCTGGTTATATTGGTTCACATACCGTGCTAACCCTTCTGGAGAGAGGAGATGACGTCATCGTCATCGATAATCTCTCGAATGCCTCTCAAACATCACTGAACAGAGTCGCAGAACTCACCGGAAAAGAACCCGTCGTTTACATTGCTGACATCCTGGATCGGGATACTTTGAAAACAATTTTTTCCCGTCATAGCATCACCGACGTTATTCATTTTGCGGGACTAAAATCGGTTTCAGAGTCAATAAAAGAACCTCTCGCCTACTATGAAAACAATGTCACAGGAACGCTGGTTTTGCTTTCTGAGATGTTAACCGCAGGAGTTAAGAACTTTATATTCAGTTCTTCCGCAACGGTATATGGCGAACCGGAAAACGTGCCGCTAAGTGAAAAGTCACGTACAGGCGGTACAACTAATCCGTATGGCACATCCAAATTTATGGTCGAGCAAATTCTGGCGGATTTTTCGCGCGCACAACCCGAGTTTCGCATCACCTGCCTACGCTATTTTAACCCCGTTGGCGCTCATCCTTCAGGCCGGATTGGTGAAGATCCTAATGGGATACCTAACAACCTGGTACCCTACATTTCACAGGTTGCGATTGGCAAACTTGAAACCGTGTCTGTATTCGGTAATGACTATCCGACCCCTGACGGAACAGGCGTGCGTGATTACATCCATGTTATGGATCTGGCAACAGGTCATTTAGCGGCACTGGATTGCCAGGAGAAAGGCGAGTCATTCAAAGTTATCAATCTGGGTACCGGAGTCGGTTATTCCGTCATTGATCTCATTGAAGCCTTCGAAAAAGCGGCGCAAACAAAAATCAATTATAAGATTGTAGCGAGAAGACCCGGTGATATCGCCGAATGTTGGTCGGACCCGTCGTTAGCACGAGCAGAGCTAGGCTGGCAGGCCATCTACGGACTTGATGAAATGATGCGTGATACGTGGAACTGGCAAAAAAACAATCCTGACGGATATCACGAGTAATATTTAACCCGCAATGCGCCTTACTATTGGGCGCATTGCGGCTGCAGGCTAACGTGCGGTAATCGACGACACTCGATACCAACCGCTGCTCTGTTTTCCTTCATTGGCAAAGTTAATTCTGGCCATGCCAGACTTGTCCACAATAGCAACCTCAAGATGGTACATCCCTTCCGGCAACGCACCTGGCATTGGCAACTGATAATTCAGCAGATGTTTTCCGGGCAACCAGCGGCGAATATCTTCCGGCACATTCCCTTGTGCAATAACTTTATTGGCATCATTAATAATGCGAAATGACAGCGTGTAAGGAAGATAAATAGGCGCGATACCATCGTTATACCAGGTGCTGGTCAGTGCCAGGCTTTGTCCATTTTGCCATACTGACTCGTGGCTCAGGGAGGCTAAACGAAACCGGTAGCCCAGCTTTGTCAGCGCATCATCGACAATCGGCCGATATTCACTGGGGACCGCTCTCGATTTCAGGTTGATCGTACTGGCGTGCTGCTTCACCGCCCAGTCAAAAATCCCCTGCACTTCATCCCGCGTATAATGGTAGGTCTTCTTCCATTCCGGCATATATGAACACATTTCCAGACTCACTGGCGCTTTCTTCCAGGCATCATTAAATCCTGAAAAACTTGTCTGCGCCGCCAACAATCGTTGTGGATAATCATCGTGCATATGATTCCAGGTATCGGAAAACACGCGCAGGTCGCCCCAGCAGTCCGCGCGCCATCCAGCCCCTCGCACCACCGCATTCGCCAGGCTTTGACCACCACTCATCAACATAATTTTCGGGGTAATAGGAAAAGCAGAAAAATGCATGGCGACGTAACGATCCAACTGAGCCGTCGTGTACCTCTCCAGCAGCGGTTTCAGCGTCGGAAAGTTGCTGTTATGCCACTCTCCCCATGCCCCTACCATGCCAATATCCACAAAAGCCAGATTCTCATTACCATCGTAACGCTTACCAAAGGCATTCAGCAGTCGCTGACTGTATTCAATAAACAGGGGATCATCTAAATCAGGGGCGAAGGTTTTATGATCGGGCGTCCATGTTCCTTTCACTCCTTTTTTAATCAACCAGTCAGGTATTTGCGGACCACTTTCCGGTTCTGCAAGCGCCATAAACCGCAGCCCTACATTCATCGCAGGCCGATGTGCGGCTGCGTATTTGAAAGCATCATCAACAAGTGCAAAATTGTACTGACCTTCGACGGGCTCCAGTTCTCGCCAGTAAAAACGCTCATATTCAAATCCGGTATCAGGGTAATCAGCCAGGCCCAGCTTTTCGCCATATCCCTGATGAAAACTGGCAACCCCAATACCAGGATTCGTCAAAGGGCCGGTCAGTGCTTGGGGCGTTACGGTCGTTAATGCGGCCATTGCCGCCAGCGGAAAGAACAAACACAACAGTGCAGAAACCCATTTACACTTCATCGCAGCAACGCCCTCAGCAGTCTGTTAACACTAGCGGTCTTTCAGGCTTAACCACCAGTCCCAAATACCAACGTGGAAATTGTGGAAAATATCGATACCCAATGCAGATTTGATCATATACAGCGTCAGCAATATACAGCTGGTGACAAACAGCACGGCAATCAGCAGCAAAAAAGTGAGCAAGATTCGCGACAACGTCGACTCCTGGCGATGCTGCTGACGTAAATCTCTGCCAAGCAAAAAAACCAGATAAAAACGTTTACCGAAAAAAGGGAAACTTCTGCGGATATCAACCTTGTGCCTTGCGCCCAGGGTAATGGCGAGGACCGCTTTCTCTACCCCCGCTTTTTGTTCCGGAGTTAACTCTTCCGATATCTGCGGATCAAGCTGAGCATAAAATCTCTCGATAGCGGGGGGACGTGTTTGAGGACTGGTCAAAATTAACCTATATCTTTATCGATTGAGTGATAGACATTGACTGTTTTTCTGGCGATTTCGTGCCAGTTATAATTTTGCAAATATACACTATAGTCAACGCTATTAGCTGCTGCCCACACAGCCATTTTCTCAGCCAGATTAGTCAGATTCCCCACCTTAAAATACGCATCTGGAGGCAATTTGACCTCGAGGTTAGCAGGAATATCGCTCACCACAGCTGGCAGGGAGAATGACATAGCTTCCAATAACGCTATCGGCAATCCTTCATGGTACGAAGGCATCACGAACAGTTTTGCCTGCGAAAACACCGCCTGCAGCTCATCACCTCTTAAAAACCCAGTCATTACTACGCCAGGGGTATCGGCAGCAAGCTGCTTGAGTCGAATGCTGTATTCGGTCGGATGATCCGCATCACCAATTAATACTAATGGCAGTTGCAAACCGCTTTGTTGATAAGCGGAAATAGCATCATGCATCCCTTTTTCTTCAACGAATCGTCCAACCACAACTAAATAGTTTTTCGCTTCGAGTCCGAAGCGGGAAAGCGTGGTGTGAAGAGTGTTATCTGATAATAACCGAGGTTCATTGACGCCGTTGTAAATCAAATGTGCATCATAGCGGCCATGTTTTTTCTGGATCAGTTGGTTAATAACCTCAGAAATAACAATCACCTCGCTGGCATATTTCACCGCCCAGCGCTCACCGAGCAGCAATATTTTTTTGGCGACATATCCCCATTTCTGCCGATCGTAGTCAGGCCCATGATGGGTGAAAACTACCTTCTTACCTAACAAACGCAATAAAGGAATAACTAGTCCAGGACCAATAGCATGTACGTGCACAATATCCGAGCGGTCTATGCAGGTTCTGAACGCCGCTAAAACGGAATGGACAATCGCTTCCAGCGAGCGTTTTTTAGGTGCCCACAATGCATAAGTTTCAACTTTCTTATAGGAAGACCGTTTGTAATTCACATACGGCGAGCGGGCGATGACACAAATATCAACATCAAACTGCTGTTTAATAGCAGGATAAAGATTCTGGCAATGCGTTTCCACACCGCCCAATACATCTGGGATCCCACGAGTACCAAACACCGTTATTTTTTTGCTCATCTTATGGCCTGCTTAAAAGTTCTTTATATAACGTCTGTAGCGTCTCCATATGCTTGTCGAGAGCATATTTTTCACTTAGACGTTCACGGCCATGTAAGCCCATCACCCGAGCTTTCTCAGGATCCTCTACAAGGGTATCCATCGCCCCCGCCAGCTCCTGTGCATTGCCCGGCTCAAATAAGATCCCTTCAATACCATCGCGAATTTGTTCTGGAATGCCGCCAATGCGCGACCCAATCACCGGCTTCGCAAATGCCATCGCCTCTAACACCGCCATCGAGCAGTTTTCATAACATTCAGAAGGGAGGATCACCACCCTGGCTCGTTTAATCAGATTATCCAGCGCCTCTCCCTGCTGCACGTAACCTAAAAATTCAACATCCGGGTATTTAGCAACCAACTCGTCATACAGCGGACCGTGACCGACAATTTTCAGTGTGGCTTTGTTACGCATTTTTTGATGAGCCTGCAGCAACGTTGCCACCCCTTTCTCACGACTCAAGCGACCAAAGTACAGCACGTAACCCTCATCGTTTATCTCACCGACAGGCTGGCTGTCATCAACGCCATTGACGATCACATCAATACGGGAATTCGGCAGGGTACGCAGCAAAATACCGCGCAAGAACTTACTGGGTGACACGATCACATCCAGTGCCTGATAGTTTTGCGCAATATATTGCCAGGTAGCCTCTAAAGAGAGCAGTAAACTCTTCGAGGCAGAGCCTTCCTGGCAGCGATATCTGAAAGCATTAAAAACTGTCCCGGTGATACAGGCATCACAAACCTTACCCTCACGTAACATTGAATACGAGGGACAAACAATCTTATAGTCGTGCGCAGTCAACACCGTTTTACAGCCAAAATTGCGCGCCACTTTAATCAATGCCGGCGTCAACTGGTGGTAGATATTATGAAAGTGGACGATATCCGGGCGTTCTTTTTGTAATAACGCCAGCATTTTTTTACAGGCTTCAGCGTTATGAATAAAGCTAACTGCCGTTTTGATACCGCCCAGCAGACTACTGTCTTTATGATAATCCACATTACCGACGAAAAAATCCGCATAATCAGAAGGGAAATTCTTTTCATGCTGCATGGAAAAATCAATCACCTGCACGCCAGCTTTTTTCAGCATGCTTCGTTCCTGAAAATAAACCGTTTCCGCCCCACCCTTAATGAAGAAAAACTTGTTAACCAATAAAATTTTCATCACATCTGCCCTGTTTATTCATGAATGATTTTACTGTTGGGCGGAGTCAGCGGATCGCGTACCGGATAAATACACCCTTTGAGCAACCCCGCTGAACGAACAACCATATTTATTACGCTTTGTAACCCATCGGTTAGCGAGCGGTTTTTCACTATTTTCAACAGGGTAAATACCAGTAATGGCAGAAGTGCAACCGCCATGACTTTACCGTTAAGAGTGAGCAGTGCAGCGAACAACAAAATAAGATAGAGGGCAAATACGGCCTCATTCCTGACTATTTTTAGTGCCCCCATAAACCAGGGTTTCCCCCAGCTACAGCGCAACAGCTCGCCTGGCGCCTGGTAATATCTTGTCTTCCACCGATGCATCAGCATCTTAAACGTCGGCATGGTATGTGAAGTATGGCTAAAATACGGAATATCCAGACGACGCAGTTTGTAACCGGCGCCAGTAATGCGCAGACCCAACTCAGCCTCTTCATAAGCATGTAAATTCCGGTTTGTCAGATAGCCTATTTTTTCTATCGCAGAACGGCGATACAACCCACCGCCACCTAAATGATCGCAATCCCCAATGGGATAAATTTGATTAATTCGTTGCTTACGGGATTTAAATTCATAGTTAACGGCATCATCCATTTCTACGGTCCCGGCAACACCCGCATATTCCGGTTCAGCCTGCAAAAATGCGATAGCCCGATCGATAAATCCTTCTTCCAGCTCCATATCGCCATCCATCAGCAACAGGTAATCTCCTTCACTAAAAAGATAACCCAGTTGATGCCCCACACCGCAGCAGCGATCGCCAGGATCGGTTAATGACACCACCGTCACCCCTTTATTTACCGCCAGTTGCTGGGTGTTATCGGTCGACAGGCTATCGGCAACAATAATTTTATGTGGGTAGCCTACGAGCTGTCGCCGGATACTATCGATCGTTTTCTCAATACCTTTTGATTCGTTGAGAGTCTTAATACTTACTGAAATAAATGGTTTATTGTCCATCCCATCCCCCTGCGCTGCGAAGAACGGTTCGACGAATCACTAAGCTTGAGCCCAGTGACAAATAAAAAAGGAACTGTAACATCGGCGTTATCATCAGTATTTGGCTGTAAGGTAAGCTGATTAAACAACTAATAGCAAAAGCGTTGAACGCTGGCGCGAAGCTCAACAACTGGAGATCCTGCTTATCCAGTTGCTCAAGCACCAGCAATGGTTTTGGCTGGCACACTTTCAGAATATAAATAAACAGACTAATAAAAAGCAGTGTGCCGATAACACCAATTTCCCAAAGAAGCATACTCAGAGAAGTGGAATCGAGAATTAAGTTATAAACAATATTCAAAAACCCAGGGGAGACTGTACTTCCGCTGTTTGTCGCATTAAGTCCGTAGCCAAATAACGTGCCCGACAGCCCCCACAGATCGTTATTTTTTAGCCAGAACAGAAACGTCGTAAAGCGCCCCAACTCACCGGTAGACATGACGTAGTTTGGGTCAAAAATATAGCTCAGAGAATCGATGAAAATGCTCAATGAGCTTTTCGTTGGGTCGGCGCCAAAAGCCGAAGTATAGTACCAGGCAAGAATCACAACCGACAGGCAGATAAGCAATAGCATACCCGCTACGATCAAAATCAACGTCTTGAAGTTAATCTTACTGACGTCTTTGACATAGCTCGGGGAGAGCCATACCCATACCAGGAATAGAGGTGAAAGCAGGATGACAAACTTCACTTCACCAATGATGCATAACCCTAGCCCGAGCACAATATGCAGCGCCATAGATTTAAACGTCGTCAGCCCGTGCTTATACTCCGAGAGTTTTAGCAACATGATTAACAGGCAAAACAACCCCATTGCTGCTGTATTCCCGCCGCCCATTGGGTCGCCGCCAAATGTACCCACTACGGAGTCCCATTTTTCATCTTCACCACGCTGAGCAACGCGCTGAGGAACCACCAGTAACACCTGATATATCATTACCGGAATTTGTACGTAAAACACCCAATACAAATATCGCGTGGCCCGATAAATCTGCGATTCCCGGCAAAATCCCAGTAGCAAACAGATCATCACCAGCGACAACGCAATTTCGTTTTTAAACGCGACAATCGCGACGGTTACTCCCCCCTGGAGCAGAGTTGAGGCCCCGGCCAGCACCAGAAAAGAGAAATACAGTGCCAGGATTATGGTTTCCTGCGCATCCAGTTGCAGCGGGGCATCCCGTGTCTGCATGACCATTAATCCGACCATCAGCAGCGTCAGAAAAAATGGGATCCACAGCACCGACTGCATACCAGTGAAATACTGCACCAGACCACACAGTATCAACGTAATAAAGGTATAGGCCTGTAAATAATATCCGGTATTCAATGTCATAATATCACCGGCTTGTCTTTCAGGAGATTGGCACGTTTGTTCATTTTGAGATAAATGAACGCATAACGAATAAAGGTCAGTGAAGAAAATAATATTACTGACGCTGCATAGTCATGATAAAAATAAGGCGTCACAACAAAAGCAATCAACACAATGGCCAGCTGTTCAAGCTGGATCCTGAGAAAATAGCGATGGGAACCAAATATCAGCTCAATCACCGTCAAAGGGCTGATCGCCAGCGCCGGAAACAAATAGGGCAACATGTAGCGCGAAGTCTCAATAGAGTTAATCCAGTCTTCGCTAAAACCAAGCCGCATCACAATCGGATAGAAAATAAACACCCCGAGAGTGCAAACAACCCCAAGAACTAAAAGCAGCATCCTTACCTTAGTATACTCTTGATAATTAAAGGTGTTATTCCGGAAATCCATAGACCACTTTGAGAAAATCGTATTGCGTACTGCATTACCGATAATCACGACGGGTGCCAGACAGAACCGACTGACGACTGAAAAATAGCCCGCTGTCAGCGCCGAGAACCAGAAGTTAATTAACATGATCGGCAAGTTGCTGCTTGCCATCGCCAACACCTCGGCACTCCCGACCTTAGTGATGTGATGAATATGCTGTTTAAAAAATAGCAGGTTACTGGATGGGCGCAGATGCTTAACAGTCACTGAACGAATATCAAACGAATGTAAAATGCAGCTCGTCGTCAGCAGCATCATCGCACATGCCCACGACCAGTAGAACATCTGTACATGATGAGTGAGCAGCACTGAGAGCACCACTACCACTGAGACAGAAATTCGCTGAAATATCAGAAAAGAAAAATTTGCCGTCCGCAGTGACAAATTCTCTGATATTAAAACCCACGCATTTGAAAGCGACAGCAAATAGAGAAACAGGACGTTCTGATGAAATAACCATGCTGTTAATGCGGCATACGGCAGCGCAATTACCGCACTTTGCAGCAGACAAAACACCACATTTTGCGCCAGGTCCTCATCCTGCTGTTTAGGAATCAACAGCTGTGAGGCAAAGGTACACACCTGTGCCCCAACCACCGCAATGCTGTAGTTGAGCGCATAAAGCCCAACCTCAGCCATATCATACTTGTGTGAGATCAACCAGATAGACAGCGCACCAATCAACTGCGAGATGACTGATGAACCGGCTATCGTGGAAGCACTCTTCAGTAGACTCATACACGACCTGGCGTAGTCATCAGTTGGTCAGTATTAAAGTTCAGTGAACGCAGTCCCTCTTGCGTTTCAAGATTCTTTTCCTCGACCGCATTTAATACCGCGCCAATCACAACGCCCTGATTATCTTCAATCTTATCCAGCGCGCTGGCAATTGTCTCCGCTGAACCACTCCCGGCTTTCACGATGAAAACAACGCCGTCAACCGCCCGTTTAAGCAGTTGGATATCCTGGCTCTGATTCACCGCGGCAACATCAATAATAATGCGCTGGTATTGCGACTTGAGTTCGCGCATTAAGGGTTCAACACGTTCAGACGACAGCATCAGTAAAGAGGAGATCGTGGCCTTGCCGTGTGGAATAAAATCAAGATTCTCATTAATCTTAATACGCGTATTTTCCAGTACGGCTTCACCCCGCAGTAGTTCCGCCATGCCAGCCGATGCCGGGGTAGCAAGCTCAGTAGACAGACCATCATGATTAAAGAAGTCCGCATCAATAAGCAGTGTTTTCTGATCGAAGCTAAATGAACTCGCCAGCAGATTAGCTAACAGAGAGCGCCCTTCACCATGCTCCGCCGATGCCATCGCTACCGTCTGTAACGCGCGGTTATCTAACATTATCCGCGTGCGAATACCGTGAATAATATCGGCGTTCAACGGGTTCTTGAGGATCAGGTCGCGAACCTGTGCTCGCCCCGTTATACCGATGAAACGACGGATCTCACCCAAGGGTTCGATATTAAGGCGTTTTTTCATCCGGCTAAGGGTGCTAATCGAATTATCCATTGCCGCTTTAACGATGAAATACATAATGCTGAAAACGACCACCAGCATAACAATCATCACCAGCAGTAACGACTTATTCGGCTTAGCAGGCTTTAGCGGAGGAACTGCAGGATCATACAGCACCGCGTCAGCGTTTACGCCGGAAAGCGACAACTCCTGAGTACGCTGGTAAAGCGTTTTATACAGATCTTCCATTTTATCCAGTGACAGTTTTTGGCTGTTGTAGATATCCCGTTTTGACGCCATTTTCTGGAATATCTCTTTCTGCTGCGCCAACTGCTGCCGGTAGTTATTTTCATCTGTCACCGCAGCCAGATATTGCTGACGTAACCCAGCTTTCAGTTCACCCAGTACCCGCTGCGTTTGATTTTGAATCGACTGAACGTCGGCTTCTGCTTTTAAGATGGTTGCGTGCTTAGGCCCATACAATTTTCTCTGTTCAGACAGCACGCGCTGTGCCTGAATCAGCGCAATACGTAAATCCTGAATCTGTGCATGGTCAGAAACAGAGGGCAGAGAAATGATATCCCCGGAAGACTTTCCGCGACCATTCACTTCGTTATAAACAGATTCCGCGGCGACACGACGTTGAGTCGCATCTGCCAGACGATTGGTTACAATACTTAATTGCTCTGTTTCAAAGCCATCAATACCGCGGAACGTTAATAGCCCCGCATTTTTCAGGTAGTCATCCATCTCCGCTTTTTGTTTAGCAATTGACTTCTGCACCTCTTCCATCTTTGCAGCGTTTAACTCTTTCGCTTTCTCTGCTTTCTCGCGCTTTTGCTCAACGGTGTAGTTGATAAAAGCCTGAGCCACGCCATTGGCTATCTCAGCCGAAAGCTGCGGAGAGGTAGATTCATAGGAAATGGACGCCAGATTAGTCGTGCGAATGCCGACGATCTTCAGGTCTTTCGACAACGTCTTCAGCGCCTGTTCGACCCTCAACTGCCGACTCTCACTGCTGTCAGCCCCGCCAGTACCCGATTTCTCACCATTGAAGTCCGGATTTTCATCCAACTTCAGATCGCGCACAGCCTGCTCCAGAATGATTCGTGACTGCATCAGAGCATATTGGGTTTCGTAGTAACCACTGCGCGTTGAATCAAAACCATCAACCTGTGGAAACGGCGAAACATTATCAGCCTGGGCCTTAATCAGCACAGTCGCCGTCGAAACATACTTTGATGACATCATGCTGATTAATGGATAGGCCACCGCCCCCGCAACGATACCGGCAAGTGCGATTTTCCAGGCATTCTTTTTAAGTTCTTTGGCAAAGCGTGAGAAATCGACTGAGTTCTCTCTTTTCTTGCCGTTTTCCACTATAGATAGTTTCATCGTTAGAAGAACCCCATGCCAATAATCACGACGTCCCCAGGACGAACAGAGTGCGTTAAATCGACATTCTCAAGGAGCTGATTGCTACCAGCCAGTCGAATGTTGATATCTTTGCGGTCTGCACGGTCAGTAAATCCCCCCGCCTGGGCAATAGCTTTTTCTACGGTAAGTCCCGGCTCATAAGCGAATGCATTCGGGCTTTTCACTTCACCTGAAACGTAGAATTTACGGAATTCAGCAATGCTTACGGTCACCATAGGATTAACCATATAACCATTGCGTAAACGTTGAGATAATTCCGCACTCACCTGTTCAGGCGTTTTGTCTTTCAATGCAAGCACGCCAATATAGGGGAAATTTATTGAGCCACTCTTATCCACAATAAACTTCATCGTCATCTCCGGTTCCCCGTAAACAACGATATTGACAGTATCCCCGGCACCAAGTCGGTAATCCTCTGAGGTGACAGCAGGATCGTCCGTTAATGGTGGTCTGGACGTTGCGCATCCGACCAACAGGATACTGAATAGAAAAAACGCGCACAGTTCTATTATTTTCATTTTAGATCTGAACCTTAGCTTTAAGCATAATCATCGAATTATCATAACCTAACGTTCTTATGACTTCCTGATTGTCATTGGGACCGATAAAGAACGAGTCAGTATCCTTATTCGAATTTAATGTATCTAACTGATATTTAATCTCAAAATTAACAGACGGTGTGTAGTCATAGCTCATGGTTACACTGAAGACACCATTTTTATCATGTCGGTCCTTGTTTTGTTTCTTATAGTCTTCCATGGTGTAGGCATAGTCGAGAATGGTTGAAAAGCGTTCACCTAACCAAAAATGCTGGTAAGAAACCCCATACTCAGTCACTAAAATATACCCCCCAACTTCCGATGGGTCTTTAATGCTTTGCGCGGTACGAGCGGTAAAAACAGACTGTTTTAACGGTTTCCACTCTCCCTTAATATCCCAGTTTAGACCATTAAAATCATGCGAGTTTGGGCTGTTTTCAAATGTTTTGTACAACCAGGCGATATTCATATCGACATTGGTTTTCCCTGTCAGCTGCGATTTCAGACCGTAAAGCAAATAATATTCATTACTGTCTTTTTCTGAGTTGTTATCATAGTGACGTTGGTTAGTAATAAAACTATAGCGAAAACGCGTTCTGGATGTGTATTGATCAAAAATCTCTGCAACCAGGCTATTTTCATGCCATTCCTGATCAAGGATGTAATTGTAAAAATCCTCACTGGTATCTTGCGTATCCTGCGTGTTACCGAAAGTCAGTTTTTTATATAACAACGCCAACTCCGCTTTACCACGTCCATCTGGCGCACCGTAGCTATAGCGTAATTCACTGTTGATAAAATTTGTCGTCAGCGGAGATGTAATTCCGTACTGCCGAAACTGGCCCGGCAGAAAACCTTCAGTGATATCACGACCACGATTTTCATGCCCAAGAGAATCTTCCAGATTGAGAGTTAAACCGTGCATTTGCCCATAACGCCAGGCACCGTTAAAACGGAAAAAATGATCGTTGTAGTTATCAGCGGAATCGCTTGAATAGTTACGGTAATCGCCGGAATACATCAGTAAATACTTATCCTGACCGCGCTCTCCGATCATACTCAGCACTGGCGCTGCGCTCTGAAATGAGGAACCAATAGCATCACTGTTATGTGGCTGATAAGTCACGTTATCATCATAACCGTAGTCCACAGCAACCTTGCCCTGGAAGTCGATCCCGGCAAAGCCAATGTGTGATTTCGGTGTTAAATCAGCCCATGCGGACTGCGATATCACGATTCCGGTAATAACTATTAATTTAGTATGCATTCTTACCGACAAATCCTTTGAAAATAGTTTTAATAATAATTTTTATATCCAGCCATAACGACCAGTTTTGAATGTATTCGATATCATACTGAACGCGTTTTTCCATCTTGTAGAGCGCATCAATTTCCCCACGAAACCCGTTAATTTGCGCGAGGCCAGTGATCCCAGGCTTAACTTTATGGCGGATCATGTAATTTTCTACCTGCTTACGGTATTGCTCATTATGCGTAACCGCATGCGGTCTTGGACCCACAATCGACATGCTGCCTTGCAACACATTAATAAACTGAGGTAACTCATCAAGCGACGTTCGACGCAAAAAACTACCAAATTTCGTCACTCGCGGATCGTTCTTCGTGGCCTGAATCACCGTGTCGGAATTCTCCATTACCCGCATAGAGCGAAACTTCCAGACTTTAATTTTTTGCCCACTCAAACCATAGCGGTCTTGTTTAAAAAATACTGGCCCACGTGAAGTGAGTTTGATACCAATAGCGATCGCTAACATTAGCGAAGAGATCATCACCATAATAATGCTGCCCAGCACCAAATCTTCAGCCCGCTTAATAAACGATCCGGCCCCTTCAAACGGGGAACTAAAGATACCGATAGTTTGCAGATTATGGATAGATCTCAACTTAGACATATTGTTACTGTAAGTATAAAAATCAGGAACAATATAGGTATCAACCGTGGTATCAGACATCATGGCCAAAAAATGACGAATACGTTGTAGCGCCACCATCGGCAACGCAATATAGATTTCATCTATATTTCCCAGTTTAGCCTCTTCAACCAGGTTGATCACCGGCCCTCTAAAGGGGCTTTTAATTTTGTTAACAAAATCACCGCAGCGGGATAAGCTGCGTTCATCATAAAAGGCCAAATCTAATTGGATATTGGAATATTCATTCATCAATGCATTTTCTGCAGCGAGGCCATTATCGGTAAGACCAATAATCGCTACGCGAACATTTTTCTTGGTTGAATATTTAAAAATGAAAAAACGAATGTAATATAAAAAAGGTAAGGGAAAGAGATACCAAAAAATAATAGCTGAACAAACTGGGTTGTCCAGTTTACTTAAGTATCCTAATGTCTGAGGTTCAGCCACCGCAACGCTGACTATCTCAATAGAAATAATCGCCAGCAAGGTACAAGAAAGCAGTCGTTTTTGATTACGTAAGCCAATGGTCTTTATTTTTTGCTGATACATTTTAGTATATTCAGCAAACAGCAGAAAAAAGGTAGAAAAAAGAACACTCAAAATAGCAACTGTCTTAAATGGCGCCATATTCAACAGATGTGCGCTAACAATCAACGTTAAGTTGATAACAATAAAATCGACCAGTTTTATAAATACTGGGTATCCTTGACTGCTAATCTTTAGCGAATTTTTCAGCATATCCCAGCCTATTATCTATTGATCTTTAATTATTTTTTGCTCTTTTCATGTTGCTAATTATATCACAAGTCAAAAAAACGCAATGGTACATTGTCAGTAAATGTAAAAAATAATGCTACACAATGTGACTCTGGCTCCATTGATAGTATGTATTTATATGATTTTTAAGGTTATTAAAAATATCAGCACTTGATTATCATTATCAAAAAAAATGATTATTAGCAACAAAGCGACTATTGACAGATAACAATCCATAGACTATGGAATACCCACTTATGTATGATAAATATCATCTGTTTTTCCTTTTTTGCCCACCATTACTGCTAAGTTAATGCTCAACACAGAGAGAGTTATAAAAATATTCTCCACACATCCATCCAATAAATAACAAAATGAAACCATTAAAATTCTAATTAATAATAAAGTTAATTAATTGGAATATATACCCAATAGATTTCGAGTGCATTGAGGCAGCTTGAAAGACCAGGGGTACAGACAGACGATAAACAGCATCTGTATCTCTTTCTTAGCACGATACGCTCAAAAACCGTACCCGTACGCTCAACCCTCCTAACGTCTCACTGCGAGACAGGTGTGGACGCGTATGGTGCAAACGCGCGATGTCATTCACCAGCGCCAGACCGATACCCGCTCCGGGAACATTGCCGACATTATCCAGGCGATGAAACGGCAACAGCGCCTGATGCATCCGATCATCATCAATACCGGGACCGCTGTCTTCAACCACCAGCACCACCGCTTCCCCTTCTCGTAGTAGTCTGGCGGTGACTATTTCCTGCGCTGGCGTATATTTCAGCGCGTTATCCAGTAGATTCCCGCACAGCTCACCAAGCAGAACCTCATCTCCTTCAATCCATACTGCGTCCTGTTCACCTTCATAACCCAGATCGATGGCTTTACTGCGCGCCTGCGCCAGACGAGTAAAACAGCTGGTTTGCACGACCTCATACAGATTGACCGGTGAAAAATGTCTTTCCCCCTGCTCCTTACGCTTTACCGCGGAAAGCTGCAGTAGCCTTTCTGTCAGTTGAATGGTGCTATCCAGCGTCGAACTCATCGCTTGTAAACTCTCATACCACTGCTGCGGCTGTGGGCTGGCGAGGGCTACCGCCGCCTGGGTTTTAAGCACCGCCAGCGGAGTTTTAAGCTGATGAGATGCATCTGCGCTAAAGCGTTCCTGACGCGAAATAAGCGCGCGTAGCCGGTCGATATAGCGGTTGAATGCCACAATCAGCAGACGGGTTTCCGACCATGGCAGCAGCTCCGGCAACGGCGTCAACAGCCCCGGTTCACGGCGTACCATCAATGATGACAGCTGGCGCATGGGGCGTAATACCCGACGAAGCAGCCAGCCGACCAGCACCAGCGTCAGTAACACCAGCAACCCTTGAGAAACCCATGAGGAAAAGAGCAGTTGCCCCGCCAGATAGCGCCGCGATTGCAGCGTTTCAGCGACATAAATCTCCGCCATACCAACGATTCCCCCTTCGTTCACCGGCTGGAGAAGACGCGCCACGCGGATAGCCTCCCCGCGATACTCAGTGTGATAAAACCACGCCAGCGCCGGATAAAGCCGGGTGCGCGATGTAGCTGGCGGCATCGCAGGTAAATCGTCATAGCCGGAAATCACCTTCCCCGCCGGATCAACCACTTTGTAATACAGCCTGTCATTCATGTTCAGTTCAAAGCTGTCCAGCACCACCCATGGCACATTGACTTCGAGCTGTTTATTACGAACCACAAGTCGCTCAGACACCGTTCTGGCCGATGAGAGCAGCGTCCGGTCATACGCCTGCGTCGCTGCCTGTAGAGCGCTAACGTAGCTGTTAAACGCCGACAGTCCCCACAGCAGCAACAGCGGCAAGCCAAGAAACATTAATAACTGCAGGTACAGCGACTGGGGCTTAACCCACTTCATCACAGCACTCCAGCACATAACCCAGGCCGCGCAACGTCGCGATCCTCACATCGCTCCCCTGCAGTTTTTTACGCAGGCGATGGATATACAGTTCAATGCTTTCAGGGCTGACCTCATCGCTCAGACTGAAGACCTGTTCAAACAGTTGCTGGCGCGAAACCGGGCGTAATCGCCGGTACATCAGCACCGTCAGCAGCGCCTGTTCACGCGGCGTGAGCGCCAGCGGCTGCCCCTGCAACAGAAAATAACCTTCATCATGAAATGCCAGTTCCCCCAGTTGCTGTATACCTTGCACCTGGCCTGCGCTACGTCGCAGCAGTGCCCGCAGTCGCGCATCAAGCTCTTCAATTTCAAACGGCTTCGCCAGATAATCATCGGCCCCGACGTTCAGCCCCTTCACTCTGTCAGCCACTGCGCTACGCGCCGTCAGCAGCAGAACCGGGAGCGTCTGCCCGCGTTTGCGCAGTCGCTGAACGACTTCCAGACCATCCAGCCCCGGCATATTGATGTCCAGAACCGCCAACGCATACGTTTCGCTATGCAAGAGATGATCGGCGGCCTGCCCATCAAAGACGCAATCGACAGCAAAACCGTTTTGTACCAGCGCTTTCTCCAGCCAGTGAGCCAATTCACGGTTATCTTCCGCTAATAAGAGACGCATATCACATCCTGTAAAGTTTCTGCCGCATTGAAAGGGAATTGAAAGGTTAATGTTTTAACAATCATGCAACCGAACTGCTACACATCGGCTCACATAATCACAAAAATCTTCTTTCGTACCCGAAACTCCGGTCGCCCGGCGCGAGGATAAATAATGAAAAAACAATTACTTCGTACCCTTACTGCAAGCATGTTACTGATGAGTACCGCTGTTCTGGCTGAACAAGCCCCCTCACGCACTGAATGTATCGCTCCGGCGAAACCCGGCGGGGGATTCGACCTCACCTGTAAGCTGATTCAGGTGAGCATGATGGAAACGGGTGCTATCGAAAAACCGATGCGCGTGACCTACATGCCCGGCGGGGTGGGCGCGGTAGCCTATAACGCCATCGTCGCGCAACGCCCCGCCGAGGCGGGAACCGTGGTGGCCTTCTCTGGCGGCTCGCTGCTGAACCTGTCGCAGGGCAAGTTTGGTCGCTATGGCGTCGATGATGTGCGCTGGCTGGCAAGCGTGGGAACTGATTACGGCATGATTGCCGTACGCAACGACTCACCGTGGAAAACGCTGAAAGATCTGCTGACGGCCATGGAGAAAGATCCCAACAGCGTGGTGATTGGTGCTGGTGCTTCTATCGGCAGTCAGGACTGGATGAAGTCAGCGCTGCTGGCACAAAAAGCCAACGTCGATCCGCACAAGATGCGTTACGTGGCGTTTGAAGGCGGCGGCGAGCCGGTGACTGCGCTGATGGGAAATCATGTGCAGGTAGTGTCTGGGGATCTCAGCGAAATGGTGCCCTATCTCAGCGGCGACAAGATCCGTGTGCTGGCAGTGTTCTCTGACGAACGTCTGCCTGGCCAACTGGCAAATGTCCCTACAGCTAAAGAGCAGGGCTATGACCTCGTGTGGCCAATCATCCGTGGCTTCTACGTCGGACCCAAAGTCAGCGATGCTGAATATCGGTGGTGGGTTGAAGCATTTAACAAGCTCCAGCAGACCGATGAGTTTAAAAAGCAGCGCGAACTGCGCGGTCTGTTCGAATTCAACATGAGCGGCAAGCAGCTCGACGATTACGTGAAGAAGCAGGTCACCGATTATCGTGAGCAGGCGAAAGCCTTCGGCCTGGCTAAATAACCGCAGGGACATTGATGATGAGCGATCGTATTTTTGCGGGTATCTGGCTGTTGCTCTGTATCGCCGGGCTGTTCATAGCCTGGCAAATCAGCAGCGAATACAGTTATGAACCGGTTGGGCCGCGTCCCTTTCCACTTGGCATTATCAGCCTGATGCTCCTGTGCGCCGTGGCGCTGCTGTTGCGTCATCCGGACACCATCAGTTGGCCTCGCCGCCACGTGCTGCAAAAACTGCTCACGATGGTGATTGTTCTGTTGATGTACGCCTGGGGGTTTGAATGGCTGGGCTTTCCGATTGCCACCGCCATTCTCACCGTGGTGATTGGCATGTTGTTCGGTGCCACCATTCCGGCTGCGGGTATTTCTGGCTCTGTCCTCGGCATTCTTCTGTGGTATGCCTTCGATCGGCTGCTTGACGTCACCTTACCTCTCGGCGCCTGGCTGAGTTAACGGAGAAACGATGGATACCTGGATATATCTTTCTCAGGGTTTTGCGGTGGCGATGACGCCGGAAAACCTGGTTATCGCCTTGATCGGCTGTTTTGTTGGCACCATCGTTGGGCTGCTGCCGGGCCTCGGGCCCATCAACGGCGTGGCGATCCTGCTGCCGCTGGCCTTCGCATTGCATCTGCCAGCAGAGTCTGCGCTGATCCTGCTGGCCACTGTTTATATCGGCTGTGAATACGGCGGGCGCATCTCCTCGATTCTGCTCAATGTTCCCGGCGATGCAGCCGCCATTATGACCGCGCTTGACGGCTATCCGATGGCGCAGCAAGGGCGCGGCGGCGTGGCGCTCTCTATCTCGGCGGTCAGCTCCTTTTTCGGCTCACTTATCGCTATCGGTGGCATCATTCTGTTTGCCCCAGCGTTAGCGCAATGGTCGCTGGCTTTCGGTCCGGCAGAATACTTTGCCTTAATGGTCTTCGCCATTGCCTGCCTCGGCAGCATGATGGCGCAAAACCCACTGAAATCATTTCTGGCAGCGCTAATCGGTCTCGGTCTTGCAACCGTCGGCGTAGATGCCAACACCGGGGTATATCGCTTCACCTTTGACAGTGTCCATCTCTCTGATGGCGTGCAGTTTATCGTGGTGGTGATTGGGTTGTTCTCTGTGTCAGAAATACTGTTAATGCTGGAACATACCAGCAGTGGCCAGACGCTGGTGCGTAAAACAGGCCGCATGTTGTTTAACGCCAAAGAAGGTATGCAGTGTGTGGGCGCGACACTTCGCTCGTCGGTGATTGGCTTTTTTGTCGGTGTGCTACCAGGCGCCGGGGCGACCATCGCCAGCGCAATCACCTACATGACTGAGAAAAAACTCAGCGGTAACAGCGACAGCTTTGGTAAAGGGGATATTCGTGGCGTCGCCGCACCAGAAGCGGCGAACAACGCCTCGGCCTGCGGATCCTTTATTCCGATGTTGACGCTCGGTGTGCCTGGCTCCGGTACCACAGCGGTGATGATGGGTGCGCTGACGCTGTACAACATCACGCCAGGCCCGGCCATGTTCACCGAGCAACCAGATATCGTCTGGGGGCTGATTGCAGCGCTGCTGATTGCTAACGTGATGCTGCTGGTGATGAACATTCCGCTGATAGGTTTGTTTACCCGCATGCTAACCATTCCGCTGTGGTTCCTGGTTCCGGCCATTGCCGCAGTCTCCGCAGTAGGCGTTTATGCAGTCCACAGTACCACTTTCGATCTGGTGCTGATGGTCGCCCTCGGCGTACTGGGCTACATACTGCGAAAAATGCACTTCCCGATGTCACCGTTGATTCTCGGGTTTGTACTGGGGGAAATGCTGGAGCAGAATCTGCGTCGCGCGCTGTCTATCAGTAATGGCAACATAGATATTCTGTGGGCAAGCGGGGTGGCAAAAGTACTGCTGGTACTGGCAGTGATGGTTATCGTGATCCCACCCGTGCTGCGTCTGATCCGTAAGCGCCACAACAAGCCGCAGGTGGACATCGGTTAGTAAAATGACGCGCCTTATCCGGCCTACGATTGATCGCCACTGTAGGCCGGATAAGCGCAGCGCCATCCGGCATTTTTATTTTGAGCGTAAACCCTGAGTTCCTGCCAGGACATGCTCGACAAACTGCGTCAGCTTTGGCAGCGGGCGTAAATCCTGCCGCCACAGCAGATGTATCGGGCGCGGTTCAGGTGTAAAGCCCTCCAGTACCCGAACCAACCTGCCACTTGTGAGTTCTTCGGCCAGTAAAACCTCGGGCTGCAACAGCAGACCCGCCCCTGCGACCGCCGCCATACGCAGGCCGTGGCCATCGTTACAACGCAGGATCGCATCGCGTTTCCATCTGACCTCCCCTTCCACGCCCGGCAGCTTCCATTCGTTGCGGGCCGTCCACACCGTGTGGGATAAACACAAATGATCCACCAGATCTGCCGGCGTTCGGGGCGTACCGTGACGGGCCAGATACTCCGGTGAGGCGCAGATCGCCATACGGTACGGACACAGGTATTTCGCCACTACATCAGTCTGATGAATATCACCAATCCGGATCGCCAGATCCACACCCTCATCTACCAGATCAACCATCCGGTTAGTCAGATCCAGTTCAAGACGTACCTCCGGCCAGGTCTGTAAAAAAGCAGCAGCCAACGGCGATACCACACATGCGCCAAATGAGGTTGGTGCGCTGATGCGCAGCGTGCCAGCAGGTACCAACCGCAAGCGCTCTATCGAGCTTTCAGCTATTGCCACCTGCTCCAATACTCGTCTGGCTTCTTCAAAGTAAACCCGCCCGGCATCGGTCAAACTCTGGCGACGGGTATTACGCTCCAGCAGACGCGTACCGAGCTGAACTTCAAGCTGGGCGATATATTTCCCCACCATTACCGCCGACATCTCCAGTCGCGTTGCCGCGCCGGTAAAGCTGCCGCTCTCCACCACGGCGATAAATGTTTCCATGCCGCGCAACTTGTCCATATTACAAACCTCTGGTTAGCAATCATCTAACTTTTAGCCAGTTTATCTGATTTCATTTTCATTAAAGAATGGTGGCTCACACTATTCAGGAGGTGGTTATGAAAATCGTCGTTATTGGTGCCAGCGGCACAGTCGGTCGCGCAGTCACAGAAGTATTGAGCCGTACACATGACGTTGTTCGCGTGGGCCGCACACAGGGTGATTACCTGGTTGATATCACTTCTCAGGAGAGCGTGCAGGCGTTGTTTGAAAAAATCGGTCGGGTAGATGCGATCGTGTCCGCCACCGGCAACCTGTTCTTTGGCCCGTTGTCGACAATGACCGACAACGAGTTTAATCAGGGGTTGCAGGATAAGCTGTTAGGTCAGGTGCGGCTGGCATTAACCGGGCAACACTATCTGAATGATGGCGGTTCAATTACGCTTATCAGCGGCATCATCGCTCATGAGCCGATTGCGCAAGGGGCAAGCGCTGCAACCGTCAATGCCGGGCTGGAAGGTTTTGTTCGCGCTGCTGCCTGCGAATTAGAGCGCGGAATTCGCATTAATCTGATCAGTCCCACCGTGCTGAGCGAATCCGCCGACGCTTACGATAGTTTCTTCCCTGGTTTTGAAAGCGTGCCCGCCGCTACGGTGGCAAATGCTTTTCGCCGCAGCGTGGAAGGCATACAAACTGGTCGCGTCTATAAAGTCGGCTACTGATATTTTGCTGCCGCTGCATCCTTTATCAGCGGCAGCATTATTAACTCATTGTTTTAAAACATTCCCTTCTTGATTTTCTTCCCTGCATCACACTTACCCTCACCTTTTATATTGTTAAATAATTGTTTCTTTTGATCACAAATAATAAACAAAGCAGTCCATTTTGTGCGCACTTTTCAAAAATGTAGATATTTTTAATTTATGGCTACGAAACGTAGCATCGCCATGTCTCCCTGACAATCTACTGAGAGGATCGATTCTGATGAACGCACTGACTGCCGTAAAACCGAACGCTGAAGATCCAGCCCAGCACTACAGCGGTTTCACGCTGAAACCATCAGCCCAGTCTCCACGCCTGCTGGAACTGACTTTCTCCGCCGAGACTACGGAGCAATTTCTGCAAGCTGTGGCACAGTGGCCGGTGCAGGCACTGGAATACAAATCTTTCTTGCGATTTAAAGTGAGCAAAATCCTCGACGATTTGTGCGGTAATCAGTTGCAGCCTCTGCTGCTGAAAACGCTGCTGGATCGTGCTGAAGGCGCACTACTGATCAACGCCGTGGGTGTTGATGACGTGGCGCAAGCAGAAGAGATGGTCAAGCTGGCAACGGCAGTCGCACATCTTATCGGACGCTCCAATTTTGATGCGATGAGCGGTCAGTACTATGCGCGTTTTGTGGTTAAAAACGTTGATAACTCAGACAGCTATCTGCGCCAGCCGCACCGTGTAATGGAGTTGCATAACGACGGAACCTACCTCGAAGAAATCACCGACTACGTGTTGATGATGAAGATCGACGAGCAGAACATGACCGGCGGTAACTCGCTGCTGCTGCACCTTGACGACTGGGAACATCTGGATCAGTACTTCACCCATCCGCTGGCACGCCGCGCTATGCGCTTCGCCGCACCACCAAGCAAAAACGTCAGCCAGGACGTGTTTCATCCGGTGTTTGACGTCGACCAACAGGGTCGCCCGGTGATGCGCTACATCGACCAGTTCGTCCAGCCAAAAGACTATGAAGAAGGTGTCTGGCTGAGCGATCTCTCAGACGCGCTGGAAACCAGCAAAAGCATCCTGTCTGTTCCGGTTTCAGTCGGCAAATTCCTGCTGATCAACAACCTGTTCTGGCTGCACGGTCGCGATCGTTTTACGTCGCATCCTGATCTGCGCCGTGAACTGATGCGCCAGCGTGGTTACTTTGCTTACTCCACCAACCACTACCAGACCCATCAGTAAGCGCGAAGGAAAATAGCGGATGTATGATTTTGTGATTATTGGCGGCGGCATTATCGGCATGTCGACCGCCATGCAGCTGATTGATGTCTATCCGGACGCCAGAATTGCGCTGCTGGAAAAAGAGTCCGGCCCGGCCTGTCACCAGACGGGCCACAATAGCGGCGTGATCCATGCCGGGGTTTATTACACCCCCGGCAGCCTGAAGGCACAGTTTTGCCTGGCCGGAAATCGTGCTACCAAAGCCTTTTGCGACCAAAACGACATCCGCTATGACGTCTGCGGAAAAATGCTGGTTGCCACCTCTGAACTGGAAATGGAGCGGATGCGCGCCTTATGGGATCGCACCGCCGCCAACGGCTTAGAACGCGAGTGGCTGAACGCTGAAGAACTGCGTGAGCGTGAGCCGAACATCACCGGACTGGGCGGTATTTTTGTCCCGTCGAGCGGGATTGTCAGCTACCGTGAAGTGACGGCTGCAATGGCGAAAATCTTTCAGGCCAGAGGCGGTGAGATTATTTACAACGCCGAAGTCAGCGCGCTGAAAGAACACGCTACAGGTGTAATCGTGCATACCCGCCAGGGTCAGGAATATGAGGGCGCGACGCTGATTACCTGCTCCGGCCTGATGGCTGACCGACTGGTGAAAATGCTTGGCGTCGACCCCGGCTTTATCATCTGCCCGTTTCGCGGTGAATACTTCCGTCTGGCGCCAGAGCATAACCAGATAGTCAACCATCTGATCTACCCCATTCCCGACCCGGCGATGCCGTTTCTTGGCGTTCATCTCACCCGCATGATTGACGGCAGCGTAACGGTAGGTCCCAACGCAGTACTGGCGTTTAAGCGTGAAGGTTATCGCAAACGCGATATTTCCCTCAGCGACACGCTGGAGATATTAGGTTCCTCCGGCATCCGCCGGGTGCTGCAAAATAACCTGCGTTCCGGCCTTAGTGAGATGAAAAACTCACTGTGCAAAAGCGGCTATCTGCGGTTGGTACAAAAGTACTGCCCGAGCCTGACGCAAAAAGATCTGCAGCCGTGGCCCGCGGGCGTACGTGCGCAGGCGGTATCGCCTGACGGTAAGTTGATCGACGACTTTCTGTTTGTCACCACGCCACGTTCAATTCATACCTGCAACGCCCCCTCTCCAGCCGCGACATCGGCAATCCCTATCGGTGCGCATATCGTCAGCAAGGTTCATGCGCTGCTGGAAAACCAGAACAATCCCGGACGCACGCTGCGTGCGGCACGTAGCGTGGAAACATTACACGCCGCATTCACTCGTTAAACATTTTATGACAGGAAGCAATCATGCAACTTAACGATCCAACCTTGTTTCGCCAGCAGGCATTGATCAACGGCCACTGGCGTGACGCCAACAGCGGCGAGACCATCGCGGTGACCAACCCCGCAAATGGTCAGCAGTTAGGTAGCGTACCGAAAATGGGTGCGGATGAAACCCGCGAGGCCATTGAAGCCGCTAACCGTGCACTGCCCGCATGGCGAACGCTGACCGCCAAAGAGCGGGCGAATATTCTGCGCCGCTGGTTTAACCTGATGATTGAACATCAGGACGATCTCGCCCGTCTGATGACCCTCGAACAGGGGAAACCGCTGGCGGAAGCGAAAGGTGAAATCATTTATGCCGCCTCCTTTATTGAGTGGTTTGCCGAAGAGGGCAAACGTATCTACGGCGACACCATCCCAGGTCATCAGGCCGATAAGCGCCTGATCGTCATTAAGCAACCTATCGGCGTGACCGCCGCGATTACGCCGTGGAACTTCCCTTCGGCGATGATCACCCGCAAAGCCGGTCCGGCGCTGGCGGCAGGCTGCACGATGGTACTCAAACCGGCCAGCCAGACGCCTTACTCAGCGCTGGCGCTGGCGGAGCTGGCCAATCGCGCCGGGATCCCGGCGGGCGTATTCAGCGTCGTCACCGGCTCGGCTGGCGCAGTTGGCAACGAGCTGACCAGCAACCCGCTGGTACGCAAGCTGTCGTTTACCGGCTCTACCGAGATTGGTCGTCAGTTAATGCAGCAATGCGCTAAAGACATCAAAAAGGTGTCGCTGGAACTGGGCGGCAATGCGCCGTTTATCGTCTTTGACGATGCCGATCTCGATAAAGCGGTGGAAGGCGCGCTGGCATCGAAGTTTCGTAACGCCGGGCAGACCTGCGTCTGCGCCAACCGTCTGTATGTTCAGGACGGCGTGTATGAACGTTTTGCTGAGAAACTCCAGCAGGCCGTGAGCAAGCTGCACCTCGGCGACGGCCTGGAGCCCAACGTCACCACCGGGCCGCTGATTGATGAGAAAGCGGTTGCCAAAGTGCAGGAGCACATCGCAGATGCGCTGGAGAAAGGCGCTCGGGTTATCACGGGTGGCAAGGCGCATGCGCTGGGCGGCAACTTCTTCCAGCCCACCATTCTGGTGGATGTACCTGACAACGCAAAGGTCGCCAAAGAAGAGACCTTCGGCCCGCTGGCTCCGCTATTTCGTTTTAAAGATGAGGCTGACGTCATCGCACAAGCCAACGATACCGAGTTTGGTCTGGCGGCTTACTTCTACGCCCGCGATTTAAGCCGCGTTTTCCGCGTCGGCGAAGCGCTGGAGTACGGCATCGTCGGGATTAACACCGGCATCATCTCCAACGAAGTCGCCCCATTCGGCGGAATTAAAGCTTCTGGCCTTGGTCGTGAAGGCTCTAAATACGGCATCGAAGATTATTTAGAAATCAAATATATGTGCATTGGCCTTTAATAAAACAAATACTGGAGAACACCTGATGAGCACCAATAAAGAACTTATGCAACGTCGCAGCAATGCCGTTCCTCGTGGCGTAGGACAGATCCACCCTATTTTTGCCGAACGCGCAGAAAACTGCCGGGTCTGGGACGTTGAAGGCCGCGAGTTCCTCGACTTTGCTGGCGGTATCGCGGTGCTGAATACCGGTCACCTGCATCCACAAATTGTCTCTGCGGTAGAAGCTCAGCTAAAAAAGCTGTCGCATACCTGCTTCCAGGTGCTGGCTTATGAGCCGTACCTGGAACTTTGCGAAATCATGAACAAGAAGGTGCCGGGCGATTTTGCTAAGAAAACGCTGCTGGTCACTACCGGCTCTGAAGCGGTGGAAAACGCGGTGAAAATTGCCCGAGCCGCCACCAAACGAACCGGCACCATCGCCTTTAGCGGCGCTTATCACGGTCGTACCCACTACACCCTGTCATTAACCGGGAAAGTCAATCCGTACTCTGCCGGAATGGGACTAATGCCGGGCCACGTTTATCGCGCACTGTATCCTTGCGCTCTGCACGGTATCAGCGAAGACGATGCTATCGCCAGCATCCATCGAATCTTTAAAAACGACGCCGCCCCGGAAGATGTCGCCGCCATCGTGATTGAGCCGGTACAGGGCGAAGGCGGTTTTTACGCCGCTTCCCCCGCCTTTATGCAACGCCTGCGCGCAATTTGTGATGAACACGGGATCATGTTGATTGCCGATGAAGTGCAAAGCGGCGCGGGCCGTACCGGCACGCTGTTTGCCATGGAGCAGATGGGCGTCGCGCCAGATATCACCACCTTCGCTAAATCCATCGCCGGTGGCTTCCCGCTGGCAGGTGTTACCGGACGCGCCGAAGTGATGGACGCCATCCCCCCAGGCGGTCTGGGTGGCACTTATGCCGGTAACCCGATTGCCTGTGCCGCTGCGCTGGCGGTGCTGAACATTTTCGAGCAGGAAAACCTGCTGCAAAAAGCCAATGAGCTGGGCAAGACCCTGCGTGATGGGCTGCTGGCAATCGCCGAAACACATCGCGAAATCGGTGATGTTCGCGGCCTGGGAGCGATGATTGCCATCGAACTGTTCGAAGACGGCGACCACAACAAGCCAGATGCCAAACTGACTGCTGAGATCGTTGCCCGGGCCCGTGATAAAGGGCTGATCCTGCTCTCCTGTGGGCCGTACTACAACGTACTACGTATCCTCGTGCCACTCACCATCGAAGATGCGCAAATCCGCCAGGGGCTGGACATTATCGCCCAGTGTTTTGATGAGGCGAAGCAGCACTAATTGCCGGATGGCGCAATCTGTAGGTCAGATAAGGCCTTTACGCCGCCATTCGACAAACAAGCAAAACAAAACGGATAAGGCCGTCCGGTAAAAATATCCAATAACAATTATACGCGTGCCCCGGCGCGGGAATGCCGGGGTGCTCTCCCAAGTGAAATACTTTCGAGAGGTTTAAAAGATGGGGCAAGTGTCACAATCACATGATTTAGGGGGCGGGCTGAAATCACGCCACGTCACCATGTTATCTATTGCCGGGGTTATCGGTGCAAGTCTGTTTGTAGGTTCAAGCGTAGCCATTGCAGAAGCAGGACCTGCGGTATTGCTGGCCTATCTGTTCGCCGGATTACTGGTGGTGATGATTATGCGTATGCTGGCCGAAATGGCCGTTGCCACCCCAGATACCGGTTCCTTTTCTACTTACGCCGACAAGGCTATCGGGCCGTGGGCTGGTTATACCATCGGCTGGCTGTACTGGTGGTTCTGGGTATTGGTGATCCCACTGGAAGCTAATATTGCCGCCATAATACTGCACTCATGGATCCCGGGCATTCCTGTCTGGCTGTTCTCGCTGGTTATCACGCTGGCGTTAACCGGCAGTAATTTGCTGAGCGTCAAAAATTACGGTGAGTTCGAGTTCTGGCTGGCGCTGTGCAAAGTGATTGCCATTCTGGCGTTTATCGCCCTGGGCGCGGCAGCGATTAGCGGTTTCTATCCCTACGCTGAGGTCAGTGGAATTTCACGGCTGTGGGATCACGGCGGCTTTATGCCTAACGGTTTTGGCGCGGTGCTCAGCGCGATGCTGATAACCATGTTCTCCTTTATGGGCGCGGAGATTGTTACCATTGCCGCCGCGGAGTCCGACACCCCGGATAAACACATCGTGCGCGCCACGAACTCGGTTATCTGGCGTATCTCTATTTTCTATCTGTGCTCAATTTTCGTGGTGGTGGCATTGATCCCGTGGAACATGCCGGGGCTTAAAGAGGTTGGCTCTTACCGCTCGGTGCTGGAATTACTGCACATCCCGCACGCGAAACTGATCATGGACTGCGTCATTTTACTGTCGGTAACCAGTTGTTTGAACTCTGCGCTGTATACGGCATCCAGGATGCTCTACTCCCTGAGCCGTCGTGGAGATGCCCCAGCTTTTATGGGCAAAACTAACCGTAGCAAAACACCTTATGTCGCGGTGCTGCTGTCGACTGGGGCCGCTTTCCTCACCGTGATCGTCAACTATTACGCGCCAGCAAAAGTGTTTAAGTTTCTGATCGACAGCTCTGGCGCCATCGCGCTGCTGGTCTATCTGGTGATTGCTATTTCCCAGCTCCGGATGCGCAAGATCCTGATGGCACAAGGCGGGGAAATTAAGCTGAGAATGTGGCTCTATCCGTGGCTAACCTGGCTGGTCATCGCCTTTATTATCTTTGTATTAGTGGTGATGCTCTTTCGCCCGGCGCAACAGTTGGAGGTTATCTCAACCGGGCTGCTCGCCATCGGGATTATTTGCACTGTGCCAATTATGTCACGCTGGAAAAAACTGCTATCGTGGCAAAAAGCACCGTTGCAAAATACGCATTAAATCCGTTCCCGGCACAGGCCGGGAAACCTTTTCAGGAGTATGACCATGACCGCCATTTCCCAACCGACGGCCATTGATGGGTACCGCTGGCTCAAAAACGACATCATCCGTGGTGTGTATCAGCCTGATGAAAAACTGCGAATGAGCCTGCTGACCTCGCGCTATGAACTGGGAGTCGGGCCGTTGCGCGAGGCGCTTTCGCAACTGGTGGCAGAACAGCTGGTCACGGTGGTCAATCAGAAAGGGTATCGTGTGGCATCGATGTCAGAGCAGGAGCTGCTCGATATTTTTGACGCCCGCGCTAATACGGAGGCGATGCTGGTGAGTCTGGCAATTGAGCGCGGCGACGACGCCTGGGAAGCAGAGATTCTGGCGCGGGCACATATGCTGAGCAAGCTTGAAGCTGTTGACGCCAGCGAGCAGATGCTGGATGAGTGGGATCAGCGACATCAGGCGTTTCACACGGCAATTGTTGCCGGGTGCGGTTCACACTATTTGCTGCAAATGCGCGAACGGCTGTTCGATCTCGCAGCACGCTACCGGTTTATCTGGCTGCGTAAAACGGTGCTATCCGTTGAAATGCTTGAAGATAAACACGATCAGCATCAGACGCTTACCGAAGCAATTATGGCGCGCGATGCAGAGCGCGCCAGCGAATTAATGCGCCAGCACCTGCTGACGCCAATTCCTATTATTCAGCAGGCCATGTCCGGAAAACTTCTGACGGAATAAACCTGTTCTTCTTTACTCTTCCGGAATACGTAAAACCTGCCCGGGATAGATTTTATCCGGGCTTTTCAGCATCGGTTTATTCGCCTCGAATATCTTATTGTACAGGTTAGCATTACCATAAACCTGTTTCGAAATAGCGCTCAGCGTGTCACCGGACTTCACCGTATAAAACTGACTTTCATTCGCCGGCGCAGAAGTTGTGACCTGGTCATCCACACTACCAATACCGGAGATATTACCGATCGCGATCAGAATTTTTTCTTTCGCTTCCTGGCTTAACCCATCTCCAGAAACGGTCGCCTTACCTTCGGCAATTTGGACGTTCACTTTATCTGCATCTGGAATACCGGTTTTACTCAGGTGTTCCTGCACCTTTTTCGCCAGTTCGTCACCACCATGATTTCCTGTGACCGCATCCCAGAGTTTTTCACCCGCATCTTTCACAAAATTGAAGAGACCCATATTCACCTCGGTTATTAACAATCAACACCAAGAAGTGTAGCAGAGGGGAAGGATCGATCAGGAAAGCGGCGCAGATGCGCCGCAATAGTGGAAAAGATTAGTTACGCGTCTGTACCCAGAATGCATGAATAAGACCGGGGATGTAACCCAGCAGTGTCAGTACGATATTGAGGATAAACGCCCAGCCAAATCCTTTCCCCAGCAGTACACCAAGAGGAGGCAAAATAATAGTTAAAACAATTCTCCAGAAACCCATACACACTCCATACAAGCAAAAAATTAATCATTGTGTATACCCAAAATAATTTGAGTTGCAGCCAGGCGACAAAAGAGTGAGTCCCGATGAGCTTGCTCTTGCAAGTGATTCGGGTGAGCGACAAATCTGTCAGAAACAGATTTGAGCGCTACGGAACAACCGCCCGTAAGGCGAGACTCATGGATGAGTCGTGTAACTCGTAGCCAACGCGCATGCAACTTAAGTATGACGGGTATAAAAAGAGATTTCGTCTCTAAGCATAACCAGTGTACTCAACTCTGCCAGCCCTCCCCTGCGGTTTTACCCTCCTTTACTCTCTTTACGCTGGCGTACGATGATTGTTTATTTTAGAATGTGCTTAATTTAGAACTCACTTAAATAACTATGACTGAACTTGAACAACTCCAGGCCAGCGCTGAAAAAGCGGCCGCCCTGCTCAAAGCGATGAGCAATCCGAAACGGTTGCTGATTTTGTGCATGCTCTGCGGTTCACCGGGTACCAGCGCAGGTGAATTAGCCCGCATTACCGGCTTGAGTCCTTCCGCGACCTCCCAACATCTGGCGCGAATGCGCGAGGAAGGTCTGATAGAAAGCCAGCGAGATGCTCAGCGCATCCTCTATTTCATTAAAAATGCGGCGGTGAATTCACTTATCGCCACATTAAAAACACTGTATTGCCCATAAGGAACCATCATGACCATTGGGATAATTTCCCCGCGCGAAGCACAGGCGCTCCTGGCACAAGGGGCAAAACTGATTGATATCCGTGATGCAGATGAGTATCTGTACGAGCATATCCCAGAGGCGCAACTGGCCCCGCTATCCACCCTGGAACAGAACTCACTACCCACAAATTTGCGGGCCGAGCGCATTATTTTTCACTGCCAGTCGGGCAAGCGCACACAAAACGCCGCAGCCAAATTGCATGCCACCGCCGCGCCTGCACAGGTCTGGCTGCTTGAGGGCGGAATCGACGGCTGGAAAGCTGCAGGTTTGCCGGTAACAAAAGATAACTCACAGCCGTTGCCGCTGATGCGTCAGGTGCAGATTGCGGCTGGTAGCCTTGCCTTACTCGGCGTCGTTCTCGGTTACACGGTCAACAGTGGCTTCTTCTTACTCAGCGGTTTTGTCGGCGCAGGTCTGGTTCTTGCTGGCGTTACCGGCTTTTGTGGCATGGCACGGCTACTGGATAAAATGCCGTGGAACCGACGTACTCATTAAGCGGTAATAACCGAAACAGCGCTGTACCCGCCAATTGACGTGCTCTATGGTGGGCCATGTGATAAAGAAAGGAACGCAGTATGTTTAAACCTGGCGATTTGGTGCAACCGCGTATGGGCGGACCAAAACTGAAAGTTGTCGAAGTGAATGATGACCAGATTGTGGCCGTACAAGCCAGTAACGAAAGCGGTGAGAAATTCACACTGAAAGCTGCTGATGTTACGCGATATTCCGAAGACGGTGATTTCGGCGTTTGCTGAAATAAGCGGTGAGGATCTCCTCACCGCATTGCTATCAGATCAAAAAATCGTCGAGAGATTTACCAGCAGCCAGTGCCTGAGCAATGGGCTTCGGTGTACGTCCTTGTCCGGTCCATGTTTTCGTTTCACCATTGGTATCAGTAAAATGATATTTCGCCGGACGCGGTTGGCGTTTTTTTCCGCCCCGTGACGTGGTTGGCACCATACTCAGCAACTCTTCTGGATTAATTCCATCAGCTTGCATCAGCGCCAACAACGTATTAATTTTTTCCTGCTGCTCTGCACGCTGACGCTGTAGCTTTTCTTCTTCATCGCGTCTTTCTTTGGTAACTACCCTGAATTTTTCCAACATATCTTCAAGAACCTCGATGGGAAATTCACGGGCCATAGAACGCAGTGTGCGGATATTATTTAAGTTTTTTAACATTAAGCTCATATTAATAAAACCTCTTTAACGCAGAAATCAAAAACAGTAATACGGCAGGAAGTGTATTCGATTGTTTTTTCTATTTCCAGTATATTTTGTCGCAAAGTATTAAGCTAACAACGTTTCTTATTATTTACCTGTTGGTACGGGTGAGTCGATTTTCCGATATTTTATATAACGTGAGTATTAAAATAAATATGGCTAACGGCCTCTTAAATCATATACCCACAATACAGAAAATCACAACGTACAGTCTGGTCTGGCAGACATACCCAACATCAATTCACATTCAGAAAGGAGCTCAAAAAATTCAGAAAAACAAGTCAAAATAAGATATTGATTTAAAAGAGTTTTAACCAATACAGCAACGAAAATGCCAAAACGAACAAAAAACGAACCAACACAGAGCATTTTATCGACAAAAAGACAATAAATAAAAATTTTAAGCTAGTTGCCAGTTATTATGTAGCCATATATCCTATTAAAACGCGAAAGCAGCAAGATAAAACACTAGTTAAAAGGTATTCAAAACCTTTTATTCCCTTTTTACAAGGAGCATTAACATGTTCTCTCCGCAGTCACGCTTGCGTCATGCTGTAGCAGACACGTTCGCGATGGTTGTTTATTGTTCTGTCGTGAACATGTTGATCGAAGTATTCCTCTCTGGAATGACCTTTGAACAATCGCTTTCTTCCAGACTGGTGGCTATCCCTGTTAACATTCTGATCGCCTGGCCCTATGGTATGTACCGTGATTTATTCATGCGCGCGGCGCGTAAAGCCACGTCAGCCGGATGGGCTAAAAATCTGGCAGATGTGCTGGCGTATGTAACGTTCCAGTCTCCGGTATATGTCGTTATTCTGTTGACGGTTGGCGCTGACTGGCACCAGATTACAGCTGCAGTAAGTTCAAACATCGTGGTATCAATGCTGATGGGGGCTGTGTATGGCTACTTCCTTGATTATTGCCGCCGCCTGTTTAAAGTCAGCAGCTATCACCAGGCTAAAGCCTAAATACATCTTCTTCGCGACTGGCATCGCCAGTCGCGCCTTTAGTTCGAACTCACGTCACCAAACAACCCATTTAAATAACGCTCAAGCGCAACACGCGAGCTAAAGCCGTGCGGAATACCATAATGTTCATGGGTTTCTCCCGCTAAATAAAGCGGAAATTGCTGATAGTGATCGCAGGTTTTAATATCTGTTGCGGGATCAGCCAGCGATGAACTGCGCTCTTTTAGCGTGGGATGGATAACTAAAGCGGTACGTCCCATGCGTGCTTCCCGGTTAACGTACACATAATTTTCACCACGTCGATAGCCATAAGCTTTCTGTGTGACTACATCGACGGTAAAGCCCACTTTTTCAAGTACGCGCGCCACCTCATCTGGTCGTAAATACATATTATTTTCCTCGTTATCTTTTACTGCGGGCTTACCTTACCTGATTCAGCATTAGCAACGCTTTCAGAAAAGTCCATAAAGAAGTGAATATGACGGGATAAATATCTACAGAACGACTGACAATCAGGCCATTGCCAGCCGAAGTTGATATGCGGCCTGCTGCGCCATTTCCACAGATCTAATATTGGTAAATGACAGCAGTATTCCGCCCTTTCCTGTCGATGTTATTCGCCAATCAGTTAAAGCCTGAACTGCCAGACCCGCGAGATTAGCTTTACGTACTAATACTGTGTCCTCTCCGCTAACCGACATCACCAGTTGGATCCCGCCGTCCTGAGGAACTACGGTAAATCCTTGCTCTGTCAGCGCAGTTTCCATCCATTGACGTCGTTGAGCGTAATGTTGTCGCATCTTCTTCAGATGCCGCCAGAAATACCCCCCGTGGATAAAATCAGCCAGCGTTTGTTGCCATAAAACCGGAACACTACAGGCCGTTAGCGCCGCTTGCTGGCGGAACCGCGACACCTGAGTCAGGGGGACCACCAGCCATGCCGTGCGCAGTGCAGGAAACAGCGATTTACTGAACGTTCCGGCATAAATAACCCGCTGTGGCGCATCCAGGCTTTTTAGCGGTGGCAACGGTTTTCCGTGGTAGCGAAATTCACTGTCGTAGTCATCTTCAATGATCCATGCCTGCGCACGGGCGGCCCACTCCAGCAACTGATGTCGACGGGCTAACGAAAGCGATACCCCCAGCGGACTTTGGTGAGCTGGCGTGAGGAGCGCAAAGCGCGCATGTGGATAGTCACGGATCCCGACGTACACATCCAGTCCCTCTTCATCGACCGGAACAGGCATCATTTCAACCCTTTCCTGCGCCACTACTGGCCTGATTAAAGGAAAACCCGGATCCTCTACCCACATTCCATCACCAGGTTTTGCCAGAGCGCGTAGGATTAATGTCATCGATGCCGCATATCCAGAAGTAATAAACACCTGCTCCGGCAGGCACTCAATGCTGCGTGAAACGCGCAGGTAATCGACAATAGCCTGGCGTAACGTCAGTTCACCGCAAACATCTCCCAGCGCAAGGTCAAAACGCGTCTGTGTGCGCAAACGCCGCCCCATTACCCGCGCCCAGGTTTCCCGGGGGAAAAGATCGAGAGCGGGCAGCCCCATCTGAAACAACTGCGGCGTTGGACTTTCTCCGGCGTATACAACAGGGGCAGCAGACGTTGTATCCAGCCGCAGTTGTCTACTCACAAACGTTCCGGCCTGGCCACGTCGCACAAGCCAGCCCTGAGCCACCAGCTCAGCGTATGCATTTTCCACCGTCGAACGTGACACGCCCAGCTCCTGAGACCATGTACGGCTGGAGGGTAATCTTGTGCCAGGCTTAAGTTCACCTTTCTCAATAGCGGTTTTTAACTGGCGGGCGATTTGCTGGTAGCGTGGCATTTATGGTCTGCTTTTTTAGTGAAAATATGGCTCTCTTTTGCAGACCATTATAGTGCTACATTGCTGGTCATCCAAACGAGGAGAAATACCATGAATATGTTACGCCAGCCCTACTATGAACTCAGCCCTGAAGTCTATAACGCCCTGGTTCAGGCCAGCAAAGCGCTGGAAAACTGCGCTCTGGACACCACGCTGACGGAACTGATTTATCTGCGCATTTCACAAATTAACGGCTGTGCATTTTGTCTGGAAATGCACAGTAAAGCGCTGCGCAAATCTGGCGTTGAACAAACCAAGCTGGACGCACTGGCGGGATGGCGTGTAAGTCATCATTTCAGTGAGCAGGAACGTGCGGCACTGGCGTGGGCCGAGTCTGTCACACACATCGTCACAACTCATGCCGAAGATGATGTTTATCTGCCGCTGCTTGACCATTTTAGCGCCAAAGAGATTAGCGACCTGACATTCGCAATTAGCCTGATGAATTGCTTTAACCGCCTGGCGGTAAGCATGCGTATGTAATTGCGGGCTGCCCGATAAACCGCCTTATCGGGCCTCTCCATGCTTGTCAGTAAGCCCGAGAAGCGTAGGCATCGGGCAATTTATACGTCACTCATCCTCTTCCCCCGCTCCGCTCGTTACTCTGAACACTTTCAATCTAAAATTCCCATATCTTGTATGGTTGAATCTTTTTAAAACTACATCTAGTATCTTCTGTATCAAGACACACACAACCCGACGCCTGTTATCGCGCCGTTCTTTTATTTTTAGATGGAAATACGAATCATGCGCATTATTATTTACACTCGCAACAACTGTGTTCAGTGCCATGCCACTAAGCGGGCAATGGAAAACCGCGGATTTGATTTTGAAATGGTGAATGTCGATCTGTTGCCAGACATGGCAGACACGCTGCGTGAACAAGGTTTTCGTCAGTTACCGGTGGTAGTCGCAGGTGAAACCAGCTGGTCAGGATTCCGCCCGGATATGATTAACCGCCTGCGCCCGCAACCCCATGTGGCCAGCGCATGAATACCCTCGTCTACTTCTCCAGCAGCTCCGAAAATACCCATCGCTTTATGCAGCGTCTGGAGATGCCCGCTATTCGTATCCCACTTAATGAGCGCGAACGAATCCGGGTAGACGAACCTTACATTTTAGTCGTGCCGTCTTACGGCGGCGGCGGTACGGCTGGTGCGGTCCCACGGCAGGTGATCCGCTTTTTAAACGATACGCACAACCGGGCATTAATACGCGGCGTGATCGCCTCCGGCAATCGCAATTTCGGCGAAGCCTATGGCCGCGCGGGTGAGGTTATCTCACAAAAATGCGGCGTGCCGTGGCTCTATCGCTTTGAGCTGATGGGAACGCAAAGCGATATCGACAATGTCCGAAAAGGAGTGAGTGAATTTTGGCAACGACAACCGCAGAACGCGTAATCCCGCAAACGCTGGACTACCACGCCCTTAACGCCATGCTGAATCTGTACGATAAAGCCGGGCGGATTCAATTCGATAAAGACCATCAGGCGGTGGACGCTTTTATTACTTCCCACGTCCGCCCCAACTCGGTGGTGTTTGCCAGCCAGGATGAGCGTCTGAATACGCTCATCCGTGACGGTTATTACGACGAAAGCGTTTTAACTCGTTACGATCGCGCTTTCGTGGTGAGGCTTTTTGACCAGGCCCACGCCAGAGGATTCCGCTTCCAGACCTTCCTCGGCGCATGGAAGTACTACACCAGCTATACGCTAAAAACCTTTGACGGTAAGTGCTACCTTGAAGATTTTGCGGATCGTGTGACGATGGTGGCGTTAACGCTGGCGCAGGGTGACGAAACGCTCGCCATGCAGCTTACCGATGAGATGCTCTCCGGGCGCTTTCAGCCTGCTACACCGACATTTTTGAACTGCGGTAAACAACAGCGCGGTGAACTGGTCTCCTGCTTCCTGTTGCGAATTGAAGACAACATGGAGTCAATTGGACGGGCGGTAAACTCCGCGTTGCAACTCTCCAAACGCGGCGGCGGCGTGGCGTTTTTGCTCTCTAACCTGCGGGAAGCTGGTGCACCTATTAAGCGCATTGAAAATCAGTCTTCCGGTGTGATCCCGGTAATGAAAATGCTGGAGGACGCATTTTCTTATGCTAATCAACTGGGTGCACGTCAGGGTGCGGGGGCCGTGTATTTGCATGCACATCACCCGGATATTCTGCGTTTTCTCGATACCAAACGCGAAAACGCCGATGAAAAAATTCGCATCAAAACGCTCTCTCTCGGCGTGGTGATCCCGGATGTCACCTTCCGTCTGGCCAAAGAAAATGCGCAGATGGCGCTGTTTTCCCCTTATGACGTGGAGCGCATTTACGGCAAACCGTTTGGTGATATCGCCGTCAGTGAACACTATGACGAACTGGTTGCTGATGTGCGCGTGCGCAAAAGCTACATTAATGCCCGCGATTTCTTCCAGCGGCTGGCGGAAATCCAGTTTGAGTCAGGCTACCCGTACATCATGTTTGAAGACACGGTGAATCGTGCCAATCCGATTGCCGGACGCATCAATATGAGCAACCTGTGCTCCGAGATTTTGCAGGTCAATAGTGCCTCGACGTACGACGAAAATCTTGACTATGTGCAGATCGGACACGATATCTCCTGCAACCTCGGCTCGCTCAACATCGCTCACACTATGGATTCACCGGACTTTGGTCGCACGGTTGAAACAGCGGTTCGCGGCTTAACCGCGGTCTCTGATATGAGCCATATCCGCAGCGTGCCGTCTGTTGAAGCCGGAAACAACGCCTCACATGCCATTGGCCTCGGACAGATGAACCTGCATGGTTATCTGGCGCGAGAAGGCATTGCCTACGGTTCACCTGAAGGGCTGGATTTTACTAATCTCTATTTTTACACCATCACCTGGCATGCGCTGAACACATCGATGAAACTAGCCCGCGAACGCGGTAAAACCTTTGCCGGATTCAAACAGTCCCGTTACGCCAGCGGCGAATACTTTACGCAATATCTGCAGGGAAACTGGCAACCGAAAACCGACAAAGTCCGCGCGTTATTTGCCCACAGCGGCATTACATTACCGACGCGCGAAATGTGGTCACAACTGCGTGACGATGTGATGCGCTACGGCATCTATAACCAGAATTTACAGGCCGTTCCACCGACCGGCTCTATCTCCTACATCAATCATGCGACCTCAAGTATCCACCCGATTGTGTCGAAGGTGGAGATCCGTAAAGAGGGTAAAACCGGGCGCGTTTACTACCCGGCCCCGTTTATGACCAACGACAATCTGGACATGTACCAGGATGCTTACGAAATCGGTCCGCAAAAAATCATTGATACCTACGCCGAAGCGACACGACATGTCGATCAAGGTCTTTCACTGACGCTATTTTTCCCTGATACCGCCACCACCCGCGATATCAATAAAGCGCAGATCTATGCCTGGAAAAAAGGGATCAAATCGCTGTACTACATCCGACTACGCCAGCTGGCGCTGGAAGGCACTGAAATCGAAGGCTGCGTGTCATGCGCACTGTAAGGAGAGCAGGATGAGATTAAATCGCATAAGTGCCATCAACTGGAATAAGATCCAGGATGATAAAGATCTCGAGGTATGGAACCGCCTGACCAGTAACTTCTGGCTGCCGGAAAAAGTCCCGCTGTCGAATGATATCCCTGCCTGGCAGACGCTGAATGCGGCCGAGCAGCAACTGACTATTCGCGTATTTACCGGGCTGACGCTACTCGACACCATTCAGAATATTGCGGGTGCGCCAACGTTAATGCAGGATGCACTAACCCCGCATGAAGAAGCCGTGTTGTCGAATATCAGCTTTATGGAGGCGGTACACGCCCGGTCATACAGCTCTATTTTCTCCACTTTATGCCAGACCCAGGATGTGGATGCAGCCTATGCCTGGAGTGAGGAAAACGCCCCTCTCCAGCGCAAAGCACAAATCATTCTTGAACATTACGCCAGCCATGATCCGCTGAAGAAGAAAATTGCCAGCGTATTTCTGGAATCTTTCCTGTTCTATTCCGGTTTCTGGTTACCAATGTATTTCTCCAGCCGTGGCAAGCTGACCAATACTGCTGATTTAATCCGTCTGATTATTCGTGACGAAGCGGTACATGGTTATTACATCGGTTATAAGTATCAAAAAGGTCTGGAGGCCATTACAGAATCGGCACGCGAAGAACTGAAGAATTTTGCGCTCGATCTGTTAATGGAGTTGTACGATAACGAAGCACGCTATACGGAAGAGCTCTACGCAGAAACGGGTTGGGTGGAGGACGTCAAAGCATTCCTTTGTTACAACGCCAATAAAGCGTTAATGAACCTGGGCTATGAGGCGTTATTCCCGGCTGAAATGGCGGATGTAAATCCGGCGATCCTCGCCGCACTGTCACCTAATGCCGACGAAAACCACGATTTCTTCTCCGGTTCGGGGTCGTCCTATGTAATGGGAAAAGCCGTCGAAACCGAAGACGACGACTGGAACTTTTAACACACATTATTGCGGAGAATATCCGACTGTTTTCCGCAATAATATTTTAACTGCATCACACAATTATGCATATGTGATCTACACTCAATCTCAGTCACATTATTCGTCTGCATTTCAACAATTCAGACGTCTTTTCGGTGTTCCTTACAAAAAATATCATCTTGCTGTTATCAGCGCTCAGCCCTTATATCATGGGAAATCCCGCCTCCTGGCCTTCGGCAATATTCATGCCATTAACAAATTCAGGGTTGTCTCAGATTCTCAGTATGTTAGGGTAGAAAAAGGTAACTATTTCCATCAGGTAATATATCGATATAAACAAATAACAGGAATCATTCTATTGCATGGCAATTAAATTAGAAGTTAAAAACCTCTATAAGATATTTGGCGAGCATCCACAGAGAGCGTTCAAATATATTGAAAAAGGACTTTCAAAAGAGCAAATTCTGGATAAAACAGGGCTATCGCTTGGCGTTAAAGACGCCAGTCTGGCCATTGAAGAAGGCGAGATATTTGTCATCATGGGATTATCCGGCTCGGGTAAATCCACAATGGTACGCCTTCTCAATCGCCTGATTGAACCCACCCGCGGACAGGTACTGATTGATGGCGTAGATATTGCCAAAATATCAGATGCCGAGCTTCGCGAGGTGCGCAGAAAAAAGATTGCGATGGTTTTCCAGTCCTTTGCATTGATGCCGCACATGACGGTACTGGACAATACAGCATTCGGTATGGAATTAGCCGGTATTGCCGCAGATGCTCGTCGTGAAAAAGCGCTGGATGCGCTACGCCAGGTCGGATTAGAGAATTACGCTCACGGTTATCCGGATGAGCTTTCCGGTGGTATGCGCCAGCGTGTTGGCCTTGCCCGTGCATTAGCCATTAACCCTGACATCTTATTAATGGATGAAGCTTTCTCAGCGCTCGATCCGTTAATTCGAACTGAGATGCAGGATGAACTGGTAAAACTGCAGGCGAAACATCAGCGTACCGTGGTCTTTATTTCCCATGATCTTGATGAAGCTATGCGCATTGGCGACAGAATTGCCATTATGCAAAATGGCGAGGTGGTACAGGTCGGTACACCGGATGAGATCCTGAATAATCCGGCAAATGATTATGTGCGCACTTTCTTCCGTGGTGTTGATATAAGCCAGGTATTCAGCGCGAAAGATATTTCACGCCGTAGCCCTGAGGGCTTAATTCGTAAAACACCAGGCGTAGGTCCACGATCGGCCCTGCAATTATTGCAGGATAAAGATCGTGAATATGGTTACGTAATTGAACGCGGTAATAAATTCATTGGCGTCGTCTCCATCGACTCATTAAAAGCAGCCTTAAGCCAGTCACAAGGTATTGAAGCAGCTTTAATTGATGAACCGTTAGCTGTAGATGCACAAACCCCTCTGAGCGAGTTGCTTTCTCATGTTGGTCAGGCGCCATGCGCCGTACCGGTTGTCGATGAGGAACAGCAGTATGTGGGCATTATTTCAAAACGCATGCTGTTACAGGCTTTAGATCGCGAGGGGGCAAACAATGGCTGATCAAACGAATCCGTGGGATACCACACCAGCGGCCGATAGCGCCGCACAATCCGCTGATGCCTGGAGTACGCCGTCTGGTGCGCCAGCCGACGGAGGCAGCGCAGACTGGCTGACCAGCGCACCCGCACCAGCGCCTGAACATTTCAACATTATGGATCCCTTCCATAAAACGCTGATCCCGCTGGATAGCTGGGTTACCGAAGGGATTGACTGGGTAGTAACCCATTTCCGTCCTGTCTTCCAGGGGATTCGTGTTCCGGTAGATTACATCCTTAATGGCTTCCAGCAGTTGCTGCTGGGTATGCCTGCACCTGTAGCGATTGTTCTTTTTGCACTGATCGCATGGCAGATTTCCGGCGTCGGGATGGGTGTTGCCACCTTAATCTCATTGATTGCTATTGGCGCAATTGGCGCATGGTCGCAGGCGATGATAACCCTGGCACTGGTACTGACCGCGCTGCTGTTTTGCGTGGTGATCGGCCTGCCAATGGGAATATGGCTGGCGCGTAGTCCCCGAGCGGCAAAAATTGTTCGTCCCCTGCTGGATGCAATGCAAACCACGCCTGCGTTCGTCTATCTGGTGCCGATTGTTATGCTGTTCGGTATCGGCAACGTACCGGGGGTAGTCGTGACGATTATCTTCGCCCTGCCGCCAATCGTACGTCTGACCATTCTGGGGATTAACCAGGTGCCAGCCGATCTGATTGAGGCCTCGCGCTCATTTGGTGCCAGCCCGCGTCAGATGCTGTTTAAAGTACAGCTGCCGCTGGCGATGCCGACCATCATGGCGGGGGTTAATCAGACACTGATGCTCGCCCTTTCCATGGTCGTTATCGCTTCGATGATAGCGGTCGGTGGGCTTGGTCAGATGGTCCTGCGTGGTATCGGTCGTCTGGATATGGGACTGGCTACAGTCGGTGGGGTCGGGATTGTTATCCTCGCCATTATTCTGGATCGTCTGACACAGGCTGTCGGTCGCGACTCGCGTAGCCGCGGTAACCGTCGCTGGTACACCACCGGACCTGTCGGGCTTTTCACCCGTCCTTTCATTAAGTAATTCACCCATTGCCCGGTGGCATTGCGCTCGCCGGGCCTGAAACTCATAAACTTTGCACAAAATCATTTAAGTTGCACCGCGGCAGCAAACGAATGTATCCCGGAAGCGTACAAACAGTATGTGACGAGTACATAAGTGCAGCCAACAAAGAGTCAGCTTGAAAGATGAAGTGTAATAAGGAACAACGATGCGACAGAATATAATCCTTGCCACAACGTTTGCCACCCTTGTCTCTACCAGCGCTTTCGCTGCCGACCTGCCGGGCAAAGGCATCACTGTACAACCTATCCAGAGCACCATCTCTGAAGAGTCCTTCCAGACGCAACTGGTCAGCCGCGCGCTGGAAAAACTGGGGTATACCGTCAACAAAGCGAGTGAAGTTGACTACAACGTCGGCTACACCTCCATTGCCTCTGGCGATGCGACTTTTACCGCCGTGAACTGGCAGCCGCTGCATGATGATATGTATGCCGCAGCAGGCGGAAATAAAAAGTTTTATCGCGAGGGGGTATTCGTAACAGGTGCGGCGCAGGGGTATCTAATCGACAAGAAAACCGCTGAGCAGTACAAAATCACCAATATCGCCCAACTGAAAGATCCGAAGATTGCCAAAATTTTTGATACCAATGGCGACGGTAAAGCCGACATGATGGGCTGTTCACCAGGCTGGGGCTGTGAAGCCGTTATCAACCACCAGAACAAAGCATTCGATCTGGAAAAAACGGTCGATGTCAGTCACGGTAACTACGCGGCGATGATGGCCGATACCATTACCCGCTTTAAGGAAGGCAAACCGATCCTCTACTACACCTGGACACCGTACTGGGTGAGCGACGTAATGAAGCCGGGCAAAGATGTGGTCTGGTTGCAGGTACCGTTCTCTTCCCTTCCGGGTGAGCAGAAAGATATTGATACCAAACTGCCAAACGGCGCTAACTACGGCTTCCCGGTAAACACTATGCATATCGTTGCTAACAAGGCGTGGGCCGAAAAAAACCCGGCGGCGGCAAAACTGTTCGCGCTGATGAAACTGCCGCTGGCAGATATCAACGCGCAGAACGCGATGATGCATGACGGTAAATCTTCTGAATCAGACGTACAGGGCCACGTTGATGGTTGGATTAAAGCCCACCAGCAGCAGTTTGACGGTTGGGTGAAAGAAGCGCTGGCCGCGCAGAAGTAATTCCCCTTTATGCCGGATGGCGGCGCGACGCCACCATCCGGCCTGGTAACCAGCGCACTTCTCTCCCTTCCCCATAACCGCACAATCTATCACCTAACAAATCTGCAACATGTAGCTGCTTCCGTTATGATTGTTTTCTGAAACCCATTATTCAGTTGAAAACAATGACTAAAACCACTCATGGACTTAGCCCGTCGCTGATCCTTTTAATGTCCATCGCAACCGGTCTGGCCGTCGCCAGTAACTACTACGCGCAACCGCTACTCGACACCATTGCGCGTAACTTTTCGTTGTCGGCCAGTACTGCGGGCTTTATCGTCACCGCCGCGCAGCTTGGTTATGCTGCAGGCCTGCTGTTTCTGGTGCCGCTTGGCGATATGTTTGAACGTCGGATGCTCATTGTCTCCATGACGCTATTAGCGGCTGGCGGCATGTTAATTACCGCCAGCAGTCAGTCATTGACAATGCTGATCCTCGGTACGGCGCTGACCGGACTCTTTTCCGTGGTGGCACAAATTCTGGTTCCGCTGGCGGCAACGCTCGCCACGCCGGACAAGCGCGGCAAAGTCGTTGGCACAATTATGAGTGGTCTGTTGCTGGGCATTCTGCTGGCGCGTACCGTCGCCGGATTACTGGCCAATCTGGGCGGCTGGCGCACTGTGTTTTGGGTGGCGTCGGTACTGATGGCGCTGATGGCTATCGCGCTGTGGCGCGGCCTGCCGAAGATGAAATCTGAAACCCATCTCAACTATCCGCAACTGTTAGGTTCCGTCTTCAGCCTGTTTATCCACGACAAGCTGCTGCGTACCCGTGCGATGTTGGGCTGCCTGACCTTTGCCAACTTCAGTATTCTCTGGACATCAATGGCCTTTTTGCTCGCCGCGCCGCCATTTAACTATTCAGAAGGCATGATCGGTCTGTTTGGTCTGGCTGGTGCTGCCGGTGCGTTAGGCGCTCGCCCTGCTGGGGGATTTGCCGATAAGGGTAAATCACATCTCACGACCACCATCGGTCTGTTATTACTGTTATTCTCCTGGCTGGCTATCTGGTTCGGGCATACATCAGTGCCAATGCTGATTATCGGAATCCTGGTGCTGGATCTCACCGTGCAGGGTGTTCATATCACCAACCAGACGGTTATTTATCGCATCCATCCGGATGCGCGTAATCGGCTGACTGCCGGATACATGACCAGCTATTTTATTGGCGGAGCGGCAGGTTCCCTGATTTCTGCTTCTGCCTGGCAGCATGCCGGCTGGGCTGGCGTTTGCCTGGCGGGTATGACCGTTGCCGTACTCAACCTGCTGGTCTGGTGGCGAGGTTTTCACCGCCAGGAAGCCGTAAATTAAGCGGATACAGCTCGTTTATCTCTGATTAAGCTCCTCAGGGTGTTAAGGAGCTCATCAGTCTGCTAAGGTTATAACTCATTGAGCCAGGTTATTTTAATTTCGGTAATGAAGCCTATAATCCTATGGAAAGCCCTGTTCCCCAGTCTGACCCCAGCCCGGCAACGTTAACGGAAGGGGTCAAAGACAGCCTGCCGATAGTCATCAGTTATATTCCGGTCGCATTTGCATTTGGTCTCAATGCAACTCGCCTGGGATTTACTCCCGTTGAAAGCCTCTTTTTCTCCTGCATTATTTACGCGGGAGCCAGTCAGTTTGTCATCACCACCATGCTCGCCGCAGGAAGCTCACTGTGGGTCGCCGCGCTTACCGTGATGGCAATGGATGTTCGCCACGTTCTGTATGGCCCTTCCCTGCGTAGCCGTATCGCCCGACGACTCAGCAAACCCAAAAGCGCGCTGTGGGCCTTTGGCCTCACCGATGAAGTGTTCGCTGCTGCAACGGCAAAGCTGGTACGGGATAACCGGCGCTGGAGTGAAAACTGGATGATCGGCATTGCGCTGTGCTCATGGATTTCCTGGGTATTCGGCACGATTATTGGCGCATTTTCTGGCAGTGGTTTACTGAAGGACTTTCCGGCGGTCGAAGCGGCTCTCGGATTTATGCTCCCGGCTCTGTTTATGAGCTTTCTGCTCGCCTCTTTCCAGCGTACACAGGCGCTATGCGTCACAGCGGCATTAGCCGGAGCGCTGACGGGGGTAATATTGTTTTCTATCCCCGTCGCGATCCTGGCAGGCATTGTCTGCGGATGCCTGACGGCGCTCATACAGTCATTCTGGCAAGGGGGTCCTGATGAGCTATGAGGTTCTGCTGCTCGGCCTGTTGGTCGGTGGCGTCAATTACTGTTTTCGCTATTTGCCACTCCGTCTGGGGATGGGAAATGTTCGCCCGACTAAACGCGGCGCGACAGGCATACTACTCGACACTATCGGCATTGCATCAATTTGCGCCCTGCTGGTGGTGTCTACCGCACCAGAAGTGATGCACGACGCCCGTCGGTTTGTGCCTACACTGGTGGGGTTTATTGTACTGGGCGCAAGTTTCTATAAAACCCGAAGCATCATCATTCCGACATTGTTGAGTGCTCTGTGCTATGGATTAGCATGGAAAATGCTGGTTGTTTTATAGATAAAAATAATCATTTTAATTAAATAATACATTTACTTTATTTGTCACTGTCGTTACTATATCGGCTGAAATTAATGAGGTTATACCCAAATGGATAGTTCGTTTACGCCCATTGAACAAATGCTAAAATTTCGCGCCAGCCGCTACGAAGAGTTCCCTTATCAGGAAGTTCTTCTCACTCGTCTTTGCATGCATATGCAGGGCAAGCTGCTGGAAAACCGCAATAAAATGCTGAAAGCTCAAGGGATTAACGAGACATTGTTTATGGCGTTGATTACGCTGGAGTCTCAGGAAAACCACAGTATTCAGCCTTCTGAACTGAGTTGCGCGCTTGGCTCGTCGCGGACTAACGCCACCCGCATCGCGGATGAGTTAGAAAAACGTGGCTGGATCGAACGTCGCGAAAGCGATAACGATCGCCGCTGTCTGCATCTGCAATTGACCGAGAAAGGCCATGCATTTTTGCAGGAAGTATTACCGCCTCAGCATAGCTGCCTGCATCAACTCTGGTCCTCTCTCAGCGCCACCGAAAAAGATCAGCTTGAGCAAATCACTCGTAAGCTTCTGACCCGTCTTGATCAGATGGAACAAGATGGCACGGTATTAGAAGCGCTGCGCTAATGCGCTGACTCGCTCAAAAATCCAGATTTATAAATGAAAAACCGACAGGCCAGCACGTCATACTGCTGGCCTTTCTGATAAACAGGTCGGCTCAGCCGATGTGAAAAAAATAAGATCGTGGAGAACAACATGAGCGCAAATGCGGAGACTCAAACCCCGCAGCAACCGGTCAATAAGAATGGCAAACGTAAAAGTGCGCTGCTCCTTCTGACCTTGCTCTTTATTATCATTGCCGTGGCATATGGGATTTATTGGTTTTTAGTACTGCGTCATATCGAAGAGACTGACGATGCCTACGTGGCAGGGAACCAGGTTCAAATCATGGCTCAGGTATCAGGCAGCGTGACGAAAGTCTGGGCTGATAACACTGACTATGTCAAACAAGGCGATGTGCTGGTCACACTCGACCAGACGGATGCTAAGCAGGCATTTGAAAAAGCCAAAACTGCGTTGGCCTCCAGCGTGCGCCAGACGCATCAGCTGATGATCAACAGCAAACAGCTACAGGCCAGCATTGAAGTGCAAAAAACGGCACTGGCCCAGGCCCAGAGCGACTTTAATCGCCGGGTTCCACTGGGTAATGCCAACCTGATTGGTCGCGAAGAGCTGCAACATGCCCGCGATGCCGTCGCCAGTGCTCAGGCTCAGCTTGATGTCGCAATCCAACAATATAATGCGAACCAGGCGATGATCCTCGGAAGCCGACTGGAAGATCAGCCTGCCGTACAACAGGCAGCCACCGAAGTGCGTAATGCCTGGTTGGCGCTTGAACGTACCAAAATCGTCAGCCCGATGACCGGTTATGTTTCCCGCCGTGCCGTGCAGCCTGGCGCGCAGATTAGCCCGACCACGCCGCTGATGGCGGTCGTACCAGCCACTAACCTGTGGGTGGATGCAAACTTTAAAGAAACGCAATTAGCCCATATGCGTATCGGCCAACCTGCTACGGTTATCAGTGATATTTACGGCGATGACGTTAAATACACTGGTAAAGTTGTCGGCCTGGATATGGGGACAGGCAGCGCCTTCTCCCTGTTACCTGCACAAAACGCGACCGGTAACTGGATCAAAGTGGTACAGCGCCTGCCGGTTCGCATCGAGCTGGATGCGCAGCAACTGGCGCAGCATCCACTGCGTATTGGTTTATCTACGCTGGTTACGGTAGATACCTCAAATCGTGACGGACAGATTCTGGCAAGCCAGGTCCGTACGACACCTGTAGCTGAAAGTAATGCACGTGAAATCAACCTTGATCCGGTCAATAAGATGATCGAAGAGATCGTGCGGGCCAACGCGGGTTAATTCAAAGGTGCGTGTGATGCAACAGCAAAAACCGCTGGAAGGCGCGCAGCTCGTCATCATGACGATCGCGCTTTCCCTGGCGACATTCATGCAGGTGCTGGACTCCACCATTGCGAACGTGGCGATCCCCACTATCGCCGGGAACCTGGGCTCTTCGCTGAGCCAGGGGACCTGGGTGATCACCTCTTTCGGTGTGGCGAATGCTATCTCCATCCCGATCACCGGCTGGCTGGCAAAGCGCTTTGGCGAAGTCAGACTCTTCATGTGGTCTACCATTGCCTTCGTTATTGCGTCATGGGCATGTGGGATGTCCAACAGCCTGACCATGCTGATTTTCTTCCGTGTGATTCAGGGGATTGTCGCCGGCCCGTTAATTCCACTGTCACAAAGCCTGTTACTGAATAACTATCCTCCTGCCAAGCGGTCTATCGCCCTGGCACTTTGGTCGATGACGGTGATTGTCGCGCCTATTTGTGGCCCGATTCTCGGAGGCTACATCAGCGACAACTATCACTGGGGCTGGATATTCTTCATTAACGTGCCGATCGGCGTTGTGGTGGTGTTGATGACGCTGCAAACCCTGCGTGGTCGGGAAACTCGTACCGAACAGCGGCGCATTGACGCGATTGGTCTGGCACTGCTGGTTATCGGTATCGGTAGTTTGCAGATCATGCTCGACCGCGGCAAAGAGCTGGACTGGTTTGCCTCGCAGGAGATTATCATCCTGACGGTAGTCGCCGTAGTGGCCATCAGCTTCCTGATTGTCTGGGAGCTCACCGACGATAACCCAATTGTCGACCTCTCCTTGTTTAAGTCGCGAAACTTTACCATCGGCTGTTTGTGTATCAGCCTGGCCTATATGCTCTACTTCGGTGCAATCGTCCTGTTGCCACAGCTGTTGCAGGAAGTCTACGGATATACTGCGACCTGGGCGGGTCTGGCATCCGCACCGGTTGGGGTGATTCCTGTGCTCCTGTCGCCGATTATTGGTCGCTTCGCGCACAAGCTGGATATGCGTCGACTGGTTACGTTCAGCTTTATTATGTACGCCGTCTGTTTTTACTGGCGTGCATGGACGTTCGAACCTGGTATGGATTTTGGCGCGTCTGCCTGGCCGCAGTTTATTCAGGGATTCGCCGTGGCCTGCTTCTTTATGCCACTGACCACTATCACGCTGTCAGGTTTACCACCTGAGCGTTTGGCGGCGGCATCAAGCTTGTCTAACTTTACGCGAACACTGGCGGGTTCTATCGGAACGTCGATTACAACGACAATGTGGACTAACCGTGAATCGCTCCATCACGCACAGTTGACGGAGTCAGTCAACCCATACAACCCCAACGCACAGGCTATGTATGACCAGTTGCAGGGGCTGGGGATGACCCAGCAGCAGGCTTCCGGCTGGCTGGCGCAGCAAATTACTAACCAGGGCCTGATTATTTCTGCTAACGAAATCTTCTGGATGTCGGCGGGGATTTTCCTGGTGCTGCTCGGGCTGGTCTGGTTTGCCAAACCGCCATTTGGCGCGGGCGGTGGTGGTGGTGGTGCGCACTAACAGAACGTAAAAAGGGCCCGTGTGGGCCCTTTTTTATTGCCCGGTAGTTCGTTGCTTACCGGGCCTGCACTCAGCACAATTCTGTAGGGCCAGATAAGGTGCGTAGGCACCATCCTCCGGCGCGATAACTAGATATGCAGTTCCTGCAGCTTCTCTTTCGGCAACGCCAGCTCTTCATTGCTGTTGACGCGCACATCATGCTCAAGAATATGGCGTGCAATATCCTGCGCCTCACTGAGGGAGTGCATCTGATACGTACCGCACTGGTACACGTTAAGTTCCGGGATCTGATTCTGATCCTGCACTTTCAGCACATCAGCCATCGCTGCTTTCCAGGCATCAGCCACGCGCTGCTCGTCAGGCGTACCAATCAGACTCATATAGAAACCGGTACGACATCCCATTGGAGAAATATCGATAATCTCGACACCATTACCGTTGAGGTGGTTACGCATAAAACCGGCAAACAGGTGTTCCAGAGTGTGGATACCTTTCTCAGGCATCACCTCTTTGTTTGGAATACAGAAACGCAGATCAAACACGGTGATTGCGTCGCCATGCGGGGTGTTCATCGTTTTTGCGACCCGGACTGCAGGAGCTTCCATCCGGGTATGATCGACAGTAAAACTATCTAACAACGGCATTTAGCCACCTCCGATAAATTTTTTAAAAATAATCTGAACTCTTTGTTCCGGGGCGAGTCTCAGTATATGAAAGACGCGCATTTGTTATCATCATCCCTGTTTTCAGAGATGAAATTTTGGCCACTCCCGAGTGGCCTTTTTCTTTTGTATCAGGCGTGCTTTTCCAGCCACACGTCAAACGACTCAGTATCGGCCGCTTCAATTTCCTGCTGACGACGCTTTGATGCCTCGGTTTCAGCAATAAACTCTTCTTCCTGCAACATTTCCAGCGGCTCTTCACGCAGCAGATTACGGTAAGCCTCTCCCAGCGCTTTGCCAGTGCCGCCAATGCCTGTATCAATCATAGACCGCAGGATCCGGGCTGAAAATGTCAGTTCAGGATTGTCAAAGCACGCGACCAGCTCATCACAGACTTTTTGATATTCCTCTCCGCCGTGGATGCTGTCCAGCGTTTGTGCTACGCGTTTCAGATCACGGAACAGATCTTTGCCCACTTTAGGCAGTGGGAACTGGGCAGTTTCGCAGCCAATGCCTAACGTCAGGCCCGGCTTACGTCCTTCCAGAATCACACGGTTCCAGTTAGTACGAGTGCATAACAGCTCATCGCTACTCATCTCCGGCGCATCAGCCAGTACGCACCAAACCATAAACAGATCGAGGAAACGCACCTGCTGCTCATCCACGCCAATGGGTGAGAATGGGTTAATATCCAGCGAACGCACTTCAATGTACTCAATGCCGCCGCGCAGAAGCGCATCAGACGGCGATTCACCACTGCGAGTAACGCGTTTCGGGCGAATAGGTGCATACAATTCGTTTTCAATCTGCAGCACGTTGCTATTGATTTGCAGCCGCTTACCGTCTTTCTCCAGACCGATCACCGCGTACTCCTCGGAAGGGGTTTTAATCGCGCGCTTCAATCCTGCCACATACTCATGCAGATCGTTAAACGTAATTCCGAGATTGCTTTGCGACTTATTGGTATAACCCAGGTCACTCAGGCGCAGAGACGTTGCATATGGCAGGTAATACATACCACAGTCGGTTTTTTCAAACGGCAGGGTCGTTGGTTTTCCTTGCAAGAAGGAGGAACAAATTGCCGGAGAGGCACCAAACAGATACGGGATCACCCAACCAAAACGGTAGTAATTACGGATCAGACGGAAGTAGCCTGCGGAGACTTTCTCTTTGGCGTCATCATCGCTCGTTACGCCGCACTTTGCCTGCCAGAATGCCATTGGCAGAGAAAAATTGTAATGTACGCCGGAGATCGTTTGCATCAACGCGCCGTAACGGTTCTTGAGGCCTTCACGGTAGAGCGTTTTCAGACGACCAATATTTGAAGTACCGTACTGCGCCAGTTCAATATCCTGACCTTCGGCAATATAACAAGGCATGCTCAACGGCCACATACGCTCATCGCCAAGGTTTCTGGCGGTATAGCGATGCAGATCGCGCATGAATGTGAGCATTTTCTGAATGTCGTCGCCAGGAGGAGTAATAAACTCCAGCAGCGTTTCGGCAAAATCGGTGGTTATCCATTTATGCGTAAGCGCTGAGCCTAATACATCAGGATGTCCCGTCGTTGCCAATGAGCCATCAGCATTAACGCGCAGCGTTTCACGCTCCAGCCCACGTTGAATCCCCTTTAACGCCTGGGGATTTTTTTCCAGCCAGGCCAGCGCCTGTGATACGTCCGGGATCAAATTGACCTCCCGCCTGTCAAAATCGTTTTAATTAGCATAATGGTATTGGTTACCCTACAGGCTATCCACAACACAATTAGTGCCACCACATAATGCCTTGCGTCGTAACCGCTGCCACCACAACGTAGCGCAGCGCTTTGCCAAGACATAAAAAAAACATCACCGGGCCCCACGAGATACGCATCCATCCCGCTAACAGGCACAGTAAATCACCCACAACTGGCATCCAGCTTAATAATAGTGTGACAGCGCCATAGCGCTTCAACCAGCCAGTGGCTTTCTCTTGCCAGCGTGATGTTTTACGCAACGGAAAGAAACGCCCAAGGATAACGTTAGTTAACCCTCCAAGGCTATTACCCATTGTTGCTGTTAAGACTAAGACCCAGGGATGACTTACCCCAGAGACCAGCAAAGCCACTAAAACAACTTCAGAATTACCAGGTAATAGCGTGGCGCTGAGAAAACTGCTGGCAAACAGTGACAGGAGCGACAGTCCATCACTCACAATAACCGGACATCCACGGCATCCATTCCGGCTGCGTATGCCGCCTGCAGTCCAAAATCGGCATCTTCAAATACTACGCAGCGAGTTGGCTCCACCCCCATACGCTCGGCACACAGTAAGAACGTATCAGGAGCAGGCTTATGGCATTGCACGTGGTCTGCAGCAACGACAGTATCAAAATAGTGACGCAGCCCGAGATGAGCGAGCAGAGCTTCAGCAATCGCACTTTCGCTCCCGGTACCTACCGACATTGGCCGACGACCATGCCAGGCTTTCACCACATCGACTAACGGCAAAGGCTGGACACTGTCCAGCAGCATGCTTTTAACTTTATCGGTTTTTTCGCGAGCCAGTGCATGAGGATCCAGATCGGCCTGATTCAGTTCAATAACCGATTGGGCAATACGCCATGTTGGGGAGCCGTTGAGTGCAACCATGGCCTGCTCATCAAAACGTAGTCCATAGCGCCCTAATACTTCACGCCACGCTTTACGGTGCGTCGGTTCAGTATCCAGGATGGTGCCATCCATATCAAAAATCAAACCCGCATAACGTTCGTACATCGTCTTCTCACAAGCCGAATGACCAGACGTTATTTTATCGTAATTGATTGATTTTGTCGCTGACGGAGAATTGAGGATTGTTCAGATTGAAAGAAAATGACTAAGGAGGAGAATAGAAACTTGCGATTATCTTGCAGATGATGAAACAACAGAATCGCTGTTATCTCGGAGAAGATGGTGCATCCGGGAGGATGACTCACTGACGTTCGCCCTACGGGCCGTTGCTGAAGCAACGTTATCCTCCCTGGTTCTAGCGACTATCTCGCAGACCATGAAACAACAATCCAGCTGTTATTTTGGAGAAGATGGTGCATCCGGGAGGATTCGAACCTCCGACCGCTCGGTTCGTAGCCGAGTACTCTATCCAGCTGAGCTACGGATGCATCAGGGAACTTATTTTACTGCTGATACTGAAATCGCTATAAAAACGGTTTCAAGTAAGAGATGGTGCATCCGGGAGGATTACTCGGCTGCGCCTTGCCCTACGGGTCGTTGCTGAAGCAACGCTATCCTCCCTGGTGCTCGCGATTATTTCGCAGACCATGAAACAACAGCTTAGCTGTTATCTCGGAGAAGATGGTGCATCCGGGAGGATTCGAACCTCCGACCGCTCGGTTCGTAGCCGAGTACTCTATCCAGCTGAGCTACG